>CAVXGG010000001.1:0-29663 GCA_963761295.1 uncultured beta proteobacterium
AAAGCGGACCTCCTCCAGCGTCCGCTTCGCGGTACGCCGGGTGCGCTTGATGCCCCTGGTGGCGTCGGAGATCAGAGGGTCAGGCCCCTGCGGTGCCCTCGCGCTTCGAGCTCGACCTCGCCGCCGACGATAGGCGGTCGAGCCCGATACATGATCACGCCTTGGCGTACGGCTTCTCCGACCTCGCCGAGCACCGACGCCTCCCAAAGGTCTGGGATCTCGCAGACATGAAAGAGGGCGAGCTGATGGGTGTCTCTCCAGGAAAGGCCTAGCTTGCTCAAGCTCGAACCCATCACCGAAAGGGTGTGCCGAACCCGCTTCTTCATTGCCGCAGGACGGGTATCGTGCTCCGCGATGATCTTGTCGTTCAAGTCGAGATCGGCCGTTCCAGAGAGGCAGAACGAAACCCCCTCGGCCGAAGTCGGCGCGGTAAAGCTGAAGGCGCACATGGAGGGCTCTTGCGGAGCGAAAGACGCGAGCGCGATGTTTGATCGGCAAACCTCGCTGTAGTCGCCGTGCACGAGCCCCCACTTTCGCAACTGCGCGAGGTAGGGCGTGTTGAAGCTCGACCAGTCTGCCAGCGTGAGCTGCTTTGGGACTCGCATCTCTATCCCGCAGAAGGCCTGGATGGGGCGGCCCTGGCTTCTCAGGTACTCCTCGACGAAGGCGTAGGCCTCATCGAGCGGCAACCAGGAGCGCAGCTGAATGCGAACAACCTCGAATCCGTCGTACGGGACGATGCCGGTGCAGTACGCCGCACCGCCAGGAAGGACTCGATAGGCGCCTTGCTGGTTGTCCAACAGGTTCTCAAGCGTCGTCGACATGGCGGTGTTCTCCTTGAAGTGTTGAGCCAGCGTCAGGTCAGCGCCTTGGCCGACAGCGTGCCCCCGGCGTGGACGAACTTGCCTGCGCCGAGGTGATGAATGGTCTGCAAGGACGTGTTGTCCTCCCGGAACGACCAGCGGCCACGTTCGAACACCCGCGTGTCCGCTGCGGCGGCGAGCACCTCGCCGAAGCAGGTGTCATAGGCGTCCTGCGCATGGGGCTCCGGAATCAGGCGGCATTCGAGCCAGGCAGCGCAGCCCGCCTCGATCAAGGGCAAGCCGAGTGCCGGGCCGGGCGTCACTTCGATGCCGTAACGGGAGAACTTGTCGCCGTCGCGGCCCGTGCGGCTGCCGACGGCGTAGGTCAGGTCGGCGAGGGCCGCGCCTGGGATGCAGATGCCGAACGCACCGCTGTCGCTGACCAGCTCGCGCGTGAAGGTGCGCTTTTCAATCACGATGGCAATGCGCGGCGGCGTGAACTCCACCGGCATCGACCAGGCCGCGGCCATCACATTGCGCCGCTTGCCGTCGGCACTGCGGCTCGTGACCAGCACGGTCGGGCCATGGTTGACAAGGCGGCTTGCGTGCTCGAGAGCGATGCGCTGGAAGTGACTCATGGCTCAGGTCTCAGCAGTTGCACATCAGCGCCGAGCGTACTCTTCCGCGGGCTTGTCGTTCGGGTTCGCCCAGGCCGCTTTGGTCGCCTTGGACACCGGCAGATTGACGGATGTTCGCGCTGGCGCAATCGGCTTCAAGAACCACTTGTAGTAGAGCCGCGCGATCTCGCCGCTTTCCATCATGCTTCGCAGCGTGTCGTCGATGCTCTGTTCCAAAGCGGGATCGTCCCTGCGCCACCTTGCGGCCTTCCAACTGGCCGATCGACTGGATGCCGGAACCCGCCTTAACCGCGATGCAGATCTCCTCGGCGTAGGTCGTGAGGGCGAACGCCACCTGCTGTTGCCGGACAGCGTTGTTGGTTGTCGAGCCGCACTCGATGTCAATCGTCCCGTTTTGCAGCATCGGGATCCGGTTCGCGGACGACACCACCACGTACTTGACGTCCAGCTTGGGCAGCTGAGCTGCTTCTGGATATCGCTCAAGAATCAGACGTTTCATTGGTCGCCGCCTACTTGGCAAACAGCCGCGCGATGTCGGCGAAAGCCTTGAGTTCCAGCGCGTTGCCTGACGGGTCGAGGAAGAACATCGTGGCCTGCTCGCCGGGCTCGCCTTTGAAGCGCGTGTACGGCTCGATCACAAACTCGATGCCCTTGGCCTTCAGGCGCTGTGCGGCCTCGTCCCATGCGGCCATCGGCAGCACGATGCCGAAATGGCGCACCGGCACGCCGTGCCCGTCCACCGCGTTGCGCTGCGCGAGGCCGGTTTCGTCGGGCGCCAGATGCGCCACGATCTGGTGGCCATAGAAATTGAAGTCAATCCAGTCGTCCGCGCTGCGGCCTTCCGGGCAGCCAAGGGTCTCTCCATAGAACTGGCGCGCCAGTGCGAGGTCGTGCACCGGGAAGGCGACGTGGAAGGGTGACAACGGTCCGGGATTCGTGGTGGGCGCAAGCATGTCGGCAGCTTCGTGGTTGCTGGGATGCCTGAATCATAGGTGCCGCTGCGCAAAACGAATATCAATATATAGTCGAGCTGAGCATCAACAGAACTGATGAATGATCCGCGAGCTGAAGACCTTTGTTGCAGTGACCAGAGAGGGCACCTTCGCCGCCGCCGGCAACAAGATAGGCCTGACACAGGCGGCCGTGAGCGCGCAGATGCATCGGCTGGAAGCAGAGCTCGGCTTCGCGCTCTTCGATCGTACGGGGCGAGCGGCGCGCCTGAACGCGATGGGGCAGCAGACGCTCGAGCAGGCGCATGAGCTGATTCGCCTCTACAACAACCTGGGCTCACGCAAAGCGGGGCGACAGGCGACAGCGGTGGTCAACATCGGCGCGATTGCATCAGTGCAACGTTCGCTGCTGCCAGGGGCACTCGTTCGATTCCGCAGGCAATTGCCCGATGGCCGCACGCGTGTCGTGCCAGGCTTGTCGATGGAGTTGCTCGACCTTGTTGATGCAGGCGAGATCGACATGGCGGCCATCATCCGGCCGCCGTTTTCTCTGCACGGCGATCTGCGCTGGACCACGCTCGCACATGAGCCTTTCCGGCTGCTGGTGCCGCGCCACGTCGAAGGAGAGGATTGGGCCGAGCTGCTTTCGAGCCAGCCGTTCGTTCGCTACAACCGCGCATCCTTCGGCGGCCGGCAGGTCGATCGCTTCCTGCGTGCGGCCCACCTGAGCGTGCAGGAGGTTTGCGAGCTGGACGAACTCGACGCCATCGTCAGACTGGTCGCCAAAGGCGCTGGCATCGCCTTGGTGCCGGAGACGGCAAGCGATCGCCGCTGGCCGGCGGCCGTGCGATCGATCGATCTGGGCCCTCAAACCTTTCATCGCGACATCGGACTCGTCCATCGCGCACGTGGCAGCCTGAGCGAGCCCGCTCGTTTGTTGGCGCAACTGGTGCGCAGGGCCTACGAGAAAGAGGGGCAGCCGGAGGCAGACGGCCACTAAGGTCCGCTCGGAGTACGCCAAAGGCGTCCGCCTCGCGACAGGGAGCGAGTCGTTGGTGGATCTAGAACCCACAACACCAGATGGTCGACGACCATCGGCGTTTCATTTCATCGGCAAAACGTCTGCTTCTTGGCGTCAAGTTCCAGCCCGCGAACGGCAGCAACGGGTCGTTCGCTGCCCTTCAGCAACCCGATCACCCCTTCACCATCGGCACATCCCGCGCCGCACCCGCCTCTGTCGCCCCGCCATTCCCCCGCGCCATCAAGTCCGCCTCCTGCTGGTCCCGCACGCACTTCGCCATCGCGAACGTCGTGCTCACGAGAAACAGCCAGGCGACGGTCACGTAGCTCTTTGGCCAGACGCCGATCGTGTCATGCGCCAAAGACCCCGCGCGGTCAGGCAGATGGCGGCGCCGAAGGCGGTCCAGACGGCGAACATTCAGGCGGAGTTGTCGATCTGACCGTCGCGGTTGCCGCGAATCGTCCTGGACACCGCAGACGTCGTGAACAGGCAGAAGAAAAAGCCGATCGCGAGAAACGCGCGGTCGAGCTCCTGGCTCGGCAGGCGCAGCACGCCGGGGGCGCACGCGCAGACTGAGAGCGCAAACGAGGTCCAGACCTGCATGCGCCAGCCGTTGGTGTCGCGCCGCAGCACGAAATCAGGACGCTTCGTGTTCGTGGTTCTTTGTCTTGGTGTTCGTCTTTTCTTCGGGCTCATCCGCCAGCCAAGCTCAGCCGCGCGCAAGCAGGCTGCCCATCGTCTCGCGCAACGTCACCGGATCGACCGATTCGGCCGCGACCGGCGCGCCGACCTGCAGACCGATACGGTTGAGTGCACCGCGCCGAAACGGCCGCGTCATCGCGCCTTTCGGCTCGATGCGGCTGAAGTAAGAGCCCCACAAGTTCGTCAATGCGATCGGCACCACGACCGGCTCCAGGCGCTCGGCGCGCGCCCGTTCGATGATTTTCATGAGGCCTCCTTCGAACGGCTGCAACGCACCGTCCGGCGTCAGTCCGCCTTCCGGAAAGATCGCGAGCAGTTCACCTTCTTCGAGCACGCGATTCGCCGTTTCGAACGCGGCTTCGTAGATCGCCGGATCGTCCTTGCGCGGCGCGACAGGAATCGCCCTGGCCAGCCGAAACAGCCAGCCCAGCAGTGGCACCGAGAAGATCTGGTGGTCCATCATGAAGCGGATCGGGCGCGGGCTCGCGGCCATCAGCAGGATGGCATCGACAAAGCTCACGTGGTTGCAAGCGAGGATCGCGGGGCCTTCGAGCGGAATCTGTTCTTCGCCCACAACTTTGAAGCGGTAGACCAGGTGCGACGTGATCCATGCGACGAAGCGCAGCAGGTATTCGGGCACCAGCAGGAAAACGTAGACGCCGACCACCACGTTCGCGAGCGCGACGAACAGGAATACCTGCGGGATCGAGAAGCCCGCGCCCAGCAGCGCGCCGACGATGACCGAGCTCGCGATCATGAACAGCGCGTTCAGGATGTTGTTCGCCGCGATGACGCGTGCGCGGTGCGTGGGCGGCGAACGCAACTGGATCAGCGCATACATCGGCACGCTGTAGAGGCCCGCGAACAAGCTGAGCAGCCCCAGGTCGATCAGCACGCGCCAGTGCGCGGCGAGCCGGATGAACTCGCCGATCGTGTAGCCGGTTGCTGGTGGCAGCGCGCGCGACGCAAAGTACAGGTCGAGCGCGAACACGCTCATGCCGATCGCGCCCAGCGGCACCAGGCCGATCTCGACATGCCGGCGAGACAGCACTTCGCACAACAGCGATCCGGTGCCGATGCCGATCGAGAACACCACCAGCAGCAGCGACGCGACCTGCTCGTCGCCGTGCAGCACGTCTTTCGCAAAGCTCGGGAACTGGCTCAGAAACACCGCGCCGAAGAACCACATCCAGCTGATGCCCAAGAGCGAGCGGAACACCACGACGTTGCCGTGCGCGAGTTTCAGGTTGCGCCAGGTCTCGGTGAACGGATTCCAGTTGACGACCAGGCCGGGATCGGTCGCCGGCGCTTGCGGGATCGCCTGCGCCACCGCACGGCCAATCAATGCAAGCAGCAGGCAGACGATCGCGACGTTGCGCGCGCCGCTCTCCGGCATCGCGATCAGCAGGCCGCCGGCCACATTGCCGAGCAGGATCGCGACGAACGTGCCCATCTCGACCATGCCGTTGCCACCGGTCAGCTCTCGCGGCTGAGAGCGCCTGCGGCAGATAGGCGAACTTGACCGGGCCGAACAAGGTGGAATGCAGCCCCATCAGCAGCACGCAGGCGAGCAAGAGTGGCACGTTCGGGATGCAGAAAGCCGATCGCCGCCACGGCCATGATGACGATCTCGAGCGTCTTCACGAAGCGGATCAGCGCGGTCTTGTCGTACTTGTCGGCCAGCTGGCCGGCGGTGGCCGAGAACAGCAGGTACGGAAAGATGAACAGCGCGCCGATCACCAGGCCGGCCATCGACGGCGGCAGCCAGCCGAGCTGCAACTGATACGTGACCATCACGGTCAACGCGAACTTGAACAGGTTGTCGTTCGCGGCGCCCGCGAACTGGGTCCAGAAGAACGGTGCGAAGCGGCGCTCGCGCAGCAGTGCGAACTGGCTCGCGTGCGGCTCGGGCGGCGCGCCGGCGGCCAGCGGCAGGTGGGTGGTCGGGGCGGTCATGCGGATTTTGGGGAAAGAAATGGGTGCGGGTTGTTCGGGGGTCGGGTTGCCGGTCGATCGCTCTTGTCCACTACGCAGCCAGTGTGCCGCGCCGATCCGGGAGGTGGCCAGACCAGCCGATGAAGTGCCGTCGCATGCCACACCCGGTTTCGAATTCCAATACCTTGCGAAGCTCATGACCACCAGCAGCATCGAAATCGTGTGCGCTTCAAAGGCCGAACTCAAGGCAGCGTGCATGAGCCACGCCGCGTTGGCCGGCGCGCCGGGGCTTGCCGAATCCAGCGTGAAGCGGATGTTTTGCGCGCGGCAACCTGTCGCTCGCGCGCGTGGCTGCGATCTGCCGCGTGCTGCATCTCGACTTCGCCGACCTCGCGCGCCATGTGGCCGACGCCGAAGTGCTGCTCGAGCAGCTGCAGCCCGAGCAGGAACGCGTGCTGGCGGCTGCCAAAAATTGCTGCTCGCCGCGATCTGCGTGCAAAGCCAGGGGTCGCTCGCGCAGATCATGACGTCCAGCAAAAGTTGGCGGCGGCCGACCGCGCCGGCCACACGCTGCCGCTGGCGATGCTCGGATGGGAGTTCGCAGCGTTCACGCAATTGCGGCGCCGACCGACGGGGCCGATGCATGGCCTGCCGAGCGCAGGCAGGCTGCAAGGCAAGTCATGCCCGATGTCCGCGGCGTCTTCGATGGCGTGTCCAGACAGCCGCTCGCGGCGCGACTCGCCAGAGGTCGTCGAATGCCTGTCGCCAATTCGCATCAAACCCCGCATTGGCCGCAAAAACAGGTCCGCCGATCGGGGATTTTCTTACTAACATCGAATTTTTTAATCCCTTCAACCACTTCTATGAATCACTTCAAACTTGCAGCGTTGGCCAGCGCGGCGGCCGCGCTGGTGGCAGCCTGCGGCGGCAGCGACGGGGACTCGGGCCCGGAACGCGGCAAGCTGCGCGAGACGCCGCAGACGCTCGCCACGCTGACGGCCGCGCAGATCGATGCGGGCACCGCTGCCAGCGGCCTGCAGGCGATCTCGGGCAAGGCCAAGTGCGACGTGAAGGTGGTGGCGCTCGACTACGACACGATCGGCGTCAAGAACAACGAAGCGGCGAACGCGTCCGGCGTGCTGCTGGTGCCGGCCGGTGCCTGCGCCAACGTGCGCGCGCCGCTGATCGCGTATGCGAAAGGCACCGACCTGCAACGCACGCGCACCCTGGCCAATCCGCAGGACGCGGAGACGGCGCTGCTGACCGCGATGTATGCGGCGCAGGGCTACGCGGTGGTCGCCACCGACTACCTGGGCTACGCCAAGTCGACTTACAGCTTCCACCCGTATCTGCATGCGGACTCGGAAGCCAGCTCGGTGCTGGATTCGATCCGCGCGGCGCGCCGCGCCGCACCCGACGTCGGCGCGCAGTTCTCCGACCGGCTGTTCATCACCGGATACTCGCAAGGCGGCCACGCATCGGCGGCCGCCCAGCGCGCTTCGCAGTCGGCCGACGACATCAACGTGACCGCGGGCGCGCATCTGGCCGGCCCGTACAACCTGAGCGGATCGCTGGAGGTGCCGGACGCGATCGTGGGCTTTCAGTTCTTCGTGCCGTTTCTGTTGAGCTCCTACCAAAAGATTTACGGCAATATCTACACGAAGCCGTCCGACATCTACAACGCGCCATATGCGGACTACATCGAAGACCTGCTGCCGAGCGCGACGCTGACTTCGACCACGCTGGTCACGACCGGCCGTCTGCCCGGCGGCACGCCGAATCAGGCGCGCGATGCGCTCTTCAAGCCGGCGTTCATCAGCGGCGCGCGCAGCGACCCGAACAACCCGTTGCTGCTCGACGCCCGCAAAAACGACCTGCTCGGCTGGACGCCGACCGCGCCGGTGTTGCTGTGCGGCGGTGCAGGCGACCCGACGGTGCCGCCCGAGGTGCATCAGCGCGCGCTGAAGGCCGACTTCGACGCGCGCGGCGTGCAGAACGTAACCTCGGTCGACGTCGACCCGCAGGTCCGGGCGATCTATGGCCCGCCGCCAGGCGCCCGGCACGCCCGCGTTCGCGACCTACTACGGCAGCTACCACGGCAGCTACGAGCCGCCGCTGTGCGCAGCGCAGGCCCGCGCGTTCTTCGGCAAGTTCCAGTAGTGGCTAGGCCGCAATGAAAAAAAGGCACCCTCGGGTGCCTTTTTTCTTGTCGTCGCCGCGGTCGGGCGAGGCGCATGGAGCCTTGTCTCGCGTCACCAGCGAAACCGCATCCGCCCCTGCACGAAGTCGCCGAACAGCAGGTTCACGACCGGCGTGAAATACAGCGCATCGGCGAACACCAGCCGCTTGTAGTCGAGGCTGGTCACCGTGGTGGTGGGCGTGCACAGCGCGGAGTTCACCTGATTCGCACCGATGCCGATGCCGGGGCCGGGATCGACCGAAGTGCAGGCGATGGTGGTCGAGTCGATCAGGTTGTTGCCCTGGGGGTTGGCGATCAGCAGGTTGAAGAAGAGCTGGGCGTCCACATACAGCACGGAGGCGCCCAGGTCGACCATCGACAGCAGCAGCGCTTCGTTGAAGCGCAGGCTCGCGTTGGTCAACAGCTCGACCCGCCCGATTTGACTGGCCCAGATCGATTTGCCGAGGTTGTATGGGCCGACCGCCAGCACGTGCGTGCCGCCGGACTCGACGAGCCGCCGCACCTGCGCGCCCATGTCGCGGCCGGCCTGCTGCACGTTCTCGAGCATCTGCGCCTCGGACTGCGTGCCGGCCAGCACCGCACGCATCTGGAACACGATGTCACTGATGCCGGCGTTCACCACCGCCACGTCGTCGTTGGCGATCTTGCCGCCCGCGCCCAGGAAGGCGTCGATCTGCTCCTTGACGGTCAGCGTGGCCGCATTGCCGGCCGCATCCGGTTTGGCCGAGATGCGGGCGTTGCCGCGCGCATAGCCGGTGCCGCCCTGACTGGACGGACGGATCGTCAGGGTCTTGTCGTAGTTGAACGCGGCCTTCTCGACCCAGGTGTTCACCGTGCCGTCATTGACCGTGTAGCGCGTGTTGTTCACGCCGACATCGGCCATCGCGGCGCCGAACACGATGAAGCGCTTCGGCGCGAGCTTGTTTTCGATCGAGCCGCTGCCGCAGGCGGCCAGCGACCACGCGACCGACGCGGCCGCGCAGGCCAGCATCGCGCGGCGCCGCCAGGTTGAATGTTTGATAGCCATGGTGTCCTTGCAGGTCGAAGACGGAGGGCGGGGCTCGTCGCCGTTGAGCGTGCGAGTTTAGCGAGCAGGCCGCGCGGCCGGCGCACGGGCACCTGAGCGCGCCGCCCCGCCACGCATCGACGCGGGCGATGAGAAACGACGCGGCGCCGATCGATCAGCCCGCCGCCGAGGCCCGCAGCAGCCGGTCGCGCACGCCGTCCCAGTCGGGCGCCTCGGGCGGCGTCTCGACCCAGATCAGCCGCACGCCGGCGTCGTCGCAGTCGCGCAGCACGGCGAACAATTCCCGGGCCGCCGCGGCCGCGTTCTGCGGCATCCGCCGCAGCAGCACGTTCGCGCTGCGGCACCTGAGCGCCGTGCGTGCATAGACCGCGATGCGCGCATCGGCGCCGTCGAGCTCGGGGCCGAGCACGTCGAGCGCGGTCTGCAGCGCGCGTGCGTTCATCAGCCGCAACGTGGCTTGCGGCGCGTAATGCGCGGCCAGCATGCCGGGGGCTTTCGGCTCGTCCACGCCCTGCGGCTCCTCGCGCCGCCGCAGCCGCTGGCCGGCCGCGGCCTCGATCTGCCCGGCGCCGAGCACGCCGGGGCGCAGCAGCACGGGCGCCCCGCGCGTGCAGTCGACGATCGCCGACTCGATGCCGACCGCGCAGTCGCCGCCGTCGAGCACCAGCAGTCGCCGATCGGCGAATTCGGCCACGACGTGCGCCGCGCTGGTCGGGCTGATGCGGCCGAAGCGGTTCGCGCTCGGCGCGGCAAGGCCGGGCACGCCGCGCGCCGCGCAAGCCATCAGCAGCGCCTGGGCGGCTGCGTGCTGCGGACAGCGCAGGCCCACCGTGGGCAGGCCGGCCGCGGCGGCGCGGGCCGCGTCCGCGCGCCGCGGCAGGATCAAGGTGAGCGGCCCGGGCCAGAACGCCTGAGCCAGCCGCTCGGCAAACGCGGGCCACTCCCCGGTGAACACATCGGCGGCGGCGCGATCGGCCACATGCACGATCAACGGATGGTCGGCGGGGCGGCCCTTCATCTCGAAGACGCGGGCCGTGGCCGTGTCGCTCATCGCATCGGCGGCGAGGCCGTATACGGTCTCGGTCGGCAGTGCCACCAGGCCGCCTTCGGCCAGCACCTGGGCCGCGCGGTCGATCGATGCGGTCTCGGTCGCGTCGAGGATCATGCCGATTCGGGCGCGCCGCCCGACCACGGCTCGATGCCGAGCAGCCGCGCCGCTTCCCGCGCCACGGAGCGCACCGCCGCGATGTCCGCGCCGGTGACGGTCAGGTGCCCCATCTTGCGGCCGCGCGTGGGCTGCGCCTTGCCGTACAGGTGCAGATGCGTGCCGGGCAGCGCGAGCACCTCGGGCCAGCACGGCGTGTGCCGCGTGCCGTCGGGCCCGAGCCAGAGCTCCCCCAGCAGGTTCAGCATCACGGCCGGGCTGTGCAGGCGCGGGCGACGAGCGGCAGGCCGGCCAATGCGCGCACCTGCAGCTCGAACTGCGAGACGCTGCACGCATCGATCGTGTAGTGCGCGCTGTTGTGCGGGCGCGGCGCCATTTCGTTGGCGAGGAGGCGGAACGCGTTGCCGGCTCCAGCCGCTGCCGCCGCGTCTTCGAGCACGAAGAACTCGACGCACAGCACGCCGACGTACCGCATCGCGTTTGCTATAGAAACAGCAGCAGCAACCGCAGACGCTTCAAGCGCCCGCGGCACATTTCCTTCAAAAACTTCGGTGACGGCCAGAATCCCGCCCCGGTGCAGGTTGCGCTGCGCCGGGAACTGCACGATCTGGCCGCCCCGCCCGCGCGCCAGCACGATCGACAGCTCGAACGCGAGCGGCAGCTTCTGCTCGAGCACGCAAGGCACGCCGCCCAGCTCGTGCCAGGCGCGCGCAAGCGCGGCCGCAGCGGCCACCTGCGCCTGGCCTTTGCCGTCGTAGCCCAGGCGCGCGGTTTTCAGGATGCCGGGGAACAGTTCGGGCCGCTGCGCGGCCACTGCGTCGAGCTGCGCCGCGTCATCGATACGCGCCCACGCGCCGCAGGCCACGCCGCAGCGCGCGAAGTGTTCCTTCTCGACCGCGCGGTCCTGCGCGAGCGCGACCATTTCGGCGCCCGGCGCGACCGGGCGCTGCTCGGCCAGCGTGCGCAGCGCGGCGGCCGGCACGTTTTCGAACTCGGTCGTGATCGCATCCGCGCACGCGGCGAGTTGCGCCAAGGCTTCGTCGTCGAGATAGGCGGCCTGCAGATGCCGGTGGCTGATGTGGCCGGCCGGGCTGTCGGCTTCCGGGTCCAGCACCACCGTCCGGTAGCCGAGCTGCTGCGCGGCGTGCGCGAACATGCGGCCGAGCTGCCCGCCGCCTAGCACGCCGAGCGTGGCGCCAGGCAGGACGGGCAATGCGCTGGTCTCGGCTGCGGTGTTTCGGTCGGCGACACCGCTCATGGCGCGATCCGATCCGCTGCAGCCGACAGATCGATGGCGACGGCGCGACTCATGCGGCCCCTTCCACCGGTGGCAGCACCGTGCTGCGCGCCGCATCCGACTGGCGCGTGCGAAACGCGATGAGCTTCGCGCGCAATGCCGCATCGCCGACCGACAGCATCGCCACGGCGAACAACGCCGCGTTGGCCGCGCCCGCGGTGCCGATCGCAAACGTGGCGACCGGCACCCCGCGCGGCATCTGCACGATGCTGTGCAGCGAATCGACACCCGCCAGATGGCGCGATGCGACCGGCACGCCGAGCACCGGCAACTCGGTCTTGGCCGCCAGCATGCCGGGCAGATGCGCGGCGCCGCCGGCACCCGCGATAATTGCGTGCAACCCCCGCGCCGCGGCTTCCTCGGCGTAGCGAAACAGGTCGTCCGGCATGCGGTGCGCGGAGACCACGCGCGTCTCGTGCGCCACGTCGAACTCCTGCAGAATCTGCACGGCATGGCGCATCGTCTCCCAGTCCGAGCCGGACCCCATGACGATACCGACGAGCGGTGGTGGAGCGTTGCTGCTGCTGATTTTCGAGTGCTCCCGCCCGGGCGTCGAAACCAGTGGATTTCGATGCGCGAGCAAAGCGCGGATTTTACGTTTCGACGAAACCCGAACCCAGGTACCCAAGCCCCGAGCCCCATGATCAACGTCACGATAGAAAACTTCGAAGCCGAGGTGATCGGCGCCTCCATGACGACGCCGGTGCTGGTCGATTTCTGGGCGCCCTGGTGCGGCCCCTGCAAGGTGATTGGGCCGATGCTGGAGAAACTCGAAGCCGAGTTCGAAGGCCGCTTCAAGCTCGTCAAGATCGACTCCGACCAGCAGCAGGAGATCGCCACCGCGTTCGGCGTCAAGAGCATTCCGACCTGCATCCTGCTGATCGGCGGCCGACCCGTGGACGGCTTCACGGGCGCGCTGCCCGAAGGCAAGCTGCGCGAATTCATCGCGCGCCATGTGCCGACGGCTGCAGCACTCGAAGCCGATGCGGAAGCCGACGAAGCGCAGGCGCTGCTGGCCGCGGGCGACACCGACGCCGCCATCGAGCGGCTGCAGCAGGCATTGGCGCAGCAGCCGAACAACGACGACGTGCGCTTCGACCTGGTCAAGCTGCTGCTGTCGTTCAGCGAAATCGAAGCGGCGCAGGAGGCGCTCGCGCCGGCCCTCGAGCGCCAGCCCAAGCCGCCGCTGCGCTTCACCGCGCTGCAGGTCTGGCTCGATGCGATCGTGTATGTCGCGGGCACCTTGCAGGACAGCGTGACGCTCGAAGAATTCGACGAGAAGATCGCCGCCAACAAGCGCGACTTCGACGCGCGTTTTGCCAAGGCGCGCGTGCTGATGGTGCGCGGCGAGTGGACCGCCGCGCTCGACGAGCTGCTCGAGATCATCATGCGCGACAAGCAGTGGAACGACGAAGCCGCGCGCAAGGCGTTTGTCGCCATCCTCGAGTTGCTGAGCCCGCCTGCGCCGAAGCCCGGCGAGGCCACGGGCCCGGCCGCGGGCGCGATCGCGCTCTCGGGAAAAAGCGCCGCACCGGAGGACCCGCAGCGCGCGCTGGTGTCGAGCTACCGACGGCGTTTGAGCATGATGCTGAACTGAACCCGGGCGGCAAGCCGATCGCTTGCGGCCCGACGTGCGGCAGGGCCCGCACCGTTCATACTGACACCAGCCGGCCATTCGACCGGCCGCATCTGAGGAGACAGACATGATGAAACGTCGCTCGCTGATCGGAACCTCGGCAGCGCTCGGCATGGGCGCACTCGCGGTCCATGCGCGACCCGCCCGGGCCGCCGATGCGGCCGCGCGCACGCCGTTCGACATCGAAGCCGTCACGCTTCCGATCGTCGGCAGCGAGCAGCGCTTTCCGGTGCGCCGCATCTACTGCATCGGCCGCAACTACGCGGCGCATGCGCGCGAGATGGGGTCGGATCCGACGCGCGAGCCGCCGTTCTTCTTTCAAAAACCGACCGACGCGATCCAGAACGTGCCGGTCGGCGCGGTGGCCGATCATCCGTATCCGACGCTGACGAAGAACTATCACTACGAAGTGGAACTCGTCGCGGCATTGTCCAAGGGCGGCCGCGACATTCCAGCAGCTTCCGCACTCGACCATGTCTACGGCTACGCGCTCGGCCTCGACATGACGCGGCGCGATCTGCAGCGCGCGATGGGTGACCAGAAGAAGCCGTGGGAGATCGGCAAGAGCTTCGATCACTCGGCGCCGATCGGCCCGCTGCATCCGGTGGACAAGACCGGGCATTTCTCGCAGGGCGGGATCTGGCTGAAGGTGAACGGCGAGTTGAAACAGAACGCGAACCTGAACCAGATGATCTGGAACGTGGCCGAGCAGATCAGCCAGCTCTCGGCCGCCAACGAGCTGTTCCCCGGCGACATCATTTATTCCGGCACGCCGGAGAACGTCGGGCCGGTGGTGCGCGGCGACGTGATCGACTGCCACATCGACGGCTTGCCGAATCTGGGCATTCGGATCGTGTAGTCCTGGATGCCTGGGCGCCACCGCACGACGACACTGCCCGAGAAACCGACCGCAGGCTTCATCCCATGAGCTTCTTCGCACTCGACATCGGCAACACCCGGCTCAAGTGGGCGCAGTACGAGTCCGCCTGCCCCGGGGCTGCCGTGCTTGCGCAGGGCGTCGAGTTTCTCGAGCACATCGACCGCGTGGCCGAAGGCGCGTGGGCCGACCTGTCGCCGCCGCAAGCGGTGCTGGGCTGTGTGGTCGCGGGCGATGCGATGCGGCGCAGAGCCCAGGAACAGCTCGAGTTGTGGGATGCACCGGCGCAGTGGGTCGTGGCGAGTTCGAGCGAGGCCGGCGTCGTGAACGGCTACGACCATCCGACCCGGCTCGGCGCGGACCGCTGGGTCGCGATGATCGGCGCCTGGCACCGCATGCTGAAGGCCGGCCCCGCGAAACCGATGGTGGTCGTGATGATCGGCACCGCGGTCACGGTGGATGCGGTGGACGCCACGGGCCGCTTCGTCGGCGGCCTGATCCTGCCGGGCCACGGCATCATGCTGCGCGCGCTCGAAGGCGGCACCGCGGGGCTGCACGTGCCGACCGGCGAGGTCTGCGAATTTCCGACCAACACAAGCGACGCGCTGACCAGCGGCGGCAGTTATGCGATCACCGGCGCGGTGCAGCGCATGCGCGAACACCTGGCGCAGCGCTGTCGAGCCGAGCCGATCGTCTACATGACCGGCGGCGCGGGCTGGAAGGTGGGACCCGCGATGGCGGTGCCGTTCGAACTCGTGGAAAGCCTGATCTTCGACGGCCTGCTCGAGATCGCGGCGCGGCGCTTCGGCGTGCCCGAGTACGACCTGTAGCGCGCGTCGGCAGCCCGTCGGGCTGAAGCGCCGCGGCACGCCGCAGGGGGTTTGCCGGCGCGCGGCTTCAGACGAGTTGCGCGATCGACTCCACCACGCCGTCGGCGTCGACCTCAAGAATCGGCTCGCCGTGGTTGTAGCCATAACTCAGCAGCCAGACCGGGCAGCCGGCCGCGCGCGCCGCCTTTGCGTCGTTGCTCGAGTCGCCGACCATCAGGGTGCGCGCCGGTGCCGTGCCGAGTGCCTCGCAGGTTTTGAGCAACGGCAGCGGATCGGGCTTGCGCCGCGCAAACGAATCGCCGCCGAACACGTGTGAGAAGTAGCCGTCGAGCTGTTTGCGCCGCAGCAGTTCGCGCGCGGCCGCGACCGGCTTGTTGGTCAGGCAGGCGAGCTTCCAGCCGCGTGCGCGAAATGCGTCGAGCCCCTCGCGCGCGCCCGGGTAGACGTGCGCGTGCTCACCGTTCACCTGTTCGTAGTGGCGCTGATACAGCGCCCAGGCCGCATCGAAGTGCTGCGCCTGCGATGCGCCGACGCAGTCGAGCACGGACGCCACCAGATGCTGCGAGCCTTTGCCGACGCGCTCGCGAATCGCTGCCCTGTCGACGTGCGGCAGATCGAGTTCGGCCAGCGTGCGGTTCAACGCGACGTCGAAGTCGCCGAGCGTGTCGACCAGCGTGCCGTCGAGGTCGATGAGTGCGGCTTCGATCTGGGCGAAGCGGGTGGGTTCGGATGCGATGGAGGACATGAGAGCGCGAAACCTTTTGATGGGCGAGGTGGCGTGCCGGGCGGTCGTGGGCGGGATGGAAAACGGCCCGGCTGCGGCGATTCGAGCGGCAGTCGATGAGCGACCGGAGACTGCCGTCACCGAGGTCGCGCCGTTCGTTCGATGGTCAGCGTTCGGCTTGCCGGGTCAACACGAACGCACGCTCGCTGTCGTCGGCCGGATCGATCCAGATGCCGCGGATTTCGCGCCCGCACCCGTTCGGCACGACGTCGCCGTTCCACAAGCCCGTGATCTTGACTTCGTCGGTCGATTCCTCGATGCCGAACTGGCCGTCGCCGACGCCGCCCGCGAGCACCGAGGTCTGCGCGGACCCCGCGCCGTCGGCCGGGCGCAAGATGCGGCCGCTGAGGGCGCCCTCGGTCTCCGGATGCGGGGTGAAGGTCACGCTCGCGCGGCTGGCCGGGCGCTTCGCCGTGGCACCGAACGTGGCTTGCCAGTTGCCATGGAGGTCGGCGCTGCGCACGGCCTTCGCATCCGGACAGGACGTGCCGGCCGCGGCTCGTGCGGTATTGACAGGCGTGTCGACGAACGCGCAGCCGCCGATCAGGACTGCCGCTCCGGCCAGCAAAACGGTGGCAAATCGAGCGGGTACAGAGGGTGGTTTCATGCGGTGTCCTCGGGCAATCAACTGGCGTTCGCGGCAGCCGCGGATGCCGCGCTCTGCAGCGCCTTGGCCGCGAACTCGGCGCGCAATGCACGCAGCTTCTCACGCGGGTCTTCACGCACGGTCGCCTGATCGAGCGCCATCTCCTTGATGAAGCGGCTCGGCTCGGCAGCCACCGTGTCGCGCCCTTTTTTCTTGCGGCGCGGCCAGCTCACGACGAGGCTGTTTCTCGCGCGCGTGATGCCGACATACATCAGGCGGCGCTCTTCTTCGAGCCGGGTCGCGATCTCTTCGGGCTTGGTCTTGGCTTCGTCCTGGCGGAACGGCAACATGCCTTCACTGACGCCGACGAGCAGCACATGGGGCCACTCGAGGCCCTTGGCCGCGTGCAGCGTCGACAAGGTGACGAGGTTCGATTCGCCTTTGCGTTCACTCAACGTGGACAGCAGCGCGATCGTCTGCGCGACTTCCAGCAGCGTCTGCGTCTGGCTCACGATCTGCACGCCGGCCGTGGCAGCCGTGTTGTGCTCGTCATCGTCCTCCGAGCCGCCGCAGCGCTTGGCCATCCAGTCGCAGAAATCGAGCACATTGCCCCAGCGCGTGGTGGCGAGTTTTTCGCTGTCTTCGCCGTCGTGCAGATGCTGCTCGTAGCCGATTTCCTTGAGCCAGTCGGCCAGCAGCGCCGTCGCCGCCGTGTAGCCCGCGCTGCGCCGCGCGCGGTATTCGAGGTCGTTGATGTAGCGGCCGAACTCCTGCAGTGAGGCGACCGAACGGGCCGGCAACGCGGCACTCAGCGAGTTGGAAAACAGCGCTTCGAACAGGCTGATCCTGTAGCGCGTCGCGAACTCGCCGAGCTGCGCCAAGCTCGTGTGGCCGATGCCACGCTTCGGCGTGGTGGCCGCGCGCAGGAACGCCGGGTCGTCGTCGTTGTTCGCAAGCAGCCGCAGCCAGGCACACAGATCCTTGATCTCGGCCCGGTCGAAGAACCCCGTGCCGCCGGACACCTTGTACGGGATCTGCGCCTTGCGCAGCGCCTGCTCGAAGAGGCGCGACTGATGGTTCGCGCGGTACAGCAGCGCGAAGTCTTTCCATTCCTTGTGCTGCGAGGTTTGCCGCAGCGACGCGATGCGCGCCACTGCGCGTTCGGCCTCGTGCTCCTCGGTGTCGGCGTCCACCACGCGCACCGGCTCGCCTTCGCCGAGGTCGGAGAACAGCGTCTTCGGAAACAGCTTCGGATTCGGCGCGATCACGTTGTTGGCCGCGCGCAGGATTGCGGCGGTCGAGCGGTAGTTCTGCTCGAGCTTCACCACCTTCAGACTCGGATAGTCCTGCGGCAGGCGCTTCAGGTTGTCGAGCGTCGCGCCGCGCCAGCCGTAGATGCTCTGGTCGTCGTCGCCGACCGCGGTGAAGCACGCACGGGGGCCCACCAGCAGGCGCAGCAGTTCGTACTGCGTTGCGTTGGTGTCCTGGTATTCATCGACCAGCACGTGGCCGAGCGCCTGCTGCCATTTGTCGCGCACCTCGCTGCTCGTTTGCAGCAATTTCAGCGGCAGGCCGATCAGGTCGTCGAAGTCGACGCTTTGATAGGCGGCCAACCGCTCTTCGTACAGCGCCATGATCTTGGCGGTGGTCGCTTCGAGTTCGTTTTCGGCTTGGGCAGCGCTGGTTGCCGCGTTCAAGCCCGCGTTCTTGTTTCGGCTGATCGCCCATTGCCACTGGCGCGCGGTGGCCGCATCGGTCGCGCCGCTGCAGTCCTTCAGGATGCTCGTGACGTCGTCGCTGTCGAGAATGCTGAAAGTGGGCTTCAGGCCGAGAACAGCGCCGTCTTCGCGCAGCATGCGCACGCCAAGTGCGTGAAAGGTCGAGATCGACACGCCCTTGGCCGCGCGGCCGACCAGCGAGCGCGCGCGTTCGCGCATCTCGGCCGCGGCCTTGTTCGTAAACGTGATCGCGGCGATCCGCTTGGCATCCATCCCGGCCTGGATCAGCCGCCCGATCTTGTGCGTGATCACGCGCGTCTTGCCCGAACCCGCGCCGGCCAGCACGAGGCACGGCCCGTGCAGGTAGTTGACCGCCTCCTGCTGCGCGAGGTTCAGGCCGGCAGGGTCAGCGGACATGGGGCTTTCGTGGGTGACAAGGAGGAATTCAAAAAAACCGGCCGCTGCGGCGCGAAGGAGGCTCGAACGCGAAGCGGGCAATGATAGCGACGCGTGCCCGCTGCGCGTCCGGCGTCCGCCCGAACCCAGCAGCCGATCGACAGCGGCGAGCGAAACGGTTGCCGAACCGCGACGCCGGCGCAACCCGCTCGGCGCCACCTGCAACAATCCCCGCCGTGCTCGACGTCCTGCTGGTCATCTTTCCTTTTTTCGCGCTGGTGCTGTGCGGCTATGTGGCCGCCGCACGCGGCATGCTGCCGCTGTCGGCGATCGCGGGATTGAACAGCTTCGTGCTGTACTTCGCGCTGCCGGCGCTGCTGTATCGGTTCGGCGCGAGCACGCCGATCGCGCGGCTCGTGAATCCAGCGGTATTCGGCATCTGGCTGGTCTGCTCGGTGCTGCTGGTGCTGGCCGTGGTGGCCCTGAGCAGCGATGGCCGCTACCGACTGGAACAACGCGGCGTTCGGCGCGCTGGTGGCGGCGTTCCCCAACACCGGCTTCATGGGCGTGCCGCTGCTGGTGGCTCTGCTCGGCGAACGCGCGGCCGGCACCGGCGATCGTCACGCTCGCTGGTCGACCTGCTGTTCACCTCGTCGCTGTGCATCGCGCTGTCCCGGCTCGATGCGCCCGGCGGTGCAGGCGCGGGCGGCAAAGAACGCGTTGCGCGGGGGCGTGGTCAATCCGCTGCCATGGGCCGTGCTGGCCGGCGGGCTGGCGTCCGCGCTGCAGTTCGAACCTTGGACGCCGCTGGGACGCACGGTCGGCTTGCTCGCCGATGCGGCATCGCCGGCCGCGCTGTTCACGATCGGCGCAATGCTTGCGCGTTCGCAGATGCTCGCGGCGCAGCATGAAAAGCAGTTGCGTCGGCCGGCCGATCCGTTGTCGGCCCCGTCGGCTGCATCGCCGGTTGCAACGCCCATGCGCCCAGGGCTTGCCGACGTGCTGCGCATCGCCGGCATCAAGCTGCTGGTGCATCCCTTGCTGGTGCTGTGCCTGGGCACGGCTGCGATCCAGGCCGGCGCACCGCTGCCGGCGTTTGCCCTGACCATCATGGTGCTGGTCGCCGCCCTGCCGAGCGCGAGCAACGTGGCGGTGCTGGCCGAACGCTTCGGGGCTGATACGGGCCGTCTCGCGCGCATCATCCTGCTGAGCACGGCGGCCGCGTTTCTGACGTTTTCCGGCGCGGTGGTGTTGATGCGCTAGAAAGCGCAGAGGCCTGCTGCCGGCCAACCGCGATCCGGCGCGGACCGGGGGGCACCGGCCGCATTTTTTTTCTTCCTGCTCGACCGAGGACACCGCCATGACACTGGGCACCATCTTGCTGATCGTATTGATCCTGTTGCTGATCGGCGTATTGCCAAGCTGGGGCCACAGCCGCAGCTGGGGCTACGGCCCGACCGGCGGCATCGGGCTGCTGGTGATCGTGGTGATCGTGCTGCTGGTGATGGGGATCCTCTAGCAGGGCCGTCACGGCAGCGCGCGCCCCATTGGCGCGCCACACACTTTTGGAGACGCAGCGGCAATCACCCGCATGCGACGGCGCGGCTACCCCACACCGCCGCTCGACGCGGCCGGCCGCACCCCGAACAAGCACACGGCGGTCGGCGTGGCGTTGCTCGGGGCGCCGTTTTTTCCGGCGGCGCTTGCGGTGGCCTTGCGCGCTGGCCGTCGTCTTGCGCTGGCTCGCAAGCAACGCGTTTGACTGCACGACGGTCGAGCCTTCGATGTCGCACATGCTGTCGCTGTTCGCGGTGGCGGGCGCGTTGTCGATCTGGCTGCTGCGGCTGCGCGACGTGGCCCGCCGGCGACTTCGCGCTGCTGGGGCTTGCCGGCCGGTGTGCACGCAGGACACGGCGTTTCTCGCGGTTGCGCTGGTATTCCTGGCCGCGCGGTGGACCGCCCCGATCTCGCGCATTGGTCGGCGGGCCTGCTGCTCGCAGGCGCGGTCGCGTTGGTGCTTCCGGGGCTTCAGTTTCGGACCAGGCATGCGTTTGTAAGGCGTCCGGCACGAAAGCCCGATGCAATACGATCAGGCGCAAGTCTCGAATTTGGACCGAGCCGCAGCTCGTCTCCGTGCTTTTCTCGGGCTTTCACGGGTTGTTCGGCTGACACCCGGTGACCCTGATCGCCATGCTCGCGCTGCTGCTTTTCCACCGGCGCGATGCGGTGTTGGCAGGCCTGCTGCTCGCCGCCTTCGCCGTTCAGGCTTACGTGGTCGCGGCCTGGTGGGGCTGGTTGCAAGGCGGCGCGTTCGGCAGCCTTGTGTTTCCAGGCTGACTCTGGCTGTGGGTGATCGGACTTTCTGCGGTGTTCGCCTGGGCGGCCGCGCACCGGCGCTGGATCGTGCCGGCTGTCGGGCTGTCGGCGCTGCCGATCGCATGGAATGCGCTTTCCTTCACCCAGCACAGCCTTGCGCTCATCAGCCACGCGGAACATCCCTCGCCGCATGAGCTGACGGCCGGAAGGCCGCTCGTGCCGCAACCAATCCTGCAGCGTCTGCTGCAGCGAGCCAACGCGCCGGGGCGCGCTCGCACTGCCGGGACGAGCGCGTCGGCAAGTCTCGAGCGACGCCAGGGACGTTGGCGCCGACATGGCGCCCCATCGAGCGTGCTGCGTCTGCGGCATTCCACGCGGCCCCGGCCCGACTCCTTTTGCGCCGTCGCAGCCGCCGCGCACCCGCCGACCTTCTATCATTGGCGCACCGCGACACCTGTTGGCGTTGCCTGGTCGCCGTCTGTCGATCACGGCGCGGCCCCTCGAGCCTTGAACCTGAGTGAACCCGATGAAGCTGTTCCAGTTGATCAAGCAGGCCGTCACGGCCTGGATCGATGATTTCGCCCCCAGCATGGGCGCGGCGATTTCCTACTACACGATCTTCTCGCTTGCACCCCTGCTGGTGATCGTGATCGCCGTCGCCGGTTCGCTGTTCGGGGAAGAAGCGGTGAGAGGTCAGATCGTCGACCAGTTGCAGGGGATGATGGGCAAGGAAGGCGCGACCGCCGTGCAGGACATGATCAAGGCCGCGAACGAGCCGACCAAAGGGTTGGTCGCCAGTGCGGTCAGCTTCGTGGTCCTGCTAGTCGGCGCGACCACCGTGTTTGCCGAGTTGCAAAGCGCGCTGGACCGGATCTGGCATGTGCCTGAGAAAGCCAAGCCGCAAGGGCTCTGGGCGGTGATTCGCGCGCGCGTGCTGTCGATGGGACTGATCCTGGGACTGGCGTTTTTGCTGATGGTGTCGCTCGTCACCGCCGCGGTGGTGTCGGCGTTCGGCACCTGGGCCAGCGGCATGCTCCCAGGCTCTGAACTGCTGCTGCAGGCGGTCAACATCGCGATCTCGGTGGGCCTGAGCACGGTGCTGTTCGCGATGATCTTCAAGTACATGCCTTCCGTTTCGATCGAATGGCATGACGTCTGGGTGGGGGCTGCCGTGACGGCCGTGATGTTCGAAGTCGGCAAATACGGCATCAGCCTCTACCTCGGCAAGAGCGGCACCACCGAAACCTTTGCGGCGGCCGGCTCAGCAGTCGTGCTGCTGCTGTGGGTCTACTACGCGGCGCAGATCTTCCTGCTGGGCGCCGAATTCACGAAAGTGTGGGCGAACGCGCATGGCTCCACCTCCGGCCAGAAAGCCCAGGCGGCGACCGCGCATCAAAAGCAGATCGCCGAACAAGGCACCGACGCGGTTCAGCACCCCAAGTACGGCCCCCACGGTGAAGCAGCGCAGCGGCTGCGGGAACGCTGACGCCTGGTGTCCATGTAGCGGCAGGCGCGCCGCGGCTTCGCGATCGGCCCGCGGGGACGACGCTTGTGATTTTTGATCACGCTGCAGCCGCCTAGCGGCTGCCGCCCGACGGCCGCATCGCGTCGGCGCGTTGCCGGAACACGCGCCAGAACGCCGCCTCCTGCGTGGTCGCGAAGTTGATTCGCATCAGCGTGCTCGGTCGCCGAACCGCGTGGAACAACGCGCCGGGTGCGAGCAGATAGCCATCGTCCAGCATCGTCTGCGCCAGCGCATCGGTGTCCACGCCGGTGTCGACCCAGCCGAACAGGCCGGCCGGCTCGGCGACGAAGCGGCAGCCGGCGCCCGTCGCAAGTTTCACGCTGCGCCCGCGCGCCTGATCGAGCCGGCTGCGCATGCGGTCCGCATGCCGGCGCAACTGGCCGCGCTCGATGCACCAGGCCAATGCGCGCTCCAGCAGGGCGGGCGTGGTCAAGGTGGACAGCAGCTTGGTCTGCAGCAGCCGCGGCACCAGCGCCGTGGGCGCCGCGATGTAGCCGATGCGCCAGTTCGGCGCGAGGATCTTGGCGAAGCCGCTGACATAAATGCAGCGGTTCAGGCCGTCCAGCGCGGCCAGCCGGGTGGCGTGCGCGGGTGCCAGATGGCTGTAGGTGTCGTCCTCCATCACATGAAAGTCGTGCTGCGCGGCGAGTTGCAGCAGCCGATGCGCGGCGTGCGGCGCCAGGCAGGCGCCGGTCGGGTTGTGCAGCACGCTGACGCTCACGAACAGCTTGGGCGCGTGGGTCTCGCAATAGCGCGCCATGACCGAGAAGTCCGGCCCGTCCGCGCCCCGCGGCACCGGCAGGATGTGCATGCCGAGCGACGTGAGCCGCGCGAACTCGATCGCCCAGCCGGGCTCCTCCACCATCACGCAGTCGCCGGCTGCCAGCAACGTGCGGCTCACGATGTCGAGCCCCTGTGTGGCGCCGACCGTGGTGACGAGCTGCGCGGGCGCCGCATTGATCGACAACGCCGCGAGCCGCTTGGCCAGCGCGTCGCGCAGCCCGGCGTCGCCGGCCGGGTCGCCGTAGTGGGACGACAGCGCGTGCAGCGCCTGCGGTGCGATCGCGCGGCGCAGTGCGGCTGACAGAAAGTCGACTTCGAGCCACGACGGCGGCAGCGTGCCCATGCCGGGTTGCGGCCGATCCTGCGGGCCGCCCAACATGCCGCGCATCAACGCCGCCGCATCGACCGGCGGATGGCGCCGACCGGCTTGCCGGTCGGCCGGATCGCGCGCTGCCAGGCCGGGCGCGGACGGCGGACTGCGCACGAAAAACCCGCGATTGCGCCGCGCTTCCAGCAGCCCCTGGGCCGTCAGCCGGTCATACGCCGCGACCACGGTGGCGCAGCTCACGCCCTGCGTGCGCGCGCATTCGCGCACCGAGGGCAGCCGCGCGCCGGGCGCGAGCAGGCGGCTTTCGATGCGTTCGGAAAAACGGTCGGCGAGTTGCGCCGACAACGGCTGTGCGGCGGTCTTGATCAACATGGCAGCAATCGATGTCTGTTTCTTGCGAAACGAAGCCCGTATCGAACGCTGGGTCAATACAGATGGGCGAATGCACCGCTCCAGTGTACTGGTGGTGTATCGGAATCGATCGGTAGACTAAGTTTCTCGGAGCACGAACCGTCCACTGCGGCCAGCGATGAACGGCCGCCCCACGGCTCGGTTCGATGTGATCGATCCGCTTGTTCCTTTTGTTGCTTCCCATCCGTTTTTTTCGTCCCATCCATCCACTCATGCCCTGGTCCGAATTCACTGCCCTGCTGCTGCTGGCCACCGCGTCCAGCTTCACGCCCGGCCCGAACACCACGTTGTCGACCGCGCTGGCGGCCAACCACGGCCTGCGTCGTGCGATGCGCTTCGTCGTTGCGGTGCCGGTCGGCTGGGGCTTGATGTACACCGCGTGCGTATTCGGCATCGGCGCGCTGGTGCTGGCGTTGCCGTGGCTGCGCATGACGGTGCTGCTGCTCGGTGTCGGTTATCTGCTGTGGCTGGCCGCGCGGCTCGCGCGATCCGGCACGTTGACACAGGTGAACAGCGCGCGGCTGTCGGTCGGCTTCTGGCAAGGTGTGCTGCTGCAATTCCTGAATGTGAAAGCCTGGCTGCTCGCGCTGTCGGTGGCGGCCGGCTGGGTCGCGGGGCAGCCGGACGCGTCGATCCGCTTTGCACAGACGCTGTCGGTGCTGCTGACGTTCGCGCTGATCAGCAACCTGAGCTATGCGCTGGTCGGCTCGCTGCTGCGCGGCTGGCTGGCGCAGGGTCGGCGGCTGTTGATGTTCAACCGCGTGATGGCGGCGGCGTTGGTGCTGACAGCCGGCTGGATCGCCTGGAGCGCAGGATGAGGCTTTCCCCCACCACAATGCTTCCTTCGGTCGGCTTTCTGCTCCCCCTCACCGGGGGCGGCCCCTGTCGGATTGGCCTGTTCGCCTTGCAGCAGCGGCGGTCGATTGCAGTGCGCTGAGGAGCTGACATGCAAGGCTTGAAAGCGTCGTTGCCCGATGACCGGCGCAACCTGACCACCGGGCTTTGGCTCGGCCTGCTCGGCGTGGCGATCTTTGCGCTGACGCTGCCGGTGACCCGGCTCGCCGTCGGCACCGCGGAGGCGCCGCAGTTGTCCGGCGTGTTCATCGCGACCGCACGCGCAGCGATCGCCGCCGTGCTGAGCCTGTTCTTCCTGGCTTTCACACACGCACCACGGCCCGCGCGCGGCGACTGGCCAGGCCTGCTGGCCGTGACGGCCGGCGTGGTGTTCGGCTTCCCGCTGTTCTCGTCGATCGCGCTGCGGCACGTCGAAGCGGTGCATGCGAGCGTGATGATCGGCATCCTGCCGCTGGCCACCGCCGTGGTCGGCGCCTGGCTCGGCAAGCAGCGTCCGTCGATGCGTTTTTGGGCCTGTGCGGCGCTGGGCAGCGCGCTGGTGGTGGCGTTCGCCGTATGGAAGAACGACTCGCCGGGCCTGCGGCTGCGGTCGGCCGACCTGCTGATGCTGCTGGCCTGCGTGTGCGCCGCGTTCGGCTACGCGCACGGCGGCCGGCTGGCCACGCGGATGCGTGCGGAACAGGTGATCTGCTGGGCGCTGGTGCTCGGGCTGCCGTGGTCGCTGCCGGCCGCGCTCTGGAGCTGGCCCACGCAGCCGGTCGCGCCCGGCGCCTGGGCCGGGCTGGCGTACGTCACGCTGTTTTCGCAGTGGCTCGGTTTCTTCGCATGGTACCGGGCGCTCGCGCTCGGCGGCACCGTGCGCGTCAGTCAGGTGCAGCTGCTGCAGCCGTTTCTCGCGATGTGGTTCGCGGTGCCGCTGCTCGGTGAATCGATCGACGCGGGGACCTGGGGCTTCGGGCTGGCCGTGATCGCCACCGTGTTCATCGGCCGCCGCATGCCTGTGAAGCCCCCCGCACCCCCCGTTGCCGCCTCCGAAGGAGTCGCCCGATGAACTGGAAACGCGCCGCCCGCACCGAGGGCATGAACCCGTCCGTGATCCGGGAGATCCTCAAAGTCACGGAACGCCACGGCGTCATCGGCTTCGCGGGCGGGCTGCCATCGCCGGCCACTTTCCCGGTGGCCGAGTTCGCCGCCGCCTGCACGCGCGTGCTGCAGGGCGACGGCCCCGCCGCGCTGCAGTATGCGGCCAGCGAAGGGTTCGGCCCCTTGCGCGAATGGATCGCGCGCAGCCTGCCCTGGTCTGTCGATCCCACGCAGGTGTTCATCACGACCGGCTCTCAGCAGGGGCTCGACCTGGTCGGCAAGGTGCTGATCGACGCGGGCTCGAAAGTACTGGTCGAGGCGCCGACCTATCTCGGCGCGCTGCAGGCATTCGCACCGATGCAGCCGCACATCGTCGGCGTGGCGTGCGACGACGAAGGCGTGCAGCTCGACGCAATCGAAAAAGCCGCCGCCGATGCGCGTTTTCTGTATCTCCTGCCGAACTTTCAGAATCCGACGGGCCGGCTGATGAGCGAAGCGCGGCGCGGGGCGCTTGCCGAGTTTGCGCAACGCACGGGGTTGCCGATCGTAGAAGACAACCCTTACGGCGAACTCTGGTTCGAGTCCCCGCCACCCGCGCCGATGACCGCGCGCAACGCCAAAGGCTGTATCTACCTCGGCTCGTTTTCCAAAGTGCTGGCGCCGGGCCTGCGGCTCGGCTTCATGGTCGCGCCCGAGGCATTGTTCGGCCAACTGCTGCAGGCCAAACAGGCGGCCGATCTGCACAGCCCGAGCTTCAATCAGCGTATCGCATTCGAAGTCTTGCAAGACGGCTTTCTCGACCATCACACGCCGACGATCCGCACGCTTTATCGGGCGCAGCGCGATGCGATGCTGGCCGCGCTTGCGCAGGAGATGCCGAGCGGCGTCGAATGGAACACGCCGACCGGCGGCATGTTCCTGTGGTTGCGGCTGCCCGAAGGCATCGATGCATCGGCGCTGTTGCCTGCTGCCGTCGAACGCGGTGTGGCCTTCGTGCCGGGCCTGCCGTTTTATGCGGGCGCCGATGGAGACCGGCGCACGCTGCGACTGTCCTTCGTGACGGCAAGCGTCGAGCAAATCGACACGGGCATCGCACGGCTGGCCGCAGCAGTCCGCGCTGCGAGGACGTGAAATGCCGCGCCCGGCGGTTCCCGCGGTTGCCGCTACTGCGCGGAGCAACTGTAGCTTGATGCGACGTTCACGTCGCCGCTGCCTTTGTAGCGCGGGAATGCCGGCCACTCACATAGCGGCCGCGTACGGCCCGGCACGCCGGCCGTGTCGGCAACGATCTGGCCCATGGGCGCAGTCCCTTGTTCGACCCAGTTTTCCAGCGCAGTCAGCGAATCCCAGGCCGCGTTGAACACGGTGCTGACCGCATGCCCATAGCCCGGGATCTCGTAGTAGCGCGCGAAAGTGTTCACCTTGGCCGCGCCCATCGTCGCGTTCAGCCGTTCCCAGTATTGCTCGGTCGCGCGCGTGCTGACCAGCACGTCGCCCATGCCGTGCGCGATCAGCAGCTTGCCGCCCTTGGCCTGGAACGCCGAGAGATCGGTTTTGTTCACGTCCTGCAAGCCGGTAAGCGCGCTGATGCGCGCCTGCCACGGACCGGGGTTTTGCGGGTCGAGCGTGAGCGAATTGAAGTTCGCATCGCGCGTCACGAAAAACCGCACCCACTGATCCCAGAACGTGCTGCCATACGGGGCCGCCGTCGCCGGCATCGGGCTCGCGGGCTGCGAACTGCCGAGCGCAAGGAACGTCACGGTCGGCTGCAAAGGGCTCGCATTCGGCATGCCGAGGTCCGCGCCCCAGACGTTGAAGCCCGGATACTGGGTCTCGCCGCTGGCCAGCGGATAGGCAATCGTGATCGCGCTGTTGAACACTTTCAGCGCCGTGATCTGCGCATCCGAGAGGCAGCCGTCGCCGCCTTCACCGCCGCCCGCGCAGCGCAGCGGCGCACCGCCGACCGTCGCGGTCGCCGGATCGAAGGTGGCATTGCAGGCCGGCACGTTGCTGACCAAGCCGTCCTGCACGCCGTCGAGCCCGTCGCAGGCCTGCAGCGCCGCGTCGTACAGCCGCTTGCGCTTGGCCGCGTTCGGATAAGCGCCGGGCTGCGCGAAGGCGCGCGTGATGCGGCCGAACTGCAGGTCCAGCGTAGCCGCCGCGCCGGCCGGATACAGCACGATCGCGCCGTCCCAGTCCTGTGGCCAGGTGGAGACAGCGCGCAACGCCTCGCGCCCGCCGGTCGAGCCGCCCGCGAAGTAGGCCTTGCTCGGTCCATTGGTCGCGTAGCGCGCCCGGATGATCGACAGCGCGGTGTCGCGTGTTTTCTTCAGCGCATCGCCCGCGAAGTTGCGCAGCGCCTCGTCGTTCACGCCGAACGAGCCGTCCTGGCTGCCGCATGCGTTCGCCTGATGGCCCGAGTCGCTGGAGAAAGTCGCATAGCCGCGGCCCAGCGGCGTCGGCTTGTCCACGGGCCCGGCCGGCACATTCGCGGTGCCGCGCACCCGCGCCGCTGACCGTGCCGTCGTAGCCGCCGCCGCCGAACATCAGGACCTTGTTGTTCCAGTTGCCCGGCAGATTCAGCTGCATCTTGATGCTCGGCGCGGCCGGGTCCACCGGCGCGATCTCGCCGTGACCTTGCAGTATTCGGGCAGCCGCCGCGCCGGTGCCGGCTGCCGCGACGACGGCTGCCGAAGTCACCTTCGCGCCGCTGGTCGGCAGCCCGATCGCACCGGCAGCCACCGTCATGCCGCCGAGTTGTTCGCAGGACTTGGCGAGCGGCGTATCGTCGCCGCTGCCGCCGCAGCCGACAACCATCAGCGCCGATACGGCCCCGACGACAGACCCCAGAACGCGGCGCCGCCGCACTTCAGCTGTTTGCTTCATGATGAACGTGTCTCCATTTTTTTGCTGTTCGCCCGATGCAGGCGTCCGGCAGTGTAGACCGACAACCTACCCTGAAAACACATGAGTACGCTGCGCCGCTTCCGACAGATCGATGTGTTCACCCGCGTGCCCTACCTCGGCAATCCGGTCGCGGTCGTGCTGGACGCCGACGGCCTCAGCGACGACACGATGCAACGCTTCGCGCGCTGGACCAATTTGAGCGAGACCACCTTCGTGCTGCCGCCGACCGACCCGGCGGCCGACTACCGGCTGCGCATCTTCACGCCCGGCGGCGAACTGCCGTTCGCGGGCCATCCGACGCTCGGCACTTGTCATGCGTGGCTCGAAGCGGGCGGGCAGTTCGCCGCGCACGACGAGGTGGTGCAGCAGTGCGCGATCGGCCGGGTCCGAATTCGCCGCGCGCACGGCCGGCTCGCGTTCGCGGCGCCGCCTTGCAGGGTGACCGCGGTGGAACCTGCGGTGCTGGCCCGAATCGCCGACGCGCTCGGAATCGGAGCCGCGCAGGTCGTCACCGCGCGCGTGCTCGACAACGGGCCGGTCTGGTGCGCGCTGCTGCTCGACGCGCCGCAGACCGTGCTGGCGCTGGCGCCCGATCACGCGGCGTTGCGTACGCTCGGGCTCAAGGTCGGCGCGGCGGCGATCGTCGACCCGCCAGCCGCTGCATCGACGAACGACCCCGCAGACATGCAGCTCGTAGTGCGCGCATTCGCCGCCGCGATCGGCGTGCCGGAAGACCCCGTGACCGGCAGCCTGAACGCATCGCTGGCGCAGTGGCTGATCGAGGACGGCCGGCTGCCCGATCGCTACGTCGCCGCGCAGGGCCAGTGCCTGGGCCGCGCGGGCCGCGTGCAGATCGAGCGCGATGCACAAGGACAGGTCTGGGTCGGCGG
>CAVXGG010000002.1:0-44717 GCA_963761295.1 uncultured beta proteobacterium
GCTGGCCGCCTCGAAACTCGGCGACCGCGCAGGACGGGCCGATCGAGCCGTGCGTGTGGATCGCGAAGTCGTAAGTGGCGGACAGGGTCTTCGCATCGCCCGTCTTGATCGCGGCAGCGGTGTCGCCGGTCTTTTGCAGGTCCTCCGACTTGGCGACCTGGGTGCCGCGCACGTGCTCCCAAAGCTTCGACTCATCCGGCAGCCCGGCCCAGTCGGACCATTTCGCTTCCATCGCGCGACTCGCCTTGATCGCGCCCCATTCGGTATCGGCGAGCACCGCGAGGAAGTTGCCCTTGCGCACATGCCGGCGATAGCCTACGACCGACTTGCAGGCGGAGTCATCGACCGACTGCAGCTCGGCCTGCATCGCGGGCGGCCGCACGATGCGCGCATGCAGCATGTCGTCGCGTTTGAAGTCCTGCATGTAGGTGAACGTGCCGAACAGCTTGTCGGGGATGTCGAGGCGCGGCACCGACTGGCCGACAATCGTGTGGTCCTTCGGATCCTTGACCTTCGCGTTCTTGTCGACCTTGAGGTCGAAGTCCTTGCCGCCGACCAGTTGCGCGTAGCCGATGCCTGCGCCGCCGTTCACCGGCTTGACCATGCCGGCCTCAACCGTCAGCTGGCCTTTCGCCACATTCAGCTGCTGCGCCGCCAGGCCGAGCAACGCGTCGCGCGCGGTCGCGGCCGCGAGCCGGATCTGCGCGCCGCCGACCTGGATCGACAGACTGCCGTAGGTCGGCCCCTGATCGGGTGTGAGCAAGGTGTCGCCCTGCACCACCTCGACCTGCGACATCGGCACCGACAACTCTTCGGCGGCCATCTGCGCAAGCGCGGTCTTGACGCCGGTGCCCAGATCGACCTTGCCCGAATACACCGTGACCCGGCCGTTCGCGTCGATCGAGAGGAAGCCGTCGACGCCGTCGGGCACGGAGGCACGCTGATCCTTGCCGGGCAGCTTCTGCTCGGGCGTGACGCCGGCCTTTTCATCGGGGTCCGACGTGGTCAGCTCGGCGGAGCGCGCGCGGGCCGAGGCAAAGCCGACGAACAACGCGCCGCCGGTCAGCAGCACGCGGCGGCGCATGGCATCGAAGCCGGCATCGGTCCGGAGCGCATCCGGCAGGCTTCCGGCTCCGCAAGGCGTGTTGCGCGCGCTCATGCGAGCTTCTCCGCGGCGCGCTGGACCGCCCGCACGATCCGCACATGCGTGCCGCAGCGGCACAGGTTGTTCGCAAGCGCTCGCGAATCTGCGCCTCGCTGGGCCTGGGCGTGCCCTTCAACAGGCTGGCCGCCTGCATCACCATGCCGTTGATGCAGTAGCCGCACTGCACCGCCTGCTCGTCGATGAACGCTTGCTGCAGCGCGTGCGGCTTGTCCGGCGTGCCGAGGCCTTCGAGCGTGACGACCTGCTTGTCCTGCGCGAAGCGGACCGGCGTCACGCAGGAGCGCACCGCCTGGCCATCGATATGCACCGTGCACGAGCCGCACTGCCCGAGTCCGCAGCCGAAGCGCGGGCCGTGCAGGTTGAGGTCGTTCCTGAGCGCATACAACAGCGGCATGTCGGCGTCGTCGGCAGCGACCGAGACCGCTTTGCCGTTCACATTCATTGCAATATTCATGAGGCTTTCTTTCAATTCGAACTCGATTGACCAACGGGATTCATTCCCTGGCCGCCCGTTCATTTCGGCTTGCGCTGCGCGTTGACCGGCGTTGTGCCGCTCGGGCCGATGCCGGCGATCCGCACGCACCACTTGTTCGTCCTTGGCGCTGTCGTAGTGAATCTTGGTGGGGTGACGCACGGCGAAGCTGCCGGCGGGCAGCGGCGTGGCGGCGTCCCTGTCCCATGTTCGGCCCGGCGCCGGTCGATCAGGTGCCTTTCAGCGCCAGCACGAAACGCTTCCCCGGGATGGAAGAATGGCTGCGAGACCACGCCGGGCGCGAACTTCACGCGCACCGCGCACAGGCCGGGCTTGGACGGGTCGCCGTGGACGACGGCCTGGCTGAAACCCCCAGCCGCAGGGTGATCGGCCCAATGGAGGCCGGCATCGCGCACGACCGCCATGGTGGCCGGATCGGGGTTGGCGGCGCGGGCTGGCAGCGCGGAAGCGGCCAGCAGCGGAAACGTCCAGCAATGCTTCATCGAGGTCTCCGCATGATCTTTTTGTCGTCGTTTTCGCTGCACTCTATGGCGCGCGGGCCGGATGTGTCAACGATTCGGGCAGCCTTGCGCGTCGCGCGGACAATGGCGACCGCCGTAAGATGCCCCGCGCCTGTTTTGGCTGCTCGGAACGTTCACAGGGTCCGCCTCGCCGTGTGCTTCGCGCACAGCGGCCGTCTTCGCGCCCTGGCTTCCTGCCCTTGTCTGCTCTCATCTCTCAGAAAGCCACCCTTGCTCCGCTGGTTCGAACGACTGCTGCAACCCTATCCGGAACCCGAGCCGGGCTTGCCGCCGCGCAGCCCGCTGGCCTTCATCTGGGCCTGCACCCACGGCGCGCGGCGCCATGTGTTGCTCATGATGGTGGTGACCGCGGCGATTGGCGCATTCGAGGCGTTGCTGTTCGCGTTCCTCGGCCGCATCGTCGACTGGCTCGCGAACTTCGAGCCGGGTCGGTTCTGGAGCGAGCACGGCGATGTGCTGCTCTGGCTGGCCGTCGTGCTGGCGGCCAGCGTGCTGGCGGTGGCGTTGCAGACCATCGTCAAGCACCAGACGATCGCGATCAATCTGCCGATGCGGCTGCGCTGGAACTTTCACCGGCTCATGCTTGGCCAGTCGCTGAGCTTTTATCAGGACGAATTCGCAGGCCGCATCACGACCAAGGTGATGCAGACGTCGCTGGCGGTGCGCAACGTGGTGCTGACGCTGGCCGATGTGCTGGTCGGCATCGCGGTGTACTTCCTTACGATGGTGGCACTCGCCGCGTCGTTCGATCTGCGGCTGATCTGGCCGTTTGCGGTCTGGCTCGGTCTCTATGCATTGGCCGTCGTTTACTTCGTGCCGAGGTTGGCGCGCGTGGGCAAGGAGCAGGCCGATGCACGCTCGTTGATGACGGGCCGGGTCAGCGATGCCTACACCAATATCGCGACCGTCAAACTGTTCTCTCACACACGGCGCGAGGCGCAGTTCGCGCGCTCGGCGATGCAGGAATTCATCGTGACGGGTTATGCGCAGATGCGGCTGGTCAGCGCGTTTGAGATTGCGAACCAGGCGCTGTCGATGGGACTGATCGCCGCCGTGGCGGGGATGTCGCTGTGGCTCTGGTCGCTCGGCGCGGTCGGTGCGGGCGCAGTGGCGGCGGCAACCGCGATGGCGCTGCGGCTGAACGGCATGTCGCACTGGATCATGTGGGAGATGACCGAGCTGTTCGAGAACCTCGGCACCGTGCAGGACGGCATCGCGACGTTCACGCGGCCACGCACGGTGCTGGATGCGCCCGATGCAAAGCCGCTTGCCGCCGTGCAAGGCGAGGTGCGATTCGAGCAGATCGCATTCGGCTACGGCGGTCCCACGCGCGTGATCGACGACTTCTCGCTCACCGTGCGCGCGGGCGAAAAGATCGGGCTGATCGGCCGCTCCGGCGCGGGCAAGTCGACCTTGGTGAACCTGTTGCTGCGCTTCTACGAGCTGTCGGGCGGCCGCATCGTGATCGACGGCCAGGACATCGCGCATGTGACGCAGGACAGCCTGCGCAGCCACATCGGCATGGTCACGCAGGACACGTCGCTGCTGCACCGCTCGGTGCGCGACAACATCCTCTACGGCCGGCCCGATGCGAGCGAGGAGATGATGCACATGGCCGCGGCGCGCGCCGAAGCGGACGACTTCATCGCGCAGTTGACCGATCCGAAGGGCCGCACCGGCTACGACGCGCATGTCGGCGAACGGGGCGTGAAGCTCTCAGGCGGCCAGCGCCAGCGCATCGCGATCGCGCGCGTGATGCTGAAGGACGCGCCGATTTTGCTGCTGGACGAGGCCACCAGCGCCCTGGACTCGGAAGTGGAAGCCGCGATCCAGGCCAGCTTGAACGCGCTGATGCAGGGCAAGACGGTGATCGCGATCGCCCACCGGCTGTCGACGATCGCAGCGATGGACCGGCTGGTGGTGCTTGACCAGGGCCGGATCGTCGAGCAAGGCGACCACCGCAGCCTGCTCGCGCTGGGCGGCCTGTATGCGCGGCTGTGGGCGCACCAGAGCGGCGGGTTCCTGCTCGAAGACCAGGACGACGATGGCGACCGGCGCAGGTCGCCGGCGGATACCGGGGCTCCGGGCGCCGATGCGCGGTCGATGCCGGTGCAGTAGCAGCAGCCGTTGCGGCGGCCGCGGCAAACGTGCTCGTTGCCCGATCGGCCGGGCCGGGGCGCTCAACCCAGCTCGTGAGCCGGCTCGCGCGTCATCAGAGGCGCACCGCTTCGGCCGGCGTAACCTCGCCGTCCAGCAGCGCCACCACGCAGGCGGTGATCGGCATGCTCCACGCCCAGCGCGCTGCGCGCGCTGCAGCACCGTGCGTGCGCGTACGACGCCTTCGGCCACGTGGCCGAGCGAGTGCAAGCGCCTGCGGCAGCGTTCGGCCCTGCGCCAGCAGCAGGCCGACCTGGCGGTTGCGGCTCAGGTCGCCGGTGGCGGTCAGCACCAGGTCGCCCAGGCCGGACAGGCCCATGAAGGTTTCCGGCGCGCGCGCCGAGCGCCACGCCCAGGCGCGTCATCTCGGCCAGCCCGCGGGTGATGAGCGCGGCGCGCGCGTTCAGGCCGAGCTGCAGGCCGTCGCACAGGCCGGTCGCGATCGCCAGCACGTTCTTGACCGCGCCGCCGACCTCGACGCCGACGCAGTCGTCGTTGGCGTAGACGCGCAGGTCCGGCCGTGGAGCGCCTGCCACCAGCGCTCGCGCACGGCAGGGTCGGCGCTGGCGGCGACCAGCGCGGTCGGCTGGCCGCGCGCGACTTCCTGCGCGAAGCTCGGGCCGCTCAGTGCGCCGGCTGCGCAGACGCGGCGCGACCTGCGCGCAGATTTCGTGCGGCAGCAGGCCGATCGCGGAAGCCGGCGGTGCGCCGGCGCCTCGAAACCCTTGCAGACCCAGGCCACCGGCCGCCGGATGTCTGCACAGACGCTGCAGCATGCTCGCGCAGCCCGGCCATCGGGGTGGCGAGCATGATCAGGTCGTGCTCGCCGGCGCGTCGAGCCAGCCGTGCATCGGCGCGGCGTCGAGGTCGAGCGCGTCGGGCAGTCGCGACGCCGGGCAGATAGCGCGCGTTCGCGCGCTGCTCGCGCATCGCGTCGACCTGCGCCGCGTCGCGCGCCCAGAGGGTCACGTCGGTGCAGGCGCTGCCGCGATCGGCTCCGCACGGCGGCGCTGACGGCCAGCGCCGTGCCCCAGGCGCCGGCGCCGAAGACCACGATCTTCATGCGCGCGTGCGCCCTGGCACGATCAGGCGCCTTACTGCGTGACGATGCGCGGCGCTTCGTCGCCGTTGCCGGCTGGCCTTGCCTGCGCCTTTTGCTGCTCGTACATCGCCTGAAAATTGATTTCGGCCAGATGCACGGGCGGAAAGCCGGCGCGCGTGATGATGTCGGCGACGTTGCCGCGCAGGTACGGATAGACGATGCTCGGGCAGGCGATGCCCATGACCTGATCCATCTGCTCCTGCGGCAGGTTGCGGATCTCGAAGATGCCGGCCTGCTTGGCTTCGACCAGAAACACGGTCTTGTCCTTGATCTTGGTGGTGACGGTGGCGGTCACGGCGACTTCGTAGATGCCGTCGGCGGCCACGCGGGCTTCGACACCGAGCTGGATGTCGACCGTCGGCTGCCCTGTCTCAAGCAGGATCGCGGGCGAATTCGGCTGCTCGAGCGACGCCTCTTTCAGGTAGACGCGCTGGATCTGGAACACGGGGTTGCTGGTGTCGCTGTCGGCCATGGGTGTTGCTGACGTTTCGGTAGCCATTTCGTTGAACAAGCTTTCTGCCGGCGCGCATGACGCCGGCCGGAGAGGGACTGGAGAAGGGGAAAACGAACGGGAGCCCGCCACCGCTCGAGCGGTGGCGGTCGCCTGCGGCTCAACCGGCCGATGTGCCCTGCAGCAACGGCATCAGGCCGCCCGGCTGTCAAGCGCCATGAGGTCGTCGCAGCCGCCGACATGGGTCTGGCCGATGAAGATTTGCGGCACGGTGCGCCGGCCGCTGCGCTCGATCATGCGCTGCTTTTGCTCGGGCGCATCGTCGACGCGGATTTCTTCGAGGTCGTTCACGCCGACGGACTTCAGGATCGGCCAGCGCGCGGTGGCAGTACGGGCACGAGCCGGTGGTGTAGATGTACGGGTTGCATAGGGGGGAGTTCTCAAGCCGCGCTCTCTACCGGCAGGTTCGCTTCTCGCCAGGCCTTCAGGCCACCGGCAAGCGTCTGCGGCTGCTGATAGCCGAGCTTTTTCGCCGTGGCCAGTGCCTGGCTGGCGCGCGCGCCGTTGGGGCACAGCAGGATCAGCGGCACGGCCTTGTTCTTGACGGTCGCCTGCAGGCGCGCCTCCAGTCGGCGAGCGGTACGTTCTTGCGCGCCGCGCACATGCGCCTTCGCATATTCGTCGGCGTCGCTGACATCCACCAGCACCCCTTTTCGCGGTTGATCAACTGCACGGCGTCGGTGGCCGACAGGGAGCCGCCGCGCGCGCCCTGGATCATCGGCCACAGCAGCATGCCGCCCGACGCCAGTGCGATCAGAATCAGCAACCAGTTGTTCACTAAGAAGTTCAAGGGGCGCGTTCCTTCGGGCACAAAGTCGCAATTCTAGAATGAGTGTCGCTCCGCCCGGCTTTGTCCGGGCCCAGCCCACTCCCCGTCTCAAACCGTTCAAACCTTTCTCATACCGGCGACCGCAAACAACCGGACGCCCAGGAGCCCGACCCAATGCACAAGCTGGTGATGATCCGCCACGGCGAATCGACCTGGAACCGCGACAACCGTTTTACCGGCTGGACCGACGTGCCGCTGACCGACACCGGCGTCGAGCAGGCCCGCACGGCCGGGCGGCTGCTGAAGAGTCTGGGCGCGAGTTCGACGTCGCCCACACCAGCGTGCTCAAGCGCGCCACGCATACCCTTTGGCACTGCCTTGACGAACTCGACCGCACCTGGCTGCCGGTGCAGCACAGCTGGCGTCTGAACGAGCGCCACTACGGCGCGCTGCAGGGTCTGAACAAGGCGGAGACCGCACGCAAGTATGGCGACGAGCAGGTACTGGTCTGGCGTCGCAGCTACGACACACCGCCGCCCGCGCTCGAGCCGGACGACGAGCGCAGTGCGCGTGGCGATCTGCGGTATGCGCAGCTCGAAGCCGGCCAGGTGCCGTTGACTGAATGCTTGAAGGACACGGTGGCGCGCGTGTTGCCGCTGTGGAACGAAACGCTGGCCCCCGCAATCCGCAGCGGCCAGCGGCTGCTGATGGTGGCGCACGGCAACTCGATGCGCGCGCTCGTGAAGCACCTGGACGGCATCTCGGATGCGGACATCGTCGGCCTCAACATCCCGAACGGCGTGCCGCTGGTCTACGAACTCGATGACGACCTGCGTCCGCTCCGCCACTACTACCACGGTGACAACGAGGCGATCGAAGCGGCCGCGCAGGCGATGGTGACCCAGTCCCAGGGCTGAGGCGGACCACGCCCCCGGGTGGCCGAAAACACCGTTCTTGCCAGTTGCGTCACACCGATTCACCCACGCATCGGCGGAGTTCGGGAACCATCGCCGACGCGGCATTTCCAAGGTGTATATTGTTCGCGGCTCAGCGCCTTGCATGTTCCCGGTGGATAGGCGCGCAAACTAGGGTTGATCGATGGGGTACAAAATCAAGGCGGCCGGCTGGATTTCAGTCGGTTTGGTAACGGGTGCATTGACCACGGTGTCGCTGCAGACGGTGGCGCGCGGCGTGTTCACGCCGTTGCCGCTTGAGGAGTTGCAGCAGATGTCCGCCGTCTTCGGCATGATCAAGAGCGATTATGTCGAGCCGGTCGACGAGAAAAAAATGATCACCGACGCGATCTCCGGCATGGTCGCCGGGCTCGATCCTCATTCGCAGTATTTCGACAAGAAGTCGTTCAGGGAGTTTCGTGAAGGCACGACGGGCCGCTTTGTCGGCGTCGGCATCGAAATCTCGCAGGAAGACGGCCTGATCAAGGTGGTTTCGCCGATCGAAGGCTCGCCCGCGTTTCGCGCTGGCTTGAAACCGAACGACCTGATCACGCGCATCGACGACACGGCCGTCAAGGGCCTGTCGCTGAGCGAAGCGGTCAAGCGCATGCGTGGCCAGCCCAACACCAAGGTGAACCTGACGATCTTCCGCAAGGACGAAAGCCGCACCTTCCCGGTGACGATCGTGCGCGAGGAAATCCGCACGCAATCGGTGCGCGGCAAGGTGATCGAGCCCGGCTACGCCTGGATTCGCCTGACGCAGTTCCAGGACCGCACGGTCGATGATTTCGTGCGCAAGGTCGAGCAGATCTACAAGGAGCAGCCCAAGCTGAAGGGCCTCGTGCTCGACCTGCGCAACGATCCGGGCGGCCTGCTTGATTCGGCGGTCGCGGTGTCGGCCGCGTTCCTTCCCGACGACGCGGTGGTCGTGACGACCAACGGCCAGCTGGCGGAGAGCAATCGGTGTTCAAGGCGGCGCCCGAGTTCTACCTGCGCCGCCCCGGCGCCGACCCGCTGCGCCGCCTGCCGGCCGCGCTGAAGGACGTGCCGCTGGTGGTGCTGGTCAATGAAGGCTCGGCGTCCGCCAGCGAGATCGTCGCCGGTGCGCTGCAGGACCACAGCGCGCCACCATCATGGGCAGCCAGACGTTCGGCAAGGGCTCGGTGCAGACGGTGCGTCCGCTCGGCCCCGACACCGGCTTGAAGCTGACCACGGCGCGCTACTACACCCCAAGCGGCCGCTCGATCCAGGCCAAGGGCATCGTGCCCGACGTGATGATCGACGACACCGCCGAAGGCAGCCCGTTCGCGGCGCTGCGCATGCGCGAAGCCGACCTCGAAAAGCACCTGTTGAGCGGCCAGGGCGCCCGAAGTGAAGGACCCGGCGCGCGAGAAAGCGCGCGAGGAAGCCCGCAAGCGGCTCGAGGAAGAAGCCGCGCAAGCCAGTTGCCGAGCGCAAGGTGCCCGAATTCGGCTCCGACAACGACTTCCAGCTGGCCCAGGCGATCAACCAGCTCAAGGGCCGCCCGGTGCTCGTCAGCAAGACGATGATTGAGCGCAAGGAAGAGAAGAAGGAAAACTGAACATCGCGCTTCGGCGGCGACGACGGCCGTGGTGTCTCGAGGCGCCACGGCCGTTTCGTTTGCCACGACCGCCTGAAGTGCCGGGCTGGCTGCCATGAACGACGCCGACCTGCTGCGCTATTCGCGCCACATCCTGCTCGACGAGATCGGCGTGGAAGGCCAGCAGCGCATTCTGGCTGCGCATGTGCTTGTGGTCGGCGCCGGCGGCCTGGGTTCGCCGGTGGCGCTGTACCTGGGCGGCGCCGGCGTCGGGCGGCTCACGCTGGTCGACGACGATGTGGTCGACCTGACCAACCTGCAGCGCCAGATCGCGCACAGCGAGGCGCGCGTCGGACATGCCCAAGGTGGCGTCTGCTGCCGAGGCGATCGCCGGGCTCAACAGCCAGGTCGATGTGCACGCCGTTGCGCTGCGGGCAGATGCGGCGCTGCTGAGCGAGCTGGTCGCGGCCGCCGACGTCGTGGTCGACTGCTGCGACAACTTCGCAACCCGGCAGACGGTGAATGCAGCGTGCGTCGCGCACCGGGTGCCGTTGGTCTCGGGCGCCGCGCTGCGCTTCGACGGGCAGTTGGCGGTGTTCGATGCCCGCGATGCGGCCTCGCCGTGCTATGCCTGCGTTTTCCCGGCCGATCAGCCGCCGGAGGAAACCCGCTGCGCAGTGCTCGGCGTGTTCGCTCCGCTGGTCGGCATCATCGGCAGCTGTCAGGCAGCCGAAGCCCTGAAGCTCGCGGCGCAGATCGGCCCGTCGCTGGCGGGCCGGCTGCTGCTGCTCGATGCACGCCGCATGGAATGGAGCGATCTGCGGGTGCCGCGCGACCCGGCTTGCAAGGTGTGCGGTGCCGCGTCCGCCGAACCGGCTTCAGGCACTGCGCCCGACCGGGCAATCCGTTAATCTGCGGGCTGGTTCGGCAAACGGCAGACGCCATCCCGGCTCGGCCCGCCTGAACCGGCATTTTTCGGAGACCGACGCCCATGAGAATCTATCAAACCTTTAAAGTCCTGCTATTGGCAGGCGCCGCAGCCGCAGCCTCGTCATCGGCCCTGGCGCAGACCGCCACTGCTGCCGACAAAGACATGGGCTTTTTCGTCGTGAGCGCGAATCCCGGCCAGGGGGCGAACCTGGGCGGCCTCGAAGGCGCCGACCGCTATTGCCAGCAACTCGCCAGCGCCGCCGGCGCTGGCGGCAAAACCTGGCACGCTTATCTGAGCACGATGGCATCCGGCACCGGCGCAGCCGTCAACGCGCGCGACCGTATCGGCAAAGGCCCGTGGAAAAACGCGAAAGGCGAAGTGATCGCCCGCGATCTGGCGGAGCTGCACAGCGCCGACAACCAGCTGACCAAGCAGACCGCGTTGACCGAAAAAGGCGAAGTGCTCGCCGGCCGCGGCGATGCGGTCAACATGCACGACATCCTGACCGGCTCGCAAGCCGATGGCACGGTGGCCCAAGCCGATGGCGGCGGTGACGTGACGTGTGGCAACTGGACCAAAGGCGGTGCAGACGGTTCGGCGGTCGTCGGGCATCACGACCGCATCGGCTTGAACGACTCCGCGCCGATGAAGTCATGGGTGTCGTCGCACGGATCGCGCGGCTGCAGTCTGGACGCGCTGAAAGCCACCGGTGGCAACGGACGGTTCTACTGCTTCGCAACGAACTGATGCGCTGCCCGACCCCATGACTCATCGAGCCAGCGCCGCGCGCGCTGCCTCGGCGAAATCACGGTGACCTGCAGCCACACCAAACCTCGGCAGGTGGGTTGCACCGAAGCCCATGCCTTCATCTGACGTCAAACGGGCAGAAATCCTTCGACCGACAGGTATCGCTCACCCGTGTCGTAGTTGAAACCCAGCACCTTTGCGTTCGCCCCGAGCTCGGGCAGCTTCTGCGCGATCGCCGCGAGCGTGGCGCCCGACGAGATGCCGACCAGCATGCCCTCCTCCCGCGCGGCACGCCGCGCCATTTCGCGCGCGTCCTCCGCATCGACCTGGATCACGCCGTCGAGCAGACTCGCGTCCATTACGCCCGGCACGAAGCCGGCGCCGATGCCTTGAATCGGATGCGGCCCCGGTTGACCGCCGGACAGCACCGGTGATTGCGTCGGCTCGACCGCGAACACTCGGAGCTTCGGCCATTCGGCCTTCAATACCTTCGCGCACCCTGTGATGTGGCCGCCGGTTCCCACGCCGGTGATGATCGCATCGACCCCGTCGGGGAAGTCGGCCAGGATCTCCTGTGCGGTGGTGCGCTCGTGCACCGCGACGTTGGCCGCGTTCTCGAACTGCTGCGGCATCCAGGCGCCCGGCTTCGCGCCGACCAGTTCGTGCGCGCGCGCGATTGCGCCCTTCATGCCCTTTTCGCGCGGCGTCAGATCGAAGGTCGCGCCGTAACTCAGCATCAGCCGGCGCCGCTCGATCGACATGCTGTCGGGCATCACGAGCACGAGCTTGTAGCCCTTGACCGCGGCCACCATCGCCAGCCCGATGCCCGTGTTGCCCGAGGTCGGCTCGATGATGGTGCCGCCGGGCTTCAGTGCCCCACTTTGCTCGGCCGCTTCGACCATCGCCAGCGCGATCCGGTCCTTGATCGAGCCGCCCGGGTTCGCGCGCTCCTGCTTGATCCAGACCTGCGCGTCGCTGCCGAACAGCCGGTTCACGCGCACGTGCGCTGTGTTGCCGATCGTCTGCAGGATGTTGTCGACTCTCATGAGGTGTCCCTTTCTCGTGTTCGGTCGTAGAACAGCCGCGGCGGCTGCACCGGCCGCGGTCTCGTTTTCATTATGGCGAGAACGCCGCCGCCCGGGCGTGCCGCGCTGCAGCCGGCGCCGCGCACGCCGCAAGTGCCTCGGCCACACGAATGCCGTCCACGCCGGCCGACAGGATGCCGCCTGCGTAGCCCGCGCCCTCGCCGGCCGGATACAACCCGCGCACGGTCGGACTTTGCAGATCGGACTCGCCGCGCGCGATGCGCAGTGGCGACGAGGTCCGCGTTTCCACCGCCGTCAGCACCGCATCGTCGGCGTCGAACCCCTTGATCTGGCGCCCGAACACCGGCAGTGCGCTGCGGATCGCGGCGATAGCGTAGTCGGGCAGCAGACCGGCCAGATCGATCGGGCGCACGCCGGGTTGGTAGGAGGGCTGCACGCTGCCCCACCCGCTCGATGCACGGCCCGCCAGGAAGTCGCCGACGCGCTGACCCGGCGCCTGGTAGTCGCCGCCGCCAAGCTCGAACGCACGCGATTCGAGCGCGCGCTGCAATGCGATGCCGGCCAGTGGATGCACCGTGCCGTGAATCGCCTCGAAGTCGGACGACTCCCCCGACAAGGCGGCAATCCCTGAAAAATCCGCCGGCTCGATGCCCACCACGATCGCCGCGTTCGCATTGCGTTCGTTGCGCGAATACTGGCTCATGCCGTTGGTCGCCACCCGGCCGGCTCCGAGGTGGCCGCCACCACCGTGCCGCCCGGGCACATGCAGAAGCTGTAGACCGAGCGGCCCGCACCCGCGCCACCGTCCACATGGTGCACCAGCTTGTAGTCGGCCGCACCCAGCGCCGGATGGCCCGCGTGCCGGCCCCAGCGCGCACGGTCGATCAGACTCTGCGGATGCTCGATGCGAAAGCCGATCGAAAACGGCTTGGCCGACATCGCGACGCCGCGCGCGTGCAGCATCTCGAACGTGTCGCGCGCGCTGTGGCCGAGCGCCATGACGACTTGGTCGGCGCGCAGCGGCTCGACCGCGCCACTGCTGCGATCCTGCACCATCGATCCGCGCAGCTGGCCGTCTTCGACGATCAGATCCGTCACGCGCTGCTCGAACCGCACTTCGCCACCGAGCGCAATGATTTCCGCCCGCAGCCGCTCGACGACTTTGACGAGCTTGAACGTGCCGATGTGCGGATGCGCGGCGACCAGAATCTCGGCCGGCGCGCCAGCGGCGACGAACTCCTGCATCACCTTGCGTCCGAGCCAGCGCGGATCGCGAATCTGGCTGTAGAGCTTGCCATCCGAGAACGTACCGGCGCCGCCTTCGCCGAACTGCACGTTCGATTCCGGATCGAGCACGCCGCGCCGCCACAGGCCCCAGGTGTCGCGCGTGCGCAGCCGCACGTCGCGACCGCGCTCGAGCACGACGGGGTTCAACCCAAGCTGCGCGAGCGCCAGCGCCGCAAAGATGCCGCAAGGCCCGAAGCCGACCACGACCGGTCGCAGCGCCGACCGCGTCGGGCTCGGGCTCGGCGGCCGCCAGCGCATGTCGGGCGTGCGCGCGATGCGCGGGTTGCCGGCCTTGCGGGCCAGCAATGCGGCTTCCTGCGCGGGATCGGTCAGTTCGAGATCGACGGTGTAGACCACCCGCAGCTCGGCTTTGCGCGCATCGAAGCTGCGCTTGAACAGCTCGAGCCGCTGAATCATTGCCGGCTCGATGGCAAGCACGGTCGCCGCCGCGGCATGCACCGCATCGGGCGCGTGGTCGAGCGGCAATTTAATTTCGGTCAGGCGCAGCATGGAACCTCTGGAGGATAGCGCCAGCCCGCTGCGGGGCACGCGCTCGAACAGGTTTGGCCCCACGCCCGGCCCGCGCCCGCGCGGGGTCCAGCGCCCCAACTGCGTTCAGGTCTCCTCGTCGATGAACAGCACACGCCGCACGAGGTCCCGGCTGTCCGCGCTGCCGCCGAGCGAGCCGGCCAGGATGCCCAAAGCGGCGACGAACAGGCTGAGCTTGACGTGGTCGATCGTGCGCACCGCCGGATCGACCGTGGGCCAAGTGGTCATCAGCTTGTGCGGAAAGATCGTGACGATGCCCAAATACGCCATCGCAGCGAAGGCCGCGTACAAAAAGACCAAGGTGAACACCAGGCACAACAACGTCGCCGCACCCGTGACGACGGTGGATTCGGCCAGCCGCTTGCCGCGCCGCAGCACGGTGCCGAACGCGAATGCGCGATACAGCACGATGGTCGCGACCGTGATCGACGCGGCCGAGAACAACAGCAGCTGATACAGCGCGACGGTGCTGGCCACATCCCACATCTCGGGGCTGAAAAACAGCACGATGATCACCGACAGCGCGGCCGTGATCAACGTCGGCAGCCGGGCCGCGAGCCGCAACGGGTTCGCGCGCGCGACCGCGTGCGCGATGCTGCGCCAGTCGGCTGCGAGCATCGACAACGCGAAGCCCCATCGGCTGCCGACGCTGGTGCGCTCGTGCGCCTCGCGTGGCAGCGAAGCGCGCATGAAGTCGCGCTGCGCGGGCGTCAGCCGCACCATCGCGTCGAGGTCTTCGACCCCCGCGAAGCCATGCATCACGTTCGTCGGATCGTCGTCGTGCGGCAAGTTCAGCAGATGCCCGAACGTGTGCAGCAGCAGCCGTGCGAGCCGCTGCCGCGTGCGATCCTCGTCGGCCCGATCGCCCCAGAAACGCGGATCGAGCCGCTTGGCCGACACGATGCCGATGTTGGTCAGCTGGCTCGGCAGCGCGAGCGTGTAGGCCAGCGTGGATGCCGACAGGTCGACTTCCGTGACGACCAGCAGGAAGTCGACCTTGCGCTCGAGCTTTTCGGTCAGGCCGATGCGCAGGAAGTCGAGCGGCGCGTAGGCGCCCGCGGTCGGTGTCAGATGCGGGCCGTCGAAGTGCAGCAGATCGACGCGCAGCCCGCTGCCCGCGTCGAGCATGCGGTCGAACGCGGCGGCCGCCGAGTCGACCAGTCGGTGAAACGCTTGCGAGTTCTTGCCTTCGACCTCCATCGTCATCACGCCGATGACGTAGTCGCGCACCGGGCTTGCCGTGTCGATCGCGCCTGCCACGCTTGCCACGCTTCTCGGCTCGGTCACGCGCAAGCTGCCCGACTGCGAACGCGCCAGCGCTCGCTCACGCTGCCGCGCGATGCTTCGGCGGATGTAGGCACCAGGACGGGTCTGGCGCCGCGTACCGAGCCCGGCGGACCGCGGCGCCTGGATCCGCGCAACACAGAAATGAAAGAGTGCAAGGCGCTCACGACGCAGACCGGTAAAACCATCGTTGTCGCTATGTAAAACATAGCGAAAGACGCAGACTGCACCAGCGGATTCTCCTGATTTCAAGCTCAGAGGTACTTCGTTGGATGCCGCGACGGCGCCCAACCACTTCTGCGGGGTCTCAGTGCGACGCCGGCACTCGAGCCAGCGCGGAGCCGAAGCTCATCATGTGGGTCGTGCGTCGCATGTGGCTCTTCCAGGCGTCCGACGGGTTCTCACCACCGACGGTGCCGCCTGTTTCGGCGCCAGCCGAGCCGATGTTGACATGGGTGACTGCGCAGCGGTTGCTGGCCAGCGACAGAAAACGTTCGGCTTCCTGCTGCGAATTCGTGAAGATGCAGCACGACGATTCGTCTGCGACCGCGTGGGTCAGCGCGATTGCCTTGTCGAGGTCGTCCACGCGCTGCAGATAGAGGATCGGCGCGCAGGTCGTGGTCGTCATGGTGTGGTGTTGGCGGTCGGTTTCCACCAACGCCGGACGCACGTAGTAAGCGCGCGGCAGCAGATCGGCATTCAAGCGTCCACCGCCGGTGGTGCGATTGCCGCGCTGCGCGCAATCGGCCAGCGCGGACGCCATCGCATCGTAGGCAGCGCCGTCGATCAGCGGGCCGACCTGCGTGCCGTCCTCCGCCGGATGGCCGATGTGCAACGCGGCGTAGGCCGCTTTCAGCTTTGCAACCAGCTCGTCGTAGACGCGCGAATGAATGAACACGCGGCGCAGCGTGCTGGACTGCTGGCCGCTGCCTCCGATGGCCGCGGACACGACCTCGCGCGCCGCCAGTACCAGATCGGCGCTGGGCCGCACGATCGCGGCATGGTTGCTGCCCAGCGTGAACAGGCCGCGCTTGAATTGCGCTGCACAGCGCGCGGCCATCTCACGGAGCGCCTCGGCCCTGCCGGCCGCGCTGATCAGGCGCACGGCTGGGTGCTCGATGAGCCGGCCGCTGTGCGCTGTTCCGCCGATCCAGAGCTGGGCGATGTCGACAAAAGCGGGCTCGGCCTCCTCCAGCGCCGCGCGCAGCAGCCCATGCGCGGCAAGCGCCGACAGCGGCGCTTTCTCCGACGGATGCCAGACCAGCCCATTGCCGCAAACCAACGCCAGCACGGCGTGCCGGGCCCAGAACGCGACCGGCTCGTCAAACGGGCCGATCACGCCGCAGAGGCCGAACGGATGCCAACGCTCGAACACCTGGTGCTCAGGCCTTTCGCTGGCGACCCCGAGTCCGTGCGGCTGGCGCGCCAGACCGACGCCGAAGTTGCATAGGTCGATCGTCTTTTGCACTTCGTGACGCGCCTCGGCCGTGACTTTGCCGGTCTCCAAAGTAATCAGTTGCGCCATGGTGGCTTGGTGCGTGCGCAGTCGGCCGGCAAAAACCCGCAGCACCTGCGCGCGGCGCGAGGCGGTCATGGCCGCCCAGCCGGGCTGAACGCGCTGGAGCGCCTGCAGTGAGCGCTGCGCGGCCTCTTCGCTTGTGATGCGCACCTCACCCAGCGGTTGTGCATCGATCGGTGAGCGCAACGTCGCGGCGTCGCTGTCCCCCGAGACCCCTGCAAGTCCCATCAAATCGAATGAAGCAGCCACCTGACGGTGCGAATCGTTCATGGCGACAGGCGTGGCGGTGGGGGCGCGGTGACAGGCCGCTCGAGCAGGTTCATCTGGGGAAATCCAAAAGGATGTCGGAGTTTTCCGACAGCAAGCCGCATACCTGTCCGACAAAGCGCCGATAATCCGCCGCGTGAAGCGGGCCAGACCGCCGCCGGTGCAATGCCTTCCAAGGCCGCGGGCTCCAGTTCTTGCTGCGAGGCTGCCGGGTCGAAAGACCGTACCGGAGGAACGTCCGGACTGCACAGGACAGCGCAGGAGGCAATCCCTCTCCACCGCGAGGTGAGGATCAGAGCAACAGAGACGAGTCGGCTCGGCGTGGCAACACGCGAGTCGGGTGAAACGGGCAATCTCTGCGCGCAGCAACACCAAATAGGCCAGCGATGAGGCGGTCCGCTGATGCTGGCGGGTAGGTGGCATCGAGCCGCTCGGGCGACCGGCGGCCCAGATTGATGGCGGTCACGGCGCCCTGTCCGCAAGGATGGGGCGCCGCACAGAATCCGGCTTATCGGCCCGCTTCACACTTTTTGCTTGCGTGTTCGACGCGCCGCACCGGGCGCAGCCAAGACGCGGCGCCATGGAGGCCGCGGTCCGACCGATGCGCCCCTGAGCCGGTTGCGCCCGGTGGGCGCCCGACGGTGTCAGCCGTGCAGTCGTGCGAGCGCTGCGGTAACCGATGCGGCGTCGGTCGGCCGCACCAGCCGATCCACTTCGACACCGCCGCGCAGAAAGATCAGCGTCGGCCAGAGCTTGACGCCAAAAGAGCGGCCCAGCTTGCGCCCGCTGCCGTCTTCGACCATCCGATGCTCGACCGGCTCGGAATGGTCCCGCAACGCCTGCTGCACATGCGGCCACGAAGCCCGACAAAACCCGCACCAGTTGGTGCCGAAGTCGAGCACCAACGCACCGTCCGCGGCATCGATCTCCTCTCGTGTGGGCTGTTCGGCGAGATATCGCGGTGAATCCGACATGCGGCACTCCCTTTCATTTTTGCTTGGTTCTGGCTTGCGCTCGACCCTGAGCGGCTTCGAGCCCGTCGCGTGGCCATGGGGCACTGCCGATCGCACCGAGCCGCGCCTCAGCCTGTGGCGCGCCGCAGCCGCCAGTTGCCCATTCGGGCATGCAACGCCGATACGCCCGATGCCGGCCCCGCGCGTTCCAGGCTGCGCGCCGAATCGTATTCGAGCCGGCACGAAGCCGCACCGCGTGTTTGTACGGGGTATGCGCCGCGCGGTGCGCGCACATTGAGTGCCGGGGCCCACTTGCGCGCGCAGACCGGCAACGCGGGTGTCAGCCGGCTGCCTGCGTCAACCGCTGCAGCGCTTCGCGATAGCGCGCCGCAGTCTGCTCGATCACCTCGGTCGGCAGCGCCGGCGGCGGTGGCTGCTTGTCCCAGGGTTGCGTGAGCAGCCAGTCGCGCACGAACTGCTTGTCGAAGCTCGGCGGGTTCTGGCCGGCCACAGCCGCGGCTTCGTACTGTTCGGCCGGCCAGTAGCGCGATGAGTCGGGCGTCAGCACTTCGTCCATGAGCACCACCTCGCCGCCCTCGTCCAGCCCGAACTCGAACTTGGTGTCGGCCACGATCAGGCCGCGCGGCTCGGCGATCACGCAGGCTGCTTGGTAGAGCTTGAGGCTCAATTCGCGCACCCGGTGCGCATGCTCGGCGCCGATTCGCTCGACCGCCTGCTCGAACGTGATGTTCTCGTCGTGCTCGCCGGCCGGCGCTTTGGCTGCGGGCGTGAAGATCGGCATCTCCAGCCGGCTTGCGTTTTTCAAGCCGGCCGGCAGCGCCACGCCGCAGACCGATTGCGACTGTCGATATTCCTGCCAGCCGCTGCCGGCCAGATAGCCGCGCACCACGGCCTCGATCGGCAGCGGCTTAAGCCGCTTGACCAGCATCGCGCGACCTTCGATCTGGGGCGCTTCTGCCGCGCTCACGACGCTCTGCGGGTCTTCGCCGGTCAGGTGGTTCGGGCAGATCGGCGCGAGCCGGTCGAACCAGAACAGCGCCATGCGCGTGAGCAACTCGCCTTTGCCGGGTATCGGGTCGGCCATCACGACATCGAACGCGCTCAGGCGGTCGCTGGCGACCATCAGCAGCCGGTCGTCGCCGACCGCGTAGTTGTCGCGCACCTTGCCGCGTGCGGCCAGCGGCAGGCTTTGCAGAAACGAGGTGTGCAGCGTCTTGGTCATGATGAGGTGGGTTTCGAGAAAACGCGGTGATGGTCAGACCGCCCGATACGGCATCGACCCGGCGATTCACCGGTGCGCCGAGCTTAAATCGTGACCACAGCGCCCGCCGGCGGCCATGCTCGGGACAGCGCCTTCGGGCGGGGCCGCGACGCGGGTCGTCCAATGCGCCTCGAGTGCGCGGCACATCGGTCAGGCGTGGCGGCCGGCCGACAACGCCCCGGCCAGCAGCGCGGTCGCCATCTGCTTGCGATCGAACGCGAACCGGACGAGCACCGACGCAAGCGTCGGGAACATCAGGAAACCAAGCTGATACGCGGCGCCGATCAGATTCGCGCCGACCGGCCCGAACCCGGCCAGCGCCGCGGGCGTGGGGCCGGAGTAGAGCGCCACCTGCAGCAGCCATGCCCCAGGCTTGGAACGGCACGCGTGCGATCAGGCCGATCGGCCGCTTCCACCACCCGCCGCGCGGCCCGCTTGCCAGCATCAGCGCTGTCAGCAGCGGCATGCCGCTGCAATATTCGAGCATGCGCACATCGATCGCGATCTTGCCGATGCGGCCATCGGGCGCGTCCATCGCCAGCCGCGTGAGCAAGGTCAGCGTGTCGCCTGCCCGCTCGACGCCGCGCACGCAGCCTGGGACTGCAAGCTGCATCGCGTGCTTGGCAACCCAGGCAGCCGGCGGCACCACCCAGTCGCGTGCAAGCCACCAGAGCGCGCGTGCCGCAGCGAACAGCACCAGCGTGCGTGCAAAAACCCGCCGACCGAGCCAAGCCGCGGGCACCGCATTGGTCGCTGGAATGGCCAATCCCGCGCCCGGCTCCGGGCGCGCGCCCCGACGCATCCAGAGCAGCCAGACCACCAGCATGTCCCGCATGGTAAGCGCCCGCCACAGATACGGACGCGCGAACTCGAAAACGTGCAGGTTCCAGTCGGCCAAGTAGATCAGCGTGATCATGCGGAGCGGCTTTTCTGCCTGGACCGCGACCAGCCCGACGCCGATACCGATCAGCCGCGACGACCAGCGCGCCGGTTAGGCGAGCAACGCGGCCACCCGCATCAGGCACGCCTCCACGCCGTTGCAGCCGGCCTCGATCAAGAAGCACGCGTCGCTGTCCGCATGGCGCAGTACCTTGCCTTCGGCGAGCACGCCGGGGTCGAAAAATTGCGACAGCGCCGTGGCGGCGCGCGAGCAACTGGGTCCCGGGTTGCACCGCCCGGTGCTGGACCGGCCAGCTCAACTCGGCGATGAACAGCAGCACCAGCAGTGCGATGAAGATGCCGAAAAAGCGCAGCATGGCTTGACCGAAGGCAGCCCGGCCTGCTTGTGTGGAGCGACCGGGACGTCTTCGCTGCGCGCCCCGCTTCGATCAGCGGCGCGCAGGCAACTGCGCAAGCGGCGGCGGTGCCTTTGCGTTTTCGGCGAAGTCGATCAGCACTTGCAGCCAGTCGATCTTTTCCTTCTCGGCCGCCTTCGGTTCGCCGGGCGGCATTGGATAGAGCTGCACCGACGCCCGCAAATAGCGTTCGCCCGCACGCTCGAACAGATCGCGGTAGCCCATCAGCACGGCCGGCTCGGGCGCGGCACCCGGCACGCTGGCGGGCACCGGCACAGTCGGCTCGGGCAAGCCCAGTCCGCGCAACGTAAGCGGAAAGTTCGCCGGCGCCAACACCAGCAGCTTGCCACCGACACCCACAAAAGTGGTCAACGCCGTCGCTGCCGACCTGGCGTCGAATGACACCGTTGCCGGCGCGGCTGGATCACCCTTTGCCGACTGGCTCTTGTCGTCGCTTTTCTCGTCGCTCTTATCCGGCTCGGCCGCCTTGCGGCCGTTCGCACGTCCGGCCGGGCCCGTCGCATCCAGCAACAGGCCGCGATAGTCGAAGGGATGACGCCGGACAAGCTCGACGGCTGCGGTGTCGGCCGAACCACCGACGAGATAGACCCGGTCGGACAGCCGGCCGAAACGGCGGGCCATCACTTCCTGGGTCACGTCGTAGAGCTTCTTTTGTGCCGCCACCGCGCGGTCATCCACGACGGTTGCCGCCCGCTCGCCGTTGCCCGACAGGATGCCGCCGCCCGCAAGCCCATAGCCGATGTAGCCGGCGGCCACCGCAGCCTGCGGGTCGACCAGGGGCTGCGCCGCTTCGACCCCGTCGATAAATTGAATCGCATGCCGGTTCCAGTCGCTCGGCACGCTGATCTGAAAACGGATCGGCGGCGCCTCGGCTTCGGCCAGCGTCGCGCTGCCCGTCAGCTTGCATGCGGCCGCGCTGCCGGACTGCACGAACGTCGCCGAGTCGACCGCTGCGCCGTCGAGCGTCAGCCCGGCCGCCGACTCCGCGAGCGAGCCTTGCAACGCCGCGCAGGCGGCGCGCGCGCTCGCCGGCTCGTTCGCGGCGGCAGTTGCGGAAGCACCCCCCGATGCAGCCGCTTTCGCCATGCTCGCAGCGGAAGCGGCAGGGGCCACCGCGGACGCGGGTGCGCTGGCCGCCGATGCACCCGAGTTCGCAGGCATCGACGCCGACACCGCCGCCGTGGCCGACGAAGCCGCCGGCGCCGCGGACGCAGGGTCTGCACCAATCGCGGCATTGCTCGCCAAAGCCGTCGATACGGCGAGGCCGAGTGCCGGCCAGCAAGAAGTCATGGAGAAACGGTAGGTCATGACAAGTGGGATTTCGTTGCGCTGGCCCTGTGCCACGTCAGTGGACAACCTGCTCCAACTCACCGCCCGTGTACTTCTTGGCGATGACTTGCAGGGTCTGGGGCTTGATCTTGGCGGCCTGGCCGGCGCAACCGAACTGCTCGTAGCGCTGCTTGCAGATTTGTTTGGCCGCTTCGCGCGCGGGCTTCAGGTAGTCGCGCGGGTCGAATTTGTCCGGGTGCTCGGCGAAGTACTTGCGGATCGCGCCGGTCATCGCCAAGCGGATGTCGGTGTCGATGTTGATCTTCCTCACGCCGAACTTGATCGCTTCCTGAATTTCCTCGACCGGCACGCCGTAGGTTTCCTTCATGTCGCCGCCGTGCTTGCGGATGATCTCGAGCAAGTCCTGCGGCACCGAAGACGACCCGTGCATCACGAGGTGGGTGTTCGGTATGCGTTTGTTGATCGCCTTGATGCGGTCGATCGCGAGGATGTCGCCGGTGGGCTTGCGGCTGAACTTGTAGGCGCCGTGGCTGGTGCCGATCGCGATCGCGAGCGCGTCGAGCTGCGTGCGTTTGACGAAATCGGCGGCCTGTTCGGGGTCGGTCAGCAATTGCTCGCGCGTCATCGTGGATTCGGTGCCGTGGCCGTCTTCCTTGTCGCCGCGCATGGTCTCCAGGCTGCCCAGGCAGCCGAGTTCGCCTTCGACCGTGACGCCCTGTCTGTGCGCCATCTCGACGACTTTTTTCGTCACGTCGACGTTGTAGTCGTAGCTCGCGATGGTCTTGCCGTCGGCTTCCAGGCTGCCGTCCATCATGACCGAGCTGAAGCCCAGTTCAATGGCGCCGCGGCACACGTCCGGGCTCTGGCCGTGGTCCTGGTGCATCACGAGCGGGATGTTCGGCCAGGATTCGAGCGCGGCCTGAATCAGGTGCTTGATGAACGGCTCGCCCGCGTACTTTCGTGCGCCCGCGGACGCCTGCAGGATGACCGGCGCGCCGACCTCGTCGGCGGCCATCATCACAGCTTGCACCTGCTCGAGATTGTTCACGTTGAAGGCCGGAATGCCGTAGCTGTTTTCCGCGGCATGGTCGAGCAGCTGGCGCATCGAGACGAGTGGCATGAGAGTTCTCCTGAATAAATTCTGAGTCGAGGTCCGCCGACAACCGGGCAACCGTCATGCCGGCGGCTTCATCCTGCAGCCCCCTGCGGCGCACCCCAATTGCAGGGGACACCAGGCTGGCGCTCATTCTACTGATGCACCCAGCCCCAGAAAGCGCAGAACCGGCGGCAGCACCGGGCCGCCGAGCCAGCGCAGCGGCGCGGCCACTTCGGCGATCAGGCCGACGTGACCGAGGTCGTCGAACAACCGCATGTGCACCGTGACGCCGGCCGCGCGCAGTCGCTCGGCCATCTGCACGGTGTTGCGCCGCGGGTCGACGGTTTCGTCGTCCTTGCCCGCGAGCAGCAACGCCGGCGGCGACCTGGCTGAGGCGTGAGCCATCGGCTGCGAATCGGGCGACGTGTCGGGCCATTCGAACGAAACCTGCGCTTCGCGGTCGTGGATCGGCAGAAAATCGTACGGGCCCGCAAGCCCGATCCAGCCGGCGAGCTGGCTCGGGCTCGCACCCACCTGCCGCAGCCAACGCGGATCGAGCGCGACCATCGCCGCGTTGTAGGCGCCCGAGCTGTGGCCCATGACATAGACGCGCTTCGGATCGGCGCCGAGCTGCGCCGCGTGTTCGATCGCCCACTGGACGGCGCGCGCGCTGTCTTCGACGAACACCGGATAACGGACCGAAGGCGACAGCCGGTAGTCGGGCAACACCACGACGGCGCCGCGCGCGGCCAACGCCTCGGCGACGAAGCGAAAGTCGCCGCGCTCGCCGTGACTCCAGGTGCCGCCGTAGAAGAACACGACCAGGGGGCGCATACCGGCTGGCGGCGCGGTGCGCGCCAATGGCCGGTAGACGTCGAGATGCTGGCGCGGCTCGCTGCCGTAGGCGATGCCCTGCTCGGCTTCGTAGGAATCGCGCGGCACCACGCTGTCGAGCAACTTGATCGGTGCGCAGGCGGTCAGCGCGGCTGCCGCCGGCGCGAGCCACAGCAGCCGGCGGCGCCGCATCGTTTTATGCGTCAAAACCGGTTCGGGCGCGGATCCTGCCTGCACACTTCGCTATCACCAAAGTAGCAGATCAAGCCGCCTCCGCCGCGCGCTTTTGCAGGATTTCGAATGCGGGCAGTTCCTTGCCTTCGAGAATTTCGAGAAACGCACCGCCGCCGGTCGAGATGTAGTCGATCTGCTGCTCGATCCCGTATTTGGCGATCGCCGCGAGCGTGTCGCCCCCGCCCGCGATGCTGAACGCAGGCGATTCGGCAATCGCGCGCGCGATCACTTCGGTGCCGTGCGAGAACGCTTCGAACTCGAACACGCCGACCGGCCCGTTCCAGACGATCGTGCCCGCGGACTTGAGCTGCGCCGCGAGCCGCGCCGCGGTGGCCGGGCCGATGTCGAGAATCAGGTCGTCTTCTGCGACCTCGGCCACCGGCTTGATCGTGGCTGGCGCGTCCGCCGCGAAGCTTTTTGCGCAGACCACATCGACGGGGATCGGCACCTCGGAGCCGCGCGCCTGCATCGCTTCGATCACGGCGCGGGCCTCGCCCACCAAATCGGTTTCGGCAAGCGACTTGCCGATCGGGAAACCGGCTGCAAGCAAAAACGTGTTGGCGATGCCGCCGCCGACGATCAGCCCATCGACCTTGGTGCTGAGGCTCTGCAGGATGGTCAACTTGGTGCTGACCTTTGAGCCGGCCACGATCGCGACCAGCGGGCGCTTCGGCTCGGCCAGCGCGCGGCCGATCGCGTCGATCTCGCGCGCCAGCAGCGGCCCGGCCGCGGCAAGCTTGGCGAACTGCGCGATGCCGTACGTGGTGCCTTCGGCGCGGTGCGCGGTGCCGAACGCATCGTTCACGTAGATGTCGCAGAGCGCGGCCATCTTTCTGGCCAACGCTTCGTCGTTCTTCTTCTCGCCGGGATTGAGCCGGCAGTTTTCCAGCATGACGATGTCGCCCGGCGCAACCTGTACCCCGTCCACCCAGTCGGCTCGCAGCGGCACCGCGCGCTTCAACAGTTCGGCCAGCCGCTCGGCCACGGGCTTGAGCGAATCGGCGGGCTTGAACTCGCCCTCCTTCGGCCGCCCGAGGTGCGATGTGACCATCACCGCGGCGCCGGCCTGCAGCGCGAGTTCGATGCACGGCAGTGAGGCGCGGATGCGCGTGTCGTCGGTGATGCGGCCGGCGTCGTCCTGCGGCACGTTCAGGTCGGCGCGGATGAACACGCGTCGGCTTTTCGCTTTGCCTTGCGCGCACAGGTCGGTGAAGCGGAGGATGTCGTTCATGGCCGGGAATTATGTTGCAGACCGCCCGGCGGCCCGGCAGCGGCCCTTCGGCAGACGAGCCGGCGGACCCGCGCGGCGGTTGCGTGAGCCGCGACTCGGCGACTCGCTGGAACCGGCGGGTGGCGCGCGATGAACCGAAGCCGCTTCGACTGCTATGTCTTTCGCAGCGAAAGACGCAGCTCTCATAAGCGTCTCAAGCACTTCATGCTTGAAGTCAACGCGAGTTGCGCCTGAACTCGGCTCGAGCTACCAACTCAGTCCGATGTGCAGCGGCAGATAGACCGCAAGCCCGACTGCGATTGTCGCAAACACGTTGCGCTTCCAGAAAAAAGCCGCCACGCCTGCGGCTGCCGCAAACAGCCGCGCGTCCCGCCAGCCCTCGATCAGCAAGCCATTGGTCAGCACGATCTCGGGAATCACCACTGCCGACAACGCCGCGATCGGCGCGTATTGCAAGCCGCGCTGCGCCCAGTACGGCAGGCTCCAGGGCCGGTCGAGCAGGAAGAAAAAGCAGCGCGTGATCACCGTGACGCCGGCCAGGCCGACGATCACGGCAATGGTCCAGCCGTCGGTTTCGCCGAACCCGAGCGCGTTGCCGCTCAATCGGTGCTCCGCGCAGCAGCCAGGCGGCGCTGTTCCAGCCCCAGACACAGCAGCACCGCGGCCGCGATCGCCACCACGATGTTGAGCTTGAACGGCAGCGTGAACGCAGCCACGGCGGCCGTGCCCGCCACCGCCGCCGCGACGATGCGCAGCCGCGCCGACGCGAGCGAGCAAAGAATGCCGAGCAGCGTCAGGATGCCCGCGAAGCCCAGGCCCCAGCGCGTCGGCACCTGATCGGCCAGCGCGATGCCGATCAGGCTGGCGACCATCCAGTTCGCCCACAGCGAGAAGGTATGCCCGGACAGATAAGCGTCCTGGGCGCGCTGGCCGGCTGCGTCGGCCGCGGGCACCGGATGCGCCTGTGTGAAAGCCACATAGCTCATGTCCGCCGTCAGGTAGCCGCTGACGAGCCGCTGCACCCGCGGCTGGTGCATCAGGTAGGGCCGCAGGTGCAGACTGAACACGACGAAGCGCAGGTTCACGCAGAAACCCGTCGCCAGCACCACCCAGATCGGCGCGCCCGCCACCAGCAGCGGGATCGCGGCAAGCTGCGAACTGCCCGCGTAGACCAGCAGCGTCATGAGCGACGACTCGAGCACGCTCAGGCCCGATTGCACCATCGCCACGCCGGTCATCAAGCCCCAGGCGGCGATGCCGGGCACCTGGCTCCAGGCGTCGTCGACACCGCGCCGGAAGGCCGGATGCGCATGGCGGGAACGAGCGAAGAACATGCGCAGCGGCGGTCGGGCGGCCGCTGTCAGGCCGATTCGTCGGATGGAAACGGTGGCGGCGACAGCGGCGCGCCCAATGACGCGCCCGGCTCGATCGACACGCCGCGCAGAAAGTCGGCCGCTGCGAGCCGTTTGCCGCCCGGGCGCTGCAGTTCGGTGATGCACAGCACATCGGCCGGGATGCCGGCAGCGTGCGGGCCGCAAGCCACGCAAATGCCGTGCGCATCGGCGCTCAGCACGGTGCCGGGAGCAAGGCCCTGCGCGGTGCCGTGCGACACGGCATCGGCCGGCTCGACCCGCGCACGCCACAGCTTGAGCGGCACATCACCGAACTGCGTAGTCACGCCGGGCTGCGGATCGAACGCGCGGATGCGTCGCTCGATCCGCGCAGCGTCCTGGGACCAGTCGAGCGCGGCTTCGCGCTTGTCGATCTTGGCCGCGTAGGTGACGCCGGCCATGGGCTGCGGACGCGGCGCCAGCGTGCCCAGCTCGGCCAGCGCCCGCACGATCAGCGCCCCGCCGGCCACGGCCAGCCGGTCGTGCAGCGACCCGGTGGTGTCGTCCGGTGCGATCGGCAGCGCCTGCTCGAGCAGCACGTCGCCGGTGTCGAGCCCCGCGTCCATCTGCATGATCGCGATGCCGGTTTCGGCGTCCCCCGCTTCGATCGCACGATGAATCGGCGCGGCACCGCGCCAGCGCGGCAGCAGCGAGGCGTGAATGTTCAGGCAGCCGTGTCGCGGCGCATCCAGCACGTGCTGCGGCAGGATCAGGCCGTAGGCCGCGACCACCATGACCTGCGCCTCGGCCGCCTCGATGGCAGCCCACGCCGCAGCCGCGTCTTCGGCGTGGCGGCCGTCGAGCCGCAGCCCCCGCGGCTGCGCGATCGGCAGGTCGTGCGCGAGCGCGAACTGCCCGACGGCCGAGGGCTGCAACCTCAGGCCGCGGCCGGCGGCGCGATCGGGCTGCGTCAGCACGAGCGCGATCGTATGACCGGCGGCATGCAGCCGAGCAAGCGCGATGCGGGCGAATTCCGGCGTGCCGGCGAAGATCAAACGCATGGACGAAAGCGCAGCCGCGCCGCTGTTCAGGGCAGCCCGGCGCCGTCGGTGTCGCCGGGTGCGTCCTCGTACTGCGTGCCCGAATAGGCCTCGCGCACCACACCGCCCGGGTCGAGAAACACCCAGAAATATTTGTCGATCAGGCCCTGGCGCCAGCGGTACTGCCAGATGTCGCCGTGCCAGCTCGCGACATGGTCGATGCGGCCGGGCGGGCCGAACGCGCGCTCGATGTCGCCGCGCGTCCAGCGGTCCGGCTCGATGCGTGCGAAATGCGCCTCGTCCATCACCTGCTCGGCGGCCCGCACGCGACCGGCCGCGTCGAGGTCGACCATCGTCACGTACTGGCCTTGCGGCTGCTGCGAATACTGCAGCCGTTCACCGCCGCCGTCCAGCGCGACCACCGCGGTCGGCCGGCCCATGCCGGCAACCACCTGCGCGCGCGACATGCCGGGCTGCGGCTGAAAAAACGGATTCACCGCGCAGCCGGCCAGCAGCGCGGAGGCCCAGCACAGCGCCACTGCGGGTGCCAGCGTGCGACACAACCCGCGCATCAGACTTTTTCCGCTTCGCGCCGCGCCTTCACGAGCCGGGTCTTGATGCGATTGCGCTTGAGCGGCGACAGATACTCGACGAACACCTTGCCGAGCAGATGATCCATCTCGTGCTGGATGCAGACCGCGAGCAGGCCGTCCGCTTCGATCGTGCGCTCTTTGCCTTCGGCGTCGAGCGCGCGCACCCGCACCGCGTCGGCACGCTCGATGCCGTCGTAGATCCCCGGCACCGACAGGCAGCCCTCCTCGTTCAGCGTGGTCTGCGCACTGGCCCAAACGATCTCCGGGTTGATCAGCACCAGCGGCTGGTCGCGCGTCTCGGATATGTCGATCACGACCAGCCGTTCGTGCACGTCGACCTGGGTGGCAGCCAGGCCGATGCCTTTGGCGTCGTACATCGTCTCGAGCAGGTCCGCGATCAACGTGCGCGCGCGCGCATCGATCGGGGCGGCGAACGGCCGAGCCACGATGTGCAGGCGGGGGTCGGGGAACTGGAGGATAGGAAGCAGGGCCATGGCAGCAAAAAAATAAGCGCGACGCGCAGCGAGGCATGTATTTTCGCCATTTTTCCACGCTCGGGCGTTGCCGCTTGGCGATGCCCGCAGTCCCATAGCGGGTGCGGCCAGCAGAATCCGCTGAGCATTCTCTCGACAGCAAGGTGGGCGCGAACCGCTTGTGCGTCCGTGCCGTGCAAGCGGCGCGGTTGCGGTGGATTTGTTCGTTCAAGCGTGGCCACGGGCCGACAAAAAGGGGTTTCGATGCAAGAGTCTTACAACGGCATGCACCACAACAGCGGCAAAGCGGCTGTGCGCCTCGGCGCATGCGCCATGGGCGTGCTGGCCGCCGCCGCGCTGCTGAGTGCCGCGGGCAGCGCCGCCGCGCAAGCGCTGCCGGTCACGACAGCGCAGCGTGCGGCGGCCGAGCAGGTGGCCGACAGCGGCGTGCTGCTCAGCGACCTGAAGGCCGACGCGCCCGAGTTCTACACCGTGCGCCGCGGCGATACGTTGTGGGACATCTCCAAAATCTTCTTGACCAGCCCGTGGCAGTGGCCCCAGCTCTGGGGTATGAACATGGCCCAGGTGCGCAACCCGCATCTGATCTATCCGGGCCAGGATCTCGTGCTCGAGCGCGCCGATGGCCGCGCGCGGCTGCGCTTCGGCAAGGGGCTGGTGCTGCGCGGGGGCCCGAGTCGCGAAGATGTGCCGGTCGTGCGCGTGTCGCCGACGCTGCGCTATGACGCGCTCGGCGACAACGCATTGCCGACGTTGAAAGCGCACCTGATCGAGCCGTTCCTGGCCGAACCGCTGGTGGTCGACGAGGCCACCTTCAACTTCGCCCCCCGGCTGGTGGCCGCCCAGGGCGAGCGCGTGCTGCTGGCGCGGGGCGACCGGGCATACGGCCGCAGCAGCAACGAACTGCTGCCGCTGTCGGTGGTGCCGGGCGAGCCGCGCGACTGGCGCGTGTTCCGCCAGGCCACCCCGCTGAAAGATCCGGGCACCGGCGAGATCCTCGGCCACGAGGCGCACTACCTGGGCCGGGCGCGACTCGTGCGCGGCGAAGGCACCGTCGGCTCGGTGGTCGCCGACGAAGCGACGCCGCCCGAGATCGTGCCCGCGACGCTCGACATCGTGGCGGCGAAGGAAGAAATGCGCGTCGGCGACCGGCTGCTGCCCGAGCCGCCGCGGCAGCTGGTCAGCTACGTGCCGCACGCGCCGGTGCTGCCGATGGAAGGTGGCCGGATCGTTTCGGTCTACGGCAGCGCGGTCGTGAACGCAGCGCAAAACCAGGTCGTCACGATCAACCGCGGCACGCGCGACGGGATCGAAAGCGGCCACGTGCTCGCGATCCTGAGCAACGGCGGCATGGTGCCCGACAAGACGCTGGCGAGCCGGCCCATGATGCGTCTGCCGGACGAGCGCAATGGCCTGTTGATGGTGTTCCGCCCGTTCGAGCGGGTGTCTTATGCGCTGATCGTGCAGACCGTCTCGGGCGTAAAGGTCGGCGACCGCATCGCAAATCCGAACTGAACCCGCGGCGAGGCGCCTCGTCCGCCCGTCGGATGAACAGCGCGGCAGATTCGGCGCTGGCACACAATGGCCATCATGCAGAACGCTGATCTGGCCGGCTGGTTGCGGCTGTCGCTGACGTCCGGCGTCGGCAACGAAACCGCGCGCCGGCTGCTGGCCAGGTTCGGGCTGCCGCAGTCCGTCTTCGACCAGTCCTCGAGCGCGCTGCGCCAGTGCGTTTCGGCGGTGCAGGCCAGCGCATTGGCAACGCCGCCTCCGGGGTTCGAGGCGCAGCTGGAGGCGACGCGTCAATGGCTGGACCCGGTCGACGCAGCGCGTGCAGCAGCCAGGGCCATCGTGACGCTGGGCGATGCCGCCTATCCGCCCGCGTTGCTTGCGATCGAAGACCCGCCGCTGATGCTCTACCTGATGGGCGCCGCGTTGCACACCGTGCCCGATGGACTTTGGCAACCCGCGCGCAGCATCGGGATGGTCGGCAGTCGCAACCCGACCCCGCAGGGCGCCTCCAACGCGCACGCGTTCGGCAAGTTTTTCTCCCAGGCTGGCCTGACGGTCGTGTCCGGGCTTGCGCTCGGCATCGATGCGGCAGCACATGAAGGCGCGCTCGACGGATCGACCGAAGCGCGGACCGACAGCGGCCACATACCGACGATCGCGGTGGTCGGCACCGGGCTCGATCGGGTCTATCCGAAACGCCATCTGGCGTTGGCGCACCGAATCGCGAGGTGCGGCCTGCTGGTCAGCGAATATCCGCTCGGCACGCCGGCGATCGCAGCCAACTTTCCGCGTCGCAACCGGCTGATCTCCGGCCTGAGTCAGGGCGTGCTGGTGGTTGAAGCGGCGTTGCAGTCGGGCTCGCTGATCACGGCGCGCATGGCCAGCGAACAAGGCAAGGAGGTGTTCGCGATTCCCGGCTCGATCCACGCGCCGCAGTCGCGCGGCTGCCACTGGCTGCTCAAGCAGGGCGCAAAGCTGGTCGAAACGGGTCAGGATGTGCTTGAAGAATTGCGGCTGCCGTCGGTTGCACCGAACGCTGCACCAGACGCACCGACAACGCAGGATGAAACGGCACCAACCGCCGCTGCGCATCCATTGCTCGAGCATGTCGGGTTCGATCCCGTCGGGCTCGACACCCTGCTCGCGCGCACCGGCCTCGACACGGCGAATCTGCAGGTTCAACTGCTCGAGCTCGAGCTCGGCGGCCAGATCGCACGGCTGCCCGGAGGAAGATTCCAGCGAACCGGTTTGACCTGAGTCCGCTGTTTGAACCCAAGGGCTGCACGGTTACGCGCACACCGCACGCAGCCGTCAGTTCAGCAACCGCTCGGGATCGGCATCGAGCTTGGCGATCGCGGTGCGCGTGGCGCGGACCGACAGCGCCTCCTCCTCCTGCGGCAGCAGCAATCCGGCCTGCAGAAAAGCCGCTACGCGGCGGCGCTGCAGCAGATAGCTGCCGCCGCTGCGCGAGGCGAACAGGAACAGCTGCCTGCGGTCGCTGCGCCAGACGAACTGCACGGCAAGCACGTTGCCTCCGTGCTCGAGCGAGAACCAGTGGCCGGGCTGCAGATCGAGAGCCCAGGCGATCATTGCCTCGCCCGGCATCGAACCGCCGCCGTCGATCACCGTCAGCGCCGCCGCATCGATGCCGAGCATCAGTTCGACGTTGTCGGCATTGATCGGCAGGTCACCCAGGCCCTCGTCGGTGACGAAGTCTTCCAGATGCGCAAGCCGCTCGGCCATCGCTTCGAGCCGCACCGCGGCGATCGGCTCGGCCTTCGACAGGAACGCTGCCGCAAGCGCATCGCTCACGACCTTGAGCTGCTTGTCCTGCGCCGCGGTCGCAAGCCCGAGCAGCGTCATGCCCTGACGCAGCCGCTGCAGCAGCTGCGGCAGCTCCTGAATCACGCGCGCGCGGTCGGCGCGGTTCGGCTTTGCGCTGGCGGCCCAGATCAACTCGGGTGCGACCTGCTTGAGCGCGATGGTCTCCGTGTGTTGCGGCCCATGCCGCATGGTCGACAGCGCGAGCGCTTCGGCCCAGACCTTGAACATGAAATCCCGAATTGGCTCGGGCACCGCGATGTCCCGCAGCATGTTGCGCATCTCGATCGTGTACTGGATCGCGAGCGTTTCTTTCTGCTCCATCTGTTGCGCGACGCTGACGAGCCGCTGTGTGCTGTCCTGTGCGGTCAGGTAGGTAGCCAGGAATTTCTTAAATTCCTCATGCACCAGATGAAACACGCGGCCGCCGGTTTCGGGGTACTGCTCGATGACCTGAACGATGCGCTTGATCTCGGTCTCGAATGCGGTGCCGTTGATCGCCGACGCGTCGAATCCCATCGCGCACGAGCCGATCCGGTCGATCAACTGACGGGCCGGGTGATTCGTCGAATTGAAAAAATCCGGCTCCGCGAGCGCCACGCGCAGCACCGGCAGCTGCAGCCGCGCGAACCAGACCCGGATCGACGTCGGGATGCGGTCTTCGGCCAGGATGCTCTGAAACATCAGTGCGACGATCTCGATGGTCGCCTTTTCGCTGTCGGTCGACGCTTTCTTCTTGAGATCGCTCGTCTGTGCGCGCAACGCACCCGCCACCCGCGCGACCCCGGCCGGGCTGTAGTCCTCGATGATCGTCAGGTCTTCGTCGACGCCGCCGGCAGTGCCCGCCGGATGCGGCGGAACCGCGCGCATGGCTTCGGCCAGCGCCGGCGAGGGTGGTTGCCGCGCGGTCCGCTCGAAATCCGACACCTGCCCCACCAGCACCCGCTTCAGCGCGCCGAGCACGCCCTGGGCGCGCATGCGGGCTCTTGCCAGCGGCGTGGCTGCCGCCATCTGTCGCGTCTCTTCGATCGGGAGATTCGACGGCGTGTGGCGGGCGCTGCCGCTCGAGAGGCTCGGGTGGCTGGACTCCTCGCGTGGCGGGGCTGTCGCAGCAGGCCGGGGTGCGGCAGCCGCGGGCCGGTCCGACGTCAGCGCACGCGACGGCGTGCCGCCCACTGCGCTTCGTCTCATGCGGTGCTGCGGCTCGATCGAAGGCAGAATGTTTTGCGCGACCATCAACGCGTTGCCGGCGCGATAGCCGAGCACCATGCGTTCGGCCAAGATGTGCTGGCTCGGCTCGATCACGGCTTGGAAGTCATCGCGCGGCAAGCCGACGTCGATCCAGCTGTCGACCAGCGCCTGCACGAGCACCTCGGGGCGCAACACGTCTTTCGGCGGCAGTTCGCGCTGCTCGACGTACTCGATGCGAATGCGCAGATCCTCGAATTCCGGGAACACCTTGTCGAGCAGCGCGGTCGACAGGCGCGACGCGATGATGCGGTTTTCCATCACGTCCATGCCCATCAACTCGAACGCGGTTACGACCGGCTGGCGACCGGCGGTGACCGGCACCGCCTGCAGACTGCGCTGCCAGCCCTGCACCGTGCCCTCGAGCCAGCGCTGCTGGCGCTGCTGAAACGCCATGAACCCATCGCGCCGATCCTGCGATTCCCGCGTACGCGAGGCTTCCGACGCCCTGCGCTGCAGCAGTTCCTGCACGCTTCTGGCCAGCAACGGCAATCCTCGGCGCACTTCCTGCAGGAACCGCTCGCGTGCGGGCGGCATCGACGGCCGGCTGCCGTCGGATTGCCAGGGGCGGGTGGCCATTAGGAGTCAGATTGCGCGTTTTGCCGTGTGTGTCAGACCATCGCGCCGGCGTTCGGGTCTTCCCCGTCATCGCGCCGGATCGGTGCCTTGATCAGGTCTTCGCGCTTGATGCCGAGCCACATCGCGATGGCCGCCGCGACGAACACCGATGAATAGATGCCGAACAAAATGCCGATCGTGAGCGCAAGCGCGAAATAGTGCAGTGTGGGACCGCCAAACAACAGCATCGACAAGACCATGATCTGGGTGGAACCGTGCGTGATGATAGTGCGGCTGATGGTGGCTGTGATCGCGCTGTCGATCACCTGCATCGAATTCATCTTGCGATAGCGGCGAAAGTTCTCACGGATGCGGTCGAAGATGACGACCGACTCGTTGACCGAATAGCCGAGCACCGCGAGCACCGCTGCCAGAACCGGTAGCGAGAACTCCCATTGAAAGAACGCGAAGAAACCCAGGATGATCACCACGTCGTGCAGGTTCGCGATGATGCCGGCGACCGCGAACTTCCACTCGAAGCGCATTGCCAAATACAGCATGATGCCGATCACGACGAACGCGAGCGCCTTGAGCCCATCGGCCGCGAGTTCGTCCCCGACCTGCGGTCCGACGAATTCGGTGCGATCGAGCCGCGCCGACGCATCGACCGCCTTCAACGCGCCGATCACGCGCTCGCTCTGCACGGTCGAGGTCTCGCCTTTTTTCACCGGCAGCCGGATCAGCACGTCGCGCGCGTTGCCGAAGCTCTGGATCTGCACGTCGTTGTAGCCGAGGTCGGCAACGGCTACGCGCAGCTTCGGCAGGTCGGCCGGCTGCGAATAGCTGACCTGCATCACGGTGCCGCCCGTGAATTCGACCGACAGGTGAAGTCCGCGCGAGAACAGGAAGAAGACAGCCAACGCGAACGTTGCAAATGAGATTACGTTGAACACGAGCGCGTGCCGCATGAACGGGATGTCGCGCCGGATTTTGAAGAATTCCATGTCGATCAGTCGCTCGAAAAAAGGGCTTAGGCGCCGTGGTGCTGGCTTTCGAGCGACGCGCCGGGGGAGCCCGCTGCGACCGCCGTACCGCCGTCGGGCTTCCAGACGGTGCCGATTGACACGGTCTTTAGCTTCTTCTTCCGCCCGTACCAGAAGTTGACGAGGCCACGTGAGAAGAACACGGCCGAGAACATGCTGGTCAGGATGCCCAGTACGTGCACCACGGCGAAGCCGCGCACCGGCCCGGAGCCGAACGCGAGCAACGCGATGCCCGCGATCAGCGTCGTCACGTTCGAGTCCAGAATCGTCGACCACGCGCGGTCGTAGCCCGCGTGGATCGCGGCTTGCGGGGCCGCGCCGCTGCGCAATTCCTCGCGCACCCGCTCGTTGATCAGCACGTTCGCATCGATCGCCATGCCAAGCACGAGCGCCATCGCGGCCATGCCGGGCAACGTCAACGTCGCCTGCAGCATCGACAGCACCGCCACCAGCAGCAGCAGGTTGAAAGCGAGCGCGATGCTCGAGATCACGCCGAACAGCATGTAGTAGACGCACATGAACGCAGCGACCGCAAGGAAGCCCCAGGTCACGCTGTCAAAGCCTTTCTGGATGTTCTCGGCGCCCAGACTCGGGCCGATCGTGCGTTCTTCGATGATCTCCATCGGCGCAGCCAGCGAGCCTGCGCGCAGCAGCAGCGCGGTGTCAGCGGCTTCCGTCGTCGTCATGCGGCCCGAGATCTGCACCCGACCGCCGCCAATCTCGCTGCGGATCACAGGCGCGGTGACGACTTCGCCCTTGCCCTTTTCGAACAGCAGAATAGCCATCCGCTTGCCGATGTTCTCGCGCGTCACGTCGCGGAAGATGCGCGAGCCCTTGCCGTCGAGCGACAGATGCACGGCCGCTTCCTGCGTCTGGTTGTCGAAGCCAGGCTGGGCGTCGGTCAGGTTTTCACCAGTCAGCAGCACCTGCTTCTTGACGATCACGGGCTGGCCGTTGCGGTCGAAGAACTTGTCGGTGCCGAACGGTGCGGGCCCGTTGCTGGCTTCGGCCGCGCGCGCTTCAGCGCCTTCGTCGACCAGCCGCACCTCGAGTGTCGCGGTGCGGCCCAGGATGTCTTTTGCTTTCGCGGTGTCCTGCACGCCCGGCAACTGCACGACGATCCGGTCGAGGCCTTGCTGCTGGATCACCGGCTCGGCCACGCCGAGTTCGTTGATGCGGTTGTGCAAGGTGGTGATGTTCTGCTTGAGCGCCTGCTCCTGCACACGGCGCGCGGCTTCCGGCCTGATTGTCGCCGTCAGCCGCTGCTCGCCATCGGCGCCGGCCGACTCCACCGTCTGCAGATCGGCGAACTGATCCTGAATCAGGTTGCGCGCAGCCGCCAGCGTGGCGGCGTCGCGCACGCGGATCTCGACGCTCTGGCCGTTGCGCGAGATGCCGCTGTGCCGGATGTTCTTGTCGCGCAGCGCGGTGCGCAGGTCACCCGCAAGCGCTTCGGTGCGCTGGGTCAGCGCGGCACGCATGTCGACCTGCAGCATGAAATGCACGCCGCCGCGCAGATCGAGCCCGAGGTACATCGGCTCGGCGCGCAGGCTACCAAGCCAGCCAGGCGATCGCGACAGCAGGTTCAAGGCGACCACATAGGATGGGTTGGCCGCATCGGCGTTCAACCCTTTCTCGAGCGCATCCTTCGCCTTCAGCTGCTGGTCGGGCGTCGCAAAGCGTGCCTTGATCGAGTTCTCATCGACGGTCAGGCCGGTGCTCTCCACACCGGCGGCCTTCAGCAGTTCCTCGGCTTTCCTCGCCACCGCGCTGTCGATGCGCACGCCGGTGCGCGCCGAAGACACCTGCACCGCCGGCGCCTCGCCGAAGAAATTCGGCAGCGTATAGATCGCCCCAATCAGCAGCGCGATCAGGATGACCGCGTACTTCCAGACCGGATAGCGGTTCATGTGCGGTTCAGCTGCTGGCGCGACTCCATCGTGCCTTTTGGCAGCACCTGCACCACCGCGCTGCGCTGGATCTGAATTTCCACGCCGTTGGCAATCTCGGCGTTCAGATAACCCTCGCCGAGCCGCGTGATGCGCGCGAGCATGCCGCCGGCGACCACCACCTCATCGCCCTTGGCGAGCGCCTCGATCATCGCGCGGTGTTCCTTCTGCTTTTTCATCTGCGGCCGGATCATCACGAAATACAGCACGACAAACATCAACACCAGCGGCAGCATGCTGGTCATTGACGACATGAAATCGCCGCCGGCGGGAGCGGCAGCGGGGGCGGTCTGGGCGTGGGCGGAAGAAATGAGGGACACGGCAGTAATACCTTTGAACGAAAGCGACAAGCGGCGCTGGGCGAAGCCGGGAAGATAGGAGCCGACGAAAGAGCCGAAGCCATGCGTCGACGCGCGTTCTCCCCCTCATGGTTCGCGGCCGCCGAGAGAACCGGGCATTCTAAGCTGCGGGCCACAACCCGACCGGCCCCGGGGCCGGTCGGTGCACCCCTGCCTGGCCACCCTCAGTGGTTGCCGCCGGGCGGCTCCCTGCCGGACAATGCACCGATGAAACCTGCCAATCGGGAGCCCGCTATGCCTGTATCGGCCCACAACCCTTCCCACGACCACGACCACGACCACAGCGAGCTTGGCGAATGGGACCTGCGTGTGCGCGCGCTGGAAACGCTGCTTGTGCAAAAAGGCTACGTCGACCCGGCCGCACTCGACCGGATCATCGAAACCTATGAGACGCAAATCGGCCCGCACAACGGCGCGCGCGTGGTTGCGCGCGCCTGGGTCGATCCCGACTATCGGCGGCGTCTGCTCGGTGATGCGACCGCCGCGATCGCCGAGTTCGGCTTCACCGGCCGCCAGGGCGAGCACATGGTCGCGCTGGAGAACACGGTCGACACGCACCACATGGTCGTCTGCACCTTGTGCAGTTGCTACCCTTGGCCGGTGCTCGGGCTGCCGCCGGTCTGGTACAAGAGCGCGCCCTATCGGGCCAAGGCGGTTATGGACCCACGCGGCGTGCTGGCCGATTTCGGCGTTTCGCTGGCCGACTCGGTGCAGTGCCGCGTCTGGGATTCGACCGCCGAGGTGCGCTATCTCGTGATTCCGATGCGCCCGGCCGGCACCGACGGCTGGACGGAAGAACGACTGGCCGCACTGGTCACGCGCGATTCGATGATAGGCACCGGTCTGGCGCTCGAACCTGGGGGCACGACATGAATTCGGTGCACGACATGGGCGGCATGCAGGGCTACGGCCCGGTCTTGCGCGACGCCGACGAACCGCTGTTTCATGCCGAGTGGGAACGCCGCGCGCTCGCGCTGACGCTGGCCGCGGGCGCGACCGGCGCCTGGAACATCGACCAAAGTCGCGCCGCGCGCGAGTCGCTGCCGCCAGCCGTTTACTTGAATTCGACCTACTACCAGATCTGGTTGCGTGGCGTGGAGCGATTGCTGCTCGCGCGTGGCATGGCCACAGCGCAAGAACTGATCGACGGCCAAAGCGCCACGCCGCCCGTCGCTGTACACCGTGTGCCCGATGCGACTGCGATCACGGCCGCGCTCGCGGCCGGAAGCCCGACCACACGGCCCGCAAACGGAAACGCTGCGCGGTTCGCGCCCGGCGACCGGGTGCGCGCCCGCAACATGCATCCCCCAGGCCACACGCGGTTGCCGCAGTACGTGCGCGGCCACGTTGGCACCGTGCAGCGCGTACACGGTCCGCATGTGTTCGCCGACCGCCACGCGAGCGGCACGCTGCCGCCGTTCGATCAGCGGCCCGAATGGCTCTACGGCGTGGTGTTCGCAGGTCGCGAACTCTGGGGCGAGGCTGCGGACGCCACGCTGCAGGTCGGCGTGGACGCATGGGAGCCCTACCTTGAAGCCGCCTGAGACCACGCACCCTGACCTGCCACGCAAGCTGGCGCCGATCGGCCTTGCCGCGCTGGCCGCGCGGTGCGGCGGCGAATTGCCGCTGCCCGCCGGGTGCAAAGACAGCGCCGTCTTTGCCGAACCGTGGCAGGCCCATGCGTTCGCGCTGACACTGCAACTGCACGAGCGCGGCTTGTTCGAATGGACCGACTGGGCGGCTGCGCTGTCCCGTGAAATACGGACAGCCCAGGCTGGCGGCGACGCGGACGACGGCAGCACCTACTACCGACATTGGCTCAACGCGCTGGAGACCATCGTCATCGACAGGCAGATCGGCACGCACGAGCAACTCCATCGCCTCGAACATGCGTGGGAAGCGGCGGCGAAGCGCACGCCGCATGGTCAACCCATCGTCCTGGAACCAGCTTCCGCGCGGCGCAGCTGAGCAAGCAGCCGCAGCACGCGTGCCGCGCGAACAGGTCGATCGGGCTTGCGGCGGACGGGCAGCGCTCTCGCAAACTGCACGGTCCGCGCCCGGTCAGGCAGCCCGCTGCGCGGCTCCCGCGGCAAGCGCTTCCGCATGCGCCGTATCGGGATTGCGAAACGCCGCCATCAGCGCCAGCCACTTCTTGCGCGCCGGCGCCAGGTTGCGGTCCTTCACATGCCCGTACCCTTTGATCTGCTCGGGGATGCACGCGATCTCCACGGCGATCGCGTGATTGGCGGGCGTCAAGTCGGCGATCACCTCCTCGATGCTGCGCTGATAGTCACCGATCAACGCACGCTCGGTCTTGCGCTCTTCGGTGTATGCGAACGGATCGAGCAGGCCGCCACGCAACCACTTGAATTTTTGTAGCAGCCGGAACGCGGTGAGCATGCGCGGGCCGTACTTTTTCTTCTGCAATTCGCCCTTTTCGTCGCGCTTGGCCGAGTGCGGTGGCGCAAGGTGATAGTTGAGCTTGTAGTCGCCCTCGAACATCGAAGCGATGCGCTCCAGAAATGCCGGGTCTGCCTGTAGCCGCGCGACTTCGTATTCGTCCTTGTAGGCCATCAGCTTGAACAGATAGCGCGCGACCGACTCAGTCAGCGTCGTCTTGCCAAGCGGCTGCTCTGCTTGCCGCACGCGCTCGACGAACGCGCTGTATTTGCGCGCATAAGCCGCGTTCTGATACGCGGTCAGAAACTGCACGCGGCGCTCGACCAGCCCATCGACCGTCTCGCGCTTCTTGAACGCGATCACCTGCGCGCCGGAGGTTTTGCCGCCGGTCACGCCGTCGATGATGTGTTGCACAGCCGGCCAGTCGTTCGCCGCGCGCCGGCCCCACTCGAACGCCGCCTTGTTCTTGTCGATGGCCACCGCGTTCAACTCGATCGCACGCTGCAACGATTCGAGCCGCAGCGGCACCCAACCTTTTTGCCACGCGAAGCCAAGCAGCATCGGGTTCGTGTAGATCGTGTCGCCCATCAGATGCGTCGCAGCCGCGTCGGCGTCGAAGCTCGCAACGCCCGATTCACCGACGGCATTCGCGATCAACGCCGCGCATTGCTCTGCCGGGTTTTTCCAGTTCGCGTCTTTCACGAACGCCGCGGTCGGTGCCGCATGCGAATTCAGCGCCACGTGCGTGCGGCCTTCGCGCATGCGCAGACTGGTCTCCTTGTCGGCCGCGACGATCGGATCGCAACCAATGATCAGATCGGCTGCCGCCATGCCCACGCGCGTGGTCTTGATGTCGTCCTGATGCGCGCCGATCAGCACGTGGCTCCAGGTCGCGCCGCCCTTTTGCGCGAGGCCGCCCGCGTCCTGCGTGACGATGCCCTTGCCGTCCAGATGGCCGGCCACGCCGAGCAACTGCCCGATCGTGATCACGCCGGTGCCGCCGACGCCGGCCACCACGATGCCCCAGACGTTGCTGCCCAGGTCATGCGGCGCGGGCAGCACGGGATCCGGCAGCGCGCCGAGTTCGAACGGCGATGGCGCCGCAGTCTTCGCCTTGGTCTTCAACTGCCCGCCTTCGACCGTGACGAAGCTCGGGCAAAACCCCTTGACGCAGCTGTAATCCTTGTTGCAGGTGCTCTGGTTGATCGTGCGCTTGCGGCCGAATTCGGTCTCCAGCGGCTCGACCGACAGGCAGTTGCTCTGCACGCCGCAGTCGCCACAGCCCTCGCACACCAGCTCGTTGATGATCACGCGCTTGGCCGGATCGACCATGCTGCCGCGCTTCCTGCGCCGGCGTTTTTCGGTGGCGCAGGTCTGGTCGTAGATGATGACGCTCGCGCCTTTGATCTCACGGAACTCGCGCTGGATGCGGTCGAGCTCATCGCGATGCTCGATGGCGATGCCTTCGGGCAATCCGGTCACGCCTTCGTACTTCTCGGGCTCGTCGGTCACGACGACGATGCGCTGCGCGCCCTCGGCCTTCATGCTCTGCGCAATCTGGATCACCGAGTGGCCTTCGGGCCGCTCACCCACCTGTTGGCCGCCGGTCATCGCTACCGCGTCGTTATAGAGGATCTTGTAGGTGATGTTGACGCCGGCTGCGATCGACTGGCGCACCGCGAGCAGCCCGCTGTGAAAGTAGGTGCCGTCTCCCAGGTTCGCAAAGATGTGCTGGTCGGTCGTGAAGGGCGCCTGGCCCACCCACGGCACGCCCTCGCCGCCCATCTGTGTGAAACCGACCGTGCTGCGGTCCATCCAGGTCGCCATGAAGTGGCAGCCGATACCGGCCATCGCGCGCGAGCCTTCGGGCACCTTGGTCGATGTGTTGTGCGGGCAACCCGAGCAAAACCACGGCGCGCGCTGGACACCCGCCATGCTGTCGACCGTGGCGACCTTCATCGATCCTTCCTTGGCCTCGAGGATCGCGAGCTGCGCATCGATGCGTGCGGCCATGTCGCTGTCCACGCCCATCTTCTTGATGCGCTGTGCAATGGCGCGCGCGATCTGCGCGGGCGACAGGTCGGCGGTCGAGCGCAGCAGTTCGTTGGCCGTCGGGTTCGCCATGCTCCACTCACCGCCCGAGAAATCGCCTTCCGTCTCGGTGAACTTGCCCAGCACATTCGGCCGCACGTCGGCGCGCCAGTTGTAGAGTTCTTCCTTGATCTGATATTCGATAAGCTGGCGCTTTTCTTCGACCACCAGAATCTCTTGCAGGCCGGTTGCGAACTCGCGCGTGATCTGCGCTTCGAGCGGCCAGACGACACCGACCTTGTGCACGCGGATGCCGAGCTGGCGGCAGGCTGCATCATCCAAGCCCAGGTCGATCAACGCCTGGCGCGTGTCGTTGTACGCCTTGCCGCTTGCGATGATGCCGAGCCGGTCATGCGGCCCTTCGATCACGTTGTAATTCAGCCGGTTCGCACGGACGTAGGCCAGCGCGGCATACCACTTGTAGTGAAAGAGCCGTGCTTCCTGGTCCAACGCGTGATCCGGCCAGCGGATGTGCAGGCCGCCGGGCGGCATTTCGAAGTCGGTCGGAATCTTGATGTCGACTCTTCCCGGATCGATCTCTGCCGTCGCGCTCGACTCGACGATCTCCTGGATCGTCTTCATGCCGGCCCAGACGCCCGAGTAGCGGCTGAGGGCGAACGCGTGCAGCCCCAGGTCCAGAATCTCCTGCACCGTCGCCGGAAAGAACACCGGCAGGCCGCAGGCCTTGAAAATGTGATCGCTCTGATGCGCGGCCGTGCTGCTCTTGCTCAAATGGTCGTCACCGGCGACTGCGATCACGCCGCCGAACTCGGTGGTGCCCGCCATGTTCGCGTGCTTGAACACGTCCGACGTGCGGTCCACGCCCGGCCCCTTGCCGTACCAGATGCCGAACACGCCGTCGAACTTGTTGGTGCCTGGCGGTGAGAAGCCGAGCTGCTGCGTGCCCCAGAGCGCCGTGGCGGCAAGCTCCTCGTTCACACCGGGCTGGAACACGATGTTCTGGGCCTTCAGGTACTTCGCGGCCTTCCACAGCGCCTGGTCGTAGCCACCGAGCGGCGAGCCGCGATAGCCGCTGATGAAGCCAGCCGTGTTCTTGCCGGCCTGCAGGTCGCGCTGGCGCTGCAGCATCGGCAGCTTGACCAGCGCCTGCGTGCCCGACATGAAGGCTCTTCCTTGGTCAAGCGTGTAGCGGTCGTCGAGCGTGACGGATTCGAGCGACTTGCGGATGTGTTCGGGCAGCGGTGCATTCATGGCGGCGACGTCCTTTGATCAGCGAACAGGCCCCGGGCAGATGGGGCCAAGACTCCAGTGTGCAAGGCAGTGTATGCCTGCGTCATCGATAAGTGCTTGCGTTCCATGCGGCGGTTTCGGTAGGCTGCGAAAGAATCTTGCTGATCACAGGGACAGAGACACGCCAACCCATGGAAGCGCTCGACAAATTCGACATGGCCATCCTCGAACACCTGCAGACCGATGGACGCCTCTCGAATGCCGAGCTGGCGCAGCGGGTCGGGCTTTCGGCCGCGCCGTGCTGGCGCCGCGTGCGCGCGCTGGAAGCGGACGGCTACATCCGCGGCTATCGCGCCGAAGTCGATCGCCACAAGATCGGCCTGGGCGTGCTCGCGTTCGTTCGCGTCGATGCCGAGCGCACCACGGGCGAGCTGATGCGGCCGATGGAAGACGCGATCCGCGCGATCCCCGAGATCATTTCCTGCCACTACATCAGCGGCAGCGGCACGTTCGAGCTGCAGGTGGTCTCGGCCGATCTCGAGTCGTTTTCCAGGCTCGCGCGCGAGGTGCTGCTGAACCTGCCGAACGTGAAGGACCTGCACACGAGCTTTTCGCTCGGTGAAGTCAAGGTGGGCGGTGCGTTGCCGTTGCCGCTTCCGCCGACCAGACACGGTGGATACCGAAACGCGGAGCACACTGACGTTTTCAGAAGCTTTTCCAGCGGAGCCGGCGGTGCAAGCACCGTGTGCAACTGCTGCCGAGCGACGCACCGGACGTATTGGCGCCGCGGACCTTGCAGGACACCACGCTTGAAGGGCGCGGCGTCGACTGGCATCCAAAAAACCGCTGTCCGATGCATCGGACAGCAGCTACACCGCCTTCAGTTGATCCCCAATCGGCAGCTCCCGAATCCGTTTGCCTGTGGCCGCAAAGATCGCGTTCGTCAACGCGGGCGCGACCGGCGGCACGCCCGGCTCCCCCACCCCGCCCGGCGGCACGGAAAAGTCCGACGGCGTCAGGTGCACATGAAACTCGCGCGGCACCTCGTTCGTGCGCATCACCACATAGTCGTTGAAGTTCGACTGGTCGACCTTGCCGTTTTTGAACATGATGTCGCTGTGCATCGCGAGGCTCAGGCCCATCACGGCCGCACCTTCCATCTGCGAGCGGATGCGCTCCGGGTTCACGTGCGGGCCGCAGTCGATCGCGGTGTTGACGGCCACGACCTTCACGTCGCCGCTGTCGTCCACCGCGACTTCGATCGCGGTGGCCGTGTAGCTCATGAACGAATACGCGACCGCGATGCCCGAGGCCCTGACCCTTCGGCAGCTTTTTGCCCCAGCCGGCCTTCGCTGCCACCAGTTCCAGCACACGCCGCATGCGGCCGGTGTCGATCAGGTACTTCTCCGGGTCTTCGCCGTGGTTCCAGACGTCCTTGAACTCGGTGCGCGGGTTGATCTTGCGCGCAGGCCCGATCAGCTCGAGCAGGTAGTCCTTGTGGTCGCGCTTCGCTTCCGTGGCCAGTTCGTTCACGAACGACTGCACCGCGAACGCGTGCGGCACGTTGTAGACCGAGCGGAACCAGCCGATGCGCGTGTGCGCGGGCACTTCGGGCGCTTCCACACGCAGGTTCGGAATCTGGAACGGCACGTTGATCGCGGTCATGCCGATCTCGAAATCGGTCAGGCCCTGTGCGCCCTTCACGAACGTCGACGTGATGGTCGGTGCGGCGGACCGGTGCAGCCACGCGGTCGGCTTGCCGTTCTCATCCAGCGCCGCTTCCATGTGCTCGAACGCCACCGCATGGAAGTAGTCGTGGCGGATGTCGTCCTCGCGCGTCCACTGCAGCTTCACGGGCTTGCCGTCCATCGCCTTGGACACGAGCGCGGCCTCCGAGATGAAGTCCGACTTCGACTTGCGCCCGAAGCCGCCGCCGAGCATCGTGACGTTGACGGTCACGTCCTCGGGCTGCATGCCGAGGTGCTTGGCGAC
>CAVXGG010000003.1:0-301771 GCA_963761295.1 uncultured beta proteobacterium
CCAGATCACCGGCCTGATGAAAGCGCAGATCGACCATCTGCCGCTGGAGATCGCCGGCATGCGGCCCACGCAAGGGCGCACGCTGGCCGTGATGCAGGTGTCGGGCGGCTCGCAGAGCTTCAACGCCGTCAACGCGCTGCGTCTGCTCGGCCGCTGGATGCGGATGTTCACCATTCCCAACCAGTCGAGCATCGCCAAGGCATTCGAGGAGTTCGATCCAGCCGGTCGCATGAGGCCGTCGCCCTACTACGACCGCATGGTGGACGTGATGGAGGAACTGGTGCGCTTCACTGTATTGATGCGGCCCCACGTCGCCGCGCTGACCGACCGCTATTCGGAGCGCAAAGCGGCTGGCCAGGTCACCGACCCCGCTGCCGATCTTTCCGCGCTTGCCACCTCCACCCACTGAAAGCCAAACCCATGAGCGAACGAACCTACAACGTGCTCATGCTGTGTACCGGCAACTCGACGCGCAGCATCATGGCCGAAGCGCTGATCAACACGATGGGGCAAGGCCGCTTTCGTGCCTACAGCGCGGGCAGCCACCCGAACGGCAAGGTCCATCCGTTTGCGATCGAGAAAGTGCGCAGCGATCAACTACCCGCTGGACAACCTGCGCAGCAAGAGCTGGGACGAGTTCGCCCGGCCCGACGCACCGAAGATGGATTTCATCATCAGGGTCTGCGACAACGCGGCCGGCGAGGTCTGTCCGGTCTGGCCCGGTCAACCTATCGCGGCGCATTGGGATTCGAGGATCCGGCCGCCGTGGAAGGCACCGACGATGAAAAGCGCCGCGCCTTCGACATGGCGTTCCGGCAGATCATGGGCCGTGTGCGCCTGTTCGTGAATCTGCCGCTGAAGATGCTCGACCAGACGGCCCTCAAGCGCGAACTGGTCAATATCGGCAAGACCTAAGCAGGCCAGACGTGAGCGCATCGTTCGAGACGATCGCCAAAGTGTCGGACAAGCCGTCCATGAGCGTGTTCGAGCGTTACCTGACGCTGTGGGTCGCCTTGTGCATCGTCGTCGGCATTGCGCTCGGCTAGGTCGTGTTAACACTATCGCAGCGCTTCCGCAATGAGCGCGACCGTGATGAAGCCGGCGAACATCACATCCAGCTTGTCGTAGCGGGTGAAGACTCGACGCCAGGCTTTCAGCCGTCTGAATAATCGCTCGATCTGATTGCGCTTTCGGTACAGCTGCTTGTCGTAGGTCCCAGGGCTGGCGCCGCTGTGGGTTGGGCGGCACCACCGGCTGCAGCCCCAGACTGACGGCCATCTCGCGCGTGGCGTTGTCTTCGATAGGCGCTGTCCATCAGCATCGCCACCTGCCCATCGTGAGGTCCCAGCTCCTGGATCAGCCGCCGGCCCTCGGGCGCGTCGCCGGCTTGGCCCGGGGTGAGACTCCAGGTGATGACGTTGCGCGCATCCGCGGCAACCAGATGCAGTTTGGTGCCGCAGCCGCCGCGGCTTCGTCCGAGGGCTTGGGGACCGTTTTTTTTCGTGCGCCGGCCGCATCCGGGTGCGCCTTGATGGTGGTGGAGTCCAGACTGATGGCTTCGATGCGCACCCGCATCAGGCGCTGGCGCTGCAGTTGCTCGAACACGCGGTCGAGCACGCCCGCCTGACTCCAGCGCATCATGCGCGTGTAGATGGTGTGCCAGTTGCCATACCGCTCGGGCAGGCAACGCCACTTGCAGCCGTTGGCGGCCACATGCAGGATGGCGTTGAGCACCTGCAGGTTGTCCAGGCTCACGTTGCCGCGCTGGCGCGGCAGCCAGTCCTTGTCGGCCAGGGCTTGCCGGGCGTGTTCCGTTCCATCGGACAGATGGAGTTCGCCCAGGTCAATCTGCCGGTCGGCCTGCTGATCTGGGTGATGATCATGCCGATGCTGCTGAAGGTCGACTTCGGCGCCTTGCATCAGGTCAGGGCGCACTGGCGCGGCATCGGCGTCACGCTGTTCGTGAACTGGGCCGTCAAGCCGTTCTCGATGGCGTTGCTGGGCTGGCTGTTCATCCGGCAGGTGTTCGCGCCGTTCCTGCCGGCGGACCAACTTGACAGCTACGTCGCCGGCCTGATCCTGCTCGCTGCCGCGCCTTGCACGGCGATGGTGTTTGTCTGGAGCAAGCTGACCGATGGCGACCCTCGCCTAGCCGCGCATCTTCCACAGCGTGACCGCGCCGGCGGTGTCGGGCAGCCTGCCCTTGTGCGCCGCCTGCCGCGCGGGCGCCTGGCCATGGCCCGCCATCAGGCTGTTGCCAAACAGCACCTCGCCGATGGCCGCCGGCTCGACGCCTGAGCGCTCTACTGAGGCTTGGATCGCGACCCCGCCTAAGTCGTGCGCCGCCAATGAAGAAAAATTGCCCTGGAAGCCGCCCATCGGGGTGCGCGCGCTTGCGACGATGACAATGGATTCAGTCAGGGGAAAAGGCTCCTTGGTTTGCTTCCAGGGGCGGGATCAAAAACCGGATCGGGTCGCGGCGCGAGCGATCCGCTTGGCCGGATGTCCACATGCTTGGCGATCCTTGCGGTCCATGGTAGATAACTCCACCCGAACACGCCCGAGGAGACGAAAACCCATGCCATCGATGCTGTCAGGATCTTCCCCCTCCCACCCCACGCCGCTCGATCGAACAGGCGATCGCATGGATCATGGTGCTGGCCGGTACGGGGTTTTCCGCGTCGGCAGAGCAGATGGCGATCTACCAATCCGGCAAGGGAGCCGCCATCATCCTGCTGGACGAGGCGTGCCCCGGCGAAGCGAACGCAGGGTCGAAGCTGGCCTATCAGAAAAAAACCGAGAGCGACCTGGTCGCCGGGTGCTGGTCGCTCAACGAGAAGGACCAAACGGTCATCACCTGGCGCGGCGGCCGCGTGCAGACGCTCGACTCGGCCAAGATCCAGTACGAGCCGAAGTACGCGCGGACCACTGAACCGAAACGCCCCGACCCCGCCCCGCAGGCCAAGGCGCCGCCGCGAGCTGTGACCCCGCCAAAGGCCAATCCACCACCGCAAGCCGCAGTTGTGCCGCCGGCCCCCAAGGCGCCACCAAAAGGAATGGTCACGCCCCCGATCGGGGCGCAGACCCAGATCGCGGCCGCGCCACAGATCAGCGCGCCGCCCCGGGTCATGGTCGCACCCTCGGTCAACACGCCACCGCAGGTCGCGATCGCTGCACCACCCATCGCGCCATCGCAAGTCGTGGTCGCGCCACGTCACAACCTGCCGCCGAGGCTCGATGGGCCGTACGCCGTTCGGGCACCAGCAACCCCGCCTTCGCTATTACCGTCGCCAGTGCGTCCAGCCTGGTGCAAGGATGCCAAGCGCGCGCATGAGCTGCTGATCTGCCGCGACGCCGAGCTGTCGGCCAACTACCTGGCGCTAATCCCGTACTGGCGCTCTTACCGAAGCCGGATGGAGCTCGGCCGGGCCGAGGAAACGTGCATCAAGAACGACTTCTACGGGCAGCAAAAAGCGTGCGGCAGCGACCGCGCGTGCATCGGCCGCGAGCAAGCTGCGCAGATGAGGTTTTATCGCAGGGTGCTGGGGTACGAGTAGTCGTTTTTTGCTGGCGCGGTGTGGCAGGGACGACGCAGTTTCGGTTTCAGACTCTGACTCTGAGCTGCTAGTCAGACGTGCGAATCTTGGTGGGGCCTTCGCGGCGGTTGCAGTCAATCAAACCTGACGCCTTGAACAGCCTCTCTCGGCCATGACCCGACCTTCAATCTTTACGGACGGATTTCCGGTCCAGTTCCGCAAGCCGGCGCTGAACGAAGCTGCATCCCTCTGCGACTCAAAGTCTTGCGACTTGAGGCGATGCAGCGCTGCGAAGTGAGGCAAAAGGCGACAAACATTCAGCACAAATCGAGTGTCCGCTTATTGCATTGCATGCATCAATAAATCCAAATAATGCAATTCCGCAAATAGAGCCTGCGCTGCAAACTCCGGGTCCTGGACTGCCGCCGTTCGGTGCAGTCAACGAAGGAGATCACTGTGGACACTCAGCAAAATCAGCTGCAGTCATGGATTGGACGCAGCGAGCGGGTCGAAGACACCATCTATCCCACCCCGCTGCGGGCCCTGACGGCGACGCTGGATCGCCCCGACATGCCGACGACTGCCGGCAGCGCGATTCCGCCGCTGTGGCACTGGCTCTACTTCCTGCCGATGCATCGGCAAAGCGAAATCGGCGCCGACGGCCATGCCAGGCGCGGCGGCTTCCTGCCGCCGGTGCCGCTGCCGCGCCGCATGTGGGCCGGCAGCCAGTTCGAGTTCCGTTCGCCGATCCGCGTCGGCGACCGCGTCGTGCGCACCTCGACCATCGACGACGTCACCGCCAAGGAAGGCCGCACCGGAAAGCTCGTGTTCGTCAAGGTGCGGCACGAGGTGCGCTGCAACGACGCCACCGAGCCGGCGCTGGTCGAGTTCCACGACATCGTCTACCGCGAGGCGCAGGGCCCGAACGACGTCGTCGCCGCCGCCGCAGGCCGCACCGGCGGCCTACGCGTGGCGGCGCGAGATCGTGCCGGACGACGTGCTGCTGTTCCGCTATTCGGCGCTCACCTTCAACGGCCACCGCATCCACTACGACCGCCAGTACGTGACGCAGGTCGAAGGCTACCCCGGCCTGATCGTGCACGGCCCGCTGATCGCCACGCTGCTGATGGACCTGCTGCGCCGCGAGATGCCCGACGCCGACGTGGCGAGCTTCCGCTTCAAGGCCGTGCGCCCGACCTTCGACCTGAACGCGTTCCACGTCAGCGGCCAGCCGCAGGCCGACGGCAAGACGATCCGTCTCTGGGCCTCGGACCACGAGGGCTGGCTGACGATGGACGCGACCGCCGTGCTGCGCTGACCCACCCCTGCACAAAACAGAAAGAGACAAACACATGCAGCCACTCAAAGGCATCACCGTCGTCACGCTCGAACACGCCATCGCCGCGCCTTTCGCCACGCGCCAGCTGGCCGACCTCGGCGCCCGCGTCATCAAGATCGAACGCCCCGGCTCCGGCGACTTCGCGCGCGGATACGACGAGCGCGTGCGCGGCCTGGCCTCGCACTTCGTCTGGACCAATCGCTCCAAGGAAAGCCTCACGCTCGACGTGAAGCATCCCGAAGCCGCCAGGATGCTGGAGCGGCTGGTCATGGACAAGGCCGACGTCGTCGTGCAGAACCTCGCGCCCGGTGCGGCCACGCGCCTCGGCCTGGGCTACCAGAAGCTCCTGGCGGCAAAGCCCGGCTCTGATCGTCTGCGACATCTCGGGCTACGGCGACGACCTGGACCACCCCGGTCCCTACCGCGACAAGAAGGCGTACGACCTGCTGATCCAGAGCGAGGCCGGGTTCGTCTCGGTGACGGGCACGCCCGACGAGCCCTGCAAGGCCGGCCCGTCGATCGCCGACATCGCCGCCGGCATGTACGCGTACAGCAACATCCTCGCCGCCTTGCTTCAGCGCGGCCAGACCGGCAAGGGCCAGCGCATCGACATCTCGATGCTGGAGTCGCTGGCCGAATGGACCAGCTACCCGCTCTACTACGCCTTCGAAGGCGCCGCGCCGCCGCCGCGCACCGGCGCCAGCCACGCGACCATCTACCCGTACGGCCCGTTCCCGGCGGGCGACGGCGCGCACCGTGATGCTGGGCCTGCAGAACGAGCGCGAGTGGGTCAGCTTCTGCGACAAGGTGCTGCAGCAGCCCGGCCTGGCGACCGACCCGCGCTTCACCGCCAACTTCAAGCGCGTGGCCGAGCGCGCCGCGCTGCGCCAGATCATCGTGGACGCCTTCGAGCCGCTGACCGGCGCGCAGGTGGTCGAGCGGCTCGAGCTGGCGCAGATCGCCAATGCCCAGGTCAACACGATGGAGGACGTCTGGGCGCATCCGCAGCTGCAGGCGCGCGGCCGCTGGACCGAAGTCGGCACCGCCAAGGGCCCGGTGCCCGCGATGCTGCCGCCCGGCACCTGGGATACCGGCCCGCGCATGGACCCGGTGCCCGCGCTCGGCGAGCACACCGACGCGATCCTGGCCGAGCTGGGCTACGGCGCCGCCGAGATCGCCGGCCTGCACGCCTCCAAAGCCGTCTGAGGCCGACATCATGTCATCCCACTCACCGACGCTGGCGCGCACCTATCTCTTCGTGCCCGGCACGCGGCCCGAACGTTCGCGAAAGCGCTGGCAAGCGGCGCCGACGCGGTCGTGCTCGACCTCGAGGACGCGGTCGCCGCGCGACGACAAGGACGCGGCCCGCGGTGCGATCGCGAACTGGTTCGGCACGGCATCGGCCGCGGACCGGTCGCGCATCGTGGTGCGCATCAACGACGCCGGTTCGACCTGGTTCGCCGATGACCTGCGCGCACTCCGCGAAGCCGGTGTGTCCAGCGTGCTGCTGCCGAAGGCCGAGTCGGCCGAGCAGGTCGGCGCGACGCGAGCGGCGCTGCCCGGCGCCAGCCGTGCTCGCACTCATCGAAAGCGCACGCGGCGTGGCGCAGGTCGACAGCGTGGCGTCCGCCGGTGCGGCGCGGCTGGTGTTCGGCACGCTCGATTTCGCGCTCGACCTCGACATGGACATCGGCACCGACGCGTCCGGCCTGGCCTACGCCGCGAGCCGCATCGCGATCGCCTCCCGCGTGGCGGGCTTGCCGGCACCGGTCGCTGGCGTCACGCCGCAACTCGACGACGAGGCGCGGCTGCTGGCCGACCTCGCCGAGGCGCGCCGCTTCGGCTTCGGCGCCAAGCTGTGCATCCACCCGAAGCAGGTGCAGCCGATCCACGACGCACTGCGCCCGGACGCGAAAGCCCTCGACTGGGCGCACCGCGTGCTGGCCGCCGACGCCGCATCCCCCGGCGCCGCACGCCTGGACGGCCGCATGGTCGACCGACCGGTGGTGCTGCAGGCGCAGCGCACGCTGGCCCTGGCCCGCGACTGATCCCGAATTCCCTCTTCCACCCCCTTCCAGAGCAGAGAGAGACAACCCACCATGGCCTCCACCATCATCGACTCGCGCATCTTCGGCGACATGTTCAGCGACGCGCGCATGCGCGACGTCTGGTCCGACGAGAACCGCACCGCCAAGTACCTCGACATCGAGCGCGCGCTCGCCAAGGTGCAGGGCGAACTCGGCATCATCCCGAAGGAAGCGGCCGACGAGATCGTCAAGAACTGCGAGCTCTCGCAGATCGACTGGGTCAAGCTCAAGGCCAAGACCGAGCAGATCGGCTATCCGATCATCGCGGTCGTCAACCAGATCAACGCCAACTGCCGCGACAAGCTCGGCGAGTACTGCCACTGGGGCGCGACCACGCAGGACATCACCGACACCGCCGCGGTGCTGCAGATGCGCGAAGGCCTGGCGCTGGTCGAAGCAGGACCTGGACGAGATCGGCGACGCGCTGGCCGCGCTGGCGAAAAAGTACCGCGACACGCCGGTCATCGGCCGCTCGAACCTGCAGCAGGCCACGCCGATCACCTTCGGCTACAAGATGGCCAGCATCCTGGCCGGCATCGACCGCCATCGCGAGCGCCTGCAGCAACTCAAGCCGCGCGTGCTGATGGGCGAGTTCGGCGGCGCGTCGGGCACGCTGTCGTCGCTCGAGAAGGGCGCGATGGAAACGCAGGCCGGCCTGATGAAGGAACTGGGCCTCGCGCAGCCGCTGATCTCCTGGCACACGGTGCGCGACACCATCGCCGAGGTCGGCGCGTTCCTCGGGCTGGTCGGCGGCTCGCTCGGCAAGATCGCGATGGACGTCAAGCTGATGATGCAGACCGAAGTGGCCGAGGTGTTCGAGCCGTTCGCGCCCGGCCGCGGCTCGTCGTCGACCATGCCGCAGAAGCGCAACCCGATCTCCTGCCTGTACATCCACGCCAACATCTCGGTGGCGCGCCAGCACGCCGCCGCGCTGATGGACGCGATGGTGGCCGACCATGAACGCTCCACCGGCCCGTGGGAGATCGAATGGGTGTCGCTGCCCGAGATCTTCTGCCTGATGTCGGGCGCGCTGAAGCAGACCAAGTTCGTGCTCAAGGGCCTCGAAGTGGACGCGACCCGCATGCGCGCCAACATCGACATCACCAACGGCCTGGTGATGTCGGAGGCCGTGATGATGGGCCTGGGCCCGTACATCGGCCGCGAATACGCGCACGACCTGGTGTACGACCTGTGCCGCCAGGCGATCGCCGAGAACCGGCCGCTGATCGAGATCCTCGCTGCGCACCCCGAGATCAACAAGCACGTCACGCGCGCGCAACTCGACGCGATGTGCGACCCGGCCAACAACCTCGGCCAGGCCGGCGTGATGGTCGACCGCGTGCTGGCCGCGCGCGCGGCTGACCCCGAACCCCGGAAGGAGACAACGCCATGAACATCAAGAAGCTACTTCAAAGCTCCTCTACGTCCAGGTCCTGATCGGCCTGATCCTCGGCATCACCGTGGGCCACTTCTGGCCCGAGTTCGGCGCCGCGCTCAAGCCGCTCGGCGATGGCTTCGTCAAGCTGGTCAAGATGATGATCGCGCCGGTGGTGTTCTGCACCATCGTGACCGGCCTCACCTCGCTCGGCGATTCGAAGGAAATCGGCAAGACGCTGCTCAAGGCGATGGGGCTGTTCTACGCGCTGACGATCCTCGCGTTGATCACGGGCCTGGTCGCGGTGTTCGTGCTGCAGCCGGGCGCCGGCATGCACATCGACCCGAAAAACCTCGATGCCTCGGTGGCGACGCGGTTCGCTAGCCAAATCCATATCCACGGCTTCACCGACTTCGTGCTGCACATCATTCCGAACGCCTTCTTCGGCGCGTTTGCCGAAGGCGAGGTGTTGCCGGTGCTGCTGCTGGCCGTGCTGTGCGGCTTCGGCCTGATGCGCATCGGCGCAGCGGCCAAGCCGGTGCTCGACGGCATCGACGGCTTCTCGCACATGCTGTTCGCGGCCTTCGGCATCATCATGCGGCTGGCGCCCATCGGTGCGTTCGGCGCGATGGCTTTCACGGTCGGGCGCTACGGCATCAAGTCGATCGGCTCGCTCGGCCTGCTTGATCGGCACCTTCTACGTCGCCTGCGGCTTCTTCGTCGTCGTGGTGCTCGGGGTCCTGGCGCGCCTGCACGGGTTCAAGCTCTGGCAACTGCTGCGCTACGTCCGCGAGGAATTGCTGGTGGTGCTGGGCACCTCGTCGAGCGAGCCGGTGCTGCCGCGCCTGCTGCATGAAGCTGGAACGCCTCGGTTGCAAGAAGGGCGTGGTGGGCCTGGTGCTGCCGACCGGCTATTCGTTCAACCTCGACGGCACGGCCATCTATCTCACGCTGGCTTCGATGTTCATTGCACAGGCCTGCGACATCCACCTGTCATGGGGCCAGATCGCGGCGATGCTCGGCATCATGCTGCTGACCTCGAAGGGCGCGGCAGGCGTCACGGGCAGCGGCTTCGTCGCCCTGGTGGCGACGCTCACCGTGATGCCCGATCTGCCAGTGGCGGGCGTGGCGTTGATCGTCGGCATCGATCGCTTCATGTCGGAGGCGCGCGCGCTGACCAGCACCATCAGCAACTGTGTGGCCTGCATCGTGGTGTCGAAATGGGAGAACGCGTGCGACCACGATGTGCTGACGCGCGAACTGTCGAGCCGACTACGCGAACACCGAGCACGAACTCGAGGTCGGCGACGGGCAACCCGTGGCGATCGGCGCCGCCGGCGCGGCTCACTGATCCACAGCAGCAGCAATAGGCGCGGCGGCGCGGCCTTTGGCCGGCTTGCCGCGCTTTGCCTTCATCTCGAGGAAGAATCCGTAGAGCTGTTGCGCCGCCGGTGACAGCGAGCGGCCCTTGCGCCGGATCAGCCCGATCTTGCGCGTGACGAGCGGCTCGACCAGCGGCACGCTCACAAGCAGCGGGTGATCGGCGGCGGGCATCGCCATCGACGGCACCGCGGCCACGCCCGAGCCCCGCCTCGACCAAGCCGAGCATGGTCGTCACGTGCTGCGTCTCGTAGATGGCCTGCGGGCGACCCGGCACACCTGACAAGGCCTGGTCCAGCAGCAATCGGTTGCCCGAGACCTTGCTCACCGAGATGTAGTCGAAGGCAGCCAGTTCGGTCCAGGTGACGCGGCGCTTCCTGGCCAGCGGATGGTCGCGCCGGCAGGCGGCGACGAAACGCTCCTCCAGCAACGGCATGAAATCGATGTCGGCCTCCTGGCTGCCGACGAAGTTGAGGCCGAAATCGGCCTCTCCGTTCGAGACCGCCGTCAGCACGTCATTGGCGCTCGCGTCGAGCACCTTGACCCGGATCTTCGGATAGCGCTCGTGGTAGCGCGAGATCACCTGCGACAAAAAGTAGTAGACGGTCGACGGCACGCAGGCGATCGTCACCTCGCCCATGCGCGTGCCCGCGACGCCGCGGATGCCGAGCAGCGTCTGGTCGAGGTCGTTGAGCAGCTGTTGCACCTTGCGGTCGAAATCGCGGCCGACCGACGTCAGGCTCACGCGCCGCGTGGTGCGCTCCAGCAGGCGCACGCCCAGCGCGTCCTCCAGCTTCTCGATGCGCCGACTGAACGCGGGCTGCGACACGTGCAGCGCCTCGGCCGCCTTGCTGAAGCTGCCGAGTTCGGCCACCGCACGGAACGCCTGCAGGTCGTTGAGGTTGAAGTTGATGGCCACGGACTGCACTCTCAAAATGGGTTCTCGGTGATCCAAAGTGTGCATCAATCCATCCGAAACATGCAATTCACAAAAGGCTGCCCGGCGCGGATCATTCTGGCAGCGGTCAAACGACAACAGTTCGACCAAAGGCCGCGATCCTTACTCAGCAGTCCGAAATATAGGCGACAGAAGGCGTGCCTGAAGAATGATCGAACAAGGCGGCGATTCGTCTGCACGTCGTGCAGCTGCTGTTCGATGCGAAGCTCCAACTTCTCGCCGGCTCGCAGCGGGTTGCGAGCACGCCAGTGCGCTTGACGTGGCTCCACACCAATTCGTCTGGGATTGAGATCGGGCGCATAGCCCGGCAGCACGTGCATGGTCAGCTTGCCCTGGGTCGATGCGATGTACTCGCGCACGTTCGCCTTCTTGTGCGCGGGCAGGCCGTCGACCACCAGGTGCACCGGCTTGCTGCGGCCCTTCATCAACTTCTTGAGCAACTCGATGAACAGTTCGGCATTCAACGCGCCCTGGTAGGTCGCAAACCAGAAGCCACCTTTGGCGTTGACGGCCGAGGCCGCCGAGATCGACTGGCGTTGCCCGGGGCGCTGGATGACGGGGGTCTTGCCCTTGGGCGCCCAGGTCTTGCCATGCACGGTGTCGGCCCGAAATCCCGACTCGTCCCAGAAGTAGACGTCGGCCCCGCTTTGCCTCGCAGCAGCAGCGATGCCGGGGTAGGTTTCACGCTGCCAGCGTTCGATGGCTTGGGGATCGCGCTGGTAGGCGCGCTGCAGTGGCTTTTGCGGCGTCAGGCCCAAACGGGCCAGCAGCCTGCCCACTGCGGTGACTCCCAGACTGAACCCCAAACTTCTGCTCGATCAGCGTGGCCGCGATCTGCCGAGTCCACAGCCCGAAGTCCAGGCCGTACTGCCGCGGGTCCTTTCCATTGATCCAACGAAACACCTGCGCCTGCTGCGTCGGCGTGAACTTGGTCGGACGTCCCGTGGCCGGGCGCGACATCAACGCGCGTTCTCCCTTTCCTCGACCGGCAGCAGCCTTTAGCCAGCGGTAGATCGACGTGCGATTCATCCCCAGCGACTTCACCACTTCCGACGCCTTCTCGCCTTCTTGACACGACGCAGTGCAAGCAACCGAAATTCCTCCAGCGTCGCGTGATCCAGTGTGCGGCCGTCTCGTTTCATGCTTCATAAGACTACCCGCCGGCTCGCATAGATTCAAACTGAATGTCGCGTTAATTACGGACTTGTGAGTAAATCCATCGGAGTAGACACATGCAGTTGAAGAAACGTCACCTTGCTGGCACGGTCGCACTGGCTGCCGTGCTGACCAGCGCAAGCGCGGCCGCGGCTTTTCCCGAGAAGGCGATAACGGTCGTGGTGCCCACCGCACCGGGTGGCGCCAACGACGCGATGGCCCGCATCATCGGTCAAGCCATGTCGGTCATCCTCAAGCAGCCGGTGATCGTCGACAACAAGGCCGGCGCAAACGGCGCGATCGCGAGTGAATACGTCGCAAAGGCCGCGCCCGACGGCTACACGCTGATGCTCGGCTACATCGCGACCCATGCGATGAACCCGGCGCTGCAAAAGCTGCGCTATGACCCGGTCAAGGACTTCGAGCCGGTCGGCATGATCGGCTCGTCCCCCGTGCTGATGGTCGTCAATCCGTCCGTCAAGGCGGGCAACGCGAAGGAGTTGGTCGCACTGCTCAAGGCGGAGCCGACAAAGTTCAGCTACGCATCGGCCGGCAACGGCACCGCGCCGCACTTCGCGGCCGAGATGTTCAAGCTGGCCACCGGAACCGAGATATTGCACGTGCCGTACAAAGGCTCGGCGCCCGCGGTGACCGACACCATCGGCGGTCAGACGCAGATCATGTTCCCGAGCCTGTTCACGGCAATTCCCTACGTCAAGGCCGGTAAGCTAAAGGCGATCGGCGTCGCAGGCAGCAAGCGCTCGCCGTTGATGCCCGAGGTGCCCACGCTCGCCGAGCAGGGCGTCGCTGACGTCGACGTTTCGCAGTGGTACGCGATCTTCGCGCCGGCCAAGACGCCGAAGCCGATCGTCGAGCAGCTCAACAAGACCCTGAACCAGGTTCTAGCGGACAAGACGGTCGTCAAGCGGCTTGAGGACCATGGCGCCGAGGTGGAAACCATGGACGTGGAGCCGATGCGCGCCTACATCCAGCAGGAGCAGGTCAAGTGGAAGAAGGTGGTGCAGGCCGCGAAACTCACCGCCGATTGACATAAGTCGAAGCATCCCCTGCGTGCTGATGCGCGCCGGCACGTCGCGCGGCCCGTTCTTCCTGCGCGAATGGCTGCCCGAAGGCGACGAGGCGCGCAGTCAGGCCTTGATCGGCGCCATCGGCGCATCCGACCCCCTGCAACTCGACGGTGTCGGCGGCGGCAGCACGCTCAACAGCAAGGTCGCGATCGTTTCGCGCTCGAAAGAGCCGGGCTGTGACATCGACTATCTGTTCGCGCAGGTCGGGGTCGGCGAGTGCGTTCGCATTGCCGGGCACGGTGGCCAGCGCTGCCGCGCGCGCGCCGGGGCGACACAGCCTAGTCGTCCTGCATCCGGCCGGTGGCATCGATGTCGAGGTGGAAATCGAAGGGCAGGGCGACGCTGCCGCCGTATCACGGGCCGCGCTCGTGCGCACGGCCCGCGAGATCATGCAGGGCGAACTGCACCTGCCCGACTACGTTTTCTCGCGCCCCGAGGCACTGACCACCAAGCCTGCGATCTTTCCGCGCAAAGCCATCACCCTCATCGTGCCGACGCGCGCGGGCGGCGGTAACGACACCGTGGCGCGCCTCATCGCGGCCAAACTCGGCCTGCTGCTGGGGCAGGAGGTTCTGGTTGACGCACGAGCCGATGCCAACGGCGCGGTCGCCAGCGAATACGTCGCGCATGCGCTGCCCGATGGCCACATGCTGATGTTCGGCTATATAGGCGCTTACGCGATGAATCCCACTATGCAGAAGCTCGGCTACGACCCGGTGAACGATTTCGCGCCTGTGGGGCGGGTCAGCTCGTCACCGAGGGTGATGGTGGCCCATCGGGACCTTCGCGTGGCCGATGTCGCGGCGCTCGTCTCGCGGTTTAAGGCGTCGCCGCGTTCCGTCGGCTATGCCTCGGCGGGCGACGGGACGCCGCCGCACTTCGCGGCCGAGCTATTCCAGCTCAACACCGACACCTTAATGACCAATTTGACGTACGACGGCGCAGCCCCGGCGGTCGCCGATACGGTCGCTGGTCGCACGCAGGTGATGTTTCCGAGCCTGTTCGCGGCGCGGCCGTTCCTGCGCAGCGGCAAGTTGCCTACGCTGGCGGTCGCAGGGCCGCGGCGGCTCGACGAACTGCCAAGCGTTCCCACCTTGTCCGAGGCGGGTGTCGACGGCGTCGACGTCACCCAGTGGTATGGATTGTTCGCGCCATCCGGTACGCCGCCCGTCGTCATCGATCAACTCAATCGCGCGCTGAATACGGTGCTCGCCGATCCGGCCGTGATCGATCGCTTCGAAAGCAACGGGGCGCATGTCGAATCTGGCACGCCGGCTGCGCTCAAGGCGCAGGTCGGGTCGGAACTGGCGCGTTGGCGGCAGATGGTGGCGCTCAGCAGGCTGGCACCCCAGGAGCAGCGGCTGGTCGTGTCGGAGTAGCCAGCGGTCATCCGACCGACGATTTCGCCGTTGATGACCGCTTTCATATGTCCTGCAGACATATGTTGCGATATGGCGTGCGGCAGCAACGGGTCGGGAGCACCGGTTGGCTGCCGGCGGAAGCAGTCGCTGGGCGGCTCCAGCCACCGCCCGTTGAACTCCCTTCCACCGCACCGCCCTTGAAGGGCAACTTCCAAGGACGTAGCGGTCGGTCGCCCACGAACACTATCAGTGTCGGGTATCGGCAACTGCGGTCATTCGAGCACCGAAGCTGAACGGCAGCACCCAGTCTGAAGCGTGACTTCAAACGGGCCGACCAGAGCTGGGCAATGGACGGTGCCCGGCGCCATCTATTGCGATCCAGCGTTCAAGATACCTGTGGGCCGCTAGGCCCGGACTGGGTGTCTCCCTCGTAGGCAAGCATGAGCGCGCGCTATACCCTCTTCCTTTCGCCGCGACCTCACCGAGCTCCAGGCCGTCCTTGCCGGCGCACCGAGGCTTCCCTGAACTACCTTACATTCGATGGCGACGCCGATGACGTGGATAAAGGCGTTGTCTCGCTCGAAGCCGTCGCATCGACGCCGCTCAATCGGCACGGCACCGCGACCGCGGCGCTGGAGCAGGTGTTGGAATGGGCGTGGCTTCGGTTCCCTGTTTCACACGGCCTCGTCGACGACGCAATGGACTGACCCCACGATCGTCGAGCCCGGTCGCTGGCACGGGGCCACGCTGACGCCGACCGAGCATCCCTCACTTCGTCGAAGCGTTCTGGGCGACCATCGGAGTCGCCGCGGACTGATCAACCGGTCTCCGATGCGAGTGCCTAGTCCACCTCGTGCAGCTTGTGCGCCTACTCCAGCTCGCGCGCCCGCGGGTCTGTCGACAAGCACCACGCCGTGGGCAGAAGCTCGACGACCTCGGCCCGCCGGTAGCGATCGTCCAGCAGCCACAGCCAACCGCGGTCCTGCGGCGTTCTCAGCACCCGGCCCGCCGCTTGCACCACCCGCTGCATCGCCGGTACCCGATCGGCATACCCGTGACCGGCGCCGAAGAGCTTGTCCAGTCGCGCCTGCATGTGGTCCTGCATCACCGAGACCGGCGGCAGGCCGAGGGTCGCGATGAACGCGCCGATCAGCCGCGAACCCGGCAGGTCGACGCCCTCGGCAAACACCCCGCCCAGCACCGCGAACCCGATGCCCTGGCCCTGCGGCGCGAACCGCGCCAGGAAGTCGGTCCGTGCACGCAGCGCTCATCCGCCGCGCCTGCCGCCACTGCGGGATGTCCGGGCGGGCCATGCCGAGCCCGGCCGCCGCCTTCTCCAGGTAGTCGAAGCTGCTAAAGAAGGCGAGGTAGTTGCCCGGGTGCGCATCGAACTGCCGTGCGACGATGGCCACCAGGCGCTGCAGCGACCGATCGCGGTGCGCAAAGCGCGTCGACAGGCCGTCGGCCACCCGCACGCTCAAGTGTTCTGCCGGGAACGCTGTCGGCACGTCGAGCCAGGCCGTGTGCTCCGGCAAGCCCAACAGGCGGATCGCGTAATCGGGCGGCGACAGCGTGGCCGAGAACAGCGCGATGCTGTGCAGTGCCTTGAAGCGCTGGCGCAGGAAGCAGGCCGGGACCACGTTGCGCACGCCCATGGCCGCGTCGCCCCCGGTGGTCTGCACGTCCAGCAGCGAGTGCTCGCTCAGGGCCTCGACCAGCTTCACAAACCGCTGCAGCGCGAAGTGGAAGTCCAGCAGCGGCCCGACGCTCAGCGGCTGCCGGTTGACGTGCTCGGAGAGCGCACCGGCGGCTGTGCGCAGCGCCTGCACGAAGGCGTCGGGCGCGAGCCTCGAGCACCGCGTAGGCCTCGGCCGCGTCAACCACCAACGCGTCGGTTGCCTGCGCCAGGGCATCAAGCGCACCCCGCACGGCGCCCGGTGCGGCCTGCGCAGCCATGCGGACCTGGCTGATCCGCAACTCGGCGCTGTACATCTGCCGCGCCCGCTCGACCAGGTTGTGGGCCTCGTCGACGAGCACGGCCAGTTGCCAGTCCAGCGCCTGCATCAGGCCCCAGAGCAGGGCGTTGCCGTCGAACAGGTGGTTCACGTCGCCCACCAGCACGTCGGCCCAGCGCACCAGTTCCTGCCCCAGGTAGTAGGGGCAGATGCCGTGGCGCAGCGCCACCTGCCGCTGCGCGGCGGCATCCAGCCAGCCCAGCGCGACGGCTTCCTCGCGGGCGGCTGGCAACCGGTCGAAGAACCCGCGGGCCAGCGGGCAGTCGTCCCCATGACAGGCCTTGTCGGGGTGCGCGCAGCCCTCCACCTTGGCCACCAGCGCCAGCACACGGAGTGACCGGCCCGGTGCGGCCGAGCGCAGGTCGCCCAGCGCCTCCAGGGCCGTGAGCCGTCCCGTGCCTTTGCAGGTCAGATACGCCAGCTTGTCGATGCCGTGCAGCGGCATGGCCCGCAGCATCGGAAACAGCGTGCCCACGGTCTTGCCGATGCCCGTCGGCGCCTGAGCCAGCAGGCAGCGCCCGTTGGCGGCCGTCCGGTAGACCGCTTCGGCCAGGTCCCGCTGCCCGGTGCGGAAGGTCTGCTGCGGGAACGCCAGCGCCTTCAGCGCCAGGTCCCGGGCCTGCCGGTGCTCCGCCTCCTGCTGCGCCCATGCCAGGAAGGCATCGCAGCGGTGCGCCAGGGTGGCTTCCAGTTCATCGGCGCCGAAGACCTGTGGCAGGTCGATCTCGGCCTGGCTCTCGACATCGAAGTACACGAGGACCAGCGCGATCTCGGCCAGGCCCCGGGCGCGGCAGAACAGCGCCCCATAGGTCTGCAGCTGTGCCCAGTGCAGGTGGCGGCGGTTCGCCGGGATCTGGTCCGGGTGGCCACGGATGGTCTTGACCTCCTCTAGGCAACGGCGCTGGGGGTCGTAGCCGTCGGCGCGGCCCCTCACGCGCAGGGGGCCGCAGGTGGTCTCCAAGGCAATCTCGGACTCGTAGTCGGGCCCGCGGCGCTGGGCGACCGTGTGCTGACCTGCGAGCCCTTCAAGCGCGGTGGCCGAAGGCGTGAAGCGCCGATCCAGATCGCCGCGCTTGGCCGTGAACTCGCAGAGTTCGCGCACCGACACGGTGTAGGCCCAGGCCGGCGATGGCGGGGAAGGCCCAGCGGGCGGCACTTTGACGGGCAGCGGTTCCTGTGACATGGCCGCCATTGTCGGGACAGCGCCTGGGCGGGGTGCCGAGTGCGGGGACGCTGGTCGTCGTCATCGTCGATCCGCTTGCTCACGACGAGATTGCGGTGGGATGCTCGACGCTGCATCGCCGAGGTTGGTCTTTCATGCGCAGCATCGTCATCCCTTGCGGCCGGTCTGACTGACCGCCATGCAGCGGATGCGGTCGGTGGGTCGTGACCGTCGAACTTGCGGTGTCCACCGCATCGCAGTCATTCGGTGCTTTGGTCACGTGCCATACGGCCGACCGCTCCTGAAGGTGCTGCTGACGTTCGGGAGGTGACCGGTCAGTTCACCGTGGCGCGTGTCGACTGACTGACCGCTGCTTCGGCTCACCTACTCACACAGTCGACCCGAAGCAGACATCGGCACTCCAGACCAGACTAAGGTCTGGGCTCAGGTGTTGCGCCCGTCTCTGTGCCCGGACCCTCCCGAACGCAGGGAGCAGACAGCCTCGAGCCGCTCTAGCGCCGGGCCAGGGCGGCAATGAAGTCTCTGGCGGGGGCGCCCACCACGGCGCCGAGTGCCATCGCCCTTGCGTTCGCGCCCGAGAGGATGCCGCTGTCATACGTGGAGCGTCCGTCTCCGATGCGGGCCGTAAAGGCACTAACGGCAGCCGCCGCGATGCCCTTGTGCTCCAGGATTTGCAGAGAAGCGATCCCGGAATAATCGGCGCTGAAGCCAGCGTCGTTGAACAGGACGAGTTGCATACCGATCTTGGCAGCGTAATCGTCAGAAGGTGTTCCGCCGTGGGAGCCACTCACCACGACCCTGCCGGCATCGCTCTGGCGTGCCAAGGCTATTGAGTCCACCATCACAATGACCTTACTGGTGCCAGGCACGGTTGCCTCGGATCGTGTCTCCAGCATGGGCGTGGGCCGCGTCGTGGGGGCTGGTGCCGCTCGTAGCAGAGTCGCCGCGTCGCTGCATGACATTCCGGGCGCCACGTGGCAGGCAGCGGCGTGCTGGTTCACGGCACTAATCACTCCGCGGTGAAGCATGTCCGCACCGTCTCCGATGCGCGCGGTTTTGGCATCCACGGCGGCCATCGCCAGCCCGAAATTCTCGGACCAGGCCAAGCCGGCGATGCCTGCCCGGTCCAGGCCGAAGGCCGCGTCATGCTGTATGGCAGCCCGGACGCCAGCCTGCAGCGTGAGATAGGTGGTGTAGATCGCCGCGTGGGAGCCGCCAACTACGACCGAGTCCGCTGTCTCCGGCCCAAGCCTGGTGACCGTTGGGACGGCCAGAATGTTCACGTTCTCAAACGACATCGTCGCTCCACTTCACGCTGATTAAGAAACCAAGGCTGCCGGGCGTAGCCCTTCGCCACTTTATTGTCTTTCAACGTGGGAGCGACCCGTGAGATGCGCGTGGCAGCTTTCAGCTGCGTGGCTCAAGGCCGCTTCTGGCCGGCAGCGTAAGTACGAGGTCGCGCTACAACGCCGACTCTCGATTCGTCGGCCGGGCGTGCCAAAAGTCAGCTTGCTGCGACCCCAGGCAAGACCCGCTCTCGGCCAGGCGCAGCCTTCCATGAGAGTCAGCTATGTGACTCGCCAGCTAGTCAGGGAGTTAGGGCGGGAACGCAGAGAGAGATCCTAAGCCACCGAGCGCAGCCACTCCGAGAAGGCCCGGATGGTGCTCTCGCGCGGATGGTCCGGCCTGCGGACCACGTAGAAGCCATAGCCGGGCAGGCTCAGTCGGAAGGCCTTCACCAGCGTGCCGGCGGCGAGTTCGGGCGCCACGAGCACGTCGCTGAAGATCCCGATGCCCAGGCCGGCAATCACGGCCTCAATGGCATGCAGTTCCTCGCGGAAGCTCAGGTGCTGGGTGCCCTTGGACTCGGGCACGTCGCGCCACCTGCGCGCAGCCGCGGCCAGCCATCGCTGCCATGTGGGCGGCTCACGGTCGGCCGGCCCCCAATACGCATGGACCAGGACGTGCCTGGCGAGGTCGGCGGATCGCTTCAGCGCTCCCGCTGGCAGCAGGCGCGGACTGCAGACCGGCCAGAAGGTGTCGCTCACGAGCTCATCGACGATTCCGTCCGTCGGCACTTCTCGGCCGGTCGCATAGCGAATGGCGACGTCGCCATCACCGGCCTTCAGATCGAGCACAGTGTCAGTGCCAATCACTTCCAGCGGAACGTGCGGATGCAACTTCCGCCACACGGGCAGGCGAGGCACAAGCCAGCGGCTGGCGAAAGCGTTCGTAGCCGTCACACGAAGGGGATGCTGGTCGCCATTTCGCTTGACGGCTGCGATGGCGGCGGCAAAGGCCTCCAGCCCACCACGAACGGCCGGGAACAGTCGCGCGCCAGCATCGGTCAGCGCCAGGGGCCGCGGCCTGCGGCGGAACAGGGCGCAGCCGCAATAGCGCTCGAGCAAGCGGACTTGGTGACTGATCGCGGTAGGGGACACGCACAGCTCCAGCGCGGCCTGCTTGAAGCTCATGTGGCGCGCGGCGGCGTCGAAGGCGCGCAACTCGATGAGGGGCGGCAGCTTGTCCACGCGGCAATGTAGATGAAATCAGTTCACCCTCGACTGAATTCTTTGCGGTTGCTCCAGTGCCGAGCCCGAAGGAGAGTCGAGGCCCAGTTCAACGAGAGCACACCATGCCGCCGATTGCATCCGTGGCCGACGCCGCGGCCGAACTTGCTGCCACCTTCCGCGGACAACTCCTGCATCCCAGCGACGCCGGCTACGAGGACGCGAGGAAGGTCCAGAACGGCCTGGTCGACAAGCGACCCGCTCTGATCGCCAGGTGCCACGGTGTGGCCGACGTGGTAGCGGCCCTCGATCTGACCCGCAGGCTCGGTCTCGAAGTGGCCGTCCGCGGCGGTGGCCACAACGTGGCGGGACCGGCGACGATCGATGGCGGCGTGGTCGTCGATCTGTCGCCGATGAAAGGCATCCGCGTCGATCCGCAGCGCAGAACTGTCTGGGCGCAAGGCGGCGTCACCTGGGGCGAGCTCAACCGCGAGACGCAGCTGCACGGCCTGGCCGTCACCGGAGGCGTGGTCTCCAGCACGGGTATTGCCGGGCTGACCCTCGGGGGCGGGATCGGCTGGCTGATGGGCAAATACGGCCTGGCACTCGACAACCTGCGGACGGTGGAACTCGTCACGGCCGACGGCAAGGTCCGGCAGGCGAGCACGCAGCAGGAGCCCGAGCTGTTTTGGGCGCTACGCGGCGGCGGCGGGAATTTCGGAGTCGCCACGGGCTTCGAGTACGCGTTGCACCCGGTCGGACCCACCATCACGGGCGGGCCGATCGTCCATCCGATCGAACGCGCCCGCGCCCTGCTCGTATTCTTCCGCGACAGCACACGCTCGCTGCCCGATGAGCACACGCTGTTCAGCACACTGACGCACGCGCCGGACAGGTCCGGCACGCCGGTGGCCGCCCTGGCCACTTGCCACTGCGGGCCGCTGGAAGACGCGGACAAGGCCATGCAGCCGCTGAAGCAGTTCGCGTCGCCGCTGCTGGATGCCGTGGGGCCGATGCCTTACGCCCAGCTCAACGGCATGCTCGATGCCAATTACCCCAAAGGCGCGCTCAACTACTGGAAGTCCAATTTCCTCACCGAGTTGAGCGACGCCGCGATCGACACCATGATCGATTGCTTCGCGCGCTGCCCGACACCGATGGGCCAGTTGCTGCTCGAACATTTCCACGGTGCGGTCGCCCGGGTCGATGTGAGCAACACGGCCTTCCCGCATCGGCGCGAAGGCTCAACTTCCTCGTGCTCGCTCAGTGGGCGCAGCCGGCGGACACCACCGCATGCGTCGCTTGGGCCCGCGAAACCTACGAACGGATGCGGCCCTTCTTCGCCGGCGGTCGCTACGTCAACTACCTGGATGATGACGAGGCGGACGAGCCCGTTGCAGCGGCCTACGGCCCCAACTATCGGCGGCTTCAGCAGATCAAAGCCCGATACGACCCGGCGAACTTCTTCCGCATGAACCAGAACATCCGGCCGCTGCCCTGACAGCAATCGCCTCCGCACCGATTGCCGGTCGGGGCCGGACTGCGGGAACCGAACGGCGCCATAAGCATTGGACGCTGACTCCTCACGCAATGAGGTGAAGTGAAAGTCTGCGATGGCGGCGGTCACAAGACCGCAGGCCAGGCGCCGTTGGTCGGCTTTCAGGCAGCGAATCGAGCTCTGCCAATTTGTCAGATGGGTCTACTATGTTGAAAAAGTCGAAGTCCATGCCTCTGTGCACGGAACTCGGGCCTACAAGCGGTCGAAGTTTCTTGCGACGTCCCGCGGACCAACCGCAATCGGTAGCCCGCCAGAGCGCCTTTGCGTGGCACTGAAGGCTATCGACTTGGCGCAATCGCGCTGTGCCTTGCAGTTGAGCCTCCATCAAGGTCGCGGCCAGCTCGAGTTTTTCAACACAATAGGTCGAAACGCGACATCCACCAGCATCGGCGTACGACGCCACGATTTGCAGCGATTCGGGCCACAACGATCGCCGCGAGCGCCTGCAGATCCCTGGGATTCGCTTCAGTTGCAAAGCCCGACAACTCCAATTCCCACGGATCACTACTGACGTACGCCTGCGAGGGTGATCGTCGGCCAGGTGGCAGGCCGGCCGCTGATCGACGTGCCGTGCCGCTCAGCCCGACCAGGCGAAGGGCGCGAAATGCCCGTTGCGCTCGCCGCTCGAATCGTCCCAGCGGATTCCGAAGACGTTGAACTTGCTTCGCGTCGCCTTGGCCACCGACAACCGGCTGTTCACCGGGTGGGCAACATTGTCGATGGCGATCGCCTGGCCCGGCGCTGACACGCTGGGCACGCCTTCGCAGGCTTGGTCAACCAGGTCACCGGCCTTCACGACCCGCTTCAAGCCATCGGACTCGAACTTGATGGCGCGCCGCTCGACTCCGGCGATGCTGCCGACCAGCGGCGCCAGCGCGGCCATCGGGCCGCCGGCGGCACCTGTGGCGATGGCGCTGATCGCCTCGACTTGCTGATCCGACGCGCTTTCGTCGATGATCAGCCCGACCTTGATGTTGCCGGCTCCCATCGCACCCGGCGCGTGCATCATGACGATGAAGGACAGGCCGTCGAGCTTGACGCCATCTTTCGCGCCCTTGTCGATGCGCATCGTCACCGCGGCCTTGCAGTCGCCCTCGGTCGGCACCGCCGCTAAATTGGAGGTGATGCAAGGGCACAGCAGCGTGCAGTTGCAGGTCTCCATGTATTCGCCACTGATCTGCCAGGCTGCCATCACGGTCTCCTTATGACGAGGCGCCGATCGACGGCACGGCGCCATGAGCTGCAGGGGGCCGCCGCAGCGGCCGGAAGCCGATTACCGTATACCTTTCGCGCAGCCGGCACAAGCGGGAGGTAGGGGACGCGCGGGGCGCCACTCGCACGACGACATTCGCGCCACGGTTGACAGCAGGCCGGTCAACACCGATGGTAGGCGCGTCACCGGCGCGTACCGCGGCCCACGCGACGTCCGCCGCCGTGCGACCTGAAAGGATGCAGTGCCATGGATCAGCCGGTGCCACCGGTCAACGCTGCAGCCAGTTTTCGCGCTGTCGTGCGCGCGCCGGGTCTGCTCGTGCTTGGCCTGCTCGCCTGGCTGGGTATGGCCTGGCTGGTGCTGGACATGGGACACCCGCTGGCGCAGCTGACGATGCCTGCGTCATCGCGCTGGAGCGCGGCCAACCTGCTCGCGGTGTGGGCCATGTGGGCGGTGATGATGGCGGCCATGATGCTGCCCTCGGCCTGGCCGATGGTGAGCGCCTTCATCCGGCTCGGCGGCGACGCCGCCGGCCGCTCCCGAAGTCGTGCCTTCGTCGTTGCCTACCTGGGTGTGTGGTGCGTCTTCAGCGCCACAGCGACCGCCGCGCAGTGGTTGCTGCAGGCGCTGGGCTGGGTCAGCCCGATGATTCTCAGCACCTCGGCCACGCTCACCGGCACGCTGCTGCTGATCGCCGGGATCTACCAGTTCTCGCCGCTGAAGCAGGTGTGCCTGTCGCGCTGCCGCACGCCGGTCGGCTTCCTGATGGGCGAGTGGCGACCCGGCTTGCGCGGCGCCTTCGTCATGGGGCTTCGCCACGGCCTTTTCTGCCTGGGTTGCTGCTGGGCGCTGATGGCGCTGCTGTTTGTCGGCGGCGTCATGAACCTGGCCTGGATCGCCGCGCTGTCGATCGTCGTGGCGATCGAGAAGCTGGCGCCGCGCGGCGAGCGCATCGCGCTGGCGCTGGGCCTGGCGCTGATGGCCGCGGGGGCGTTCAAGCTGCTGGGCCTGGTGGCGTGAGCGGGCCGCGGCCGCCGGGCATGTCCAAGGCTGCCCACGTGGCCGGGTCCTGGCGAGACAGCACCAAGCACCTGGTGACGTCGCGGCAGGCGTTCATGCAGCGGCTGGCGGTGCCGGTGCCACGTCCGCACCTGCTTGACCCGGGCTGTTCGCGAAGCGTGCAGTGCGAACGGCCGCTTTGTGACAACGTGATCAGGCCGCTGAGTGTCGAGAGTGGGTCGGGAGTGCCAGTTTGCCTTGAGCCCGATCGGTCGTTCGCTGCCGGTCTGCGGTCAATGATGGGCGAGTACCCGGGCTTGAAGGTGAAGCGGTCATGTGCACGACCGACCGTCGAATGACCAGTAACGGCCGCCGCTGTCACTCAGGAAATCAGCCGCGAGTGACTCAGTCCAGTGTTTTGCGGTCATCCATTCTGCGGAAGGCAGCGACAACAATCAGCCGATACTAGCTTTTGCGTGGAGCGGCGGTGAGCCGGCCTTGGTCTGCAGAACGCAAGAAACAGACGTTGACTCCCCGGTGCTTGCAGGGCACACCGCAGTCGGCCAGGCCGGCAGCGGCCATCTGCCAATACCGCCGTCTGGCTTTCTGAACACGGCCTGCGACGCCGTCAGGTGACGAGGTAGCTTCGCGGCGTATTCACCGGCGAAGCCGAGGGCCGCCCGAGCAGCTCCCCCAGGGTGTCCTCGACCATGCCCGCCAGGGCATCCAGCGGAAGGTCGTTGGCGGCCGTGCCGAAGGGCTCCTCGATCTCCGCCGCGAGCGCCTCGAGCGCGAAGAAGGTGTAGGCGATGAACGCGACGATCACGGGCGTCATCGACCCGATCGAATCCACCAGACCGAAGGGCAGCAGGGCGCAGTAGCAGTAGATCGTGCGGTGGATGAGGACCGCGTAGGTGAAAGGAATCGGCGTGCTGGCGATCCGTTCGCAGCCGCCCAGCACCTCACCGAGACGGCCCAGATGCGAGTCCATCGCGTGAACGTACAACGCATCCAGGCCGCCCGCGCGGTGCCGCTCGCGCAACCATTCGCCGGCCATCAGCAGCAACACGGCGGGCTTGTAGCGCACCCCGGCCAGGCGCTGGCAGTCCGCCGCCGGCAGAAGGCGTTTGAAGTCGGCGCGGCGGTACCACGTCGGCTGGCTGAGGCGCCGCGCCACCTCCTACGCGGATATCCCTAGGCGACTGCGTCTGAAAGCGCAGCGGACGACGAGCCGCTGACGGGTACCGGCGCGTCCACTGGAGCGATCAACGCCTGGCCGCTTTCGGGTTTTCTGCCGCTGCGCACGCGCGGCGAGAGCCCGCTGGCCAGCGTTGCAATGACCGGCAAGAAACAGGCCTTGCAAGGGAACAGACAATGCGGCGCCTTGCCGCCCTTCGTTCAGCACGCCGCGCCGCTTTCTCGTTGCCGTCCTCACCTGCCTGTCGCTGCCTGTCTGGGTTACTGACTGCCCGCTGCGCTGCGCTGGCGGCAGGCCGCCCGCGATCAGCCAGGGCGACGCTGCAGCCGCGGACCCAGGAGCTTTGCTTCTCGGCCTACGCGGTCAGGCACTCGGGCGTGAGCCGCACGCCGCTGTGGTCGCCCGAGCACTTGGTGCGTGCCAACCTCGAGGCGGCCCAGACCTTGGCCCGCCGTGACTCGTTCCATCCCGAGTCCCGACTGCCGGCGGGCGACCCGCGCGGAGCTGGCCGACTACGCGCGCTCCGGCTACGACCGCGGCCCCATGGCGCCCAACGGCGACATGCCCGATGCCCTGTCACAAGGCGAGTCGTCTACCTTGGCCAACCTGGTGCCGCAGGTCCATGCCAACAATGCTGGGATCTGGGCGGGGGGTCGAGGGTGCGGTGCGCCGACTGGCCATGGACGAAGGCGAGTTGTAGGTCGTCACCGGCCCGGCCTTCATCGGCAGCGCCCGTGCAGCGCATCGGCCGGGTGCTGGTGCCCACCCCGGTGGAAGGTGGTGTACAGCCCGCGCCAGCGGAAGGCCGGCGCGTGCCTGATCACGAACAACGCCACGAAGGAATACGCGGCGGTCAGCATGGCCCAGCCGGAGGCGATGGTCGGGGTCGATGCGCTGCCGGGGCTGGCACCGAAGACTCGCGACTCGGCGATGAGCCTGCCGAAGCCGAAGTCCCTGCGGGGCGGCAAGCGCAAGGCGCCCCAGGAAGACGGGTTCAAGCTGCGCGAGCTCTCGCGCGGCTTGCTTGACGCGGTCGAGCGAATATTCCGCAAATGAGAGAGGAAGTCATGAAAGACCCGAAGCCGTCCACGCCCTTCGTTGCCTATGCCCACAGGGCCCAGGTGCTGCGCATCGGCGACCTGGAGATCGGGAACGGATCGACCGCGTGGGTCTGAAGGGACTTGCTGGCCAAGCATCAGGTCGGCCTGGCGCTGACCAAGGAGATCAAGACCGCGTCGTCGACCACATCGTCAAAACACTTGAGGCGGACAGGGCGTTGCCGCAGGTGGCGGAGGTCAAGCCGGCGGAGACGGTGAAGAATCCGTTCATTTAAGCGGCCGCTGAGGGGCTGCAACTCATTGTCGACCATGCGCTCAAGCCCCTTCCAGTCGAGCTAACCGGGATCGACGAGAACCGGTGCCGGTCGGCGTTGACGGCGGCGCAGTGGACGGCAGTACTCATTTGACGTCGCGCCACCTGGTTCGCGCTGAACCCCAGTCAAGCAAAGGCGCCGCTGCCAGAGCACGGCAGGAGGAAGGTGTTTTGATTTGCGGCCGCATGGGCAAGGGTCGCGTGACGGACATCGCCGCGGACACGCCGCTGTTGTCAACATGACCAACCAGCCTATCAGCCAGCACTCGCCCCGGGTAGGTTTGCTCGACAAAGAGCGCAAGGTATCCACGTACTGCGTCAACGCACGGATGGCAAAGGGAGGCCGGGAGTAAGTCGAATGATCAAAGGATGATGAGTGCCTAAGGTCGACATCGTTCCAGGCATGCAGTGCCTGACGACCCTGGCGCGGATCGGCGCGGCCCAGCCACTACCAACGCTCCGTCTGGAAACCCCGTACCACCGGCTACACAGTGGCTACACGGATCAAAAAAGCGAAAACCCTGCTACCTATTAAATAGCAGGGTTTCCTTGTATAGCTTGGCTCCCCGACCTGGGCTCGAACCAGGGACCTACGGATTAACAGTCCGGCGCTCTACCAACTGAGCTATCGGGGAACAGCCTCGCATTATAGGGGGTGCTGCAGCGCAGGTTCATGCCGGCGCTGGACGGACGCAACAGGCTTCAGGAAGGTCTGCATAAATCGAGTTGAGACGTGCTGTTGCAGATGAAGCGACGCGGCGAGCGAAATAGCGTTGCTCGATTGCGGTTTGTCAGGCGCTTTCCAGCTGTTTTCAACCGTTTTGTCGGTTTGCAGACGCACTCATGCTTTCGCTGCCATCAGATGACGCCTTGCCATCCACAGGTTGGCCAGCGCAAACAGCGTGTGCAGCTGCGCGGTGTTCTTGCCGAGGCCGCGGTAGCGCACCTTCACATGGCCCCATTGCCGCTTGAGCACTCGGAACGGGTGCTCGACCTTGGCCCGCACGCTGGCCTTGAGTTGCTCCAGCTGGTCGGTGAGCCGGTCAACCCACTTGGTCTTGTCCAGTTGCCTGCGCTTGCCCGGGTGCATCGCGATGTTCCAGCGCACGCTGCTCGCGGCATCGGCCCGCTTGTGGGCGCCCTGGTAGCCCGCGTCGCCCCAGGCTTCCGTCTCCTCGCCGTGCAGCAGCGCGTTGGCTTCCACCACGTCGTGGACGCTGCCGCTGGTGCCGCGCACCGTGTGCACCAGACCGGAGTCGGCGTCCACGCCGATGTGCGCCTTCATGCCGAAGTACCACTGTTGGCCCTTCCTGCTTTGCTTCATCTCAGGGTCGCGCTCGCCCGCGGCGTTCTTCGTCGAACTCGGCGCTGCAATGAGCGTGGCGTCCACCACCGTGCCAGTGCGCAGCAGCAGGCCCTTGCTGCTCAGCAGCTCGTTGACCACCCCAAGAATTTGCGGCGCCAGCTTGTGGTCTTCGAGCAAGCGGCGAAAGCGCAAGATCGTCGTCTCGTCCGGCAGTCGGGTGTCCCAGCCAAGCGAGGCGAACTCCCGAAACAGCGGCACGTCATGCAGCGCTTCTTCCATTGCCGGGTCACTGAGCGTGAACCACTGCTGCATGAAGTGGATGCGCAGCATCGTCTCAATAGCAAACGGCGGGCGACCCCGCTTGCCTTCGGGCGCATACGGCGCGATCAACTCGACCAATGAGCCCCAAGGCACCACGCGCTCCATCTCGGCCAGGAACTGCCGCTTCCGCGTGCGCTTCGTCGTCAGGTCCCGCCCCAGGTCAGCTTGCTTCATGAGGTCAGATTCTGCGTGCGCCCGCATCGTCAGCCAAGCACAATCGGCCGGGCTTTATGCAGACCTTCCTTCAACCGGTCGCGAGCCGAAAGCCGATGCAAGCGGTTCAGTGGATGCCTGTCATGCGTGCCTTGGCGACCGCCAGGCCGAGCTGCTCCCGCAGCAGATACCAGCTCGATTGCAGGCCGCTCGCCGTGGGAAGCCAGTCAATCCAGCCGCCCCGCGCGGCGCCGTAGTACCCCGTCGGAGCCGGGATCACTTCGAAGCCCGCCTGTTTGAACTCGAATACCGCGCGCGGCATGTGCGGATAGTTCGTGACCAGTGCAATGCGGCGCACACCATCGGCAAACAGGATCGGTGCCAGCAGCTGGGCGTTTTCATGCGTGTCGCGGGCTTGGTCTTCAATCCACCGCAGCGGCGGCTGAGCGTCTTGCTGCAGCACGCGTTGCACGACGGTCCCTTCCGACGGAGGCAGTTCATCGCCTGTGTTGCTCCAGCCGATGCCGCCGCTGTAGGCCATCGGCAGGGCGCTCGTGCGCGCGAGCCAGATGCCGTAGCGCAGCCGGCTCGAGGTGTAGCCATTCGGTTGCGCGGAGCCGTATTCGGGGTTGTCTGCAATCACGCCGCCGCCGAGCACGACGATCGCCTGCGCGTCGGCAGCAGCCAGGGTCGCGGCGGATTGCGGCGGGTAGGGCGGCATCACCCGGCCTGCGAGCCAACTGGCAAATCCGCCGCAGCTGAGCACCCACAACGTGCCCCATCCGAGCAGCATGAGGAAGAGGCCGACCTGCCGTACGCGCCGAGCGACGATCGCGCCGATCAGCGCGAGCAGCAGCGGCGATGCCGGTGGCATCGCGAGCAAGGTCAGGAGCGGCTTGAACGCCCCGAATTCCCACATGGGCCGTTCACCTCAGACGCAGCAGGCGCAACGCTTCGGCAACCAGGGCCGAACGACGGGGCGCCAACCGGCTGCGAACCGGCTCAGGAGAACGCCGGCAGACCGGTCTGGGCGCGTCCCAGGATCAACGCGTGCACATCGTGCGTGCCCTCGTAGGTGTTGACGGTTTCCAGATTGATCATGTGGCGGATCACGTGGTATTCGTCGTGAATGCCGTTGCCGCCGTGCATGTCGCGCGCCATGCGCGCGATGTCGAGCGACTTGCCGCAACTGTTGCGCTTGATCAGGCTGACCATCTCGGGTGTGGACTTGCCTTCATCCATCAGCCGGCCGACCCGCAGGCAGCCCTGCAGGCCCAGCGCGATCTCGGTTTGCATGTCGGCGAGTTTTTTCTGGATCAGCTGCGTCTGCGCCAGCGGCCGACCAAACTGCTTGCGGTCCAGCGTGTACTGACGCGCGCGGTGCCAGCAGTCTTCCGCCGCGCCCAGAGCGCCCCAAGCGATGCCGTAGCGGGCCTTGTTCAGGCAACCGAACGGGCCTTTCAGGCCATTCACGTTCGGCATCAGGTTTTCCGCCGGCACGAACACATCGTCCATCACGATCTCGCCGGTGGTGGACGCGCGCAGGCTCATCTTGCCTTCGATCTTCGGTGCGGTCAGACCCTTCATGCCTTTTTCGAGGATGAAGCCGCGGATCGCCTGCTGGCCGACCTGGCTTGCACCGCCTGCGTCCGCGCCGCCTTCGATCAGCTTGGCCCAGACCACGAACACGTCGGCGATCGGCGCGTTCGTGATCCACATCTTGGCGCCGTTCATGACGAAGCCATCGACGCCGTCGCGCGTCGTGGGCACGGCGCGCGTGATCATGCTGCCGGGGTCGGACCCATGGTTCGGCTCGGTCAGGCCGAAGCAGCCGACCCATTCGCCGGTGGCAAGCTTGGGCAGGAATTTATCCTTCTGCTGCTCGCTGCCGTATTCGTTGATCGGATGCATCACGAGCGAGCTCTGCACGCTCATCGCGCTGCGGTAGCCGCTGTCGACGCGTTCCACCTCACGCGCGACCAGCCCGTAGCACACGTAATTCAAACCCGGGCAGCCGTGACCGTCGATGGTCGAGCCGAGAAAACCCATCTCGCCAAACTCGTTCATGATTTCGCGATCGAACTTTTCCTCGCGCGCGGCCATCAATACGCGGGTCTGCAGACGTTCCTGACAAAACGCATGCGCGGCGTCGACAATCGCGCGTTCGTCGTCGGTCAACTGATCGATCAACAAAAACGGGTCTTTCCAATCGAACTGGGCTTTCATGCTACGGTTTCCTTCAAGCGTGAGAATCGGACTCGAGACTGCGTCGTCGGCGATGGAGGTCGATCGGCGCCGGGGCGCACAAGCTCGAAACCCCGCTATCGACGATGTCTGAGGTTCATTATGGCGAATCAAATGATGCAGCGCGGCCCGGGTGGCCGATCGGGCCAGACGGTCACGCTGGATGAAAGCCGCCCGGGGCGGACGCAAAGGCCGCACTGCCGGACCGAAGGTCGAGATATTTCGGAGCCCGTTCGAGCAATGGACACACAAGCAAGCAACGGAGCCAACGCATGAACACGCAAGAACTGCTCGTCCACGCAGACAGCGGTGCGCTGTGGCCTACGGAGCGCGCTTCGCTGCGAGCCGCGAGTGTGCCGGACGCCTACCGGATGCAGCTCGATCTGCGGGCCGCCCGCATTGCCCGTGGCGAGCGCCCGTGCGGCTTCAAGATCGGGTTCACCAATCGCACGATCTGGCCGCGCTACGGCGTGTCGGCGCCGATCTGGGGCACCGTCTGGGAGCACTCGGTGCAGTTCTATGAAGACGGTGGCGCGGTGTCGCTTGCCGGTACCTGCCAGCCGCGTATCGAGCCGGAGTGTGTGCTGGGCATCGGTTCCGACCCGCCGGCGGACGCGAGTCTGCAGCAGCTGTTCGATTGCCTGGACTGGATCGCGCCTGGCTTCGAGATCGTGCAGTCACACTGCGGCGACTGGAAGTTCCAGGCGTCCGAGTCGATCGCCGACGGGGGGCTGCATGCACGGCTGCTGGTAGGCAAACGCATGTCGGCGCGCGCGTTGTTCAGCGACGCGGCCGAGCTCGAAGCCGCGTTGGCGCGCTGCGCGGTCAGCCTGTACTGCGACGACGCATTGGTCGACGGCGGCATCGGCGCAAACGTCCTTGACGGCCCGCTGCACGCACTGCGGCATTTGTTGATCGAGTTGCAGAACTGCCCCGGTGCACCGCGTTTGCGAGCGGGCGATCTCGTAACGACTGGCACCTGGACGGATGCTTGGCCCGTGCAGCCGGCTCAACGTTGGTGTGCGCAGTTCGAGCCGCCGCTAACCACGTTGGACGCTGTGGTGGAGTAGCCCGCGCCGCGGTTGGCGATTCGCGGTGGCTACGGCGTGCGCGGTACGCGCGGCAGTCCGTTGATGGTGGTCTGGATCGCGCGGATGTCCGGGATTTGCCGAACGTGCCAGCGAATCAACGGCACGCCGGCGGCGCCGTAGCGGCGTCTTTTTTGGCATCCGCCGCGATGCGCTCGTCGAGCTCGTGTGAGCTGTCGTCGAGCTCGATCGCGGCGATCACCGTGCCGTCCGGCGCACAGATCACGAAGTCGTAGCTCATCCGGTTGATGCGGTTGTTCCATTCATGAAAATCGAAGCCCGGCTTCACCCCGAGCACGCGAGAAACCTGCACCTGCGCCAGCACGATCTGCTGCGGCAACGCGCGCACGAGCCGCTGGTGCAGCTGCAGCTCGGGCGCGGACAGCACGCGGCGCGCAACCATCGGCCAGCGCAGACGCCGTCGGCGTGCGCGCGCCCACAGGACGAGCGCGAGCAGCAGCGATGCCGCCGAGCGACAGCCACGTGCGATCGTGTAAGCGCCGGTGTGGGCGGGTGCCGAACCACTGGGCGACGACCGATTCGATGGACTCGAGCAAGCGGTTACTCGAATGGTGAAGCAACGACGCGGTGCGACGGCGTCGCTTGCCGCCGCGTCACGCGGTATGCACAGCGTCGGCGAGCCGCAGGCCGTAACGCTGCTTCGGCGGACGCGAGCGCCGGTGCGATCGACGGGTGCAGCCGCACGCCGTTGGTGCGCGCTGCAGTCGCGCAGCTTGCAAGCCCGCGCTCGCCGGGCAACCGCACCGGCTTGGCTGCGTCGATCGGCACGTTCTCTCGGCAGCGCGCCGCGACATGGTCCATCTGGCGCAAGAACGCTCGCTTGCCGCCGAATGCGTCGAGGTCGTGCAGCGTGAGATAGACGGTCGCTCCCCAGCCCTCGGCCGGATCGGCGCGGCCATGGCCGGCCAGGCCGCCGGTCAGCGCCTCGATCAGCAACGCAAGGCCGTAGCCTTTGTGGCCGTGGTCCAGGCCGCCCACCGGCAGCAAGCGTGCCCGGGCGGGTCGGTGAACAAGTGCGTTCGGGTCGTTCGATAGATTGCCTTTCGCGTCCATCAGCCAGTCCCGCTCGAAGCGTTCGCCGGCTGCGCGCTTTCGGTTCGTCATGCCGTTGGTCGTGATCGATGCGGAAATGTCGAGCATCACGCCGCCTGCGCTGAGCGGGAAGCCGAGCGCGAGCGGGTTCGGCGTGAACACCGCCTGCGTGCCGCCGAACGGTGCGATGCTGGCGCTGCGCGGGTCCGAGCAGGCCAGCATCAGCAGCATGTTGTGCTGCAGCGCACGCAGCATGTAGACCGCGAGGCACGCGATGTGGTGGCTGCGCCGGATCACGAGCGTCGCGCTGCCGAGTTCCGCGCGCGCGGCAGCAGCAGATCGATGCCGCGCTGCACCAGCCACGGCCCGGGCAGGCGCTGGCCGTCCCAAAGCACCGCGGCGGGCTGGTCCGAGATGGTCAGCGGCTCGCCCGCGCGTGTCATGCCGCCGGACTCGATTTCCTTCAGATAGCCGGGCAACTGCGCCAGACCGTGCGTGTCGTGGCCGAGCAGGTCGCCTTCGACCAATGTCTCGGCCACGCACGCGGCCATCGCGGGCTCAGGCCGGCGCCGGTCAGCAGGCCGGCGGCGTAGTCGATCAACCGTGTGGCGTCGTGGCGGGGAGCGGTGGATTCGGTCATGGGGTCGAGGCGACGGGGAGGGCGAAGGCAAGGGAGTGGCGGTCAATGCGAGCAGCACCCGCAGTGGCAATTGTCAGGCCGGCCGCACCACCGCGCGGCGTCGGCGCAGGTTGGCCCAGCCGGAGCCACTCCAGACCAGCAGCGTGAACAGCGCGAGGCCCGCGGCGATCGGCCGCTCCACGAACGCGAGCCAGCTGCCGTCGGACTTGATCATCGAGGTGATGAAGTTTTCTTCGAGCATCTTGCCCAGCAGGATGCCGAGGATCGCCGGCGCGATCGGAAAGCCGTTTTCTTCCAGCACCCAGCCGAGCAGCCCGAAGCCGAGCAGGATCCACAAGATCGAACGTCGAGTTGTTGATCGCGAACGAGCCGACCAGACAGAAGATCAGGATGATCGGCATCAGCACGTTGCGCGGCATCTTCAGCAGCCGGCTCGCGATCTTGATGCAGAGCCAGCCGAGCGGCAGCATCAGCAGGTTCGCGAGGATGAACACGATGAACACCGCATAGACATTCTCCGGGTTGTTCATGAAGATCAGCGGTCCCGGATTCATGTGCTTCATGTAGAGCACGCCGATCACGATCGCGGTGATCGAGTCGCCAGGGATGCCGAACACCAGCGCCGGCACCCAGGCGCCGGACAACGCGCTGTTGTTGGCGGCGCCCGCTTCGATCAGACCTTCCGGGTGGCCGGTGCCGAATTTTTCCGGCGTCTTCGACATCTTGCGACTCATCGCATAGCTCATCCAGGCCGCCATGTCGGCGCCCGCGCCGGGCAGGATGCCGACCGCGGTGCCCACCACGCTGCCGCGCAGCGTCTGCATCGGATAGCTGCTTGATCAAACCCCACATGCCTTTGAACACCGAGCCGATCTGCTCGTTGAACGCGAGCAGTTGGTCCTTCGTCAGCGTGAAGCGCAGGATCTCGGAGATCGCAAACATGCCGATCATCGCGGGGATCAGGCTCACGCCGCCGAGCAGGTCGATGTTGTCGAACGTGAAGCGGGCGTAGCCGGCCGGGTTGTCGAGACCCACGCAGCCGATCAGCAGGCCGAGAAACAGCGTGACCAGTCCTTTGACCGGGTTGTCGCCGGTGATGAATACCGCGCACGTCAGGCCGAGCACGACCAGCCAGAAATACTCGAACGAACTGAACTGGATTGCGACTTCGGCGAACGCCGGCGCCGCCACGATCAGCACCGCGGTGCCGAACAGCCCACCGATGCAGGAAAACACCAGCCCGATGCCGAGCGCGGTCTCCCCCTGGCCTTTTTTCGTCATTGCGTAGGACTCGTCGACGTACGCAGCCGACGCCGGCGTGCCCGGAATGCGCAGCAACGCGCCGGGGATGTCGCCCGCGAAGATCGCCATGGCGGTCGCGGTGACGATTGCTGCCACCGCGGGCACCGGATCGAGGAAGAACGTGATCGGCACCAGCAGCGCGGTGGCCATGGTCGCCGTCAAGCCCCGGCACTGCGCCGACGAACATGCCGAATGCACCGGCAAACAGCATCGCCAGCAGCGTGGCCGGGCTTGCCACCATCTGAAAAGCCAACCACACCGCGTCCATCGTGTCGTCCTGTTTTCGTGTTGCCGTCGCTCGTGTGTCAGGCTGGCCGCAGCGGGCTTACCAAGCGAACCGGTCGAGCAGACCCCAGGGCAGCGGCACCTTCAGCAACTTGTAGAACGCGGTGTGGATCGCCAGCGTGGCGATCAGTGCCACACCGAGGTTCAGCCCCCAGGGCACGCCGCACGCCCATTGAAGCATCACCAGCAGCGCAACGCTGCACACGATGAAGCCGAGCCGGTCGACAGCAGGATGTAGAGCACGCGCCCACGACCACGATGGCGAACGCGAGCAAGTGCCTGCCCGAGCGCAGACCCTCGCCCATCGCGACCAGTGCCTGCCGCTGCCTGAGACCTTGCCAGATCAGCGCCAGCGAAGCGAGCGCCAGACCCGCAGCGATCACGCCCGGAAAGACCGCCGGGCCATAATCCTGGCCCGGCGCCGGCGGGAAGCTCTGGATATGCCAGAGCACCGCAAGCGAAAGCAGCATCAGCACCGCGCCGATCAGACTGTCGTGGATTCGCATCGGTCGGGCCTGGCGGCGATGTCAGATGCGGCCTGTCTATTTCGCGATGCCCACCGCTTTCATCGCGGCGCCGAGCTCTTCGTCACTTTCCTTCATGAACTGCGCGAATCGGCCGGCGGCGCGTACTGCGCGCCGAAGCCGCGCGATGCGAGGAAGTCCCGATAGGTCTTGCCTTCGAAGATTTTCTTCAGCGACGCCGCATACTTGTCGCTCACGTCCTTGCGGCATGCCTTTCGGCCCGCGATGCCGCGCCAGGCACCCGCGTTCCATTTCTTGCCGGCCGCCGATTCGTACAGCGGCACTTTCGGAAACATGCCATCGGGCTTGCTGCACCGAGCAGGATCAATGGACGCACCTTGTCGGCTTCGATCAGCGCGCGCGCTTCAGGCAGCGAGCACGACACGACATCGATGCCGCCCGCCAGCAAATCCTGCAAGCCCGGCGCCGCACCCTGCGTGGGCACCCAGCCGATCGCGTTGCCCGGCAGTTGGTTGTCAACCAGCCAGCGCGCCATGCCCAGAGTGCCAGATGCCGCCCTGGCCGGTGCCGCTGGCTTTCATCTTGCCCGGGTCCTTTTTCGCTGCTTCAAGCAGGTCTTTGGCGGTCTTGATCGGCGAGTCCTGCCGTACGAAGATCGCATTCGGGTCGAAATTCATCAGCGCAAGCGGCGTGTAGTCGGCGCCCGTCAGCTTGGTCAGCCCGATGTGGTGCATCATGCCGATTTCCACCGTGATGATGCCGATCGTGTAGCCGTCCGGATTGGCGGCCGCGATCGCCGAGTGGCCGACCACGCCGGAGCCGCCGGTGCGATTCACCACGTTCACCGGCTGCTTGAGATCTGCTTCAAGCTCGGCTGCGATCACGCGTCCGACCGCGTCGGTGCCGCCGCCGGCGCTCCACGGCACGATCAGCGTGATCGGCCGCTCGGGCCAGGCGGCTTGGGCGGCTCCGGCGAACGCCAGCACAGCGGCATGGCACAAAAGGCGGCGAGGACTTTGCGGCGCAACATAAGGGAAGTCTCCTGCAGGTATCGGGTGTGATGAATCGGCGCGCGATGCCGAATGGGCAGCAATGTGGATGCAACCACATCACATGCCTTCGGCGCATCGCCACGCAAGCGATCGCGTCATTTGGCATCAAGCGTTCGGTCCCGCGGCATCCTAACTAACCCTTAAGCGAGACGCGACACGAGAGCGACTGCACTGCAGCGAGCCCCCGCAGCGACTGAGGGCGTTCAAGTTCGCTGCGGCAGAATCGCCCGATGCGCCGCTTCGTGCCGATCAAGTCACCGACCCAGCCCATTGGCGCGGTCGCCTGCCGGCTGATGTGGTGGCTGATCGCGGCGCTGCTGTTCGGTCAATCGTTCGGTGCGCTGCACCGGGTCGTGCACCTGCTCGGCCAGCGGGCCGGCTGGTGATCACGCGAGCAACTGCGGCGCCATCGGCCGAATCGCGTGCATCGGCCGAACCGGTCGGACGCGGTGGCGCGCTGGTTCGGCAGTCACAGCGCGAACGACTGCGCGTTGATCGACCATGCGTTGCAGCCGACGCCGACTTCGGCGCCCGCGCTGGTGCCTGCGCCCTCGCTCGTGGCGGCAGCGCCGCTGCCTGCCCGCGTCGGCGTCGTGCCGGCCGGCCGTGCGTCTTTTTTCCAGGCGCGTGCGCCGCCTTCGTCGCTCGTTCGAACGCCTTCGCTCTAGAAGGCCTCCCTTGCCGTTCGATCGCCTCGCTGCGCATTTGCTGTGCAGCGCCGGTCGCCGGCGGTTCGTTCGTTCCGCTACGGAGTCATTTTTTTGAAGTCCCACTCTCAACCTTCATTCCTGCCGCACGCGATCTGTGCGGCCGCGTCGCTGTGCTGCGGCACCGCGTTCGCCAAGCCGACGGCACCGGCAACCCCACCCTCGGCGAAGTGATCGTGACCGACACACCAGTGGCTGGTAACGCCACCGTGCTGCCGGCACGAGCAATATTCGGGCACCGGGCTGCTGCTGCGAACGCAGCGCTCGCTCGGCGAAACGCTGGCCGCCACGCCGGGCATCGCCAGCACCTACTTTGGCCCGAATGCGAGCCGTCCCATCATTCGCGGACTCGACGGCGACCGCGTGCGCATCCTGAACAACGGCGGCAGGAGCGCCGACGTGTCCGGACTCAGCTTCGACCACGCGGTGCCGATCGAGCCACTGACGGTCGAGCGCATCGAACTGTTGCGCGGTCCCGCCACGTTGCTGTACGGCGGGCAGACCAGCGGCGTGGTGAATCTGATCAGCAACCGCATCCCGCGCGAGGCCTTGTTCGACGCTCGCGGCGGCGTGGCCGGCAAGGCCGACCTGGGCTACGCGACCGGCAGCCGCGAACGCAGCGGCGCCGCGCTGGTGGAGACCGGCACCGATCGCTATGCGTTGCACGTGGATGCGTTCGGCCGCAAGAGCGAGCGACGTGCATGTCCCGGTCGCCCTCGAATGCGCGCGCGGCGGCACGCCGGTGATGCGTCGCCGCATCTGCAACTCGGCGAACGAGACCTATGGCGGCGCGGTCGGCGGGAACAGCGTGCTGCTCGACCGTGGCTACCTGGGCGCGTCGGTCGACACCTACCGCAGCACCTACGGCACCGTCGCGGAAGACAACGTCGACATCCGGATGCGGCAAAACCGCTATGCGCTCGAAGGCGGATGGCGCTTCGGCGGCTCGCGTCATCGAGCGCATCAAGGTGCTCGCCAGCCACACCGACTACACCCACACCGAGTTCGATGCGGAGCGACCCGACCACACGTTCGCCAAGCGCGCCAACGATCTGCGGGTCGAGGCACGCAGCGCGCAGATCAAAACACGGCGTCGGCGCGCTGAGCGGCCTGTACGGCGTGCAGGCTGGCAACATGCGTTTCTCGGCGCTCGGCGAAGAGGCGTTCGTTCCGGCGATCGCGGACCGCAGGAGCAGCGCGCTGTTCGGACTCAAGAGCTGGCTGCGTCCTGGGGCAAGGTCGCGCTGAGCGCGCGGGTCGAGCAAAGCCGCGTCGAATCGTCTGGCAGCGCCGCGACCGACCCGCTTCGCACGTGGCGGACCGACGTTCAGTCCGTACAGCATCGCGCTTGGGCGGGCTGTGGAACGCGGCTGTCTGACCCCGCGCTGCAGGACTGGCAGTTGTCGGCGAACGTCGCGCACGTCGAACGCGCGCCGCGCGACTACGAGCTGTATGCGAACGGTCCGCACGCCGCCAGCGGAACCTACGAAATCGGCAGCGTCGATCTGTCGAAGGAGCGCTCGAACAATTTCGAGGCCGGCACGAAGTGGCAACGTGGCGCGAACCGCTTCAGCCTGAATGTCTACTACAACCGTTACTCGAGCTACATCGCGTTGATGGCAAGCGGCGCGCAACGCAATCGCCGAGCGGCAGCACCGATGCCGGGCCCGGACCGCCTGCCGGTGTTCGTGTTCACGCCAGGTGCCGGCGCGCTTCTACGGGTTCGAAGCGGGCGGCAACGTGCGGCTGCCGGCGGCATGAAAGCCGCCGATGCGCTCGACCTCGAACTGCGCGCGGACTCGGTGCGCGCGACCAACCTGCAGACCAACGAACCGCTGCCGCGCATCTCGCCGTGGCGCGCCGGCAGCACGCTGGTCTGGCGCGGACGGCGCTTACGGTGCGCGCTTCGGCTTCGATTATTTCGCGCGGCAGGACCGGGTGCCCGCAGGGCGACGTGCCGACCGCCGGCTATACGCTTGTTCAACGCGTCGCTCGACTGGCGCATGAAAGCCGGGCCGACCAATCTTCTCTGGTATGCGCGCATCGACAACATCGGCAACCGGCTCGCCGTACTCGGCCACGTCCGATCCTGACGCAGACGGCGCCGGGACGTCGCCGCTGCCGGGCCGCAGCCTAAAGGTCGGCGTGCGCGCGAGCTTCTGAAGCGCGGGAAGCCCAGGCCGCTCAGGGCTCGATGCGCTGCGGCGTGTCGAGCCCGGCTTCGCGCTGCAGCTCGAGCGCGACCGCGCACCAGTCCCAGTCGGCGCGGCCGGCGTCGCACATCGCGTCGAGCAGGGTTTTCGCCGCGTTCGGCGCCGGCCAGCGTGGCCCCCGCATCCAGCGCGGTCGCCAGCGCGAGCCGCAGGTCCTTGCGCATCAGCGAGGTCCGAAATCCCGGCGTGAACGATTGGTCAAGCAGCTTCTTCGTGTGCTTTTCCAGCACCGTGCTGCGCGCCGAGCCGGTCAACAGAATTTCGCGCATGCGCATCGGGTCGACGCCCTGACTGCGCGCCAGCACAATGGCTTCGGCCACGCCGAGCAAGCGTATTGGTGACCATCACCTGGTTGCACGCCTTGACCGCTTGGCCGGCGCCTTGCGGGCCCGCATAGAAGTAGTTGGCGGCAAATGTCGAAGCGGGCGCGCGGCAGGCTTCGAACACGGCCTGCTCGCCGCCCACCATACAGGTCAGCGTGCCGCGTTCGGCGCCTTCCTGGCCGCCGGTGATCGGCGCGTCGAGCAGGTGGATGCCGCGCTCGCCGAGCCGGGCGCGAAGTCGCGCGCGGACGCCGGCGCGATCGTGCTGGTGTCGATCACGCAGGCCCCGGGCGCGAGCGTCGCCACAAGGCCCTGCGGCCCGAACAGCACGTCTTCCACGGCCGGCGCATCGGAGACACAGAGCAGCACCAGGCGACAGTCCGGCCGACTGCCGCCGCGTCGGCTGCGATCGTCACGCCTTCGGCCCGAAACGCCTCGGCCACTTCGGCGCGTCGCGTGCTGGCCGTCACCGGGTAGCCGGCGCGCAGCAGGCAGCGCGCCATGCCGCGACCCATCACACCCAGTCCGATGAAGCCGATCCGGTCGTCGGTGCCGAAAGCTGGGGGGCAGGTGGCTGTCGTTCATGGCAGGAGGTCGAGGGTTCGAAGTGGTCGGATGGTGACCAGTCTAAGCGTGCGGCGGCGCGGCGGCGCTTAAAGTCGGCTGCCGTGTCTGCCCAATCTCGCCCATCCGGCTCCCTCGCCCGCTCATGGACGTCTCGGTAGCCGCTGCGCTGGTGCCGGTGGTGCTGCTGATCGCGCTGGGCGCGCTGGCCGCGCGCGTGGGCTGGATCGGCGCGGGCGCCAGCCGGGACCTGTCGAATCTGGTGTTTTTTCTGCTGCTGCCGGCGTTGCTGTTTCGCTCCATGGCGACGCATCGACATCGCGCATCTGAGCCTCGCGCCAGTGCTGCCGTTTTTCGGCAGTGGCGGGTCTGGTGTTCGTCGGCACGCTGGTGGTGCGCGGCTTCACGCCGCGGGCCGCGGTGCTCGCGATGTCGGCGATCTACGGCAACGTCGTGATGATCGGCATTCCGCTGGTGGCGCTGCTGTGGGGCCCGGCCGGCAGCGCGCTGCTGTTCACGTTGATCTCGGTGCATGCGCTGGTGCTGTTGACGAGCGGCGACCGTCGTGATCGAGCTGGCGGTGGCGCGCACGCGCGGATGGATGCGCCGCGTGGCGCGCTCGGGTGCGAGTCGTGCTGCGAGGCGGTACTGCATGCGCTCTGGCATCCGGTGCCGCTGCCGATCGTCGCCGGCCTGCTGTTCGGCCAGACCGGCCTGCCGATTCCGGCGGTGCTGGATGCCGACTTTGAAACTGCTTGGCCAGGCATTCGGTCCGGTCGCGCTGCTGCTGGTCGGGGTCACGCTGGCGCACACGCCGGTCGGCTCGCAACTGGGCGGCGCGCTCGCGCTGGCGCACGCTGAAGAATCTGGTGATGCCGCTCGGCGTGCTGGTGTTCGGCACGCGGTTCGGCCTCGCGCCGCTGCGCGTCTGGCGGTGATGGTGACGGCGGCTGCGATGCCGAGCGGCGCCAACGTGTTCCTGTTCGCGCAGCGCTATCGCGTCGCGCAGGCGCTCAGTACGGCGACGGTGGCGGTGTCCACCGTGCTTGCCCTGGGCACGGTGTCTGCCGTCTTGGCATGCTCGAAACGGTCGAGTTGAAAGAATGCGGGGTGCAGGCAGTAGCATCCGGCGCAGGGAGCGGACGCAGGTCCGGCCGCCGTTTCGACGCGTCATTTCAATCGAACAACATCCTTTGGGAAATCTCAAGATGAACCGCAAACTCTTCCTGCCACCGCTGCCAGCTGCGCCGCGTTGCTGCTCGGTGCCTGCACCACGACCACGACTACCGAAGGCGCGTCCGGCAGTGCAGCGTCGAAGCGCAGAGCATCGATGCCGCGGTGGACAACGCGTTGTCCAACTGAATGCCCAGGAGCCTTCGGCGACTTCCATGCTCAACCAGGCCAAGGGCGTGCTGGTGTTCCCGTCGGTCGTGAGTGCCGGTTTCGTGGTCGGCGGCTCGTACGGACAAGGCGCGCTGCGTGAAGGTGGCCGCACGACGGGCTACTACAGCACGGCCGCCGGTTCGGTCGGTCTGCTCGCGGGCGCGGATTCGAAAGCGGTCTACGTGCTGTTCATGACGCAGGAAGCACTGAACAAGTTCAAGACCAGCAGCGGCTGGACCGCGGGGCCGATGCGAACGTTCGGTGCTCAACGTGGGCGCAAACACCTCGATCGGCACCTCAACGGTGCCCAACCCGTGGTCGGTTACGTGCTGACCAACGGCGGCCTGATGGCCAACCTGAGCCTGGACGGCACCAAGGTGACCAAGCTCGATCTGTAAGCTTGAAAAGCTTGGCTAGTCACGCCGCTGCGCGCTCGCGCAGCGGGCCGGCGCATCGCCGCACCCGCGGCACCCGCCCCTGGCGGGCAGACTCAATAAGTCGAGCGGCCGCCGGACAGATCGAACACCGCGCCGGTTGAAAACGCGCAGTCTTCGCTGCACAGCCAGCCGATCATGGCTGCCGCTTCGGTCACTTCCAAGAAATCGTCCCATCGGAATCTTCGACAGCATGTAGTCGATGTGTTCCTGCTTCATCGTCTCGAACATCGCGGTGCTGGCCGCCGCCGGGGTGACCGCATTGACCAGCACGCCCGATTTTGCGAGCTCCTTGCCGAGCGACTTGGTCAGCGCGATCAGTCCCGCCTTGGACGCGCTGTAGTGCGCCGCGTTCGGGTTGCCGTCCTTGCCCGCGACCGACGCGATGTTCACGATCCGGCCCCAGCCGGCGGCGACCATCACCGGCACCACGCTGCGGCAGGTCAGATAGCAGCCCGTCAGATTCACTTCGAGCACTTCGCGCCAGACGCTCGGCTCGAGCTCCCAGGTCACGGCGTTGCCGCCCGTGATGCCCGCGCTGTTGACGAGTGCGTCGATGCGCGAATGCGCGGCCATCGTGGACTTCGTGGCGGCGGCGACCGAGGCTTCGTCGGTCACGTCGACGCGGTGGGTCGACACACGACCTGCGGCGGCGCCCAACGCGCGTCCGGCCTGTTCCAGCTGTCTGCTCGTTGCGGTCCCAAAGCGCAAGCGCCGCGCCGGAGGCCAGCAGCCGCTCGGCCACCGCATAGCCGATGCCCTGGGCGCCGCCCGTGATGACCGCGGTGCGGCCTTGCAAGTCGAGTTGATTCATGGTGCGCTGCCTTCGAAGTAAGTGATGAGGGGTGGAGGGTGCCGGAAACTGCCGCATTATCTCGGCCTGCCCGCGTGCGTCGCTTCGGGTGCCGGCGACGCACTGCCCTGGGCACCCGCGACCGGCCGGTTAAGTATCTCAGTACCGGATCGGGCTGCTTCGCCGATTCGGAGGCAATCGGCGCACGGCGCAGCGCGGTGTCCACTTCGCACCCGCCTTCGCAGGCGTTGCGGCCGGGCCGGCGCAGCGCGAAGTTCAGCAGCGCCTTGCAGTGCGCGTAGAAGCGAAAAAAAACGCAGCACGGCGCGGCGTTCGGCCGCCGTCGACAGCCATGCGCCACAAATCAGTTTGTCGTCCGATCGGCCCCGATCGGACGGCGTGATCTCGCCCCAGGCCCGCAGCCGCAGCCGGGTGCCGAACGCAAGCCGGGGCCCCAGCACCCACGCGTCGAGCAAGTCGCCTTCGCGGCCCAAATAGCCGGGGATTGCGCCGTCGTAGGGGCAGGGCAGCGGAGAGACGAGATGCACACGGCCGCCCATCCCGCGCTTTAAAAAAACTGTCGCGTGGCACCTCGATCACGACATCGAACTGCAGCGCCCCGACTGGGTCGGGCGTCGCGGTCAACGGGCTGTCGTCGTTCTTTTGCATTGCCGGGGAGCCCAACCCGCCGAGCCGATCGGCCCGACTCCATGCGGGCTCGAAGCACGCTTCGCGCCGCCAGGGCCGATCCGGGCGCGAGTTGCATGGCCTGCCGCCCCACGCAGCCGCAAGCGTCGGACCTCACGCACCCCTCCGGTCGAGTGGCTCTACACCGCCGCAGCGGTGTTCGCAGCCGGCTGCGGCGTGCCGCCGGCGTGGAAGGCCGAACGCAGCGCCTCGATGCGCGCGCGGTTCACACCGCGGTCGCTGTAGCCGAGCCGGCTTGCCGAACGCAGCTGGATCACGCCGTTGGCCTCGTCGAGCCAGAATTCGACATCGTCGACAAAGCGCAGCATCGCGCTGCGCGCTTCGGCACGCAGATAGTCGCCGTCGTCGCGTGTGATGTCCAGATTCGGCTCGCGCCGCAGCAACGCGGCCAGCCGTCGCATCGCGGTTGCGCCGTCGCCCGAGAATTCGAACGGTTCGATGGCGGCGTCGCGTGCCCTGGGGTGGTCTGGATAAAGCCCCGCCTGGCTGCTCACGCTGTTGGGGGCGCGCGCCGGCGCTTTCAGGCGGCCTGCGTGCACCCCCAGATCGGCCGGCGCGGTGCCGCCGATCCAGCCGAGCCGCACCGCCGCGCCGACCAGCACCGGAACCATGAGTGCCGTGATCCAGAAACCTTTGTCCATCGATGTGCCCGTTGATCGTCAGATGCTTGCCGTGCGGCGAAATTGCCGCGGCGGCGAATCGATCAATTGTCGGTCGGGAATGCGGCTGCCGGTCGAGCCGCGGTTCAGGCCGTCGATCGCGCACTCGAATACGTGCATGCGATCCCGCTGGCGAATCGGCACACGCGTCCCGCGCGGGAGAATGCGGTATTCGCCGTGCGGCGCCCCGCCGCGCCGGCAAGCTGCTCACGAGCTGGTGCACGGAGGCGATCCGAATTGAATCGCAAGCAGCGGATTGCCGAGCCGCGCGGACAGCGCGAGAGTGGCGGCAGTCCGGCCACCCTTTGCAAGCATCCGCATGAACCACATCACCGACTCCGAACGCCGCGCGACGATCACCACAGCCGATCCGCGTTACGCGGCGGTGCGCGCGCGCGATCCGGCCGCCGACGGACGGTTCGTCTTCTCGATTCGCACGACCGGCGTTTTCTGTCGGCCGAGTTGCGCATCGCGGCCAGCGCGGCCGGAAAACATCGAATTCCACGACAGCGCCGCGGCGGCGAAGGCAGCCGGTTTTCGCGCGTGCAGGCGGTGCCGGCCCGAGGAGCCGTCGCCGGTCGCAGCGCATGCCGACACGGTGGCCGACCTGTGCCGTTTCATCGCGGTGGCCGAGACCGCGCCGACGCTGGCCGAACTGGCGGCGCGCGCGGGCTTGAGCCCGCATCATCTGCACCGCGTGTTCAGGCGGCTGACCGGGCTCACGCCGCGAGATTACGCGGCGGCGCAGCAGGCGCAGCGTGTGCGCAGCGCGCTGGCCGAGCCGGCGGTGTCGGTCACCGACGCGATCCATGCAGCCGGCTACGGCTCGAGCAGCCGCTTCTACGAACGCAGCGATGCGGTGCTCGGCATGACGCCGACACGATTCCGCCACCACGGCGCCGACACGCGGGTTCGCTTCGCGGTGGGCCGCTGTTCGCTCGGCGCGATTCTGGTCGCGCAAACCGAGCGCGGCATCTGCGCGATCGCGCTCGGCGACGACCCGGACCTGCTGGTGCGCGCGCTACAGGACCAATTCGCGAACGCGGAACTGATCGGAGCGGACACGGCGTTCGAGCAGCGAGTCGCCCAGGTGATCGCATTCGTCGAGGCACCGGGCATCGGGCTCGACTTGCCGCTGGACTTGCGCGGCACCGCGTTTCAGCAGCGCGTCTGGCAGGCACTGCGCCGCATTCCGCCCGGACGGACCGCAAGTTACACCGAGATCGCCGCGTGCATCGGTGCGCCGGCCGCCGTGCGTGCCGTGGCCGGTGCGTGCGCTGCGAACCCGGTCGCCGTCGCGGTGCCGTGCCACCGAGTGGTCCGTCGCGACGGTGCGCTGTCCGGCTACCGCTGGGGAGTCGAGCGAAAACGTGCGTTGTTGCAGCGGGAAGCGGCGTCGTGAACAGGCAGCAGCACCCGCTGGCTTCAGCGGCAGGCGCGTGGGCTTCGGCGAACCTGCGGACGCCGCACGGCGAGCCGCCACGCATCGAAGCGGCGCCGCGTGATGTGCCGGGTCCGGCCTGCGTTTCGGCGACGCGGCTCGAGATGAAACGGCAGCAATGACCTTCGATCTGTTCGATGGCCACACCGACGGCCACACCGACGGCCGGGCGGTCGAGCAATCGATCGCGCCCGGTGCATTGCTGCTGCGCGGCTTCGCGTCGTCCGCAATGCTGTCCGTCTGGCGCGATGTCGCATCGGTCGCCTCCGAGGCGCCGTTTCGACACCTGAGGACGCCGGGCGGCCGTGTCATGTCGGTCGCGATGACCAATTGCGGCGACTGCGGCTGGGTCAGTGACGCGGGCGGCTACCGCTATGAGCCGACGGATCCGCTCAGCGGCGCAGCGTGGCCTTCGATGCCCGCATCGCTGCGCGATCTCGCACGACGCGCGGCGTCCCGCGCGGGTTACGCTGGGTTCGAGCCCGATGCGTGTCTGATCAACCGCTATGCGCCCGGCGCGCGCATGTCACTGCACCAGGACCGGGACGAGCGCGATTTCTCCGCGCCGATCGTCTCGGTGTCGTTCGGCCTGCCCGCCGTGTTCGTGTTCGGCGGTGCGCAGCGCAGCGGCCCGACGCAGCGGGTGCCGTTGCAGCATGGCGATGTCGTGGTCTGGGGCGGGCCGACCCGTCTCGCCTTCCACGGCGTGCTGACGTTGCGCGATGGCGAACACCCGGCGGTGGGGCGCCAGCGGATCAATCTGACGTTCCGCAAAGCGCGTTAGACCGTCGGTCCGCCGCGGCCGGCAACCCGCGCGCGTGGTGATGCGAGGCGCGCAGCAAAAGCTCCACGGTATCCCGCGCGGGCGCGTCGCGCGGCGCGAATACGGACAAGACGCCTTCGGACGCCAGGCCGCGGATCGCGAGTGGATGGCCGCATCGCCCGGCCTCTGTCCAGGGCGAGCGCCCGCAGCGCGGGCGGCAGGGTCGGGTGCAGGCTGCCGATCGGCGGGTTGTGGATGTGGGCGAACTCGCGGTCGACCATGAAGGCGCGCGCATCCGGGTCCGCGTCCGGCGGCTCGAGCGTGGGCGCACGCGATCCGGGCGGCGCAATGCGGGTCGGCCGCTCGACCGCCCAATCGAGCATGGGCCTCCTTCAGCGGTCGGCTTTCGGCAACGGGGACAACAGCGCATCGATCCGGCTTTCGCTGTAGCCGAGATCGCGCAGCACTTCGCGCGCGTGCTGGCCGACGCGCGGAGCGGCGGTCGGCAGCGGCGCCGGCCGGCCGCCGAAGTGCGCGGCGGACCTGGCCACGCGCACCGTGCCGACGTCGCCGTGGTCGATTTCCACCACCGAGCCGCTGTGCAGCACCTGCGGGTCGGTCAGCACTTCGTGCCGGTCGTTGACGCGACCGATCGGCACGCCGTCGTCGCGCAACGCGGCGACCAGCGCGTCGGTGTCGTGCGTGCCGGTCAGCGACTCGATCAAAGCCACCAGCTGGACGACGTTGTGGCGGCGTGCCTGGGCGGTCGCAAACCGCGGGTCGTCGGCGATCTCGGGGCGGCCGAGGCCCTTGCACAAATTCGCGAACTCGTCCGCCTGCGGCGTCATCGCAGCCACGTAGCCGTTCGCGGTCTTGTAAGGCCGCTGGGAGACGCCGAACTCGGGAAATCTGGGCGGCGGATCGGTGACGAACGTCAGGTTGTTCATCGCGTCCGGCCATTGGAATGCCAGTGCGGCGTCGAGCATCGACAGATCGATGGTGGTGCCCCGGCCGGTGCGCTCGCGCGCATACAGTGCGGCCGCGACGGCCTGCGCGGCCGTCAGCGCGCTCAGCTTGTCGCAGATGGTGGTGGCCAGCAGCGTCGGCGCGCCGGTGGTCTGGTTCGGATGCGACGCGGCCATGCCGGAGACCGCCTGGATCACCGCGTCGTAGACCCGCCCGCCGGCGTACGGACCGTCCGCACCGAAACCGCTGATCGAGACGTAGACGAGCCGCGGGTTGGCGGTGCACAGCGTGGCGGCACCCAGGCCCAGTCGCTCCATCGCGCCCGGGCGAAAGTTCTGCACGAGCACGTCGGCGCGCTGTGCGAGCTCATGCACGACGGCCAGGTGGTCGTTGCGCTTCAGGTCGAGCGCGATCGATCGTTTGCCGCGGTTCACGCTGACCGCCAGCGCGGACAGGTCGCCCTTGGACGGCCCGATCCGGCGCGACTGATCGCCCGCCAGCGGCTCGACCTTGATCACGTCGGCGCCCTGGTCGGCCAGCAGCGCGCAACACATCGGGCCGGAGATCACCGCGGAGAGGTCCAGCACGTGAATGCCCGCAAGCGGCTTGGACGGATCGGGGGCTTCGGTGTCGTTGGCGTTCATCGAGGTGGTCTTACTTTCCTGGTGGGACGGCTGCGTCGCGTTCGGCGTTCTTCCTGAACGCTGCATCGAATGCACATGGCTTGGCATCGCCTGACACCATAACCGCGCGCGGGACCGGCAGCACAATGGCAGGGCGTGTTGCCGGAACTCCGCGCGGCCTGCGACTTCGAACCTGCATGAAAACGAATCCATCGTCAACGCATCGCCTCGACCCTGCCGCAACGCTCGGGCTGCACCGCAGATGCCTGCTGGGCGCTGCCGCGGCAGGCTCCGCGATGGCCATCTGCCTGCCGCGCGGGGTGCGGGCCGTGGGTGCGGAAACGGCTGCGCTCATGCGCAGGATTCCGTCAAGTGGCGAATCGCTGCCGGTGGTCGGATTGGGCAGCTGGATCACGTTCAACGTCGGCAACGACCCGCGTGCGCTGGCCGCATGCACGCAGGTGATACGCGCCTTCTTCGCGCACGGCGGACGCCTGATCGACTGCTCGCCGATGTACGGCTCGGCACAGCCCACGATCGGTCACGCGCTGGCGCAGCTCGGGCATCCGGCCGCCTTGTTTTCCGCCGACAAGGTGTGGGTCGGGCGACGCGGCACAAGGCGCCGCACAGATCGACGCGTCGCGCGATCAATGGGGCGTGGCGCGCTTCGATCTGCTGCAGGTACACAACCTGCTCGCGTGGCAGCGGCATCTGCCGCGGCTGTTCGAGATGAAGGCTGCCGGCCGACTGCGCCATGTCGGCATCACGACGTCGCATGGGCGGCGTCACGAAGAGCTCGACGCAGATCATGGCCACGCAACCGATCGACTTCGTCCAGTTCACCTACAACCTGCAGGACCGGGCCGCCGAACAGCGCTTGCTGCCGTTGGCGCATGAGCGCGGCATCGCGGTGATCGTCAATCGGCCGTTTCGAGGCGGCTCGATGACCGACCGTCTGCAAGGCAGGCCGCTGCCGGGCTGGGCCGCGGAGATCGACTGCACGAGCTGGGCGCAGGCGGCGCTGAAATTCATCGTCGCGCACCCGACCGTCACCTGTGCGATCCCCGCCACCACGCAAGTGGGGCACGTCGTCGAGAACCTCGATGCGGCACGCGGACGTCAGCCCGACGCGGCGCTGCGCACACGCATGGCTGCCGATGCGGCGAAGCTGCTTTGAACGCTGCGTGGCGTGCCGATCCGAGGGGCCTCGATGAGTGACTGGTGGAGCTACCGGCCGCGTGACTTCCTGATGTTCGCACCGCGCACCTACTGGCGGCTGTTCGAGATGCACAACGACGCCTGGTGGCCGCTGCCGTTGTGGGGCGTGGCGGCGGGGCTGGCGGCCGTTGTCTGGCTCTGGCTGCGGCCGGGCCGACCTGCGCTACGAGCGGCGCTGGGGCTTGCAGCAGCGGCCTGGGCGCTGGTGGGCTGGGCGTTCGTCTGGCAGCGTTATGCGCCGATCAGTTCGGCTGCCTGGGTGTTCGCTGTCGGCTTCGGGCTGCAGGCTGCGCTGCTGGGCGGGCTGGCGCTGTTCGCGCGGTGGCCCGGTGCCATCGCCGCGGCTGCGGCAGGACGTCGCGGGTGGCTCGGCGCCGCGTTGTTCGTCTGGGCGCTGCTGGGTCAGCCGCTGTTGGCTGCGGCGGCCGGCCGGCCCGGCATGCAGGCGGAACTGTTCGCATCGGCGCCCGACCCGACGGCAATCGCGACGCTCGGCCTGTTGCTGCTGATGCCGCGGGCGTCGCCGCGTTGGGTCGCCGTGGCGGTGTCGCTGGTCTGGGCGTTGGCCATCGCCTGGTGTGCGATCAGCGCCGCGACGTTGTGGACGATGGACTCGCTGCAGGCAGGGGTGCCGACGGCCGCGGCGCTGATCGCGCTGATGACGGCGTGGTCCGGGCGGCGCGCCCGGCCACGGCGCGGTGCATGAGTCGGTCAGCCACGGCGGTCGCAGGCGGCGCGCGTGTGCTGGACATCGATCTGCGCTTGCCAAGCAACTTCCGGCTGCTCGACGTGCTCGCGTTTCATCGACGCGACGGCCAGCAGGTGGCCGAGCGCGTCGGAGAAGCGGATCTGCGCAAAGGGCTGATCTGGCATGGGTGGCCGGCCTGCCTGCACATTCGCTTCGAACCCGATCGCGCACACGCACAACTCGCGATCGAAGCGGCCGATGCGCCGCTTCCGTCGGCCGCGCAGGCGGACTTCGAGCGCATGGTGCGGCGCATGCTCGGGCTGACGCAGACCGTCGAGGCGTTCGAGCGGGCGTTCGGCGGCCACCCCCAGCTCGGCCCGCTGATCGCCCGCCAGCCCGGCCTGCGCGTGCCGCTGGCGGCCACGCCGTTCGAGGCGCTGGTCTGGGCGGTGGCAGGCCAGCAGATCAGCGTGACGGCGGCGTTGTCGCTTCGCCGCAGGATGATTCAGGGCGTCGGTCTGACGCATGTCGGCAGCGGGCTGCACTGCCATCCGGATGCGGCTGCGCTGGCAGTGCAAGACGCGCAGGTGCTGCGTGCCGCAGGCTTCTCGCAGGCCAAAACGCGCGCCGTGCTGGGCCTCGCGCAGGCGGTGGTCGAAGGCGGGCTGCCGCTCGATGACTGGGCGCGGCTGGCCGGCACGCTCGCGTTGCCGGTCGCAGACATCCGCGCACGGCTTGCCCGGCTCTACGGCATCGGGCCCTGGACGATCGACTACGCGCTGCTGCGCGGCTTCGGCTGGCTCGACGGGTCGCTGCACGGTGATGTCGCGGTGCGGCGCAATCTGCAGCAGGTGCTCGGCCTGGATGTCCAGGTCGGCGAGCGTGAGGCGCGTGCGTGGCTGGCCGAGTTCGCCCCGTGGCGCGCGCTGGTGGCCGCGCATCTCTGGGCGCGCAAGGCAGCGGCCACCAACTGAGCGCGGGGCGGATCAGAACACGCCGAGCGCGAGCCCGGCGGCCAGCGCAGCCCCGAGTTCGGCGCATGCGCAAGCTCGGCTTCAGCGATCGTCTTATGCGCGAGGATCTGCGCCTGGGTCTGCGCGTGCGTGCAGACGATCAGGGTCGGTGCGATGCGCTTCAAACGCCAGCCGGTCGCAATGCGTTCGAGCTGCCGCGCGGCGTTGCTGCCGTCGCTGCCGGCGCAGATCAGTGCCGCATAAGGCCGGCCTTCGATGCGGCCGAGCACCGGGTAGTAGCAGCGATCGAAGAAATCCTTCATGAGCCCGGCGATCGCGGCCAGGTTTTCGGGCGCTGCGAACAGATAGCCATCCGCATCGAGCAGGTCCTGCGGTGCGGCGTCGGGCGCGGCCAGCAGACGTACGCGGACATCGGCTGCGCCTTCCGTCTGCGCCGCCCGCTGCGCGGCCTGCGCCATCTGCAGGGCGCCGCCGGTGCGGCTGTGCTGGACGATCAGCAAAGTCTTCATGAGGTGCTTTCGATGAGAAAATCGGCCGGTTTCGGCAACCCGTTCGACAAAGGCATTCTCCGCATCATGTCCAGACCCTTCATCATGGCCGGCCGGCGCGGCGCGTCCGAACTCGGCTTCATGCCCGCGCGGCTGCACCATCTGGTCGATGCGCTCGAGTCCGAAATCGAGCGGGGCCGGCTGCCCGGCGCGGTCGCGTTGATCGCACGGCACGGCAAGCTGGTGCTCTGCGAGAGCCTGGGCGCGCAGGACCCGCAGGCTGGCGTGCCGATGGCGCTCGACTCGATCTTCCGCATCTATTCGATGACCAAGCCGATCGTCTCGGCCGCAGCCATGATGCTGATCGAGCGCGGGCGGCTGCTGCTTTCCGACCCGGTGGCCAAGTTCGTGCCCGAATTCAAGGACCTCACGGTCGACGCGGGGCCTGACAGCGCCGCCCGGCCCGCCACGCGCGTGCCCACGGTGCAGGACCTGTTGCGGCACACAGCCGGCTTGACCTACGGCTTCACCGGCGACTCGCCGTTGCAGCGCCGCTACCGCGACACGTTGGGCGTGGCGCGGTCGCTCACCAACGAGGCGTTCGCGCAGCGCATCGCCGAGCTGCCGCTGGTGGCCGAGCCCGGCGACGGTCTGGGAGTACAGCCACGCGACCGACGTGCTCGGCCGCGTGCTCGAGGTGGTGTCGGGCCAGCCGCTCGGCGAACACTTGCGCGAGCGCATCTTCGAGCCGCTGGCGATGCACGAGACCGCGTTCTCGGTGCCGGCCGCGCAGGCGCACCGGATCGCGGAAGCGTTCGTGCACAATCCCGACGGCGGCGAGACGATGCCGATGCTCGACCCGCGCGAAGTGCCGGCGTTCGAGTCGGGCGGCGGCGGCCTGATGTCGACCGCGCTCGACTACGCGCGCTTTCTGCAGTTCATGCTGAACCGCGGCTTTCTCGGCGACGTGCGGCTGCTCAGCCCGCGCACGGTCGACTTCATGACCGCCGACCACCTGGGCGGCATCGGCGTGCATGCGGCCAGCGCAGCCGGCCGATCTGCTGCCAGCCGGCAACGGCTTCGGCCTGGGCTTCGCGGTGCGCACGGCGGCCGGCGTGGCTCCGGTGCCGGGCTCGGTCGGGCTCCTACTACTGGGGCGGCATCGGCGGCACCACGTTCTTCGTCGATCCGAAGGAAGACCTGTTCGCACTGATGATGATCCAGGCGCCGAACCAGCGCGACTACTACCGGCCGCTGTTTCGCACGCTGGTGTATTCGGCATTGATCGATTGATCTGTTCGCGGCCGGCGCCTGGACGGCCGCACAACGCCGAGGACTACCACGATGAGCCACGAGGCAACCACCCCCACACCGACCACTGGAAGCACGAGGGCGTGCGCGTGATCGGCGCTGGCCAGCTCGACCCGAATACCGCGCAGACGCCGGGCATGGACCGGCAGGCCGCGATCAATTTCGCCCGCGTCGGCGCGCAAAAGCTCTGGGCCGGCACCGTGACGATCCATGCGAATGCCAAGACCGGCGCGCACCATCATGGCCACCTGGAGAGCGTGATCTACATCGTGCGCGGCCGCGCGCGCATGCGCTGGGGCGAGCAGCTGCAGTACATGGCCGAAGCCGGCCCCGGCGACTTCATCTACGTGCCGCCCTTACGTGCCGCATCAGGAAATCAATGCGAGCCCCGATGAGGCGCTCGAATGCGTGCTGTGCCGCAGCGACGGCGAGGCGGTTGCGGTGAACCTGGACATCGCGCCGGTGGAAGCGCCCGAGACCGTGCTGTGGGTCGACCCGACCCATCCGCACGGCGGCGTCATAGCGCGACCGGCGCATCGGCTGACCCGACGGAATTCCTTTGAAACGAAAACGAGGAAAGCGGGAAATTTATGTTCGACTGGTTGCAGGCGGCTCCACGCCGGGTGTTGGCTTGCTGGCGCTTGCCGCGGTGGCGATGCTGGGCTACGGCTTGTATCTGCAGCACGTCGTCGGGCTGAATCCGTGCCCGATGTGCATCGTGCAGCGTTATGCGCTGGTTGCGATCGCGTTGATCGCTGCGGTGACCAGTCTGTTCGCGCGACGCGGCGCGCAGTTGTTCGGTGCTTTGTTGCTGATCGTGTCGGCAGCGTTCGGTGCGTTCGTCGCGGCGCGGCAGAGCTGGCTGCAGTGGTACCCGCCGGAAGTCGCGAGCTGCGGCCGCGATTTCTACGGAATGATCGAGACGTTTCCGCTCCAGCGCGCGATTCCGATGATCTTCAAAGGCGGCGGCGACTGCAGCCAGATCGACTGGACGTTTCTCGGGCTGTCGCTGGCCAACTGGTCGTTTCTGACGTTTGCGGCGATCGCGCTCCTGATGCTGGCGTTCTGGGTGGCACGACGACGGCGCGTTTAGAGGCCGGGCGGACATGTCGCGAACGGTCGGCAGGACGGGGCGCCCGGTGCAGTGAGATGTCTTCCCAAACGCTATATGCTTTCGGCCAGCACGATTCATCACCCCAGCTTTTTCTCGAGGAAACCCATCCGATGGCACAGGAGTACAACAAGACATTCGGGGTGTTCAAACCCGTGGGCCACGTGGTCATTTCGTTTCCGACCGCCGATGAGGCCCGCGCGACGGCGCGCGAACTCGACAAGCTGGACGTGCAGGGCGACGCGGTGCGCTTCCTGACCGACCGCGAAATGCTCGCGCAGATCGATGGCGATCTCGAGAACGCGAGCCCGCTGGCCGGTGTCGGCCAGGAGCTGAATCTGATCAAGTCGCACCAGGCGTTGGCGGAAGAGGGCTTTCACTTCCTCGTGGTGCGGGCGAAGACGACGAGCAGGCCGCGGCGATCGCCGATTGCGCCAAAGCCCATGGCGGCGAACGTGCCCAGCATTACGGCCACTTCGTGATCGAGGAATTGATCAGTCACCCGACCGATATGCCGCAGCGCCGCGAGTCGCCCGAGACGGGGCTCGATGCCCAAACACCGTCGGGCGAAGAAACGGAACGCGCCGACATTCGCCCGCCCGAGGAAACAAAGGAATAACGCGGCGGATCGGTGGTGGGCTGGCTTCGCTGCGCTTCGGCGGTAGGCGGCCCCACAACGCGGCTTCAGTACGCACACTGGTCGTGCATGGCACTTATGTGCTCGGCTCGGCATCAAGCCCAGAGCCCTCGCACCATCTGGATGTTTGCCCCACCCAAGTCATTGGCGTCATGGTTAGAAGGCGGGCACCGCCCGGTCCGTCCCGCGTATTGCGACACCGTCAACGCGAACTTCGTGTCGATCGGCCTGGGCCAATCACGAGGTGGTGGGACCAGCCCGGCCCGGTGCTGCAGGCCGCTGATCCGACCCACCCACGCTGCCGCTTCAGGCAGCGTGCACACCCGCGTCACGGTCAGCGGGCGGCGGGCGCGGCGGCCACTGTGAGTTTGTTGTCGACCGTCTGCACGCCGTCCACCGACTTGGCCAGTGCGATCGCCCGGTCGCGCGCGGTCGTCGTCGGAACCGTGCCAGTCAGCGTGACGTGCGTGCCGCGGCTGTCCACATCGAGCTTCAGCGCGTTGATCGAGGCGTCCTCCGCCAGCTTGGTTTTGACGCGGGCGGTGAGTGCCGGCGTCGCCCGCAAACGCCTCGACCTTGCTGCTGAGCGCGCTTGCGCCTTCGGACATCCGCTCGCCGGCCGTTCGTGCCTCGGCCTTCAACCCGTCCACTTTCCGCTCGCCATTGGCCAGGGCGGCATCGAGCTGTTGCCCGGGGGGTGCCGGCCATCTTGCTTTGATCGCAGCCGGCCAGCGCGAGCACAGCCAGCACGCAGGCCAGACCGCGCGATGCTTGCAGCCGGCTGAGCCTTCTCGAGGCGGGACTCGGAGGGAACAGAAAATTGCTCGACACGTGGTCACTCCTTCGGCTCGGCTGCCCCGTCGGGCCGGCTGCGCGCCTTTTCGGCATCGAGCAATTTGCGTTGCTGTTCCGCATCTTGCCCGGGCGAACCCCGCAGGTCGGTGTTCACCAATCCGGCGTCAAGGTCTTTTTTGGCCTGCTTGATCACGGCACGTGGGCGATCCGCGCTCGAGTCCGACGATTGATCCCGCTCGAACGGCATGCGCATCGCCCCGTCGGTGTCGCCGGTGCTTGCCGGCGGCTGGGTGCCGCCGGGTGCACCGCGGATCGTGCGCGTTGCGCCTTCCTGCAGTCCCGCGCCAGGCTCCTCGGGCGCGGGCTTCGATTCCGGCGAATGGTCGTGCTTGTGCTGCATGTTCAGTCGCGCCGGCCGCCGACCAGGAAAGCCGCCACGAACGCGCCCACGGCAGCGGCGATCAACACCGCCTTCATCGGCTCGTCGCGCACATAGGTTTCGGTGCGGCGGCCGAACGCGGCGGTCTCACCGCGCACGGCTTGGGCGGCCTCGTTCGCACTCTGGGCGTTGTGATGCCACCACTCGCGGGCGATTTCGGCAAAACGGGCGGCGTCGCGCTCGGCCGCAGCGCGCACGTCGCGCGCGCTGTCGGCGGCTTTGCGTGCGCAACTCTTCGCCGGCCTGCTTCAATGCGTCGAGGCTTTCCGGCGTGCTGGTGGCGGCGGTGGGTTGGGTGTCGTTGGCGTTCATATGGACGGGCATTTCGAAAAAGGTGAGATGAGAATCGGCGGTTGCGCTGATGGTTGGGTCCTCAGGCGGATCACCGATGGCCTGGATATTTCAGTGTACCGGCTTCACTGGGCGCCGAGGCGGGCCGAGCCGGGCAGGCGACCATGGCAAGCCACGATGGAGCCAACCGCCTCGCCCCGAGCAACGCGCTGGTGCTCGACTCTCCGTACCGCCATCAAGTCAGCGAACTGAACGTCAAGATCCGGCTGATGGACGCAGGATACGAGTCAGAACTCAAGTTCCCGCCGCCTTGGGCTCAAGCCATTGTCCAGCAGTATCCGCGAGTAGCGGTTCGGGGATGCGACCGGGCCAAGTCGGCGGCCTGGCCACTGCACCGACGATCCCGGGCGGGAAACTGGCTGGGCAAGGGACCGTCTTGTGCCACCGAGGGGCGCGAGCATTTAGGCGTGGTCGACATCGGGGGCGAGTGATCCACCCCCGTGCTGGCGGCCCTCACGCGGCCGTCGCCGCCGCGATCGACGCGCGCGCACGCGCGGCATCGACACCACAGCATCCAGATCGATGGTCACTCGATGCCGGCGATGGCGGCCAGCCAGGCGACCGATTTTCCCGGGCTTGCGCCTGCGGACGTCTTGGTCGGACAGCCGCGACGGCAGCACGATGCGCGTGCGGCTGTCCAGACCGACGTGCGAGCGCCTGCGCGGCTGGGGCCACGACGTGGCATACAACCATCCGCACAAAGATGTCGAGCCGATGCACCGCTGCGGCAGTCCGGCGTGCGGCCGCCACAGCATCCAGCTGAAGATCCATCGGCGGCTCCAAAGGTACGCAGCCAGCCTGGCGACTGGACCGCCGGCTTTCGGCCGCTGCCGCGCAGACTGCGCGCACCGATCGAATGGCTCAAACCCATTTAACCCCCGAGCGTGGTGCCGCGGGATGCAGACATGACCACGGTCGCTGCGATGGCCGAGCCGGACCAGCGGAATGCGTGGTCGTCGGCGCCGGCGTGGTCGGGCTGGCGCCGTGGCGCGCGCATTGGCGCTCGGCCGGGCGCGAAGTGCTGCTGCTCGAAGCAGCCGACGGCATCGGCACCGGCACCAGTTCGCGCAACAGCGAAGTGATCCACGCCGGCATCTACTATCCGCACGGCTCGCTGAAAGCCCGGCTCTGCGTGGCCGGGCGGCGAGGCGCTGTACGGGTACTGCGAGGCGCGCGGCATTGCGCACCGACGCTGCGGCAAGCTGATCGTGGCAACCGACAACGCGCAGTTGCCCCGGCTCGATGCGATCCTCGCGCAGGCGGCCGGCAACGGCGTGACCGATCTGCAGCGCCTGTCCCGCGCGCAGGCACAGTCGCTGGAGCCCGCACTCGCGTGCTGCGGCGCGTTGTTGTCGCCAAGCACCGGCATCATCGACAGCCACGCGTTGATGCTTGCGCTGCAGGGCGACCTGGAGCACGCGGGCGGGTTGGTTGCCTTGAATTCGCCGCTGGCGCCGTGCAGGTGCGCAGCGACGGCTTTTTGCTGCGCACCGAAGACGGCACCGAGCTGCTCGCGCGACGAGCTGATCAACAGCGCCGGCCTCTCCGCGCCGCTGCTGGCCGCGCGAATCGACGGGCTCGACGCACGCCATGTGCCGACCGCTTACTACTGCAAAGGCAACTACTTCATCTTGGCCGGTCGCAGCCCGTTTTCGCGATTGATCTATCCGGTGCCGGAGGCGGCGGGGCTCGGCGTGCATCTGACGCTGGACCTGGGTGGTCAGGCCAAGTTCGGGCCCGACGTGCAATGGGTCGATCGGCCCGACGATCTGGCCGTCGATCCGAGCCGCGCCGATGGGTTTTATGCCGAGGTGCGGCGCTACTGGCCCGCGCTGCCCGACGCCGCGTTGCAGCCCGATTACGCGGGCATGCGCCCGAAGCTGCAGCGGCCCGGCGAGCCGGCGCGCGACTTCCTGCTGCAAGGCCCGGCCGAGCACGGCGTGCGTGGGCTTGTCAATCTGTTCGGCATCGAGTCGCCCGGGTTGACCAGCGCGTTGGCGATTGCCGAGCACGTCCGCTCGCTGCTCGAATGAGCGCAGCCCCCGCGTCGGATCGTGATCAGCTGCGAGCACGGCGGACGTGACGTGCCGGCCGACGTATGCCGAATGGTTTGCCGACGCCGAGGCATTGCTGGAAAGCCACCGCGGCTGGGACCCGGGTGCACTGGACCTCGCGCGGGACCTGGCCACGCGCTTCGACGCGCCGCTTGTTTTTTTCGACCACCACACGGCTGCTGGTCGATCTGAATCGCTCGATCGGACACCGCCGGCTGCACTCGGAGATCACGCGGGACCGCAGCCGCGCCGAGCGCGCTGCCATGGTCGCGAACCACTACCGGCCACACCGCGATGCGGTCGAAGGCCACATCGCTGCGTGCATCGCAGCCGGCGGTCGGGTGTTGCACATCGCCTCGCACAGCTTCACGCCGGTGTTCTACGGCGTGGTGCGCAATGCGGACATCGGCTGGCTGTACGACCCCAGCCGCCCGCAGGAGCGGGCATTCTCGGACCGATGGATGGCGGCGCTGAAGATCCGGGCGCCCGCACTGCGTCTGCGGCGCAACTATCCCTATCGTGGCGGCGGCGACGGGCTGGCGACGTTGCTGCGCAGGCGCTTCGACGGCGACCGCTATCTGGGCATCGAACTCGAGGTCAGCCAGGCGTTTGCGCGGCCGGCGGCGAGGCCTGGGAGCGGTTGCGCAGCGAGCTGGTTGCATCGCTGGACGAAGCGCTGCCTGCGGGCAACTGATCACCCGGGTCGACGCACCGCGACGGTGCATGCCGCAAGCCTGCACAGCGCCTTTGACGCTGTCGGCGTGGACGACCGGTCGCGTCGCGGTTCAGTTCACCTCGCCGTGGCGCCCACTTCGTCGGTCCAGACCTTGAAGCCTTCGAGCAGGTTCGGTCCGAACGTGCTGGCCAGCGCGACGTCGGCTGCATCGCGGCCCCGCGAGATCAGCACGCGCCCGATGCGCGGCATGTGCTGGTGGTTGCGCGGATCGAACGTGTACCAGCGACCGCCGAGGAACACTTCGATCCAGGCCGCGAAATCCATCGGGCCGTACGGCGGCGGCATGCCGATGTCGCCCAGAAAGCCATTGCAGTAGCGCGCCGGAATGTTCATGCAGCGGCACAGCGTGATCGCCAGATGCGCGTAAGTCGCGGCAGACGCCCACGCCCTCGTTGAAGGCCTCGGCGGCGGTCCGCGTGCGGCGCGCGTTGTGATAGCCGAACTGGATATGGCGATTGACGAAGTCGCAGATCGCCTGCACCCGGCCCCAGCCGGTCGGCCCCGAGCCGAATCGCTGCCACGCCCAGTTGGACAGCAGATCGGTCTCGCAGTAGCGGCTTTGCAGCAGGAACAGCAGCGTGTCGTCGGGCAGCTGCTCGACCGGGATCTGTTCGGCGTTCGGTGCCGACTCGTCGGCCGAGCCGCTGTCGTTCACGACCGCATCGCTCGTGATCATGAAGCGCCCCGCCGGCGCCACCACGCGCGAGCACCAGTTGCCGAACGTGTCGTGATAGCCGTGCACGGGCACCGGCGGGTCGGTCACGATCCGGTCCGGCTTGACCAGGTCGTTGGAGCGGCTGCTGTGAATCGTCAGCGACAGGATCATTGGGGTGGGCTGATAGCACTGATACAGCCATCTCGTAGCCGACTCGAATTTGCATGGCTGACACTCCCGACTGAAAGAAAAGTGTTGGACCGCTGCGCCGACGTGGCGCGGACACATCCACGGTCCAGCATATAAGCAAGCACCGTGCTCGACGCCGATTCGAGTATGGCATGCGGCCATCGTGACGCCGAGCGCGGAGCGAGGGGGTTTCAGCCCGGCGGGCTGAGCGACTGCACGATGCGGCCGCTGCGCCAGCGCCGAGGCGACGTCGCGACACGAGCTCGGGCCCCTGGTAGATCAGCCCGGAATAGAGCTGCACCAGGTCCGCGCCCGCGTCGCAGTTTTTCGAGCGCCGCTCGGCCGCTGTCGATGCCGCCGACACCGATGACCGGAAAGCCCGGCCCAAGCGCGGCGCGCAGCCGGGCGGTGACGCGTTGCTGAGCGACGCACCGGCGGCCCGGACAGCCCGCCGGATTCCTGCGCATGCGGCATGACCCTGCACGCGCGTCGCGACTCAGCGTGGTGTTGGCGGCGATCACGCCGAACGCTCCGCAGCGCGCTCCGTAGGTTTTCAGCAGCGCCGCGATGGCCGCCAGCTGCGCGCTCGTCCAGATCCGGTGCGATCTTGACGAAGACGGGCACCGCCGCCCATGACGCTGCGCGAGTTGTTCGCGCCGCTCGGCGATGCGGCCGAGCAGCGCGTCGAGCGCGCTGTCTTGCTGCAGCGCGCGCAGGTTCGCGGTGTTGGGGCTCGAGATGTTCACCGTCACGTAGTCGGCGTGCGGGTAGACGCCGTCCAGGCAGGTCAGGTAGTCGTCGGCGGCGCGCTCGATCGGCGTGGTCGCATTCTTGCCGATGTTCAATCCCAGCAAGCGCCCGATGCTCCTGGAATGCCGAGCGCTGGACGTTGTCGATGAACGCATCGAGCCCTGCGTTGTTGAAGCCGAGCCGGTTCACGATCGCCTGGGCGGCTGGTAAGCCGGAACACGCGGGGCCGGGCGTTGCCCGCCTGCGCGAGCGGCGTGACGGTGCCGACTTCGACAAAGCCGAAACCCATCGCGCCGAACGCATCGATGCAGCGCGCGTTCTTGTCCATGCCGGCGGCCAGCCCGACCCGATTCGCAAACGCCAGCCCGGCCACGGTCACCGGGTCCGGCACGAGCGGCACGCGCCCCAGGAGGCGCGACAGCCGGCGTGTGCTGCGTGGCTGCCAGCGTGCCCAAGGTCAGCGAGTGGGCGGTTTCCGGGTCGATCCGAAACAGCGGTGGGGCGCACCAGCGCATAGGGCAAGAGCGGTTGGATCGGCATCGGATAATCGGGGTAGAGTGCGGCGGCAGGCAGGAACCGGTTCGAAAAGTGATTCGAAGCTTCCCCTGTATTGATATATAGCTACAGAGTTTGTAGCGAAAAGCGCGTTTCAACAAGACGCCGTATGAACGCCGAATTCTCGGCGATCGCGGTCGCTGGCACGCCGAATGCCGATTCCATGGCCGCTTCGCAGGCGTGACCTGCAAGCCGGAGCGACCAGCCGCTCGTGTTCACCTTTAGCAAAGCACCGAAATTTCCATGACCCATTCCGCCGAACTCACACAGACGCCCTCAAGGTGCAGGTCGGGCAGGCCGCACTTGCCTATGTGGAGGCGGGGGCCTTGATCGGTGTGGGCACCGGCTCGACCGTGAATCGCTTCATCGATGCGCTCGCGCCGATGGCGTCAGCCGCATCGCCGGCGCGGTGTCGAGCTCGGAAGCCAGCAGCGCCCGACTGCGCGCGATCGGCGTGCAGGTGCACGATGCGAACGCGGTAGGCGAGCTGGCCGTCTACATCGACGGCGCCGACGAAATCGATCGCGCGGGTTGCCTGATCAAGGGCGGCGGCGCAGCCCTGACCCGCGAAAAAATCGTGGCTGCGCAGTCGCGCCGCTTCGTCTGCATCGCCGACGAATCGAAATGCGTCGAGAAGCTGGGGCGGTTTCCGCTGCCGGTCGAGATCATTCCGATGGCGGCTGCGCGCATCGCGCAGCGCTTTGCCGCGCTGGGCGGCACAGCGACATTGCGGCGGGTCGCGATGCGCCGCTCGTGACCGACAACGGCCTGCAACTGCTCGATGTGCGCGGCTTGGCGATCGACGATCCAGCCGCGTTCGAGGCGATGGTCAATCAGTGGCCCGGCGTGGTGACGGTGGGCGTGTTCGCCGCGCAGAAAGGCGAACGTCTGCCTGCTGGCGACTCCGACAGGGTTCAAACGCGCTATTTCGACAAGCCGGCCGTCCGGCGCTTGAACCTCGCGGCTCGAGCCCACGGCGGCGGCTTAGCGTCAGAACCGGATGCCTGCCGGGTTGTTGCCGCGGTCGCCGCTGCGCCGCGGTGTCCGACCGGCCGGCTGCCGACGGCCAGCGACCGCTGCCGTGGTGGTGCGGTGGTGCTGCTGCGGAGCGACGGGTGTCTGCACGCGCGGCGCCAGCGGGGTGGCGGCGACTGCGCGCCAGCCGGCGGGCAATTGCGACGTCTTCGGATAGCCGGCGGCGTCCAGAGCCGCTGCCATTCCTGCGCGAGAAACCATGCAGCGGCTGGCTGCCCACGCGTCGCATAAGGCAGCGACGACTCGCCGCTCGAGTGCTTTCAGCGCAGCGATGTCCTCGTTGCTGCCCACCGTGCGTTCGGTAAACGGCACGCCGCGGCCGCCGAGCAACTGCGCGCGTCGGCGCAAGGCGCGCAATCGGGCGCCGTGTAGAACATGACAGGGAAGCGACTCGCGGCTCCCGCAGATCGTAGGGCAGCGTGGCGGACGGCGCGGAAGCCGGCGACTCCAGCCGGCGCTCGACCGTTGCCTTGCCGCTTGCCGCGCCGGGGCGCGGTCGCTGTAAGTGATGCGGCCATCCGGGCCGACGCTGCGAAACAGCGTCTGCGCCGATGCGGCGCCGGCCAGCAGCAGCAGCCGCGCGGCGGCCATCGGGCTGGGGAGATCGTTTTGAGTTGCCATGGCGGTGGTCGGTCGTTGCGAAGGATCGGAGATGTCGAAGCCTAGCGCCGGCATCGCGTCAGACCGATCGCCCGCGCCGCATCGGAACGCGGCCCGACCGTGAAGTTCCTCGCGGCCGCGCTTCGGCGTCTCAGGCAGCGGCCTGTAGCCGCGGCGCGGCTGCTGTCCATGCCTTCATGCCGCAGCAGCGCATCCAGCGTCGGCGCACGTCCACGAAACGCCTTGAACGATTCCATCGCGGGCCGGCTGCCGCCGACTTCCAGGATCGCCTCGCGGTACTTTGCGGCCCGATCTCGGCGTTCGGCAGCACCGTCCGGACCGGCGCTTTCCTCGAACGCCGCATAAGCGTCGGCGCTCAACACTTCGGCCCACTTGTAGCTGTAGTAGCCCGCCGCGTAGCCGCCCGAGAAAATGTGGCTGAACGTGTGCGCGGTGCGGTTCCAGTCGGGCGGCGCGAGCAGCGCGACTTCCGCGCGCACCTTGCCCAGCAGCGCCATCACGTCGTCGTCCGCGTCGTGCTCGGTGTGCAGCAGCATGTCGAACAGCGACAGCTCGACCTGGCGCAGCGTCTGCAGGCCGCTCTGGAAGTTCTTCGCCGCGAGCATCTTGTCGAACAACGCGCGCGGCAGCGGCTCGCCGGTGTTCACATGCGCGGTCATGTGCCTCAGCACATCCCACTCCCAGCAAAAGTTCTCCATGAACTGGCTCGGCAACTCGACCGCATCCCATTCGACGCCGCTGATGCCCGAGACGTCGCGCTCGTTGACCTGCGTGAGCATGTGGTGCAGCCCGTGGCCGAACTCGTGGAACAAGGTGGTCACGTCGTCGTGCGTCAACAGCGGCGGCTGGTCGCCGACACCAGCGGCGAAGTTGCAGACCAGTTGCGCGACCGGCGTCTGCAGCGGCCGTCGTCGGGCCGCAGCCAGCGCGCGCGCACATCGTCCATCCAGGCGCCGCCGCGTTTGCCGGTGCGCGCGGCCGAGTCCAGGTAGAACTGACCGAGCAACTGGCCGTTGCGCTCGATCCGGAAAAACGTGACCTTGTCGTTCCAGACCGGCGCCTGATCCGGCGCGGATCGCGACGTCGAACAAGGTCTCGACGATCTTGAACAGATCCGGCAAGCACTTTCGGCGCGGTGAAGTACTGCTTGACTTCCTGGTCGCTGAACGCGTAGCGCGCCTGCTTGAGCTGCTCGACCGACGAAGGCCATGTCCCAAGGCTGACAGCTCGGTCAGGCGCGAGATTGGTCGGCCGCGAACGTTCTGCAGATCGGCCAGATCGCGCTCGGCAAACGGCCGTGCCTTCGCGGCCAGGTCGCGCAGGAACTCGACCACTTCCTTCGGCGACTCGGCCATCTTCGGCACCAGCGACAGCTCGCCGAAATTGCGGTAGCCGAGCAGCTGCGCTTCTTCCTGCCGCAGCGCGAGGATTTCCTGCATGAGCGCGGAGTTGTCGTATTTGCGTGCGTCGCTCGCGGCCTGATCGCTCGCGCGCGTCGACGTAGGCGCGGTACAAGCGTCTGGCGCAGCGCGCGGTCGGTGGCGAACTGCATGACAGGCAGATAGCACGGCATCTTGAGCGTGAGCTTGAAGGCGTCGCTCTTGCCGCCCTCGGCCGCCGCGGCGCGCGCGCCGCCTGCGCCACGTCGGCGGGCACGCCCGCCATTTCGTCCTCGGTTGCGAAGTAGGCAAAGCCGTCGGTCGCGTCGAGCGCGTTTTCGCTGAACTTCTGGCTCAACTCGGCGAGCCGCTCCTGCAGCTGCGCAAACCGATCGCGTGCTGCGCCCGTCAGCTCGGCGCCGCCGAGCACGAAGTTGCGCATCGCGTTCTTGAATGGCCTGGGTCTGCTCGGCGTTCAGGCTCGCGGGGTCGATCGCCTTGTACTTGGCATACAGCGCCTCGTCGGCGCCGAGTCGGGTCCAGAACTCGACCACTTTCGGCATCGAGGCGTTGTAGGCGGCGCGCAGTTCGGGCGTGTCGGCAACCGAATTCAGATGGCCGACCGCGTTCCAGGCGCGACCGAGCCGCTCGGTTGCGGTGTCCAGCGCGGCGGAAATGTCGTGCCAGCGGGCCGGGAAATCCGTCCGCTGTCACCGCGGCCAGCGCGCGCTCGGCATCGATGAGCAACTGCTCGACGGCCGGCTCGACATGCGACGGCTCGATGCGGTCGAACAGCGGTGTGCCCGAGAAATCGAGCAGGGGGTTGGCGCTGCGGTCGGCGGACGATGCGGCGGGCTTGTGTGGGGTGTCGTTTGGTGTCATGGACTCGGGTAGATGGAGACAAAAGGGCGTGGCTGCAAGGGCACCGCGGTCATCGCGATGCGCCGCCAGGCAGCCGCCGACCGGTCAATAACCGAGTATCCCCCGGTCGCGTTCGACGCGGTTCAGGTCGTCGGTATAGATCTGCACCGGCGGCGGGGCAATCGCGGCCCGGGCGGCAGACGACGAGCACGTTGCTGATGCGCCGCGTGCGCTGCAGCACCTCGACGGTGCAGCGACCGAGCGCCTGCTCGATCGTGGCCAGCAGATTGCGCGCGAATGCGGACTGCAGCGGAGCGTCGAGGATCAGGTTCGCCAGCACCGCACCGCCCTCGGTGAGCGGTCGCGCCAGGCTTTGCCAGAACTCGAGCGTGACCAGATGCGCAGGCATCGCGGCGTGCGCGCTGTAGACGTCGACCACGACCGCATCGAAGCGCCGCTCGGTGCGCCGCACGAAACCGCGCGCATCTTCGGCGATGAATTCGCCGGAAATCGGGCCGCCGAGAAACTCGCGCTCGGCAATCTCGCGGATCGCAGGATCGACATCGACGTAGGTGTACGATTCGACGCATCGCCCAGCGACAGCGTGAAGCCGCCCGCGCCGAGCACCAGGATGCGCCGGTCGGCCAGCTGCAGCTCGCGCAGCAGAATGTGCTGCAGCCGTTCGATATAGGCCGCGCGCTTCGGTGCCTGGCCGTCGGTGCCCGGCACCGGATCCGAGTTGCGACGCAAGCTGGTTGTTGATGACCAGCGTGCGGTCGGTGCCGGGTGCGCCTCGTGCCGAGCGTCAGCGCGTCGACGCTCGACCGTGCGGTAGTCGGCGTAGGCGGTTTCCTGCGCGCCGGACGCGCGGCAGCAGGTTCAGCGCCGAGACGCCGAGCAGCACGAGCGCCGCAAGCACCCGCGAGCCGACCTTGCCCGGCTCCATTCGCCGCGGCGAGCACCACGAGCGCGAGGCTTGCCGCGCACAGCAGCACCGCGGCCGCCACGCCAAGCTGCTGCATCACGACCAGCGCCAGCACGGCGGCGCCGAGCACCGAGCCGGCGGTGGACGCCGTCAGCGCGACGCCGCTGGCGGCGCCGACACGCCGCTGCGGCAGGATGTTGGTCAGCAGCGGCACCGTCTGGGCAAGCAGCCAGGCCGGCGGGCAGACCACGACCGCCATGAACAGCAGATACGCCAGGCGCGCGTCAGGCACCGCACCGAACAGCTGGTTCGACCACGACGCTCGACAGCCCGACGCCGGCAATCAGCGCTGCCAGCGAGGAAGTTGCGCAGCACGCGGCGTTCGAAGTCGTGCGCGATGCGGCCGCCGCTCCAGTAGCCGGCTGCGAGCGCAAGCAGGAACAGCGCGATCGTCGGCGCGGTCACCGTGATCGAGCTGCCGACGTGCGGCACCAGCCGGCGCAGCGCGATGATCTCGATGCCGAGCGACGCAAAGCCCTCGACGAAGATCACCGAAAACCAGATGGCGGCGCTCATCGGCGCGCCGCGGCGGAGTTTCGAAAACAATCATGGCTCGCATTGTGGGCGAGCCATGAAGGACCGTGCCGGGCCGCGCAAAGCGCGCCCGGCAGGTCGCGGTGGTGACCGTGCCGGCTACTGCGCCTTCGGCTGCGACACCGGCGCCGCGGCTCAGCGGCTGGCCGCCCGGGCCGTCACGGAACGTGAGCGGGCCGACGACCGACGACTGCTGCGCCACACCCGGCTTCGACCAGTCGCAGACGCCGCTCGCAAACACCGCCTGCAGCCGTGCCGCCTGCGTGCCGGTGAATGTCACCGGCGCGTAGTCCGCCATCGACAGCGGCTTGAGCTGGCATTTCAACGCATCTTCGGTGCGCGCGCCGCCGGCCACCTGGCGCGGCGAGGCGTGGGGCACGTTGAACGGCTCGGCGTCGCAGCGGGCGGTATCGAACACCTTGACCGGACTGGCTCGGACCGCTGGACAGCAGGCAGAAGTCGGCGGCCCCGGCCGGCTTGGCGCTGCGCACTTTCTGCTCCAGCGGTGCGTTGCCGGTGTCGGCCTTCACGTTGCGTCAGCCACGAGATCCATCGTCCCGAACGCATCGAGCTGGATCGCGGCGGGCGCGATCAGGCCGGTAATGCCGGTGCGCCACATGGCGTGGTTGCCGAAGTCGCCCGCGTCGCGCGTGAGCTTGTCGCGCATCTGGTAGCTGCGCCAGACGTAATGGATCGGTGAAGTCGGCGCGCTCGCAAACGGCGGCTTGATCAGCGCCGAGTCGTCCCAGCCGCGCATGTCGACCACGGCCGCCTTGCGATAGTTGCGCGCATCGAGCACGATGCCGGCCCGGTAGGCGATGTCGAGCGCGGCAGGTCGGCGACGATGCGGCGATCCACGGATTGCTGTCGCGGTCCAGGCCGCCGACCTGCTCGTTCAGCGTGACGAATTCTTCCGCCGTGATCGCGCCGCGCTTTGAGCGCGTTCAATCCGTACTGCACGCCGACGTTGTCGCGTGCGTCGTTGGAAAACGGCGTGCCGGTCACCTTGCCGAAGATCGACGTCGCCCAGCTCCAGGCGTTGCAGCGTGGGCCGGTCGGGTTCGTCTGCGGGTCGTAGACCGCGGCGTTGGGCAGCTCGCAGTTGTTCGTCGGTGTCGGCGACTGCGTGATCGCGCCGGTGTACGTTGTTCGAGCACGTTGCGGCGGAAATAGGTGCCGGCCTTCGCGTTGCTGCCGAACGCGTTGTACCAGCCGTGGCAGGCGGTCTGGTCGGGATGCCCGTTGATCGCGGCTTTCTTCGCGTTGATCTGCGCCTGCGTCTGGCCGGTGGCGGCTCATCAGGTCGAGCCAGGCCTTCTTCTGGTAGGCCTCGACCAGCAGCGACGCAGTCGGCGACTTCCATGCCGACGGTCTCCGAGTCCGGGATACGCGCACTGGATCGTGATGCCGTCGAGCTGGCCCGGTGCGATCGAGATGTTCATGTGCGAATTGATCGAGCCGCCCGAGCAGCCCGCGCCCATCGTGAATTTGATCGGTCCGTAGCTGTCGGTGATGTGCTCTTTCATCATCATCACGGTCTCGGCCATCATCACGCGGTTCGAATTGCGCATCGAATCGGTCATGCTGTTGAGCGCGACCGCGTAGCCGCGCGCCAGCTGCGCGTCGGCCGTCCAGGCGCCTTGCGGCCGCTGCTGCCGGCGCGGCTGGCCGGTGCTGGAGCCGAACTGGTAGTAGAGCTTGCCGTTCCACTGCGGCTGCGGCGCCACCGCCGTCCAGGGCTTGGCCGGGTCGTACAGCACCGCGATGTCGTAGATGCCGCGGTTCATCGTGCCGCGCTCGACCCGCACGATGTAGGGCACGGTCTGGCCGTTGTCGGTCGTCGTCGCTGGCCAGGTCGGCGGGCGCGGCGGCGGCTGGGTCGTAAGTCTTGAAGCAAGGAACGCCGGCGTCGCGGCGACGGCGCCGGGACCGTGGTCGCGTGTCGGCGCGACGCTCGGGCTCGGGTCGGGCAGCGTCGAAGCTGCAGGCCTGCTGCGGTGGTGCGGTAGTAGAGCTTGAACTCGGTCGGGATGTTGCACTGCGCGTCGACCGCCGGCTGGCTCAGGCCGCTTTGGTTGGTCGCGGGCAGATTGCCGCCGTGCGGCTGCGGCGTCGGTGTCGCGCAGACGAACGGCACGACCTGCGGCCCCGACAAGATCGGCCCGCCGCGCGCGCGTGTTGGTCACCGTCAGCGTGGCCGCGCGGCGCCGTCGACCGATGCGGTGAGCACGTTGGCGCCGGCTTTCAGTCCGGTGACAAGGCCCGTGACCGCGCCGCTCGTGTTTGCGGCCGGCGGCGCGAACGCGCTGCTCACGTCGCGGCCGTCCACGTCGACTTTGAGGCTCGCCGCGTTGGCCGATGCGGGCAGTTCGATGCGCACCAGCACGTCGCCGTCGCTGACCAGGTCGGCGCGGTTGGACAGCGTCTTGATCTGCACTGCGCTCGAACTGCCGCTGCCGCCCCCGTCGTCGCTGCTGCTGCAGGCCGGCAAGCGCCATGGCCGCCGCGCTGGCAAGCACGAGCGTGCTGGGTCTCGGCAGAAAGGGTTTCTGTGTTCGCATCGGTTGTCTTTGGTGGGGGTGGGGTGGGGGTTGAATCGCCCGACGAGAGTCTATGGACTGCTGCGACCGGGTCCATGGTGAAAACCCGCGCGCTCGCCTCCGCCGAGTCGCGCCTGCGACAAACCCGTCACAATCGGTTTGCGCGGGCGCAGCGGCTCGGCCATGGGTGTGCCGGTTGCACCAGCGCCTGTCGATGCGCACGGCCGGCCGCCGTCCTTCGATATCCACCTCGACCGATCGCCAGCAACCGGCCTGTCCCACCTATGCAACCGACCTCATCCTTTCTTCGCCGCCGCCTGGTTGCCCTCGCCGTCGCAGGGTGTCTCGCCGTACCGGCCGCACAGGCGCAGGTTGATCCCAGCGCGCAGGCTTGGGCGGCATTGAAGGGGGGGGCGGTGGTGCTGTTTCGGCATGCCCGGGCACCCGGCGTGGGCGATCCGCCGGGCTTCAAGATCGACGACTGCAGCACGCAGCGCAATCTCGATGCCGATGGCCAGGCGCAGGCGCTGCGCATCGGGCGCGCGTTCGAGCGCGAAGGTGTGGCGGTCGGCGCGGTCTGGTCGTCCGCGTGGTGCCGTACGAAGGAAACCGCGCGAGCTCGCGTTTCCAGGCCGGCTGCGTGTCGAGCCGGCGTTCAGTTCGTTTTTCAACGATCCCCCGGGCTGGAACCGAACCAGACGGCCACTGCGCGCGAGCTGCTGCTGAACTGGCGCGGACCCGGCGCACTGGTCGTCGTCACGCACCAGGTCAACATCACTGCCTTGACCGGGGTCGACCCGGCTTCGGGCGAGGGCGTCGTGCTGCGTCCGGATGGCAGCCGGCTCGTGGAAGTCGGCCGGGTCAAGCCGTGAGGCGTGCCATGCAACCCGTCGGCGCGGCCGCAGTTCGATGAGCGAGCCGAAGAGTCGGCCGGTCTGTCCAACCTGGCCGACGACGGCGAACATGGGGCCGACGCCACGGCGGATGCGCCGCGCAGCCACCTGCCGTTTCCGGTGGTGGGCATCGGTGCATCGGCCGGCTGCGTGACCGCGTTGACGGCCTGTTCACCCATCTGTCCACGGACACCGGCATGGCGTTCGTGATCGTGGTGCATCTGTCGCCGCAGCACGAGAGCCACATCGACGACATCCTGGGGCGCGTGACACCGATGCCGATGCTGCAGGTGCGCGAGCCGGTGGCGATCGAGCCCGAACCACGTCTACATGATCTCGCCGGCGCTGCAACTGTCGATGGCCGAGGGCATCTGAGCGTGGCGCCCGCTGCTGCGCGGCCGCAGCCCGCATCGATCGATCGACGTGTTCTTTCGCACGCTGGCCGCGGCGCAGCGGGAACGCGCCTACTGCGTGGTGCTGTCGGGCACCGGCAGCGACGGCACGCTCGGGCTGCTGCGTGTGAAAGAGTGCGGCGGCGTGGCGCTGGTGCAAACGCCCGAAGACGCGGAGTACGGCGACATGCCGCGCAGCGCGATCGCGACCGGCATGGCCGACTTGGTGTTGCCGGCCGCCGAGATCGGTCCTCGGCTCGCGACGCTTGTGGCGCAATCTGCAGCACATCGTGATGCCCGAGCCGACCGCCAGCGCGGTCGACATCGAGCCGCCGCCGACACCGGCCGCGGCCGAGCTCGCCGAGCAGGCGCTTGGCCGACGTGATGCGCTTCGTGCGCAGCCGCACCGGCCACGACTTCCGCCACTACAAGCGCGCGACCGTGCTGCGCCGCATCGAGCGGCGGCTGCAGGTGAATGCGGTGCCGAGCCTGCCCGCCTACCGCGATCTGCTGACCCAGCAGCCCGGCGAGACGCGGCGCTGCTGCAGGACCTGCTGATCAGCGTCACGCACTTCTTTCGCGACCCGGTCGCGTTCGAGGCGTTGAACGCAGACGATCGACGCGACACCTGCCGGCGCACGAACACCGCGCATCCGCGGCTGCGCGCCTGGGTGGCCGGCTGCGCGACCGGCGAGGAGGCCTATTCGGTCGCGATGCTGCTGGCCGAGCACGCGCCGCCCATCGAACCCAAGGTCGACGTGCAGGTGTTCGCGTCCGACATCGACGAGCAGGCGATCGCGCATGCGCGCGCCGGACTTTATCTGGACAACATCGCGTGCCGACGTGACGCCGACCCGGCTGCGCCAGTATTTCATGAAGGAGCACGGCCGGCTGCGGGTGCGCAAGGAACTGCGCGAACGCGTGCTGTTCGCGGCGCACAACGTGCTGCGCGATCCGCCGTTTTCCAATCTCGATCTGATCTGCTGCCGCAATCTGCTGATCTATCTGGACCGCGAGATGCAGGTGCAGGTGCTGCAGATGTTTCATTTCGCCCTGAAGCCCGGCGGGCTGCTTGTTCCTGGGCATGTCGGAGTCGGCCGACGCGGCCGCCGAGCTGTTCATCACGGTCGACAAGAAGCAGCGCATCTACCGCGCCGACGGGGTGCGGCGCGCGGCGCGTTCCCGCGCGCGTGCCGCCCGTGACCTTGCCGCTGCGGCTCGAGCTGCCGAAGCTGCCGAGCCGATGCTGCCCGCGGGCGTTCGACCCGTCGGCCGACATCTGCCTCCATGCCGGATGCGATCGGCAACCTGCACCAGCGAGTTGCTACCGAGCAGGCGCTGCCGAGCGTGCTGATCGATGCGCGCCTACGACATACTGCATTGCAGCGACGCAGCAGTCGTGTTTCTGAAGTTCGCCGCCGGCGAGCCGTCGCGCAATCTGCTCGACGTGGTGCGGCCCGAGCTGCGGGTCGAATTGCGTGCGGCGATCGTGCGGGCGTCGCAGGAGCAAGGCCAGCGTCGCCGCGCGGCGCGTGCAACTCGGGCACGACGGCAGCGCCGCAGGCTGGGTCGGCATGAGCGTGCGGCCGGTCGACACCGATGGCGCCGGGCTGATGCTGGTGCAGTTCGACCGGGCCGACGTCACGTTCGGCCTCGAAGCGTCCGCCGGCGATGCGAAAGACCCGATGTTGCTGGTGCTCGAAGACGAGCTGCGCCGCACGCGCGAGCAACTGACGAGCAGCGCCGCGGAGGCGGCCGCGAGCAACGAGGAACTGCGCGCCTCGAACGAGGAGCTGCAGGCGATCAACGAAGAATTGCGCTCGGCCACCGAGGAGCTCGAAACGGGCAGGGAGGAGTTGCAGTCGGTCAACGAAGAACTGATCACCGTGAATCAGGAGTTGAAGACCTCGCTAGAGAACACGACTGCAGATCAACGACGACTTGCTGAACCTGATCTGCTTCGACCGATATCGCGACCGTGTTCGTCGACCGCACGCTGCGCATCAAGCGGTTCACGCCGCGTGCGTCGCAGCTGTTCAATCTGATCGCCTCCGACGTGGGCCGTTCGCTGCTGGACATCACGCACCGGCTCGATTACGACCGGTTGAAGAACGACGCGCAGGCTGCGTTCGAGACGCTGCGCACGATCGAGCGCGAGGTAAGGGACGCAGACGGCGGCTGCTGGCTCGTGCGGATGCTGCCGTACCGTACGCAGCAGGACGTGATCGACGGCGCGGTGCTGACCTTCATCGACATCAGCGCGATCCGCGATGCGCAGTGGCAGCTCAAGGTCGGCGAAGCGAACCTGCAGCGGGTGATCGAGAGCACGCAGCGACTACGCGATTCTCACGCTCGACGAGCAGCGGCGATGGTGATCGGCTGGAATCCGGGCGCGGTGCAGCTGTTCGGCTACCCGGCGCAGGAAGCGATCGGACGGACGTTCGACATTCATCTTCACGCCGCAGGACCAGCGCCGACGGCGTGCCGCAGCGCGCTGCTGCAGGCCGCGCGCGGAACCGGCCGCGCCGAAGACGAACGCTGGCACTCGCCAAAGACGGCACGTTGCGCTACACGAGCGGCATCGTCACGCCGATGCACGAGGACGGCGCGCTGGTCGGCTACGCGAGCATCGCGCGCGATCTGAGCGAGGGCAAGCGCATCGAGGCGCAGCTCGAAGCACTCGCTGGCCAAGGAGCAAACCACCGCGGCCGAACTGTCGCGCGCGTTCGCCTTGAAGGAAGAGTTTCTGGCCGTGATGTCGCACGAGCTGAAGCACCCGCTGAACCTGATCCTCGTGAATGCCGAGCTGCTGCTGCGATTGCCCGCAGCGCGCGAGGCGCCGGCGGTGGCGCAGGCGGCCGACGTGATCCGGCGCACCGTGCTCGGTCAGGCCAAGATCATCGACGACCTGCTCGATCTGTCGCGCTTGCGCACCGGCAAGCTGAGCCTGAACCGCGCACGCATCGACGGCGCCGAGAACGATCGCGCGGGTCTGCGAGGCGATCTGCAGATCGATGCGACGAAGCGCCAGTTGGCGCTGGACCTGGCAGCTCGAGCCGGCGGCCGCTGCGATCGACGCCGATCCGGTGCGGCTCGAGCAGATCGTCTGGAATCTGCTGAGCAACGCGCTCAAGTTCACGCCGACCGGCGGCAGCATCGACGTGCGGCTGACGGTGGACGGTGCGATTTTCGCGGCTCGACGTGCGAGACAGCGGACAGGGCATCGCGGCGGAGTTTCTGCGGCAGGTGTTCGGCATGTTTCAGCAGGCCGAGCGGGTCCACCGCGCGCGCGCAGGGCGGCATGGGGATCGGACTTGCGCTGGTGCGTCAACTTGCGCAGGCGCATGGCGGGCGTGCCGAGGTCGCCTCCGAAGGGCTCGGTCACGGTTCTGCTTCAGCGTCTGGCTGCCGCGCGCGCGCGCGTCGAGCGAACCGCCGGCGAAGCTGCCGGCGTCGCCGAGCGTCCTGCGCGGGCTGCGCGTGTTGATGGTGGACGACACGAGCGACACGCGGGAAGCGTTCGCGATGCTGCTGGAGCTCGAGGGCGCCAGCGTGACTGCCGTGGCCGACGGCGTGCAGGCACTGGCGGCGCGCACGCGCAGCCGTTCGATCTGTTGCTGTCCGACATCGCGATGCCGGGCATGGACGGCTATCAGCTGATGCGCGCGCTGCGTGACGTGCGCAGGTCGCCAACGCCCGACTCGCGGCGATCGCATTGACCGGCTTCGGCCGGCCGCAGGACGTGCGGCGCGCGAAGGAGGCCGGCTTCGACGCGCATCTGCCCAAGCCGATCGCAATCGAGCAGTTGTTCGACTGGTGGAGAAGTTGACCGGAGCGACAAGCGAGCTCATCGGGATGCACGGCCGGATTGATCGCTAAAGCCGCGTTGACTGCACAGGCGGGCGGCGGGCTACGAGGAGCCAGGGGCGACGAAATTCGAGGACAAGGCGGGTGGTGCGAGCCGCACATAAGATCACGGCCGTGCATTAAACTTAACATAATATACATCGTATGAAGTAACGAATTGATGGGAGGCGTGGTCCCACTGGACTAGCGTGCGGTCGGCAGCACGCAAACCCTCGCCCCCCCCCCCCTGCCACGGCCCCGGGCAATGCTCTTAAACAGCGCTGACCATCGGCAACTGCCTAACCGGAGCGCCCGCCGTTCATGCGCGCTGCAGCCGGCTAACGCCCGATGTTGAACATCTGCGCCGGCAAGAACGTGACGATCTGCGGGAACAGCCAGATCAGCGCCACCGCCAGCACCAGCAGCAGGAAGAACGGCAGGCTCGCCCGCGCGATGTAGAACATGTCGCGGCCGGTCAGGCTCTGCAGCACGTACAGGTTGAAGCCGACCGGCGGCGTGATCTGCGACATCTCCACCACCAGCACGACGAAGATGCCGAACCACAGCAGATCGATGCCGGCCGCCCGCACCGAAGGCAGCACCACCGCCGCGGTCAGCACCACCATCGAGATGCCGTCGATGAAGCAGCCCAGCAGCATGAACAGCAGCGTCAGCATCGCGATCAGCTGCCACGGCGCGAAGCCCGAGGCGCCGATCCACTCGGCCAGCACACGCGGGATGCCGGTGAACCCCATCGCCGTGGTCAGAAAGCTCGCCCCCATCAGGATGAAGCTGATCATGCAGGTGGTGCGCACCGCCCCGCCGACGCCTTCCAGGAACACCTTCACCGACAGCGACCGGCTGATCGCCGGCCAGCACCAGCGCGCCGACCACGCCGAGCGCGGCGCTCTCGGTCGGCGTGGCGACGCCGGTGTAGATGCTGCCGACCACGGCGCCGATCAGCAGCACGGTGGGGATCAGGTAGCGCGCGGCGGCGATCTTGGCGGCGCAGCGTCGTTTTGTCGTCGCGCATCTTCGGCTGCAGGCCCGGCTTGCACACCGCCCACAGCGCGATGAAGCCCGAGAACAGCGCCATCAGCAAGCACGCCCGGCAGCACGCCGGCGACGAACAGCCGCGCGATCGACACATCGGCGGCGACGCCGTAGACGATCATGATGATCGACGGCGGGATCAGCAGCCCCAGCGTGCCGGCGCCGGCCAGCGAACCGATCACCATCATCGGGTCGTAGCCGCGCCGCGTCAGCTCGGGCACCGTCATGCGCCCGATCGTGGCCGCGGTGGCGGCCGACGAGCCGGAGATCGCGGCGAAGATGCCGCAGCCGAGCACGTTGGTGTGCAGCAGCCCGCCCGGCAGCCGCGCGACCCACGGCGCCAGGCCGCGGAACATGTCCTCCGAAATCCGGCTGCGAAACAGGATCTCGCCCATCCAGATGAACAGCGGCAGCGCGGTCAGCGCCCAGTTGCTGCTCGCGCTCCAGACGGTGGTGGCCAGCAGCGGCCCGGTCGGCGCCTGCGTGAACATCGTCATGCCGATGGTAGCCGGTGATCAGCAGCACCGGCGCGATCCAGACGCCCGCCGGCCAGCAGCGCCAGCAGCGCGACGAGCAGCCAGCCCGATTCGACCAGGATGTCCATCGGGTGCTCAAAGTTCGCTGGCCGCGCGGGCCAGCACGGCGTCCGCGTTGCCGGGCGCCGTCGGCCCGCCGCGCAGCGCGTCGAACAGCGATTCCGCGATCGCCGCGCAGATCAGCCACAGCCCCACCACCATCGCGGATCTGCGGAATCCAAAGCGGGATCGGCAGCAGGCCCTGCGACACGTCGTTCATCGAGTAGGACAACCAGGCAAAGCGCGTGGCATACCAGGCGAAGTAGACGCAGGCGGCCAGCGTGATCGGCCAGCGCCAGCGGTCTGCAGCCAGCCGTCCGGCGCGCGCCGGGACGCGCGAGACCAGCAGCTCCATGCGCACATGAACGCCCGCGCGCCAGGTGGACGCCAGCCCGAGAAACGCCGAGCCGGCCATGCAGAACGTCGCGACCTCGTCCCACGAATGGGCGGGCAGCCCGAGCAGGCGCGCCGCGATCGGCACCAGGGTCAGCAAGCCCACCGCGACCAGCAGCACGCCGGCGGCCACCGCCCCGGCGCGGTGCAAGCTGGTGCAAGCAGCGCGCCGGATCATCGGCGTGCAGCTGACGCCGGCTCGCCACGCCGTGGACGCACGGTCGACCGCCGCAGATATCGCCGGCCTGCTGACACGATCATTTGCGGAACGCCGCGACGATCGCTTCGCCATCGGCGCCGACGCGCTTGACCCACTCGTCGGTCATCTGCTTGCCGATCGCCTTCAACTGGTCCTTCATCGTGGCGGACGGCTTCAGCACCTTGATGCCCTTGTCCGCCATGGTCTTCACGACCCTGTCGTTTTCCGCAGCCGATGCGGCCCAGCCGCGCTGCTCGGCGCGCGGCGGCCGCGTCCTGCACGACCTTGCGCGTGGCGGGGTCGAGCGCGTCGAGCGCGGCCTTGCTGACGATCACCATGTTCTGCGGCAGGAACGCCTGCACGTCGTAGTAGTGCGTCAGGTAGTCCCAGGCCTGCGTGTCGACGCCGGTCGAGCCCGAAGTGATCATCGCGTCCACCAGGCCGGTGCGAAACGCCTGCGGCACCTCGGGCACCTGCACGGTGGTCGGCACCGCGCCGATCAGTTCGGCAAAGCGGCTCGTGGTCGGGCTGTAGGTGCGGAACTTGGTGCCCTTCAGATCGGCGACCGACGTCGATCGGCTCGCTTGGTGTAGATGCCCTGCGGCGGCCACGGCACCGAATACAGCAGCGTGATGCCCTGCCCGTCCAGCCGCTTGACCAGATACGGCTTGGCGGCCGACCAGAGCTTTTCGGACGTCGTCGTAGCTGTCGGCCAGAAACGGGTTCGAATCGAACGCATACAGCGGGCTCTCGTTGGCCAGCACCGAGATCAGCACCTCGCCGATCGGCACCTGGCCGGTCTGCACCGCGCGCTTGATCTCCGGATGCTTGATCAGCGAGCCGTTGCTGTGCAGCGTGATGGTCAGCTTGCCGTTCGACTTGGTGTTGATCTCCTCGGCGAACTCGACCAGGTTTTTGGTGTGGAAGTTGCCGTCCGGGTACGGCGTCGGCATGTCCCATTTGGTCTGCGCAAATGCGCCGCCGCCGGCGACCAGCGCAGCGCCAGCGTGGTGGCAGCAAAGATGGTGGAACAAACGCTTGTTCATGGTGCGACTTTCTTGATTTGGAGAACAGGATTTTCGGGTCGGATCGACGGCTGTCGTTGCCGGCGAGCGGCGATCGGTCGATGCAAGTTGCATGCGCGAACGAGGTGGTTCGACGCACCCGCTGATCTTGTCCTCAGTCTGCTTCGGTGTTCGGCCGGGTTAACCCGGGTTTCGGGTTCGACAAGAGTCGCGCAATGGCCGCTGCGGTCCGGCTCGACGCGGCGCGATGCGACCGCACGAACGCGCGCGCGAGCGCCGCCATGGCGTCTGCGTTGTCGCATCGAGCGCGAGCTGGACCGCGCGGCCGGCCGCTGCTGCCAGCGTTGGCGGCGCTCGGCCGCGCCGGCTCGAATCGCCTGCTCGCGCGGCCTGCGCGAAGTTGAAGGTGTGCGGCCCGAGCACGACCGGGCAGCCGACAGGCGGCCGCTTCGATCAGGTTCTGCCCGCCCAACGGCGCAAAGCTGCCGCCGAGCAACGCCACCTGCGCCATGCCCGAAGTAAAGCGCCATCTCGCCGAGCGAATCGCCGAGCCAGATCGTGTCGGCGGCCGCATCGGTTTCCCGCGGGCCGGCGTCGGCCCAATCTGCTGCGCCGCGCGACCGCGAAGCCATGGTCTTCGATCAGCTGTGCCACCGCGTCGAAGCGCTGCGGATGGCGCGGCACGATCAGCCACTGCAGCCGGTCGCCGGCTGCAGCAACAGCAGCGCCGGATTCGGGAGTCTGGCCGCGTCGCGTCCGTCGAGCCAGGCGCTGTTGCTGCAGCCAATCGAGCAGCATCGCCTCCTCGCCTTCGCGCGAACTGGCGAACATCACGACCGGGTCGCCGACCGGAAGCGCGCCAGTTCGCAGCCCGGCGTTGTTGCGCCGGGTCGGGTCGCAGGTCGAACTTCAGGTTGCCGAACACGCCGTGCACCGGCGCGCCCGACGCGCGGCCAGCCGCGCGGCGTCGTCCGGCCGTCTGCGCCCAGACGCGCCGCGAGCGATCGGTAGGCAGGCCGCGCAAGCCACGCCAGACGCTGCGTGCGGCGCAGCGAGCGCGCACTGAGGCGGGCATTGGCCAGCACCAGCGGCGTGCCGGTGCGCGCGCATGCGGCGCACAGGTTCGGCCACATCTCGGTTTCCATCAGGATGCCGATGCGGGGCCGAAATGCCGCAAAAACCGATCCACCGCTCGCGGCGTGTCCCAGGGCTGCCAGACCTGGAGGTCGCCGTCGCGCAGCAGCAGCCGCGCGGCTTCGGTGCGGCCGGTGGCGGTGCCGCTGGTCACCAGCAGCCGCATGCCGGGCAGCCGGTTGCGCAGCTGCATCGACCAGTGCCGCCGCGGCGCGGGTCTTCGCCAAGCGACACCGCATGCAGCCAGATGCTGCCGCGCGCTCGGCGGCTGCCTGGTAGTGGCCGAATCGCTCTTCGACCGCCTGCGCATAAACCGGCTCGGAGCGGCTGCGGCGTGCGAGCTTGCGCCGCAGCAGCGGCTGGCCGAGCCACATCAGCGCCGAGTACAGCGCCCGAAGCGCGTGCCCGATCATCCGCCGGTCGGTCGTGGCCGGACCGGGCGCGGCGGCGAGCCGAGTGCAACACGCCTGCCCAGGCCTGCCAGACCGCAGCGCAGGTCGGCGTCGGCTGCGCGAACACCGCGCGCTGGCGCAGGCGTCGCTGGGCGCCGGCCCGGTGCGCCAGGCGGTGTCGTGGTTGTAGATCTGCACGTGCGGCAGGTCGAGCGCGACCGCGATGTGGCTAGCCCGCTGTCCACGCCGATCACGCCGGCGCAGGCGGCCATGCGGTCGAGCAGCGCGGTCGAGCGCGCAGCCGCGGCCACACATCGGCCGTCCGACAGCTGCGCCGGCGATCCGCATCGGCGGCCCGCCGCTCGGCCTCGCTGCCATGCGGCAGTCGCGACGTGCCAGCCGGCGGCATTCAGCCGTTGCCCCAGCGCGATCCAGTCGGCCGCGCGGCCAGCATTTGTCGGCGCGCGAACTGCCGTGCACGAAAGCAACGCAGCGGTCGCATGACGTGCGTCCAGGCGCAGCAAGCGCTGGTCGGTGGCGCTCAGGCCGTAGTCGGGCATCGGCTGCCGAGCTGCGCAACCCGAGCGCCTGCGCACACAGCACCCGCGTGCGCGCAACGGCCGCCAGGTCCGCGGTCCACCGGACGCCACATCGGCGGCCCAGCGCGTCGGTGCTTCATAGCTCGAGCCCCGGGTGCGGTTGGCAAGCGCAAAGCGTCTGACCGCCCGGTGCGAGCCGCGCCAGCCGCGCGACCAGCGCCGACTTGGCCAAGCCCTTGTGCATCGATCACGGCGTCGTAGCAGACCGCGCCGAGTCGCTGCGAAAGCGCGCGCCACTGCCGCGCGCGTCTCCGCGCGCAAGCGGGCGTTGCGCCAACGCCGCAAGTCGCAGGCGATCACTCGCGCACGCCGTGCGCAACGCGCCACCAGCGGCAGCGAATGCGCGCTCGACCACCCAGTCGATCTGCGCGTCCGGCATCGCGCGCCGGATGTCCTGCACGGCGGGCATCGCATGCACCACGTCGCCGAGCGAGGACAGCTTGACGATCAGGATGCGCGGCGCAGCCGGCCGCACAAGGCGCAGCTGGCCGCCCGCCGCGTCTGCAATGGCTCGATCGGAGCGGCCGCCGATCTGCGCGTCCGGCTTGACGGTGCGCAGCAACGCCAGCATCTCGGCGCGGATGCGCTCCAGCGCCGCCTCGCTGGTGCCTTCGAAGCGCAGCACCAGCACCGGCGTGGTGTTGGACGCGCGGATCAGGCCGAAGCCGTCGGGCCAGTCCACGCGCAGCCCGTCGATCGTGCTGACCGCGGCCGGCGGCTTGCAAATCGGCGCGATGCGATCAGCGTGCTCACCAGCGCGTGCGGCTCGCCTTCGGCGCAAGCCACATTGAGTTCGGGCGTGGAAAAACTGGTCGGCAGCGCTTTCAGCACCGCACCGGCGTCGGCGCGAGCGGCTCAGGATTTCGAGCAGCCGGCAGCCCGCGTAGGTGCCGTCGTCGAAGCCGTACCAGCGCTCCTTGAAAAAGATGTGGCCGCTCATCTCGCCGCCGAGCGGCGAATCGATCTCCTTCATCTTCGCCTTGATCAGCGAGTGGCCGGTCTTGTACATCAGCGGCTCGCCGCCGGCGCGCTCGATCGCCGGTGCGAGCTGCTGTGAGCATTTGACGTCGAACACGATCGTGCCGCCGGGCACGCGCGACAACACGTCGGCGGCGAACAGCATCATCTGGCGGTCCGGGTAGATGGTCTGGCCGTCCGGCGTCACGATGCCGAGCCGGTCGCCGTCGCCGTCGAACGCGAGGCCGAGTTCGGCGCCGCGTGCGCTCGAGCGCGGCGATCAGGTCGGCCAGGTTCTCCGGTTTGCTCGGGTCCGGATGATGGTTTGGAAAATTGCCGTCGACCTCGCTGAACAATTCGATCACGTCGCAGCCGAGCGCGCGAAAGATCGCCGGTGCCGAAGCGCCGGCGACGCCGTTGCCGCTGTCGACGACAATCTTCATCGGGCGGGCCAGACTGACGTCGGTCGTGATGCGGTCGCTGTAGGCGGGCATGACATCTTCCGATCGTACGCTGCCGCCCTCGGCCAGGTGCCAGAGCTCGTTTTCCATCGCAGCGCGCAGCGCCTGGATTTCGTCGCCGTGGATGGCGCGGCCGGCCAGCACCATCTTGAAGCCGTTGTAGTCCTTGGGGTTGTGGCTGCCGGTGACCTGAATGCCGCTGTTGCACAGCGTGCTCGCAGCGAAGTACAGCATCGGCGTGGTGACCATGCCCGACGTCGATCACTTCGACTCCGGTCGATTGCAGGCCACGCATCAATGCGGCTGAGAGCGATGGGCCGCTGAGCCGCCCGTCGCGCCCGACGGCGACGACTCGCTCGCCCTGGGCGAGCGCTGTCGTGCCGAACGCACGGCCGAGGCCCTCGGCGACACCTTCATCGAGCGTCGCCGGCACCACGCCGCGGATGTCGTAGGCCTTGAAGATCGAAGGGGCGAGTTGCATGGTGGATGGCGTCCGGCGAGTTGTGGCGACGTGGCTGCGCAATGAACGGCAAATTCTAGAAGGCTGGCTCGGCTCGATATCGAAACGCCCGATCGATCGGGTCCGTGAACGGATGCTCTGGCACGCGAACATCCCGGCGAACACCTCTTCAAGGCAACACCCGAATCAATGCAACATTAGAAAGTGAACCAACGGCGTTTGCATTGTTATTTGGTTCGTTCGAGAATTACCAGTGCCCAGTGTTCTGGACTTTAGATCTCTGCCTGATGGTGCAGCAGCCAAAACAACAGATCCACACGCCGTTGGTTTACTTTTAAGGGTTTTATATTGACACCTCTTATGCAGCCTTATACCCAGGACCTCTTCGACCAAGTCACGCCGGCCGCCGTTCGACGTGACTACGATGCGGCGTTTCTGTCATGGCGCACGTCGGTTGAGGACAGGAGCAAGTCGCGCCGGCCGTTGGATCAACCGCTTTCTCAAGCCACTTACCTGAATCTGTGGAGCGTGTTCGCGCGTTGGTGCACAGTGGGCCAAACACCTGCCATCGGGCTGTCGGACATCACCGCCGCCGACCTCGCGCGGTTCCTTCAGGAGCGCGAGGAAATCTTGCTTTCCAAAGCCACGCGGCCATCCGGTCCGGGCGCCGTGGCCCGGCCGGGCCACGGGTCCGCTGTCGACCTGCACCGTCAGCGCCCTGCTCGCCGCTCCACCGGACTCACGAACCGCTATGTCTGGCGCGTGCTGCATGTGATCGACCGGGTGCTGGCCCATCGGGCCGACACACTCGGCGAACGCCCGAACCCCGCAGCGAAGGAATTGCTGGCCAGCCGCCCCGAATGGCAGCACGCCAACGCGAGGCATCGCGACACCCTGCCCGACCATCTGCCGCCCGCCGAAGCCTCCGTGCTGGTGAACTACATCTCGCGCTGGCGCAACGACCGCAGCGGCGCTGCGCCTGGGGGCAAACGCTGGCAGGACTTGCGCAACCTGGCGGCGATCTCGCTGCACCTCGGCGGCGGTCTCACGCCTGCCGAGGTGCGCGCGATCGAAGTCGGCGACGTCGTGATCGAAGGCGGCCGCCAGCAAGGCATCCCCTGGAAGATTCGCGTACCGGCGCTGGGCGACGCCGCCGCGCGTGAAACCCCGTTGTCTGCGTGGGCCGGCCGCGTGCTGGCAGCCTGGCTGGATGCGCGAAACCGGCTGGGCGAAGGATGTGGTGCCATGCTGCTGCCGGCCACCCGCACCGGTCGGCCCTGGAGCAAGCTCGGGCACTACAAGGCAATCACGGAGACGCTCGAGCAGTCCGGCATCGGCAAGGAGTACGTGCCGGGCGGCGCATTCCGGCTGCGCCACACGTTTGCGATCCGGCAGCTGCGCCGCAACGAGCCTCCGGAACGCGTCGCCAAGTGGCTCGGTGTACAGGACCCCGATGTGGTCGCGCGCTATCTGGCGGTGGTCGACAACTCGGAAGTGCCGGTCTGATGGATCGGCATCGCGAACATCACGCGCTCGCGGCGATTTTCCGCAGCGCCTGCTCGAACACTTCGGGCGGCTGCCCACCGGAGATCAGGTGCCGATCGTTGATGATGATCGTGGGCACCGAACGGATGCCCTGCCCCGTATAGAGCTGCTCCTGTGCACGCACGTCCGCCGCGTATTCGTCGCTCGCCAGAATGTGCTGCGCACGCACGCCGTCAAGCCCGGCATCGGTGGCGATTCTCACCAGCGACGCGTGCGATCCGATGCTTTCGCCATCGGTAAAGTACGCTTTCAGCAGCGCTTTTTTCAATGCCGCTTGCCGGCCTTCCAGTGCCGCCCAGTGCAGCAACCGATGCGCGTCGAATGTGTTGTGGATCCGGGCGCGACCTTCCACACGGAACGTGAAGCCGACCTCGGCACCGCGCTGGCGGATCGCGTCGCGGCTGGCGGCCTGCTGGGCTGGGGTCGATCCGTATTTGTTCGTCAGATACTCGGCCGGATCCGCGCCCTCGGGGGCCATCTGCGGGTTCAACTCGAACGGCTGGAAGTGGATCTCAGGCTTCGGCAGGTCATCTCCGATCCGTTCGATCGCACGTTCCAGCGATGCCAGTCCCACGGCACACCACGGACAGGCCACATCGGAAACGAAGTCGATCTTGAGGGGTTTGGTGTCGCTTTTCATGCAGACATCGTAGTCCACGTCGATCCGTCGTGAGGTTCGGCAGCGCACGGCCACCCGGTGGTCTGCCGAGTGCCGGGCGGATCGATGTGTCGCTGCATGACGCAGGAAAGATCGATGCCGAGGTCGCGCAAGCACGGCGGCGATTGTGGCCGGCCGTTGCATCGGCGGGCTGCCTGGGGTGTGGACAAACCGAGCCGACCCCGGGCCCGATCCATGGACCATCCCGTTAACATCGTCTGCAACCTGAACCAACGACTGGAGACTTTTCGATGAACCTCAAACTCAAGCAATCCGGACTAACGATCGCCGCGGCAGCGCTTGCGTTTATGGCCGCACCCGTGCTGGCCGATGTGAACGTCGGCGTCACGGTGTCCGCCACCGGGCCAGCCGCGTCGCTCGGTATTCCGGAGAAGAACACCATCTCGCTGATGCCGCAGGCGATCGACGGCCAGAAGATCAACTATGTCGTGCTCGACGACGCGTCGGACACGACAGCGGCCGTCTCCAACACACGCAAGCTGATCAGCGAGAGCAACGTGGATGTGATCCTGGGCTCGTCGGTCACGCCGAACTCGCTCGCGATGATCGACGTGGTCGCGGAGGCCAAGGTGCCGATGGTGTCGTTCGCCGCGTCCTCCAAGATCATTGAGCCGATGGACGACAGGAAAAAATGGGTGTTCAAAACACCGCAGAACGACAGCCTGATGGCCGGCGCGATCGCCTCCCACATGGCGAAAAACGGCGTCAAGACGGTCGGCTTCATCGGTTTTTCCGATGCGTATGGAGAAGGCTGGCATCAGGAGTTCTCCAAAGCCGCTGCCGCGCAAAACATCGAGATCGTCAGCAACGAACGCTACAGCCGCAGCGACACCTCGGTGACGGGTCAGGCGCTCAAGATCATGTCGGCCAAGCCGGACGCGGTGCTCGTGGCCGGCTCCGGCACGCCCGCCGCGTTGCCGCAAAAGACGCTCAAAGAGCGCGGCTACGCAGGCAAGTACTACCAGACGCACGGCGTGGCGAACAACGACTTCCTGCGCGTGGGCGGCAAGGACGTGGAAGGCACCTTCCTGCCAGCAGGCCCGGTGCTGGTGGCAGACCAACTGCCGGACAGCAATCCGGTCAAGAAGTCGGCGCTGCTGTTTATCAATGCCTACGAAACCGCGTACGGCAAGGGCACCGTGTCGACCTTCGGTGGCCACGCGTGGGATGCCGGCTCGCTGATGGTGCGCGCGGTGCCGCAGGCGCTGAAAGTCGCCAAGCCAGGATCGCCCGAATTCCGCGCCGCGTTGCGCGACGCGCTTGAGCAAATCAAGGAAATGCCCGGCGCGCACGGCATTTTCACGATGGCTCCGACCGACCATCTCGGACTGGATCAGCGCGCGGTCGTGATGGTCACGATCAAGGACGGCGCCTGGAAGTACCTGCCCTGAGATCGCCGCACCGGTCGGCAGCCGCACGGGCGGTTGCTTGACCAGCGCACACCGATCTCGCCCTCCCGCTGCGGCAACGTTCGCAGCCTGATTCCCACCACCAAACCGAGCGGCGCGGCGCATCGATCGCTGTTCAGCCGCCGCACCCTCATGGACGCACAGATCGCGCTGTTGCTCGCGCAAGACGGCATCGTCAACGGCGCAATCTACGGGCTGATGGGGCTGGCCCTGGTGCTCGTGTTCTCCATCACGCGCGTGATCTTCATCCCCCAGGGCGAATTCGTCGCGTTCGCGGCGCTGTCGATGGCGGGCCTGCGCGCCGGCCACGCACCGGGCGTGTTGTGGCTGCTGGTGGCGCTTGCCGCCGCCGTGTTGCTGGTCGAAGGCTGGCGGCATTCGCGCGGGGACGCCGTGGATTGGCGCTCCACGCTGCTGTGGTGCGTGGCGGCCCCGGCGCTCGCCGCCGCCGGCGTGCTCGGCCTCAAGCCGAGCTCGCTCGGGCTGCAGACGGTGCTCACGTTGCTGCTGATCGTGCCGCTCGGGCCGCTGTTGTATCGGCTCGCGTACCGGCCGTTGGCGGGTGCGAGCGTGTTGATTCTGCTGATCGTCTCGGTCGCGTTGCATTGGGTGCTGGTCGGGCTCGGACTGTACTTTTTCGGCGCGGAAGGCTCACGCACGCCGGCGTTCTCCGATGCACGCCTCGATCTGTCCGGGCTGATGGTCAGCGGTCAGTCGCTGGTCGTGATCGGCACCACGTTGCTGCTGGTGGTCGGCATGTACTTTTTCTTCGGCCGGTCGTTGATCGGCAAGGCGCTGCGGGCAACTGCGATGAACCGGATCGGTGCGCGGTTGATGGGCATCCCGACCGAGTTGTCGGGCGACCTGAGCTTTGCACTTGCCGCCTTCATCGGCGCGGTCGCCGGCCTGCTGATCGCGCCGATCACCACCGTCTATTACGACACCGGTTTCCTGATCGGCCTGAAAGGCTTTGTCGCGGCCATCATCGGCGGACTGGCGAGCTATCCGCTGGCGCTGCTCGGCGCGCTGCTGGTCGGACAGCTCGAAGCGTTCACATCGTTTTGGGCCAGCGCTTACAAGGAGGTGCTGGTGTTCGCCCTGATCATCCCGGTGCTCTGGTGGCGGTCGCTGCAGAGCCACCACGTGGAGGATGAGGAATGAACACGCGGCATCTCACCCTCGCTGCGATCGCCGTGTTCGCGCTGCTGTGGGGGTGGGTCGACGATTTCACGATCACCTTGTTCAACTACATCGGGCTGTACGCGCTGGTCGCGGTCGGCCTGGTGCTGCTGACCGGCATCGCGGGCATGACGTCCTTCGGCCAGGCCGCGTTCGTCGGCGTCGGGGCTTATGCGACCGCCTGGGTCTGCACCTCGCCGCTCGCCACACAAACGCTCGGCGGTGTCGTGCCGGCCGCGCTCATGCCCTATCTGGGCCTGCTGCTCGGCCTTGTCTTCACCTTCGCAATTGCGTGGCTGTTGGGTGCCGTCACCGTCAAGTTGTCCGGCCACTATCTGCCGCTGGGCACGATCGCCTGGGGCTTGTCGATCTACTACTTGTTCGGCAACATGCAGTGGCTGGGCGGCCAGACCGGCGTTACCGGGATCCCGCCGCTCGCGATTTTCGGGTACTCGCTGGCCTCACCGCGCGCACTCGGGCCGCTGATCTGGGCGCTGCTGCTGCTCGGCATCTGGGCTTTGTCGAACCTGCTCGATTCACGCGAGGGCCGCGCCATCCGCGCCTTGAAGACCGGTCGCGTGATGGCCGAGTCGATGGGCGTGGACACCGCGCGCTATCGGCTCAAGGTGTTCGTGCTGTCCGCGCTGCTGGCCGCGCTCTCGGGCTGGCTCTACGCGCACCTGCAGCGCTTCGTGAACCCGACGCCGTTCAACATCAACATCGGCATCGAGTACCTGTTCATGGCGGTGGTCGGCGGCTCCGGCCATCTGTGGGGCGCCGTGCTCGGCGCGGCGCTGATCACGCTGCTGAAGGAGCAGCTGCAGGACATCCTGCCGCAACTGCTGGGCGCCAGCGGCAATTTCGAGCTGATCGCGTTCGGCCTGCTGATGCTGCTGGTGCTGCAGCGGTTCGCCGAAGGCATCTGGCCGACCCTGGCCGGCCTGGCCCGCCGTTGGCTGAAGCCGCGCGACGAATCAACTGGGCCGGTGGGCGCCGCCCGCCTCCCCGAGCGCGCGCCCGTGGCGGCCGGCACCGAACTGCTGGCCGCCAGCGACGTGACCAAGCGGTTCGGCGGGCTGGTCGCCAACGATGCGATCACGATGAATCTGCTGGCCGGCGAAATCCACGCGCTGATCGGCCCGAACGGTGCGGGCAAAAGCACGTTCTTCAATCTGGTGTCGGGCGTGGATGACCCGACCTCCGGCGTCGTGCGTCTGGCGGGCCAGCCGATGACCGGGCGGCCGTCACGCGAATTTGCGGCGCGCGGCGTCAGCCGCACATTTCAGCATGTGCGGCTGCTGGGCCAGCGCAGCGTGCTGGACAACGTGGCGGTCGGCGCGCATGCGCGCGGCAGCCGCGGGTTCATGGCTTCCATGCTCAGGCTAGACCGTGCGCAAGAGGCCGCGCTGCTGGCCGAAGCGCGCCGCCAGGTCGAGCGCTGCGGCCTGGGCCCTTCGATGCATCGCACAGCCGCGTCGCTGCCGCTCGGTCAGCAGCGGCTGGTCGAGATCGCGCGCGCGCTGGCCGCGCAACCAAGCGCGCTGTTGCTGGACGAGCCGGCCGCCGGCCTGCGTTCGCTCGAAAAAAACGCGCTGGCCGATCTGCTGCTGCAATTGCGCGCCGAAGGCCTCGGCATTCTCGTCGTCGAGCACGACATGGAGTTCGTGATGAACCTGAGCGACCGCATCACGGTGCTCGAGTTCGGCCATGTGATCGCGACCGGCACACCCGCGCAGATCCAGGCCGATCCCAAAGTGCTCGATGCCTACCTGGGCGGCAGCGAGGACGCGGCCGTTGGCGCGGGCGCTGTTGCCTCTTTGCCGGTGGACCGCTCAAACGGCACCGCGCCGTGGGGGGCACCTGCATGACCGCGATCCTGCGGTTGTCGCAATTCGCGGTTTCCTACGGCACGGTCGAGGCCGTGCACCCGATCGACCTGCACGTCGCGCCCGGCGAGATCGTGACCGTGATCGGCCCGAACGGTGCGGGCAAGAGCACGCTGCTGTCCGCTGCGATCGGGCTGCTGCCGTCCCGCGGCGCGCTGACGCTCGCCGGCCAGCCGATCAAGCGCCCGAGCGTCGAGCAGATGGTTTCCAGCGGCGTCGGCCTCGTGCCGGAAAAGCGCGAGCTGTTCGGCGAAATGTCGGTCGAAGACAACCTGCTGCTCGGCGGCTTTGCGCTGTGGCGGCGCGGCGAGCGCGACCAGTGCGGGCGCCTGGCCGAGGTGTTCACGATCTTCCCACGGCTCGAAGAGCGGCGCCGGCAACTTGCGCAGACCCTGTCCGGCGGTGAACGCCAGATGCTTGCGATCGGCCGCGCGCTGATGGGCAAACCGCGCCTGCTGCTGCTCGACGAACCCTCGCTCGGCCTCGCGCCGCTGATCGTGCGCGAGGTGCTGCAGGTGGTCGCATCGCTCAAAGCGCGCGGCGTGTCGGTGCTGCTGGTCGAGCAGAACGCCCGCGCGGCGCTGCAGATCGCCGACCGCGCCTATGTGCTTGAGATGGGTGTGGTGACCCTGAGCGGCAGCGCGCGCGCGTTGCTGCACGATCCGCGCATCGCCAATGCGTACCTGGGCATGGGGCGTGACCGGCGCACGGTCGAAACGCCCGCCCCGGCTTCGCCTTGAACCCTTGCGCCGTGGCGGACCAAGGTGCTCAGGCGCCGCCCCCGCATGCACTGGAGCCGATGCTGCGGCCGGTACACGTCGACGCCGCGTTCCTCATTTTCGACAAACCGCACAACCTGCTCGCAGTCCCCGGGCGGGGACCGGACAAGCAGGACTGCCTGAGCGCACGGGTGCAACAACAGTTCGCCGATGCGCTGGTCGTGCACCGGCTCGACATGGCCACGTCCGGCCTGATGGTGTTCGCGCGGGGCGTGCCGGCGCAGCGCGTCTTGAGCCGGGCGTTCGCCGAGCGCCGCGTGCACAAGCGCTACGTGGCCGAAGTGGCGGGCCGTGTTCGCCCGCCTCCATCGGACTGGGCGGTCATCGATCTCCCGCTGGCGGCGGATTGGCCGAATCGCCCGCGTCAGAGAGTCGACCCGGGCCGCGGCAAGCCGAGCCGGACGCACTGGCGCGTGCTGTCGGTCGACGCCCGCGGCGACGCATCGCGGCTGGAACTCGAACCCGTCACCGGCCGCACGCACCAGCTCCGCGTGCATCTGCAGGCCATCGGGCACCCGATCCTGGGAGATGCGCTGTACGGCGGCCCGACGGGATCGCAGCGCGCCGAGCGTTTGCTGCTGCACGCGAGCGCGCTCGGTTTCGATCATCCCGAGACCGGCGCGACTTGCCTCTTCGGAAGCGTCGCCCCGTTTTTTTCCGGATCGCACGCCAACTCTCGTAGCGACACCCGTGGTGTTCCACCGGGGCGCTGAGTCGGCTCGCGGAATGATCGGGGATGCGACGGCCAGGCTCACCGGGGTTTACCCAGCCGTGCAACCGCTCGGTCCACGTCTACCATTGCGCCGCTCCATCCTGGCCAGCGAACCCCTCGACTGCGTCGCCATCATGCGGCGCGCAGCACTCAGCAACGCAAATGGCGAACTCGATGCCGATCCTTTTCCGCACCACCCAACAATCGGCGTCGAACGCAGCCAGGCGTCGCACCCATTGGCTCGGCGCAGCCGTGGGATGCGCTGCCTGTTGCTTGCCGATGCTCGTCGCAGCTCAGTCGAACACCGGTCCCGCGCCGGCTGACGCAGCCAACGAAAGCGGCGCGGTGCAGATCGGGCCGTCGCCGCGGCCGATCAAGCCGGGCAATCAACCACCGACCACGCCGGCCGAGCCCGGCCCGCGGCCGGTGCGGCCCGGCGATCAGCCGCCCGCAGTCACCGGCGAGAGCATCTACAAGATCGAGACCCGCATCGTCGGCATATCGCAGCGCGTGAACGGTGGCGGCAGCCCGGACGGCGACGCCCACACCCGCACCAACTTCCGCGCCGATGTGTTCCTGACGGTGGATGCCGGCCGGTTCGGCAACGCGAAAGGTGTCGCGTCCGGACAGTTGCGCGCGGGCTCGGGCCGCAGTGTGGGCGTGGTGCCGACCTACAGCACAGTCAATTCGACCTCGTTCGATCCGGAGGACGGCCGCTCCAGGAATTACGGCTTCCTCGCTCAGGCGTTCTACGAGTTGAAGTGGCCGGTCGGTGCGCGCAGCGGCAGCGGCGCGGTGAGCGTGCCTGCCGCCTCGGTCCTGCTGACGGCCGGCAAGCTCGACGTGTTCGGCTTCTTCGACCAGAACCGGGTGGCCTCGAACGAGAACGTGCAGTTCGTCAACAACGTGTTCGTACACAATCCGCTGCTGGACGCGGGCAGCGACATCGTGGCTGGCAAATACGGCTACCAGCCGGGGGTGCGCGCCGGCTACTTCGCCGATCAGGGGTCGTTTCAGTGGGGGGCGTCGGTCGGCGTGTTCGCATCCGGGCCGTCGGCGGATTTCAGCCAGGCGCCGAAAAAGCCTTTCGTGATCGCGCAGCTGAATTTGTCGCCGCGGCAGTCGACGGGTCGACCGCGCGACAACTACCGGCTCTACGCCTGGACCAATGGCCGCACCGAGGACGTGGCGGGCAACGAACAACGCAACACCGGCATCGGCCTGTCGGCGGACCAGCGGGTGGGCCGGGATTTCAATCTGTTCCAGCGCCTGGGCCATCGTGCCTCTGGCAACGGGCGCTTCAACAACGCGATCACGCTGGGCGGTGAACTCGAAGGCCGCCCGTGGGGCCGCAGCCGGGACGGGGTCGGCGTCGCGTTCGGCTGGCTCAAGACAAGCAACGCTTACCAGGCCTTCACAGCCGACGGGACGCAGGCGGGCTACGCCGCCGGCGGTGCCGAAAAAATCGTCGAGCTCTACTACCGCTGCCGCGTGAACGACTGGCTGCAGATTTCGCCCGACTTCCAGTGGATTCGCCGGCCCGCAGGCCACGGCGGCACGCCCGTGGTTGCGGTGTTCGGGCTGCGGGCGCGTGTGGCGTTCTGAGCGCCGATATCGATTCAGGAGGGACGAAGTTGATCGAACGAGCCGCCGCTATGAACCCGGAGGAGCTTGCGCTGATCGAGCGAACGCAAGCGTTCGTCGACACCCACGTGGCACCGGGCGCCACCGATCGGGCGCGTGCAGGCCACGGCAGCCGGCCGCTGCTGGGCCATGCCGCGCAAGCGGGCCTGCTCGGTCTGCAGGTGCCGATCGCGATGGGCGGGCTCGGCCTCGGGTTTTCCTGCAAGGTCCGCGCGATCGAGCGAATCGCCGCCGCCGACTTCGGCGTGGCTCTTGCCGTGGTCAACACCCACAACGCGGCGGAACACATCGCGCGCATGGCTCGTGACGAGGTGGCGCGGCGATGGGTGCGGCCGTTGATCGCGGGCGAAGTGGTCGGTTGCACCGCGCTGACCGAACCCTCGGCCGGCTCCGACGTCGCGGCCATCCGCACGCGCGCCGAGCGCCTGGGCAGCGGCTGGCGGCTCGACGGCGAGAAGTGCTGGATCATCAACGCCCGCCTCGCCGACGTGGTGATCGTCTATGCGCAGACCCGGCCGGGCGCCGGGGTGAACGGCATCGCCGCGTTCGTCATCGATGCGCAACAGCCCGGGTTCCAGCGAGCGCCGGGTTGGTCGGTCGGGCCCGTCGCCACGATGGACACCGGGGGATTCGGCCTGCATGACTATCGGTGCGACGAAGCGCAATTGCTCGCACCGCCGGGCGCGGCTTTCACGGACATCATTCGATCGATCAATGGGGCACGCATCTATGTGGGGGCGGCTTGCTGCGGCATGGTGGACACCGCGCTGAAGCTGGCCGCCGGCTACGGGTTGCGCCGGCACGCTTTCGGCAAGAATCTGCACGGCCACCAGGGCTGGCGCTGGCGCCTGGCCGATGCAGCCATCGACCTCGACGCCGCAAGGCTGCTGGTGGAGCGCGCCGCGGCGACGGTGGATGCGGGCCAGGACGCCCAGACCGACGCGGCGAAGGCGAAGGTGTTCGCCACCCGCATGGCGCAGCGGCATCTGTCCGAGTTGCTGCATGCGATGGGCGCCGCGGGGCTGGACGACAGACACCCGCTGCTGCGGCATCTGGCAGCCGCTCAGGTGGCGGCGCTGGTCGACGGCTCCACCGAAATGTTGCTGGAGCGCATTGCAAGGGATGTCCGGGGCACGCAGCCGGCTCCGTTGGTTTAGGCCCAGAACGGGTTTTCGGTTCGGGCTGCCGATTCGAAGCCGTGATGCAGGTCGGTCAATGCCCGCCGATGTAGATGAACTTGAACAGGAACACTGCGCCGACCAGCCAGGTCATCCCGTGCACGTCGCGCGCGTTGCCGGTGAACAGCTTGATCAACGCATGGCTGATGAAGCCGAACGCGAGGCCGTTCGCGATCGAATAGGTGAACGGCATCATCAGCGCGGTGATCGCCGTCGGAATCACTTCGGTCGACTCGTCCCAGTCGAGCTCGGTCAGCTCGCGCAGCATCAGGCACGCGACGAAAAACAGCGCGGGCGCGGTCGCATAAGCGGGCACCGAGCCGGCCAGCGGCGCGATGAACAGACAGGCGCGAAAACAACACGGCGACAACACGGCGACGGTCAGCGCGGTCAGACCCGTGCGCCCGCCCGCCCGCCTGCACACCGGCGGCGCTCTCCACATAGGCCGTGGTGCTCGACGTGCCCAGCAGCGAGCCCGCGAAAATCGCGATGCTGTCGGCCAGCAGCGAGCGATGAGCGTGACCAGCAGGAACAGGCAGCCCGAGATGAACACCGCGCCCAGCGCGGCCTGCCAGGTGAACCCCATCTGCAGCACCACGACGAACGCGAAGTAGGCGTTCAGCCCCATGCCCGGAGCGAGCGCGATCGGGTAGTTCGCGTACAGCGCCATGATCCCGGTGCCCAACGCCGCGATCAGGCAGGTCGCGACGAACACGGCCTCCTTCGGCATGCCCGCTGCGCCGAGGATCGACGGGTTCACGAAGATGATGTAGGCCATCGTGAGGTAGGTCGTCAACCCGGCGATCAGCTCGGTGCGGACGTTGGTGCCGTGTTCGGTCAGCTTGAATGCGCTTTCCAGTGAGGCCATGCTTCTCTCCTGAGAATTCCTGTGGACGTCCGGGCAGAACGAAGCCGGCGCGCCGCTTGGTGCGCAGCGGCCGGGCAAGCATCGCGTGCCGGATCCCGGAACTACTGCACCGCAGCGCCGCGCGGCGGGCGGATATAGCGCAGCCGCCCGGCGACCCAGGTCTGCGCAAGGTTGCGGTCGTCGGCCAGCGTGATCCAGGCGAACGCCCGCTCGTGCGGCGTGCCGGCCACTGCCATGCGGCGCGCGGCCACCGGGTCGGCGGCCCAGTCCCAGACGCAGACATCCGCCATGCGACCCGGCTCGAAGGAACCGATCTCATCCGCCAGGCCGAGCGCTTCGGCCGCGCCGAGCGTGGCCGCGTGCAGCGCTTTCCAGGCGGTCAACCGCTGCCCGGCCATCGCCTGCACCTTGTAGGCGTCGCCCATCGTGCGCACCATGGACAGGCTGGTGCCGCCACCGACGTCGGTGGCCAGGCTCACCGGCGTCTGCGCCCGGGTGGCGGCATTCCAGTCGAACAGGCCGCTGCCCAAAAACAGGTTCGACGACGGGCTGTGCGCAATCTGCGCCTGCGTCTCGCGCAGCAAGCGCGCGGTCGGCATCGTCGATCCAGATGCCGTGGGCCAGCACGCTCCTCGAATGCAGCAGGCGGTTGCGCGCATAGACATCGAGGTAGCTGCGCGCCTCCGGGAACAACTCGCGCACCCATTTCACTTCGTCACGGTTTTCTGCAACGTGGGTCTGCATGTAGAGCGACGGGTCGGCCGCGCACAGGCCGCCAGCCATGGCAAGCTGCTCGGGCGTGCTGGTCGGCGCGAAGCGCACCGTCACCGCATACGCCAGCCGGTCCACGCCGTGCCAGCGCTCGATCAGTTCGATGCAATCGCGCTCGGCCTGCACCACGTCGTCGCGCAGACCGTCGGGCGAATGCCGGTCCTGCAGCACCTTGCCGGTGATGAGCCGCATGCCGCGGGCCTGCGCCGCCGCGAACAGTTCGTGCGCGGATACCTTGTGCGCGGTGGCGAACACCAGCGCCGATGTGGTGCCGTTGGCCAGCAACGCATCGCAGAACAACGCGGAGCCCTGGCGCGAGCGTTCCGCATCCGCGAAGCGCATCTCGGCCGGAAACGTGTAGGTGTTGAGCCAGTCGAGCAGCTCGGTGCCGTAGCTCGCGATCACGTCGAGCTGCGGCATGTGCACGTGGGTGTCGATGAAGCCGGGAAGGATAAGCCGGCCGCGATGGTCGTGCCGCTGCCAGTCGTCGCCGGGCGCTTGCGACTGCACGCGCTGGATGCGGCCGCCTTCGATCAGCAGCCAGTGATCGGTCCGCAGCCGCACGGCCGGGCTGTCGATCTCGCCCCAGCCGGGAGTGCCGGTGAAGTCGAGCAGATCGCCGCGCAGTGCGATGCGTGTGGCGCCGGCGGGGTCGGCAAGGGCGGACATGGGGTTGCTCCTTCTGTGCGTCTTCAATGGGTGCGACCGTCCGCCGAACCGTCCAGCTCGGTGGGCACGAGCTTCCGCGCCACCTGCTTGACCTGCTCGCGCAGCCAGCGCATCGGCGCGGAAGCGTGGGTCAGGTCGTGCCAGAGCTGGTAATAGACGAGTGGCGGAAACGGAATCGGACACGGCAGCAGCGCCACGGCCGCGTTGCCCGGATAGCGGGAACAGAACAGTCGCCCGGTGGTCAGCACCAAGGTGCTGCGCGCGACCATCAGCGGGATCACGCTGAAGTGCGCGCAACGCACCGCCACGTCGCGCCGCTGGCCGATCGCATCCAGGTGGTCGTCCACCACGCCCCGCGCGCCGAGGTGAAACGGCATCGGCGCGACGTGGCTGCATTCCAGATAGCGCTCCGTGCTCCAGCGGCCTTCTTCCGCCAGCCGCAGCGCGGGATGATCTGCGGCCACCAGGCAGACCACTTCGTCCGACAGCAACCGGCCCAGGTGCAGCTCCTCCGGTGGATGCAGCCAATTGCCGATCACCAGATCGACCTCTCCCGCGGCCAGCGCGCGGCGGTAGTCGAAGTCGCCGCTCAGGTTGACGAGATCCAGCCGCACGGCAGGCGCTGCGGTTTTGAGTGCGGCGACCAGCAGCGGCAGAAACAGCGGATCGAGAAAGTCGCTCGCCGCAATGCGGAACATCGTCTCGCTGGCCGCCGGCTCGAACGCCTGCTGCGACCGCCGATCGCCGAACAGCACCTGCGCATCCTGCAGCACGCGCGCGGCCGGCTCCCGCAGAGACAGGGCCAGCGCCGTCGGCACCATCCGGTTGCCGCTGCGCACCAGCAACGGATCGCCCGTCAGCTCGCGCAGCTTTTTCAGCTGGGCGCTGACCCTGGGCTGCGTGCTCTGCAGGCGCAGCGCGGTGCGGGAGACACTGGTTTCGGCAATCAAGGTGTGCAGGACTCGGATCAAGGACAGCTCGATCTTGTCGAACGGCGCGCGCTGCGTCATATCCAAACTCCGATAAGTGATATACGGAACATCGTATTCACGCAGCAGCTGCTCGGGTTAAGTTACCGCGCATGGCGCCCGACCACTGTGGCCGCCCCCGACTGTGAAGGCCACGATCCATGACGACGCAACCGATTCGCTTTTTTCATCGCGGCGCGGTGGTGGAAGTCGGCGACGCCGAGCCGACCCGCACCGTGCTCGACTGGCTGCGCGAGGACGCGCGCTGCACCGGCACGAAGGAAGGCTGCAACGAGGGCGACTGCGGCGCATGCACGGTGGTGATCGGCGCGCTGGCGGCCGACGCCACAGCAGACGCGGTGGGCGGGCTGGAGCTGACCACCACCAACGCCTGCATCCAGTTTCTGCCGACGCTGCACGGCAAGGCGTTGTTCACGGTGGAGGATCTGCAGGCGCAGTGCGCATTGCAGTCGCCCGACGGCAAGCACAAGAAGCATGCGGTGCTGCGCTTGCATCCGGTGCAGCAGGCGCTCGTCGACTGCCACGGCTCGCAGTGCGGCTTTTGCACGCCGGGCTTCGTGATGTCGTTGTGGTCGGTCTACGAACAAGGCAAGACGCAAGGTACGGTGCCGACGCGCCAGCGACTCGCCGACGAGTTGTCCGGCAATCTGTGCCGCTGCACCGGCTACAGGCCGATCCTGGATGCGGGCCAGCGCATGTTCGATCTGCCCGACGTGCGACTTGACACAACGGCGGCGGTTGCCGCGCTGCGCGGGCTGCAGCGCGACTCGACGTTCACCTATGCGGGTGCGCGTGAAGACGGCGAAGGCCACCGCTTCCAATCGCCGGTCACGGTGGCCGAGCTCGCCGCGCTGCGGGTCGAGCATCCGCAGGCCACGCTGCTGGCCGGCTGCACCGACATCGGCCTGTGGGTGAACAAGCAGTTCCGCGATCTGGGGGACATCATCCATGTGGGTGACGTGACCGAGTTGAAGACGATCGAGGACACCGAAGCGGGCCTGTGCATCGGCGCCGGCGCATCGCTGGAGTCGGCCTGGACCGCGTTGGCGCGGCGCGTGCCGTCGCTCGAGGACGTCTGGCTGCGCTTTGCCTCCCCGCCGATTCGTCATGCCGGCACGATGGGCGGCAACGTCGCCAACGGCTCGCCGATCGGTGACGCGCCGCCGGTGCTGATGGCGCTCGACGCGCAGATCGTGCTGCGGCGCGGCGACCGCGTGCGCCGGATGCCGCTGGCCGACTTCTACGTCGACTACATGAAGAACCAGCTGGAGGCCGGCGAGTTCGTGCAGGCGCTCGAGGTGCCGACCGAAGCGATGCGCCGCCGCGTGCGCGCCTACAAGATCAGCAAGCGCTTCGACAGCGACATCTCGGCGCTGTGCGCGGCGTTTGCGATCGAGCTCGATGGCGACAAGGTCGGCGAGGTGCGGCTCGCGTTCGGCGGCATGGCGGGCACGGTCAAGCGTGCGGCACGAGCGGAAGCCGCTCTGGTCGGCCAGGCCTGGGACCAGGCCGCGGTCGACCGTGCGAAGGCCGCGCTGGCGCAGGATTTCCAGCCCCTGTCGGACATGCGCGCCAGCGCCGAGTACCGGATGCGGGTCGCGCAGAATCTGCTGACGCGGTTCTGGCTGGAAACCCGTGCCGACGATCCGCTGGCCGCCGCCAGCACCAGCGTGTTCAGCGTGATGCCGCACGCGACCGCCTGAACTTGCGCCCGTTTGTCCGAAGGAGCCACCCGCGTGAACAAACCGATCGACCCCGCACGGCTGGCCGAGCCACACGCGTTCGCCGGCTACGCACGCAATGCCGAAGCGCGCTTCGACGCACCGGCCGAACAGCGGCGCGGCCGCCGGCGCGCGCGTGGGCATCAGCACGCCGCACGAGTCGGCTGCGCTGCACGTGGCCGGCGCTGCGACCTACATCGACGACATCCCGGAAGCTCGCGGGCACCCTGCACTGCGCGCTCGGCCTGGCGCCGGTCGCGGCCGGCCGCATGAGCGGCATGACGCTGGACGCGGTGCGCGCGATGCCCGGCGTGGTGGACGTGATCACCGCCGACGACATTCCCGGCCCGAACGACTGCGGCTCGATCGTCCACGACGACCCGATCCTTTGCGACGGCGAGATCCGCTACCTCGGCCAGCCGGTGTTCGCGGTGATCGCGCGTACGCGCAACGAGGCGCGGCGTGCGGCCGCACTGGCGAAGTCGGTGTTGACGGTGGAGCCGCAGCCGCCGGTGATCACGCCGCAGGACGCGCATGCCAAGGGGCAGTACGTGCTGCCGCCGATGCACTCTGCTGCGCGCCGAAAACGACGGCGGCGACGCAGCCGTGCGCGCCGCGATCGAGCAACGCACCGCATCGCCTCGAAGAGCACGCTGTCCGTCGGCGGCCAGGAGCAGTTCTATCTCGAAGGCCAGATCAGCTATGCGATTCCGAAGGAGCGCGGCGGCATGCATCGTGCACTGCTCGACGCAGCATCCGAGCGAGATGCAGCATCTGGTCGCGCACGCGCTGCAGCTGCATGCGCACGACGTGCACGTCGAATGCCGGCGCATGGGCGGCGGCTTCGGCGGCAAGGAATCGCAGTCGGCGATCGTTCGCGTGCGTGGCGGCGGTGGCTGCGGCCAGGCTGCACCGCCCGGTCAAGCTGCGGCTCGACCGCGACGACGATTTCCTGATCACCGGCCGCCGGCACGGCTTCTGGTACGACTACGAAGTCGGCTACGACGACGCGGGCCGCGTGCTGGGCGCGCGCATCGACATGGTCAGCAACGCGGGGCATTCGGCCGACCTGTCCGGGCCGGTGATGACGCGGGCGCTGTGCCATTTCGACAATGCGTACTGGCTGCCGAACGTCGACATGCACGGGTTCTCGGCCCGTACCAACACGCAGAGCAACACCGCATTCCGCGGCTTCGGCGGCCCCCAGGGCGCGATCGCGATCGAGAACATTCTCGACTCGATCGCGCGCAAGCTGGGCACGGATCCGCTCGACGTCCGCAAGGCCAACTTCTACGGCAAGGAGGAGCGCAACGTCACGCCGTACGGGCAGACGGTGTCCGACAACATCGTGCATGAGCTGGTCGCAGAACTCGAAGCCAGCGAGCGACTACCGCGCGCGGCGCGCATCGATCGCCGAATACAACCGGACCAGCCCGCTGCTGAAACGCGGCATTGCGATCGCACCGCTGAAGTTCGGCATCTCATTCAACGTCAAGCACTTCAATCAGGCCGGCGCGCTGGTGCACGTCTACAACGACGGCTCGATCCTCGTGAACCATGGCGGCACCGAGATGGGCCAGGGGCTGAACACGAAGGTCGCGCAGGTGGTCGCGCACGAACTGGGCGTGAGCCTCGAGCTGGTGCGCTGCACCGCGACCGATACGCAGAAGGTCGCCAACACGTCGGCCACGGCCGCTTCGACCGGCGCCGATCTGAACGGCAAGGCCGCGCAGGATGCGGCGCGGCAGATCCGGGAGCGGCTGGCGGCCTGCATCGCGTCGCACCACGGCGGCGCATGCGGAGGACGTGACGTTCGCGAACGACAAGGTCGAGGTCAACGGCAAGACGCTGCCGTTCTCCGCCGTCGTCGCCCAGGGCTATCTGGACCGCGTGCAATTGTGGTCCGACGGCTTCTACGCCACGCCCGGCCTGTCCTGGGACCGCGAGACGATGAAGGGCCATCCGTTCTACTACTTCGCCTACGGCGCGGCGGTCAGCGAAGTCGTGATCGACACGCTGACCGGCGAATGGAAGCTGCTGCGCGCCGACATCCTGCACGACGCGGGCAAGTCGCTGAACCCGGCCGTGGACATCGGCCAGATCGAAGGCGCGTTCATCCAGGGCATGGGCTGGCTCACGATGGAAGAACTGGTCTGGCACCCGACCACCGGCAAACTGACCACGCATGCGCCGAGCACCTACAAGATCCCGACCGCGAACGACTGCCCGCCCGTGTTCAACGTGCGCCTGTTCGACGGCCCGAACCAGGAGGACAGCATCCACCGCAGCAAGGCGGTCGGCGAGCCGCCGCTGCTGCTGCCGTTCTCGGTTTTCTTCGCGATCCGGGACGCGGTGTCTGCGGCCGGCGAGCACCGGGTCGATCCGCCGCTGACCGCGCCCGCGACCAGCGAGTCGATCCTGCGCGCGGTGCAGGCGGTGCAGGCGGTGCAGACCGCGCACTGACATCCGGATGAGATCGATGCGCGACGACCCGTTGCGCGCAACCGCGTGCGACTGGCTCGCGGCCGACGCGCCGCGCGGTGCTGGTCGAAGTGGCGCAGGCCAGAGGTTCGGCGCCGCGCGAGGCCGGCACGCGCATGATCGTCGCCGCCGATGCGGTGGCCGGCACCATCGGCGGCGGGCATCTGGAGTGGCGGGCGATTGCGCAAGCGCGTGCGCTGCTCGCCGCGCACGAAGGTGGCTGGTTCGAACCGCAGCTCACCAGCTACCCGCTCGGGCCCGCGCTCGGCCAATGCTGTGGCGGTGTGGTCGCGTTGCGGTTTTCGCTATTGAATCCGGAGCACACTTCGCAATGGCCACGCGCGGATTCCCGTTTTTATCTTCAACTCCATGGCGCCGGCCACGTCGGGCGCGCGATCGCCAGGCTGCTGGCAGACATCGACTGCACGGTCGACTGGATCGACGAGCGGGAAGACGAGTTTCCGCGGTCGCTCGGATCTCCCGGCGCATGGCCCGCGCACCTCCGAAAGGTCTCCGTCGATGCGGTCGAAGCCGAAGTCGCTGCCGCACCGTCCGGCGCGTTCTATCTCGTTCTCACGCACCGGCACGATCTGGACTGGCGGATTGCCGAGCAGGTGCTCCGGCGCGGCGACTTCGGCTATCTGGGCCTGATCGGCTCGGACACCAAACGCGCGAAGTTCTTTCGCCGCTTCGAGCAACGCGGCTTCGCGCGCGCGACGATTGAACGCATCACCTGCCCGATCGGCGTTGCCGGCATCACGGGCAAGGAGCCGCATGTCATCGCGGTGGCGGTGGCTGCGCAACTGCTGCAGCGCGCATCGCTCGGTTCGTCCGCTCGATCGGGCGGGGTTCCGACAGCGACGCCGACTGCGCGGGGCTGAAGCAGGCAGACTGCATCGACAGGAGCCTGAAGATGACCACACAGCTCCCGAATGCCACGCCTGACCGCCTGGCGGTCCAGCGCCTGACGGTGAGCCGCCCCACGGCCGCGTCCGCATTGCCGGGTCGGCGCGCCGGCCCACTGGCCGGGTCGCGTCGCCGTCACCACCCCGGTGACGGCGACCGGGCGGCGCGCGCGTTCCAGGGGTTCGGCCAGTGGGCCGCGGACGCAAACGGCGCCTTCCGCTTCCGCACGATCCGGCCAGCCGCTTGTCCGGCCCGCGCGCGCTGCTCACGACACAGTTGTACGTCGCCGGAGCGGACGGGCCTGCGCGCGCATTTCCCGATCGTCGTCGCAGCCTGACCGGACGCGGAGTTTGGCCTGCGCGCCCGGGCCAACAGCCCGGTTAGCATCGCGCAATGAACCGACACCTCTACATTCTGACCGGCGCCTCACGCGGCATGGGGCTTGCGATGGCGCGACAGTTGATCGCGCCGGGGCATGTGCTGCTGTGCATCGCGCGGCAGACCAACCCCGAACTGGACACGCTTGCCGCCGAGCACGACACGCTGCTCGTGCAATGGAGCCAGGACCTCGCCGAGTCGATCGACGCCGCCGAGCGGCTGCACGAATGGCTCAGCGATTCGGAGCCGGCCAGTCTCGCGTCGGCCACGTTGATCAACAACGCGGGCATGATCCCGCAGATTGCGCCGCTGGCGCAGATCGACGCGCTCGAGGTGGCCGCGTCGATGCGTGTGAATCTGGAAGCGCCGATGGTGTTGACCGGCGCGTTCCTGCGTGCCACCGCCGGCTGGTCGGCGCGTCGCAAGGTGCTCTGCATCTCCTCGGGCCTGGGCCGCCGAGCCATGGCCTCCCAGGCCGGCTACTGCGCCGCCAAGGCGGGGCTCGATCACTTCGCGCGCTGCGTCGCTCTGGAGCAGGCGGCGCTCGGCGCGCAAGGCGCGCGCATCTGCTCGCTGGCGCCCGGCGTGATCGACACCGACATGCAGACCCGGTTGCGTGATGCGGACGCGGCGCAGTTCGCGGACCGGGACAGCTTCGTCGGCCTCAAGACGCAAGGCAAACTGGCGTCGCCCGAAGCCGCTGCGACGCGCGTGCTGGGCTACCTCGCACTCGACGACTTCGGCAGCCAGCCGGTGGCCGATGTGCGTGATCTGAATTGACCCGGGGACGAGCGCGCCGCGCTCAGTAGACCTCGGGCACCACGATCTGCGCCGGCGTCGGGCGGCGCACGTAGTCTTCGTGCCGCACCCGCGCCGGCATCACGATGCCGGGGCGCTCGGTTTCCTGGTAGTTCATCTGCGACAGCAGGTGATGGATGCAGTTGAGCCGCGCTTTTTTCTTGTCGTCGGCCTGCACCACCCACCAGGGCGCTTCCGGAATGTGGGTGCGCTCGATCATGGTTTCCTTGGCCTTGGTGTAGGCCTCCCAGCGGCGGCGCGACTCCAGATCCATCGGGCTCAGCTTCCACTGCTTGAGCGGGTCGTGGATGCGGCCCAAAAAGCGCAGGTGCTGCTCTTCGTCCGAGATGGAGAACCAGTACTTGACGATCTGCATGCCGGAGCGGACCAGCATTTTTTCGAAATCCGGCACGCTGCGGAAAAACTCCTCGTACTGGTCGTCGTTGCAGAAACCCATCACGCGCTCGACGCCCGCGCGGTTGTACCAGCTGCGGTCGAACAGCACGATCTCGCCGGCCGCCGGCAGGTGCGACACATAGCGCTGGAAGTACCACTGCGTGCGCTCCCGGTCGTTCGGCGCGGGCAGCGCGGCCACCCGGCAGACGCGCGGATTCAGCCGCTGCGTGATGCGCTTGATGACGCCGCCCTTGCCGGCCGCATCGCGCCCTTCGAACAGCACGACGAGCTTGTGGCCGGTGTGCTGCACCCAGTCCTGCAGCTTGACGAGCTCGCCCTGCAGCCGGAACAGCTCACGGAAATACTTGCGGCGGCGCTCGCGTTCGCTTTCCGTCTCGTCGCTGAGTTCGACGCCGGTGCCGTCCGCATCGATCAGAAACCGGTCGTCGACTTCCATTTCAAGCTCTTCGTCGTAGCCGTCGATCAGTTCGCGGTGCAGGCGCCGTGCGATCTCGGCCTCGCCTTCGGCCGACACGGTGGCCGCCGCCGCGCCCGCATCGAACGACCGCGGCGCTCCCGGGGCTGGATCCTTTGAATTCATGAGAGACGACAGGTTCGGATGATGAAATGAGAGGAGGCGCGGGCCGGCCGGACGGCCGGCCGCCTCCGATGCGCACCGTGCATTGTCCGACGAACCGGCTGCGAAGATTGACGCGCCGCGGCGATGCATTGCGGCCAAGCCCGGGGTGCTGCCAGAATCGACGCCCAGGCGTGCTGCGGGCAGCGTCGCCTCTGCGCCCGTGTCGAGACCGGCCCGGTCGATCTTTTCCGTTCACCATTTGCAGGAGCCTCACTGTCATGACCCGCGAAGTCTTCGTTGTCAGCGCCACCCGCACCGCCATCGGCACCTACGGCGGCAGCCTGAAGGACGTGCCGCCGACCGAACTCGGCGCGCTGGTCGTGCGCGAGGCGCTGCAGCGCGCCGCCGTTGACGGCGCGGAGGTCGGCCATGTGGTGTTCGGCCACGTCGTGAACACCGAGCCGAAGGACATGTACCTGTCGCGCGTGGCGGCGGTGAACGGCGGCTGCAGCCATGAGACGCCGGCGTTCAACGTGAACCGGCTGTGCGGCTCCGGGCTGCAGGCGATCGTCTCGGCGTCGCAGGCGATCCTGCTGGGCGACTGCGACATCGCGATCGGCGGCGGCGCCGAGAGCATGAGCCGCGCGCCGTACGCGAACCTGACCGCCCGCTGGGGCGCGCGCATGGGCGACACCAAGATGGTCGACATGATGGTCGGCGCCCTGCACGATCCGTTTCACACGATCCACATGGGCGTCACGGCCGAGAACATCGCGGCCAAGTGGGGCATCAGCCGCGACGACCAGGACCAGCTCGCCGTGACAAGCCACCAGCGCGCGGAACGCGCGACGGCGGAAGGCCGCTTCAAGGACCAGATCGTGCCGGTGATGCTGAAAAGCAAGAAAGGCGAAGTCGCCTGGGCCACCGACGAGCACTTCCGCTCCGGCGCGCAGATCGCCGATTTTCAGAAGCTCAAACCCGTGTTCCAGAAGGAAAACGGCACCGTCACAGCCGGCAACGCGTCCGGCCTGAACGACGCCGCCGCCGCCGTGGTGCTGATGGAAGGCACCGTGGCCGAGCAGCGCGGCGCCAAGCCATTGGCGCGGCTCGTGGGCTACGCGCACGCGGGCGTCGATCCGAAGTACATGGGCATCGGCCCGGTGCCCGCGTCGAAAAAAGCGTTGAGCCAGGCCGGCCTGACGATCGACCAGATGGACGTGATCGAGGCGAACGAGGCCTTCGCCGCCCAGGCCTGCGCGGTGGCGCGCGATCTGAAAATTGATCCGGAAAAGCTGAATCCGAACGGCTCCGGCATCTCGCTCGGCCACCCGATCGGCGCGACCGGCGCGGTGATTACGGTGAAGGCGCTGTATGAACTGCAGCGGGTGCAGGGCCGCTACGCGCTGGTCACGATGTGCATTGGCGGCGGCCAGGGGATTGCGGCGATTTTTGAGAGGGTTTGAATTTCCTACTGACATCGCGGCTTAGGGTAGGCAGTGATCTACTGCTAGCTGCGAAAATCAACGACGCCCTCACATCCAAATAGTTGTGCTTTCTACTCGCTGCTGGTACACCGCCTCGATTTAAAACTGCGGCTAAAGACTGCCGTAACCAAAAAAATGCGAGATTTATTTAAATGCTGCTTGACTAATAGGAAAGGTTTTAAATGAAGTTTAGGCTACACCGAGGTCGAAGGTGCTTGAACTACTCACTCTAAGCTGCTAAAGCTCTATTGAGGAATGCAATAAGTGTTGGTGGGCATGGAGCTAAAGGTGCGAGCGAATCAATTGCGGCGTCGACGCTCAATGGCACTGTTGGCGTAGCCCTCTGTGCGCCAGTTCGCCGGGCAGTTTCTCGATCACTCAGTTGTCGTGTGAAGAAGGCGAGCGCCTTTGCGAATACCCAGAGGTCATACTTTCCACGTATGTACGTTTTCGGCGCTTTGCCGTAAAGGTGGTTTCTAACGACTGCCTTTGCCCGAACACCACAGTTTTTCGGAAGATATGCCCCGAGCCCAGTAGCCGCTAGAAAATGCTTAAGTGCACCAGGTTTATACTTACATTGGCCGAGATCCGGAGTAACAATAAAGATCTTTTCAAGCTGAACGTTGTTTAGATTAAGCTTGATCGACGAACCTCCATCTATGCCTCTTCCCAAGAGGATAAGCGCTGTGAGTAAGCGACATCGAGATTCGAAGCTTGACATGACTCGCTGCATAGATCGAAGACACTCCGCATAGCGCGGATCCAGATCAGATAGGTGCAAGCGTTCGATCCAATATCGACGAAAGACATTCTCGCAGGTCAAGTAGTTTTCGATCGAATAGAGATCGGTCTGAAACACTGACCATGGCAGATTTGGGTCCGCGTTGCTCATGAAGTCTGTGTGATCTTTGTCAATGAAGAAAAGCGCCTGTTGAGCACCGCGACCGTCTCGTTCCACCAGAGAATGCGACTTGAGTACTTCAGATCGTCCATAGCAGATAAAAACATGGTGACGCCTATCTGAGAGACGGGCAACAATGTGGGGCATATAAAACGTTGGATCTTCCTCCCCCTCAAAGAAAAAAAATAACGCTGCCGCATCTACCGACCTGGCAAGTGCAAACTGATGGAACACCGCGTGAGCGCCGCGCGCTTCGGCGCGCAATAATTCAACGTAATCCATAGCCTACTGCGTAAAGGTCGAGCGATATCCCGTGAATCTTGAGAGATCCACAGCATATTTATCAAGTTCGTTCGCGTAGATAAACGGTGAATGTGTGACTGCAACCAGCAAGTCACAATTTTTCGACTTAGAAATGTCCGGTAAAAGATCTTTCTGCCAAGGAACGGATAAAGAGAGCTCAGGCTCGTCGATGAGTACGATCTGTGACTTGTCGCCTGAAAGAAAAAGATGCGTGAAGAGTGAGACAATCTGCTTTTCGCCGGACGAGAGCACTCGCCAGTTCAGTTCAGAGCCATCCTTCTCCAAAATGTGAGCTGAAAAATCGGCATCATTGTAATTAAGATTTTTTTGCTCCAGGTATCTGTTGCATGTATCGAAGAGCCGCCTGATATTGGCCTCGCTGCTCGAGAGTCCTTGGTAGATGTTGAGAAGTCGTGAGAAGAAATAGGTTAGATAGAGATCACGAGCGGCGGCGTGTGTTTCGCCAGATCGCAGCCGTCTTATCGCGCTTTCTACCTCACGCTTATCTTCGGGGCTGAGAGTGTTTTCCTCGACCCGACTCAGAACAATGCTCACTAAATCATCAGACATTAGCTCAACTAACTCTGGGTCGATAGCGTCGGCTCTGTTTCTAATGATGTCTTGCAAGTAGCTCGCTGTAAGACTACTAAGCTGCGCTCGCATCTGTCGTTGAATCGTCTCCAGTTCTTCAGCAATCTTCCGTTCCACGTCCTGCATGCCAAAGTGGACTAGTTCGATGTGACCACGCGTTCGCGCTTTGGCATCACCTTCTGCTGCTGATGTTAATCGGCGAAGTTGTTCATCTTCAACGTGTGGAAAAACAGCCTTAAGATCTTGTTCAATGCGCCTGTACGTAGGCAAGTAAATTACTCGATGAGTGCCTGTCGATCGCAACAATTCTGAGAAATGCACGATGGGCTCTGGATCAGTTTTATTCTCAAAAAGGTTTGGCTGAATCGACTTCGGCATGTCGTCGAGCATACGAAGCAGATATGACGAAGGAATCTGCAGATCGTAAGCTAATCGGCGGGCTTCACGCTCCCGTATTACAGATGGCTCTAGCTTTAGGACGTGAAAATAGTCTGGATGATTAAGAAGAGCTTGGATGGAGCGTGATGGAAATGGCGACCGCGTAGCATACTGTGCTAGTATTTTTTGCTGTCCTTCTACAGCATTGGATTTTAGAGTAATGTCACTCTTTGTTAATTCTACAGATTTGCTGTTGATTGTTACTTCAATTGCTGCAAATTCGTAATCCAAAAGGCGATGCCATTGTTCTGTCAAGACGTAGTACAAAAAATTAACTACTGTAGTTTTACCTAGGCCATTGACCCCAATCAGAACTAATCTGTTGTCAACAATGGGGATTGAAATATCGAGTTTACCGTGCAGACCGATGATGGAAAATCGAGTCAGATTGAAGCTCATGTTTATTGATCCTAGTCCGCATGAAAATTTGAGCGTGTGAGATAAGGTTTTAGATCAGTTAGCGTGTTTGCTCATTGGCGGGCATGTTGATGGTAGCTGTGCAGCCTTCTAAAATTAGATGGCGCCGATCGTAAACGCGGGACTCGCCTAAATCACCAACGCTCGCAGCTCACCACTTAAGTTCTATTCTCGCTATGCGCTTAACTATTCTTTTCTCAAATTGCCGAATAACTATACGAACGAACTGACTGATAACCTGCTCACAGTCCACTAACATGATCTACAGCGGTGTGAAGCTGTTTCGACAGCGTCTGTTGGTGGTGTCGAGCCCCTACGGCGCCGGTCGGGCCGACCAAACGGCTTCTGCGGTTCTGCCCGATCGGAACCAGATCAATGCCGTGTCGGGCCAACGCGGCATCGAAGTCGTCGGCGCTCAGCACGCTCGAACTCCGCATGGCGTGACACAAGCAACGCGTCGTTGACCGGCTCCGCCGTGGGCGCTGCCGGATGGCACATCAGCAGATCGCCGTCCTGCGCCATCGCCAGCCATTCGTCCAGCAACTGGGCGTACCTGGCTGCGTCGGCTTTGAAGTCATGCACGCCGAGCAGGCGTCCGCTGAATCGGTGCGCCTGGCCAGCTCGGCGGCTCGGCGCAGTCCGGCGGCGCCCAGGGTTTCGATGATGCGCGGCTTGAGCGCGCGGGGCGCGGCGGCGCGCGTGCTGCGCAGCCAGGGCAGCCGCTCCCGGTAGCGGCGGGACAGCGCCTGCAGCAGCACCTCCCGCACCACCGGCAGTTGATGCACATGCTGGTGGCCGTCCACGTAATCCGGTGCCCGGTGCGCGTGGGCTTCGAATGCGTCGAGTTGCGCTTCGATCTCCGCGCGCAGTGGCTCGCGGTCCAGCCGGCGGGCGTACGCCGCCGCAATCAGGTGCGGCAGTCGACGCGCCGGCTGCCGCATCGGATGCTCGGTCAGGTCCAGATGCAACCCCAGCTCGATCTTGTCCCGCGGCAGCGCAGCAAGCGCGGCGGCCGAGTCGCCCCAGGCCGGTGCGGCGACCATGCAGCTCACCGCGTTCAGCCGGCCCAGCTCGGCCAGGCGGAACACGGCGGCGTTGACGCCGGCGTGCAGGCCGAAGTCGTCCACGCAGAGTGCGACGCGTCGGCGTGGGGTCACGACGGTGCCGACTGGGCTGCAGCCGGTTGGTTGGGCAGCGGCGCACAGCGCAGCACGTCGGCGAGCGGGCCGCTGACGGTGTCGAGCCGCCACAACACCGCGTGCGATGTGCTGACCACCTTTGTGGCCTGGTCCAGGAACGGGTAGCTGTTCGGCGACACCGGCGCGCCGACCAGCCAGACGCGCGGCGCCGCGCAGATCGTCGGCACCAGCGCGCTCGGCTCGATCAGCACGCCTTCGGCGCGCGCGGGCTCGAACCGCGCGGCGTCACCGAGTTCGCGCGCCCAGCCGTCCGGCCGAACGAACGCGGGCTCGGTCCAGCGGCCGACGATGATCGCGGGCGCCTCGAGCCCGGCGTACAGCGGCACGTCATAGAAATTTCCGTCGACATAGATCACCGGCTCGCCGGCGGCGCGCTCGGCCGCGATCGCGCGCCCGACCAGCGGCGGAAGAACGCGGCTGCAGCCAGACCGCGGCCACCGCCAGCCCCACGCACAGCACACCCGCGACCACCGCGCTGGCATGAAACCACCGCCGGCCCGATACAGTCGGCGCTGTGCCGACCGCATCGGCAATCAGCCACGCCAGCGGCCGGCAGCACCGGCAACACGTAGCCGACGAGCTTGGACGTCGGCATCGAGAAGAACGCGACGACGACGACGAGCCAGCTCCACATCAGCAGCCGGATCGAACCCGGACCGACGCCCGCACGCCACCAACCCCGCACGGCCCGCGGCAGCCAGCCGGACCACGGCAGCACGCCGACCAGCAGCACGGCGGGATAGAACCACCACGGCTGCGGGTTGTTGAAGCCGGTCTCGGTGAAACGGTTCCAGTGCTGCTCGACGAAGAAATAGTCGAAGAATTCCGGGTAGTGCAACTGCATCAGCGACGAACCAGGGCGCCGCCACGGCGAGGAACACGAGCGGCCCCGGCCACCACAGCAGCGTCGCGATGCCGCGCCAGGCGCGGGCCGGCACCAGCCAGACCAGCAGCACCAGCGCGGGCAGCGCCGCACCGATCAAGCCCTTGGCCAGCAGCCCGAGCCCGGCGAACGCCCACATGGTGAGCACCGCCCAGCGGTTCGGCAACCCGGCCTGCTGCTGCTGCACCGCATGCGCGCCGGCCAAGATCGTGACGCGTGATGCAACCCGCGACCAACATGTCCAGATTCGCGTACTGGGCCGCTCCGTAGAACAGCGGCTGCGTCGCCGAGCACCAGCAACGCCACGTTGGCGCGCGTGCTGAGCCCGACCAGCGCCGCATGAAGAGGTAAGAGCGCCGCAGACCCGGCCCAGGCGCCCGCCAGCGGCGCGAGCCGCGCCGCCCACTCGTTCAGCCCGAAGACCGACATGCCGGCCGCCGACAGCCAGTAGAACAGCGGCGGCTTGTGGAAAAACGGCAGCCCGTTCGAGCCGCGGCACGAGCCAGTCGCCGCTTTGCACCATGCTCCAGGCCACGCCGACATAGCGGCCTTCGTCGGGCATCGCCAACGGCCGCATCCAGCTCAGTAATGCCGAGCCAGACACAGCGCCAGCAGCAGCACGGGCAGCGCGCTGCGCCGCGGCGATCGACCCGATCGGCGTCGACGGCGCGGTCGTGGCGCAGCCATCGTTCGGTCCGCCGGCGGCTTGGCAAGCCGCGGCCGAACTCTCTGCGCACCACGAACAGCGGGCGCGCCTTGACCTCTTCGTAGATGCGGCCCACGTACTCGCCGAGCACGCCGAGTGCGATCAGCGTGAAACCCAGCATCAGCGCCATGCCGCAGACGATGGTGGTCCAGCCCGATGCGGCGTCGCCCCAGACCAGATAAGCGAGCGTGATCCAGCCGCCATAGCCGAAACCGAGCAGCGCGATCACGAAGCCGACCACGCTGGCCGCGCGCAGCGGCCAGATCGTGAACGCGGTCAGCCCGTCGATCGACAGCCGCAGCAGGCTCAGGTAGTTGTAGTGGCTGCGGCCGCTCGCACGGGGCGGCGGCTGGTACGGCACGGCCACGGTGTCGAAGCCGATCCACGCATACAGCCCTTTCATGAAGCGGTTGCGTTCCGGCAAATCCAGCAGCGCATCGACCGCCACGCGGTCCAGCAGCCGGAAGTCGCCCGCGTCCTTCGGCACCTGCACGCGGCTGCCGGCGTTCACGAGCGCATAGAACCAGCCGGTGCCGAAACGCTTCAGCCGCGTCTCGTCGAGCCGGCTCTCGCGCACCGCGTAGACCACTTCGGCACCACGGCGCCAGTGCTCGACCATCTGCACGATCAGCTCGGGCGGGTGCTGCAGATCGGCGTCCATCAGCACCACCACGCGGCCGTGCGCGGCGGCCAGCCCCGCACTCAGCGCGGCTTCCTTGCCGAAGTTGCGCGACAGCTGCAGCACGCGCACGCCGGGCTCCGCGGTCCAGCCGGCCAAGCGCGCGGCGGTGTCGTCCACGCTGCCGTCGTCGACCAGCACGATTTCCCACTCCGGGCTCAGGTCACCGAGCACCGAGCGCAGCTGCGGCAGCAGCACAGCGAGATTGGCCGCTTCGTTGCGACAAGGAATCACGCACGAAAGCGAACCCGGCGCGTCGCGTCGCTCGCCCGCTTGCGCGGCAGGCGCTCGGGGCACCGGCGTGCTCCGGCGACGACAGCGCGCCTGTCGGATAAGCGGCCGCGCGCACGGCGGCAGACGGCGAACGGCTCATGCGTGCAATGGCTCTAACTGGATTGAATTGGAAGAAGCGGAACGCGGTGCTGGGAGCGGAGGGACTCGGCTTGCCGGCCCACGTGGCAACCCGGACGACGATGCGGGAGCGGGCAAAAGAAAACGCCGCCGAGGCGGCCTTCCCGGTCGACGCCAGGCACCAGCGGCAAGGGCGAGCAATCGGGGCGACCGACCGATCCGGCCAGCGGCAGATCGGCTGCTGCGGCAACGCCCTGCAGCCGGCTCCCGTAGTGGCGGGCATGGTACACGATCGACTTCCGCCGGCGGGCCGCGCGGCCTGCTCCCCGGGCGGCGGGGTCGAACTGCCGCAACCGACGATTCAGGCCACAACCACCCGATTGGCCAGCCGGCCGGGTGCGCCGGTCGCGTCGCGCGGCGCCAGCACCACCGGCTTGGTACGCCAGATCTCGGCCGCGTACTGCGCGATCGTGCGGTCCGAGGAGAACGCGCCCATGCCGGCGACGTTGTGGATCGCGGCCGCGGTCCAGGCTTCGGGCTGCAGGAACAGCGCATCGACCCGACGCTGCGCTGCCACGTAGCTCTCGTAGTCGGCCAGCAGCTGGTACTTGTCGCCCCAGTTCACGAGCTCGTCGAAGATCGGCCGAAAGCGCGCGGGCTCGTCGGGCGAGAACAGCCCGTCGCGGATGCTGTCGAGCACGCGCCTGAGCGGCGGCGACGCCTCGTAGATGCGATCGCGGCAGATAGCCGCCCGCGCGCAACGCGTTCACCTCGGCCGTCGTGTTGCCGAAGATGAAGATGTGCTCGTCGCCGACCTGATCGCGGATTTCGACATTCGCGCCGTCGAGCGTGCCGATCGTGAGCGCGCCGTTCAACGCGAGCTTCATGTTGCCGGTGCCCGACGCTTCCGTGCCGGCGGTGGAGATCTGCTCGGACAGATCGGCCGCCGGGATGATGCGCTCGGCCACGCTCACGCTGTAGTTCGGCACGAACACGACCTTCAACCGGTTGCCGACGCGCGGGTCGTTGTTCACCACATGCGCGATGTCGCCGGTCAGCTTGATGATCAGCTTGGCCATGTGATAGGCGGACGCCGCCTTGCCCGCGAGCAGCACCACGCGCGGCGGGCGCTCGACTTCGGGCGCACTCGATGATCTCGTGGTAGCGCGTGACCACGTGCAGCAGGTTCAGCAGTTGCCGCTTGTATTCGTGCATGCGCTTGACCTGCACGTCGAACAGCGCGGACGGATCGATCTCGATGCCGAGCGTGGCCTGGACCCAGTCGGCCAGGCGTTGTTTGTTCGACCTGCTTGGCGGCGCGAAAACGCTGCTGGAATTCGGGCTCGTCTGCCCAAGGGTCGATGCGCGCCAGCTGCATCAGATCGCGCCGCCAGTCGCGCCCGATGCGCTCGTCGAGCAGCGCAGACAAGCGAAGGATTCGCGAGCGCGAGCCAGCGCCGCTGCGTGATGCCGTTCGTCTTGTTGTTGAAGCGCTCAGGAAACAGCTGCGCGAAATCCGCGAAGATCGACTGCTGCATCAGCGCCGAATGCAGCGCCGATACGCCGTTGACCGAATGGCTCGCGATCACCGCGAGATACGCCATGCGCACGCGCCGCTCGCCGTTTTCGTCAATCAGGGAAACCCGGCGCATCAGCTCGATGTCCGTGCCGTGACGTTGCGTCACGTCGGTCAGGAACTGCGCATTCAGTTCGAGAATGATCTGCAGATGGCGCGGCAGGATGCGCGCAAGCGTCTCGACCGGCCAGGTCTCCAGCGCCTCGCTCATCAACGTGTGGTTCGTGTAGGAGAAGATTTTTTGCACATGGCCCCAGGCTGCGGGAAACGACAGCCGGTGCTCGTCGATCAGCAGCCGCATCAGCTCCGGCACGGCCAGCACCGGGTGCGTGTCGTTCAGATGAATGCTGATGCGCTCGGCGAGCAGGTCGAACGTGTCGTGCGTGGCCAATAGCGGCGCAGCAGATCCTGCAGGCTGGCCGAGACGAAAAAATACTCCTGATGCAGCCGCAGCTCGCGCCCTGACGGCGTGGAGTCGTCCGGGTACAGCACGCGCGAGACGTTCTCCGAATGGTTCTTGCTCTCCACCGCGGCGAAATAGTTGCCGCGGTTGAACGCGAGCAGATCGATCTCCTCGGTCGCGTGCGCGGACCACAACCGCAGCGTGTTGGTCGCCTGCGTGTCGTAGCCGGGGATGATCGTGTCGTAGGCCATCGCGAGCACGTCGTGCGTGCCGACCCAGACGGCAGCGTCGCCCTGCCGCTCCACCCGGCCGCCGAAGCAGACACGGTAGGTGACTTCGGGCCGCCGAAACTCCCACGGGTTGCCCTGCGTGAGCCAGTAGTCGGGCACCTCCACCTGCCGGCCCGCCACCACGGTCTGGCGGAACATGCCGTATTCATAGCGGATGCCGTAGCCGAAGCCGGGCACGTTCAGCGTCGCCATCGAATCCAGAAAGCACGCAGCGAACCGGCCGAGCCCGCCGTTGCCCAAGCGCCGCATCGGGTTCGGTCTCGCGCCAACTTGTCGGCGTCGATGCCGAAATCGGCCAGCGCGATGCGCACGGTCTCGGTCAGGCCGAGCGCGAGCAACGCGTTGCCGAACGTGCGGCCGATCAGGAACTCCATCGACAGGTAGTACACGCGCTTCAGGTCCTGTGCGTACTGCGCGCGCGTGGTGTCCATCCAGCGCTCCACCAGCTGATCGCGCACGGCCAGCGCGGCGGCCTGCAGCCAGTCGTGCTCCTGCGCGGCGCTCGGGTCCTTGCCAACGGCATAGATCAGCTTGTCGGCGACGGCGCGTTTGAACGCGGCGACGCCTGGATTCGGATGGTCGTAGACAAATGCGGAACGGTGCAGGTCGGGTGCGTGGGGCATCGAAAAACTTTCGTGGGAACAAGCGCTGCCGTTGGCTGCATGGCACGTCGTCGGGGTGCGCACTTTGAAAGGCGTCGAGGCCACGCTAACGCATGGCCCGCAGACAACGCAACGAATTAATCGGCAAATCGGTGGACGGTAACGGCTGCGCTGTTGCGCAAACGACGCATCACGTCGGCCGCGGCCTATCGGAGCGCCTGGGTGTAGACGTCAACGTAGGCGGCCGCCGCGCGGGTCCAATCGAATCGCTGCGACATCCCGCGTTCGCGCACGCGGCTCCACTCGCTGCGCCAGGCGTACAGCGCGAACGCGCGGCGCAGCGCCGCGACATAGCCGGCCGGCTCGAAGCGGTCGAACACGAAGCCGGTCGCGCGTTGCTCGGCCAGTTCCTCGAGCGCGCAGTCGACCACCGTATCGGCAAGCCCGCCCGACCCGGTGTACGAGCGGCAGCGCACCGTACTTCAAGCCGTACATCTGCGTGAGCCCGCACGGCTCGAAGCGCGACGGCACCAGGGCACGTCGCTGGCCGCAAAAATCCGGTGCGCGAGTGCTTCGTCGTAACCGAACCGTGCCGCCACCGCGTCGGGGCTGCGCCGCCGCACGCTGGCGCAGCGCCGCCTCGAGCGGCGCATCGCCGCTGCCGAGCACCGCGAGCTGTCCGCCGCGCCCGACCAGTTCATCGACATGCGTCGAGCACCAGCTGCATGCCCTTTTGCTCGGTGAGCCGGCTGACGACGCCGAACAGCGGCGCGTCGTGCTTCTGCTCGAGCCCGAACGCCTGTTGCAACGCCGCCTTGGTGGCCGCCTTGCCGACCATATGGGCCGCGTCGTAGCGGTGCGCGATCAGCGGATCGTGCGCGGGGTTCCAGACGGTGCCGTCGACGCCGTTCAGGATGCCGGACAGTGCGGCGCCGCGGCTCGCCAGCAGGCCGTCGAGTCCGCAGCCCTGGCTGGGCGTCTGGATCTCGCGCGCATAGGTCGGGCTCACCGTCGTGATGCGGTCGGCGTAGAAGAGCCCGGCTTTCATGAACGACAACTGCCCGTGGTACTCCACACCCCACACGGAGAACGCCTGCGGCGGCAGCCCGAGGTCAACGAAACCGTCGGCCGGAAACACGCCTTGATAGGCCAGGTTATGTACCGTGTGCACGCTGGCTGCGCGCTGGGCCGCGGGTTGCTGCGAATGGGCCAGATAGGCGGGCGCCAACCCCGCATGCCAGTCGTGGCTGTGCACGACGCGCGGCTGCCAGCGCCGGTCCAGGCCCTGGCCGAGCAGCGCGGCGCACCAGCCGAGCAGCGCGAAACGGCGCAGGTTGTCGGCGTACGGCCGCTGGTCTTCGTCGTGATACGGATTGCCGGGGCGGTCGTAGTAGCCGGGCGCGTCGATCCAGTAGACGCCGAGCTGCAGCGCGGTCGCGACGCCGAAGCGCAGCGCGACCGTCTCGCCCCAGGGCGCCTGCAACTCGGCGATCAGGGTGGAGGCCGGCAGGCCCGCGGTGATCGCGGGAAAGCCCGGCAGCAGCGCGCGCACCTCGCAGCCGGCCGCAGCCAGCGCCGCCGGCAGCGCGCCGCACACATCGGCCAATCCGCCGGTTTTGAGCAGCGGATAGATCTCCGCGCTGACTTGCAGCACATTCATCGACAAAGAGACTTTCATTGCAGGGTGCCGTACTCCGAAGCGTCGCTGTGTCCCGCTCGGCACACGCCCACTGGGCGATCGCCACCGGCGTCAACCCGTCGCCGGGTGCGGGCGACCGGCTATCGCAGCTGCTCGAGCATCGACTTCGTGATCAGCACGATGCCGTTGTCGGTGCGCTCGAAGCGCTCGGCGTCCCAGCGCGCATCCTCGCCAACCACCATGCCTTCCGGAATCACGCAGCCGCGGTCGATCACCACGCGATGCAACCGCACGTTGCGGTTGATCGTCACATCCGGCAGCACCACGCAGTGATCGATCCGGCAGAACGAATGCACACGCACGTCGGAGAAGAACACCGAGTTCGAGGCGTTGGTGCCGGACAGGATGCAGCCGCCCGAGATCAGCGTGTTGACCGTGACGCCGTGATTGCCGTGGCGGTCCGGCACGAACTTCGCGGGCGGCACCTGGCGCTGGTAGGTCCAGATCGGCCAGTCGGTGTCGTACAGGTCGAGCTGCGGGTCCGGCATCGCGAGATCGATGTTGGCTTCCCAGAATGCATCGATGGTGCCGACGTCACGCCAGTACGGCCGGCACGCCCGGCACCCGGCTCACGCAGGACATGCCGAACGGGTGCGCAAGCGCGGTGCCTTCCGCCACCGCGCGCGGAATCACATCGCGGCCGAAGTCGTGGCTCGACGCCGGGGTTGTTCAGATCTTCCTCGAGCACGCGGTACAGGTAATCCGCGTTGAACACGTAGATGCCCATGCTGGCCAGCGCGATGTCGGGTTTGCCCGGCATCGCGGGTGGATCGGCGGGCTTCTCCAGAAACGCCGTCACATTGCGTTTTTCGTCGATGTGCATCACGCCGAACGCGACCGCTTCCATGCGCGGCACCTCGATGCAGCCGACCGTGCAATCCACGCCGTGGTCGACGTGGTCCTTGATCATCAACGAGTAGTCCTGCTTGTAGATGTGGTCGCCGGCCAGCACGATCACGTAGTCCGGCTTTTCGTCGCGAATGATGTCGAGGTTCTGGTACACCGCATCGGCCGTGCCGCGGTACCAGTGCGCTTCGTCGATGCGCTGCTGGGCGGGCAGCATCTCGACCATCTCGCCCAATTCGGCGCGCAGAAAGCTCCAGCCGCTCTGGATGTGGCGCATCAGCGAATGCGACTTGTATTGCGTGGCCACGCCGATGCGGCGGATGCCCGAGTTCAGGCAGTTCGAGAGCGTGAAATCGATGATCCGGTATTTGCCGCCGAAATACACAGCTGGCTTCGCGCGCCGGTCGGTCAGCTGTTTCAGCCGCGAGCCGCGCCCGCCGGCGAGCACCAGCGCCATGGTGCGGCGCACCAGCTGGTGGGTTTCGAGATGCTGGGTGTTTTGCGGTGCCATGGTTCGGAAGCGTCTCCTGCCGGATGCCGGCTTCATGATTGTTGTTATTGGCCGCTCGAGGTCGACGGGCGCATGGACCGGTCGCACAGCAGCTGCCTTTCGACTGTCTGATCGGCGTTATGTCACCACCGATCGGCCTTTCGCGGCCCGTACGCGCCTGGATGCCGGCGATCTGCTCGGCGATGGCGGCGAGATCCGCGAACGCCTGCTGTGCGGGCGCGTCGTGCTGCGCTGCGTCGCACTGATAGCGCTCCAGATACAGCCGCAACGTCGCGCCTTCGGTGCCGGTGCCCGACAGCCGAAACACGATGCGCGAGCCGTCTTCGAACAGCAGCCGCACGCCCTGCTTCGCCGAGACCGACTGGTCGACCGGATCGGTATAGGCGAAATCGTCGGCCTTCTGCAGCGGGCTGTCCAGCCGGTCGAACCGCTCGACCGGACAGCTCGGCAACGCCGCGCGCAGGTCGGCCATCAGCGCATCGGCCTGTCCACCGGCAAGCCTTCGTAGTCGTGCCGCGAATACACGTTGCGGCCGAACGCGCCAATGGGCACGCACGAGCTGCTCGACCGACTGCCCGTGGCGGCCAGCAGATCGAGCCAGAACAAGATCGCCCACAGCCCGTCTTTCTCGCGCACGTGGTCCGAGCCGGTGCCGTAGCTTTCTTCGCCGCACAGCGTGATCAGGCCCGCATCGAGCAGATTGCCGAAGAATTTCCAGCCGGTGGGTGTCTCGAAGCACGGAATGCCGAGCCGGCTGCGACGCGGTCCACGGCGGCCGATGTCGGCATCGAACGCGCCACCCCCTTCAACCCGGCTGCGTAGCCGGGGATGCGGGTGGCGTGCGCGGTCAGCAGCGCGAGGCTGTCCGACGGAGACACCAGAAAGTGGCGGCCCGACGATCATGTTGCGGTCCGCATCGCCATCGGTCGCGGCGCCGAAGTCGGGTGCGTCGTCGCCGTTCATATGCGATCGATCAGTTCCTGCGCATGCGCGGGGTTCGGATCTGGATGCACGCCGCCGAAATCTTCCAGCGGCGTCGCATTCGCGACGGTGCCTGCTGCGGCGCCGAGCGCGCCTTCGATGAATGGCTTTCGCATAGGGTCCGCCGACCGCGTTCATCGCATCGACGCCGCATCCGAAAACCGCTGTCGAGCATCGCCCGCATGCGGTCGAAGTCGAACAGGCTGCGCATCAGCTCGGCGTAGTCGGCCACCGGAGTCGATCACCTCGACGCGCATCGCCTCGAGCATGTGGGTGCCGAGCGCGTCGATGTCGATCTCGGGCTGCGTCGCTGATCCGGTAGCCATCGATCGACTGGCTGCGCTGCGTAAATCGCGCTCGGTCAGCGCTTCCGGCGCCGGCCCCCCGTTGGACGCGTTGTATTTGATGCCGAAGTCGCCGTGCGGGCCGCCGGGGTTGTGGCTCGCCGACAGCACGATGCCTCCACATGCACCGTGCTTGCGGATGATCGGCGCTGACGGCTGGCGTCGACAGGATGCCGCCCTGGCCCACCAGCACGCGGGACACGCCGTTGGCAGCCGCCATGCGCAGGATGGTCTGGATTGCCGGTCGGTTCAGATAGCGCCCATCGCCACCGAGCACCAGCGTGCGCCGTGCGTGGTCCGGCAGCACGTCGAACAGCGACTGCACGAAGTTCTCCAGGTAGTGCGCTTGCGCAAACACCGTCGACCTTCTTGCGCAGGCCCGACGTGCCGGGGCGCTGGCCGGCGAAGCGGCTGGGTCGGCACGGTCTGGATGGTCATTTGGTGAAGGCGGTGCGTCGTCGGTCTGGCTGGAGGATCGGGCCGGCTCGGCCGTGCGCTCTGGCACGGCTTCCGAAATCATTCTGCCATGCGCTTTCGAGACCGCGCGTAGGACGCAGCGCACTATGATATTGGTAGCGCAGACGGCTGCGAACAGCTGATCCGCAGCGATGGCCGAGGGCCGATGCGTTCAGTCGGCTGCGATGCGGCCCGCCTCGATCGTGATGCGGCGCTCACACTGCGCCGCGATGCCGCGGTCGTGCGTAACCAGCAGCAGCGTGGTGCCCTGCTCGCGGTTCAGCGCGAACATCAGCTCGATGATCGTCTCGCCGGTCGCGAAATCGAGGCTGCCGGTCGGCTCGTCGGCCAGCAGCAGCGCCGGCTCGACGACGAACGCGCGCGCCAGCGCCACGCGTTGCTGCTCGCCGCCCGACAGCACCTTCGGGTAGTGGCCGAAGCGCTCGGCCAGAGCCCACGCGCTTGAGCATCTCGCCGGCCAGTCGCCGGGCGTCGCGCCGGTCGGCCAGTTCCAGCGGCAACATGACGTTCTCCAGCGCGGTCAGGTTCGCCATCAGCTGAAAGCTCTGAAACACGAAGCCGACCTGGCTCGCGCGCAAGCGCGGCGCGCGCGTCCTCGTCGATCGCGAACAGGTCCTGGCCGGCCAGCCGCACCGTGCCGCGCGACGGCGTGTCAAGCCCCGCGATGATCGACAGCAGCGTGCTCTTGCCGGAGCCGGATGCCCCCACGATCGCTGCGGTTTGCCGGGGTTCGAGCGAGAAATCGATATCACGCAAAATGTCCAGCGTGCCGGTGGAGTCGGTAACCGATTTGTAGAGGTGCTCCACGGCGATGATGGGATCGGACATATGGGGTTGACGAGTTGGCGGAAGCTGGGGCGCAGGCAGTTTGTGGCGGCCCTTGCCGCGGTGGCGGTCGCGGGGGCGCGAGACGGGGACTGCGGCGCGAGCCGCAGTCGACCATTCTCGTGTTCGGGGACTCATTGTCGGCGGAGTACGGTCTTCGGCGCGGCACCGGTTGGGTCGCGCTGCTGCGAGCAGCGGCTCGCGAAGGAATCGGTGGATGCCCGCGTCGTCAACGCGAGCATCAGCGGCGAGACCACATCCGGCGGGCGCTCCCGGCTGGAAGCGCTGCTGAAGGTGCACCGGCCCGACGTGGTCGTGATCGAACTCGGCGCCAACGACGCACTGCGCGGCCTGCCGATGGCAATGACCGAAGACAACCTGCTGCAGATGACGCGTGCCGCACAGGACGCCGGCGCCAAGGTGCTGCTGCTGGGCATGCAGGTGCCGCCGAACTACGGCTCGGCGTACGCCGACCGCTTCGCCGCCACGTTCGGCAACGTGGCCCGACAGACCGAGGCCACGCTGGTGCCGTTCTTCCTGAAGAACGTGGCCGACGTGCCGGAAGCGGTCGAGCTGTTCCAGGCCGACCGCATCCACCCGAACGACCGCGCGCAGTCGATCCTGCTGGACAACGTCTGGCCGCAGCTCGACGCCGCTGCTCGCGCGATGACGTGCTGCCGCTGCCGCGCCGGATCGCGGCGGCCGAGGCGCTGCGCTCGGCTCGACGCGTTCGACGCGGTGATCGATGCGCGCAGCGAGAGCGAACACGCGCTGGACCATCTGCCCGGTGCACAGCAACTGGCCGTCACTGGACGACGCCGAACGCGTCCGCAGGTCGGCACGCTGTACGCGCAGTCCGGCGCGTTCGAAGCGCAAAAGGTCGGCGCGGCGCTGGTGGCCGCCAACATCGCGCGTCATCTGACCGAGCCATGTCGGCCGACCTGCCGAAAGCCTGGCGCCCGCTGGTTTACTGCTGGCGCGGCGGCAAGCGCAGCGGCGCGCTCGCGCATGTGCTGGCGCAGATCGGCTTTCAGACCACGCTGATCGACGGCGGCTACAAGGCGTTTCGCGCGGCGTTGCTGGTCGACCTGCCGCAAGCAGGCTGCCCGGCTCGTCTACCGCGTGGTCTGCGGGCCGACCGGCTCGGGCAAGACGCGGTTGCTGCCGCGCTTGGCCGACGCCGGCGCGCAGGTGCTCGATCTGGAAGCGCTGGCCTGCCACCGCAGCTCGGTGCTCGGGTCTGCTGCCGGGCCAGCCGCAGCCGTCGCAAAAACGTTTCGACACGCTGGTCTGGAGCGCGCTGCGCGGCTTCGATGCCGGCCCGGCCGGTGTATGTCGAGAGCGAAAGCAAGAAGGTCGGCAACCTTGCCGTGCCCGATGCGCTGATGAGCCGCGATGCGCGCAAGCCCCTGCCTGGACCTGCAGCTCAGCGACGACGAGCGCGTCGCGCTGCTGCTGGAGGACTACGCGTTTTTCGTCGAGCAGCCGGCGCTGTTTTGCGAGCGGCTGCAGGCGCTGGTCTCGCTGCGCGGCCACGAGGTGGTGCAGCGCTGGCAGCGGCAGGTGCATGCGGGGCAGTTCGAGCAGGTGGTGCGCGAGCTGCTGCTCTTCCATTACGACCCGGGCTATCTGCAGTCGATGAGGCGCAACTTCAGCGGCTACGGCCAGGCAAAAAAAATCGCACCGGCGGATCGCTCCGCGGGTGCGATGGCGGCATTGGCCGCGGAGCTGGTCGTGTGTGCGCCGACGCGCCGTGGGGATCGCTCGCGCTGCCGGAGCGATCAGGTAGAGGCGGGTCCGGTGCCCGGCGCTGCCGCATTCGCCCGCGTCCGCCTGCGCCGCCGCCGTCCTGATCGTCGTGCGGCTCGCTGCCGTCGTCCGGGCCCTGCTTGCGCACCGCCTTGTTCTTCAGCTTTTCTTCTTTCTTGCGCTTCTTGGCAAGCTCTTTCTGGCGCTTCTCGAATCCGTAGTTGGGTGTAGCCAAGTCGTTGTTCCTCGTGTTGCCTGCACTTTAACAGCTTGGATGTCAAACGCTGCGCAGCGCGGACAGCGCCTGCTCCAGGTCCGCGCGCAGGTCGGCGACGTCTTCCAGACCGATGGAAAACCGGATCACGGTGCCGCGCGCGAGCTGCGCGGGCCAGCGTCTTGCGCATCGAAGCCAGCTCGTACGGCACCACCAGACTCATCGGCCCGCCCCAGCTGTAGCCGAGCTTGAAAAGCCGCAGCGCGTCGCAGAACGCATCGACCTGCGCGGCGCTGTGGCGCGCGTCGAGCACCACGCTGAACAGGCCCGCCGCCGCATCGCTCGCACCGCACAGCGCCTGCCAATGCGCGTGGCCCGGTGAGCCGCTCGAGCGCCGGGTGCAGCACCTGCGCGAACGCGGGCTGCTGCAGCGCACCAACGCGCCAGCTCGCGTGCCGCCGCGTCGTGCGCGCGGTAGCGCAGCCAGGTGCTCGGCAGCGCACGCAGCACGGTTTCGCAGTCGTTGCCGCTCACGCCGATGCCCGAGCCGCATGTGCGTCAGCAGCACCCGCTCGTGCAGCGCGGGATCGACCGTGACGACGCTGCCCATCAGCACGTCGCCGCCGCCACTCGGATATTTGGTCAGCGCATGGATCGACAGATCGACCGCGAGCGGCTCGGCGCCTGGCAGCAGATCGAACGGGTTGAACGCGATGCCCGCGCCCCAGGTGTTGTCGAGCGCGCAGAGCACGCCGCGCGCGCTGCACAGCCGGACCTGTGCGACCAGGTCCGGGAACTCCATCGTGACCGAGCCCGGCGCTTCGAGCCAAACCAGCCGCGTGCGCTCGGTGATCGCGCGGTCCAGATCGTCGACGTCCTGCGGGTCGAACACGCGGTGCGTGATGCCGAAGCTTGCTGCAGCTCGCCCAGCGCGAGCGCCTTGTTCGGGCCGTAGGCGTTGTCGGGGATCAGCACCTCGTCGCCGGCCGCCAGCAGCGCCAGCGAGGCGACCGCGATCGCCGCCAGCCCGCTGGGCGCCAGCACGCAGTGTTTGCCGCCTTCCAGCGCGCAGATGCGCTCTTCGAGCGTGAACGTGGTCGGCGTGCCGTGCAGGCCGTAGGTGTAGCCGGTCTTGTGTCTTCCAGTCGCGCGCGCGCATGGCGGCCACGTTGGGGAAGATGACGGTGGATGCCTTGTGCACCGCCGGCTGCGGCGCGGCGGAAGCCGGCGGGCGGCTCGTACGCGTGGTGGATCAGTTCGGTGGCGGGTCGTTTCATGCGGCCCGATGTTAACGAGGCCGCCCGCTGCTCCCAATGCGGCATGCACCGCGCGCGCGTTCAGCGCCCAGTCGTAGTCGAGAAAGTCGAGCCGCCAGTCGCCTGCGCGCATCGCCTGCTGTCGCGGCCGCGTCGCTGCTCAATGCAGACGCGTGGCGCGCGAAGAATGTCTGCAGCGAATCGATGCCGTCGTGGCCCTGCTCGAAATCCTTGCCATACCAGTCGAACAGCTTCGATACCGCCAGCCGCTTGGTCTGCGGCTCGTAGCGGTTGCGGCTGCGGTCCGACAGAAAGCGTTCGGTCGCATCGGCCAGTTGCGCATCGAGCCGATCGGCGACGAACGCCTCCTCCCGCAGCATCGGGCAGCCGATCGATGCGCAGTTGACCGCGAAGTGGATGCGCGGCTCGTTGAACGCGCCGGGCGCGCGGATCATGCCGTGTTCGACGCCGTCGAGGCTGCGCGACCGGCCGAGCAGCCGAAAAATTCGTTCTTCCACGGGCTTTGCAAAAGACCCGCCCAGGTCCTTGATCGATGCGAGGATCGGGGTAGTTCGTCAGGATCAACTCGACCGTGAACGCGTTGTACGCGTTGATCAGAAACGCGAGCCGCTGCGGCTTGTTCCAGCCGTCGTATTCGGCGCTGCGTCACTGCCGACAGGCTTTTCAGGTAGCCGTCGAGCGCTGCGCGCTGCTGCTTGAGCGCAGCGTACCTGACCGTGGACGAATGCCCGTCGTTGCCACGACACTTGGTCTTTCAGCAGCGCGGTCCAGGCTGCGTGGCGGTGGTCGAACGCGGCGAGCGCAGCACCCGGACCGACAGCGTGCCGCCTGGCGGCAAGGCTGCCGCAGCGATGAATCGACGCCGGCTCGGCACGTTGCACGATTGACGGATTCATCGAAAGTCCTCTCGGTGCAGTCGTACGGGAGGTCTTTGCGGTTGCGATGACGGCCGACTGCCTTCGGCGGCACAGGATCAGCCGCGCCGCCACGCGTGAAATTTTTCCGCCCAGGCCAAGCAGCCTCTGCGGCGCATGCGCGCGCTTCCAGTTGCCGGCCACGTACTTGTTCGCTTCGGCCATCGTCGGGTAGATGTGGATCGTGCCGAGCACCTTGTTCAGGCCCAGCTTGTGCTTCATCGCGAGCACGTACTCGGCGATCAGGTCGCCCGCGTGCTCGCCGACGATCGTCACGCCCAGGATGCGGTCCTTGCCCGGCGCGGTCAGCACCTTGACGAAGCCTTGCGTTTCGCCGTCGGCAATCGCGCGGTCGAGTTCATCCATCTCGAAACAAGCGTGACTTCATGCGGGAATGTTTTTCTCCTCGCGCTTCCTGCTCGTTCAGGCCGACACGCGCGACTTCCGGCTCGGTGAACGTCGCCCAGGGGATCACGCGGTAATCGGCCGTGAACGACCAGAACGGCCGCACCAGCGCGTTCACGGCCGCATACCAGGCCTGGTGCGATGCGGTGTGCGTGAACTGATACGGCCCGGCCACGTCACCGGCCGCATAGATGTTCGGGAAGTTGGTCTGCAGCAGGCCGTTCACGTCCACCGTCTTGCCGGTCTTGACGCCGAGTTCTTCGAGGCCGAAGCCCTTCAGGTTCGCCGCGCGGCCGACCGCGACCAGCAGCGCATCGAAAGGGAATCGTCTGACTCCTTGCCCGCGTGCTCGACGATCAGCCGCTTCTCGTCGCCCTGCACGTCGACGCGCTTGGCCTTGTGCTCGAGCCGCACGTCGACGCCTTCGTCTGCGAAAGCGCTTGGCGACCATCTCCGAGATCTCGGCGTCTTCGCGCGTCATCAAGCGCGCCGCCCATCTCGACTTGTGTGACCGCGCAGCCGAGCCGCGCGAACGTCTGCGCGAGTTCGCAGCCGATCGGCCCGCCGCCGAGCACCACGAGCCGCTCGGGCCGCTCGCGCAGCTGCCAGACGTTCTCGGACGTCAGGCAGTCGACCCGATCCAAGCCCGGGAATCGGCGGCACGAACGGGCGCGGCGCCGGTGGCAATCACGATGCTGCGCGTGGTCAGCCGCTCGACCTGCCCGTCGTCCGCGGTGATCTCGACTTCCCAAGGCGGTGACGATGCGCGCTGATGCCCTTGCGCACGTCGACGCCGAGCTCGGTGTAGCGCTCGACCGAATCGTGCGGCGCGATCTGCTGCACCACGCGCTCGACCCGCTGCATCACGTCGGCGAAGTCGTACGTCGAAGTCGGCCGAATCGATGCCGAATTCCTTCGATCGCTGCATGCTGGACAGCAGCCGCGCCGACTTGATCAGCGCCTTCGACGGCACACAGCCGGTGTTCAGGCAGTCGCCGCCCATCTCGCTTTTTTCGATCAGCGTGACCTTCGCGCGAATCGTGGCCGCGATGTAGGCGCTGACCAGCCCGGCCGAGCCGGCGCCGATCACGATCAGGTTGCGGTCGAAGGACTTCGGCTTGTCCCACTTCGCATTCACCTTGCGCGCCTTCCACCCATCGAGCACCTTGCGCGCCAACAGCGGAAACACGCCGAGCAGCACCAGCGAGGCCAGCAGCCCCGGCGACAGCACGCCCGACAATGACTCGATCTGCGCGAGCTGCGTGCCGGCGTTCACATAGACCAAGCGTGCCGGCGAGCATGCCGAGCTGGCTGACCCAATAGAACGTCCAGGTGCGGATCGGCGTAAGGCCCATCGCGAGGTTGATCACGAAGAACGGCACCACCGGCACCAGCCGCAGCGTGAACAGATAGAACGCGCCGTCCTTCTCGACCCCGCGGTTCACGCTGGCCAGCCGCTCGGCGAAGCGCTGCTGCACCCAGTCGCGCAGCAACCAGCGCGAGGCGAGGAACGCGCCGGTCGCACCGATCGCGGACGCGAACGAGACGATCAACGTGCCCCAGCCGAGGCCGAACAGCGCGCCGCCGGCCGAGCGTCAGCACCGCCGCGCCGGGCAGCGACAGCGCAGTCACCGCCACATAGATGCCGAAGAAAGATCAACGCCGCTGTGACGGGCTGCGCGGCGCGCCAGGCTTCGCAGGCTGGTCTGGCTTTCCTTGATGGCCGACAGGCTCAGATAGCGCTGCAGGCCGAACGCGAAAAACAGCACCACCAGCAGGACCAGCAACACCACCAGCCACCATTTCTTGTTCATCGCGCATCGCAAGAAACCCATCTTCATGGTTGTTTTGATTCGGCGCGGCACAATCCGCCAGCTGTCCACTCGTCAGTACGCATGAAGCGCGAGCTGCCGTTACACCCGCTCGGCGATGTCACCGCATGGCCGCTTCCTCGACACTTTTCCAACGCATGAACGCAGCACCAGACGCATGGACGAGATTCGCATCGGCCTGTTCGGCGGCAGCGGGTTCTACCGGATGGAGGGCCTGACCGATGTGCGCGAACAGGTCGATCGACACACCGTTCGGCCGCCCCGTCGGATGCGCTGCTGCTCGGCAAGCTGCACGGCGTGCCGGTCGCATTCCTCGCGCGCCACGGGCGCAGCCACGGCTTGTTGCCGAGCGAGATACCTTACCGCGCGAACGTCTATGCGATGAAATCGCTCGGCGTGCGCTATCTGATCTCGGTGTCGGCCGTGGGCTCGATGCGCGAGCAGGTGGCGCCGCTCGACATGGTGCTGCCGGACCAGTATCTGGACTTCACCAAGCAAGCGCGACGCCACGTTCTTCGGCGACGGCGCGGTCGCGCACGTGTCGTTGGCCGATCCGGTCTGCGCGGCATTGAGCGACGTGCTCGGCGCCGCTTTCGACGACGCCCGGTTCGCCGACGTGACGCTGCACCGCGGCGGCACCTACGTCTGCATCGAAGGGCCCGGCGTTCTCCACCCGTGCCGAATCGAATTTCTACCGCGGCATCGGCGCCGACCGTGATCGGCATGACCAACATGCCCGAGGCGCGGCTCGCGCGCGAGGCGGAGATCGCTTATGCGTCGCTCGCGCTGGTGACCGATTTCGATTGCTGGCACCCGCAGCCAGGCTTGCGTGACGGCCGAGATGGCGATCGCCAACCTGATGGGCAACGCCGGACGCGCGCAGGTGCTGCTGGCGGCGGCGGTAAAACGGCTGGCGGCCGAATGGCCCGAGTCGGCCGCGCACCGGGCGTTGGACTCGGCGCTCGTCACACAACCCGCACAGATGCGCGCGCGACGTGCGCACGCGGCTCGGTGCGCTGATCGCGCGCTTCGGCTGACGGCGCAGCCGCCCTCGCCCATCCGCCGCATCGATCGTCGCTGCAACATTCGATGAGAGGCTTTCGGCAAGCGTCGGATCCGGCGCGCTGCCGAAGCTACTGCGTCAGCTGGCTCCACGCCTTGTCGAGCCGCTTCACGCTGACCGGCTGCGGCGTGCGCAGCTCCTGCGCGAAGAAGCTGATGCGCAGCTCCTCGAGCAGCCAGCGAAAGTCCTGCATCGCCGCATCGGGCGCGCCGCGCCGATCGGCCGCAAGCCGCCAATAGCGCTGCTCGAACGGGCGCAGCTCGCTCATCCGCGCGGCGTCCCGTCGCGGGGTCGGCGCGCAGCTTGTCGAGCCGCATCGCAATGCCTTTCAAGTAGCGCGGATGGTGCTGCAGCGCCGCCCAGCTCGCGTCGGTCAAAAAGCGTTTGCCGACCAGCCGCTGCAACTGGGCCTGGGCGTCCTGCACGGCGTCCGGCGCGTTTTTCGTGTCCTTGATCTTGCGCAGCGCGGCCGCATATTCGGCCAGGATCGTGGCCGCGAGCCGCGCGACTTCGTTGGCGATCAGGGTCAGCCGCGCACGGCCTTCTTCCATGCGGCGCTTGAACGCGGCCGCGTCGGTCGGCAGCGGCTCCTGCAAAAACGCGCGGTCAAGTGCGACTTCGATGATCTGGGTGCGCAGCTCTTCGATCGTGCTGCCGTGCCCACCTGCATGTAGGCGACCGCCATCTTCGTCAGGTCGGGGATGTTCTTCTCCAGGTATTTCAGCGCGTCTTTCAACTGCAGCGCAAACAGGCGACGCAGCCCGGCGCGGTGCTTGGCCGCCGCGACGTCGGGCTCGTCGAACACCTCGATGCGCACCCGGTCGCCCGCGTCGATCAGCGCCGGAAAGCCGACCATGCTGTGCTTGCCCTGGCCGACTTCCATCAGTTCGGGCAGGCTGCCGAACGACCAGTCGGTGTAGGTCGCGGCGGTTGGCACCGCCGGCGGTGCTGCTTTTTTTGCTAGCTGCAGACGCTGGTGCGGCCTGCGTCTGCGCGACCATTTTCACCGTTTCCATTGTTCCTTGACCGCCGCGGTCTGCTTGGCCACCTGCATGCCCGCCAACGCCTGGAACGCGCCGCGCGCCTGCGTGCCCCACTGGCTCTTGAGCGCGGCCAGGTTGCGCCCGGTGTCCAGCTGGCGGCCGTGCTCGTCGATCACGCGGAAGTTCATGAACAGATGCGGCGGCAGCGATTCGAGCTTGAAGTCGTTGCGCTTCACGTCGAGGCCGGTCGCATCGCGCACTCGCTTCAGCAGCGCATCGGTCAACGTGCCGTGGGTCCAGCGTTCGGGCGCGGTCAGCACTTCGGTCAAGCCGCGCGGCGCTGTCCGGCAGCGGCACGAAGCGCGAGCGCGGGCGTTGCGGCAGGCTTTTGAGCAGCGCCTGAATCTTGTCCTTCAACATGCCGGGCACGAGCCATTCGGCACGCTCGACGCTGGCCTGGTTCAGCACGAACAGCGGCACCGTCACGGTCAGGCCGTCCTTCGGGTCGCCGGGCTCGTGCAGATAACTCGCGGCGCAATCGACGCCGCCCAAGCCGGATGATCTTCGGAAACGCGTCCGTCGTGATGCCGGCGGCTTCGTGCCGCATCAGCTCGTCGCGCGTCAGCGTGAGCAGGCCCGGGCGCTGCCGCACGGCGGCGCGCCACCAGGTCTGCAGCGCATGGCCGCTGGCGACCTCGGCCGGCAGCTGGCTGTCGTAGAACGCGTAGATCAAGTTCGTCGTCGACCAGCACGTCCTGACGCCGCGACTTGTGCTCGAGGTCCTGCACCTGCGCGATCAGCTTGCGGTTCGCGGCCAGAAACGGCAGGTCGGTTTCCCACTGGTCGGCGACCAGCGCCTCGCGAATGAAGATTTCGCGCGCGCCCACGGGGTCGATTCGCGCGTAGTTGATGCGCCGGCCGTTGTAGACCACCAGGCCGTAGAGCGTCGCGCGCTCCAGCGCGACGACTTCGGCCGCCTTCTTCTCCCAATGCGGCTCGAGCAACTGTTTTTTCAGCAGATGCGCGCCGACCTGTTCGATCCACGGCGGCTCGATGCTCGCGATGCCGCGGCCGAACAGCCGCGTGGTCTCGACCAGTTCGGCCGCAACGATCCAGCGGCCAGGCTTCTTCGCCAGGTGCGCGCCCGGGTGGCGATAGAAGCGGATGCCACGCGCGCCGAGATAGACGTCGTCGTCCTCTGCCTTGCAGCCGACGTTGCCGAGCAGGCCGGCCAACATCGACAGATGGACCTGTTCGTAGCTGGCCGGCTTCGGGTTCAGCGGCCACTTGTGCTCGGCCACCACGGTCTGCAACTGCGAATGGATGTCGCGCCATTCGCGCACGCGCCGCATGTTGACGAAGTTCTGGCGCAGCAGCTGTTCGTACTGGCGGTTGCTGAGTCTTTTGCACTCCCGCAGGCTTCGCTGCGCTCTCGCTTTCCCCCTCGCCGGCGGCGGCGCCTGCGGCCCGGCGGAGCCGGCTCCGCGGTCCCTGCTGAGCTCGGCGTTTGGCGTCGCTGGTCTCTGCTGCGGCGGAGGCGACCTGCGGTGCGTCGGTCGGCAGCAGCGACGGTGCCACGTTCGGCTTCGCTTTGGGCTGCAACCGGAACCGTCATGCGCTGCGCAATCGGCAGCACCGCCGCGCTCGCGCGCTTCGGCCCGCTCTGCGCGGCCTGCATCTCGCGCCGAGCTGGTCGGTGCGTGGCCGCCGCGCGCGTCGTGCAGCCATTGCCAGAGCTTCAGGTAGCCGCTGAATTCGCTTTTCTCGTCGTCGAACTTGGCGTGCGCCTGATCGGCCTGTGCCTGCAGCTCCATCGGCCGGTCGCGCACGTCCTGCACGCTCAGCGCGCTGGCGATCACGAGCACTTCCTGCAGCGCCTGGCGCTCGCGCGCTTCGAGGATCATGCGGCCCACGCGCGGGTCGAGCGGCAGTCGGCTCAGCTCGGCGCCGATCGGCGTCAGCACGTTCGCCTCGTCGACTGCGCCGAGCTCGGCCAGCAACTGGTAGCCGTCTGCGATCGCGCGGCGCGGCGGCGGTTCGATGAACGGGAAGTCTTCGACCGCGCCGAGCCGCAGCGCCTTCATGCGCAGGATCACGCCGGCCAGCGAACTGCGCAGGATTTCCGGGTCGGTGAAGCGCGGCCGGGCTTGGAAATCGGCTTCCTCGTAGAGCCGGATGCAGATGCCATTGGCGACCCGGCCGCAGCGCCCGGCGCGCTGGTTCGCGGCAGCCTGGCTGATCGGCTCGACCAGCAACTGCTCGACTTTGCTGCGGTAACTGTAGCGCTTGACCCGCGCGGTGCCTGCGTCGATCACGTAGCGGATGCCGGGCACCGTGAGCGAGGTCTCGGCCACGTTGGTCGCCAGCACGATGCGGCGGCCGGTGTGCGTGTCGAAGATGCGCTCCTGCTCGGCTTGCGACAGGCGCGAGAACAGCGGCAGCACATCGGCGCCGCGCAGCAGCGGCTGGTGGCTCAGGTGCTTGCGCAGATGGTCGGCGGCTTCGCGGATTTCGCGCTCGCCGGGCAGGAACACGAGGATGTCGCCGGCCTGGCGCGGGTCCTGCCAAAGCTCGTCGACCGCGTCCGCAATCGAATCGTTCAGGCCGTACTCGCGGCTGTCCTCGAACGGCCGCCATCGCTGCTCGACCGGAAACATGCGCCCGCTGACGGTGATGACTGGCGCTGGGCCGCTCGCCGATTTGAAATGCTGCGCGAACCGGTCCGCATCGATCGTGGCCGAGGTGACGATCACCTTCAGGTCCGGCCGGCGCGGCAGGATTTCGCGCAGGTAGCCGAGCAGGAAATCGATGTTCAGGCTGCGCTCGTGCGCCTCGTCGATGATCAGCGTGTCGTAGGCCTTGAGCAGCGGATCGGTCTGCGTCTCGGCCAGCAGGATGCCGTCGGTCATCAGCTTGACGGAAGCGTCTTTCGACAGCCGGTCCTGAAACGCACCTTGTAGCCGACCACTTCGCCGAGCGGCGTTTTCAGCTCGTCGGCGATGCGCTTGGCGACCGAGCTCGCCGCGATCCGGCGCGGCTGCGTGTGGCCGATCAGCTGGCCGCGCTCGCCAGGCCGCGCGTTCAGCTTGCCGCGGCCGAGCGTCGAGTGCGATCTTGGGCAGTTGCGTCGTTTTGCCCGAGCCGGTTTCGCCGCAGACGATGACCACCTGATTGAGCTCGATCGCAGCGGCGATCTCGTCGCGACGGGCGGAAACCGGCAGGCTTTCTGGAAAATCGATGGTCAAACGGTCGACGAGTGAAACGGACATCCACCGATTATCGCCGCAGGCACAGTTTCACGTGTTCACGTGTATTATTGGGTTGGAGGCGAAATCTCATGTCCAACTTGACCATCAACGTCGACGACCAACTGATCAAGCTGGCCCGCGTGCGCGCCATTCAGCAGGGCACCTCGCTGTCCGCCAAGGTGCGGGAGTTTTTGTCTTTGTATGCGGCGGGCACGTCGCAGCGAACGTGTGGCGATGCAACAGTCGATCTGCTGCGCATGATCGACGACGTGCGCAATGAGGCCATGGCGCAAGGCAAGGCAGCAAGCCACGCACCAGCGCCTTCCGACCGACGCCGCATGTTGCGCGACGCGCTTCACAAGGGCGACTACCGGGCACGGGACCGCATCGAAGGTGCTGGCTCCCCCACCCACAAGAGCAGTTAAGGGCGCAGTTCTTCGTGCGCTGCTTCGTGGACACGAATGTCCTCCTCTACGCATTCGATGACGAGGAGCCTGCGCGGCAAGCCACCGCGCGCCAGCTGATCAAGCGACTCGGCGACGAAAAGCAAGGCTTGCTCAGCACCCAGGTGTTGCTCGAATTGTTCAACGCGCTGGTGCGCAAATTCAGGGTTTCGGCGCGCACCGCGTCCCTGATGGTTGCTGCATTTTGCGAATGGCCGGTGGTCGATGCCGATGCGGCGCTGGTCATGCGCGCGATGGCCCGAAGCGCGCAGGACCAGCTGTCGATCTGGGAAGCAATGATGGTCGAAGCGGCGCTGCGCGGCGGTGCGGCCGTGCTCTACAGCGAAGATATGCAAGCCGGCCGGCGGTACGGATCGCTTTTGCTGGAAAACCCATTTGCCTGAAACGCCTGCCCCACCACTGCCTGCATGTCCGCCGTTTTCAACTTCACCTTCGTGCCGTGGTTCCGCTCGGTCGCGCCCTACATCCACACGCACCGCGGCAAGACCTTCGTGGTCGGCATCGCGGGCGAAGCGGTGGCGGCCGGCAAGCTGCCCAGCATCGCGCAGGACCTGGCGCTGATCCAGAGCATGGGCGTGAAGGTCGTTCTGGTGCACGGCTTTCGGCCGCAGGTCAGCGAGCAGTTGAAGGCCAAGGGGCACGAGGCCAAGTATTCCCATGGCATCCGCATCACCGACGAGGTCGCGCTCGATTGCGCGCAGGAAGCGGCCGGCCAGTTGCGCTACGAAATCGAGGCCGCATTCAGCCAGGGCCTGCCCAACACGCCGATGGCAGGCGCCACGGTGCGCGTGATCTCGGGCAACTTCCTGACCGCGCGGCCGATCGGCATCGTCGACGGCGTCGATTTCAAGCATTCGGGGGTGGTGCGCAAGATCGACGTGGCCGGCATCGCGCGCACGCTCGACTTCGGCGCGATGGTGCTGCTGTCGCCATTCGGTTTTTCACCGACCGGCGAAGCGTTCAATCTGGCGATGGAGGAAGTTGCCACGTCGGTCGCGGTGGCGTTGCAGGCCGACAAGCTGGTGTTCCTGACCGAGGTGCCCGGCATCCGCACGGACCCGGGCGCACCGGCCGGCGAAGACAACCCCATCGACACCGAAATCGGCTTGGCCGACGCCCAGAAGCTGCTCGGCGCATGGCCGACGGCGCTGCAACCCAGCGATCCGGCGTTCTACCTGCAGCACTGTGTGAAGGCGTGCCAGGGCGGCGTCGACCGCAGCCACATCCTGCCATTCGCACTCGACGGTTCGCTGCTGCTCGAGGTGTATGTGCACGACGGCATCGGCACCATGGTGGTCGATGAAAAGCTCGAAAGCCTGCGCGAAGCCACCGCCGACGACGTGGCCGGCATCCTCGCGCTGATCGAACCGTTCGAGCGCGACGGCACGCTGGTCAAGCGCGAACGCACCGCCATCGAGCGCGACGCCGACCATTACACGTTGATCGAGCACGACGGCGTGATTTTTGCCTGCGCGGCGCTCTATCCTTATCCCGAAGCCCGCACCGGCGAACTCGCTGCGCTGACGGTATCGCCCGAGAGCCAGAGCCAGGGCGATGGCGAAAAAATCTTGAAGCGCATTGAGCAGCGCGCACGCAGCATGGGCTTGGCCAGCATCTTCGTGCTGACCACGCGCACCATGCATTGGTTCATCAAGCGCGGCTTCGAAGTCGTCGACCCGGATTGGTTGCCCGAAGCGCGCAAACGCAAGTACAACTGGAGCCGCGCGAGCCGTGTGCTGGTCAAGCGGTTGACCTCATAGCGCTTGACTCGCGGGAAGCGCACCGATGCTTCGCGCGGCGGCTGTAGGGATCGTCCTACCGCGCCTCAACTCAGCCGCTTGCATTCGCAGCCGGTAATCGTTGTTAGAGTGCCATCAACGCTTCCAGCCCCGCCAATCTCGATTGCTGCGCGTGCAATGGTGTGCATGTGGGCATGGCTTGGACAGCGTCCAACATCCGTGGGACTAAGAACTTTCATCATCGAAGACAACCTGGTGATTCGCGAGAATCTCGTCGATGCATTGGAGGAGCTTGCGTCGATTTCGGTTGTCGGTTTTGCAGAAAGCGAAACACAGGCGCGTGCGTGGTTGCAGGCCAACCCCGCGCTGTGGGATCTGGCCATCGTTGATCTGTTCCTGAAAGAAGGCAGCGGCATCGGCGTGCTGCAAGCCTGCCAGGCCCGCCGCACCGACCAGAAGATGGTGGTTCTCAGCAATTACGCGACGCTCGACGTGCGGCGCCGTTGCGCGCAATTGGGCGTGGATGCCGTGTTCGACAAATCCAATGAAATCGACGATCTGGTCGAGTATTGCGTGGCCCAGCGCGAAGCGAGCGAACGCGGCTTTTGAGGCGGTTGAGCCGGCCTCAGCCGACGGCCGAGTCGCTCAATGCATCAGTCAATCAACTTGTGCTTGAGCGCGTAGTAGGTCAGGTCGCTGTTCGACGCCAACCCCATCTTCTCCATCAGCCGGGTGCGGTAGGTGCTGACGGTCTTGACCGACAGCGACAGCATCTCGGCAATGGCGCCGGTTGTCTCACCCTGCGCGAGTTTCAGGAACACCTGGAATTCGCGCTCGGACAGTTGCTCGTGAGGCGCCATCACGTCCTTGCGGTTCAGCTGCTGCGCGAGCAACTCGGCGACGCCCGGTGTGATGTAGCGACGGCCCAGCGCCACCGTCCGGATCGCCTTCACGATCTCATCCGGGTCGCACTCCTTGTTCAAGTAGCCGCTGGCGCCTTGGCGGATCAGCGTCATCGCATAGTGCTCTTCCGGGTAGCCCGATAGCACCAGCACACCGACGTCCGGTGCCTTGGCGCGGATCATGGTCAGCGCGTCGATGCCGCTTTGTCCGGGCATCGACAGATCCAGCAGCAACACATCCATTTCGGTGGTGCGCACGAGGTCGATGGCCTCCCGGCCACTCGCCGCCTCGCCCACTACGCGCAGGTCGACCTCGTCGGCGAAGAACTGCTTGAGTCCGGACCGCACAATCGCGTGGTCGTCGACAATGCCGATCCTGATCATCTGGAATGCTCCTCGCTTTTCGATATCAAATGGACGGTTCGCGCAGGGGCCGAAGTGACCCGCTGCAGATTCGCCGATCTTCAATTATCGATCACCGGGCACATGCCTATCCCCACTCTCCGACTGCGCTGCGGCGCCGATTGCCCACGCTCGCCGTCACCGCTCAGTCTGGTGCTCAGTTTCGTGGCAGCAATCGCCGTGGTCGGATTCAACGAAGTCGGCTACCGGCGCTCGGCCGAGGCGGTCGGGCAGGTCGCGTTGCACGAGCGCGTGCGCCTGTCGCTGTATGCGTTGATGCAGTCGATGTTCGACGCGGAAACCGGCGAGCGCGGATACCTGCTGACGCGCGACGTGCGCTTTCTCGACAGCTATCGGCGTTCAACCCAGCAGATTGACAAAGATCTGACGCAGGCGCGAGCACTGCTCTGCGCTGGCGCCGCCGCCGGAGGGCGCGGTCGAGGAACTCGTCCGGCTGGTCGAAGCCAAGACCGATGAGATGGACCAGATGATGCATCTGCAGGGTTTGTCAACCGATCCGGCCTGGAAGTCGCTGTTCGACGCCGACGTCGACAATGGGTTGATGATCCGTGTGCGCACACGCATCGGTGCGCTGGTGGCGCACAACGCTGCCGAGATCGAAGCAGCGCCGCAGCGACATCATGCGTTCGCTGCGCACCGCGCGCATCGGCATCGCACTGACCAGCCTGATCGCGTTGATCGCGTTCTATCAGACGCTGCGGCAGGCCCGCGCGCTGGCCGCAGCGAAATCAGCAGCGCAAGGAAGAACTCGAGCGCGAACGCGATCTGCTCGACCGCATTGTCAAGAAGCGCACCGCGCGGCTGGCCGAGCTGGCCACGCACCTGCAGAACGTCCGTGAGGACGAACGCGCCCATCTGGCGCGCGAACTGCATGACGAACTCGGCTCCTGCTCACGGCGGCCAAGCTCGACGTGGCGCGACTGAAGTCGAAGCTGCCTGCCGAGTCGCCGGAACTCAAGAAGCGCTTGCAGCATTTGACCGAAACGCTGAACAGCGGCATTGCGCTCAAGCGGCGAATCATCGAGACGCTGCGGCCTTCGTCGCTCTCCAACCTCGGCCTCTCCGCCTCGCTGGGCATCCTGACGCGCGAATTTTCCGAGCAGTCCGAGCTGCCGGTGCGCTGTGACATCGAAGACGTCGTGCTGGACGAGGCCGCGCAGCTGACCGTCTACCGACTCGTGCAGGAGTCGCTGACGAACGTCGGCAAGTACGCGGAGGCCGGCGCGGTCGACGTGCGGGTGTGCACGAGCGGCGACGGCGTCGAAGTCGTGGTGCAGGACGACGGCGCCGGGTTCGACCCGGAAGTCACGCGCGCCGAGCGGCCACGGGCTTCAGGGCATGCGCCACCGGGTGGAAGCGACCGGCGGCGAACTGGTCGTGGAGTCCAAGCTCGGCACCGGCACGCGGGTGCGCGCCTGGCTGCCGCGCGGCGCGATTGCCTGACTTGATGCGTGCGGGCCACACTCGCAAGAGAGCAGCTGCCGCATGGCGTTAGCATGGCTTTTGTCACGCCAGCATCTGCCACACCCTGGAGAGCCCCTTACCCCATGCTCGATGAGATCACCTGGATCGTGTTGTTCGTCGGCGCGGTCACTGCGTGCGGCAGCCTCGTTGTCGCTTGGCTGAAGCCCAGCACCCCGGCGCCGCGAGAAATAGCTCGACGCCTGCAGGTCACACGCAAACTTCTGCGATCATCGCGTCTTTGAAACGAACTGACGGGAGCAACTAGACATGGGTTTCAGGAAATCCACCGATTCGCGGCTCGACCAGGCACGCGGAGAAGCTCGCCAGGTTGGGCGAGGAATTGCGCAATTCGGCCGAATCGGCCTACGACCAGGGTCGCGAGTACGCGAACGACTCGTTGGGGCGCGTGAGCGACAAGGTGCGCGACTTGCGGCGCGATCTGGAGCCCGCGGTCGATCAGCTGCGCTACCGTGCACGCCGCGCAGCGCGACAGGGCATCGATGCGGCCGGCGAGGCCCGTGACCGCACGCGCGAAACCGTAGAGCATTACACCGACGTGACGGGCCGTTACGTGGCCGATCAGCCGGTTCGCTCGGTCCTGATCGCCGCGGCAGCCGGGGCCGCTTGGCCGCATTGCTGATGGCCGCACGCGGACGCGGCAGCCGCTGATTTGCTGGGCCGATCGGGCAGCCGGTTCAATGGCTGCCCGATTGTTGGATGCGCACATGGCGTTGTTGCACCCCATTTTCCCGCTGCTGGTTCGTCGGCCCGGATCTGGTCCTCGACCATCTGGGCGGCTACCTGGCGCTGGTGCGCCAGGAGTCGACGATGGCCGGCGTACGGGCTCCTCAAGCGAGGTGTTGCAGTTGCGCTGGCGGTTTTTTTAGGCGGTGTTTGTCGCGCTGGCTGGCGTGGCGATCATGCTGGGCGCGATGTTCGATCGGTTCAGCTGGGCGTTGGTGCTCGTGCCCGGTGCCGTGCTGTTGCTGATCGCGGCCGCGTTGTGGATCGCGAGGCAACCAACTGGCGTGCCCGGCTTTTGCCGAGTTGCAGGCGCAGATCGATGCCGATCGGCAATTGCTGCGCGCCGCGGCCGAGGCGCGATTGATGGGACGCAATCCGCGCGTGCCGCGCGATGTCGATGCGCTCGATCGACTCGCACAGACCCGCGCCGAAATCACCGAACTCATCGCGCCTGAACTGGCATTCGCGGATGCGCAAGACGGTTACGGACCTCGCCCAGCCAGTCGAGGCAGTGATGCGCCGATTTGTCGAGAGCGGCCACGCGATCCGTGGCGATCCGGCAGCGGACTTGCAAGCCCTGGCATTCGAGCGCGGAGCGCGAAGCGGTCGCCGCCTGGGCGGACGATACAATGCCCCCGACCCGTGCCCGACGCCCGGCGCACCGAACGGCGACGGCTCGCGGCCGGCGCGGCTGGCTGCGCGGCTTCGGCGGCCCGGTCTGGGGACCGTTGCTGCGCCAGGGCGCCTCGATCTGGTGGCGCCACCATCCGGCGCATGCGGCGTTTTAGGTGGCCGGCTCGGCATTGTCACTTATCGCCGGCCGCAAACCTTACCTGATGCTCGGAGTGGCTGCGGGCTCGGCGCGTTGCTGATGTGGATTCGGCCCTGGCGACTCGTCTCGATTACGGGGCTGGTCTTTGCCGTCGCTCAAGATGAGCGATCTGCGCGCTTTGTTCGGCTCGATCCGCCGCGGCGGGTATCGGCCGCCGGCCCGGGGCTCGCAGGCGCCCACTTGACGCCGAGACACGGCTCGTTCGAGCATCGGCGGCGTCGCCTGAACGCCCGTCCGACTCATCCAATCCCGTTCGCGCATGCAGACCACACACGACATCAAAGACCACCCGCTGGCCGACGCCTGGGCCGATGTGCAGGCGCGCTCCAGCGGTGCCGATCCTCTGAGTGCGAACGCGTACCGACTTGCGTTTGCCGACCCCGAATTCTCTGCTGCGCCGGGAAACCCGCGGCATCCGCTTCCAGCTCGAAATGCTGAAGCCCGATCTCGAGCAACAGCGCCTGGGCATCGAGCACACGATCGTGGTGTTCGGCAGTGCGCGTTTTGTGGCCGCGCCGGAAGCCGAGCGAATTGCTAGTCGAAGGCCACGCGGGGCGGCGACCCGCGCCGCCATCGCACGCGCGCAGGCAAAGGTGCGCAATGCCCGCTATTACGAGCAGGCGCAGCCGCTTCGGCCAATTGGTGGCCGAGCACAGCGCCCATCGCTCCAGCGCCGAGTCGCTCTACATCTGCACCGGCGGCGGCCCGGGCATCATGGAAGCTGCAAATCGCGGCGCGTACGACCGGCAGGCGCTCACCGTCGGCCTGAGCATCGCGTTGCCACATGAGGAAGCCGCGAATCCGCTACGTAACGCCCGAGCTGAACTTCAAGTTCCATTACTTCGCGCTGCGCAAGATGCATTTCATGATGCGCGCGAAGGCCTTGGTCGCGTTTCCCGGCGGCTTCGGCACGCTCGACGAGCTGTTCGAGGTGATCACGCTCGTGCAGACGAGGAAGTCGAAGCCGGTGCCGATCATCCTGTTCGGCAGCGACTATTGGAAGCGGCTGCTCGACTTCGATGTGTTGGTCGAAGAAGGCACGATCTCGAGCAGCGACCTCGAGTTGATCCACTACGTCGATCAGGCCGAGGATGCCTGGGAGCGTATCCGGACGTTCTACAAGCTCTGAGCGTCGCGCGGCGCGGCGTCGTTGCGCGCTGCTGCGTGGTCCTTCGGCAGCGCCTCCGGCTGCGTGCCGTCTTCGTTGCCGACCGTCACTTCATCGGCTGGCGGGTCATCCGCACCGCGCCGCATCGCGTCCGACAGGCTGCGCGTCGGCTGAATGCCGAGGGCCTTCAGCATCTCGGCCTGGCGGATCACGTTGCCACGCCCCCGGCTCAGCTTGTCGAATGCCTGATTCCACGCGTCCTGTGCGCTGGTCAGGTTGCGCCCGACTTTTTCCAGATCGGCGACGAAGCCGGCGAGCTTGTCGTAGAGCTCTGCGCCGCGTTTCGCAATTTCCTGTGCGTTGCGGCTTTGCTGCTCCTGGCGCCACAGGTGCGCCACCGTGCGGACCACGAACAACAGCGTCGACGGGCTGACCAGCAGCACGTTCTTGTCCCACGCTTCCATGAACAGTCGATCGTCGGCCTGCACAGCGACCAGAAACGCGGGCTCGATCGGCACGAACAGCAGCACGAAATCGAGCGACTGCATGCCGTAGAGCAGTTGGTAGTTGCGCACGGACAGGCCGGCCACATGCTTCTTCAAACTGTCCAGATGACGGCGTCGGGCAGCGCTGCGGATCGTCGTCGTCCTCTGCGCTGAACATCTCTTCATACGCGAGCAACGACACTTTGGCGTCGATCACGAGCCGCCGGCCCTGCGGCAGGTGCAGCACGACATCCGGTTGCGCCTTGCTGCCGTCTTCGCGCAGGTGACTGGGCTGCACCTGGTATTCGTGCCCGCGCGCAGGCCCGACGCTTCCAGCACGCGCTCCAGGATCAACTCGCCCCAGTTGCCTTGCGACTTGTTCGAGCCGCGCAGTGCTTCGGTCAGGTTCTTCGCGTCGTCGCTCAACGTGCGATTCAGCTGCATCAGGTGCTGTACCTGCCCGGCCAGCGCGCTGCGCTCCTTGCCCTCGGTGTCATAGAGTTGCTCGACCTTGCCCTGGAACTCATTCAACCGCGTCTTCAACGGCGACAGCAGCTGGTCCAGCCCGTTCCGGTTCTGCTCGGTGAAGCGCTGGCTCTTTTCTTCGAGAATTTCGCTTGGCCAGCGTCTTGAATTGATTCGACAACGCTTCCTTCGCATCGGCCAACAACGCGAGCTTGTCGCGCGCCGCGTCGCGTTCGGCCGCCAGCCGGGCCTTCATATCGACGCAGTCGGCCGCGAGTTGCGCGACTTCCGCGCGCGCTGCGGTCAGCTGCTATTCAGCGTGGGCACCAGCGCCGCCCGCTCGCCCAGCTGAGCGCGTTCGCTGCTGACCGAATCGAACGCACCGCGCCAGTGTTCGAGCTGCTCCCGCGTGTGGTGCAGTGCGTCGGACGCGTCCGCGAGTTCGAGGTCGGTTGCGCGCAGTCGCTCGCGCAGTGTGGCGAGTTCCACGTCGGTCTTTGCGCGCACTTGAGCAACGGCTTGCGCCACCTCGCTGGCCACATCGCGCCGATGCACGGCGTCAGCCGCTGCGCGCTCCGCCGCGGCTTCGATTCGTGCCGTGCGGCGTGCGAGCATCCATCCTGCCAGCGCCGCACCCATGAGCGCAAGCAGCAGCATGCCGACGAGCAGCAGCAGCCACGCGTTGACGATGAAGGTTGCCCGAAGGCTGCGTTCATGGCATCCGCCACGACACAAGCCCATGCGTGTGGTTGGCGCTGGCCGAGCGGGGCCTGCGCATACGCTCGTCGCGCTTGGTCAGCGCGACCCGCCCTGCCCGGTCGCTTGCGGATTCAGCGGCGTGACGCGCATCGGCCTTGCGCAGAGGTAGCCGATCAGGTTGTCGGCCGCCAGGTTTGCCATCGCCTTCCGCGTCGGCAAGGTGGCGCTGGCGATATGCGGCGTCAGCACGACGTTCGGCAAATCGAGCAGTCGGGGTGCACTTTCGGCTCGCCTTCGAACACGTCAAGGCCCGCTGCGGCAATGCGGCCGTTCGCGCAGTGCAGCGGCCAACGCGGCGTCGTCGACGATGCCGCCGCGCGCGATGTTGATCAGGCAAGCGGTCGGCTTCATCAGAGCGAACTCGGCCGCGCCGATTGCGTGATGGCTCTGCGGCGTGTAGGGCAGCACCAGCAGAGGTGGTCCGCGTTGCGCAGCAACTCGGATTTGTCGACTAAGGCGCGCACCGCAATGCGGCTTCGCACATCTGGCGTCGAGCCGCGGTGCGGTTGTGATAGATCACGCGCATGCCGAAGCCATGCGCGCCGCGCCTCGCAATGCCCTGCCCGATCCGGCCCATGCCGAGGATGCCGAGCGTGCTGCCGTGCACTTCCGCGCCCGCGAACAGTCGTAGGACCAGCGGTCCCAGCGGCCCGCGCGCAGAAAGTGCTCGGACTCGGTGATGCGGCGGGCCGTCGCCATCAACAGCGCGAAGCCGAAGTCGGCGGTGGTCTCGGTCAAGACATCGGGTGCGTTGGTGCCGAGCACGCCGTGCGCGGTCATCGCGGCCAGGTCGAAATTGTTGTGGCCGACCGACATGTTCGCGCAGATGCGCAAGTGCGGGCAGGCCGCCAGCAGCGCTTCGTCAATGCGTTCGATGCCGGTCGTGAAAACAGCCCGGCCTTGTCTGTCGAGTCGCGCCGAAGCTCGGCTGGCTGGCCAGATCGCGTCTGCCGTGATTCGCCTCGACATCGAAGTGTTCGGCCAGCCGCGCGACGACCTCCGGAAACATCGCCCGCGCAATCAGGATTTTGGGTTTGCTCATAAAAGATTGGTCGCAGGGTCGATGGTTCAGAAAAACATGAACGTCAGCACCACGAACAGCGGCACCAGGATCGCGATCGACCAGCCCATGTAGCCGAAGAAGCTCGGCATCGTGACGCCGCGGTCTTCCGCGATCGCCTTCACCATCAGGTTCGGCGCGTTGCCGATGTAGCTGTTTGCGCCCATGAACACGGCGCCGGCCGAAATGGCGGCCAGCGTGTTCGCATACGTCGTCATCAGCGCCACCGGGTCGCCGCCAGCGGTGTTGAAGAACACGAGATAGGTCGGCGCGTTGTCGAGGAACGAGCTGAGCACGCCGGTGGCCCAGAAGTACATCGCGGGCAGCGGCTCGCCGGCCGGCCCGGTCACGGCCGACACCACCGCGCCGAACGGCCCGTCGGTGCCGGCGCGCAGCATCGCGATCACCGGCACGATCGTCAAAAAAATGGCCGCGAACAGCTTGGCGACTTCGGCCATCGGCGCCCAGGAAAACTGATTCGCCGCATGCACGCGGTCCGGCGTGATGGCCAGCGAGACGAACACGATCGCGATCAGCCCGACGTCGCGCAGCAGGCCGGGCAGGCCGACGAGTGTGCCGAACACGTTGAACGCGATGTCGGACTTCCAGAAGCCGCTCATCAGCACCAGCGCCGACCACGCCGCCGAGCAGCACGAAGTTGATCGCGCCGTCGAAGCCGAACCGGTCGTCGTCGGGCGTCGGGTCGGGCCGAAGGACGCCTTCCTTGCGATAGAACCAGCTGTCGAGCACATAGAAGATCGCGAGCAGGCAGGCGACCAGAAACACCGTCTCCGGCAGGATGTGGCCGACCGTCCAGAAGAACGAAACACCCTTCAGGAAGCCGAGGAACAGCGGCGGGTCTCCGAGCGGCGTGAGCGAGCCGCCGATGTTGGAGACGATGAAGATGAAGAACACGATCACATGCGCCTTTGCGCGCCGGTTGTCGTTGGCGCGGATCAGCGGCCGGATCATCAGCATCGAGGCACCCGTGGTGCCCATGAAGCTCGCCAGCACCGCGCCGATCGCGAGGATCGCGCAGTTCAGCGCCGGGCTGCCGTGCAGGTTGCCGCGGATGAAGATGCCGCCGGCCACCGTGAACAGCGCCGTCAGCAGCAGGATGAACGGGATGTACTCAGCCAACGCCGCATGCACGAAGCTGATGGCCGCGGTCGGCAGGCCCGAACACGGCCGCGAACGGGATCAGAAACGCCAGCGCCCAGGCCGCCGAGATCTTGCCGAAATGGTGGTGCCAAAAGCGCGGCGCCAGCAGCGGCAGCACCGCGATCGACAGCAGGATGCCCGCGAACGGGATGCCCCAGGCGACCGACAACGTGCTGCCGTCGAGATCGGCCGCCGCGGCCCACGCGGGCGACAGGGCCAACGGCGGCAGTTCCAACCGCGCGCGCTGGTTTTCTGGTCAATTGCGTCTCCGTCGCTTGTTGTTGATTGCAGCTCACGTCGCACCGTCCGCAGGACTGCCACTCAGCAGTCCGGCACGCCGCAGGTGCTCCGACGATAACAGCCCCAGTGCAGCAGGGGCCACGAGGGCCGGCTCTGCCTCCGCGCTGCGGTCGATGCCCTTTGCCATCGCGCGCCCAGTCTCGCGGTGATTACGGCGCCAGCACTTCCCCGGTGCTGCGGTCGATGCGCTCGGCCGTCACGTGCCTGCGTCCAGCGGCGGGCGCGGAGCTGGCTCCGCCAGGCCGCGGCGCCACCCCTTGTCGGGGAAAGGCGAGAGCCGACCGAAGGGAGCGAAGCCTGGGGGGCGAGTTCTAGACCGGCGGCGCGATGTCGAACACCTGGCGCAGATAGGCCAGATACATCTCGTCGTCGCACATGTTCTTCGACGGCGTGTCGGACAGCTTGGCCACCGGCTGGCCGTTGCAGCGCGTCATCTTCAGCACGATCTGCAACGGCTCGTAGCCGAGGTCGTTGGTCAGATTCGTGCCGATGCCGAACGCGAGCAGGCAGCGGCCGCTGAACTGCCGGTACAGCTCGACGATGCGTGGCACCGTGAGGCCGTCGCTGAAGATCAGCGTCTTGGTGCGCGGATCGACCCGGTTGCGCAGATAGTGCGCGATCATGCGCTCGCCCCACTGGAACGGATCGCCGCTGTCGTGCCGCGCACCATCGAACAGCTTGCAGAAGTACAGGTCGTAGTCGCGCAGGAACGCATCCATGCCGTAGACGTCGGACAGCGTGATGCCCAAGTCGCCGCGATACTCCTTGGCCCAGGTCTCGAACCCGAACACCTGGCTGTCGCGCAGCCGCGGGCCGAGCGCCTGGCAGGCCTGCAGATATTCGTGCGCCATCGTGCCCAGCGGCGTGAGGCCGAGCTGCAGCGCATACATCACGTTGCTGGTGCCCGCGAGCTGCCCGGGCAGGCCGGCTGGCCCGGGCTCTGCGCGGTGCCGAGGCGCTCGATCAGCAGGTTCAGCACCTCCTGCTGCCAGACGCGCGAAAAGCGCCGGCGCGTGCCGTAGTCGGCGATCTTCAGCTGCTCGAGGCCAGGGCCGCGCAACTCGTCGATTTTGGCTTCGAGCCGCCGGCGGCCTTCGCCGAAGTCGGGTGCGCTGCGCGTCGCGCGAAAGTACACCTCGTTGACGATCGCAAGCACCGGAATCTCGAACATGATCGTGTGCAGCCACGGTCCGCGGATCGTGATGTCGAGGTCGCCGGCTCGCGGTGGGCTGCACTTCGATGTACTTTTCGTTCAGCCGGAACAACCCGAGGAAATCGACGAAATCGCTTTTGATGAAGCGCATCGAGCGCAGATAGTCGAGCTCGTGCTCGGTCGAACCGCAGGGTGCACAGCGCCGCGATCTCGCGTCGCACCTCGTCTGCGTAGGGCGCGAGCTGCTACGCCCGCGTTTCGGCATTTGAAGCGGTATTCGACCTGCGCGCCCGGGAACTGATGCAGCACCGCCTGCATCATGGTGAACTTGTAGAGATCGGTGTCGAGCAGGCTGTCGATGATCATCGTGGTGCGGGGTTTGAGAAGGGATTCGCTCGGAGAGGTCTGGCAGCCGGTGCGGCCGGCGGTCATCACGTCGCAACGCTCGCGCGCGGCCGGCGACTGCGATTCAGTCGCAGCCCAGCTGGCTCGCGAGATCGCTTCGATGTCGGCTGCATGCAACGTGTTGCGCGCGTCGCCGGCGAAACGTCTTTGCGGTGCGTGCGCCCGAACTCGTGCGCGCGCTCGATGTATGCGGTGGCAAGCCCGCAGTCCGCGCGCCGCATCAAGGTCGTCCTGATGCGCGGCGGCCAGCATCACCTGCGCGGGTGCCAATCGAACACGTCGGCCACGCCGAGGTAGGTGCGCGGATCGGGCTTGTACGCCTGAAACGTCTCTGCCGACAGGATCAGGTCCCACGGCAATCCGGCGTGCCTGGCCATGTCGGCAAGCAGCCCGAGGTTGCCGTTCGACAGCGTGCAGATGCGGTAGCGCGACTTCAGCCGCGTGAGCCCGCGCACGCTGTCGGCCCAGGCCGGCAGCCGGTGCCAGGCCAGGTTCAATTGCCGTCGTTCGGGCTCGGTCAGCGCAGCCAGGCCGAAGCGCGGCAGCATGGCATCCAGAATCGTGCGGTGCAGCCGGTCGATCTTGACAAAGCCGCCTCGGCCTGCCGAGAGTGCGTCCATGACTTGCTCGCATGGCCGGCTTGTATCCGTCACGCCAGGCCCGCGCGAACGCATCGCCGTCGGTGCCGGGCGCAAGTCGCTCGACTTCCGCCGCGATGCCGCCATGCCAATCGACCACCGTCCCGAACACGTCGAACGCGATGACCGCGATTCGATCGCGGGGTCACGTGGTCCGCCTCGGCGTCGACTGCCGATGCCGTCCGATTCAGCGCGCACGCAACGCCACCGCTGCGCGAGCCAGCGTCTCGATGCCGGCCCAATCGCCCGCTGTGCACCTGCTGCCGCGAAGCGATGCCAGGAGCCGCCGACGCACGGCCACGTTGTCAGCGCAAGAAACTGAGGCGCGTTGTCCGGCGTGATGCCGCCGGTCGGGCAGAAAAGGATGTCGCCGAACGGCCCGCCGAACGCCTTCAGCATCGCAAGGCCGCCGGCTTGCATGGCCGGAAAGAATTTCAGCTCGGTGTAGCCGTCTTCCTGCGCCTGCATCACTTCGCTGCCGGTCGCCACGCCCGGCAACAGCGGCAAGTCGAGGTCGCGGCAGGTCTGGCCCACCGCTTGGGTATATCCGGGGCTCACCGCGAACCGGGCACCGGCGGCCTGGGCGTCGACGGCGTCCTGAGCGCTGCGCACCGTGCCGGCGCCTACCACGGCGCCCTCCACTTCCGAACCGATCGCGCGCATGCATCGAGCGCGACCGGCGTACGCAATGTCACTTCGAGCATCGTGATGCCGCCGGCGACCAGCGCGCGCGCCAGCGGCACCGCATGCGCCACCTCTTCGAGCACGATCACCGGAATCACCGGCGCCGCGCGCATCACAGTCGAGCGCGCTCAAGGCGTCGGTCTGTTGCAGCCATGTGCATGCTCCTTCCTCCGCCGAGAGCGCGTGCGTGCGCATCGCGCCAAACAGTTCGCGGCCGGTGCCGAACATGTTGGCTCGGAGCAGCTCCGGTGCCATCACGGCGAGTTCACGTGCCTGCCATTCGGCTTGCGGCACCAGCGCGTCGAGCGTGCCGGCTTCCGCATCGAGCCGAATCATGTCGCCGTCGCGGACCCGGGCCAGCGCGCCGCCTGCATGGGCTTCCGGACTCAGGTGAATCGCCGCCGGCACGCGGCCGGACGCGCCGCTCATGCGGCCGTCCGTCAACAACGCGACCCTGCGGCCTTTTTCCTGCAAGATGCCGAGCACCGGGGTGAGTTTGTGCAGCTCGGGCATGCCGTTCGCTCGCGGGCCCTGCCAGCGCACGACCACCACCATGTCGTGGTCGAGCGTGCCGTCCTTGAAAGCTTGTTGCACCGCCTCCTGCGAATCGAACACGCGGGCAGGTGCCTGCACCACGTGGTGCTCCGGTGCGACGGCCGAGATTTTGATTACGCTGCGCCCGAGGTTGCCGCGCAGCAGTTTGAGCCCACCCATCGCGGAAAACGGTGCGTCGGCGGGCCGCACGATCGATTCGTCCTTCGATGCACCGATGTCGCGCCAGCGCAGGCCCACGTCTTCTTCCGCTCCTTCCGGGACTGCGGTGTATTCACGCAGGCCGCCTGCGCGCACCGTCAGCACATCCGGGATGCATCAAGCCGCCATCGAGCAATTCCCGAATCACGTAGCCGGGCCCGCCAGCGGCCTGGAACTGGTTCACGTCCGCACGGCCGTTCGGATAGACGCTGGCAGAGCAACGGCGTCACATCCGACAACGCGGCGAAGTCGTCCCAATCGATCACGAGCCCGGCTGCGCGGGCGATGGCGACCCAGTGGATCAGATGGTTCGTCGAGCCGCCCGTGGCCAGCAACGCGACCATCGCGTTCACGATGCTGCGCTCATCGACCAGCCGCCCGATCGGTGTGAATCGTTGCCGGGCGGTAATGCCAAGCACGGTGCGCGCGGCTTCGCGCGTGAGTTCGTCGCGCAGCGCGGTGCCCGGATTCACGAACGCGGTGCCTGGCACATGCAGGCCCATCGCCTCCATCAGCATCTGATTGCTGTTGGCGGTGCCGTAGAACGTGCAGGTGCCCTGGCCGTGGTAGGCAGCCGACTCGGCGGCCAGCAGTTCTTCGCGGCCGACCAAGCCTTGCGCGGCCAGCTCGCGCACCCGGGTCTTTTCGGTGTTCGACAGGCCGCTCGTCATCGGCCCGGCCGGCACCAGCACCATCGGCAGGTGACCGAACTGCAGCGCACCGATCAGCAGGCCCGGCACGATCTTGTCGCAGACGCCGAGCAGCAGCGCCGCATCGAACACGTCGTGCGACAGCGCAATCGCGGTCGGACATCGCGATCACGTCGCGGCTGAACAGCGACAGCTCCATTCCCGGCATGCCCTGCGTGACGCCGTCGCACATCGCGGGCACGCCGCCGGCGACCTGCCCGGTCGCCCCATGGCGGCGCAGCTCTTCCTTGATCAGATCGGGAAAGCGCGCAAACGGCGCATGCGCCGACAGCATGTCGTTGTACGCGGTGACGATGCCGACGTTCGGCGCGCGCTCGGCGATGATCTGGAAGCGGTCGTCCGACGGAATGCCGGCGAACGCATGCGCGACGTTTGCGCAGCCCATGCGGTCCGGACCGCGCGGCCGCGCCAGTGTGCCTGATCGATCCGCTCAAGATAGGCGCTGCGTGCTGCTGCGCTGCGCTGTCGGATCCGCGTCGGTGACGGCGCCGACCGTGGCGTGGAGCTGTTTCATGATGGATGGTGCGCGGCACCGCTTCGGCGCGCGCCGAGGTCCAGACGGTGGCCGGCTACGGCTGCCCATCCTACTCTGCGATTCGCGCCCAACCCGGCCTACCGCGGTGCGCTGTTGCCGCTTACTGCACGCGCACTTCGACCCGGCGCGACTCCGCTTCGCTGCCGACGGCGCCGAGCGCGGACGGCATCGCAAGCAGAATCTTCTGCGCGCGGCACGCCAAGCGCGGTCAGCGCGTTGCGCACCGCAAGCACCCGCTCGCGGGCCAGCACCTCGCTGCGCGCCAGGTCGCCCCCGCTTCGACAAAACCGCTGACGACCAGCGTGCGGCCGCCGGCGGCCTGCGCTGCAACGCCGGGCAGCGCCTGCATCGCGCCGACGGGCAAGGTCGACCTGTCGCGGCTCGAAAAGATCTTGATCGCGCTGACCTCGATGGCCACACCCGCCACCGGCGCCGGCTGCGCGACCCGGACGGCGGCACCGCGGGTGCGGTGACGCCCGCGGCCGGCGCCGGCGTGACGGCGCCCGTCGGCGCGGCCAGCCGCGGCATCCGGGTCTTGTAGATGCCCAGCCCGATCACCAGCCCAATGACGAGTGCGATCAAGCCAAACAGCACCCCCAGCACGATGCCCTGGTTGTCGTCGCCATCAGAAAACATGAGTCGCGCCCTTCAAGAAGTGGTTGTGCGTTCAGAAAAAACGCTCGGCGAATTGTAAAGTGCGCGCATGGCCGGCTCTCACGACGCGCCCCCACGCGCACATCCGCGCGGGTGCCTGCCCGGCCCGACCCGCAACGCAGATGGCCGAAGCGATCGATCGCTGGGGCGGCAGCGACGATCTGTGGATTTTCGGCTATGCCTCGCTGATCTGGCGTCCCGACTTCGAATTTGCCGAATCGCGACTCGCCAGCGTGCACGGCTGGCACCGCGCGCTGCGCATGTGGAGCCGCGTCAACCGCGGCACCCCGGAAGTGCCGGGCCTGGTGTTTGCGCTGTTGTCCGGCGGCAGTTGCCGAGGCGTGGCGTACCGGGTGCTGCGCGAGCAGCGCCCGACGTGCTGGCGCGCATGTGGCTGCGTGAGATGGTGAACAGCGTGTACGACCCACGCTGGCTGCCGTGCCGTACCAGTGCGGGACCCGTGCGCGCTCTTGCCTTCACGCTGTCGCGGCGCAGCCCGAGCTACACCGGGCCGATGAGCGCCGCCGCAGTATCACGCGGTCTTTCGCGCCGCACGCGGGCGCTATGGCACCACGTTCGACTACGTCAACGAGACCGGCCGCACGTTGTCCGAACGCGGCATCGAAGACCGCGCGCTGCATCGGTTGATGCGGGAATATGGTGCGACCGGATCGGCGTCTGTGGCTGAATAGGGCCTGGACGCATGGATTCCCAGGCGATTTGTTTCTTCCCAAACACACTCCGAAAGGACGCTTTTTTCTATGAACTGCAAACCCATCCTCTCCGCTGTTGCTGTCGCCGGCCTGTCGCTGTGCGCGGCATCCACCTGGGCCGCGGATTCGACCGCAGCGGCCACGCTGAAGCCGCTCGGCGACAGCAAGGTCGCCGGCACGATCGAATTCGTACAGCAAGGCAGCGTGGTGAACGCGCGCGCGACGGTCACCGGTCTGGCGCCGAACAGCGAGCACGGCTTTCATGTGCATGAAAAAGGCGATTGCTCGGCACCGGACGGCACCAGCGCGGGAGGCCACTTCGAGCCCCACGGCAAGCCGCACGGCCCGCAGGACGCACCGCACCATGCAGGCGACATGCCGTCGCTGAAGGCGGATGCCGCCGGTCGCGCCACCGCGGAATTCAAGCTGGAAAACGCAACCGTCGCCCCAGGGGACGCCAGCGTCGTGGGCAAGGCGGTCATCGTGCATGCCAAGCCGGACGACTTCAGGACGCAACCTTCCGGTGACTCCGGCGCGCGCGTCGCATGCGGCGTGATCGGCGCCGGCGCGCCGAAGTAAGCGGCGAATCAGACAGCGACGGGCAGTCAGGCAGTCAGGCCTCTTTCGAAGAGCTGGCTGCCACTTCCTCGTTTTGATGCTTCGACCGCGCTGACCGGTACCAGGCGATGCCTTGCTCGTCGAGCGTGCGGGTCGCTTCGCCGCGGTGCATCAGGTAGTTCAGGTGCGCGATGCTCTCGCCGGTGGCAAGGCCGAGCAGACTCGGATTGTTGCCGATCGGGCGGCTGAACAGCGCGTCGAACACATCGACCGCGCGGCGCGGGCCGTCTTCCAGCGCCGCTCGCAGCCGCGTCAAGCGCCCGTCGCTGGCTGCTGGCCAGGTAATCGAGCCGCGCGTGCAGGCCGCGAAACGGCTCGTTGTGCGCGGGCAGCACCAGCACGTCGTCGGGCAACTCGCGCCTGCAGCTTGTCGAGCGACGCGAGCCAGTCGCCCATCGGATCGGCGTCGGGCTCGGTCGGGAACACCGACACGTTCGACGAAATGCGCGGCAGCACCTGATCGCCCGAGATCAGCAGCTTGAGCGCCGGGCAATACAGGCACGCATGCTCCGGCGAATGGCCGTTGCCGGTGATCACGCGCCATGCGTTGCCGCCGATCCGCAGCACCTCGCCGTCCTGCAGCCGCTGAAAGCTGTCGGGCAGCGCGTGCGTGAGCTTGCCGAAGCCGCCGAAGCGCGCGCGATAGCCCTCGAGCGCCTCTTCGTCCCAGCCGGCGCGGCGGTAGAACGCGACGCCGTCTTTCGGCGGCTCGCGCCCGGTGTCGGCGACCAGCACGCGACAGGTCAGGTATTCGAGCCGCGTCATCCACAGCGCGCAGTCGAACTTGCGCGTCAGCCAGCCCGCCATGCCGACATGGTCCGGGTGCATGTGCGTGACGAACACACGCGTCAGCCGCGGCACCGGCCAGCGCGCCGCCCGGCGCAAACAAGCTGCGCCAGGCAGCGGCCGTCTCGCTCGTCTGCACGCCGGTGTCGACCGCGGCCCAGCCGGCCTCGCCGTCCTGCACCGCCCACAGGTTGATGTGGTCGAGCGCGAACGGCAGCGGCATGCGCAGCCACTGCACGCCCGGGCGCGATCGACCTGCGCACTACCCGGCGCTGGCGGCTCGCCGCAGGGATAGTCGAGCACCGGTCGGCGCTCGTCGCGATGCGTTATGTTGTTGTCGGTCATGATGAAGCTGAAATTTGATGCGATCCGATTCGATCGAACCGGCTGAAACGATACCGGGACACGGCGTCGCCGTGGTGCGCAGCGCCGCAGGCTGGATGTTCCGGGGTTCGATACTGTCATGGAAACCGCGACCGGGCCTGGGCCGCGATCTGTCGCGCTCGTTCGCGTCTTTGGTGAGCACCCACCCCCGCTGCGTCAAGCCGGCTCGGAATCCGCACATTGGTGATGAGCCGGAATCCACTGCGCTCTGCGCGCAGTGAGACGGCGGCGTTCGCACCCATTCGAGGGCAGCACTCTAAACTGAGATTCCATGGTCGCCTCAAGCGCGCTTTGCAGCCGTGGCGACAGCCCCCACCATAGAGATGGACACCCATGAAGACACGCATCACCGAACTGTTCGGCATCGAGCGACCCATCATCCAGGGCGGCATGCACTTCGTCGGCTTCGCCGAACTCGCAGCGGCGGTCTCCAACGCCGGCGGGCTGGGCATCATCACCGGCATTGACGCAGCGCACGCCCGAGTTGCTCGCCGAGGAGATCGCGCGTTGCCGCGAAATGACCGACAAGCCGTTCGGTGTGAACCTGACGTTCCTGCCGGTCGTGAACGCGCCCGACTATCCGGGCTATATCCGGGCGATCGTCGAAGGCGGCGTGAAGGCGGTCGAGACCGCCGGCAACAACCCGCAGAAATGGTTGCCTGGACTGCATGAGGCGGGCATCAAGGTGATCCACAAATGCACCGCGGTGCGGCACGCACTGAAGGCCCAGTCGATCGGCTGCGACGCGGTCAGCGTCGACGGCTTCGAGTGCGGCGGTCATCCGGGCGAGGACGACGTGCCGAACTTCATCCTGCTGCCGCGCGCGGCCGACGAGCTGAAGATCCCGTTCGTCGCCTCCGGCGGCATGGCCGATGGCCGGTCGCTGGTGGCCGCGCTCGCGCTCGGCGCCGAAGGCATGAACATGGGCACGCGTTTCATCGCGACGAAAGAAGCGCCGGTGCACGACAACGTGAAGCAGGCGATCCTGAAGGCAAGCGAACTCGACACCCGGCTCGTGATGCGCCCGCTGCGCAACACCGAGCGGGTGCTGAACAACGCGGCCGTGCAACGCCTGCTCGAAAAGGAACGCGCGCTCGGCAGTGAACTCACTTTCGCCGACATCACCGAACAGGTCGCCGGCGTCTATCCGAAGATCATGCTGGAGGGTGCGATGGACGCCGGCGCCTGGTCCTGCGGCATGGTGGCAGGATTGATCGACGATGTGCCGACCGTGCAGGCGCTGATGGACCGGATCATGGCGGAGGCCGAAGCGATCATCTCCGAGCGGCTGAGTCGATTCGTCGCTGGATAAAGCCGGGCTCGCGAACGCCGCCGACCGCGCGCGCTCAACCCACGGGGCAAAAGGCCGGCAGGAACGGCTCCGCAATCGGCCTGTCGGCCGCGCTCCTTTGGTGTGTCGGGCAGGCACTGCGCGAAACAAGATCGGATGTCGAGGCATCGCTCGCCTTGCCGAACCGTGGGCCGACGCGCAGCCTCAACCCTGTGCCCGGCGCCGCGCAAACAGCGTTTCCGCTTGCCTCAAAGCTTCCAGCGTATCGACGTCGGTGATGCAGCCTTCGTCTGCGACGTCGAGCAGTTGTGCGCGATACTGCCGGACCACCGCGCGTGCACCTTCGTCACCGGTCAGCGCGGCAAGCGCGTCGCCGCAACGTCCGGCAAACCCGACCGGATGGCCACGCTGGCCGCGCACCACCGGCACCACCACGTCGTGGTCGCACAGCGCCTCGGCCACGGCCTGCAGTGTCTGCGGCAGCACGAGCGGCAGATCGCCGGGCAGGATCAGCCAGCCCGCCCTTCCCGCCCGTTGCCGCGTGGCCCGAACCGCCGCCGCGATCGCATCGCCCATGCCCGGATGCGGCGCGCGCTCAATGTGCAGCGCCAGTCCGCTTGCCTGAACAGCCGCCACCGTGTGGTCGAGCACCGGTCGGTCGGCAAGCAGCGCCGACAGCTTGTGCGTCGTGCCGCCAGAGGCCAGGAAACGTTCGCCGCGGCCGGAGGCCAGCACGATCACGATCGGCCGACAGCTGCGATTTTCTCGAATGTGCGAAGGGTCCATCGAGCGCAGACAGCGTTGCGGGTGGTGCTTCGGTGCTGCATCGGCAACCGACCCGACACCTGTTTTTGCAGCACAGCGAACCGGCCGAAGCCGCCTAGAACCGATACTGCGCGCCGATCCAGGCGCCACGCGGCGCGCCGTAGCCGCGAAACTGTTCGGCGCGCGGGTTGCTGCCGTCGAAACCGCGGTCCGCGCCGGTGAAGAAGTTCTGGCCCAACACGCCGAAGTTCGAATAGCGGCGATCGAACACGTTGTTGATGCGCGCAAAAAATTCGATCTGGCGATTCAGGCGGTAACGTGTGTCCAGGTTCAGCACCGCGTAACCCGGCACGCGGCCGTTGGCGTCGCGGTTGTTCTCGTCACCGCGTGCGAACACGCCGCTCGCAATCAGCACATTGGCGCCGACCCGCCAGTCGGCGGTCGGGTTGACCTCGGCGCGGATCTTGAGTGAATGGCGGGGAATCGACGGAATTCGGTTGCCGGAACCGATCCGGATCACACCGTTCTCGTCGGCACTCGAATTCGCCGGGCTGTTCGCGGAATAGCCGTCCAGATAGGTCGCATCGATGAAGCTGTAATGCAGCGTTGTCAAGAACGGACCAACCCGGGTGTTGCCGCCGAGCTCGAAGCCCTGGCGCCGCGTGGTGCCGACGTTCTGGAAGTAGCCGGAATTGATTGCGACGCCGGTGCTGCTGATGAACTGCAGGTCATCGTGCAGATCGGTGCGGAAAGCGGCCACGTTCCAACTCGACTTGGCGTCGATCTTGCCGCGCGCACCGACTTCGAACGTCTTTGACACCACCGCTTTCAACGGCGGATCGGCGAGGAAGTTGTTCGGCAGCTTGCACGGCGCATTCGGATCGGCGCAGGTCAACTCGATCGCAGTCGGCGCGCGCATGCCTTCGTTGTAGCCGCCGTAGAGCGTAAAGGTCTTGAACGGGTTGTAGTTGAGACCGATCGCGGGATTGAAGCGCGTAAAGGTATGCGAGCCGTCGAGTTCGGGTGCACTGCCACTGCGGTCCTCGATGCGCACCCGGGCCTGATTCAGCCGGCCCGCCAAGGTCAGCGTCAGCTGCGGCGTCAGGTCGAGCGACTCGGAAGCGAACACGCCGAGATAACGCGTGCGTGTGTCGGCATCGGTGTCGGGCGTGAATTCGGACAGCGGCACCGTGCCGCGCGCCGGTGTGAAGGCCGCCTCCTGCGAAGCTCGCGTGAAGCGGGCACTGCCCTGGTCGATGCTGACGCCGAACGACACCTGGTTGGGACGCCCGAGCAGCCGCGCCGTGTTCAGCAGTTGCAGCCCGAAGCCGTAGCTGGTCTGTGCGACGCGCGACCGGTCGTTCGTGGCGGGCGACTCGCCTTCGTCGTCGGCCTCTTCGTTCACGTTGCTGCTGACGTTGCGCAACTCGAAGCGGCGCACATAACTCGTGCCGCTGAGCAGCCAATCGTCGGACAACGCGCGGCTGCCTTTGAGCGCGATCTGGCCGAACCGGTTGCGGTTCAGGTCGGGGAATGTGTAGGGCTCGCGGATGTTGGTGAAGCTCAGCGGCAGGGTCTGCGTGCCGGCCAGGCGGTTCTTGGCAAGCGTGACGGTCAGGTCCAGATCGGTGTTCGCGTCCTGCCAGCCGACTTTGCCGAACAGCTGGTTCACGCGGCTCGCGTTGTGCTGCGCCCAGCCGTTGTCGCGCACGCCATTGGCGGTCAGAAACCAGTCGAAGTTGTCCCGCCTGCCGCCGGTCTCGAAGCCCAGTGTGCGACGGCCGAACGAGCCGCCCGAGGTCGTGATCGAGCCACCCGGCTGGTTCGGATATTCGCTGGCGCCGCTCTTGGTGTAGATGCCGATCGCGCCGCCGAGCGTATTCAAGCCGAACGCCGGGCTGGAGCCGGGAATCAACTGGATGCTGGAGATCGCCGACTGCGGGATCAGGTCCCAGTTGACGGTGTCGCCGAACAGCTCGTTGGCGCGCACGCCGTCGACGAACACCGACAGGCCTTGCGGCGTGCCGAGCAGCGGCGATGCGCTGAATCCGCGGTAGTTCACGTCCGGCTGGTACGGATTGCCTTGCGCGGCGTTCACCGTCAGGCCAGTGCCGTTTTGCTCCAGAAACTCGGTCAGGTTGTTCTGCTGCTGGCGGCTCAGATCGTCGCTCGTGAACACTTGCGCGTTGGCCGGCAGCTTGGTCAGCGGCACGTCCGAGCCCGGCAGCGGCGTGGTGCCGATGACTTCGACCTGCGGCAACTCCAGCACTTCCGCGCGGTTTCTCGCTGCCGGCGCGATTGGGCCTGCGACAGCGGCGCACGCCAGCAACAACGGAATGACCCGCCAACTTGCAATGATCATGCTCCACCTTTATTCTTGAATTTGTTGCCGAACGATTTGCGAGGCATAGAAGCGGCTAGCGGATCGCCACCCCCCATGGCCGTTTGCCCACTGCAATGTCCGAGAATTTTCTCGTTTCGTTCGGTATCGATCACCGACACCGCATCGGAGCGGCCGCAAGCGACATAGAGTTTTTTGCCGTCCGGCGTCAACGCCATGTTCCAGGGGCGTTGGCCGACCGCGATGGTGGCCACGATCGTGTGGCTCGCGGTGTCGAGCACCGACACGCTCGCGTCGCCACCGTTCGAGATGAACACACGCTTGCCGTCCGGATGCACTGCGATGCCGTTGGCGCGCAGGCCGGCCTTCACTTTCGCTTTCACCTGATGAGTTGCGGTGTCGATCAGTACACCTCGCTGGCGTTTTCCGCGGCCACATAGGCGGTGCGCCCATCGGGTGAAAAGCCGATGCCGCGTGGGCGATCCCCGACCAGGACCTGCGCGACCTGCTCGCGTTTGGCGAAATCGATCACATCCACCGCGCCGCCTTCTTCGGCGCTGACGAACACCCGCTGCCGTCGGGCGAAAACTCCGCATGCTCGGGTTTTTGCCGCGCACGCGCACCACGAACCGCTTCTGGTTGGTTGCCGTGTCGACGAAGGCCACATCGTTGCTTTCCTCCACCGCCGCGGCGATCCACGCGCCGTCGGGCGAGATGCCCAGGCCTTCGGGCGACTCGCCAAGCGCGATGGTGCCGCTCGTCTTTTCGCTGCCAGATCGACCATCACGATTGATTGTTCGGCTGGTCGCTCACGTACGCGGTGCGGCCGTCGACCGCGACGACGGTACCGCGAGGCTTTTTGCCGACGGGAATGGTGGCCACGACCTGATCGGTGGCGGTGTCGATCACGCTCAGCTGGCCGAACCTTCATTCGGCACATAAGCGAACGGGCGCCGCCTGCGCAGCGGTGGACAGCAAGCCCGCGCACAGCGACAAGCAGGCGCCGAGTGCGGACAGAACACGTCGATAAGTCATGAAGAGCTCCTATGGAAAAAATGTAGCGCTTGCGGCCACCTCGGGCCACGTTCCGAATGGCCGGGCGCCGCCTGTGATCCGCGAACTCAGCGGCGACCCGTGCGGCAACAGGATGCGGGAGAACACGCCGTCGCGTTCGACCAACGCATGCCAGATCGCGATCGTGGTGTGGCCCGCGATCAGCAATGCGAACAACCACGAACTGTAGACGTGCAACGCGTTGAAAAATGCGTAGATCGCCGCTGACTCGGACGCCCACGGTGGCCACGCGGCGCCGAAGAACTTGACGCCGTACTTGCTGAAGTTGGAGCCGAGGTAGCCGGACAACGGCTGCACCACCATGCAGACATACATCAGCCGGTGATTGAGCCCGGCGGCGGTGCGTTTCCAGCGCGCCATCGTCGCCGGAAATGGCGGCGCCGGATGTGCGAGCCGCCAGCCGAGGCGCGCCAGCACCGCGAGGCCGAGCACGATCCCGATCGACTTGTGCAGATTGATCACCCCGGCGCGTTCGGGCGTGCCGCGCGGTGCCAGGTCGTCCAGCAGAAAACCGAAAGCCATCTCGGCGAGCAAAGCCGCGCCGATCAGCCAGTGCAGCACAACCGTGACCCGCTCGTAACGGGCGCTCGCGGAGGGCTCGACGGGTGGCCTCATCGGATCGGCACACCGGCCGTACGGGGTTGTCGCATCATTGTCTTTTCTACCATCGGGAGGTCCCAGCCGTCAGCCGAGGTTTACCCTGAAAAGACTTCGGCGACGGACAGCCGGCCTTGGGAGGCGCGCGCGCCGTAGGCCCCGCATGACAGCCGACGATCCTCAGCCGATGCGCACTCGTCGCCGTTCATCGGCCGTAGCCGGGATCCACCGCGCGCTTTTGCGCCATGTCGCGCACGAGGTAATGCACAGCGCGCCTCCAGGACGTATCGGTGTTTCCGCGCAAGTCAACCGATTTGCTGAACACGACGCGCCCGGCCGCGACGTCGTAGATTTGCACGTTCACGTTGAGGATCAGTTCGCTGACCTTTTGCACCCAGCTCACCATCACCAGATCGACGCCGAGCAGCTTGCCAACCTGGGCAGCGCAGTCGTTGCAACGGTACAAATAAGCCTGTTGCGCACGCAGCCGCGCGAGCAACGCATCGGCCGGCTGCAGATTCTGCAGCCGGTAGAGTCGGTTCTCGGACAGTTCCTCGCGCAGTTGCGCGGTGGCCTCCGTCACACGGCGCTGCGTGGCTGGGGCAGTCGCCGGGTTGTCCTGATCGTCGACCAGTTCGAAGTCGAGCGCGGCCAGGGTCGGCAGACTCGCCGAAGCCGCTTCGCTGACGGGTGCGCCCGGCGGCAACTGCGGTTGCGCCGACGCCGGGAGCAGCGCTTCGGACAGGACAATGGCGGTCGCCGCGGCCACCATCCGGCGTCGGCGTGCCATCGATGGTCTGGTTGCTTGGGTCATGAGGCTTCTCGTTGGCTGGAACAAAGGCCTGGGCGCGGTGCAGGCCCCACGTGGGGGATCATGCACCGTGCAGCCCCGCCACTCGAATTATTCCTGAGTGTCCGGCACCGGTTGCCGATTGATCCACAGAAGCGCCATTGCGCGACACGGCTGCACAAAACCGCATGTCGACGGTATAGTGCGTTGGCCCTGCGGCTCAGACGAAGACGCCGGGTGTGTCGCACGATGACCAGGTCACTTTAGGCGGCCTGGCCAGCTAGTCCATAAGAAGTTCCAAGAGGCCGGGAGACATCTGTAATGCGAATCGGATCGACTTTTACAACCAGTGGCAAGGTGCGGGCTCTGCTGTTTGCCTTGATGGCGATGGGCGGCACACTGCTCGGCACGCATGCGGGAGCCGAATCGGACCGCGCGTACTGCGAGCGCCAGCAAGGCGGCGCCAGAGCGGTCTGCATGAGGCAGCTGGAACAAGCGGAAAAACAGCCGACTGCCTCGGCGTCGGCGTCGGCGTCGGCGAGTATGCAGACCGAGTCGGATCGGGCGTACTGCGAACACCAACAAGGCGCCGCACGCGTGGTCTGCATGAGGCAGCTCGACAAGGCGGCGGCTCCGAAGAGCGCCCCGCCACAGCTGGCGGCTTCGGGCATCCAGGCGGCCACCGATGCTTCACCAGCTTCGCAGCCCGGCACGGGTGGCGCGACACCGGCGGCGTCGAGCGCGAACCTGTATAAAGTCGTCGATGGGTTCCACGTCGACGACGGGACCCTGAAAGGTTTCAAGGTATGGCGCTCGGCCGCCTGCGACCGCTGTCATGGGGCCAATCAGGAAGGCATGGTCGGCCCATCGCTGATCGAAAGCCTGAAGACCCTCTCCAAGGATGCGTTCGTCGAAACCGTGACCCACGGGCGGCTGCAAAAAGGGATGCCGAGCTTTGGCACGAACAGCGATCTGGTCAGCAATATCGATCATCTCTACGCGTATCTGAAAGGCCGCTCCGACGGAGCGATCACGCAGTCGCGCGTCGAGCCGATCCGCTGACCGAGCGCGTGGGGACGCGCTATCAGCGCGCCACGGCAGACGACGGTGCGCCGAACATGAAGTCGCGCTCGTAGCGCACGAACAGCACCGAGGCGTTGCGCCGATGGATCGGCTCGTACTGATCCCAGTGCGCGAATTCGGGGAGATCGGCCGCGTCCGGCACGTCGCTCAACGCGGCACCGTCACGCAGCAACTGCGCGACGCGCTCGCGCAGCGCAACGAGATAACGTGCGGTGTCGGCAATCGCAGCCGCGGACGCAACGCCGCCGTGTCCACCGACGACGCGGTCGATCGGCAACGTCTGCAGTTGCCGAAGTGCTTGTTGCCACCCGTCCAGGTCCGCGTCCTGCACGTCCGGCACCCTCAGCCGGTCGACCAGACCGCCGGCGAACAAGGTGCGGGTCTGCCGGTCGAGCACGGCGGTCGCACCCGGACTGCTCGAATGCCCGAAATAGAGCAGTTCGACCGGCCGGCCGGCGAGCGCCAGCACTCGCCCGCCCTCGAATTCGCGGTCCGGCTCGACGACCCGGCTATCCGCCATCGGTGCCAAGCCAAGCAGCTCCTGCAAATTCTCCAGGCAGCGTTCGCAGCGCGAGCGCATCAGCCCCGCAGCGCGCCGCTGCATCCAAACCGGAATGTCGCGCGCCTGATAGGCAGCGGCGCCGAACAGGAATTCCTGCCTTGCATGAGTCACGATCGCTGCACGCACGGGACGATCGGTGATGCGACCGATCGCCTGCAACAAGGCCGTGCCGTGCGCATAGGACGTGCCGGTGTCGATCGCCAAGACGCCTTCGGCGCCGACGATGAAGCCGGCGTTGCCCACGCGGCCAAGGTTCGCCGCGCTGGCCCCTCCCCTCGCCCCTTCGGCGACGTAGACGCCCGTTGCCACCCTGGTCAGCACCGCGATGTCGGGTCGCGCGTTGTTGTCCGCGGATGCGGTGTTCTGGTGCAGTGCCGCTTCCGTCGCCCCCGCGGCCGCATTCGTGCGAGTCAGCACCGCAGCCGCACCGGCCGTCAGCGCGAGGCGGCGCAGCCACGACCGACGCTGGAGGTTCATTCGGGGCTGTGGTATTTCAACGCGGTTGTGAAGTGCAGGTCGTGCGAGTCCACCACTTCGGCTTTCAATTCGCCGTCGCCTTGCGGCAGAAAGTAAAAGCGGAAATTCGGGTTTTCGCTGATCGAAAAGTCGACATCGGCCGACATCACGAGCTTGCCGCCGTACGTGATGCGCACTTCCCGTACGAAGTGCGACGGCGTGTACAGGCGCGACAGCTGATCCATCGCCAAGCCGGAATTGTTGGGATGGCTGATCATCAGTTGCGCGAGTGCCGGCGCGCCCGTTTTCTGGGGCGGTTCGATGCGAAATTTCATCTTGCCCAACGTGGCCAACGCCGCCTGCTGGTCTTTTCCCGGCGGCGCCGAGCAGCCGCCGGCCGCCTTGACGAAGCGGGTCGCCATGTAGAGCTTGCCGTCGTCCGTCTCGGCAATGGCGCGCACATGGGTGTATTCATCGATGCGAACCCGCGTCTCGATGTCGGCACGGCCGCTCAATGGCGTGAACTGGAACTCAGCCGAGATCGGCGACGGGTTGTTATCGATGATCAGATACAACTTGTCGATGCGCCGCGCATTGTCCACCTGCAGTCCGGTCTTGATCGCAATCGGCACGATCGCCGCGTCGTAGGCGCGGTCGGGTGCATCCAGCGTAAGCAAGTCGTCGGGTGCCGCGGCAATCGGACGATTCTTGAACAGACTGGCGCGCACCTTCTGCCAGACCGGGCTCGCTTCGGCGTTGTCTCCGCTGAGGATCGCGGCACCGGCGGTGCTGTGCAGGGCAGCCAGTGCGGAAATCACCAGTCCGTACGCGATCGCGCGTCGGCCGACGGTGAAGGGGCTGCGAAATTTCATGACGGCAAGTCTCCTTTCGGGCCGCAACGGTACGGCTGGTGTGCCTCGGTCGGCGTCCAGAAGCTCAGCGGGTTGCCGGGGCTCGGTCGTCGGCGGCAGGGGGTGTGGCGGGCCGGGCAACGGCGGGCTGCGAATGCGCAGGGTCGTCCTCCCATTCAAGTTCGGCGAACGCGGCGGTCACATTGCGCCGATGGAAGCGATCCGTCAAGAGCCAGACATCGCCGTCCGGCACGCCGATCTGCTCGGTTGCCTCACCGATCGTCGCGCCGCGGCGAAGCGATTCGCGGGTGGCGCGCAGCAGGCCGCCCAGGTAGCGCAGCTGCGGTGCCAGCGCGGCCGGCCAGTCGTTGCTGACCGCGCCGTGGCCCGGCACCACCGTCGCGACGTCGAGCTTGGCCAGCGCGTCGCTTGCTTCGATCCAGCCGCGCAGACTGCCGTCGACTGCCGGGATATGCGAGACGAACAGCAAGTCGCCCGCAAACAACGTGCGGGTCCGCTCGTCCTGCACCGTCAGGTCGTTGTCGGTGTGCGCGGTCGGCCAGGCGCGCAGCGTCAGCGCGCGGTCGCCCAAATCGAGCTGCCTGGTCTGTTCGATGGCGATGTCGGGGAACACGATGTCTTCCCGCGGCAGCTCGATGCCGAAATCACGAGACAGCGCATTGCGGTAGTACGGCTCACGCGCAGCGAGGCTGCGCCGGTAAGCCGGACGCCGCCACGAACTGTGTCGGATGCGGCCCCGGTGCATCTCGAAACGCGAGATCGCCCAGCAAGTGGTCGGGATGCGCATGGGTGTTGATCACGTAGCAGACCGGCAGCGCGGTCTGTTGCGCGACCGCCGCGCGCAGACGTGCGGCCGATCGCCGGCGTGCCGCCCGTGTCGATCACCGCAACGCAGCGGCTACCGACGATGAAGCCGAGGTTTGCGACATCGCCCGCATTCTGTGGCCCCCAATCCTCGAGCTTGCCCAGGTGCACGAATACGCCAGGCTGCACCTGCTCCACTTGGAGCGGCATCGGGGCGGCCGGCGTGGCGGGCTGGGCCGACGCGCTCGCAATCGACGAGCGTCGAGAGCACGCCTGCCGAGGTGGCACGCGCCAGCGATGAAAAGCGACGACGCCACAAATGCATCGGCGACGCCGACGCGCGGGTTGGTCGAGATCGCGGGTGCACGGTGCGCCGTCTATTTGCCGTCTTCGCTCACGATGAAGCAGGCGCGCAGTGCGTTCGCTTCGACGCTGCGCCAGCGCTTGAGCTGTGGCTGCAAACCCGGCGCGTCGCGGATCGTGTTGCCGCGCTCGCCGCCGATCGACATGGCTTTGGCGATGGTGGTCATGCTGCTGTACTCGTCATGGGTCACTTCGCCTGCGATCGTGTCGAGCGCACACGAGCACTTGCTGGTCATCTCGAACGCCGGGCCGGGATGCGCATGCATGCATTCCTGCACATAGATCACGCGCTCGCGGGTCGGGAAGTCGTTCGCTGCGCCGCGGCGAACGGCCAACGATCGGACAGCGCGGCGAGCACGCACATGGTGGAGATCGGATCGAGACAGTTCGACATGCGGAGGGTTTCGAAGGTGAATGGTTGGCGGATCAAGGTGGAACTGACAATTGGCTGGCGGTTTCAGGGCGCCTCGGCTGCCTTCGAGCAGCAGCCGCTCGATCACCAGCGGGGGCGCGTCGGAATGCGGTGCTGTCGGCCATGCGGGTCTCGATCGCATACACGCCCCCGGGCACTTCGCTCGAGAGCTCGAACACATAGCGTTTGTGGGAAACCGCTCGAATCGCGCGCGCAGCGGGTCGTCCGCGTACGGGACTACGGTGATCTCCCGCACCGTGACGACACGGCCCGCATAGGGCCGCTCCACCGTGCGACATGACCGTCGCTCCTGGTAGATGGCCATCCGGATGCGATTGCGAAAATAGTTCGGCTGCCCTTTCGTCAGGCGCTGCATCTCGTGGATGTCGCGCTCCAGGAAGTACAGGATCACCGGATTGCCACGAAGCCCATCGATCGACGGCTGCGGCGCCCCGCGCGCACGGTCCAGAAATTGCGTGCTCGCGCTGCAACAGGTGCCGTCGGACTGTGCGGTGAAGGCGACGTCCACCCGGTCGTCGAACGACGGCTCGAGGCTGCCGCGTCTGGTGTAGGCATAGTGAAGCGTTTGCGGCGGCTTCATCTGGCCCAGCTGATTGTCCAGAAACAGCGCCTGCTCGGCGGTGGAAAAATCGTTCGCGGCGAGCGCCGGGGTGCCAGCGCACGCGCTTACTGCGACCCACAGCACCAGCCGCAGTGCGTTGGTGTTTATCCAGCACGTGCTCATCGGATTGATTCCTTCGTGTTCGCCACGCCGCAGTTCAGCGTATGTGCCGCTCGGGATGCCGAACCGGGTGCGAGTAGCTGTGCAGATGCTTCACCCGACCCGGCGCCCATCAGCGTCGCCAGCAGCTGCGCGGCCTGCCCGTGCGGCTCGATGGCGATCGAGCACGCCAGTGCGGCATGCGCTTGTGACTTTTGTTCGAGATGGGACAGCGCGACACCGAGAAGAAACCAAGGCTCGGAGTCCGCCGGGTCGTCGCGCATCCATTCATCGGCCAGCGCTCGCAGCTCCTCCCAGCGTTGGTCGCGCTCCATCAAGCCGGCGCGCAAAAATCGCGGCTGTTCGGTCACGCCACGTTGCCAGTACGGCAGCCGGGCCGACCGGTCCGGGCCGACCGGCTCGTATTTCGATGTCGGCACATCGAGCAGCGCCCGCATACCCAGGCCGCCGGCGCCGCAAAGTAATGCGCCTCGCCGCCGCGCAGTCGAAACGTCAGGATGCCGACCAGCCGCAGCCGATGCATCGAACAGGCCGCCGCCGCTGGCGCCCGAATTGAACCAGTTGCTGCTCTGGATCACACGACCGTGATCGAGCCGGTGCAGAGCAACCACGGCCCCTGCGCTGTACTGCATGTTCAGCCCGCCGGTGTAGCCCAATGCGGAAACCGGCTGCCCCGGCGCCAGCCGATCGACGTCGGCGAGCGTGGCGACCACGGCTTCCAGACGGGGCACCAGCAGCACGCACAGGTCGTGCTCCACATCGCGCAGCTGTGCCACTGCGGTCCAACGCGCGCCGCCGCGCAGCACATGGAGTTGCTGCGCCTCCCGCGTGACATGGCAGTTGGTGACGATGCGATCGGGCGCGATGGCGACGCCCGAGCCGAGCGAATAGCCGCCCTGCACGCGATCCGCTTCGATTTTGAGCACCGTGCCCGCCAGCCCGATCAACTGCGAACGATCGAGTTTCCGCAACGCAGGTCAAACCCGCGCCGACTGCGGCGAGCAACGCCAGCGCAACATGCGCGATACGTCGGCGGGACCACGTGAGCAGCCATGACTTGGGCCGAGGGTGCGTCGGATCGCTAGTGCTTCGGTGCCTCGAACGAGTCGTCCACGATCGGCACACCGAACTCCTGCAGGATCGCATCGATCTCCGGCTTCTTGGCAACGATCAACTGCTCCACTTGCTCTTTCCATGCGCGCTCCCCATAGCGCACCCCCATCGCAATCTGATAGTCGAACTTGATGCCGGCCTCCGACTTCAGCGGCACCAGTTCAAGTGCCGGGCTTTTCACCTTCTGCACGAAGTAGCCGGCGATCGGTCCCCAGACGATGGCCGCGTCGATCTTGCCCTGCGCCAGGTCCTTCTCGATGATCTCGCCCGGATACTGCGCCGGATCGGCGTTCATCGTTCGATACGGCACGCCCTGGTCGACCAGATCGTGCTTCGCCAGCCAGTCGGACGCGGGCGAGCGGTCGTAGATGCCGATGCGCAGTGACTTCAGTGTGGCTGGCTCGCAGCTTCAGGAAGTCTTCCGCCGACTTCACGCTGTCCAGGCCGCGGCCTTTGGCAAACACGAGCGCGTAGGTGGACCGGTAATAGGGCTTTGTGACCGAGACCTGATCGAAGCCGACGGGCACGCCAATCACGATGTCGCACGGGTAGTCTTGTCCTGGCAGTTTGAACTTCAACGTGTTGCGGATGAAGGCGAGGCGCTGTGGAAACGAGTAATAAGTGACTGGCAGACCCAGCGCCTTGCCGAACACGTCGGCGATGCGGTTTTCGATGCCTTGGTCCGCCGTGCTTGAAAACGGCATGTTGTTCGGGTCCTGGCAGACACGCAGCGCCGTGCGCTGAGGTTCTTGCTGTCCTGCGCCCCGGCGGCACAGGCGCAAGCGAGCAGCGAAAGCCAGAGAAGGGGTACACGGCGCATCGACTTGGGTTGCGGCTTCATGGTTCGATTGACAATTGGGTATTTGAGTGGCGGGCTTCCGGATCGAGCACCCGACGTTTCGGTCGACCGGCGGGTGAGCCGCAGCCCGAACGCAAAAAAGAGATGGCAGCCGGTGTGGCGCCATCCCTGGAAGAATCTTCGCAAGCGAAAGGCGATCGGATTGACTGACCGGCTGCCGCAGCCAGCCGGCCAATCCGATGCACACCGCACGCGCTATCGGCGCGCGTTGCGCGCCCAGCCGACGATCACTTGCCCGGCAATGCGAAAACCGTCAGCGAGCCGCCGAGTTCGGTGTACTGCGCCAGTTCGCGGTAGCCGCCCACAGCGCCCAGGCCGTCCTGGTCTTTCTCGAGGCCGGCCGCCATGCCGATGCCGGCCCAGCCGCCGATGCCCGAGAACACGCCCAGGTACTGCTTGCCCTTGTGCTCGTAGGTGAACACGTTGCCGATGATCCCCGACGGCGTCTTGAAGCTGAACAGCTCCTTGTTGATGTCTTTCTTGTCCACGCACTTGATGTAGCCCTCGAGCGTGCCGAAGCACGACAGGCCGCCGGCGGTGTTGAGCACGCCGCTCCAGACCGAGAACTTCTCCGGCGTGCGTCTGCTCGATCTTGCCGGTGCCCGCGTTCCAGGCGATGAAGTTGCCCATGCCGCCGTGGCTGTTCGGCGCCGGGTACATCGACAAGGTCGCGCCGACGTACGGCTGGCCCGCGGTGTACTCGACCTTGAACGGCTCGTAGTCCATGCAGACGTGGTTCGTCGGCACGTAGAACAGCTTGGTCTCCGGGTCGAACGCGGCCGGCTGCTGGTCCTTCGTGCCGAGCGCGGCCGGACAGATGCCCTTGGTGTTCACGTCCGGTCCCTGCACGGCGGTCGAGTACTTGTCGACCACCTGCGGCCGGCCCGTCTTCATGTCGACGTTGGTCGCCCAGTTCACCGCCGGGTCGTACTTCTCGGCCACCAGCAGTTCACCGGTGATGCGGTCCATCGTGTAGCCGAAGCCGTTGCGGTCGAAGTGCACCAGCGCCTTGGTCGGCTTGCCCTTCACGTCGATGTCGGCCAGGATCATCTCGTTGACGCCGTCGAAGTCCCACTGGTCGAACGGCGTCATCTGGTAGACCCACTTGGCCATGCCGGTGTCGACGTCGCGCGCGAAGATCGTCATCGACCACTTGTTGTCGCCCGGGCGCTGCGCCGGGTTCCAGGTCGACGGGTTGCCGGTGCCGTAGTACATCAGGTTCGCGGCCTTGTCGTAGCTGAACCAGCCCCAGGTGGTGCCGCCGCCGATCTTCCACTGGTCGCCCTTCCAGGTCTTCAGCGACGAGTCCTTGCCGACCGGCGCCATCTTGCCGTCGGTCCAGGTCATGGTTTTTTCCGGGTCCATCAGCATCTCGGCATCGGGCCCGACGCTGTAGCCTTTCCAGACCTGCTTGCCGTCCTTGATGTCGTAGGCCGCGATGAAGCCGCGCACGCCCCATTCGCCGCCGCTGATGCCGGTGATGACCTTGTCCTTGAAGATGTGCGGCGCGTTGGTGTTGACGGCGCCGGTCTTCGGGTCGCCGTTCTTGACGCTCCAGATCACCTTGCCGTTCTTGGCGTCGAGCGCCACCAGATTGCTGTCGGCTTGCTGCAGGAACACCTTGCCTTCGGCATAGGCGACGCCGCGGTTCACCGTGTCGCAGCACATCTGCGGAATCACGGCCGGGTCCTGCTTCGGCTCGTACTTCCAGACGATCTTCTTGGTGTCGAGATCGATCGCGAAGACCTTGTTCGGGAATGGCGAGACAAGATACATCATGCCGTCGATCACCAGCGGCGAGCCTTCGTGGCCGCGCAGCACGCCGGTGGAGAAGGTCCAGGCGACCTGCAGCTTGCCGACGTTGTTCTTGTTGATCTGGTCCAGCTTGCTGTAGCGCTGGTTGAACATGTCGCCCGCCTGCATCGCCCAGTTGTTGGCGTTGGCGATGTTCTTCTCGACGTCCGCATTGGCTGCTGCCAAACCTGGCAGCAAACATGCGGAGGTGGCCAGCAATTGCCACGCGTGGTGCTTCTTGAACTTCCTGTGCATCTCCATTGCGAGTACCCCTTTTTTTGCGTTTTGGAAAAACGGTTTCAACTCATTGCCTGACGGGCTTGACGCGCACCGATCGAAATTCGAATCTTGCGCATCGGACACAGTTGCGCGAGCGCTTCGTCTCGGCCGTCCGCGTCACGTTCTAAACCGAATGCGCATCATCGGCGCTAGGACTTACCCTGAGCGTCGCAGCCGATCGGTGCGTCGAGGATGGGTGAGGCAGGCTGCGCGCAGGACGCGCCGACGCAAGCTTCGCAATGCATGAAGTTGGCGTCCACGCCTTAAACGGGCGCCTGGACAGCGCGCGGGTGAACGTCGTTGCCGACGCAAGTTGTTACCAACTTTTTGAATCGACGCGCGGACTCCTCCGGTAACTTCCATGTCGATCGATGTTTCGGAAGATCCACATGACCCCCGCGAATGAATCCACCGGCGCGTGACTTGAGCGACTGGCGCCTGGCCGCGCTGGCGCTGGAAGCGCAAATCGACACGCGCCGTGGTGGGCCAGCGCACGGCGATCCGAGATCTGGTCACTGCGGTGTTCGCGCGCGGCCATGTGCTGCTGCAGGGCGACGTCGGCGTCGGCAAGACGACCCTGCTGCGCGCGATGGCGCATACGCTCGGTGGCGCTTTCGCGCGCACCGAAGGCACGATCGACCTGATGCCCAACGACCTGATCTACTACACCTACATCAGCGCGGAGGGCAAACCGGCGGTCGAGGCCGGGCCGCTGCTGCAGCACGGCGAGCAGCTCGCGATCTTCTTCTTCAACGAGATCAACCGGGCGCGGCCGCAGGTGCATGCGCTGCTGCTGCGGGTGATGGCCGAACGCAGCGTGACGGCGTTCAACCGCGAGCATCGGTTTCCGCACCTGCTGGTGTTCGCGGACCGCAACCGGGTCGAGCGCGAAGAGACCTTCGAGATCTCGGCCGCCGCGCGCGACCGCTTCATGATGGAGCTGTCGATCGACGCACCCGCGTCCGACGACGACCGCCGCGCGCTGGTGTTCGATCCGCGCTTTCACGATACCGATCGGCTGGTCGGCGGGCTTGCAAGCCGCGATGCTTGATCACCGCGCACTCGGCGCCGTGGCCGCATCGATCCAGCACCACGTCCAGGCGACCGATGCGCTGCAAGCCTATGTGTTGAAGCTGTGGCGCGCGACGGCCGCTCCGCACGAATACGGCGTGCGGCTGTCCGACATCGACACCGGCGAGTTGATGCTCGCCGGCGCCAGCCCGCGCGGCATGAGCATGCTGCTGCGTGCGGCGCGCGTGGCCGCCTGGCTCGAGGGCAGCGACTGGCTGACGCCCGAGCACGTGCAGTCGGTGTTCGTGCAGGCGATCGCGCACCGGCTGTGCTGCAGCCGGTCTACGAGATGCGCCGCCATGAGATCGTCGAGCCGCTGATGCATGGCATCCTGGCGCAGGTGGCGGCGCCGTGACGCCCCTCGCGCCTGCGATCCCGCGCGGCGCGGCCGCGCAGCGCAAGCCGCGGCCTCCGCAGGAAATGCACTACCGCATCGACGCAGCCGCGCGCGGTCACTTCCCCGGTCATCACCGCGGTGCGGGCGGCGACGGCGGCAACAACTTGCGCGGCCATGCCGCGTTGCTCGACGCGCCGGACGCGCGTCGCCTCGACCTGCACGCGAGCCTGCGCGATCCGTTCGGCAACTGGCTCGTGCGGGTCTACAGCCAGCGCAAGTCGATTCCCGTGACGGTGGTCGCCGACCTGTCGGCGTCGATGGCGCTTCGCGGGCCGCGACATACCGCCTCGACGTGCTGGCCGATTTCGTGCAGAGCCTGGCGCGGTCGGCCTGGCGCACCGGCGACAGCTTCGGCTTCATCGGCTGCGACGACGCTGTGCGCCCGGACGCTGCTGCTGCGCGCAGACCCGACGCCGCGGTGCCGGCGACGGCGCTGGCCGCGCGGCTGCGCGGATCTGACGCTTGCCGAGGGTGCGTCTGCCGCCGGCGCTCGGGGCGGCAGCCCGGCATCTGGGGCAAGCCCGCGCACTGCTGTTCCTCGTGTCGGACTTTCATCTGCCGCACGCCGCGATCGACCGGGTGCTGGCTTCGCTGGCCCGTCACGAAGTGGTGCCGGTGGTGCTATGGGATGCGCTCGAATTCGGGCCCGAGCAGCGCGCCGGCCTGCTGCCCGTGACCGAACCCGAAACCGGTCGTGAACGGCTGGTCTGGTGGCGCCCGGCGCTGCGCCAGCGCTGGCGCGACGCGCGGGAGGCGCGCCGCGCACAGCTGCTGCAAATGTTCCGCGCGCAGCGGCTGCGACCGTGTTTTCTGGAGGACGGCTTCGACGCGGACCGGATCACCCGGCACTTTCCATGCGTGAGACCGTACCGGATCGCCGATGGCTCGCCTGCTGCGCGCGCGGTGCCGCAGCGGCGGCTTGCTCGGCGCGCTGCTCGGTTGCACGCGCCGATCCGACCGAGGTGGTGACGGCCACGGCCGATGAACCGCGCGCATTCGGCTGGTACCTCGGCGACGTGGTGGCACGCCGTATCGCGGATCGAGGCCCCGCCCGGGCCTGGTGCTGGATGCTGCGAGCCTGCCGCGGCTCGGGGTGCGTGGCGGCGCGTTCGAACTGCGCGGCATCGACTGGGTGCATGGCGGCCCCCACACGACAGCGACGCGCCACGAACTGATCCTGCGCTATCAACTGATGCGCTCACCGCCCGAGCTGCGCATCTACGAGTTGCCGGCTGTCGTGCTTCGATTCAAGGGCGCGACGCGCGCGCAAGAAGCGCGGCTCGACGCCTGGGGCCTGGTCACGTCGCCGCTCGTGCCGGTCGATGCACCGACGCGGCGCGGTCTGGGTGCGCTGCGCCCGGACGCCGCCGCCGTGCCGATCGACACGCGCCCGGCCCGGCTGCGCCTGATCGGCTACGGCGCAGCCGCCGCTGCTGCTGCTCGGCTATCTGGCCCATGTCTACCTGGGTGTGCCCTGGCGGCGACGGCGCCAGCGGCCGTTCGCCGCCGCCTGGCGCGCGCTGCGCACGTTGCCCGCCGGCAGCGCAGATGCGCAGCGAACGCGCGGCCTATGCGCGGCTGCACAGCGCGTTCAACGCGAGCGGCGGCGAAGTGCTGTTCGAGACCGGCATCGACCGGTTTCTCGCGCAACATCCGCGCTTCGCCCCGTTGCGCGACGAGATCGTGCAGTTCTTCCAGGCTTCGAAGCGTGTGCATTTCGGCTCCGCCGCTCCCGGCGACGGCGGCCAAGACTGGTTGCTGGCGTTTTGCCGTCGCTGCCGCGATGTGGAGCGTGGTTCGGCGTGATACGCGCGCTGTCGAAGCAGCCGACGCGGCGTGCGGTGCGGCGATGAATCTGCACCACCCCTGGCTGCTGCTGCTGCTGCCGCTCGCGCTGCTGCCGCTGTTGCTGCGGCAGCGCGGCAGCGTCTGCCCAACAGCGCGGTGTTTCTGCTGCCGCCGGACCGCGCCTCGGCTCGGCTCGACTCGGGCGCTGCGCGTGCTGGGCCTGCTCGCGCTCGCTGCACTCGATCCTCGGCGTGGCCGAGCCGTATCGGCCCGAATACCAGGTCGAGCGCGTCGGCCAGGGCGCCGAGATCGTGCTGGTGCTGGACCGCAGCCACAGCATGGATCAGGGCTTCGCCGGCCCGCGCGCAGCGGTGCCGCCGCCGCGCGGCACCGGGCCCGAGGCGATCGACTACTACGCGAGCCTGGCGCCCGGCCGGCTGCGCGAATCGAAAGGCCAGGTGGCGCGCCGCGTGCTGTCCGAGTTCACTGCGCGGCGCACCCAGGACCGCTTCGGCATGGTCGTGTTCAGCACGCTGCCGATCCGCGTGCTCGGCTTCACGCAGCAAGCACGCGGCGATCCAGGCCGCGATCGCCGCGGGCAACATCGGCCGCGGCCTGTCCGAGACCAACATCGGTCTGGCGATGCAGTCGGCGCTGTCGTTTTTCGACGACCTGCCCTACACCGGCTCGCGCATCGTGATGCTGGTCTCCGACGGCGGCGATCGGCTCGATGCCGAAGCGAAGGAGCGCATCACGCAGCTGGCCCGCAGGAACCGCGTCACCCTCTACTGGCTCTACCTGCGCTCGGCGACCAGCCCGGGGCTGACGCTGCGCGCGGTGAGCCGAGCCGAGCGCATCGACACGGTGCCCGAATACGCGCTGAACGCTTTTTCGAGTCGACCGGGTACGCCGTACCACGCGTTCGAAGCCGGCACCCCGGCACGCCTTGCAGCAGGCGCTCGACCAGGTCGATGCGCGAGCAGAATCTGCCGATCGCTACTTCGACACGGTGCCGCGGCGCGAGCTGGCGCGCCGCTGCGCGGCGCCGCATGGCTTGCGTGCTGCTGCTGCTGGCGGCCGATCTGCTGGAGCGCGACGATGGGCTTGACGGCGCGACAGACGCACGCGCGGCGCGCTGGCGCTGCTCGCGCTGCTTGCGCTGCTGGCCGCCATGGACGGCTTCGGCTGGTGGCGCGCCGCGCGCTGGAACGCAGGCGATCGAGTCCGGCGCGTTGCCTGCGCAGAGCCGACGCGCTGCCGCCCGAGGTGCGGTTCGCCCAGGCCCAGGCGCTGGCGGCGCGCGGCGAGGCCGAGGCGGCGCTGCGCGCATATCGCAGCCTGCAGACCGACCCGGTGGTCGGTCCGGCCGCGCGCTACAACAGCGCAAACCTGCTGATGCGTCAGGCGACCTTGCTGCAGGGCGGCGCGGAAGCCGGGCGAGGCGATCGCGCTGGTCGAGCTGGCCAAGGAAAGCTATGCGCGAGGTGCTGCGCGCCGAGCCCGCACCAATGGAACGCGCGCTACAACCTCGAGCGTGCCCAGCGGCTGCTGCCCGATCCCGAACTGGCCGAGACCGAGCCGCTCGCACCGCAGCCCGATGCCGAGCGCGCGGCGACCACGATGCGCGGCTATTCGCCCGGGCTGCCGTGATGCGGCGCCGGCTCGCGCAGCCCGTTGGCTGGCGCAGCTCGCGCCGCGGTGGCTGCTGGCAGCGGCCGCGGCGGCGCTTGCCGCGGGCCTGCTGCACCCGTCGATCACGTTCGCAACGCGACCTGTTCGACCATGTGGTCGTGCTCGACATCACGCAGAGCATGAACGTCGCCGACCTGCGGCTGAACGGCAAGCCGGTCTCGCGGCTCGCGTTCGCCAAACACGCATTGCGAGAAGCGCTGCTGACGCTGCCCTGCGGATCGCGCATCGGCTGGGCCATCTTCACCGAATACCGGTCGTTGCTGCTGCTCGCGCCGCTCGAGGTGTGCGCGAACCTGAGCGAGCTGCGCGCCACGCTCGACCACATCGACGCGCGCATGGCGTGGTCGGGCAACAGCGAGGTCGGCAAGGGTCTGCACAGCGCATTCGGCATCGCGGGGCAGCTGCCCGACAAGCCGTCGCTGGTCTTCGTCAGCGACGGCCACGAAGCACCGCCGATCGACCCGCGCTTTCGCCGTCCGCTCGACGACGTGCGCGGCGCCGTGCCGGGCGTGATCGTCGGCGTGGGCGAACTGGCTGCCTCGCCGATCCCGAAGACCGATCCGGACGGGCGGTCCGCTCGGGCTTTTGGCGCGCCGACGAGGTGCTGCAGACCGACCCGCGCCGCCCCGGCCGATCGGACCTGGGCGTCGCCGCAGCAGGCACACCGGCTGGCGCGGCGCCACAGAGCGCCGGCCACCTGTCGGAACCGAACATCTGTCCGCCCTGCACGAAGACCATCTGCAGGCGTTGGCCGAACAGGTGGGGCTGCGTTATTTGCGGCTGCAGGACACCGTCACGCTGGCGCAAGCGCTGACGGCACCGGCGGCTTGCGCGGGTCGAAACCACGTCGAGGTCGACGCGCAGCCGATGCTCGGCGGCGTGCGGCATGGATCGCTGTTGCTCATATGGCTTGCCGTCGGCTGGCTGGGGGTCTGGCGCCCGCTCCGGCCGACCACAGCCGGCGGCGCGTCGACGCGGGCTTGGCTGCAACAGGCGTTGAATGGCTCGAACGGGATGCGACATGGCTTGGCTTACCGAGTGCTCCGCGTCCGCAGGCCAGGTCAGACTGATTCTCGGCAATCCGTTCATCGGGCGCCTGACCGCTTTGTGCGCGCGGTGATCGATCGGCGGCCGGTCGAGAGCGGCCGAGCGCAAGACAATCCGTCGGACCGGCCGATTGCAGCCGCCCTGCCGGATCGGCCAAGCTTGCGCTACATTGATTTGTGCCGCGGCCTCAACCCCGCCCATCCAAAATCCTCCAAAGGAGACCCTCATGGCTGCCAATTGATCGCGTTGTACAAGACCCCGGCCAGCCGGCGGACTTCGATTCGCATTACGAGAAGACGCACATCCCGACCGCCAAGAAAGTGCCCGGCCTGCGCGGCTACGAGGTCAGCAGAGGTGCGGTCGAAGTCGGCCAGGGCAAGTCGCCGTATCACTTCGTCGCGGTACTCGAGCTTCGATTCGCTCGCGCCATTCGGGCCGCGCTGGATCGCCCGAGGGCAAAGCGACGGCAGACGATCTTGCCAACTTCGCGCAAGCCGGGGTCGAACTGATGATGTTCGAAACGAAGGAAGTTTGATCGCTTGCGAATGAGAAAGACTTGCAACTTCCGCAGATAGGCAGCGGATGCGGCGCCCCAGGTCGGCCGTCGCGCAACTGCCTGGGGGCCTCGGATCGTCGCCTTCGACGGCCGATCGGATGCGATCCGCAGCGCGGCCTACGCGGCCGGTGCGCCCTGCTTGGATTTCGCGACGTGCGTCGCGATCGCATCCATCAGACGGCGGCGACAGGCAGTCGTAAGGCTCGAGCCCGCCGGACTTCAACGCGCTGCGAACTTCTTCCATCTTCTCGGGCGCCGTGCCGCCTCTCGATGATCGACGAGACGAACGCAGCGAAACCCGGCGCGGCCCAGCCCGGTTGGTCGGACAGCTCGGTGTGCACGAAGTCGAGGCCGTAGAACGGGTGGTTCTTGTTCTCGATGCGGCCGAACATGTGGACGCCGCAGGCCGTGCATGCATGGCGCTGGATCGCCGCCTGCGGGTCGACGACTTTGAGCTTTTCTTCGTGCGCGGTGACATGCACCTTGTCGCGCGACACGACCGCGATCGACCGAGAGCATCGCGTCGTCGGGCTTCCAGCATTTGGTGCAGCCGCATGCGTGATTGTGGGCGACCTGCGAGTCGATCTTCACTTCGACTTGGTCTTGGCGCAATGGCATTTGAGCGTGCCGCCGGCAAAATCGCGGCTTCGTTCGCACTCTTGCCCAGGGCTGGGTGCAGTTCGGAGATGTCCATGGTTCGTCTTCCGTTTCTTATAAAATAAAGCTGTATGGCCAGCTGGTGCCGTGCGGAAGAAGCGGCCGCACACCGTCTGTGATGTTCTGCGTGTTGAGCCACACACCGGCTTGCCCGGCGCCGGCGCGACCGGCGCGATTCAGTACATCACGACGCCGCGAATCGATTCGCCGCGCTTCATCAGATCGAACCCTTTGTTGATGTCTTCGAGCGGCATCGTGTGCGTGATCAACGCATCGATGTCGATCTTGCCGTCCATGTACCAGTCGACGATCTTCGGCACATCGGTGCGGCCACGCGCGCCGCCGAACGCCGAGCCCTTCCACTGCCGACCCGGTCACGAGCTGGAACGGCCGCGTGCTGATCTCGGCACCCGCTTCGGCCACGCCGATGATCACGCTCTGGCCCCAGCCCTTGTGCGTGCATTCGAGCGCCTGCCGCATGACCTTCGTGTTGCCGATGCACTCGAAGCTGTAGTCGGCGCCGCCGTCGGTCAACTGAACGATCGCATCGACGATGTTCTCGTGGTCCTTCGGATTCAGGAAATGCGTCATGCCGAACTCGCGTGCCATCTGCTTCGCGCGCGGGGTTCAAGTCGACGCCGATGATCTTGTTGGCGCCCACCATCTTGGCGCCCTGGATCACGTTCAGGCCGATGCCGCCCAGGCCGAACACGACCACGTTGGCGCCGGTCTCCACCTTCGCGGTGAACAGCACCGCACCGATGCCGGTCGTCACGCCGCAGCCGATGTAGCAGACCTTGTCGAACGGCGCGTCCTCTCGAATCTTGGCCAGCGCGATCTCGGGCACCACGGTGTAATTGCTGAACGTGCTGGTGCCCATGTAGTGCAGGATCGGCTTGCCGTCCATGCTGAAACGGCTCGTCGCATCGGGCATCAGCCCTTTGCCCTGCGTGCCGCGGATCAGCTGGCACAGATTGGTCTTGCGCGACAGGCAGAACTTGCAATGGCGGCATTCCGGCGTGTAGAGCGGAATGACGTGATCGCCTTTTTTCAAGCGTCGTCACGCCGGGGCCGACATCGACCACGATGCCCGCGCCTTCGTGGCCGAGGATCGCCGGGAACAGCCCTTCCGGGTCGGCGCCGGACAGCGTGTAGTAGTCGGTGTGGCAGATGCCGCTGGCTTTGATCTCGACCAGCACTTCGCCGGCTTTCGGGCCTTCCAGATCGACGGTTTCGATCGTCAGGGGTTGAGCCGGCGGCCCACGCAACGGCGGCTTTGGTTTTCATGAAACAGCGGTCTCCTAGGTCGTGGAAGCCGCGGCGGCTTGCCTGACTTCGGTCGCCGTTTTGCCGATGCTACCCGCTCCGATCGGTTTCACGCAACTGGCCAGCCGCACGCACGCGGTCTCGCAGCGTCAGTGCGCCTGCTCCCAGTTCGGCCCGAACCCGATCTCGGCCAGCAGAGGCACTTTCAGATCCGTGACATCGGCCATCAAGCGCGGCATGGCCTCGCGCACCCAGTCGACCTCGCCTTCCGGCACTTCGAACACGAGTTCATCGTGCACCTGCATGATCATCCTGGTGGCGCGCGTCTTTGTCGAGCAGCGCCTGTACCGCATTCATGCTGAGCTTGATCAGGTCAGCCGCGGTGCCCTGCATCGGCGCGTTGATCGCGAGCCGCTCGGCACCGGCGCGGCGCGGGCCGTTCGGCGAATTGATCTCGGGCAGCACCAGACGGCGGCCGAATGCGGTCTCCACATAACCGTTTTTCTTGGCCGCGCGGCGCGTCTCGTCCATGTAGCGCTTTACGCCCGGATAGCGCTGGAAGTAGCGGTCGATGTAGTTCTTCGCGGCCGTGGTGTCGATGTCGAGCGCGCGCGCCAGCCCGAAGCTGCTCATGCCGTAGATCAGGCCGAAGTTGATCGTCTTCGCATAACGGCGCTGCTCGGACGTGACTTGGTCGAGCTGCGACACCGAACACCTCGGCCGCCGTTGCGCGGTGCACGTCGAGCCGGTCCTGAAACGACGCCAGCAGCGCGTCGTCGCCGCTGATGTGCGCCATGATGCGCAGCTCGATCTGGCTGTAGTCCGCGCTGGCGATCACGGAGCCCGCGGGCGCGATGAATGCTTCGCGGATGCGGCGGCCTTCCTTCGTGCGGATCGGGATGTTCTGCAGGTTCGGGTCGTTGCTCGACAGCCGGCCGGTGACGGCAACCGCCTGCGCATAGTGCGTATGCACGCGGCCGGTGCGCGGATTGGCCAGCTGCGCGAGCTTGTCGGCGTAGGTGCCCTTCAACTTGGCGAGGCCCCGGTGCTCGAGGATGCGCGCGGGCAGCGGATAGTCTTCGGCGAGCTTTTCGAGCACCTCCTCATCGGTGCTCGGCGCGCCCGATGCGGTCTTCTTGACGATCGGCAAGCCCAGCTTGTTGAAGAAGATCTCGCCGATCTGCTTCGGGCGAGCCGAGGTTGAACGGCTGGCCGGCCAGATCATGCGCCTCGGCTTCGAGCTCGACGATGCGCAGTCCCATCTCCTGGCTTTGCGCGGCAAGCACCGCCCCGTCGATCAGCACGCCGTTGCGCTCGATCCGGTACAGCGTCTCGCTGGTCTCCATCTCGAGCGCATAGATGAAGCGCAGCTTCTCGTCGGCCTCGATCTGCGGCCACAGCACGCGGTGCACGTCGAGGGTCTGGTCCGAGTCTTCTGCCGAATATTCGGCTGCCTGCTCGATCGCCACTTGCGAAAACGGAATCTGGCCGGCACCCTTGCCGCAGATCTGCTCATAGGTGATGCCGCTGCGGCCCAGATGCCGTTCGGCCAGGCTCGACAGGCCGTGCGGCTTATGCACCTCGAGCACGTAGCTCTGCAACATGGTGTCGTGCGCGTAACCCCGCACTTCGATGCCGTGGTTGGCAAACACATGGCGGTCGTACTTGACGTGCTGGCCGAGCTTGTTCTTTAAAGGGTCGGTCAGCCACGGCGTCAGTTTGGCCAGCACCTCATCGCGCGGCAATTGCGCAGGCGCATCCGCATAGTCGTGCGTGAGCGGGATGTAGGCCGCCTCGCCCGGCTCGATGCTGAAGCTCAGGCCCACGATGTCGGCCTGCATCGCGTCGAGTGACGTGGTTTCGGTGTCGACCGCGACCAGTTCAGCCGCTTCGATGCGCGCGAGCCAGCGGTCGAACGCGGGCCAGTCGAGGATCGTCTCGTAGCGCACTTCCACCTCGCGCGGCGCGGCAGCTGCGGGCTCGACCCAGTCGCTGCCCGATCCGCCCTCGGCTGCCGAGCCGGCGTCGGGCGCAGACAGCGCCTTGCGCAGGCCCTTGAAGCCGAATTTCTCATAAAACTTGGCCAGGGCGCCTGTATCTGCTTCCTTCAGTGCTACGGAATCGAGAGCAGGAAGGCTTTCCACGTAAGCGGCCAGATCGCAATCGGTGCGAATCTTCAGCAGCTCGCGGCCCTTCGGCAGCCAGTCGGCCGCGTCGCGCAAGTTTTGGCCGGCGGCGCCCTTGACCTCGGCTGCGCGCCGCATCAACTGGTCGAGCGAGCCGTATTCCTTCAGCCACTTGGCGGCGGTTTTCGGGCCGACCTTGTCGACACCCGGCACGTTGTCGATCGCATCACCGACGAGCGTCTGGTAGTCGAGCATCAGCTTCGGCGGCACGCCGAATTCGGCCTCGACCGCGGCCACGTCGCGGCGCTTGCCGTTCATCGTGTCGATGATCGTGATGTGCTCGTCGACCAGTTGCGCCAGGTCCTTGTCGCCGCTGGACACGATCACATGCGTGCCCAGCTTCGCGGCCGACGCGGCCAGCGTGCCGATCACGTCGTCGGCTTCGACTTCGGGCACCGACAGCACCGTCCAGCCAAGCAGCCGAACCGCTTCATGGATCGGCTCGATCTGGCGCGCCAGGTCTTCCGGCATGGCCGAGCGTGTGGCCTTGTACTGGGGATACAGCGCCTCGCGGAAGTTCGGCCCCGGCGCATCGAACACGCAGACGCCGTAGTGCGAAGGATGGTCGCGGCGCAGGCTCTGCATCATCGAAATCAATATGCGGATCGCGCCGGTCGGCTGCGTGCTGCCATCGGCCAGCGTGGTGCTCCAGTCACCGCCCGCGTGGAACGCGCGGTACAGATAGCTGGAGCCGTCCACCAGCAACAAGGTTTTCGGATCGGGCTTTGCGGACGACTTCGAGGGGGACTGGGCAGCGCTCATGACAGGGCATTTTGCCTGCGGCCGAAGGGCTCGGCGCAGCGCACCTACAATGCCCCGATGCGCACTCTCCTGTTCTGGTTTGCTCCCTGTCTCTGCCGCGCTGTCCGTGCTGTTTACACGTGCGTTGTCGGCGCCGAGCGAGTCGGCGCGCGCGGGCGCAGCAGACCGCGCCCACCGATGCGGTCGCGCCGCTGGCCGAAGGGACAACGGCAGTGCGCAGGACAAGACCGAGAAAAAAATCGAACGCATCCGCATCGAAGACGACGGCACCCGCATCGACGAGTTGCGCTACGGCGGCGAGACGCAGAGCATCACCGTGCAGCCCAAATTCGGTGCGCCGAGTACCAGGTCGTGCCGCGCGACGCCGCACGCCAGCGCCAGGAAGTCGGCCGCGACAACAGCGGCGTCGGCGCCAGCGGCCAGCGCGTCTGGAACGTGTTCGGCTTCTGACGCGAGTTTGCCTCGCTTCGGGCGCGCACGCGCACCGGCGAACACGAGTCAGGCAAGGATAACGACGCTGTGGCGGTCTACACGGAGGTTTCTGCGGCGGATGTGCGCAGGGCTGCTGCAGACGCTCGCGCTGGGCGAGCTGCGCGCGCTGCGCGGCATCCAGGGCGGCATCGAGAACACGAATTACTTTGTGACGACGACGCGCGGGGAATACGTGCTGACGTTGTTCGAGCGGCTGACCGATGCGCAGTTGCCGTTCTACCTTCAGCTGATGCGGCATCTCGCGCAGCGCGGCATTCCGGCGCCCGAGCCGGTCGCAGCAGCCGACGGCGGCTGTTGCACACGCTGTGCGGCAAGCCCGCCTGCGTGGTCAATCGGCTGGACGGCGCGAGCGACCTCGCCCCCGAGGTCGCGCATTGCGAAGCGGTCGGCGAACTGCTGGCCCGCATGCATCTGGCGGCGAGCGACTTCTCCATGCAACAGCCGAACCTGCGCGGGCTCGTACTGGTGGAACGCCACCGTGCCGGTGGTGCTGCCGTTCGTCAGGCGGACCAGGCGCGACTTGTTGCGCGATGAACTGGCTTTGCAAAACGGGATCGCCGACCGAGGACCACGCGAATCTGCCGCGCGGCGCGGTGCATGCGGACCTGTTTCGAGACAACGTGCTGTTCGCGCCGGGCGGCTCACCGGCGTGTTCGATTTTTACTTCGCCGGCATGGACAGCTGGCTGTTCGACCTGAGCGTGTGCCTGAACGACTGGACGATCGACCTGTCGACCGGCCAGCCGGACCCCGCAGCGGGCCAAGCCGCTGCGTGGCCGCCTACCAATCGGTGCGGCCGCTGCAGACCTGCGAGCGTGGTTGATGGGCACGATGCTGCGCGCAGCTGCGCTGAGGTTCTGGATTTCGCGGCTCTGGGATCTGCACTTGCCGCGCGAGGCGCCATGCTGGTTCCGCACGATCCCACGCATTTCGAACGCGTGCTGCGTGCGCAGCGTGCGCAACCGCGCGCGCACGGCGGATTGGACGTGCCCCGATGAAACTCAAAATCGTGCCGGCCGGCACCGGCGTCACCTGGGTGCGGCTGGGCATCAAGACATTTTTCGCGCAGCCGCTCGCGCTCAGCGGATTGTTCTTTCTCTTCATGGCGGCGATCTCGCTGGTGAGCCTGGTGCCGTTCGTCGGCCCGGCGTTGTCGCTCGCGCTGCTGCCGGCCGCGACGCTCGGGTTGATGGCCGCCACGCGCGAAGCCGCGCGCGGCAAATTCCCGATGCCTGCGATTCTGGTTATTGCGTTCCGCGCCGGCCGCGACCAGATGCGCGCCATGTGGATCTTGGGCGGGCTGTACGCACTGGGTTTTTTGTCGTGATGGGCGTGTCGGCGCTGGTCGACGGCGGTGAGTTTGCGCGCCTCTACTGATCGGCGGAACGGTCACGCGCGAAACCGCGGTGCAGCCGGATTTCCAGACGGCGATGCTTGTCGTGATCGGGCTTTACGCGCCGCTGTCGCTGCTGTTCTGGCATGCGCCGGCGTTGTGCATTGGAACCGGGTGCCGGTCTTCAAAAGCCTGTTTTTCAGCATCGTTGCATGCTTTCGCAATTTTCTGCGTTCACGGTCTACGGGCTGGTGTGGGGTGCGGTGTTCCTCGGCGTCGGGCTGGCGGTCAGCCTGTTGGGTGCGATCTGGGCGGCCTGACGCTGGCGTCACTGCTCGTGGTGCCGACCGCGCTGCTGATGGCGGCGATGTTCTTCACGTCGGTTTACTTCACTTATATCGACAGCTTCGAAGAGGCCGCGGACGACGTGCCGAAGCGGCTGGACGACGATTCGCGGTCGAACTGATCCGAAGGGCCGAAGGGCGGTGGCTTGGCCGCAGACAGCCCGTGGCGACGCGCCGGCTCAGCCGCGCTGCGGCAGATAACGCACCACCAACACGCCGCCGATCGCGCGCAACCGCTCGAGCACCGCATCCGGCACCGCGCTGTCCACATCGACGAGCGTATAGGCCATGTCGCCGCGCGACTTGTTCACCATGGTGTGAATGTTCAGGCCCGCGTCGGCCATTGCGGTCGAGATCTGACCGAGCATGTTCGGCACGTTCGCGTTTGCGATCGCCACGCGAAAGGCGGACTCGCGCGCGAGCGTGACTTCGGGAAAATTCACCGCATTCACGATGTTGCCGTGCTCGAGGTAGTCGACCAGTTGCTCGGCCACCATCACCGCGCAGTTTTCTTCCGCCTCCGACGTCGACGCGCCCAGATGCGGCAGCGCGATCGCCCGCGCGGACCCATGCAGTGCCCGCGATGGGAAGTCGCAGACGTAGCTGCCGAGCTGCGCGGCGTCGAGTGCTGACCGCACCGCCGCCGCATCGACCACGCCCTCGCGCGCGAAGTTCAGCAACACCGCGTTCGGCTTCATGCGCTTCAGGTTGTTCGCGTTCACCAGGTTTCGGGTCGCATCCAAAAGTGGCACATGCAGGGTGACGAAGTCGCTCGCGGTCAGCACGTCGGCCACGCTGGAAGCGCGCCGCACCTGCGAAGGCAGGCTCCAGGCCGCGTCCACCGTGATCTCGGGATCGAAACCATGCACGCGCATGCCGAGCTTGATCGCCGCGTCGGCCACCAGGCAGCCGATCTTGCCCAAGCCGATCACGCCGAGCGTCTGGCCCGACAACTCGTAGCCCGCGAAGCGCTTCTTGCCGTCTTCCACCGTGTGTTCCAGGTCCGCCGCCGCCATGTCGAGCGCAGCGACGAACGCCAGCGCATCGGGCAGCCGTCGCGCTGCGAGCAGCATGCCGGCGAGCACCAACTCCTTCACCGCGTTCGCGTTCGCGCCGGGCGCGTTGAAGACCGGCACGCCGCGCGCACTCATCGCGGGAACGGGAATGTTGTTGGTGCCCGCGCCCGCACGCGCGATCGCCTGCACCGAGCCGGGAATCGTGCGCGCATGCAGATCGGCCGATCGCAGCAGCAGCGCCTGAGGATGCTCGAACGCACTGCCGACCGCGTATCGATCGGCGCTCAGCCGCGCAAGCCCGGCCGGCGCGATCTGATTCAGCACCAGCACTTCGAAGCGGCCGCCGGTTTGCTCAGCCATGGCTGGCCTCGAACTCCTGCATGTAGGCGACCAGCGCCTGCACCCCTTCGATCGGCATCGCGTTGTAGATCGACGCGCGCATGCCGCCGACCGAGCGATGGCCTTTCAGCTGCACCATGCCGCGTTGCTGGGCGCCCTTCAGGAACGGCTCGTCGAGAGCGCTGTCGGCCAGCGTGAAAGGCACGTTCATGAGCGACCGGTCGTCTGGCGATACCGGGTTCGTATAAAACGCGGAGCGGTCGAGATAGTCGTACAGGACGGACGCCTTGGCACGGTTCATCTTTTCGACCGCATCGAGTCCGCCAAGCGATTTCAGATGCTTGAATACGAGCCCGGCGATGTAGATCGCATACGTCGGCGGCGTGTTGAACATCGAATCGTTGTCGGACTGCTGCTTGTAATCGAACGCCGACGGCGTGATCGGCAGCGCCTGCCCGATCAGGTCATCACGCACGATCACGATCGTCAACCCGGAAGGCCCCATGTTCTTCTGCGCCCCCGCATAGATCGCCCCGTACCGGCTCACATCGAGCGGTCGCGACAGGATGTTGGACGACATGTCGGCCACCAGTGGCACCTCGCCGGTCTGCGGTGTCCAGTGGTATTCGACGCCGCCGATGGTCTCGTTCGAGCAGATATGGACGTAGGCGGCTTCCGGGTCGAGCCGCCATTCCGACTGCTTCGGAATGCTCGTGAAGCGGCTGGCCTCGCCGCTGGCCGCGACGTTCACCTTCGCGTATTTCTTCGCCTCCTTGATCGATTTCTTCGACCAGTCGCCGGTATCCACATAGTCGGCACTCGCGCGTCCACGCAGCAGGTTCATCGGCACGATCGCGTTCTCGCCGATCGCGCCGCCCTGCATGAACAGTACCTTGTAGTTCGCAGGCACGTGCAGCAGTTCGCGCAGCAGGCTCTCGGCCTCGGCGTGGATGCCGATGAACTCCTTGCCGCGGTGGCTCATCTCCATCACGGACATGCCGGAGCCGTGCCAGTCGAGCATTTCGTCGGCCGCCTGGCGCAGCACGCTCTCGGGCAACACCGCAGGACCAGGGCTGAAATTGAAGACGCGCGTCATAAGGATGGAGTGGCGAAGATTGCCAGCAAGGAAAGTTGAGAAGAAAGCATGTCGCTGAACGTCGAGCATAGCAATCCGACTCGTTCGGCCGGCGGGGCGACGTAGGAATGTGCTGACCCCATCTGCGGGCGCTCATCGGACGGGCCAATACCAGCCAGGCAGTTTAAAGTGACGGTATCGAAAACCGCAAAACGAAGGAGCACCACATGAACGACGACAAAATCGAAGGCAACTGGAAACAGTTCAAGGGCAAGATGAAAGAGCAGTGGGGCAAGCTGACCGACGACGACTTCGACGTCGCCGAGGGCAAGCGGGATCAACTGTCCGGCAAAATCCAAGAGCGCTACGGCATCGCCAAAGACGAAGCCGAAAAGCAGATTGACGACTGGCACGGCCGCAACTCGGACTACCGCTGGTAGTTCGGTTGGTCGCTGGTTGATTGCACGGGGAGCTTCGGCTCCCCGTTTTCATGCACGGTGCGCGCTACACCGTCATAACCTGATGCAGATCGCCGGCCAGTGGCTGCGCGAGCACCTTGTCGATGCGCTTGCCTTCGAGTTCGACCACCTCGAAGTTCCAGCCCGCGCATTCGATCTGCTCGCCGACCAGCGGCAGACTGCCTGTGACGGACATCAGCAGGCCGGCCACCGTGTTGTAGCGGCCGCGATCGTCGTCGGGTAATTCCTTGATTTGCAGCCGGTTCTTCAGTTCGCCTACCGGCATGAGGCCATCGAGCAGCCAAGTGCCGTCGTCGCGCAACGTGGCCCAGGCTTCCAGCCGCATGTCCGGGTGCAGTTCGCCGGTGATGGCTTCGAGCAAGTCACGCGGCGTCATCAAACCCTGCACCACGCCGTATTCGTCCACCACGAAAACCATTCGGCCCGCCTTGATGCGGAACTGCTCGAGCACTTCCATGCCGCTCAAGGTCTCGGGGATGAACGAAGCCGGCATCGTATGCGCGCCGATCAGGCTGCTTTTGTCCCCCTGGCCCAGATGCAGCAGTTGCGCCACGCTGATCACACCCACCACGTCGTCGAGCGAGCCGCGGCAGACCGGAAACCACGAGTGCGCGCCGCCTTGCGCGAGCGCGCCGACCTGCGCCAGCGCCTGCTCGACCGTGATGCGCGCATCGAACCAGCGCACATCCGCACGCGGCACCATCAATGAGGAGCAAGGGTCGGTCGTCGAGCCGGAACACGTTCTCGACCATCTGGTGTTCGTGCGCTTCGATCACGCCCGCATCGCGCCCTTCGGCCAAGCTGGCGGCGATTTCTTCTTCGGTGACGGTATGCCCGGCCGCGTTGTTGTCGATGCGCAGCAGCTTGAGCATGCCCTGCGTGCTGAGCGTCAGCAGCCGCACGAAGGGTTTGGCGATGCGCGCGACCCAGGTCATCGGCCGTGCGACCCAGCGCGCCACCACTTCCGGATACAGCTGACCGATGCGCTTGGGCACCAGCTCTCCCAGCACGATCGTGATGAAAGTGATCGCGGTCACCACCAGTGCAGTGGCGCTGATTTCCGCCGCACCGAGCGGCACGCCCCAACCGATCAGCACCACCGCTAGATCGCCGCTGAACGCCGCTTCACCGATGATGCCGTTCAGCATGCCGATCGACGTGATGCCGACCTGCACCGAGGACAGGAACTGCGTGGGGTCTTCGAGCAGCTTGAGTGCCGCGCGGGCACCCTGGTCGCCGTTGTCGGCCAGTGCGTCAGGCGGATTTTGCGGCTCGAGGCCAGCGCCAACTCCGACATGGCGAACACGCCGTTGAGCAACGTCAACAGCGCGATCAGCAGAAAGTTCATGAATCAGCGAACAGGACCAGACAAATGGCACTTTACTTGATCGGTGACTTGCAGGGCTGCGACCGCGCATTTCGGGCGGCTGCTCGACAACTGGATTTTTCGCCCAGCCGGGACACCCTCTATCTGCTTGGGGACTTGGTCAATCGAGGGGCCGAATCGCTGCCGGTGCTGCGCCGGTTGACCGACTACGGCGCATCGGCCCGTTGCCTGCTCGGCAATCACGACCTGCATCTGCTTGCCGTCTCCTGCGGCGCCCGAACGCTCGGTGCGGGCGACACGTTGCAGGCGGTGCTGCAGGCGCCCGACCACGTGCGGCTGATCGACTGGCTGCGCCGCCAACCATGGCGATCCATGAGCATGGCTGGCTGATGGTCCATGCGGGCGTGTTGCCGCAGTGGCGGTGCAGCAGACGCTGGCGCTTGCAGCCGAAGTGCAGGAGCGCACTGCGCGGAAACGACGCCGAAGCGGATTTCTGCCGCCATGTCCGGCAACCAACCAAATCAATGGACGACAACCTGCAGGGCGCCGATCGCTTGCGCGTGATCGTCAACGCACTCACCCGACTGCGCTTTTGCACGGAGGACGGCGCAATGGAGTTCAGGCACCATGACGGTGCCTCGACCGCACCGCTGGGGTACTTACCTTGGTATGACGTGCCGAATCGACAAACCGCCGAGGCCCGCGTCGCGTTCGGCCATTGGTCGCGGCAGGGATTGGTGGATCGGAACAATGTGGTGGGGCTGGATACCGGGTGCGTCTGGGGCGGTGCGCTCACCGCCATGCAGATCGATGCGTGCGGCAACGAGCGCGGTTTCATCCAGGTCGACTGCGATCCGCAAAGCGTGCCCATGCAATGAGCAGCGGCTCAGACGATTGCGTGGCGTGTTTCCGGATCGGCCCTCGGGTCAGACCATCGCGTTGCGCCTATTTGCCGGCGCCAGCACCACCTGCGCCACCTGCACCCTGCACTGACCCCCGCTCCGGCTCCAGAAGCGATTCCTGCGCCCGCGTTGCCAGGCGACCCCGAGGTGCCGGACCGCCCGATCCGCCGCCAATGGCGGGACCTCGGCTCGTCTTGATGCCGCCAGGACCGGATTTGTAGACGCCCGGGCGGGTCTGGTCGGCCTCCGTGTGCTCGGCCGCCGCACGGGCCGCTGGCGCTCGTAGCGGGCCGTTCTCGTCCGCTGCCTGGGCTGCACCGGCGATGCCGAGCGCAGCGAGCACCAGTCCGACACCCAATCGATTCGGTTGCATGAGCCGGCTCCGTGACATATGGAAATTCAATTGTTGAGCACGTCATCGGCAGTGGGCATCCACAGCCTCCTCGTGCGTCCCTGCTATCTCGCGGCCGGACTCACGCTGTTGGTCGAGCCGGGCACTGCAGTCGGCGTGCCAACGCTCCTGGAGCCAGCCGACGAATCGGTTTTTCGCACCGTCTGACCGTTGTTCGGGACACGCTTCACCGAGTTGCCGCTGCCGCTCAGCGACGCCTTGCCCGGTGTGGTTCCTGATCCGCTGACGGACGTGGACCCGCTGCCGATCGCGCCGGCGTTGCCGCCGATCGATCCAGCCGCAGCCGCGGAGCCGGTGGTTTTTCCGGTTGCGGTGCTGGTGGTGCCGGTGTTGCCCGCGGTGTCACCATGGCTCTTCGTGCCGACCACCGGCGTCGCGCCCGGCACGCTGGAAGCCGCTGCTCGTTGCGCCATCGCAGGGACGGCGAGAGTCGTAGCGGCAATGGCTGCTGCGATGCAAAGGGTCTTCATGAATTGGGCTTTCGGTTGTGTTGATGCAGGCGCGTCCGGTCGCGCTGGGGCAGCCGCAAACGGCAAGCACCATGCCTGAAGCGTGAAGCCCCGCTTCCATGCATGCGCGCGCCGCGTGCGTTCAAGGCCATGCGAGGCGGGACTTTGTCGATGAGCGAAAGCGGCCGACGCTTCGCGATTGCACCATGGCCGCGAGCACGCCGCGCCAGCCGAACGTCGCCCCGACCGCCCGCGCTGCGCGCTCGGCATAGCCGCCGGCCAGCGCCTGCGCGCCGTGCTGCTCGGCCAGCTGCAGGTTGACGATGCTGCCGATCAAGCCCAGATGGGTCAGCGCCTGCGGGAAGTTGCCAAGAAACGCGCCGGTCGTCGCGTCCACTTCTTCGGCGTAGCAGCCCGACGTCGTTGGCACAGCCCACAAGCCGATCGATCCGGTCGCGCGCCTGCTCGATGCGGCCGTCGGCGAGTTCGGCGTCGGCGAGCCAGAAGCTGCAAACCAGGAATTCGCCCTTCCTCCCCGTCGAGCCCGTCGTCGCCCGAGATACCGCGCGAGAAAGGTCTCGCCGCGGCCGAGCGCTGCGATCACTTCATCGATGGTGCGCGCAAGCACGCCCTGCGGCAGCTCGAACCCCAGCATCGGCGCGAGCAGCACGGCCGCATCGGTGCCGCCGTCGAACGCCTGACGCAGCCAGCCGTTGCCTGGTTCGGCGCGCATGCGCCAGGATCGTCGGCGCGCACTCGCTCGGCCTCGATCAACCATTTCGGATCGAGCAGCCGCCCCGCCCGCTCCAGCGCGACCCAGCACATCAGCTTGCCATGCACGTGGTGACGCGCTGCGCCGCGCATCTCCCAGATGCCCTGGTCGGGCTCATGCCAGTGCGCCGCCACGTAAGCGGCCACGGCAGCCAGCAGCGCCGATATTGCTCATCGAGCCGGCCGCCGAGCACCTGGTACATCCACGCCAGATCGAAAATCTGACCGTAGACGTCGATCTGGTTTTGCAGGTAGCGCCCCGTTGCCCGACCCGCACCGGCGCACTGCCGCGCCAGCCGGCGAGTCCTTCGACCGTCGATTCGGGCAGTTCGAGTTGCGCCGTCGATGCCGTACATCGGCCGCACCCGCGGCAGCGAGCGCGCGCACGCGTGCAGCAGAAAATCGTGGAAACAATCGCGCCTCGCCGCTGTAGCCGAGCACCGAGAGCGCATACAGCGCGAACGACGCGTCGCGCACCCAGCAGAAGCGGTAGTCCCAGTTGCGCGCGCCGCCGACCGGCTCCGGCAGCGACGTGGTCGGTGCGGCCACGATCGCGCCGGTCGGCGCGTAGGTCAGCAATTTCAGTGCAAGCGCGCTGCGCCGCACCACCGCTTCGTGGGCGCCGCGATAGCGGCAGTAGCCGATCCACTCCTTCCAGAACGCGTGCGTCGCGTCCAGGAACTCAGCGCACGCGAGTCACTGGCGACTGTCCCTCCACCACGGTGCCGGCCAGCACGAAGTCGAGCTGCTGGCCGGCGGTCAACTCGAAGTCGGCTTCGCGCGCAGTCGCCGCCGACGCGTGGAAAGCCAGCGCGCCGTAGAGCGTCGGCATCTCGTCGCCAGCGCGCACACAGCCCGGGTGAGACCTGCAGCGTCACCGGCTTCGCGCGCGAATGCTCTGGACGGCCGGTAATTCATTTCCAGTTCGACGGTGCCGCTCAAGCATTCGACGCGGCGCACGATCCAACCGGGCGCGTTCAGATGCACGTAGTCGTGCACATCGGCGTCGAGCTTGCGGCCGACCGGCATGAAGTCGAGCAGGGCCACGCTGCCCAGACTGGTCTCGAACACCGTCCGCAGCAGGTTCGTGTCAGGCAGATAAGCGCGTTGGCTCGTGAAATCGCGCTTCGGCCGAATCGACCAAAGCCGCCACGATCACGATCGAGCAGGCGGCAGAACACCGGATCGGCGTCGAAGCGGCCCAGCGTCGCCCAGTCGATGGTGCCGTCTCGTGTGACGAGCGCAGCGCCGTGGCAGTCACCGATCAACGCGTGGTTTTCGATCGGCTCGTCCGGATGGTCGGCGCGCGCGGTCGTTCGGTCAGCGGATGCGGTCATTGTTTTATACGTGTTGCGGCAACGCGCAGGTTCTTTTTTTCGGCAACTGGCGAAAGCGGGACGGGGGTGCGAGTCCCGATGTTCACCAAGCGCGTCGGCGCAGGGATGCCGAAGCGGACCTATGATGCCGCCATTCGACGACGTGCGCGGGCTGGCTCTTCAGGCACCCCGGCTCGCAGCAACCCTAGCACCGGCATACCGTCCCGGCAGGAGACCCCATTTGAATGCAACCACCGGCAGCCCGATCGCGCAGCGGCTGGGCCAGATCACGCCGGACCGATTGGCCGGCATGCGTCGCGGCATCGAAAAAGAAAGCCTGCGCACGCAGCCCGACGGTCGTTTGAGCACGCAGCCGCACCCGGCCGCCCTGGGTTCGGCGCTGACGCATCCGCACATCACGACCGATTTCAGCGAGTCGCAAGTCGAGCTCGTGACCGGGGTGCATGCCAGCGGCGACGGCGCGATCGATGAGCTCACGCGGGTTCATCAGTATGTGTATCGATCGATCGGCGATGAAATGCTTTGGGTCGGCAGCATGCCGTGCGGGCTGCCGAGCGACGACCAGATCCCGATCGGTCAATACGGTTCATCGAACGTGGGGCAGGCCAAGAGCGTCTACCGCATGGGGCTGGCACACCGCTACGGCCGGCGCATGCAGACCATCTCGGGCATCCACTACAACTGGTCGATGCCGGGCATCGACAACGACGGCTACTTCGGCCTGATCCGCAACTTCCGGCGCCATTCTTTCCTGCTGCTGGTGCTGTTCGGTGCCTCGCCAGCCGTGTGCTCGAGCTTCGTCGAGGGCCGCGAGCACATGTTGCAGACCATCAAGGGGAACTCCCTCGGGCTGCCGCACGCCACCTCGCTGCGCATGGGCCGGCTCGGCTATCAAAGCGATGCACAAGCCTTGCTTGCAGTCAGCTACAACAGCCTCGAGCGCTACGGCGCCTCGCTGCAGCAGGCGCTCACACAACCGCACGCGGCCTATGAGCGGATCGGCATTCGCGGCGCGGACGGCGTCTATCGTCAGCTGTCCACCGCGCTGCTGCAGATCGAAAACGAGTTCTACGGAACGATCCGCCCGAAGCGCGTGATCCAGCCCGGCGAGCGACCCTTGCACGCGCTGCGCCAGCGCGGCGTCGAATACGTCGAGGTGCGCTGCATGGACCTCGACCCGTTCGAGCCGGTCGGCATCAACGTCTCGACCACGCGTTTCATCGACATGTTCCTGCTGCACTGTCTGCTCAGCGACAGCCCACCGGACAGCGAAGCGGAGATCACCGAACTCGCTCGCAATCAGGACCGCGCCGCGATGCGTGGACGCGAGCCTGGACTGATGCTGGAGCGCGGCGGCACCAAGGTCGCGCTGGTCGACTGGGCGCTCGACTTGATCGACGCCATGCGGCCGATCGCCAACACGCTCGATCGAATCGGCGGCGGCGGCGGCCAAGCATCACATCGATGCGCTTGAGGCGGCCGAGAAGCAGTTGCGCGGCAAGGCATTGCTGCCTGCCGCGCAGGTGCTGCAGTCGATGCACGAGCAGCATGACGACTCCTACATGCGATTCACGCTTGCGCAGTCCGCAGCGACCCGCAACGCGTTGCTCGACCTGCCCCTGTCGGAAGATGCAGCAGCGCGACTGCGCCGCATGGCGCAGGCGTCCCTGGCGCGCCAATCCGAGCTCGAGGCCGCGCCGCAGCCTCCGTTCGAGCAATACCGCGAGCAATATCTGGCGCCGCAGCGCCTGTCGGTTCAATAGCAGCTCGGGCGCGCCTTCTGCGCTCCCATCAGTCGGCCGCCGCCTGCGACGGCGCGCGAACCGCCCCGGTAAGAAATTCGATACCGCACCGGCCGGTCACCGCGCTGAGCGCGGCAAGGCGCGGCGCGATCGACGCCCCGAGCATCTGCCAGTCGAAGCGCCAAGCCCAGTTGCCCATCGCCGAGCCCGGCAGATTCATGCGTGTCTCGCCGCCCAGCCCAAGCAGGTCCTGCATCGGAATCAACGCGGTGTTCGCAACCGAACTGCAGGCCGCGCGGATCAACGCCCAGTGCACTTCCGGCTCGATGCCCTCGCCGAGATAAGCGCGCACGAAACGCCGTTCGCGCTCGGGCGCTGTCGCCCACCAGCCAAGCGTGGTGTCGTTGTCGTGCGTGCCGGTGTAGACGACCGACTGCACGGGATGGTGGTGCGGCAGGTACTCGTTGTCGCCATCGTCGCCGAATGCGAAATGCAAAATCTTCATGCCCGGAAAACCGCACGCGTCACGCAGCGCGATCACGTCCGACGTGATCAGCCCCAGGTCCTCCGCAATGATCGGTAGCGGGCCGAGGTCGCGGCTCAAGGTATCGAACAAAGTCTGTCCCGGACCGAGCACCCAACGCCCTTCCATCGCCGTCAGCGCTTCGACCGGCACCGCCCAGTAGGCGGCGAAGCCGCGGAAATGGTCGATCCGGAAGCCGTCCGCGTGCTGCAGCGCGCGCCGCAGCCGGGCACTCCACCAGGCGAAGTTCTCAGCCGCCATCCGATCCCAACGGTAGAGCGGATTGCCCCAGCGCTGCCCATCGGCGCTGAACATGTCGGGTGGCACGCCGGCCACCTGCAGCGGCAAGCCGCTCTCGTCCAGCTCGTACAGGTCGGGACGGGCCCAGCAATCGGCGCTGTGATGCGCGATGAAGATCGGCAAGTCGCCGAGGATCGATACGCCGTGGCGGTTCGCGTGGCTTTTGAGCGCCGCCCACTGCGCGTCGAACGCCCACTGGACGAACCGCCAGAAGTCGAGCTCCCGCGCGTGCGCGACGCTCGCTTCGGCGAGCGCGGCGATGTCGCGGTCGCGCAGCGGCGCCGGCCACTGCCACCAAGGCAGCCCTTCGTGCGCGACCTGCAAGGTCATGAACAGCGCATAGTCCTCGAGCCAGTGCGACTCGCTGCGGCACCACGTGGCGAACGCGGTCTGCTCACGTGGCGATGCATGATCGAAGAAGCCATCGCATGCCGTGCGCAGTTGCGCGAGCCGCCAGGGAGCGAGCGTGTCAAAGTCGACCCGATGCGGATCGAACCCACCGGCCGGCAGATCGGGCGGCGCAAGCCAGCCGGCCCCGATCAAGGGCTCGAGCGCCACCATCAGCGGGCTGCCCGCGAACGCGGAGACGCTTTGATACGGTGAGTCCCCGGGCCCGATCGGCGTGTTCGGCAGCACCTGCCAGACGCGCTGACCCGCAGACGACAGCCAATCGACGAACCGGAATGCGTCCGGGCCGAGGTCGCCGATGCCGTGCGGACCGGGCAAAGACGTGATGTGCAACAACACACCGGCACTGCGTTGGTGCAGATTCATTTGAGACGGAGGCAACGACGCACAAGCACGAAACGCGCGCTGTGCGCGAGGGATTTCTTCATGGCACGCACTGTAAACTGTCGATACAGGCCTCCTGCGCGCGAATCACGGCAATACGACTCGCATCCGCGCCAACATTCTGCTTTTCGTTTCATCGCTGCGGTCCAGCCGATTTTCATCGGCGTGTGAACCGGGAGACGATCGCCACGTCAGCGCATGCCGGACGCCGCCGCACAACCGCTAACCAACCCATCACCACTCATGGCCAAAAAGAAATCCGCCGCCACCGGCATATTGGGTGAGCAAGACGTTCACCTGTTCCGCGAAGGCACGCACGGGCGCCTCTATCAAAAGCTCGGCTGCCAACTGCGCGAAGACGACGCGGTATTTTCAGTCTGGGCACCGAACGCCGAGGGCGTCTCGGTGATCGGCGATTTCAACGACTGGAGGATCGATGCGCATCCGGCGCGCCCGCGGTCGGACGGCACCGGCATCTGGGAAGTCGCCGTGGCCGGCGTCGCGCACGGCCAGCGCTACAAGTTCGCGATCCGCGCGCGCAACGGCGAACTGCTGGAGAAAGCCGACCCGTTCGCGCGCTTTGCCGAACTCGCGCCAGCCACCGGCTCGATCGTCTGGAAGCCCGAAGCCGAGTACCAATGGGATGACGCCGAGTGGCTGCGTGTGCGCCCACAGAAAAACAGCCTCGCAGGCACCGCAATCGGTCTACGAAGTGCACCTGGGCTCCTGGCGACGCGACGCGCACGGCAACATGCTCGGCTACCGCGCGGCGGCCGACCAGCTGGTCGAGTACGTGACCTACATGGGCTTCACGCACGTCGAGCTGATGCCGATCACCGAGCACCCGTTCTATGGCTCGTGGGGCTACCAGACGACCGGCTACTTCGCGGCCACGTCGCGCTACGGCACGCCGGAAGACTTCAAGTACTTCGTCGACAAGATGCACCAGGCCGGCATCGGCGGTGATCCTGGACTGGGTGCCGTCGCACTTCCCGGCCGATGCGTTCGGGCTCGCGCGCTTCGACGGCACGCATCTGTACGAGCACGCCGACCCGCGCCAGGGCTTTCATCCGGAGTGGAATTCGTCGATCTTCAACTACGGCCGCAACGAAGTGCGCGCGTTCCTGTTGTCCTCCGCGATGTTCTGGCTCGACGAGTTCCACATCGACGGGCTGCGTGTCGATGCGGTGGCGTCGATGTTGTATCTCGACTATGCGAGGAAGCACGGCGAGTGGATTCCGAACGCGTTCGGCGGCCGCGAGAACCTCGAAGCGGTCTCGTTCCTGAAGCTGGTCAACGAGTCGGCGTACCGGGACTACCCCGGCGTGCAGGTGATCGCCGAAGAGTCGACCGCGTGGCCGATGGTCTCGCGCCCGACCTATCTGGGCGGCCTCGGCTTCGGCATGAAGTGGAACATGGGCTGGATGCACGACACGCTCAAGTACATGAGCGAGGACCCGATCTACCGGCGCTACCACCACGGCCAGCTCACGTTCTCGCTGGTCTATGCGTTCAACGAAAACTTCATGCTGCCGCTCTCGCACGACGAGGTGGTGCACGGCAAGGGCTCGCTGATCAACAAGATGCCGGGCGACACCTGGAACCAGTGCGCGAACCTGCGGCTGATGTTCGGCCACATGTGGGCACACCCGGGCAAGAAGCTGCTGTTCATGGGCGGCGAGTTCGGCCAGCGGCGCGAGTGGAACCACGACGACGCGCTCGAATGGTGGGTCTGCGACGACCCGCAGCACAAAGGCGTGCAGACGCTGGGTCGCGGACCTGAATCGGCTGTACAAAGCCGAGCCCGCGCTCTACGAGGTCGACTTCGATGCGCCGGCTTCGAGTGGATCGACTGCAACGACGCCGAGTCCAGCACGTTGAGCTATCTACGGCATGCGCCAAGGACGGCTCGACCGTGATGGTGGTGGCCAATTTCACGCCGCTGGTGCGCGAGAACTACCTGATCGGCGCGCCGAAGTCCGGCTTCTGGCGCGAGTTGCTCAACAGCGACGCGCCGCAGTACGGCGGCAGCGGCGTCGGCAACTACGGCGGCATGCAGCACGCGTGCCGGTCGCCGCGCATGGCCGCTATCAGGCGTTGAACCTGACGCTGCCGCCGCTCGGGCTTCCTGATCCTGAAACACGAACAAGAGGAAACGACCAAGTGAGCCGAGCCCCGAGTCGAAAGAAACAGGAAGTCATGCCGATTCAGCTCGACGACGGTCGCACGCGCGTCGTGATCGAGAGCGTCACGCCGTCGGTGGACGGCGGGCGCTTTCCGATCAAGCGGGTGGTCGGCGACGTGGTGACGGTCGAAGCCGACTGCTTCGGCGACGGCCACGACGTGGTGGCCTGCGCACTGCTGTGGCGCCGCGCCGGCCAGACCAAGTGGAACAACGCGCTGATGACCGCGCTGGGCAACGACCGGTGGCGCGCGTACTTCGCCGTCGACGCGCTCGGCGAGTGGGAATACACGGTCTGCGCATGGGTCGATTCGTTCCTGTCGTGGCAGCACGACTTCGAGCGCCGCATCGATCCGGCCGACGTCAAGATCGCCGCGCAGACCGGCGCCAGCTGATCGAAGCAGCCGCCAAGCGTGCGGGCCGCACGGCCGATGCGAAGGTGCTCAAGGCCTGGTCGCGTGAGCTTGAAAAGGCCGCAAGCGGTGATGCCGACGTGGAGACGCTGCAGCGCATCGGGCATCGACGCCGAAGGCAGTGCCGCGGCCGAGCGGCATCCGGACCTGACCTACGCGTTGACCTCACCCGGGCCCGCACCGCGTCACGGTCGAGCGTGAGCGCGCGCGCTTTTCGTCCTGGTACGAATTCTTCCCGCGGTCGGCCGCCAACGACGAGAACCGACACGGCACGTTTGCCGACTGCGAAGCCTGGCTGCCGTACGTGCAGCGCATGGGCTTCAACGTGGTCTACTTTCCGCCGATCTCGCCGGTCGGCCGCAATCGCGCCGCAAGGGCAAGAACAACACGCTCGACCCGAGCCGCCGACGACGTCGGCAGTCCGTGGGCGATCGGCGCGGCGGAGGGCGGCCACGACGCGATCCTGCCCGAACTCGGCACTCAGGAGGACTTCCGCCGTTTCGTGCAGCGCGCCGGCGACGCCGGCATCGACATCGCGCTCGACATCGCGTTCCAGTGCGCGCCGGACCACCCGTGGGTCGCGCAGCACCCCGAGTGGTTCAGGAAGCGCGCCGACGGCAGCATCCAGTACGCGGAGAACCCGCCGAAGAAATACCAGGACATCTACCCGTTCGACTTCGAGACCGATCGACTGGGCGCACATGTGGACCGCGCTGGTCGAGGTGTTCGAGCACTGGATCGAGCAAGGCGTGCGCATTTTCCGCGTCGACAACCCGCACACCAAGGCGTTTCCGTTCTGGGAATGGGCGATTCGCGCGCATCCGCAGCCAGCACCCGGACATCATCTTCCTGTCCGAGGCGTTCACCCGCCCGCGCGTGATGCACCGGCTGGCCAAGGTGGGTTTCAGTCAGTCCTACACCTACTTCACGTGGCGCAACACCAAGCAGGAGTTGACCGAATACTTCACCGAGCTGACCCAAGGCCCGGGCAAGGAGTACTTCCGGCCCAACGTCTGGCCGAACACGCCGGACATCCTGCCGGCCGCGCTGCAGTACGGCGGCCGCCCGATGTTCATGACGCGCGTTGCACTGGCCGCGACGCTGTCGGCGAACTACGGCATCTACGGCCCGGCGTTCGAGTTGCTCGAGCACGAGGCGATGCGGCCCGGCTCCGAGGAATATCTGAATTCGGAGAAGTACCAGATTCGCAACTGGGACCGCGATCGGCCCGACTCGCTGGCCGACTTCATCACGGTGCTCAATCGCGCGCGCAACCAGAATCCTGCGCTGCAAAGCGATGCGGGACTGCAGTTTCCTGAACATCGACAACGACCAGATGCTCGCGTATGCGAAGTCAACGCCGGACCAGTCGAACATCGTGGTCTGCATCGTGAACCTGGACCCATACAACACGCAGAGCGGTTTTGTCGAAATCGACTTGGAGGCGCTTCGGGCTCGATCCGCAGCAGTCCTATCAGATGCACGACCTGATCACGGATGCGCGTTTTATCTGGAACGGTCCGCGCAACTTCGTGATGCTCGATCCGCGCCGGGTGCCGGTGCATGTGCTGCGCGTGCGCTCGCGGCTGCGCAACGAGACCGACTTCGGCTGATCGCCGACAGCGCGCAGCGGCGGCGGGTGATCCACGCCGCCGTCGTGCGTTTGGACGCGTCAGCCATCGTAGCGGGGCTGGTGCACAACCACAGTCCGATCCACCGTCCAAATCCGTTCGCATGCCGCTCCAGTCGCCTTTTCGAGCCTTGCAGCGTTCCCGAATTTGCCCGATTTCCACAGCGCGCCGCGCAGACCGGCTCGCTGACCGCGCCATCCGGCTCCGCCGCCCCAACCCACTTTCGACCCGCCATGACCGCCGAAACCTCGATCGATCCCAAGCTCATGCTGGCGCCGACCGCGCAAACCCCGCCGTCCGGCACCGAAGATCCGCACTGGTACAAAGACGCGGTCATCTACGAGCTGCACATCAAGGCGTACGCGGATGCGAACGGCGACGGCATCGGCGACTTCCGCGGCCTGACCGAGCGGCTCGATCATGTGCAGTCGCTCGGCGTCAACACGATCTGGCTGTTGCCGTTTTATCCGTCGCCACTGAAGGACGACGGCTACGACGTGTCGGACTACGAAGGCGTGCATCCGTCTTACGGCACGCTGGACGACTTCAAGCAGTTCGTGATCGAGGCGCACCGGCGCGGCCTGCGCGTGATCACCGAACTGGTGATGAACCACACCTCGAGCCAGCACCCGTGGTTCCAGGCCGCACGCAAGGCACCGAAAGGATCGCCCGAGCGCGATTTCTACGTCTGGACCGACGACCCGAAGTTGTACAGCGGCACGCGCATCATCTTCACCGACACCGAGAAGTCGAACTGGACTTACGACGAAGTCGCAGGCCAGTACTTCTGGCACCGCTTCTTCAGCCACCAGCCGGACCTGAACTTCGACAATCCGGCGGTCGTCACGGCGATGCTGAAGACGATGGAGTTCTGGCTCGACACCGGCGTCGACGGCTTCCGGCTCGACGCGATTCCGTACTTGATCGAGCGCGACGGCACCAGCAACGAGAACCTGCGCGAGACGCACGGCGTGATCAAGGAAATCCGCCGCCGGCTCGAAGAAACGCACCCGGGCCGCCTGCTGCTGGCCGAAGCCAACATGTGGCCGGAGGACGTGCGCGAATACTTCGGCGATGGTGACGAGTGTCAGATGGCGTATCACTTCCCGCTGATGCCGCGCATGTACATGGCGATCGCGCAGGAGGACCGCCATCCGGTGGTCGAGATCCTTGCGCAGACGCCCGAGATTCCGGCCAACTGCCAGTGGGCGATCTTTCTGCGCAATCACGACGAGCTCACGCTCGAGATGGTGACGAGCAAGGAGCGCGACTACATGTACAGCATGTATGCGGCCGATTCGCGCGCCCGCATCAACCTCGGCATCCGCCGGCGCCTGGCCCCGCTGCTGGAGAACGACAACGACCGCATCAAGCTGATGAACAGCCTGCTGCTGTCGATGCCGGGCACGCCGGTGATGTACTACGGCGACGAAATCGGCATGGGCGACAACATCTTCCTGGGCGACCGCGACGGCGTGCGCACGCCGATGCAGTGGACGTCGGACCGCAACGGCGGCTTCTCCCGCGCCGACCCGCAGCGGCTGTATCTGCCGCCGATCCAGGACCCGGTGTACGGCTTCGAAGCGGTCAACGTCGAGGCGCAGTCGCGCGAGCCGTCGTCGCTTCTGAACTGGACCAGGCGCATGCTCGCGGTGCGCTCCAGCACCAAGGCGTTCGGCCGGGGCCGCTTCACGATGCTGCACCCGGGCAACCGCAAGGTGCTCGCCTATCTGCGCGAATTCGACGACGAAGTGATCCTGTGCGTGGCCAACGTGAGCCGCGTGGCGCAACCAGTCGAACTCGAACTCGGCGCCTGGAACGGCCGTGTACCGGTCGAGATGATCGGGCGCACCTCGTTCCCGCCGGTGGGGGAACTGCCTTATCTGCTGACCCTGCCGGCCTACGGCTTTTTCTGGTTCCGCTTGTCGATCGATGCCACGCCGCCGCTCTGGCACACCGATCGGCTGCCGGTCGAGGAGCTGCCGGTGCTGGTGCTGTTCGACGGCTGGAACAGCTTCTTCCGCAGCCGCGTGATGCCTTGGCGCCTGGGCATGGCCGACAAGACCCGCACCGAACTTGAAACCACCACGTTGCCCCGATTCATGCAGCGCCAGCGTTGGTACGCGGCCAAGGGCGAAAAGGCATCGCGAGCGGTCATCGGCGAGAACTTCGTGCTCAAGTCGAACAAGGACGAATGGCTGCTGGCGCTGGTGGACCCGCAGGGTCTTGCCGAGCCGTCGCGCTACTTCGTGCCGCTGGCCATGGTCTTCGAAGAACAGGATGAGGAGCGTGCGAAGGCGCTGGCTGCAGTGGCTGTGACGCGAGTGCGCCAGCAGGCCACCATGGGATTGCTGGCCGATGCGATGGCCGACGAGCCGTTCTGTCGTGCGTTGATCGGGGCGATCGGCGCTGGCAAGACGATGGAAGGCGACGGCGGTGTGTCGCTGCGCTTCACGCCGGCAAACGCCTACGCGGATGTGTTGGGTGACGCATTGCAACAGCCCCAACCGCTGCCACTGCACCGCCTGACCGCGAGCAGCAACTCCGTCAGCCTGCTCGGTAACCGACTGTTCCTGAAAGCCTACCGGCGCCTGCAGCCCGGCGTGAACCCCGAGCTCGAGATGGGCCGCTTCCTGACCGACGTGGCCGCGTTCAAACACTGCGTGGCGGTGGCCGGCAGTGTCGAGTTGCATACCGCCGACGGCACCGTCTGGAGTCTGGCGATGCTCCAGCAGCAGGTGGCGAACCAGGGCGATGCTTGGACCTACACGGTCGGTCAGGTGCAGCTGCTGCTCGAGTCCCAAGGCAAGATCGGCGAAGTCGAGCAGACCGAGGACAGCGGCATCGGCGTGGCCGAGCGCATGCAGGTGCTCGCGCAGCGCATTGCCGAGCTGCACGTGGCGTTGGGACGGCAAACCGGCGATGCGGCGTTCGACCCCGAACCGGTCGAAGCAGCCGACGTGCAACGCTGGGCGCAGGCGGTCGAAGCCGACTGCAAGCACACGCTCGCGCAGCTCGAGCAGCGCAGCAAGGGCTGGGCCGAGCCGCTGATCTCGCTTGCCGCCCAGGTGGTGGCCGCTGCACCGAAGCTGCTGGCGCGCATCGGCGCGGTCGCGCAAGCCGAGCCGGCCGGTGTCAAGACGCGGCTGCACGGCGATCTGCACCTGGGCCAGGTGCTGGTCACCGATGGTGACTTCCTGATCATCGACTTCGAGGGCGAGCCGCAGCGCACGCTGGAAGAGCGTCGCGCCAAGCACAGCGCGTTGCGCGACGTGGCCGGCATGCTGCGCTCGTTCGACTACGCGCGGCACATGGCGCTGCATCAGGCCGCGCAGACGCCGATCGAATTCGAGCGGCTGGCGCCGGTGTCGCGCCTCTGGGAGCGGCGCGTGCGCAAGATGTTCCTGGAAACGTACCGCGACATCGCGGTGGCGGGCCAGCTCTACCGGGATGTGGCGGCGTTCGACGCCGCGCAGCCGCTGCTCGACCTGTTCGAGATCGAGAAAGTGCTGTACGAACTGCGCTACGAGATGGACAACCGGCCCGACTGGATCGCGGTGCCGCTGGCCGGCATTGTCGAGCTGATGGCCGAACACGACACCGCCGCCTGACGCGACCAGCCGGCAACCTGGCTTGCTGCCGACTCGCTGCCCTACCGAAGCCCCCCATGGACAACCTGAACTTTTTGATCGATCCGTTTCACATGCTGCTGCTGCAGACTGGGCAGCTACCTGCCGCGATTGCTGCTGGCGGCGGTGGTGCTGTCGGTCGGCTGGCTGGTTGCGAAGGCGGTGCGCTTCGGCGTGATCCGGCTGCTGCGCGCGCTGAACTTTCACGTGCTGACCGAGCGCGCGGGCGTCGACGGCTTTTTGAGCCAGGGCGGCAGCAGCAAGGACACGACCGCGTTGTTCGGCTGGGTCGGCTACGCGGTGATCTGGTTGCTTGCGCTGGTCATCGCGTTCGACACGCTGGGCTTGCGCCAGGTGGCGGACCTGCTCGGGGTGGCGCTGCTGTTCGTGCCCCGGCTGCTGCTGACGATGGTGCTGATCGTGCTGGGCTGCTACTTCGCGCGCTTCGTTGGCGAAGCGTTGCGCAACTATCTGCGTGCGTCCGGCAGAGCCGATGCCGAGCTGCTCGGCAGTGTGCTGCAGTACGGCATCGTGATTTTCGTGGTGCTGCTGTCGGTGGATCACCTGAGCGTGGGCGGCGGGTTGATCCAGCAGACCTTTTTGATCTTGTTGGCGGGCGTGGTGTTCGCTCTGGCGCTGGCGTTCGGGCTGGGCGGCCGTGTCCACGCGTCGGAGATGCTCGAGCGGATGCTGCGGCGCAACCGGATCGATCGATAGCGACAGGCGCGATCGTTGCAACAGGCGTTGAGCCGACACCAAACCCGGCGTCGTCGGGCTGCAGCAACAGCGCTTTGCAGTCCAGGCGGCAGGGGCGTGCAGGGCTAGGTCTCTCGTTCCGCGGGGCCGCCGCCGTCAAGGCGGCGCGCGTTCACGTCGACCGCCATTCTTTGATTTCTTATTGGAGCTTCGCTCATGAAACGCATTCACGACATGTCGTTCGGCGCACGCCGCACCGAACGCGGCGGCGGTCTGTTCCGCCTGTGGGCGCCAAGCGCCAAACGGGTGGACCTGGTGCTCTCCTCCGGCCCCGACGCCGGCGACCACCCGATGGCAGCGCAGGCCGACGGATGGTACGAATTCACGCTGCCGACGGCGGAAGCGGGCTTGCGCTATGCGTTCAGGATCGACGGCGGCACCGTGGTGCCGGACCCGGCTTCGCGCAGCAATCCGCAAGACGTCAACGGCGCCAGCGCGCTGGTCGACCCGACCGCGTTCGACTGGCCGGACCGCAACTGGCGCGGCCGGCCCTGGAGCGACGCGATCATCTACGAACTGCACATCGGCTGCTTCACGCCGGAGGGCACGTTCAACGCCGCGATCGAACGGCTCGATGATCTGGTCAACCTCGGCGTCACGGTGGTCGAACTGATGCCGGTCGCCGAGTTCGCCGGCGCGCGCGGCTGGGGCTACGACGGCGTGCTGCAATACGCGCCCGAGAGCAGCTACGGCACGCCGGACGATCTGAAACGCTTCGTGGTCGCCGCGCACGACAAGGGCCTGATGGTGTTCATGGACGTGGTCTACAACCACTTCGGACCGGACGGCAATTACCTGCACGCCTATGCTGAGCCGTTCTTCAACGAAGCGGTGCACACGCCTTGGGGTCCGGCTATCAATTTCGACGGCAAGCACAGCCGCACCGTGCGCGACTTCTTCATCGACAACGCGATGTACTGGATCGAGGAGTTCCACATGGACGGCCTGCGCATCGACGCCGTGCATGCGATGCACGACCACTCGAAGCTGCACTTCATCGACGAGTTGACGCAGACCCTGCGCCGCGGCCCCGGCCATCAGCGGCACGTGCACATCGTGCTCGAAAACGGCATCAACGACGCGGCGCGGCTGCCGCGCGACGAGTCCGGCCGGCCCCTGTTGGCCGATGCGCAGTGGAACGACGACGTGCATCACGCGATGCACGTGATCCTGACCAGCGAGATCGACGGCTACTACCTCGATTACGGCAAGGAGCCGGTGCGCTTGTTTGCCCGCGCGCTCGCCGAAGGTTACGGCTTTCAGGGCGACATCAGCGAATACGAAGGCGAAGCACGCGGCACGTCTTCGGTGCATCTGCCGCCGATCGCGTTCGTGAACTCGACGCAGACCCACGACCAGATCGGCAACCGTGCGTTCGGCGACCGCATCCACAGCCTGGCGGCCAAGTCGGACAACACCGAAGCACTGCACACGATGATCGCCTGCGTGCTGCTGGCGCCCGCCATTCCGATGCTCTTCATGGGCGAGGAATACGCGGCCAGCACGCCGTTTCAGTATTTCTGCGACTTCCACGGCGACCTGGCCGCGGCCGTCACCAAAGGCCGGCGCGAGGAGTTCGGCCGCTTCGAGCGCTTCTCCGACCCGGCGGTGCGCCACGCGATTCCCGACCCGAACGACCCGCAGACGTTCGAGAACTCGAAGCTCGACTGGGCCGAGCGCGACAACCCGCAGCATGCGAAATATCTTGCGCTCTACACCAAGCTGCTGAAGCTGCGTCATGAGCATCTGATGCCGTGCCTGGGCGGCGGCAAGAGCGGCACGATTCACGGCCACCGAAGACGGCACGATCCGGATCGGCTGGCCGCTCGCCGACGGCGTGCGCTGGCACATGGCGGCACGGCTCGGTGCCCAGGCCGACCCGGACACGGCGGCCGCGCAGCTTCCCGGCGAAGTCGTCTACCGCAGCCATCCCGATGCCGAGGACCTGGCCGCCTGGTCGGTCATCGTCACGAAAGAAGCAGGCATGAGCGCGGTGATCGACACGGGCGCCGACAGCGGTGCAGCGGACGCCCCGGCATCGACCCGCCCGGCCAAAGCCATCATCCCGCGCGCCACCTACCGGGTCCAGCTGCACAGCGACTTCCGATTTCAGGATGCGACCGCCCTGGTGCCCTACTGGGCCGATCTGGGCATCAGCCATCTCTACATCTCGCCGCCGCTCAAAGCCCGCCCGGGCAGCCAGCACGGCTACGACGTGGTCAGCCACAACGAGCTGAACCCCGAGCTCGGCACGCGCGCCGACTTCGACGCGATGGTCGCGGCGCTGCACAGCCGCGGCATGCATCTGCTGGTCGACACGGTGCCCAACCACATGGGCGTGCTCGGTGGCGACAACAACTGGTGGCTCGACGTGCTCGAAAACGGCGCGGCGGCCGCGCACGCCGGCTACTTCGACATCGACTGGATGTCGGCCGACCCGGCCTTGACCGGCAAGGTGTTGCTGCCGATGCTCGGCGAGCAGTACGGCGTGGTGCTCGAGCGCGGCGAGATCGCGCTCGCGTTCGACGCCGCCGCCGGCACGTTCACGCTGAACTACTACGAAAACCGATTGCCGATCGACCCGGCCTCGTATGCGGGTTTGCTGCGCCGCGCGGCTGGCACGCTGCGCGCGGCAATGCCAGCGGGCAAAACGCTCGAGCAACTCGCCGACGACTTCGGCCACATCCCGCCGCACGATTCGCGCGACCAGGAAGACCGCGAACGGCGCCAGACCGAGTCGCCCAAGCTCAAAGCGCGACTGGCATCGCTGGTGGCCGACGATGCGGCGCTGGCGAGCGCGATCGACAAAGCCGTGCAAACGTTGAACGGCAAGAAAAGCGACCGCTCCAGCTTTCGACGCGCTCGATGCGTTGATCACCGCCCAACCTTATCGCCTCGCGCAGTGGCGCGTGGCGGGCGACCAGATCAACTACCGGCGCTTCTTCGACATCAACGATCTGGCGGCGCTCCGCATGGAAAACCCGGCGGTGTTCGAAGACACGCACCGGCTGCTGCTCGAGCTTGCTGCAAGCGGCGCGATCGATGGCTTCCGCATCGACCATCCGGACGGCCTGGCCGACCCGGCCGCGTATTTCGAGCAATTGCAGCGCCGCTACGCCGAAGTCGCCGGGCTGCCGCCGCCCGACCCGGTCGCGCCCGGCCGCACGTTGCCGCTCTACGTCGTGGTGGAAAAGATCGTCGCGCCGTACGAACAGGTTCCGCGCGAATGGGCGGTGCAAGGCTCCACCGGCTACCGCTTCGCCAACGTGATCAACGGGCTCATGATCGACGGCGGCGCGAAGGCGCGGCTCGACCGCGCCTGGCGCGTGTTCGTGCGCGACGAGGCGGAGGACTTCGAGGAGCTGACCTGGGAATGCCGCCACATCGTGATGGACAGCTCGCTCGGCGGCGAGCTCACCGTGCTGTCCAACGCGCTGCTGCGGCTCGCGCGCGAAGACCGCCGCACGCGCGACTTCACGTTCAGCCTGCTGCGCAACGCGCTGGCCGACATCGTCGCGTCGTTTCCGGTCTACCGCACCTACATCGTCGACAAGCCCAGCGCGCAGGACCGCAAGTTCATCGACTGGGCGATCGGCCGCGCGCGCCGGCGCAGCCGCGCCGCGGACGCCAGCGTGTTCGACTTCATGCGCCGCGTGATGCTGGGCCGACCGCTGCCGGGCGCATCCGCCGGCTTGGCCGAGCGGTACAAGGCGTTTGCGCGCCGCGTGCAGCAGTACACCGCGCCGGTGGCGGCCAAGGGCATCGAGGACACCGCGCTGTACCGGCACCACCGGCTCATCTCGGTGAACGATGTGGGCGGCGAACCGGACAGCTTCGGCATGTCGATCGCGGCGTTTCATGCAGCAAGCAAGGACCGCGCGCAGAACTGGCCGCACACGATGCTGGCCACGTCCACGCATGACGCCAAGCGCTCCGAGGACGTGCGCGCGCGCATCGACGTGATCAGCGAACTGCCGGCCGCCTGGCGCCTGACGGCGCGGCGCTGGACGCGCATGAACCGCCGCCACAAGCGCACCGTCGATCACGAGTCCGCTCCGTCGCGCAACGACGAATACCTGCTGTATCAGATGCTGGTCGGCAGCTTCCCGCACGGCTCGCAGAGCGATGAGGAATTGGTCGAGTACGCGGAGCGGGTCGACGCGGCGATGCTCAAATCGGTGCGCGAATCGAAGGTCGTGACGAGCTGGATTCAGCCGAATGCGGCCTACGAAGCCGCGCTCACGCAGTTCATCAAGGAATTGCTGGCACCGAAGGAGAACAACCTGTTCCTCGACGACCTGCGTGTGAACGCTTCCGTGTTCGCGTGGTACGGCGCGCTCAACAGCGTCACGATCGGTGTCTTCAAAGCGCTGTCTCCGGGCGTGCCGGACTTCTATCAGGGTTGCGAGTCGATCGAGCTGTCGCTGGTCGACCCGGACAACCGGCGGCCGGTCGACTACGCGCTTCGCAGCGAGTGGCTCGGCGCCGCGCGGCAAATCGCCGAGGCGGGCGACCGCTCCGGCGCACTGCGCGATTGGTTGCAGGCCGCGCCCGATGGCCACGCGAAGTTCTGGGCGATCTGGCGCGCGTTGGGCGTTCGGCGCGAGCACGCGGCAATGTTCGAGACCGCGGACTACATCCCGCTCGAAGTGCGCGGCGAGCGCGCGCAGAACGTGGTCGCGTTCGCCCGCCACGACGGCAGCCGGTGGGTCCTCGTCGTGGGTGCGCGGCTGTTCACGCAACTGGGTCTCGAAGTCGGCGAACTGCCGATCGGCGCGGTCTGGGGGGATGCGGTGGTTGTGCTGCCGCAAGCCAATGGCAGCGTCGCCGCAGCCTCCGTCGGGTCCTTGGGCCGACGCGATGAGCGGGTCGACGCATGCCGCATCTGACAACGGGTTGTCGGTCGCCGCGTTGTTCAAGGATCTGCCGGTGGCGGTGCTGACTGCGGCTTAGGTCCTGTCAATACGACCTCGATCGGTCCGACGGGGACGGGAGAGGTTGCCGAACGGACAGTTCGCTGGATCGCTCACGAAGCGTTGTTGCAGCGGCGTGCGCAGCGCATTCGGTGGGGGCCGTGGTGGGCATGCGCATGCGATGCGGGACGGCTTGTCGGCCACAGGCGAGCGATCGGACGTCCGCATTGCTCTTAGAATCGGCTTTGCTCCGGGGTGCCTCGTCGGTCGTATTCAACTGAATGCGACCGACTGGCTGAGATGGCTTGACGAGATCCAAACCCGAGAACTTGATTCGGTTCGCACCGACGTAAGGAAGAGCTGTCCGGCCGCGCACTTCGGCTGCACCCTTCGGAGCATATGGTCCACCTGCTTTGGAAGGATTGCCCCCGATGAACGCTCCCGACAAGTTCGCACAACTGCTCGCATCGACGCGCGAGCCGTTTCCCGCTTCAAAGAAAATTTACATGCCTGGCTCGATGCACGGCGACTTGCGCGTGCCGATGCGTGAAGTGACGTTGAGCAACGACGAAACACAAACCCTCTACGACACGTCCGGCCCCTACACCGACCCGGCGGCAGAGATCGACGTGCGTCGCGGTCTGCCCGATCGGCGCAGCCCGTGGATCGAAGCGCGCGGCGACACGGAGACCTACCCGGCCCGTGCGCGCCAGTCGATCGACGATGGCCGCAGGAACAGCAGCGAAGAATACGACCGCATCGCAGCACTGAGCGACCACGCCGCCGCGCTGCAGCGCACTCCCCGCCGTGCCAAAGCGGGCGCCAACGTGAGCCAGATGCACTACGCGCGCCGCGGCATCGTGACACCCGAGATGGAGTTTGTCGCCGTCCGCGAGAACGGCCGGCGTGCGCAACTGACCGAATACCTGTCGGACACCGATCGCGCAAATCGCGTGCGCGGCAACGGCATGGGCGTGCAACTCCCCGAGTTCGTGACGCCCGAATTCGTGCGCGACGAAGTCGCCCGTGGCCGCGCGATCATCCCGGCTAACATCAACCACCCCGAGATCGAGCCGATGGCGATCGGCCGCAACTTCCTGGTCAAGATCAACGCGAACATCGGCAACTCGGCCGTCACATCGTCGATCGAGGAGGAGGTCGAGAAACTCGTCTGGGCGATCCGCTGGGGCGCGGACAACGTGATGGATTTGTCCACCGGCAAGAACATCCACACCACGCGCGACTGGATCGTGCGCAATTCGCCGGTGCCGATCGGCACGGTGCCGATCTACCAGGCGCTCGAGAAAGTCGGCGGCGTCGCCGAAGACCTGACCTGGGCGATCTACCGCGACACGCTGATCGAGCAGGCCGAGCAAGGCGTCGACTACTTCACCATCCATGCCGGCGTGCGGCTGGCGTTCATCCACCTGACCGCGCAGCGCCGCACCGGGATCGTCTCGCGCGGCGGCTCGATCATGGCCAAGTGGTGCATCGCGCATCACAAGGAGAGCTTTCTCTACACGCACTTCGAAGACATCTGCGAGATCATGAAGGCCTACGACGTGAGCTTCTCGCTCGGCGACGGCCTGCGGCCAGGATCGGGCGCCGATGCGAACGACGAGGCGCAGTTCGCCGAGCTGCGGACCTTGGGCGAGCTCACGCAGACCGCCTGGAAGCACGACGTGCAGACCATGATCGAAGGCCCGGGGCACGTGCCGATGCACATGATCCAGGCCAACATGACCGAGCAGTTGAAGCATTGCCACGAGGCGCCGTTTTACACGCTCGGGCCGCTCGTGATCGACATCGCACCGGGTTACGACCACATCTCGAGCGCGATCGGCGCCGCGATGATCGGCTGGTTCGGCACCGCGATGCTTTGCTACGTGACGCCGAAGGAACACCTGGGCCTGCCGGACCGCGACGACGTGAAGCAGGGCATCATCGCGTACAAGATCGCCGCGCACGCGGCCGATGTCGCCAAGGGCCACCCGGCCGCGCGCGCCCGCGACGAAGCGCTGTCGAAAGCGCGCTTCGAGTTCCGCTGGCACGACCAGTTCAACCTGTCGCTCGACCCGGACACCGCGCGCAACTTCCACGACGAGACCCTGCCGAAGGAGGCGTCGAAGGTCGCGCACTTCTGCTCGATGTGCGGCCCGAAGTTCTGCTCGATGAAGATCAGCCAGGAGGTGCGCGAGTTCGCCGCGCAGAAAGGCTTGAGCGAGAAGCAAGCGCTGGTCGAAGGCATGGAGGAGAAGTCGGCCGAGTTCCGCGAGCAAGGCAGCGAGATCTACATTCCGATCGAGCCCATCGGGCTGAAAGGACAAGGAGCGAGTCAGGCCATGCACATCGGCATTGCCGGCGCCGGGCTTGCTCGGCCGCCTGCTGGCGCTGCAACTGGCGCAAGGCGGCCACCGTGTCGACGTGTTCGATCCGGCCGCCGACGCACGGACGCGCGGCGCGGCTGGCTGGACGGCGGCCGGCATGCTGTCTCCGGTGGCCGAGCTCGAATGCGCGGACGACGCGCGTGTTCGCGCTCGGCGTGCGCTCGGTCGCCGCTTGGCCGCGCATCCTGGCTGCACTGCCGGAGCCCGGTCGATTTCCATCAGCAGCGGCAGCCTGCTGCTCGCGCATCGCGGCGACGACGGCGCGGCGCGGCGCACGGTCGAGTTGCTGCGCCGCAAAGCGCCGACGGCCCACGCGCCGAAGCCGCTGACCCCGAGCGAACTGCGGGCGCTGGAGCCGGCGGTGCAAGGCGCAGCGCACGCATGGTTGCTCGAACACGAAGCGCAGATCGACTGCGTGCAGGCGATGCCGGCGCTGGCGTGGCCGGCACGCAGCGATTGCCCGTGCACTGGCACTGGCGGACCCGCGTCGACAGCGTCGACGCCGGGCGCGCTCACGCTGGCAAGCGGGCGAGACGCCGCGCTTCGACCACGTGTTCGACGTGCGCGGCACCGGCGCCCGGCCCGCGTTGCCGGTGCGCGGCGTGCGCGGCGAGATCATCACGCTGCACGCGCCCGGCCTGGTGCTGCAGCGACCGCTGCGCTTGCTGCATCCGCGGCATCGCGTCTACATCGTGCCGCGTGCGGGCGACCGGATCATGGTGGGCGCAAGCGAGATCGAGAGCGAAGACCGCTCCGCGGTCTCGTTGCGCAGCACGGTCGAGCTGCTGGCCGCCGCGCACAGCGTGCTTGCCCGAACTCGCCGAGGCGCGCATCGTGCTCGCCGATGTCAATCTGCGCCCCGCCCTGCCCGACAACCTGCCGAGGATCGAGCAGGCGGACGGCCTGACCCGCATCAACGGCTTGTTCCGGCACGGCTGGTTGATCGCGCCAGCGCTGGTCGAGGATGCGCTGGCCGGCCTGACGCCCGCAGCAACCGCCGGGCAACAGGCATGATCGCGGTCATGGAGCGACACCCTCATTGCAATCACGTTGAACGGCGAAGCGCGGCAGATCGCGCCGCGGCACCAGCGTGGCCGACGTGACCGCCACGCTCGGCAGCGCGCCGGCCGGATTCGCCACCGCCGTGAACGGCGAATTCGTCGCCCGCTCGGCGCGCGCCGCGGCGCGTGCTGCACGCCGGCGATGCGCTGTTCGTGTTTCAGCCAATCACCGGAGGATGAACCGATGAGCGATTTCCAGATCGCCGACGTCACGCTGCAGAGCCGCTTTTTTCTGGGCACCGCCAGCTACCCGTCGCCCAAGGTGATGGCCGATGCGATTGCCGCGTCAGGCGCGCAAGTCGTCACCGTCGGCTTGAAGCGCCAGCTCGGCGGCGGCGCGGACGCGGGCGGCAACGACTTCTTCGCGATGGTCAAAGCCACCGGCGCGCGGCTGCTGCCGAACACCGCCGGCTGCCGCAGCGCGCGCGAAGCGGTGACGCTGGCACAGATGGCGCGCGAGCTGTTCGACACGCACTGGATCAAGCTCGAAGTGGTTGGCGACGACCACACGCTCCAGCCCGATCCGTTCGAGCTCGTCACGGCCGCCGACGAACTCGTGCGCGCGGGCTTCGAAGTGTTTCCGTATTGCACCGAAGACCTCGTGAGCTGCCAGCGGCTGCTCGACGTCGGCTGCCGCATCCTGATGCCCTGGGGCGCGCCGATCGGCTCGGGCCAGGGACTCGGTGAATCCGCACGCGCTGCGCACCTTGCGCGCGCGGCTGCCCGACGTGCCGCTGGTGGTCGACGCGGGCATCGGCTCGCCGCGCGACGCGGTGCAGGCGCTGGAAATGGGCTTCGACGCGGTGCTGCTCAACTCGGCCGTGGCGCATGCGCACGATCCGGTCGCGATGGCGCGCGCGTTCAAGCTCGCGATCGAAGCGGGCCGGCTCGCATACGAGGCCGGCGTGATGGACCGCCAGGACATGGCGGTGCCGACCACGCCGGTGACGGGCCGGCCGTTCCTGCTGCCGTAGCCGATGGACGATCGCACTTCCTGCCTCGCGGCCGATCGTCTGGGCGTTGCCGGCGCGCACAGCGTCGCCGGCACGGAAGCCGACCTGCGCGCGTTCGATGCATTCGCCGTGCACGGGCGCGTTGCGACAGCGCGCGGCACGGCGTCGAATGCGAACCGAGGTGCGAGCACCGGCAAGTCGTGCGACGATGCCGTTGGCCGCGCAGCTCGATGCGCTGATGCGGGCCCGCCGCCCGCCGCGGTCAAAGACGGATTTGCCGGACAGCGCAGGCGATCTGCAGGCGCTGGTGCGATGCATCGACCGGCTGCGCGCGCAAGACCCGCTGCTGGCGCTGGTGGTCGATGCGCAGGTGCCGGCCAGGCATTGACGAGCCTGGATTGCTCGATGCCTGGGTGGCGCGAGTTGCTGCCGCGCGCAACGCTCGTCGGCCTTGCGCCCTGCCGATGCGGCAGCACTGCTCAGCGTGCATCCGGCGTGGACGACGCAGCCGCCCAGGACGCAGCACGCAGCCTGCAGACGCACACCGACTGCAAGGGGGTCGTGATCCACAACGTCGGCCTGCAAGCAACGAGATTGCGGCGCGACTTCATGGTGACCGGGCAGGCGAGCGGCTGGTTGCTGCGCTCTCCTGCAGCCGCGGCGATGCCGCCACCGACAACCGCTGCGCTGGCGGCCTGTCGCGCAGGATTCGCAGCAAGTGCTGCCGCTGCGTTGGCGCGCGGCTTCGTCTGCGCGGATGCGGTCGTGCTTGCCAGGATGGCGGCGACACGATTCCAGCGCGGCAACCGGCTGCCCGGTAACGGTGCCAACGCGCACGACCGCCGACCGCGCGCTTCGCGCTCGATCGGGCCAACCTTCCCGCATTGCTCGCCGTCGCGATCCGAGCCGTCGATCCGCTTCGCCTCGCTGCTGCAGCCGCAGATGGACTTGTACGCCGTCGTCGACAGCGCGACCTGGGTGCAGCGCGTGCTGGCCGCTGGCGTGCGCACCGTGCAGCTGCGCATCAAGGACCCGGCGCATCCGAAGCTGCGCGACGAAATTCGCGCTTCGGTGGCGGCCGCGCAGGCCGCGCAGGCGCAGCTCTTCATCAACGACCACTGGCAACTCGCTCTCGAAGAAGGCGCCTACGGCGTGCATCTGGGCCAGGAAGACCTGGCGGTCGCCGACCTGGCAGAAGCTTGCCGCCGCCGGCCTGCGCCTGGGCATCAGCACCCATGCTTACTGGGAAGTCTGCCGCGCCACGGCACTGCAACCGAGCTACATCGCGTGCGGGCCGATCCATCCGACGGCCGCCAAAGCGATGCCGTGGATTCCGCAGGGCAACGACAACCTCGCCTATTGGTGTGCGCTGCTGCGCGAGCCGGTGGTGGCGATCGCCGGCATGGATTTCGAGCGCGCCGCGCAAGCCGTGCAATGCGGCGCAAGCTCCGTGGCCGTGATCTCCGGCATCACCGCCGCCGATTCGCCCGAGCAGGCGATGCGAGGCTTTGCCGACTCGATCGCACGCGCCGGGCGCTGCCGCGGCTGCCGCCACCCGATTGCCGCGCCCGACGCTGGCGCGCACGGCCGAGCGCGTTCGGTCCTCGATACCCGACCTGAAAGGAATCTTCCATGAGCAGCGGATCCGGCAACGCCAAACAACCCCGGGCACACCGTCGAGACCCGGCCTGCGAAAGAGCGCGTGCGGGTCAAGGTCGGCGGTGAAGTGATCGCCGACAGCACCGACGCGATCGCGCTGTACGAAGCCGGTCGCGGGCCCACCTGGTATCTGCCGCGCGCCGATGTGAAGATGGACCGGCTCGAGCGCACCACGCACCGATCGCACTGCCCGTTCAAGGGCGACGCGAGCTACTTCACGATCAAGAATGCCCCGCGCGGCGAGAACGCCGTCTGGAGCTACGAGCAGCCGTTCGATGAAGTCGGCGACATCGCGCAGCGGCTGGCGTTCTACCCGGACCGGGTCGATTCGATCGAAGCGAAGTAAGCGGCCTCGCGCGGACAGCGCGCCCGGCTCAAAACAGCGACGACCGCGTAGTCGTGCGGTTGCAACGACCGGTGTCGACGGACAGCGCAATCGAGCACACCGAGCCGGCTGCGCAGCGCAGCAAGGTGCGCGTCTGCGTGCTCGCTGCAGCCAACCAATCACCGACGGCGCCGCGAGCACGCGCAGCCCCGCTGCCGGATCCGATCAGCGGCTGTTGCTCGATCGTGCGCAGGACTCATAGCCCACCGTCTGCGCGCTGGCCACGCGGCCCTGCCCTGACACGCCTGCGCACGGCTCGCACAGTTGTTGCGCCAGTGACTCCCGCGTGCGTTTGCGTGTGAGCTCGACCAGTCCGAGCGCGGAGAACGAGCCGACCGTGGTCTTCATCGGATCGCACGCGAGTCGCTCATGCAGTTCGGCCAGCACCGACTGCTGGTGCGCGGTCGACTGCATGTCGATGAAGTCGACGACCACGATGCCCCCCAGATTGCGCAGACGCAGCTGGCGTGCAATTTCGCGCGCCGCGTCGAGGTTGGTGCGCAGCACGGTGGCATCCAGCTGTCGTTGGCCGACGAACGCGCCGGTGTTTACGTCGACGGCCGTCAGCGCTTCGGCCTGATCGATCACCAGATGCCCGCCGGAGGCGAGCCCGACTCGGCGCCCAAGCGCGGTGCGCAGTTCGGCTTCGACGCCGTGATGCTCGAAGATCGGCTGCGCCTCGTCATAGCGTCGCAGCTTCGCGCCGAGGCCGGGGATCGTTCGCTCGGCGAAGACGGTGCGTCTCTTCCAGCTGCGCGGGCTCGTCGAACCAGACGGCCGCGGTCGCATCGGTGACCAGATCGCGCAGCACGCGTTGCAGCAGGTTGGGGTCGCGGTGCAGCAACGTTTTGGGCGGCTTGGCGCTTTGCGCCGTCTGCGATCTGCGCCCAGACCGCACGCAATTCGGCTGCGTCGGCGCGCAGCGCTTCGTCCGTGGCCTGCTCGCCCTGCGTGCGCAGGATGAAGCCGCAGCCGTCACCCCGCTCGAGCAAGTGCGTCAGCCGCTCGCGCAGCGCGTCGCGTTCGGCCAGCGCAATTTTTTGCGAGACGCCGAATTCATGCTCGTGCGGCAAGAGCACCAACAGCCGGCCCGCAAGGCTGACGCGCATCGACACACGCGCGCCCTTTGGTGCCGACCGTATCCTTCACCACCTGCACCAGCAGCGTCTGGCCGACGAACACCCGCTGCTCGATCGGCACCGGCGCGTGCTGGCGTGGATCCCGCGTCGACCGGCAGATCGGCGACGTGCAAAAACGCCGCCTTGTCCTGCCCGATGTCGACGAAGGCCGACTGCAAGCCCGGCAGCACGCGCGTGACCTTGCCGAGATAGACATTGCCGACCAGCCCGCTGGCAACTTCCGCCGGTATCGATCTGGATGCTCTGCACCACACCGTCTTCGAGCACGGCGACCCGGGTTTCCCAGGGGGAGCCGTTGACGAGGATTTGCTTGCTCGCGGCGCCACCACGCCGCCGCGCCGCGAAGCCAGCGTGTTCACCAGCGAGGCCGGCGGCGCGCAGCAACGTCGCGGTCTCGTGCAGCGGCAGACCCATGATCCCGCTGTAGCTGCCTTCGATGCGGCGATGAACGCGGCCGCGCGGCCTTGCACCGCATAGCCGCCGGCCTTGCCGAACGGTTCGCCCGAGGCGACATAGCGTTCGATCCCGGCCGCTTCGAGCGCAGCAAACGTCACCGAGCGACTCGCTCAGCGCCTGCCACCGCGGCCATCGGCGGCCTGCACCGCGATCGCGGTCAGCACCCGATGGGTGTGCGCCGGACAGCGCTGCAGCATGCGCGCGGCATCCGGCGGCGTCGGCAGGCTTGCCGTAGATCGTGTCGTTCAGCGCGACCGTGGTGTCGGCGCACAGCAGCAGGAGTCGTGGTCGATGCCCTGCCGGGCGAACCGCTGCACCGCAGCGTCCAGCTTTCGTCGGGTGACCCGCCGCACGTAGTCGACCGGCGCCTCACCAGTCAGCACCGCTTCCAGCGCCTCGGCATCTTCGTGGGGATCGGGCGGCAGCACGCGGTGCGGCGCGCCGATCTGGTCGAGCAGCTGGCGCCGGCGCGGGCTCTGCGACGCAAGGTAGAGCACCGGGCCGCCGGCTGCGAGGTCACTCACGGTGATACGGATGTCCTGCGTTGATCGACCAGGCCCGGTAGAGCTGCTCGACCAGCAGCACACGCGCCATCGCATGCGGTAGCGTCAGGTCGGACAACCGGATCGAGTCGTGCGCACTTCGCCGCCAGGCGGGTTCGAGCCCGTCCGGTCCGCCGATCACGAACGCGAGATCGACCGCGTCGAGCTGCCATTGTTTGAGGCGCTGCGCAAGCGCGGCGGTGGTCACCGCGCTGCCGCGCTCGTCGAGGGCGATGGCACGCACCTGCGCGCCGGTGCTCGCGCGGATTGCGGCGTCGATGCGGTCGCGTTCGGCCGCGAGCAAGCGTCTCGGTGGTTTTCGACGCGCGCGGCTCGGTCTTGACGGTGCGGCACTCGAAGCGCCACTCGGGAGGCAGCCGCTTGGCGTAATCGTCGACCGCGGTCTGCGCCCAGTTCGGCAAGCGCTGGCCGACCGCGACGACAACGAGCTTCAAGTCCGGGATTTTTTGGCTGTCGACCGGGCGGCTCGGCGACTTCGAAGGCGCTGTCTTGCTTGCTGCGCGCTGGCTGGGCACGCCGCTTTTTTGGCCGGCGCGGCTTGCTTGGCCGGCGCGGTCTTCTTCGATGCGGCCGGGCGCCTTGATGCCGAGTCGGGCGCGGTAGTGCGCTCGCTCGGCGCGGCTTTCTTCCTGGCCGCCTTTTTGCAGGTGCCTTGGTCGCTGGTGCCTTTTTGGCTGATGGCGCTTGCTTGGCGCTTTTGTCGCCGGTGCACGTTTGGCGGCAGCCTTTTTGGCCGCCGCTTTCTTCGCAGGCGCCTGCGCGCTCTCCGCGGGCTTCGGCGCACCGAAGCGGATGCGCACCGGCTTGTCGCCCCACAGGTCTTCGAGCCGGTAGTACTGGCGAAACGTCGGTTGCATGATGTGCGCCACCGCCGCGCCGCAGTCCACGATGATCCATTCGCCGTTTTCTTCGCCTTCGATGCGCGGCTTCGGAAAACCCGCTTCGCGCACCGCATCGCGCACGCTCGCGGCCAATGCCTTCGTCTGCCGGTTCGACGTGCCCGACGCAACGATCACCCGTTCGAACAAGGGCGACAGTTGCTCGGTGTCGAACACCTGGATGTCGTGGCCCTTGACGTCTTCCAGCCCGTCGACGATGGCGCGCTGGAGTTTCTGGATGTCTTTTTTCGCGGCGGTGTCTTCGGTGGTCATCAAGCGGGAGGTCGATAGAGGTGGTGATCGGCAATATAGCGCGCAACCGCCGGGGGGACCAGCGCGGCGATCTCGACTTCGTCTGCGCCTCGACGACGCGAAGGCGGATGGCGGTCGAGGAAATGGACGGGGCGGCATGATGAGCGACTCGAACCGCACGCCGCGCAATGCATCGGGCGGGTTTTTTGTATCGAAACCGATCAGAGCGTTCCCGATTCGTCTGGTCTTCCAGCTACACATATTGTAGCAATCCGGTCAACGTCCGCCAGTCGCGCCAGCTTGGCAAGCGCGGCGGCCTGGTCGGCGCCGATGATCAGATGCAGCATCGCCAGCGGATGAGCATGCGCCAGCTCGCGCAACGTATCGATGCGTGTAGGTCGGGCCGGCACGCTGCAGTTCTCGTTCGTCGACCTGCGCGGCGGGTGCATTCGGCGAACGCCAGCCGCGTCATCGCCAGCCGGTCGGCCGCCGGACTCAGCGTGCGCGACTTGTGCCAGGCATCACCCGTGGGCAGCACGTGCATCACGTCGAGCTTCAGTTGGTGGAGCGCGGTGCGCACCAGTTCGACATGCGCGCGGTGCGGCGGATCGAACGCGCCGCCGAACACGCCGATGCGTGCGGGATCGATGCTCAAAGCCAGTCGCGCCGCACCAGGAAGTCACGGGTCAGCGCAGCCTCTGGCGAGTCGGGCGGGTCTTGCGTCGGTAGGACCAGGCACCGCAGGCGGCATCGACAGCAGGATCGACTCGGTGCGCCCGCCCGACTGCAGGCCGAAGTGCGTGCCGCGGTCCCACACGAGATTGAATTCGACATAGCGGCCGCGCCGGTACAGCTGAAACGCCCGTTCGCGCTCGCCGTACCGCATCGACTGGCGACGCTGCACGATCGGCAGATAAGCCGGCAGCAGCGCATCGCCGACCGCCTGCAGCATCGCAAAGCTGCGCTCCAGGCCGAGTTCGGCAAAGTCGTCGAAGAACACGCCGCCCACGCCGCGCTGCTCCTGCCGATGCTTCAGGTAGAAGTAATCGTCGCACCAGGCCTTGAAGCGCGGGTACTTGTCGTCCCCGAACGGTGCGAGCGCGTCCCGGCAGGTTTTGTGAAAGTGCCACGCGTCTTCCTCGAACCCGTAATACGGCGTCAGGTCCATGCCGCCCCCGAACCAGCAGATCGGCGGCGCATCGGCCAACGTGGCTGCCAGCATGCGCACATTCATGTGCACGGTCGGCACATACGGGTTGCGCGGATGAAAAACCAGCGAAACGCCGACTGCCTCGAACGGTGCACCGGCAAGCTCTGGCCGATGCTGCGTCGCCGACGGCGGCAGTTGCGGCCCGCGCACATCGGAAAACCCGCAGCCCGCTCGCTCGAACACCGCGCCCTGCTCGAGGATATCGGGTCAGCCCCGATCCCTGCAAAGGCTCACCCACACTTTTCTGCCACGGGTCAGACAAGAACGCGGAACCATCGATGTCGGAGATGCTCGCGCAAATGCGCGTCTGCAGACCGCGCAACCAATCGCGCGCGCCGGCGATGAACACGGAGGCAAGCGGCTCAGACATGTCGGCTCCGCCCGGGCTGCAAGTGGATGAACAGCAACGAAACCGGCAGCGCCGACGCCAGCTGAACATGCATAGGGCGATTTGCCAAGCCGGCCACCTCAGTCCCAGCGAGCAACTGGCAGCGTGCCGAACGATTGGAACGACCGTTGTCGCGAAAGCCCACTCTCCAGCAGGGGCCGCTGAGCCGGCTCCGCCAGGCCGCAGGCGCCGACCTCTGCGAGGGGGAAGCCGAGAGCCGACCGCCGGGAGCGAAGGCTGGGGGCGAGCCTCATCTGCCGCGATGCCCGATGTCGTTGCGAAACTGCATGCCGTCGAAGCGGATGCCCTGCACCACGCCGTAAGCGCGCGCCTGCGCCTGCCGCACGTTGTCGGCCAGCGCCGTCACGCACAGCACGCGGCCGCCCGTCGTGACGATCGTGCCGTCGCTCTGCTGGGTCGTGCCCGCATGAAACACCACTCGCGTCTTCGGCGGCGGCGGCAGCCCGTCGATCGGGTCGCCCGCGCGCGGCGAAGCGGGGTAGCCGTGCGCGGCCAGCACCACGCCAAGCGCGGTGCGGCGGTCCCATTCGAGTTCGATCTGATCGAACCCGCTGTTCGGCCCGGATCGGTCGCGGCGAGCAACAGCTCGAGCAAATCGGATTTCAGCCGCAACAAGATCGGCTGCGTTTCCGGGTCGCCGAGCCGGCAGTTGAATTCGAGCGTCTGACTTGCCCTTGCGCGTCGATCATCAAGTCCCGCATACAAGAAAGCCCGTATATGGCGTGCCGTCGGCTTCCATGCCGCGCACGGCGGGCAGGATCACCTCGCGCATCACGCGCGCATAGACGGCAGGCGTCACGACGGGCGCGGGCGAGTAGGCGCCCATGCCGCCGGTGTTCGGCCCCTGGTCGCCATCGTTCAGCCGCTTGTGGTCCTGCGAGGTGGCGAGCGCGACCACGTCCTGCCCGTTGCACACCACGATGAAGCTGGCCTCTTCGCCGGCCAGAAATTGCTCGATGACGATGCGCGGCCTGGTTTGCGCGACGCCGTGCCATCGCCGCATCGGGCAGCAACGCGTCGATCGCGGCGTGTGCTTCCTGCAGCGTGGCGGCGACGATCACGCCCTTGCCCGCGGCCAGCCCATCGGCCTTGATCACGATCGGCGCGCCCGTGGTGCTGACGTAGGCATGTGCCGGTTCCCGCGCCTCGAACGTCTCGTGCGCTGCGGTCGGAATGCTGGTGGCGCTGCATGAACGCCTTGGAGAACGCTTTGGAGCTCTCCAGTTGCGCGGCCGCGCGGGCGGGCCCGAACACGCGCAGGCCGTGCGCACGGAAGTCGTCCACCATACCGGCGGCCAGCGGTGCTTCCGGGCCGACCACGGTCAGCGCGACCTTCTCGGCCAGTGCCCAGTCGCGCAGTTCGGCGAAGTCCGTGATGGCCAGGTTCTGCACGCGCTTGCCCGACGGCGTGCCGCCATTGCCGGGGGCGACGAACACCTCGGGCGCCTTTGCAGAAGCCGCAAGTTTCCAGGCCAGCGCGTGTTCGCGCCCGCCGCCGCCGATGACCAGCACCTTCATGCGGATGCGCTGTCGTCGAGCACGGCGTTGTGATAGACCGCCTGCACGTCGTCAAGGTCTTCCAGCACGTCGAGCAGCTTCTGCATTTTCTGCGAGTCTTCCGCGTCCAGTTCGATGGTCGACTCGGCGCGCATCGTGACTTCGGCCAGATCCGGCTGGCAGCCAGCCGCCTGCAGCGCATCGCGCACGGTTCGAACTCCGCTGGCGGCGTCAACACTTCAACGGCGCCGTCTTCCGTGCTGACCACGTCGTCGGCTCCGGCCTCCAGCGCGACTTCCATGATCCGGTCTTCGCTCACGCCGGGGGCGAAGACGAGCTGGCCGCAGTGCTTGAACTGGAACGCGACCGAGCCTTCCGTGCCCATGTTGCCGCCGTATTTGCTGAACGCGTGCCGCACTTCGGCGACCGTCCTCACGCGGTTGTCGGTCATGGTGTCCACGATGATGGCGGCGCCACCGACGCCATAGCCTTCGTAGCGGATCTCCTCGTAGCTCACGCCCTCCTGATTGCCGGTGGCCTTGTCGATGTTGTACTTGACGCGGTCGGCGGGCATGTTGGCGGCCTTGGCCCGATCGACCGCGAGGCGCAGCCGGGGATTCGCCGACAGATCGGCGCCGCCGGCGCGCGCCGCCACCGTGATCTCGCGGATGATCCGCGTCCAGATCTTGCCGCGTTTTTCATCCTGGCGGCCCTTGCGGTGCTGGATGTTTGCCCATTTGCTGTGACCGGCCACGGCGTATTCCTCAAGCTCCAAGTTGGCAGACCGCGGCAGCGCCAGCGGTGGAAAATGACACCTGCTGCCGCCTGCTTCGAATCGTGCAAGCGGCCGATTTTACTGACCCCCACCACCGGGAAAAAAGCCGCCATGACCGAACCGCTCCTGATCGCGCGCAACGCGCAAACGACCTGCGAACTGCTGCCCGCGCTCGCGAACCGCCACGGCCTGATCACCGGCGCCACCGGCACGGGGAAGACCGTCACGCTGCAGGCGCTGGCCGAACGCTTCTCGCGCATCGGCGTGCCGGTCTTCATGGCCGACGTGAAAGGCGACCTGACCGGGATCTCGCAGCCCGGCAACATCCCGCCGAAGTTGGCCGCGGTGTTGAAGGAACGCGGCATCGATCCGCCCGGACCGTTCGCCTGCCCGACCACGTTGTGGGACGTGTTCGGCGAACAAGGCCACCCGGTGCGCGCCACGATCCACGACATGGGCCCGCTGCTGCTCGCGCGCATGCTGAACCTGAACGACACGCAGACCGGCGTGCTGAACGTCGCGTTTCGGATCGCCGACGACAACGCGTTGCTGCTGCTCGACCTGAAGGACCTGCGCGCGATGCTGCAGTACGTCGGCGACAACGCCAGCAGCTTCACCACCAAGTACGGCAACGTCAGCGCCGCCAGCATCGGTGCGATCCAGCGCGGCCTGCTGCAGATCGAAACCCAGGGCGGCGACCAATTCTTCGGCGAGCCGATGCTGAACATCGCCGATCTGATGCAGACCGATGCGGCCGGCCACGGCATGGTGAACGTGCTGGCCGCCGACAAGCTGATGCACGCGCCACGCCTGTACGCGACGTTCCTGCTGTGGCTGCTGTCCGAACTGTTCGAGCAACTGCCCGAGATCGGCGACCCGGAGAAGCCGAAGTTCGTGTTCTTCTTCGACGAGGCGCACCTGCTGTTCAACGACGCGCCGAAGGTGCTGATCGAGCGCATCGAGCTGGTGGTGCGGCTGGTGCGCTCGAAAGGCGTCGGCGTGTACTTCGTGACGCAGAACCCGCTCGACATCCCCGACACGGTGCTGGGCCAGCTCGGCAACCGCGTGCAGCACGCGCTGCGCGCCTACACGCCGCGCGATCAGAAGGCGGTTCGTGCCAGCGCCGAGACGATGCGGCAAAAACCCGGGCTCGACATCGAGGCGGCGATCACCGAACTGGCGGTGGGTGAGGCGCTGATCAGTCTGCTCGATGCGAAGGGGCGTCCCAGCATGACCGAGCGTGTGTTCGTGATTCCGCCCGGCAGTCGGTTGGGGCCGATCGATGCGGCCGAGCGCAAGCAGTTGCTGCAGGGGTCGTTGGTGGCTGGCGTGTATGAGAAAGCGGTGGACCGCGAATCGGCTTATGAGAAGCTTACTGCGCGCGCGGCGACGGCGCCCGGTGCGAACGCTTCAGGCAAGAGCGCCGCGCCGATCGGCACCGCGCCCGGCCCCGCCGACAGCGGCAACAACGAATGGTGGGACATGGCCAAGGAGATCGCGTTCGGCCGCACCGGGCCGCGGGGTGGACAGCACGACGGGCTGGTGCAGACGATGGCGAAGTCGGCGGTACGGACGATCGGGACGACGGCGGGGCGGGAGATTTTGCGGGGGGTGTTGGGGGGGATTTTCGGGGGACGCAAAGGAAGGTAGCGCTTGTGGGTTTCGGGGGTGTGCGGGCTTCATGCGTGGGAGCCGGGATTCGCCCCGGCCCCCCACGCCTGCTGGCCGCGCACCACCCTATCAGTCCGGCGACTCCGCACCCCCGCCCCTGCGTGAGAACCAGCGCATGACCGGCGGCACCGACACCATCGCCACCGCACACACCCAAAGCGTGATCGAGATCGGACTCTCGAACAAAATCCCGATCTCCCCGTTCGTGATCGACAACGCCCGACGCAGGTTCTGCTCCATCAGGTCGCCGAGCACAAACCCGAGGATCAGCGGCGCCATCGGCACGCCCTGCTTGCGCAGCAGGTAACCCACCGCACCGAACACCGCCATCATCACCAGATCGAACGTGGTCGCATGCACCGCGTAGACACCCACCGCGCTCACGGCCAGGATGCCGGGCACGAGCATCCAGTTGGGCACCCGCAGAATCTTCGTGAACACGCCGACCAGCGGGATGTTGATCAGCAGCAGGATCACGTTGCCGATGAACAGCGACGCGATCAAGCCCCAGACCAGCGTCGGCTGCTGCGTGAACAGGGCCGGGCCCGGCGTGATGTTGTAGAGCGACAGCGCACCGACCATCACGGCGGTGGTGCCCGAGCCCGGCACGCCCAAGGTCAGCATCGGCACGAACGATCCCGCGGCGGAAGCGTTGTTGGCGGCTTCGGGCGCGGCGACACCGCGTACGTCGCCGGTGCCGAACAGCTTGCCGGACGGGCCGGCCAGGCGCTTCTCCATGGAATACGTCATCGCGCTTGCAATCGTGGCGCCGGCGCCCGGCAGCACGCCGACGACAAAGCCGACCACGCTCGAGCGCACCGTCGGCCACCAGGTGACCTTCATCTCGAGCCAGTTGAACAGGTTGCGGCCGGTCTCCTTGATCAGGCCGGCGCTGCTGTGGCGTTGTTCGAGCATCAGCAGAATCTCGCTGATCGAGAACACGCCAATCACGACCACGATGAACTGGATGCCGTCGGACAGATGCACGTCGCCGCCGGTGAAACGGTAGACGCCCGAGTTCGAATCCAGCCCGACGGTCGACAGCGACAGGCCGATCACCGCGGCCAGCGCGGCTTTCATCGGCGCGTCGCCCATCAGCCCGGCGATGCACGCGAACGCAAAGCACATCAACGCGAAGTATTCTGCGGGGCCGAACGCGAGCGCCCAGCGCGCGAGCAGCGGCGCGAACAGCACGATGCCCACAGTGGCCACCATGGAGCCGACGAACGAACTCCAGGCCGAGATCGACAGCGCGACCCCGCCCAGGCCTTTCCTCGCCATCGGATAACCGTCGAGCGCGGTCATGATCGCGCCCGCATCGCCCGGTACGTTCAGCAGGATCGATGAGATGCGTCCACCGTATTCGCAGCCGATGTAGACCGCGGCGAGCAGGATCAACGCGGTCTCCGGCGGCAGCTTCAACGCGAACGCGAGCGGCATCAGGATCGCGACGCCGTTGATCGGGCCCAGACCCGGCAGCATGCCGACGATCGTGCCGATGAAAGCGCCGAGCGTGGCGACCAGCAGGTTCATCGGCGACAACGCGACGCCGAAGCCGAGCATCAGCGCATTCCATGTTTCCATCAGTGCCCCCCGAAGACGACGCTGAGCAGCCCGGTCGGCAGCACCACGTCGAGCAGTTTGTCGAACAGCAGATACATGCCGAGGCCGAGGCCAAGGCCACCCAGCAGAGACTGCACGAAGCCGCCGCCGAACGCCATGCCGACGGGGACCGCCATGAGCGTGGTCGCAAGCGTGAAGCCGAGCAGCTGAAACAGCAGCGCGTAGACCAGCACCGTCAGCGCGCACAGCCCGATCGGCTTCATCGCGCGGAGACGAAATGCCCCGCCCGCCATGGTCGGCTTAAGCACGAGCCACGCGCCGCAAAGCCCCATCAATCCAGCAAGCAGCCGCGGAAATGCGCGGGGTCCGACGGGTTCGTAGGAGATGGCCGGCGCGTAGTCCTGCGCGGCCCAGGCCATGCCTGCGGCCGCAACCACGCAAACCGCGCCGAGCAGGCGGTCACTCATGAATTTCTTTCGGTAAATGAAGCCGCGCGCAGGCGGCGATTCGTGCGATGGGCGCTGCCGTTGCAGCGGTCGAGACATGTCCCGGCAGAGCCGGGCTGCCGCCCCGGCGGCCCGCACCGGCCGACGCGGCCCGCACCGGCCGACGGCGGCAAGAGGCTTACTTGGTGACGGCCAGTCCGAAGTCCTGTGCCAGCTTGCGGTACTCGTGTACGCGCTTCTTGATGTAGGCGTCCGCTTCGGCGCCCGTCAGGTCGAACGGGAACAAGCCGCGCTCGCTGCGCAGCTTCTCGTATTCCGGCGTGGCCATCATCTTCTTGAAGGTCTCGCTCCAGGTTGCAAAGTCGGCGTCGCTGACTTTCGGGCCGACGTAGAAGCCGCGGATGATCGGCCACTGGATGTCGGCGCCCAGTTCCTTCGTGGTGGGCACGTTGGCGAGCTCGCCGGTCAGTCGCTTGTCGGCCATCACGGCCAGCACGCGAATCTTGGTGCCGGCCTTGGCCTGCTGCATCGCCTCGGACGCGTCGCCCGAATAAACCTGGACGTGGCCGCCCTGCAATGCCGTCATGGCCTCGCCGCCGCCTTCGAACGCGACAAAGCGCATCGCCTTCGGATCCAGCCCGGCGGCCTTGGCAATCAGCGCGGCCTTCATCCAGTCCTGGCTGCCGACCGTGCCGCCGGCGCCGAACACGACCTTTTTCGGATCGGCCTTCACCGCATCGATCACGTCCTGGAACGTCTTGAACGGGCTGCTTTCGCTGACGATGATCGCGCCGTAATCGGCCCCGATCGCGGCGAGCCAGCGCACGTCGTTTTCGTTGTAGCGGCCGAACTTGCCCTGCGCGATGTTCAGCAGCGACCCACCCGAGAACGCGACGATGGTGTTGCTGTCGGACGGGCGCTGTGCAATCACGGTGTTGTAGGCGACGGCGCCGATGCCGCCCGGGATGTAGGTCACGCGCATCGGGTCGGCGATGTACTTGCCTTCCAGCAATGCGGTCTGCGCGAGCTTGCAGGTCAGATCGAACCCGCCGCCGGGCTTGGCCGGCGCGATGCATTCGGTCTTGTCGAGCGGGCCGGCGACCGCGATCGCGCAGGTGCCCGCCAGGGTAAGGGACAGGACGAGGTGCTTGAGTTGCATGGAGGTCTCCAATCGGTCCGAGTTGCGGCCTTCCGATGCAAGTGACCAAAGGCTCTGCTCTCACTCTACCGGGCTTCGGCTTTCAGGCTGCTTTCAAACAACTCGCCGTCGGCCTAGGGGAAACCCGGGCTTCGTCGCGCTTCAGAGCAGATCGAAGCGAAGCGCCACCGCGAGCCCATGGCCGTGCGGACCCGATGCGACCTGAAGCTCGCCGCCGCAACGCTCCGCGATCGATCGCGTGATCGCCAGACCCAGCCCGGTGCCCGGTTTCGTTGCGTTGCTGGCGCGAAAGAACCGCTCGCCGGCGCGGTGCCGCTCGCCCGGCGGGATCCCCGGCCCGTCGTCGATCACCGTGATCGACCCCGCTGCATCGTCACGCGCGACGGTGACCGTCACCTCGCCGCCGCGCGGCGTGTAGCGGATCGCGTTGTGCAACAAGTTGGACAGCGCCTCGGTCAACAGACCGGCATGCGCGTTCGTGACGAGCGGCTGCGGCGCCGGCTCGAAGCCCAGGTCGATGCCGTGTTCGCGTGCGGCCGGCCACCAGGCGCGCGTGACGCGTTCGGCGAGCGCGGCCAGATCGACGGGCTCGAGCCGCAACGCCGCGTGGTCGCTGCTGGCCAGCGCGAGCATCTGCTGGGTCTGGCGCACCATCTCGTCGAGCTGGAATTTGATCGCGATCAGCGCGTCGCGCTGCGCGCCCGCCCCGGTCGCCCGCAGCGCGAAAGCGACCTGCGTCGTCAGCGTGGCCAGCGGTGTGCGCAACTGGTGCGACGCGTCGTCGACGAACCGGCGGCGCGCTTCGGTTTCACGGCGCGTGCGCGCGACGTGCTCGTTGATGGCGTCCACCAGCGGTCGCACATCGGCGGGTACATCGACCGCGGAGATCGGCGTCAGGTCGTGGGCTGAGCGCGCCTGCACGTCGGCGCGCAGCCGAGCCAGCGGGCGCAAGGCCCAGCCGACCGCCAGCGCGAGCATGGCCGAAGCCGCGACCAGCAGCAGCAGGTTGCGCGCGACCGCCTCCAGCACGAAAGCCCGCGTGAACGTCTGCCGCGACTCGAGCGTCTCGGCCACCTGGATCACGATGCGCTGCGCGTGCGGGGCGCCGGCCAGCGGCCTGTCCAGCAGCCGCGCGTAGGAGCCCAGCCGCAGCGGCTGGTCGAAGTAGACCGCGTCGCTGAACTGCGGCCGGCCCGTCTGCAGCGCCTCAGGTGGCGCGGGCAAGTCGGCGTTGCCGACGTCGACCAGGCCGTCTTCGGTCGATACGCGGTAGTAGACGTGGCCGCTCGCGGTCAGCTCGAAGAACTCGAGCAGCCGATACGGCAGTTCCATGCCGAGGCCGCCACTGTCGGTCGAGATGTTCGCATCCATCGCCTTGATGGCGCCGAGCAACGAGCGGTCGTAGGCGGCGTTGGCCGCGTCCACCGCGGTGCGCCAGGTCAACCACAGATCGGCGCCGACCACCAGCAGCATGCCGGGCAACAGCACCAGCAGCAACGTGCGCCGCAGGCTGAAGCGGTGCGCCGCCGACAGACTCAGCCTGCGCATTCGAGCACATAGCCGAGGCCGCGCAAGGTCGTGATCCGCACCGGGCTGCCGGCCAGGCGCTTGCGCAGCCGGTGCACCAGCACTTCGATCGCATCCGTGCTGACCTCCTGCTCGTCGCGGAACACGCGCTCCAGGATTTCCTGCTTGGACAGTACATTTTCGCTGTGCTGGATCAGCGCACGCAGCGTGGCGTGTTCGCGCGGCGAAAGCGCGAGCGCTTCGTGCCCGAGCGTGAACTGCTTCGATCCGGGGTCGAACTGCAGCGGTCCACAGCGGAATCGCGCGGAATCGCCGCCGCGCGCGCGCCGGATCAGCGCGATCAAGCGTGCCTCGAGCTCGGCCAGCTCGAACGGTTTGGCAAGGAAATCGTCCGCTCCTTCATGCAGGCTGCTGACTTTTTCGATCAGCGAATCACGCGCCGTCAGGATGAGCACGGGCAGCCGTCTGCTCGGCCTGCCGCAGCGCCGCCAGCACGTCGTGCCCGCCCAGCCCCGGCAGCCCGAGGTCGAGGATCAGCGCGTCGTACCGGGTTGCCTCGAGGCTGCGCTGCACCAGGCGTCCGTCGTCGACCCAGTCGACCTGGAAGCCGCTTTGCGACAGCGCCCGCACGAGCCATGTCGCCAGTTCATGTTCGTCTTCCGCCAGCAGAATTCGCATCGATTGCGTGCTCCCGAATGCATTGGGCGCTTGAAGGTGCCCATCGCCTGACAGCCGCGCATGTCGCAGCCAGCGCATCAGCAGCATGGCCGATTCGCGTGCCCGCACGAACGCTGCGGTTTGGGTGGAGTCGGCAACCCCCGCGACAAGAAGACATCACCATCCCGGGCAGCAATACAAAAGCGGCTGCGCCCCACGCCAGCCGCCCCGCGCGTCGACTACTCCACCGGGGTCAATTTCGCAACCGAGAGCGCCAGCCACTTCACCCCATGCCGCGGAAAGTTGACCTGCGCACGCGCATCGTCTCCACTGCCCTCCAGCAGCAGAACCGTCCCCTCGCCGAACTTGTTGTGAAAGACTTTCTGCGAAACCTTCAGCCCATGCGTCGGTGCAGGCACATTGCGCGCACCGGGGGCATCGCCTGAGAACGTTCCATAGTCGGGTCCATTCTTGATACCAAATCGCCCGCCTCCGCTGTATCCACCTTCACTTCCCGCTCCAAAACCCATAGCAGACCGCCCATACGCCGGGTGCCTTCGGTGCGATCCACTTCAACGCTTCTTCGGGCAGCTCGTCGAAGAACCGGCTCTTCAGGTTGTAGCGCGTCTGCCCGTGCAGCAGCCGGGTCTGCGAATGGCTCAGGTACAGGCGCTTTCTGGCCCGCGTGATCGCCACGTACATGAGTCGCCGCTCTTCTTCGAGCCCGTCGCGGTCGGTCGCCGAGTTCTCGTGCGGGAACAGGCCTTCTTCGAGTCCGCTGATGAACACCGCGTCGAACTCCAGGCCCTTCGACGAATGCACGGTCATCAACTGGATCGCGTCCTGGCCGGCCTGCGCCTGGTTGTCGCCGGCTTCGAGTGCGGCGTGGGTCAGGAACGCGGCCAGCGGGCTCAGCGCTTCGCCGGTTTCGGCATCGGGCGCCAGCGGCGCGGCCGAGTTGCGCGCGTTGGTCAGCGGCTCGTCGAGCAGCGGCTGCTGCAGGTCGATCCCCTGGCTCGCCGGGCTCTGCCGCAGCTCATCGATCGGCAGCGCGACCGCGTCGCGGCCGAAGCCTTCCTGCATCACGAAGCTTTCGGCCGCGTTGATCAGCTCTTCCAGGTTGCCGACCCGCTCGGCGCCTTCGCGATCGGCCTTGTAGTGGTCGAGCAGGCCGCTCTTGTCGAGCATCTGCTCGATGATCTCGCGCAACGTGGAGCCGGCCGTGCGCTCGCGCAGCACATCGATCATCGCGACGAACGCAGCGATGTTCGCGCCGGCGCGGCCGGTCAACGTGCTGACCGCATCGTGCAGCGAACAACCGGCCGCACGCGCCGCATCCTGCAACTGCTCGAGGCTGCGCGCGCCGATGCCGCGCGCCGGAAAATTCACCGCGCGCATGAAGCTCGTGTCGTCGTGCGGGTTCTCGAGCAGCCGCAGGTATGCGAGCGCGTGCTTGACCTCGGCGCGCTCGAAGAACCGCAGGCCGCCGTAGACGCGGTACGGCACGGCCGCGTTGAACAGTGCGGTCTCGATCACGCGGCTCTGCGCGTTGCTGCGGTAGAGCAGCGCGATCTGCTGGCGCTCGAAGCCGTCGTTCCGCACGAGCTGGCGGATCTCGTCGACGATCCACTGCGCTTCGTCCAGGTCGCGCGCCGCTTCGAACACGCGCACCGGCTCGCCGGGCCCCTGCACCGTGCGCAGGTTCTTGCCCAGCCGCCGCGTGTTGTGGCCGATCAGCGCGTTGGCCGAATCCAGGATGTTCGAATAACTGCGGTAGTTCTGCTCGAGCTTGATCTGGTGCCGCACATCGAACTCGCGCACGAAGTCGGCCATGTTGCCGACGCGCGCGCCGCGAAATGCGTAGATGCTCTGGTCGTCGTCGCCGACCGCCATCACCGCACCGCCGGCGCTCTGCCTCGCCCAAGCCGGCCAGCATCTTGATCCACGCGTACTGCAGCTTGTTGGTGTCCTGAAACTCGTCGATCAGGATGTGCCGAAAGCGCTGCTGGTAGTGCGCGCGGATCGGCTCGTTGTCGCGCAGCAGCTCGTAGCTGCGCAGCAGCAGCTCGGCAAAATCGACCACGCCTTCGCGCTGGCACTGGTCCTCGTAGAGTTGATACAGCTCGATCTTCTTGCGCGAATCGGCATCGGTCGCCTCCACCGCGCCCGGACGCAGGCCGTCTTCCTTCGCGCCGTTGATGAACCACTGCAGCTGCTTCGGCGGAAAGCGTTCGTCGTCCACGCCGTACTGCTTGCACAGCCTCTTCACCGCGCTCAACTGGTCCTGCGTGTCGAGGATCTGAAAGCTCTGCGGCAGGTTCGCGGCCTTGTAATGCGCGCGCAGGAAGCGATTGCACAGCCCGTGAAACGTGCCGATCCACATGCCGCGCAGGCTGATCGGCAGCAGCGCGCCGAGCCGCGTCAGCATCTCCTTGGCGGCCTTGTTCGTGAACGTGACCGCGAGGATGCCGCCCGGCGACGCTTCGCGGCGTTCCAGCAGCCAGGCGATGCGCGTGGTCAGCACGCGCGTCTTGCCGGAGCCGGCGCCGGCCAGGATCAGCGCGTGCTCGGGCGGCAGCACCACCGCGGCGCGCTGCTCGTCGTTCAACTGGCCGATCAGCTTGCGCTCGAACGGCAGTGGCGTGGGCGGCGTCGGCAGGCGGAGCGTGGGACGACGAATCGTCGGGGAGGAGCGTGGCGGGCATAGCCGGTCATTCTAGAAAAGACAGGCTGTGAACCGATCGTTGCGCCGGCCCGTGCCGCGGTGGGGCAATCGCCGGGCAAGCGGCGCGTGGCCACGCGGTTTAAGCTGCCGCTCATGAAGCAAATTGCGCGTCTGGCTCGTGTGCTGCTGGTCGGCGGCTGCCGGCTGGTCTGGGCGGCCACGGTGCAGTCGCAGTCGCTGTGCACGAGCGACGGCGTCCCGTCGCCCGCGGCGTTGGATCGAGCGGTTCATCAACGCCGACTGCGCAGACTGCTGGCGCACACCGGCGGATGCGATGCGGCCCGAATCGCCCGGCACGCTTTTCCTCGACTGGATTGCCCCGGCCCGCGATGCGGAAGACGCCCCGCTGTCCGCGGCCGCACGCATCGATTCGCTGTCGCGTCTCAAGGCGCTCGGGCGCCTGCCGCCGCTGCGCATGGACACCCACATCCGGCCGGTGGACAACGCCCGCACGGCCAACTCGTCCGCCCTGCGGGTTGCGCACGGCTTGCCGCTTGGCGACTATCTCGGCACGTCGATCGAATGGCGCAACGCCCCAGCCCGGGCACTGGCGCGCGTGGCTGTTGATGGTGGAAGAACTGCCCGCAGGCACCGCCGGCTCATCGATCGCGCGCCGCCTGGTGCGCAACAGCCTGCAGCTCGACTGGACGGTGCCGGCGCGACATCGGCGGGAACGCTTCGGCCGCGCTGTCGGAGTTGCGGCCGATGCAGATTCCGGAAGGCGCACAAGCCGATCGGCTGGCGGTGGTGGGCTTCGTCGAATCAATCGTGCCGGATGCGGCAGGGCCGCGGTCGACGCTGGCCGCACTCGCCCATTCGCACTGCGACCGCGCGCCCTGAATGCGCGCTGCCCCGAGCGTCCGCTGGTCAGCCGGCGGTCTTGATCCGCACGAAGTCGCTGAGCGAGCCGACGGTCTCGAACGTCGCGCCTTCGATCTCGTCGTCGTCGATCGCGATGTCGAAGTGCTCTTCGAGCCGCGTGATCAAGGTCACCACGGCCATCGAGTCGAGTTCGGGGATCGCGCCCAGCAGATGCGTGTCGCGCGTGAACGCTTGGGCGCGGCCATTCAGGCTCAGCACCTCGTCGAGCAGTTTCGAAACTTCTTTGGCAATGTCCATGGGTTGCACCGGCTCGTATAGTTGGCCCGAAGCACAGCCTCGATGGGCCCAAACTTCGGTGATCGGCCGATTCTAGGGTTCCGGGTTTCCCGCCTCGTGCCAACCTTGCCACGGTTGCTGGCGTTCGCCGGCGCCGCGCTCTCCGTTTTTTCCGAACGATTTTTCGACCGCCCACGATGGAAATTTTCGATTACGACAACGTCCTGCTGCTTGCCGCGCAAATGCCGCGTGACGAGCCGCGCCCAGTGCGACGCCGGGCGTCGACCTCGGCGGCCGGCGCTTTCGGCTGCCGGTGGTGCCGGCCAACATGAAGACCGTGGTCGATGAGCCGATCTGCGCGTGGCTGGCCGAGCACGGCTACTTCTACGTGATGCACCGGTTCGACCTGGACAACGTCGCGTTCGTGCGCATCGATGAAGGCGCGCGGCCTGTTCGCTTCGATCTCGATCGGTGTGAAGCAGACCGATCGCGACACCGTCGACCGGCTGGTTGCCGAAAGCCTGGCGCCCGAGTACGTGACGATCGACATCGCGCACGGCCATGCCGACAGCGTGCGCGACATGATCGGCTACCTGAAGGACCGCCTGCCGCAGACGTTCGTGATCGCCGGCAACGTCGGCACGCCCGAAGCCGTGATCGATCTCGAGAACTGGGGCGCGGACGCGACCAAGGTCGGCATCGGCCCCGGCAAGGTCTGCATCACGCGGCTGAAAACCGGTTTCGGCACCGGCGGCTGGCAGCTGTCGGCGCTCAAATGGTGCGCGCGCGTGGCGACCAAGCCGATCATCGCCGACGGCGGCATCCGCGACCACGGCGACATCGCCAAAAGCATTCGCTTCGGCGCGGCGATGGTGATGATCGGCTCGCTGTTCGCGGGCCTGGAGGAATCTCCGGGCCAGACGGTCGAAGTCGACGGCGCGCTGTTCAAGGAATATTTCGGCAGCGCGTCCGACCACAACAAGGGCGAGTACCGGCACGTCGAAGGCAAGCGCATCCTGGAGCCGGTGGCCGGCACGTTCGAGAGCAAGCTCACCGAGATGGAGCAGGACGTGCAAAGCTCGATCAGCTATGCGGGCGGCCGCGCGTTGTTCGACATCCGCAAGGTCAACTACGTGATTCTGGGCGGGGACAACGCGGGCGAGCATCTGCTGATGTGACGCGGCCGACCGGCGCGGTATTTGCTGCGCGCCGCTCAATTGCCTTGGGCCTTCGCGGCGTCGTTGCGATCCGCGCAATTGCGCGAGCTTTTCAGCGATCCGGATCTCGAGCCCGCGCTCGACCGGCCGATAAAAGCTTTGTTCGGCCATGTCGTCGGGCCAGTAGCGCTCGCCGGCCGCAAAGCCATCGTCCTCGTCGTGCGCATAGCGATAGCCGCGGCCGAAGTCCAGATCCTTCATGAGCTGGGTCGGCGCATTGCGCAGGTGCATCGGCACCGGGCGCGTGCGGTCGTTCTTGACGAACTTTTTCGCTTCGTTGAACGCTGCGTAGACCGCGTTCGACTTCGGCGCGACCGCGAGGTAGATCACGCACTCGGCCAGCGCCAGTTCGCCTTCGGGCGAGCCGAGCCGCTCGTAGACGTCGGCCGCATTCAGTGCCAGCGTCAGCGCACGCGGGTCGGCCAGCCCAACGTCTTCGGTGGCCGCGCGGATCAGCCGGCGCGCGAGATAGCGCGGGTCGGCGCCGCCGTCGAGCATGCGCACGAACCAGTAGAGCGCCGCGTCGGGGTCCGAGCCGCGCATCGACTTGTGCAGCGCGCTGATCGTGTCGTGAAACTGGTCGCCGCCCTTGTCGTAGCGGCGCAGCCGCTCGCCGAGCACGCGCAGCAGCAACGGCTCGTCGATCGATGGTCTGGCTTTGCTGCGGCCGCCGCCACGTTCAGCATCTCGAGCACGTTCAGCAGCCGGCGCGCATCGCCGTCGGCGTATTCGACCAGCCGCTGCAGCGCTACATCTTCCATCGCTAACAGACGCTTGTCTGGCGTGCGCCTGCAGCACGATTTGCTTCAAATCTTCGTCGGTCAGCGGCTGCAGCACATAGACGGCCGCGCGCGACAGCAACGCCGAATTGACTTCGAACGACGGGTTCTCGGTGGTCGCGCCGATGAAGGTGAACAGGCCCGACTCGACGTGCGGCAAGAACGCGTCTTGCTGCGCCTTGTTGAAGCGGTGCACTTCGTCGACGAACACGATGGTGCGGCGCGCCTGCAGCCCGTCGCGCTCGGCTTCTGCGCGGTTCGACCGCTTCGCGGATGTCTTTGACGCCGCCGAGCACCGCGCTGATCGCGATGAACTGCGCGTCGAACGCATCGGCCATCAGCCGCGCGATCGTGGTCTTGCCGGTGCCGGGCGGCCCCCACAGGATGCAGCTGTGCGGCTGGCCGGACTCGAACGCGGTCGACCAGCGGCATGCCGTCGCCGAGCAGTTGCTGCTGGCCCACCACGTCGGCAAGCCGGCGCGGCCGCAGGCGTTCGGCCAGCGGCGCATGTGCGGTTGCGGCGATCGGAGGTCGAAGTCATGGAAAGTGCCACGAAGATTCGACCGGTGCAAAGCGCTGACAGCGCTCCATCGCATTTGGGCGCCAGCGTCTCGAGCGTGGTCCTGGAAGGCCGCATCGGTTGCACCGTGTCACCCGGCACGCGGGCCGGCTTGCTCGATGCGCGAGCCGCCGCCTAGAATCGCAGACGATTGCCTGCGCACTTTTTCGCCCGACCCGGCCCCTGTCCGCGAGCGAGTCCCCGGGCCGGCAATCCGATCCATCGCACCGCGACCCCATTCCGTTCATGAGCCAATCCGTCTCCGCCTCGCGCCGCGGCTCCGCAGCCGCTGCACCGCGAATCCGATCGAGCAGGCGCGCTTCAACATGATCGAGCAGCAGATCCGCCCCTGGGATGTGCTGGACGCCGAGGTGTTGCAGCTGCTGGGCCTGGTGCGACGCGAGGAGTTCGTGCCCGCTGCGCACCGCAGCATCGCGTTCGCCGACCTGGAAGATGCCGCTCGAAGGACGACGTGCGCAGGCGATGGCGCACGGGCCAGTGCATGCTGGCGCCCAAGGTCGAAGCGCGCATGCTGCAGGACCTGCGCATCGAGAAAACCCACCGCGTGCTCGAAGTCGGCACCGGCAGCGGCTACATGGCCGCGCTGCTCGGCTGGTCGGCCGCGTCGGTGCTGTCGCTCGAGCTCGACCGAGCGGCTCGCGGCATTCGCGATCGACAACCTGGACCGCGCGTTGATCGGCAACGTCGAGGTGCGCTGCGGCGACGGCAGCCAGGGCGCGCCGCGTCACGGCCCGTTCGATGCGATCGTGCTGAGCGGGTCGGTGGCGGAGATCCCGAAGGCACTGATGTCGCAGCTGACGATCGGTGGCCGCATCGTGGCCATCGTCGGCCAGTCGCCGATGATGCGTGCGACCGTGGTGACGCGCCACGGGCGCGGACGCTTGGAGCACGCTGCAGCCGTGGGACACGGTGGCGCCGCGGTTGCGGCATTTCCCGGAGCCGTCGCGCTTCACTTTCTAGTCACAACCGCGGCCCGCTGCACTTGCGCGGCGCTCCAGGCAGAGCTTCACCCGATGATCGATCAGATTTCTCCCGCCCGCGCTCGGCCAGTGGTTTGCCGCAGCCGCCGCAGCCGACGGCGCGGCTGGGCGAGCCGTTGCTGCTCGACGTGCGCGAGCCGGCCGAATGGCAGGCCGCAAGCGTGGCGGCCGAAGGCAGCTTCGCCCTGCTGCAGATGTCGATGCGCACGGTGCCCGCACGCATCGGCGAACTCGACCGGCGACGGCCGATCGCCTGCCTGTGCCACCACGGCGCGCGCAGCCAGCAGGTGGCGATGTTCCTCGCGCAGCACGGCTTTGCGCATGTGGCCAACGTTGCGGGCGGCATCGACGCCTGGTCGCTGCAGCGACGACGCGTCGGTGCCGCGCTACTGAGCTGAAGGCGGGCGCGCCGAACAAGCCGCCAGTGCCTCTGGCGCGGTCGCGCCATGGCGCTTACGCTGCTGCGCTGCGGCAGCTGGCTGCGAATCGCCGCCTCGATCGATTCGGCCAGGTCTGCGCGCTCGGCCGTCGCGCGCGAAGTCCGCGGCGGTCAGGCCCTGCTCGTTTTTGATCGTCGCGTCGGCGCCTTCGTCGAGCAGCAGCCGGGCCCCGTCGATCGAGCCGTAGCGCGCGGCCATCATGAGCGGCGTGCTGCCGTTCGGCGACTCGGCATCGATGTAGGCGTTGTGGTCGAGCAGCAGCCGGATCATCATCCAGATGGCCGCCGGTGGCCGCGTAGTGCAGCGGCGTCCAGCCGGTCTTGTTCACGGCGGCGTCGCGCGCGATCAGCTTCTCGGCGATGTCGCGCTCGCCTTTGAGCGCCGCGATCATCAGCGGGCTCTCGTCCTGCGCGTTGCGCGCTTCGACGTCGATGTTCGGCCACGTCCAGCAGCGTCTGCACCACTTTCGGCGACGGCTCGCGCAGCGCGAGCGTGAGCCCGGGCAGCCCGTCCGGGCCGCGCGTGTTCGCGTCGAAGCCGCGCTGGAGCAGGGCCGCGCACCGCGCTTGCGTTGTCGTTGCGCACGGCGATGAAGAAGTCCTCGTAGGAGCCGGCGGTGGCGGGCGCGACAGACAGCGCCAGCGCAGCTGCAAGCAGGAATCGGGGAAGCAAGGGTTTCATGAATGACCTGATGGATACGGCGAATTCGGGGTGAAAGCTGCCACGCGAATGGGGCTGTAGATCCGCACCCCAGTGGCTCGGTCAGCCGTGCGGCAGTTTGAACAGGCGACTGAAGTTCTCGCTCGTGGCGTGGGCGACCTGCTCGGTGCTCAGCCCTTTGAGCTGCGCGATCTGCTGCGCAACGAACGGCACGTAAGACGGATTGTTGGTCTTGCCGCGATGCGGCACCGGCGCCAGATACGGGCTGTCGGTTTCGATCAGCAAGCGGTCCAGCGGCACGAATGCCGCCACGTCGCGCAAGTCGCACGCGCGTTCTTGAACGTCAGGATGCCGGAGAACGAAATCATGAAGCCCAGGTCGAGCGCCGCGCGCGCCACCGCGTCGGTTTCGGTGAAGCAGTGGAACACGCCGCCGGCCGCGTCGGCCCCGCCGTCCTCGCCTCCTCGCGCAGGATGCGCGAGCGTGTCGTCGGACGCGGCACGCGTGTGGATCACGAGCGGCAGCCGGCTCGCGCGCGCCGCGCGGATGTGCGTGCGAAAGCGCTCGCGCTGCCATTCGAGATCGGCCACGCTGCGGCCGCCCTTGCGTTCCTCCATCCCGTAGTAGTCGAGGCCGGTCTCGCCGATCGCCACCACTTTGGGCAGCGCCGCGCGCGTGGTCAGGTCATGCAGGCTCGGCTCGGCAACGCCCTCGTTGTCGGGGTGGACGCCGACGGTGGCCCAGAAGTTGTCGTGATCGGTCGCGAGCGCATGCACCGCGTCGAACTCTTCGAGCGTGGTGCAGATGCACAGCGCGCGCGTGACCTGCGCCGCCTGCATCGCGGCGCGGATCGCCGGCAGCTCGCGCGCGAGCTCGGGCATGCTCAGGTGGCAGTGGGAATCGGTGAACATGGCGGCCGCAGCCGAGTTGCGGCGGTTGAGGAAAACCCGCATTGTCGCGGCTCTGCGCTTGGCAGGCGGCTCGCACATCGACTTGCGCGCTAGCTTGCGGCTGCGCGCGCCGGTCTGGAACGGCAGCGCGCCCTGCTGCGCAACCGCGGGCGCGCCGGCGCAGAGGCTGCCGACTCAGATCGTCTGCGTGGACTGCTCGGAATCCTGTAGCCGCCGATCATCTGCTCGATCTTCACGCGCAGCTGGCGCGCCTTGTCGTCGCTCGGAAATCGCACGCCGACACCCTGGGCGCGGCCGCCCTGCGCGCGCGCCGGGTTGATCCAGGCGACCTTGCCGGCCACCGGGTAGCGCTGCGGGTCCTCGGGCAGCGTCAGCAGCAGGTACAGGTCGTCGCCGAGCCGCTAGTCGCGCGTGGACGGCACGAAGATGCCACCGGTCGCAAACAGCGGGATGTAGGCCTGATAGAGCGCCGCGCGTTCCTTGATCGCGAGCTGGATCACGGACGAGCGCGGCGCGGCTGCAGGCGCGGCGCCGGTGGTCGAAGCAGCAAGCCCGGTCGCGGTCGGTGGCGCTGCGAATAGGATGGAGTCGCTCATGCGGACGAGTTTATGGCGCGACTCGCCTCGCTCACAAGGGCTTCGAGCATCAGCGGCGCATGGAAAGGATGCTCGACCGTGCGAGACGTCTCGAAAAGTGCTTTTGCCCAACGCGGTCAGCGCCGCGACGCTTCGCGCCGCCGGCAGGTCGGCCGCATCGAAATAACGCGTCGGCGCACCGCATGCCGGCGGCCAGCAGATCGTGGCAAAGCTTTTGCAGCGCGTCGACCGCCTGCGCCGGCGTGAAGTCGCGCAGCGCGGCCACATCGCCGCGTGCGGCCTGTGCGGGCAACGCGGTCCAGCGCGGTCGCATCGAGCCCGGCGCGCGCCAGTCGCAGCGCATCGCCGGGCCGGCCGCCGCTGGCGCGCAGACACAGCGCCGCGGTGGCCGGGTCGGCCACGCCTTGCTCGACCAGCCAGTCGCGCGCGGCGGCCGCATCGGGCCAGCGCATCGCGTGCGTCTGGCAGCGGCTCGTGATGGTCGGCAGCAGGCGGTTCGCGGCGTCGGTGGCCAGCACGAACTTGACGTCGCCGGGCGGCTCTTCGAGCGTCTTGAGCAACGCGTTGGCGGCCACCGCGTTCATGCGGTCGGCCGGATAGACGAGCACCGCCTTGGTGCTGCCGCGCGAGCGCGTGCGCTGCGTGAACGCGACCAGGTCGCGCACGGCGTCGACCTTGATCTCGCGGCTCGGCTTGGGTTTTTTGTCGTCGAGCTCGGCCTTGCGTTTTTTCGTCGAGCGGCCAGCCGAGTTCGAGCGCGAGCGCCTCGGGCAGCAGCACGCACAAGTCGGCGTGCGTGTGCACGTCGACCGCGTGGCACGACGCGCAGCGACCGCACGCGCCGCGCCCGTCGGGCAGCGGCGCGTCGCAGAGCCAGGCGCGCACCAGCGCGAGCGCGAGCGCGAACTGGCCCAAGCCCGGACGGCCCGGACAGCAGCCAGGCATGCCCGCGCTGCCGCAGCAACGCGGCGAGCTGCGGCGCGAGCCAGGGCGCCGTCATGAGGCGGGGATGCGCGGCGATGCGGCCGTGGGCAGCCAGCCGCGCTGCTGCAACGCATCACGCAACTGCCGCCAGACCTGCGCCTGCGGCTGCGCCGCATCGAGGCGCACAAAGCGCTGCGGCTCGGCGGCGGCGCGCGCGGCGTAGCCAGCGGCCACGCGCCGAAAGAACTCGATGGATTCGGCTTCGAAGCGGTCCGCGTCGCGCGCGCGGGCGCAGCCGAATCGGCAGCGAATTCGGGCGCCAGATCGAACCAGAACGTCAGGTCCGGCTGGCGCAGTTCACTCGGCCGTCGCGGGCACCCGCTGCACCCACCGTTCGAGTTCACGCAGCACCGCCCTGTCGAAGCCGCGCCCGCCGCCTTGATACGCAAACGTCGCGTCGGTGAAGCGGTCGCTCAGCACCACGGCGCCGCGGGCAAGCGCCGGCTCGATCGTCTGCAGCAAATGGTCGCGCCGGCCCGCGAACAACAGCAGCGCTTCGGTCAGCGGGTCCATCGCGTCGGCGAGCAGCAGCGTGCGGATCTTTTCCGCGAGCGGCGTGCCGCCGGGCTCGCGCGTGCGCGTGACGTCGCGGCCGGCGCCGACGAACGCCTGCTCCAGCGCGTCGATCTGGGTCGATTTGCCCGCGCCGTCGATGCCTTCGAACGTGATGAACAGACCGGACATCAATTCGCCTTGCCTTCCGCGCTGTCCTGCCTTGCAGCAGCGGCGGCGCTGCTTGCCGCAGCGGCATTATTTTCTTCAACAGCCGCATCGGCAGCGTTGTCGTCGCCGTCGTTCTTGTCCGCGGGACCTGCGGCGCGGCCGGTTTTGTCGGTGCCTTTGCCGCTCGCGCGTGCCATGCCGTCGGCGGGCTTTTCGCTGGCGATCTTGTCACCGCGCACCGGATTGCGCTGAAATCGGTTGACGGCGCGGTTGTGCTCGGCCAGCGTGTCGCTGAACTGGCTCGAGCCGTCGCCGCGCGCGACGAAGTACAGCGCCTTCGACTCGCGCCGGCTGCACCGCCGCCAGCAGCGCCGCCTCGCCCGGCATCGAGATCGGCGTCGGCGGCAGGCCAGCGCGCGTGTAGGTGTTCCAGGGCGTGTCGGTCTGCAGATCCTTCTTGCGCAGGTTGCCGTCGAATTTTTCGCCGAGTCCGTAGATCACGGTCGGGTCGGTCTGCAGCGGCATGCCGATGCGCAGCCGGTTCGACAGGACGCCCGCGACCTGCGCGCGGTCCGCGGCCTTGCCGGTTTCCTTCTCGACGATGCTGGCCAGGATCAGCGCGTCTTCCGGCGTCTTCGCAACCGCGCTGCTCGCGCGCTGCTGCCAGGCGGCCGCGAGCCGCCGGTCCATCTCCCGCAGCGCGCGCGCGAGCAGCGCGGTGTCCGTGCTGCCGCGCGCATAGGTGTAGGTGTCGGGGAAGAAGCGGCCCTCGGGTGCGACGCCGGGGCGGCCCAGCAGCGTCATCAGCGCCTCGTCGTCCTGCGGCGATGCTTCGGTTTTCAGATGCTGCGCCTTTTGCAGCGCGGCGCGCACCTGGCGAAAGTTCCAGCCTTCCACCAGCGTGATCACGCTGCTGCGACTGCCCGCCGCGCACCAGCAGTTCGAGCAGGCTGCGCGGCGTGACGCCGGGCTCGACTTCGTAGTTGCCGGCCTTGATCCGGCGGCCCTGGCCGGACACGCGAAACCAGCCGTACAGCAGCAGCGGGTCGACCTGCACACCCGCATCGGCCACGCGTCTGCGCGATGTCGCGCGGCAGGCTGCCCTGCTCGATCGCCAGATCGGTCGCGGCGCTCGCGCAGCGCGAGCGGCTGGTCGAGCCACCACAACGCATAGCCACCCGCAGCGCAGCGCAAGCAGGAACACGACACCGAACAGAAAACCGAAAAATCGTCGCACCCGGCAGCCCTCGCCAACACCTTCGAAAAACCCGAGAAGTTCACGGACCATGATAATTCAGCGATGAATCCGCCTCTTGCTTCCCCACCGATGCCGCCGCCCCCGACGATGTCGCCGGCACGGCGCCTGTCTCGACTCGACGGCGTCTGCCGGCTGCCGCAGCTCGGCGTGATCCAGGCCACGGGCGAGGAGGCGGCCAAATTCCTGCACGGCCAGCTGACGCAGGACTTCCTCGGCCTGCGGCCAGCGACAGCCGAGGCCCGGCTGGCGGCGCTGTGCACCGCCAAGGGCCGCATGCAGGCGAGCTTCGTCGCGCTGCGGCGCGGCGACGACATCCTGCTGATCTGCAGCCAGGACCTGCTGGCGGCCACCTTGAAGCGGCTGTCGATGTTCGTGCTGCGCGCCAAGGTGCGGCTGACCGACGCGAGCGCGGTGTTCGACGTGTACGGCCTGGCCGGCTCGGCCGTGGCCGACAACGCGGGCGATGCGGCCATGGCACCCTGGACGCTGCGCGAGGTCGGCGGCGCGAGCATCGTCGGCGCTGTATCCGGCCGCGGGCGACGTGCCGCGCGCGCTCTGGATCGCGCCGGCGCGCAGCGCGGTGCCGGCTGGCGACGCGCTGCGCCCGCCTGTGGGACTGGGCGGCAGGTGAGCAGCGGCGTGGCCACGCTGACGCTGCCGGTCGTCGGAAGCCTTCGTGCCGCAGATGCTGAACTACGAGTCGGTCGGCGGCGTGAACTTCAAGAAAGGTTGCTATCCGGGCCAGGAGGTGGTGGCGCGCAGCCAGTTTCGCGGCACGTTGAAGCGCCGGGCTTATCTGCGTGCACGCGGCCGCTGCGCTGGCGGTCGGGCGAGGCGGTGTTTCACCGAGCGGCGGACAAGCCGACGCCGTCCGAGGAGCCGTGCGGACACGTGGTGCAGGCGGCCCCGGCGCCCGGCGGCGGGTTCGATGCGATCGTGTCGATGCAGACGCGGCGGCCGAGGAGGCGGCCAGCTGACGCATGGCGCGGCGAGCGCGGCGCGAGCCTTGACGCTGCGGCCGCTGCCCTACGCGTTGCTCGCCGACATCTGATACGGCGGCGAGGGTGTGCGCGCGCAGCGGCCGCAGCCGCTCAAGCCGCGCCGCTTCAGCTTCAGCGGCAGCGCCATCTCGATGTGCGGGATGCCCACTTCGTCGAACGGCTCGCCGCGCGGCGACGAAGCCGGCGCGCCGGTAGAACGCTTCGGCGCTGCGCTGCGCATGCAGCACCACCTCGCGGTCGCCGCGCTGGCGCGCCGCGTCCACCAAGCGCTGCAGCACCTGCGCAGCCGAGCCGCGAGCCGCGCAGCACGCGCAGCACCGCCATGCGGCCGATGCGCGACGCGCCCGGGGCTTCCGCGAGCAGGCGGCCGGTCGCCACCGGCTGGCCCAGCGCGTTGAACGTCACCGCATGCAGCGCGACCGCGTCCGCCTCGTCCCATTCGTCCTCGCGCGGGATGCGCTGCTCCTCGACGAACACCTCGGTGCGCACCCGGCGCCGCGTCGCGCCCAGTTCGTCCCAGCCGCCGAGTCGAATCTGCGCGATCGGCTCGCCGGCTTCGAAGTCGCCGAGCAACTGCGCGCAGCGCAGTGCGGCACGGGCCTCGATGTCTGGCTGGCCGGGTCGGCGAACACGTAGACCAGCTCGCCTTCGATCAGCAATTGGTCGCCGCGAAAGATCGCGCCCTGGAACGTCATCGACGAGTTGCCGATGCGCGCGCAGCTGCAGCCCGACGTCGAGCAGGTCGTCGATCCGCGCCGACGCATGGAATTCGACCGTGGCCTTCTTCACGTACAGGTCGCCGTCGAGCCGCTGCATCGCCTCCTCGTACGGCAACGCCAGCGCGCGCCAGTAGTCGGCCACCGCGGTGTCGAAATACATCAGATAGTGCGCGTTGAAGACGATCTTCTGCATGTCCACTTCGGCCCAGCGCACGCGCAGGCGGTGGAGAAAACGGAAGTCCTGTCGCATGGTTGTCATTGGCATCGTGTCAGTTGCGCAGCTCGGCAAAGCGGCTGCGCCAGCGCCGCGGCCGCGTCGCCGGTGCGCTGCGCGGGCCTGCGGCAGCGCGCGGCCCATCTTGATGAATTCGTGCGTCACGCCGCGGTAGATCTCCAGCTCGACCGGCACGCCTGCGGCGCGCAGCTTGTCGGCGTATGCACGCCTTCGTCGACCAGCGGATCGAATTCGGCCAGGCCGATCCAGGCCGGCGCGACGCCGTCGACGTCGTCGGCGCGTTCAGCGGCGCGAAGCGCCAGTCGTCGCGGTCCGCCGGCGCTGCGCAGGTACTGGCCGAAGAACCAGTCGATCGTCGATGCTCCAGCACCAGGCCGTTGCGCGTAGGCGCGGTGCGAGGCGGTGTCCTGGCGCGCGCGCGCAGCCCGGGTAGAACAGCAGCTGCAGCGCGATCGGCAAGCCCGGCGTCGCGCGCGAGGATCGCGCAGACCGCGGCCAGCGTGCCGCCCGCGCTGTCGCCGCCGAGCGCGATGCGCGCGCGGATCCATGCCGAGCGTCGGCCGCGTGCGCGGTGCAGCCAGTGCATCGCATCCTCGGCGTCGTGCACGGCGGTCGGAAAACGGTGCTCGGGCGCGAGCCGGTAGTCGAGCGATGCCACGCAGGCGCCGCTGAGCGCGCACAGCTCGCGGCACAGCGCGTCGTGCGTGGCGACGCTGCCGATCGTGAAGCCGCCGCCGTGGAAGTACAGCAGCACCGGCGACAGCGCAGCTCGGGGCTGGGCGAATCGCGGTGATAGACGCGCAGCCGCAGCGGGGTGCCGTCGCGCGCCGGCAGCTGCAGGTCCTGCACCTGCGCGAGCGGCGCCTTCGGCACTTCGAGCACCGTCGCGCCGATCTCGTAGGCCGCCTTGGCGCGCTCGGGCGTCAGCGTCTCGAAGCGCGGATGGCCGGCGCGCGCCATGCGCTCCAGCAGCGAGCGCATCGCCGGGCGCCAAGCAGCGAACACGGCGGTGTCCGCCAGCGACGTTGCGGCCGGGTTTGCACCGGTCGCGGCCCGGCAGCGCCGCGCTCAGCCACGGGTTTCCGCATGCAGCTGCTGCAGCGCGCTACAGTTGCTCTCGGCGACCGCCGCTCAGCGGGCGGTGCAGGCAGGCACCTGAGAACGGTGCATCGTCCGGGTAGCGTCGCTGCGGTCATGGTGACGCGATCTTAAGGTGCCTGCGGCGTCCGCTTGCCCTGCCCGCGTAGAGTGATACCGAATCCCACTGCGAGGCACTCGAGAAATCATGGCATTGATCTACTACGTCACCCAGGTCCAGTTCGAGTTCGGCGCGTTGCAGCTGCTGAGAGCCGAATGCGAACGCAGCCGCATCCGCGCCCGCTGGTCGTGACCGACCCGGGCGTGAAGGCCGCCGGCCTGCTGCAGCGCGCGGTCGATGCGCTGCGTCGGGCTGCCGGTCGCGGTCTATCGACCAGACGCCGTCGAACCCAACCGAAGCGGCCGTGCGCGCCGCCGCGAAGATCTATCGCGAAAACGACTGCGACGGCCTGATCGCCGTCGGCGGCGGCTCCCCGATCGACTGCGCCAAGGGCGTGGCGATCGCCGCCACGCACGAAGGCCCGCTCACGCACTACGCGACGATCGAAGGCGGCTCGCCGCGCATCACCGACCGCGTCGCGCCGCTGATCGCGGTGCCGACCACCGCCGGCACCGGCAGCGAAGTCGCGCGCGGCGCGATCGTGATCGTCGACGACGGCCGCAAGCTCGGCTTCCACTCGTGGCACCTGGTGCCCAAGACCGCGATCTGCGACCCGGAGCTGACGCTGGGCCTGCCGCCCAAGCTCACGGCCGCCACCGGCATGGACGCGATCGCGCACTGCATGGAAACCTTCATGGCGCCCGCGTTCAACCCGCCGGCCGACGGCATCGCGCTCGACGGCCTGCGCCGCGGCTGGGCGTTCATCGAACGCGCGACCAACGACGGCAGCGACCGCGACGCGCGGCTGAACATGATGAGCGCGTCGATGCAGGGCGCGATGGCGTTTCAGAAAGGGCTGGGCTGCGTGCATTCGCTCTCCCACAGCCTGGGCGGCGTGGATCCGCGGCTGCACCACGGCAGCTGAATGCGATGTTCCTGCCGGCCGTGGTGCGCTTCAACGCGCCGGCCGAGTCGGTCCGGCGCGAACGCCGGCTCGACCGGATGGCGCATGCGATGGGCCTCGGCTCGGGGACGAAGTGGCCGGCAGCGATCGCGCGCGATGAACGCGCGGCTCGGGCTTGGCGTCGGGCCTTGGGCGAGATGGGCGTGCAGCGCGAATCGTTCGAGCAAGGTGATCGACGGCGCGATGGCCGACCATTGCCACAAGACGAATCCGCGCCTCGCCACGCGCGACGAATACCGCGACATGCTCGAATCGTCGATGTGAGTGCCCGGCGGGCGACGCAGTGGCCTCGTCCGCCCCGGCCCAGCGCAAAGCCCGCGGCCCGTTCGCGGCTGCGCCGCCCGTCGCGCCACCGCTTGACCTGATCGAATGAAGACCACCGACCACGACCAGCCGCCGCCCGGCCGCCGCGTTTGGAAACCGTTGTTGCATGCGCGCCGGCGACGTCGGCGTTGAGCCTGCAGGCGCAGGTGCGCGAGCATGCTGGTCGCAGCGATTCTGGACGGCCAGTTGCCCGGCGGCGCGCCGGTGCCGTCGAGCCGCGAGATGGCGAACGCGCTGGGCGTTGCACGCAACACGGTCGTGATCGCTTACCAGCAACTCAGCCGACGAAGGGTTTTTGTTCTCGCGCGAACGCAGCGGGCACTTCGTGAATCCGGCGATGGTGGCCGATCTGCAGCCAACGCCCACCGAATCGGCGGACCGGCGCGCAGCGATCCGAGCCAACCCCGGGGCCCGACTGGCAGCGTCGGCTGCATCTGCGTCCGACCGCACAGCGCAGCATCGTGAAGCCGTCCGACTGGCAGAAGGACCCCTACCCGTTTCTGTACGGCCAGTTCGACCCGACCTTGTTTCCGACCGCCGACTGGCGCGAGTGCTGCATGAAGACGCTGTCCGTGCTGGACACGAAGGAATGGGCGCCCGACCAGATCGCGCGCGACGACGACGCGTTGGTGCAGCAGATCCGCACCCGCGTGCTGCCGCGCCGCGGCGTCTGGGCGTCGGCCGACGAGTTGATCGTGACGGTCGGCGCACAACACGCGCTCTACATGGTGGCCGACTTGCTGATGCGCGAGGGCACGCGCGTCGCGTTCGAGGACCCCGGCTATCCGGATGCGCGCAACATCTTCGCCAGCCGTACATCGCAGCTGACACCGATCGAGGTCGACGGCGAAGGGTTGCCGGTGAACGACACGTTGCGCGACTTCGACTATGTCTACGTCACCCCGAGTCATCAATGCCCGACCGGCGTCACGATGCCGCTGGCTCGCCGCGAGGCGTTGCTGACGATGGCGCAGGAAGCCGACCTGATCGTCATCGAAGACGACTACGAAAGCGAAAATCGCGCGGTGGGCGCAGCCATCCCTGCGTTGAAAAGCCTGGACTGCAACGACCGCGTGATCTACATCGGCAGCCTGTCGAAGACCTCGCACCGGGCCTGCGCGTGGGCTACATCGTCGCCGCGCGGGCACTGATCGCCGAGCTGCGCGCGTTGCGGCGCCTGATGCTGCGGCATCCGTCGACGTTCATTCAGCGCGCGTTCGCGCTGTATCTCTCGCTCGGTCACCACGATGCGCAACTGCGCCGGCTCGCGGTGGCGCACAGCGAACGCTACCCGGCCTGTTGGCGGCGGCGGTGGCGCAGCACATGCCGCAGTGCACGCGTGGTCGCGGCCACGGGCGGCGGCTCGTGCTGGGTCCGGCTGCCCGACGGCATCGACTCGCACGTGCTGGCCGACCTGCGCCGCCCGAGCGCGGCGTGCTGATCGAGCCGGGCGACGTGTTCTTCATGGCCGAGCGGCCGCCGGCGGGCTACATGCGCCTGGGCTACCAGTCGATCGACGCCGCGCGATCGAGGCCGGCATCCGGGTGCTTGGCGAAGCGATCGCGGAGATGACGGCAGATGCTGCAGCCGCAGCCGGCCGGGTCAGTACTTGAACAACCCCGGCAGCCAGAGCGACAACCTCGGAAAGTACGCGATGATGAACACCGCAACGATCGAGACCGCGCACGAAGGGCATCACGCGCACGACGATGCGCTCGACCGTCTCGCCGCTGACGCCGGAGGCGACGAACAGGTTCTCGCCGAGCGGCGGCGTCTGAAAACCGACCGACAGCACGCAGATCACGACGATGCCCACGTGCGTCGGATCGGCGCCCACGCTGTACATCACCGGCAGCAGCACCGGCACCAGGATCAGGATCGCGGCCAGCGTCTCCATGAACATGCCGACGAAGATCAGGAACGCGATCACGAGCGCCCAGATCAGGTAGATGTTGCTGGTCAGGTGCAGCAGCGATTCGGCGATGTCGGCCGGGATGCGCTGCTCGACCAGCAGGCGGCCGAACGCGGTCGCGGTGAACAGGATCAGCAGCACGCGGCCGGTGATCCAGGTGGTGGTGCGCAGCGCAGCCAGCGTTTTCTCGAGCGTCAGTTCGCGGTGCAGCGCGATGCCGACGAACAGCGTGTAGAAGATCGCGACGATCGCGGATTCGGTCGGCGTGAACAGGCCCGTATAGATGCCGCCCAGGATGATGAACGGCGCGATCATCGCCCAGACGCCTTTGCGCATCGAGCTGGCCGATGTCGCGGCCCGACCATTTCTCGGTCAGGCCCTTGTAGCCGGCGCGTTTCGAGATGAAGTAGTTCAGGATCAGCAGGCTGCGACGCCATCACGAGGCCCGGAATCACGCCGGCGATGAACAGCTTCGGGATCGACAGCGATGCGAACGTGCCGTATTTCTCCACCGCCTCGGGCGGCGGCTGCATGCCCAGCGCGGCGATGCCGAAGATCACCATCGGAATCGACGGCGGAATGATGATGCCCAGGCCGCCGGACGCCGCGGTGACCGCGGCCGCATAGGGCTTGGCGTAGCCGCGCTTGGCCATCGCGGGGATCATCAGCATGCCGACCGCCGCGGTGGTCGCCGGGCCGGAGCCGGAGATCGCGCCGAAGAACAGGCAGGCCAGCACGGTGGCCGCGCCGAGCCCGCCGGTGATCGGCCCGGCCATCGTCTCGGCGATGTCGACCAGGCGCTTGGAAATGCCCGCAGCCTCCATCAGCGCGCCGGCCAGCACGAACGCGGGCAGCGCCATCAGCGGAAAGTTGCCGACCGACGTGAACGCGATCTGCACCAGCGCGATCGGGTCTTTGCCGAGCGCCACATAAGCCGCCATGCCCGCGCCGCCCAGCGCGACCGTGATCGGTGCGCCGAGCACCAGCAGCAGCAGAAAGCCGCCGAACAGGATTTCTACGAGATGGTTTTCCACGCGCTGCTTCCGATCAAGGTCTTTTCGTGCAAAGGCGGATGTCGTGCGGTGGTGGCGCGCCAGGGCTGTTCAGCTCCTGCGCCGCTTCGAGCCGCAGCTTCTCGATCTCCATCTGCTCGGGGTCGAGCATGTCGATGCCCTTGAACACGCTCAGGTACAAGTTGTAGAGGATGCGGATCGACATCAGCGTGAACGCGATCGGCAGGATCATGTAGAAGTACTTCATCGGCACACCGAGCGTCTGCGACTTCCAGAACAGGTTCATGCGGTTGAACACGAAGTCGTAGCTGAGCCAGACGAAGTACATGTTGAAGCGCGACCCAGAGCAGGTCGGCAATCGTGCGCAAGTGTCTTGGCCAGCCACTTCGGCATGTACTGGAAGTGAAACGTCACCCGGTTGTGCGCCGACATCTTGGCCGCCACCACCGCGCCGAGGTAGGCGAACCAGACGAACATGTAGGTCGACAGCTCTTCCGACCACGCGATCGAAAAGCCGAACACCTGCCGCGCGACGATCTGCGCGAACAGCAACAGCACGAACAGCGACAACAAGATTTCGCAGACCGTGGTCTCGAAATTGTTCAGGCGCGACCAGATGGAGCGTTCAGCCGACATCAACGTACTTCCTAAAGTTCAACACGGCTGACCGAAGTCCAGCAGGCGCCGTGGAGCGGGCTCCGCCGGTCCACCAGCGTCGCCCCCGGCGAGGGGTTGGCGAAGCGATACGCAGGGCGCGCAGCCTGGGGGGCGAGCCGATGTCACCGGCCGAGGGTCTTCAACACCTTGTCGAGCTTTTCCTTGCCGCCGATGCTCTTGTAGAACTTGGGCCAGACTTCCGTCGTCGCCTTGTCGATCCAGACCTTCTCGTCGTTCGCGGGCATGGTCGATCTCCATGCCCTTGGCGAGCAGTTCCTTCTTGATCTTGTCTTCGGTCTCGCCGAGGAACTTGTAGCTGTGCTCGGTGGACTCGGCGCCGGCTTCGAGGATCGCCTTTTGCACGTCGGCCGGCTGCTTCTTGAAGATCGCTTCGCTGACGATCAGCGGCTCGAGCGAGAACACGTAGCGGATCGGCGTGATGTACTTCTGCACCTCGTTGAACTTCATCGACCAGACGGTCATGTACGGGTTGTCCTGCCCGTCCACCACGCCCTGCTGCAGCGCGGTGAAGGTCTCCGACCAGGCCATCGGCGTCGGGTTGATGCCCCAGGCGTTGTAGCTCGCGATCATGATCTCGTTCTTCGGCACGCGGATCTTCAGACCCTTCAAGTCTTCCATCGTCCTGACCGGCCGCTTCGAGTTCGTCAGCACGCGAAAACCCGTGAAAGTCCAGCCGACGATGCGGATGCCGGCGTCGCGCACGGTGTTCGCGGTGAGCTCCTTGCCGACGTCGCCGGTCACGAGCTTCTTCGCGTCCTCGGCGCTCAGGATCACGTACGGCAGCGTCAGCACGCCGACCGTCGGTGAGAACGGCGTGACGTTGTTGATCGCAAGCAGCGAGAAGTCGAGCAAGCCCATCTGCGCGTTGCTGACCGTGTTTTCCTCGCTGCCGAGCTGGCCGTTCGGAAACAGGTCGATCTTGTGCTTGCCGCCGGTCTTTTCTTCGAAAGTCTTCTTGAAGAACGTGCCCATCTCCCACTGCGTGCTGCCCTGCGCGTCGCCGACGGCGACCTTGAACGTGGTGGCCGAAGCGCCCGGTGCCGCGAACAGCGCGGCGGCCGTTAGTGCGGCGGGAATTGCTGCGAATGATCTGCTTCGTCATGAAAGTCTCCTCGAGGGTTGGAATAAAGTGGTTTCGGTGCCGCGCAGGTTACTTGCTTGCCTGTGCGGGCCGGTCCTTGCGGAACGCGTTCTTCACGGCGATCTTGCCGTCCTGGAACGTGAACACGTCGACCATGCGCGCCTCCACGCGCGAGCCGTCGGCCTTGGTGCCTTTGAACGTGCACTCGGATACGCCGCGGTTGCCGCAGACGAAGTGCTCACCATCGAGCCAGGCCGCATCGGGGAAGGTCGTCCAGGCCATCGCAAAGCCTTCGCGCACCTGCTCGCGGCCGACGAAGCTCTTGCCACGCAGTTCCGGGCCGCTGCGGCTGCATGAAACGTGCAGTCGTCGGCCATGAAGCCCATCAGTGCGTCGAGGTCGTGCCGGTTCCATGCATCCGCAAAATCGCGCAGCATCTGCTCGTCGACCTGGTTGTTCTTATCGGTGTTCATCGTTGCTGATCCTTGTCATGTTGCGGTCGCCGGTGGTGCGTCGCATGTCGGGAAGACCCGACTCCGGCCGCACTGCGACCCTGTGCAAGAACGCAAAGCGTAGTCAGGCTTGCAGAATGCGCTTAGAACCAGTTGCCCACAAACGCTGGGTCCAGCGCGAGCGGGCCACGAGCCACAGCTGGCCTCAACGAATGGTCGTCGCTGGCGCTATTCGCAGTGACAGGGAAAACGCTATGTTCGAGCCCAACGGTGAACAACCGACCCCCTCTTCGGCGCATGACGCGGTGCGCACCCTCGAACGATGAAAGAAGGAAGCCTCGCCATGGACATGTCGACCCCCAGCACCACGCATCTGAAAGCCTACGATCCGCATTACGACCCGTTGGTCGCACCCCACACCGGGTCACGGCACCGACTACGCACCGACCTACTGGGTTGCGACCGCTGGCGCGCCCCCTGACGACGACGGCCCGATCACGGGCGACGTGGACGCCGACGTCGTGATCGTCGGCTCGGGCTTCACGGGTCTGGCCACCGCGTTGTTCCTGGCCCGCGAGCACGGCATCAAGGCCACCGTGCTGGAAGCCAACCGCAGCGTCTGGGGCTGCACCAGCCGCAACGGCGGCCAGGGGCAGAACGCGAGCGGCCGGTTGTACCGCTCGCAATGGATCGCGCGCTGGGGCAAGGACACCGCGCTCAAGCTCGACGCCGAAATCCGCGCCGGCTTCGAGACCTTCAAGGGATTGGTCGCCGAATTCCCCGAATGCGAACCACAACCGGGCGGCCATCTCTACATCGCGCACCGCGACAAGAAAATGCCGTTCCTGCGCAACGAGGCGAAGGTCATGCGCGAGGTGTTCGGCTACGACACCCACATGCTGTCGGCCGAGGAAGTCGCGAGGCGTTACGTACGCGATGCCGACAGCGTCGGCGCAATGCATGAGCCGGACGGCATCGGCGTGCATCCGCTCAAGCTCGCGTTCGCTTACCTGAAAAAAGCGCGCGAACTCGGCGTCAAGGTGCATCCGGCCTCGCCTGTCACCGGGTTCGAAACTCGCAACGGCGTCCATTATTTGAAGACGCCCGGCGGCACGGTGCGCGCCCAGTCCGTCGGCTTCGCCACCGGCGGCTACACCAGCAACGCACTGCACAAAAGCCTGCATTCGAAGATCATGCCGATCCTGTCGAACTCGCTCGTGACGCGGCCGTTGACGAGAGACGAGCTGGAAGCCACCCATTTCCAGACCCATGAGCCGATCACCGACACGCGCACGCTGCGCAACTACTACCGTCTTTTGCCCGACAACCGCGTGCAGATCGGCAGCCGCAGCTCGATCACCGGAGCGGACGCGACGAACCCGAAACACATGCATCTGCTGGTCGGCGCGCTGCACCGCAAGTTTCCGGCGTTGAAGGACATTCAGATCGACTATTCGTGGTGGGGCTGGGTCGACGTGAGCCACGACATGATGCCGCGCGTGACGCAGCCGGACGCGAAGGAAAGCGTCTACTACGCGCTCGGCTACGGCGGCAACGGCGTGTCGTTTTCCGCGCATGCCGGGCGCCGCATGGCGCAGCGCATCGCGGGCAAGCAGGACAACGCGTTCACGTTGCCGATCTATCACGCACCCCTCGAATATCCGAACGCGTTCAACTTCGTGCGGTCCCGTGCGTTCGCACCGTTTCGGCGGTTGGGCCAGCAGTTCCTCTATCGCTGGTATTACCTGCAAGACGAGAAGCTTTGACGCGGCGGCGGATGCACGCGCCGCTTGGCAGCGAACCGCAACTGGTCGATCATTGCGGCAGTTTCAGCGAATCGTCGCTGACGACAAAAAGGAGAAGGCACGATGGCTTTGCCGCAGGAACTCGCGTTTCGTCCCGCCCACGAACTGGCTCGCCTGCTGCGGCTGCGCGAGATCGGTGCGGTCGAGCTGCTGCAGCTTTATCTGGACCGCGTGCAGCGCCTGAATCCGGCGCTGAACGCGGTCGTGGCGCAGGTGGCGGACGCAGCGCTGGAGCGCGCCAGGGCAGCGGACACCGCGCTCGCAAACGGCGAATCCTGGGGACCGCTGCACGGGCTGCCGATGACTGTCAAAGAGTCGTTCGACGTCCCCGGCCTGCCGACCACCTGGGGCCACGAAGCGATGAAGGGCAACATCGCGCAGCAGCCTGCCGTTGCGGTGCAACGGCTGCAAGACGCGGGGGCCATCGTGTTTGGCAAGACCAATGTGCCGGTGCAGTTGAGCGACTGGCAGACTTTCAACCCGGTCTACGGCACGACCAACAATCCTTGGGACGTGACGCGCGTACCTGGGGGCTCCTCGGGCGGCGCGGCAGCCGCGCTCGCGGCCGGGCTGACCGGGCTCGAACTCGGCAGCGACATCGGCGCATCGATTCGCAACCCCGCGCACTTTTGCGGCGTCTGGGGCCACAAACCGACCTGGGGTGTGGTGCCGGAGCGTGGACATCAGTTGCCGGGTACCGAATGCGCGGATGCGCTCGACATCGCGGTGGTCGGGCCGCTCGCGCGCAGTGCGTTCGATCTGTCGCTCGCGATGGACATCCTCGCAAACCCGCTCGAATCGTACGGCCCGGCCGGCAGGACGCCGACGCGCTGGCACGACCGCGGCACGCCGGCCGGCCGGATGCGCATCGCGGTGGTCAAGAACGATGCATGCGCCGAAGTCGATGCCACGGTGCAGCACGCGATCGACGAGCTGGTCACTTTTCTGCGTTCGCGTGGCCTCGAAGTGGATGAGCAGGCGCGCCCGGTCGACAGCCGCGAAGCGTATGAGAGCTATATCTGGATGCTGCGTGCGGCCACCGGCACCCGCATGGATGAGCGAACCTATGCCGAGGCGCAGCAACTCGGTCGAACCGATACGCCGAACGATGCCGACTATGGCGTCTGGATCGCACGCGCGGGCACCTCGTCGCATCAGGACTGGGCGCGGCACGACCAGATCCGGCACAAGCTGGTGCGGCAGTGGGCCGAGTTCTTCGAACGCTTCGATCTGCTGATCTGCCCGACCGCAACGGTGCCCGCGTTCGCACACAACCAGACCGGGCAACGCTGGCAGCGCATGCTGGATGTGAATGGTCGAAAGCAGCCGACCACCGATGCTTTGTTCTGGGCCGGATACGCAAGCCTGCCGGGCCTGCCCGCGACGGCGGTGCCGCTGGGACTGAGCCCGAGCGGACTGCCGATCGGTGCACAGGTCATCGGCCCGGCGTTCGGTGATCCGGTGTGCCTGCGGTTCGCACAGTGGCTGGAATCGGAATATCGATCGTTCGTGCCACCGCCCGGGTGCCTGTGAAGCTGTCGCGTCGGTAATTCCCCGGTTGCGTTGGCACGAAGGTTGCACGCAGACTTGGGGGTCGACACTCGATGTACCACGCACGGACACGACTCGACTGCGCACCCGCTGCAGCGAGCTTTTATTCTCGGCTTGAATTGAGGAGACCCTGATGTTGAACACCCCCTGGACCCGCCGACGCGTTGCAGTCGTCGCCATCGCCGCGGCCGCTGCGGCGGGATCATTCGGCCTGGCAGGCGCCGCCGCCGCGCAAGACGCGAAAAAAGGCGGCACGCTGGTGATCGGCAGCACGCAAAACCCTCGTCACTTGAACGGCGCCGTGCAGTCCGGCGTGGCCACCGCGATGCCGTCCACCCAACTGTTCGCAAGCCCGCTGCGCTTCGACGACGAGTGGAAACCGCAGCCTTATCTGGCCGAATCCTGGAAGCTGGCCGAAGACGGCAAGTCGCTGACCTTGAACCTGCGCAGGGACGCGATCTTTCATGACGGCAGGCCCGTCACGAGCGAAGACGTCGCGTTCTCGATCATGGCGATCAAGGCGAACCATCCGTTCCAGACCATGCTGGGCCCGGTCGAGAAGGTCGAGACGCCGGACGCACACACCGCGATCATCCGCATGAGCGAGCCGCATCCCGCCATCGTGCTCGCGATGTCACCTGCGCTGTGCCCGATCCTGCCGAAGCACATCTATGGCGACGGCAAGGATCTGAAGAACCACCCGCGCAATTCGCAGGACGTGGTCGGCTCCGGACCGTTCAAGTTCGTCGAGTTCAAGCCGGGCCAGCGCATCGTGCTGGAGCGCTTCGACAAGTTCTTCCTGAAAGACAAGCCGCTGCTCGACCGCATCATCTTCAACATCGTGCCGGACACCTCGAGCCTCATGCTGGGTCTTGAGCGCGGCGAAGTCCACATGTTCCCGTTCGCGACCGTGCCGACCGATCTGCGGCGCATGAAGGACAACAAGAACATCGACGCTGACCGACAAGGGCTACGAAGGCATCGGCCCGATCAACTGGCTCGCATTCAACCTCGACGAAGAAAGCCGTTGTCGGACGTGAAGGTGCGCAAGGCGATCGCCCATGCGATCGACAAGAAGTTCATCACCAAGGCGTTGATGGGCGGCTTCGCCACGATCGACGACGGCCCGATCGTGCCGACCAGCCCGTTCGCGACGAAGGACGTCGAGATGTATCCGCTGGACCTGAAGAAGGCCGCTGCGCTGCTCGACGAGGCGGGCTACAAGCCGACGCGTGACGGTGAACGCTTCAAGCTCACGATCGACTACCTGCCGGGTCCTGACGACCAGCAAAAGACCGTGGCCGAATACATCCGCGGCCAGCTGAAGAAGGTTGGGATCATCGGTCGATGTGCGCACTTCGGCAGACTTCCCCGCCTGGGCCAAGAAGCTTGCCAATCACGACTTCGATCTGTCGATGGACCTGGTGTTCAACTGGGGCGATCCGGTGATCGGCGTCGCGCGCACCTATCTGTCTTCCAACATCCGTCCGATCATCTGGACCAACACACAGTCGTACAAGAACCCAAAGGTCGATGAATTGCTGACGTCGGCCGGCGGCGAACTCGATCCTGCCAAGCGCAAGGCCGACTACGCGCACGTTTCAGAAGATCGTCACCGACGAGCTGCCTATCTACTACATCAACGTGATGCCGTATCACACGGCCGCACTCAACAAGGTCGTCAATGCTGCCGACTGACGATCTGGGGCGCTGATGGCGCCGCTACGACGAGATGTACTTCAAGTAAGCGGCGCAGCTCTTGAACGGCCACGCCCTGCCATGACCCTGCGGTCTCTCCTGTCCCGCCTGCTGCAGGGCATTGCCCTGGTGCTGGCCGTGGTGGTGCTCAATTTCCTGCTGGTGCATGCCGCGCCCGGCGACCCGGTGGAAACCATAGCCGGCGCCAGCGGCGGCATGTCGCCGGAGCTGAAGGCCGAGCTGCGTGCCAAGTTCGGGCTGGACAAGTCGCTGCCGGTGCAGCTCGGCATCTATCTGGGCAAGGTCGTCAGCGGCGACCTCGGCTACTCGTACTTCTTCAACTCGCCGGTGTCCAGGCTGATCCTGGAGCGCGTGCCGGCCACCTTGCTGCTGGTGCTCGCCTCGGTGCTGGTCGCGTTCACGGTTGGCACCGGTCTGGGCGTGCTGTCGGCACGCAAGCCCAACGGGCTGCTGTCGCAGTCGATCACGGTCGTCTCCCTGATCGGCTTCGCCGCCCCTGTGTTCTGGACCGGCATCATGCTGGTGATCCTGTTCGCCTCCGTCGTGCAGTGGTTTCCGATCTCCGGCATGCGCTCGATCGACTCCTACGGCGCGGCGGGCTTCGAAGACGCGCTCGACGTGGCGCATCACCTGGTGCTGCCGACGGTCACGCTCGCGCTGGTCTACCTCGCGCAATACAGCCGACTGGCCCGCGCGAGCATGCTCGACGTGCTCGGCGCCGACTACATCCGCACCGCGCGCGCCAAGGGGCTGGCCGAAGGCACCGTGCTCTACAAGCACGCGTTGCGCAACGCGGTCCTGCCGGTTATCACGATCCTCGGCCTGCAGTTCGGCAACGTGCTGGCCGGCGCGATCCTGGTCGAGACGGTATTCAACTGGCCAGGCCTCGGGCGCCTTGCGTTCGAGTCGGTGTTGCGCCGCGACTATCCGACCTTGCTCGGCGTGCTGCTGTTCTCCTCGATCGTGGTGGTCGTGATGAACCAGTTGACCGATCTGGCCTACCGACTGGTCGACCCGAGGATCAAGGCCGCATGAGCCCGCCGATGCCGACCTGCAGATGTCTTCCGCTCAGGCGCCGAAGGTCGAGCATCCCGGGATCGAGGCCATGCGCATGTTCGTGCGCAACCCGTCGGCGATTGCCGGCATGCTGATCCTTGGCTTGATCGTGGCCGTCGCGGTGTTCGGCCCCATGGTCCACCCGGCCGATCCATTCGAGATCCGCTGGGCGCCGCTCACGCCGCCGGGCACCGAAGATGCCTGGCTCGGCACCGACTACATCGGCCGCGATGTGCTGACCACCTTGATCTACGGCGGCCGTGCCACGCTGCTGGTCGGCGCGGTGGCCGCGTTGCTCTCGGTCGTGATCGGCATCACGATCGGCGCGTTCGCGGGCTACTACGGCGGCGCGGTCGATGCATGGCTGATGCGCGTGACCGAGTTCTTCCAGGTGTTGCCGGCGCTGCTGTTCGCGATGGTCGTGGTCACGCTGTTCTCGCCCACGATCATCACCGTGACGCTCGCGATCGGTATCGTGATCTGGCCCAGCACCGCGCGGCTCACGCGCGCCGAGTTCATGAAGGTCAAGGGGCTCGACTTCGTGCGGGCCGAGCACGCGATCGGTGCGGGCAACCCGCGCATCATGTGGAAGGTCATCCTGCCGAACGCGCTGCCGCCGCTGATCGTCTCGGCCACGCTGGCCGTGGGCGGCGCGATCCTGTTCGAAGCCGGTCTATCGTTTCTGGGCCTGGGCGACCCGAACCAGATGAGCTGGGGGCTGATGATCGGATCGAGCCGTCAGTACATACTGACAAGCTGGTGGGCGGTGGCGTTTCCGGGTGCGGCGATCTTCGTCACGGTGCTCGCGGTCAGTCTGATCGGCGACGGTCTGAACGACGCGTTGAACCCCAAGCTGAGGGAGCGTTGATGGACCCGCGAAGCACAACGACCCATGCCGGCCCGCTGCTCAAGGTCGAAGACCTGCGCGTCGAGTTCAACACCCGCCGCGGCGCCGCGCTGGTGCTCAACGGCGTCGACTTCTCGATCGACGGCGGCGAGACGCTGTGCGTGGTCGGCGAATCGGGCTGCGGCAAGAGCATGACGGCGCTGGCGCTGCTGCGATTGATCCCGTCGCCGCCCGGCCGCATCCGCAGCGGCCGCGTACTGTTTCAGGGCGAGGACCTGCTGCAAGCCACCGAGGCGCGCATGCGCGAAGTGCGTGGCAACCGGATCTCGATGATCTTCCAGGAGCCGATGACGTCGCTGAACCCGGTGTTCCCCGTAGGAGACCAGATCGGCGAATCGCTGCGGCTGCACGCGGGGCTCGACGCGAAGCAGGCGCGGGAGCGCTCAATCGAGATGCTGCGCCACGTCGGCATCCCGGCGCCCGAGCGCCGCGTCGACGAGTATCCGCACCAACTCTCGGGCGGCATGCGCCAGCGCGTGATGATCGCGATGGCGCTCGCCTGCCGGCCCGACATCCTGATCGCCGACGAGCCGACCACCGCGCTCGACGTGACCGTTCAGGCGCAGATCTTCGATCTGTTGCGCGATCTGCAGCGCGAGAACGGCACCGCCGTCATGCTGATCACGCACGACATGGGTGCGGTGGCCGAAATGGCCGACCGTGTGATCGTGATGTATGCGGGCCGCGTGATCGAGCAAGGCACTTGCGACGAGCTGTTGTCGAACCCGCAGCATCCGTACACGCAAGGCCTGATCGCGTGTTTGCCTGCGCTCGGCAGCAGCCAACAGCTTGGACGCGCCGAACTGGTCGAGATCAGCGGTGTCGTGCCTTCCATCTGGGAGCTGGGGCAGGGCTGCGCGTTTCGCGAACGTTGCCGGTACGCGATGCCGCGCTGCGCCAACGATGTGCCACCGTTGATCGGCAACGAAGGCGGCCATCGCGCGGCGTGCTGGCTGCTCGATGAGCGCGCCGAGGTGGCGGCATGAGTGCGCTGCCGGAAGCGATCGGAGCCGCCGCAGGCGGCAGTTCGTCGGGTCGCCCCGCTGCTGTCGGTGCGCAACCTCAAGGTGCACTTCCCCATCAAGCGCAGCGGCGATGTGGTTCGCGCTGTCGATGGCGTCTCGTTCGATGTGCGGCGCGGCAGCACGCTCGCAGTCGTCGGCGAATCGGGCTCGGGCAAGACGACGACGGCGCTGGCCGTGATGCGGCTCTCACCTGTCACATCGGGTGAGATACGACTCGGCGATGTGCGGCTGGATCGGCTGGAAGGCGAACCACTGCGGCAGATTCGGCGGCGCATGCAGTTCATCTTCCAGGACCCGTTTTCATCGCTGAACCCGAGGGAGCGCGCAGGAGCGACGGTGCGCGCGCCGCTTGATTTGATGGGCATCGGCACACCGGCCGAGCGGGCTGCGCGCGTGACCGAGTTGTTCGGGCAAGTGGGCTTGCGGCCCGAGCAGCAGCAGTTGTTTCCACATCAGTTCTCCGGCGGGCAGCGCCAGCGCATCAACATCGCGCGGGCGCTCGCAACCAAGCCCGATCTGGTGGTCTGCGATGAGCCGGTCTCCGCGCTCGATGTGGCGGTCCGCGCTCAGGTGCTCAACCTTTTGGTCAAGCTGCAGCGGGACTTGGGGCTGACTTACCTGTTCATCTCGCACGACATGGCGGTGGTCGAGCACATCTGCGACGACATCGCGGTGCTCTACCTCGGGCAGATCGTCGAGCAGGCGCCGCGCAAGGCGTTTTTTGCAAACCCGCTGCATCCGTACAGTGTCGCGCTGATGTCGGCAGTGCCGACGGTGCACGGCGGGCGGGCGCGTGCGGCCAACCGCATCAAGCTGGCCGGCGACCCGCCGAGTCCGATCAACCCGCCGCCCGGTTGCCGCTTCGCGGGGCGCTGCCCGGCGGTGGAGCCGGCCTGCCGGGAGCGGCTGCCGGAGCTGCGGGAAGTCGCACCGGATCATTGGGTGCGCTGCCGACGGATCGCGGTGGTCGGTGGCGAAGCGCAGCCGATTCTTCGAATGCCTGCGGTTTGAGCGGCAGGGCCAGGAGCGATGCGCTGCCGAGGGTCCATCGCCTGAAACGTCGATCAATTACGCCTGTTTTGATTGCGCGAGATGATGCGCACATCGGCGCATTCGGCCAGAAAACCTCTTTTTTTCCCAACTTTCCTGGTCGATGACCCGATCAGACACCCCACGCCTGGAGACCGACATGGCACGCACCAACCAGAATCCGATTACCGTCTTCAAGGCTCGAAAAATCCTGACGATGAACCCGCGTCAGCCCGAGGCCACGCACGTCGCGGTACGCGATGGCAGAGTGCTCGCGGTCGGCTCGCTGGACCGTATGCAGGCCTGGGGTGACTTTGAAATCGACGAGCGCTTCGCCGACAAGGTGCTGATGCCGGGCTTGGTCGAGGGCCACTCGCATCTGATGGCCGGCGGCCTGTGGCAGTTTCCATTCACGGGTTTTCATGCGCGCACGGCGCCGGACGGCACCGTCTGGTCAGGCTGCAAGAACTTCGAGGAAGTGATCGAGCGGCTGCAGAGCGCTTGAAGCGAGGATGAAAGATCCGCAGACGCCAATGCTGGCCTGGGGTTTCGATCCGATCTTCTTCGGCTCCGAGCGCATGACGGTGGAGCATCTGGACCGGGTGTCGGCGACGCGGCCCGTGGTGATCCTGCATGCGAGCCAGCACCTGATGAACGTGAACACGGCTGCACTCGCGGCTGCCGGCATCGACCGCGACACGGATGTGGAAGGCATCGCGAAGTTCGACAGCGGCACCAAAGCCGGCGAGCCGAACGGCGAACTGCAGGAGTTCGCCGCGATGTTCCCGATCACGCGGCTTACGGGCAACATCTTCCGCGTGACCGGCGCCAGCGAAACGGGCTTGCGCATGTTCGGCCAGATCGCGCAGCTCGCCGGCGTGACGACCGCGACCGATCTGGTCAACGACCTATCGGACGAGAACGTCGGCGTGCTGCAGCGGCTCTGTGCCGAGGACGACTTCCCGGTGCGCATCGTGCCCGCCTATATCAGCATGGACGGAAGCATGAACCGCGAGACCGGCGTGGCGCGCGTGCGCGAACGCATCAAGCAGCAACACCGACAAACTGCATTTCGGCGCGGTCAAGATCGTCGCCGACGGCTCGATCCAGGGCTTCACCGCACGGCGTGCGCTGGCCCGGCTACTTCAACGGGCGCGAAAACGGCATCTGGATCCTGCCGCCGGCCGAGCTGCGCGAGACGATCCGGCACTTTCACGCCGCGGGCCTGCAACTGCACATCCACACGAACGGCGACGAGGCGACCGAACTCGCGATCGATGCGCTCGAAGCCGCGCTCGAACAGCACCCGCGCGCGGATCATCGCCACACGTTGCAGCATTGCCAGATGGCCGACGCCGCGCAGTTCCGCCGCATGGCGCGCGCTGGGCGTCGGCGTCAACCTGTTCGCGAACCACCTCTACTACTGGGGCGACGCGCACGCGACGCTGACGATGGGCCCGGACCGCGCCGAGCGGATGGACGCCTGCGCGACCGCGCTGGCGCACGGCGTGCCGCTGGCGATCCATTCGGACGCGCCGATCACGCCGCTCGGGCCGCTGTTCACCGCCTGGTGCGCGGTCAACCGGCTCACATCGTCCGGCCGCGTGCTGGGCGAGGCAGAGCGCATCAGCGTCGACGATGCACTGCACGCGATCACGCTCGGCGCCGCGTGTTCGCTGCACCTGGACGACCGGATCGGCTCGATCGAGGTCGGCAAGTTCGCCGACTTCTGCGTGCTCGACGACGACCCGACCGCGAGTGGCGCCCGAGAAGCTGAAGGACATCGGCATTGCGGGCACCGTGGTCGGCGGCCGGGCCATCGCGCTGCCCGGCAGCGAAGGCTTGAAGACGCGCCGGGCGTCTGCCGCTGACGGTGATCGGCGGCTTTCTCGGCGCCGGCAAGACCACGCTGCTGAACCACTGGCTCGCGCGATGCCGGCGGGCAGCGGCTCGCGGTGCTGGTCAACGACTTCGGCGCGCTGAACCTCGATGCGGCGCTGATCGCACAAAGCGGCGCCGACACGGTGGCACTGTCCAACGGCTGCGTCTGCTGCTCGATCGGCGACGACCTGTCGGCCGCGCTGATCCGCGTGATCGAGTCGCCACAGCCGTTCGACGGCGTGGTGATCGAGGCCAGCGGCGTGTCGGACCCTTGGAAGATCGCGCAAGTGGGCCGTGCCGACCCGGCGCTGAGCTTGAACGCGGTGATCGTGTTGATCGATGCGGCCGCGGTGGTGGATCAGGCCGCGGACCCGGCGCTGGCCGACTCGCTTGCACGGCAGGTTCGGATGGCCGATCTGGTGGTGCTCAACAAGACGGATCTGGTGAACGCGGCCGGCCTGCAGCAGGTGCACGCGTGGCTCGACCGAGCCGCGCCCGATGCGCAACGGATCGAGACGATCGACGCGCGCGTGCCGTCGGTGCTGCGCGACGGCCCGGCGATTGCCGGCAAGGCACCCGCAGACCGCGCAGCCAGCAACCTTGGTCACACCCATCATCGGCACGACCACAGCGACCAGTTCGAGACCTGGGTTGCGCACCCGACGCACATCGTCTCGGCGACCAAATGGCGCGCCGCACTTCGCGCGATGCCGCGCGGTGTGCTGCGGCTGAAGGGCTATCTGCGCATCGACGAAACGCCGCCCTGGGCCCATGTGCAGTTCGCAGGCCGGCACGGCTCGCTGCACCGCCTCGACACCGCGCCAGTCGATGCGCCGGTGCTTGTGGCGATCGGGCTGGCCGGCCAGCTACCGATCGCTGCGCTCGACGCACTGGTCGCACAAGCGCCGCAAGGCGCGGTCTCCGCGTCGGGCGCTGTTTAAGGTTCGACCTGTCCCGGCATCCTGCCGGGACAACGCTGGGGTGCTGCCGACCGGGTGCGATTTCGGACAATCGCTTGGCCGGCGCGCGGCTGAGAAATTTCCTTCGAACCTGATTGAGGCAATCCTCGCGCAGGGAAGCTGGCCCGATGCTGCACGGCTTTCGCATGCGTCGCAGGCTCACGCGGCTTCGATGTCCTGTCGCGCCGCGTCAAAGGACGAGCAGGGTGACCATGACCCCCACTTCTGGGTGGACCGACCACTGTGTGTCGGCATAGTCTGTCCCGCAGGCCGACCGCGTGTTCGGTTTCTCCGTCCATGCGTCGCTCTGCCTCGGTGTCGGCGTCGGCTTGCCCGTGATCCAGGTCGGCACGTATCTGGTGCCGGCGTTGAGCCGGCCGCATGTGTTGGTCATCGTCGTGGTGGGCTCTTTGCCGGGGGCCGGTCTGCTGGCCTGGGTCGCATCGGTCGGCTGCCGTGAAGGGCTGTCGAGTTCGGCGCTGGCGGGCCGCGCATTGGGGCGGCGCTTCGCCAGGCTGCCTGTCGCGCTGAACGTGGTGCAACTGCTCGGCCGGGATGCGTCCGGGATCGCGGTGATGCGAGACGGCACCGGCGCAATCGCGCGCGAATGGTTCGGCTTCGACGCCGCGTGGCTGCCGGTGGCTGCGGCGCTGGCCTGGGACGGACTGCTGGTGCTGCTGGCCAGCGGCTCGGTGCTGACGCTGGTGCGGCAGTTCGTGCGCCGCAGCGGGCCGCCGCTGGTGATCGTGTTGCTGCTGTGGCTGACGTGGCAGTTCGGCGCGCGCGTAGGCGCAAGGGTTCGAGACACGCTGGCAGCGTCCCGGCAACGGCTCGGTGAGCTGGCTGGCCGCGCTCGATCTGGTGATCGCGATGCCGCTGTCCTGGCTGCCGCGGGTGGCTGACTGTCGCGCTAGGGCCGCAGCACCGGCGGCACACTTCGCGGCACGTGGTTGGGCTATGCGCGGGCCAACATCTGCTGCTACGGGCTCGGCATGCTGGTGGTGAGCACCGCGCAGCCAGGCATCGAGCGGGTCACGACTTTGCTGCTCGCGCAGGGCGGGCTGATCGCGCTCGCGCTGATCCTGATCGAGGAGGTGGACAACGCTTATGGTGATCTGCACGCGGGCGCCGTGTCGATCAACTTGCTGCGTGGGCGTTCGCTGGTGCGCGGCGCGGCCGTGGTGCTTGGCGTGCTCGCGACGGCTGCCGCGCTGTTTTTGCCAATGCACAGCCTGGAGCCGTTCCTGCTGCTGCTGGGCTCCATCTTCGTGCCGCTGTTCGGTGTGGTGATCTCGCAGCTGGCGGCGGGGCTGCCGCCGGCGCAGCCGATGCGCTGGGCGCCCGCTGCGCCGTGGTGGCCGGCGGGGGGATCGGCGCTGCCGAATCTGGCGATCACCCTGCTGCCGGACCGCCTGCTGCGCGGGGTCGGGAGCAGGCGAACGGCGCTGGCCTGAGCCGCCGCGCTACAGCGGCAGCCGCTGCGCTGCCAGTGGCGCGTAGCCGTGGTTCAGCGGCCCATGGCCATGGCCCACGCGCAGATCGGCGCCGGCGGCCAGCGCTTGCTGCACGTAGCGGCGCGCGTGGTCGACGGCCCCGACCAGCGGCCTTCCCAGCGCGAGTTCGCAAGCAATCGCAGTAGACAGCGTGCAGCCGGTGCCGTGCGTGTTGCGGCTCGGGATGCGGGCGTCCTGCCAATGACGCGGCGCATCGGGCGCCTCCGCCAGCAGCAGCACATCGACCACCAGCGCACCCGGCAGATGCCCGCCCTTGAGCAGCACGGCGGGCGCGCCGAGCGAGAGCAGATCGCGCGCTGCAGCATCGAGCTGCGTCACCGCTTCGATCGGCCGGTCGAGCAGCATCGCCGCTTCGTCGAGGTTCGGCGTGACGACGGTGGCCAGCGGAAACAGCTCCCGCACCAACACGGCCGCGGTGTCGTCCGCGATCAGTCGGTCCCCGCTGGTGGCCACCATCACCGGATCGAGCACCACGCGGGTCAGCCGGTGGCGCCGCAGCGCCGCGGCCACCACGCGCACGACGGCCGCGTCGTGCAGCATGCCGATCTTCACCGCGTCCACGCCGATGTCTTCCACCACCGCATCGATCTGCTGCGCAAGCAGCTCGGGCGGCAACGCGTGGATCGCGCGCACGCCCTGCGTGTTCTGCGCGGTGATCGCGGTGATCGCGGTCATGCCGTAGCAGCCCAGCGCGGCAGCGGTTTTCAGATCGGCCTGAATGCCGGCGCCACCGCCGCTGTCGGAGCCGGCGATGCTGAGCACGCGTGCGTAACGGGCGGTGGGCGGGATGAGGTCGTTGCGGGTGTTCATGCGATTCGTGTCTGGCAAACCAATTGCATATGCGTTGCCGATTGGGTTTCAATTTCTTTTGAGCCGGCCGTTACCCGTATAGAAACAACGGGCCGCAACCGCGTGGCTGTCTAGAGCTGCTCGCCGATGCGTCCGGCCGCCCCATGCAGCGCCGGCACGCAGCCCGCGACGCGCTCGGCCGACATACGCGCAATCGGCGCGTGCACAGCGATCGCTGCGCGGACTTCGCCGCTGGCGTCGCGCACCGGTACGGCGGCGGCCACCAGCCCGTGGATGAATTCCTCGCGGTCCAGCGCGTGGCCCTGTCTGGCGATCTCGGCGCATTGCTGCCGCAGTGCGTCGGCGCTGGTCAACGTGTTGCTGGTGAGCCGGGGCAGCTTCAGACGCTTGATCAGCGTGTCGCGCCGCGCCTTGTCCATCAGCGCCAGAAACAGCTTGCCGCTGGCGGTGCAGTGCAGCGGCACGTGCACGCCGACGTCGAGCGTCAGCCGCCACGGCCAGGGCGCTTCGACCCGGTCCAGATACAGCACTTCGGCGCCGTCGAGTGTCGTGAAGTTGCAAGTCTCGCCGACTTCTGCCACCAAGTCCGTAAGGACCTTGTGCCGCAGGCCCCGTACGGTGCCGTGATTCAACGTGTCGAGCGCCAGCCGGCGCAGCGCCGGGCCGACCACGTACTCGCGCTCGTCGATCGACCGCATGACGAAGCCGAGCTCCATCAAATGCATGCAGAGTCGATGGGCGGTTGCTTTCGGCAGTTCCAGCGCTTCCGCCAGTTCGGCCAGCGACAACGGCCGGCCGGTATTCGCCAGATGTCCGATCAGCCGCAGGCTGCGCTCGGCCGATGAACCGGTGGCAGCAAGTTTCTTGTCATTCATCAGGGTAAACGCTAATACTGGAACGTTGCGTTCCGAAATCGATGTGTCTAACATGGCTTTCATGCGGAACGAAACGTTCCATTCTTCAGTGTGACGGCAGATGGGTTCCCGGCCCCGATGCCCGACCAGCGAACCCCCCGTTCTTATGGCCGACGAGTACGACTACATTGTGATTGGCGCCGGCTCCGCTGGCGCGGTGATGGCCGGCCGCCTGAGCGAAGACCCCGCCACCCGCGTGCTGCTGCTCGAAGCCGGCCCGCCCGATGCTTCGTTCTGGATCCATCTGCCGATCGGCTACGGCAAGACGATGTGGAGCAAGAAGTACAACTGGTGCTTCTACACCGACCCCGATCCGAACATGAACGGACGGCGCATCTACTGGCCGCGCGGCAAGACGCTCGGCGGGTCGAGTTCGATCAACGGCCTCATCTACATTCGCGGCCAGCGCGAGGACTACGACCATTGGGCCGCGCTCGGCAACAAGGGCTGGAGCTTCGACGACTGCCTGCCCTACTTCATCAGGTCCGAACGCAACCAGCGCGGCGCGAGCGAATACCACGGCGGCGACGGCCCGCTGGCGGTGTCCGACATCGGCGCGAAGAACGATCTGATCGAAGCGTTCATCCATGGTGCGGGCGAGATCGGCGTGCCGCGCACCAACGACTTCAACGGCGCCAAACAGGAAGGCGCCGGCTACTACCAGTTGACCACCTGGAAAGGCTGGCGCTGGAGCACGGCGAAGGGTTATCTGAAGCCGGCGCGCGGCCGCCGGAATCTGAAGATCGAGACGAACGCGCAGGCCACCGGCATCGATGCTCGATGGCAAGCGCGCAGTCGGCGTGCGGTTTGCCCAAGGCGGACAGAACAAGATGGCAAAGCGCCAAGGCCGAAGTGCTGCTCTGCGCCGGCGCGATCCAATCGCCGCAACTGCTGCAGCTCTCCGGCATCGGCCCCGCCGCACTGCTGCAGAAGCACGGCGTGCCGGTGGTGCACGACCTGCCCGGCGTCGGCGAAAACCTGCAGGACCACCTGCAGGTGCGCATGATCTTCGAGTCGACCAGGAAGACGACGAACGACGAGTTGAATTCGTTGTTCGGCCAGGCCAGGCTTGGCGTGGAATGGCTGCTGCACCGCACCGGCCCGCTCGCGGTCGGCATCAACCAGGGCGGCTGCTTCATGCGGGCGTTGCCGGATGAAGCGAAAACGCCGGACATCCAGTACCACGTCGCCGCTTTGTCGGCCGACATGGCGGGCGGCAAGGTGCACGATTTCTCCGGCATGACGCTGTCGGTCTGCCAGTTGCGTCCGGAGTCGCGAGGGCACATCCGGATCAAGGGCACCGATCCGTTCGCGCCACCGGAGATGCAGCCGAACTACCTCGCCACCGATCTGGATCGGCGTACCAACATCGCGGCGCTGCGCTCGATCCGTGCGATCACCGGCTCGAAATCGATGGCTCCGTTCATCAAGCGTGAGGTCAAGCCCGGCAAGGACGCCGACACCGACGAGGCGCTGCTCGAGTTCGCCCGCAACAACGGCGCCACGATCTTCCATCCGAGCGGCACCTGCACGATGGGCCCGGACAACGACCCTTCTGCGGTGCTCGACGAGCGACTGCGTGTGCGCGGCATTGCCGGCTTGCGCGTGATCGACTGCTCGGCGATGCCGACGCTGGTGTCGGGCAACACGAACGCGCCCGTCGTGATGATGGCCGAAAAAGCCGTCGACATGATCCGCGAGGACGCGCGAGCCCGTTGACGGCACGGCTTGCCGCGTCGCCTTTTTCTGCGATCCTTTCACCAACGGGGCCACTTGAAGCCCCACTTTTCCAGGAGACAAGCCATGACCCAGAAGACCCCACTCGACCGCCGCGGCTTCATGCGCATCGCCGGCACCTACGGCCTGAGCTCGACCGCGTTCGCGGTGGCCGGCATGGTCGGCCCGCTCACCTCGAAGGCGTCGGCCGCGCGGCGGCCCAGACCGCCAACGACCGCAGCAAGAACACACCGGTCAAAACGCTGAAGTTCGGCGCATCCGGCTTCAACGAAGAGAACCTGCAGATCCAGAAGTCCGGTCAGTTGTGGTTTGCGCACGAACTCGAAAAGCGCAGCGACGGTGCGCTCAAAGTCGAGTTCATGGGCAGCAACCAGATCTGCAACCAGCTCGACTGCGTGAAGAAGACCCAGCAGGGCATCGTCGACATGTTCACCGCCAGCACGCAGAACTCGGCCGGCTCGGCGCCCTACTACAACGTGCTCGACTTCGCCTACATGTTCCCGTCGCGCGCCTCGCAGCTCCACTTCTTCTACCACCCGAAGAGCGAAGCGATGCTGCGCGAGCCGATGCGCAAACTGCACAACATCGAGTTCCTCTACACGCCACTGCGAACTGCGCGGCATCATGCTCGGCAAGAAGTTCGCGGACAAACCGCTGATCACCAGCGTGGAGCAACTCGCGGGCACCAAGAACCGCGTGACCGGCACGCAGCTCGGCCGCATCGCGATGAGCTCGATGAACCTGGGGCCGGTGCCGATCGCATGGGAAGAGACGCTCGACGGCCTCAAGCAGGGCCTGATCGACGGCGCCGAAACCTGGATGGGCGCCGCCGCCTACGCCAACATGTCGCCGGTGCTGTCGCAGGCCGTCGACCTGCGCTTCTTCTGCGGCACCGAGCACACCGCGATGAACCACGCGACGTTCAAGAAGCTGCCGGCCAAGCTGCAGGACGTGGTGCTGCGAGACGTCCTACGCCGCGCAGCAGTACACGCAGACGAACCACGAGAAGGCGCTCATCGACATCATCGGCGCCGTGCCCAATCCGAAGCCCGACACCTTGTTCGCGAAGAACACCGTGCGCTTCGCGCCGATTGTCGGACGCCGAGACGCAAGAAGGCCGAGAAGATGTGTTCGCCGGAGTTTCAGCCCAAGCCGTGGGAAGAGTGGCGCGAGCGGCTCAACAAGATGTCGGGCGGCCAGGACGTCTACAAGGAAATCTACGCCATCGCGCGCGAGATTCCGAAGCCGACATGAAGGCAGTCGACGTCAAGCCGCGCAAGTGGTGGAAGTCCTGATCACGGCGGCTGCCTGATCCAGGCGACAAGCAGACGCCGGCTGACCGGTGCGATGCTGCGCGCCCGCGGCTTTGCTGCGTGTCTGTTGAAACGTCCTTGCCATGAACCTGATGCTTGCCCCGCTGCGCTGGCTCGACAGAACATGCCGAACGCGTCGCTGATCCTGGTCGCCTACTCGGCGATGGCGCTGATCATCGTGTTCGCGGTGTTCGAGCGCTTCATCCTGAAGGAGATGGTGCCCTGGAGCACCTCGATCCCGATCTACCTGTTCCTGTGGGTGACCTGGATCGGCTGCTCGCACAACGTCGCAAGCGCACACACCTGGTGTTCAACGACATCCGGCTGCGCATGTCGTATCGCCTTGCAGTTCGCATGCATGTGGCTCGATGCGATTCTGTGGATCGTGTTCGGCGCGATCGTCCTCTACTTCACGATCGAGCAGACGCGGCTGGTCGAGATGAATTTCGCGATCGTGCAGGGCACCGACAACGTGATGCAGTGGTGGTTCTATCTGGCGACGCCGTTGGCCTGGGCGCTGCTGATCATTCGCGTGCTGCAGAACCTGTGGGAGGACATCGGCCGCTGGCGCCGCAAGGAGCCTTTCATCGTCGACATTCAAACGATCGGCGGGGACTGACATCATGAGATGACGGAACTCCTCATCGGCCTGGTCTCGGCCGGCGGTCATCGGCCTGTTCCTGATCGGCGTGCCGATTTTTCTGGTGATCGGCTTCTGGGTCGTCGGCGTCTCGCTGGTCATCGACTTCACGCTGGCCAACATCGGCGTGACGTTGTTCGAAGGCCTGAACTTCTTCGGTCTGCTGTCGTTGCCGCTGTTCATCCTGACCGGCGACCTGATTGCGGCGGCCGGCATCGCACGGCGGCTGGCCGACTTTGCCCATGCGTGCATGAGCTGGCTGCGCGGCGGGCTCGGGCTGGCAACCATCGGCTCGTGCGGCCTGTTCGCGGCGATCTCCGGCTCCAACTCGGCGACCACCGCGACCATCGGCGGCATCATGCATCCGCTGCTGGTGAAGGACGGCTACGACACGCGCTTCGCGGCCGCCACCGCAGCTGCCGGCGGCATGCGTCGGCATCATCATCCCGCCGTCGATCATCTTCATCGTCTACGGGTTCCTGATGAACCTGTCGATTTCGGACCTGTTCGTAGCCGGCATCATGCCGGGCATCCTGATGGTCGTCGCAATGATGGGCGTGTGCTGGTTCGCGTCGCGCAAAAACGGCTGGGGCTCGGTCGAGCCGCTCGACTGGTCGCGCGTGTTCAAGACCATGCGCCGCGCCTATCTCGGCTTCTTCGCGATCTTCATCGTGATCTACGGGATTTACTCGGGTGTGTTCTCGCCGACCGAAGCGGCCGCGATCACGGTGGGCTTCTGCCTGCTCGCAGGCCTGTTGCTGACGCGCGAAATCAAATGGCGCGAACTGCCCGAGCATCCTGCTGCGCTCGGGTCAGTTGACCGGCATGCTGGCTCCGATGATCGCGGTCTCGGTCGTCATGCAGCAGGTGTTCGGGCTGCTGGGCGCGGCCGATGCCGTGGCTTCTTTCGTCGCCTGGTTCGGTGACAGCAAGACGGTCGTGCTGCTGGTCTGCATGGCGATCGTGATGGCCGCCGGCTGCATCCTCGAGAGCCTGCCGGTCACCGTGATCTTCGCACCGATTCTGGCGCCGATCGCGGTAGCGCACGGGGTCGACCCGGTGCATTTCAGCGTGATCTTTCTGGTGGGCGCCGCGATCGGCTTCATCACGCCGCCGTTCGGCCTGAACCTGTTCGTTGCCAGCGGCGTGACCGGCATTCCGTACTCGAAGCTCGTGCGCTTCGCGATGTGGTACCTCGGCGGCCTGCTGATCGCCTGGCTGCTGACCGCCTTCGTGCCGTGGTTCTCGTTGGCGTTGGTGCCCAAGCTCGGGGGTTGATGGCTGCCAATCCGATCACATCACCGGGACTTCGACCGCGGCGGCTCGTCCGAATCGTCCCTGACCCCGGCCGGCGGCGTGGGAGCGTGCGCCCGCGCGACGGGCCGAATTTCTACGGGATCGTCGACGCGGACGCATCGCCTTGCGCGGGCCAAAGCGCCAGCAATTTCAGCCGCTGCACCTTGCCCGATGGCCCGCGCGGCAGTTCTTTCACCACGCGGAACACGGCCGGCGTCTTGTAGCGCCCCAGTTCCTTCTCGCAGAACGCGCGAAACTCGGACTTGTCGAAGCGCGCGCCCTGCCTCAGCACCACGCAGGCCATGATCTCTTGACCGTAGTGCTTGTCCGGCACCCCGACCGCAGCCGCTTCGAGCACCGCAGGGTGCCGCAGCAACACCTCGTCGATTTCGCGCGGCGCGATGTTCTCGCCGCCTTTGATGATCAACTCCTTGATGCGACCCGTGATGAAGAAAAAGCCGTCGCTGTCGCGGTGGCCGAGGTCGCCGCTGCGCAGCCAGCCGTCGGGCGTGAAGCTGTCGCTGGTCGCCTGCTCGTCTTTGTAGTAGCCGCGCATCACGTTCGGGCCGCGGATCACGATCTCGCCCGTGGTGCCGTCGGGCACCGGTTGCAGTTCGGCATCAACCACCCGCGCAGCGCAGCCGGAGGCGACGCCGACCGCGCCCAGTTTGCGCCGCGCGGGCTCCAACGGGTTGCTGAACGCGGGCGCGGCGGTCTCGGTCAGTCCCATGGTTTCGATGATGCCCAGGCCGAAGCGGCGCTCGAACGCGCTCAGGTGCTCGGGCGGCAGCGCGGCCGATGCCGAACGACAGAACCGCAGCCGGCTCGCGGCAGCCGCCGGCGCGTCCTCGCCTTCGAGCAGATACGACACCATCGTCGGCACCAGGTTCAGCCAGGTGCAGCGATGCTCGATCGCCTGCTGCCAGAGCTGGCCGGCGGAAAATCGTGGCGGCAGCACGACGCTGCCCCCATGCGCGAGCGGGCTCAACATCGTCACCACGAACGCATTGATGTGATAGAGCGGCAGCACGCCGAGCACACGGTCGGTCGAGCCAAGTGCGTGTTCCCGGCTGATCGCCTGCGCGTTGGCCGCGAGGCTCGCATGCGTCAGCATCACGCCCTTCGGCCGGCCGGTGGTGCCGGACGTGTACATCAGCAGCGCGAGAGCGTCGGTCGTGGGCGCGGCCTCGTCCCTGCCCGCCGCGGCCGGGATCCGATCCGCATCGGGCTCGGTCACGAGCACGGCGATATCGCGATCGATGCGGCTCAGCAGTTCGAGCACCGCCGCTTCGCGGTCCGGGCTGACCACCACCACGCGGCAGTCGGAATGTTCGAGCACATAGTGCATCTGCTCCGGCTGCGACAGCAGATTCACTGGATTCACGCACCAGCCGCCGTGCATCGCACCGAGCAGCACGCGCAGGGTCTGCAGACCGTTCGGGCACACGACGCCGATCACGTCGCCGGGCTTCGAGCCGGCGGCGCGCAGCCAAGCCGCCACCTTGCGGCAATCTTGCGCGAGCGCGCCGAACGTCAGGGGTTGCATCGGATGCGGTCGAGACGGCGTAGATCGCGCCGGGTTGTGCTGCCGCCTGGGCCTCGATCAGCCCACGCACCGTGTCGAACTGGTCGCGCATCTCAGGCCTTGCCGTGGCGTTCGAAGAAGCCGCCGAAGAGGTCGGCCTCGGTGGGCACCTGCTCGGGGATCGGCGTCGAGATGCGCGTGACGTTCATGTAGTGGCGAAAATTCATGTTGTCGGAAAAGTTGTTCCTGCCCCAGGTGCCGCAGCCCATCGACAGCGAGAACGGCAGCCCGTTGTCGAAGCTGCCGCCGGTCGCGATGCAGTGCGCCTGGTCGACGATGACGCGGGACACCGGCAGGTGCAGCCCGAGCTCGAGCGCCCGCTCGTGCAACTCGCTGTGCAGGCCGACCGAGTGGCCTGCGCCTTCGTAAGCGTAGATCTTCGCGACCGTCTGCGCGGCCTGCTCGAAGTCGGCCGCCGCGTAGATCGCCAGCACCGGTGACAGCTTCTCGCCGGAGAAAGGATGGTCGTGGCCGACTTCGCTTTCCTCGACCATCAGGATGCGCGGCTGTTTGTCTGCGACCGCCTGCCAGCCGCCGCTGCCAGTTTCATCCTGAGACGCTGCAAGCCGCGCAATCTCATGCGCCGACTTGCCGATGACGGCCGCCGACAGCTTGCCTTCCGGCCACATCAGGTGCGCCAGCGTCGCCTTCTGTGCAGCATCGAGCAGCACGGCACCGAGCCGCTCAAGCGCTTCGATCGCAGGCTTGCGCACCGCATCGACCACCACGATGCTGTTCTCCGACGAGCAGCTCGTCGCGTTGTCGAACGTCTTGGAGCGCACGATGCGCTCGGCCGCCTGCTGTACGTCGGCGGTCTCATCGACGATGCCGGCAACGTTGCCGGCACCGACGCCGAACGCTGGTGTGCCGCTCGCATAGGCTGCGCGCACGTTGGCCTGCGAACCGGTGGCGACGACCAGATCGCACAGCTTCATCAGTTCGGCGGTCGACTGCTTGCTCACCGGCGCGGGCAGCAACTGCACGAGGTCGCGCGGCGCGCCGATGCGGTCGAACTGGGCGTGGATCATCTCGAGCAGCCGAGCTGCGGTGCTCCAGCCTTTCGGGCTCGGCGCGACGATCACCGCGTTGCGGCACTTGAGCGCGTTGATGATCTTGTTGGCCGGTGTCGCGCCGGGGTTGGTCGACGGCGTGACCGCGCAGACCACGCCGACCGGGCGCGCGATCTCGACGATGCCGCGCTCGGGGTATTCGGCGATCACACCGACCGATTTCGCGCCGTTCAAGTCCCTCAGCAGTCCGAAGGTCTTGCGGTGGTTCTTGCGCACCTTGTCTTCGACGTTGCCGACGCCGGTGTCGCGCACCGCCAGCTCGGCGAGTTCGCGGTTGCGTGCGGGCTCGATGATGGCCCAGCCGGCTGCAGCGACCACGTCGTCGACACGCTGCTGGTCGTAGCCGTCTGCGATGCGCTGCGCAACGCGCGCCTTGGTGACCAGTTCGGCCACCGCGGTCTGCGGCGCCATGGCTGAGAGATGTTGGTGATCAACGTTCATTTCGAAGGCGCTCCACACAGTAGATCCACGCACGGCAGATGCTCATCAATTGATAGCTGAACACGCAATCAGCACCTGCGCCTGGCCGTGATTTGATTAAAAATTGGGCGGTCTCAGTCGATTGACACACGGCAGCCGCGACCGGCCCGAAGCTCATTCGACCTTGATGCCTGCGTCCTTTGCGAGCTGGCTCCACTTGGTTAGTTCCGAGGTCACCACTTTGCCGAGATCGGCCGGGATGCCACCGACGGCTTCCGCGCCCTGCGCCAGCAGCTTGCTGCGGATCTCGGGCTCCGTCAGTACCTTGTTGAGCGCCGTGTTGAGCTTGTCGATCACCGGCTTCGGCGTCTTGGCTGGCACGAACATCGCATACCAGGAGTCGACTTCGAAGTCGCGCACGCCCGACTCCTGCACGGTTGGCACGTCCGGGAATGCGGCGCTGCGCTTGGCGGTCGACACCGCGATCGCCTTGACCTTGCCGGCCTTGACGAACTGCGCGGCGGCGGGAATCGACACCCAGAGCATCGACACCTGGCCGCCGAGCACATCGTTCATTGCCGGGCCGCCGCCGCGATAAGGCACATGGGTGATCTTGGTGCCGGTGCGCAGGTTGAACAGCTCGCCGGCCAAGTGGCTGGGCGAGCCGTTGCCGACCGATGCGAACTGCAGCTCGCCGGGTTTTTCCTTCGCCAGCTTGATCAACTCCGGCACCGTGCTGGCCGCGAAGCTCGGCAGCGCGACCAGGATCTGCGGCAACGAAGCAACCATGCCGACCGGCGCGAAGTCTTTCGCCGTGTCGAACGGCAGCTTCGGAAAGATCGCCGGGTTGATCGTGTGCGAACTGAGCGTGAACAGCACCGCATAGCCGTCCGGTGAAGACTTCGCAACGATGTCGGTGCCGAGCGAACCGCCCGCACCGCCGCGGTTGTCGATCAGCAGCGGCTGGCCAAGCGCCTGCTGCAAGCTCACCTGCATGATGCGCGCGATCACATCGGTTCCACCGCCCGGTGGGTACGGCACGACCACGCGGATCGGCTTGTCCGGGTAGGTATCCGACTGCGCGAAGGCCGGCGCCATTGCGGCGGCCACGGCAACGAACAGGACAGCGCGGCGGAGCATGCGTGGGTGAGAACTCATTGAGCAAACTTTCTCGGTATGTTCGATTGGTCCAAAGGGCGGGTGAAAAGCCTGGAGATCGCATGGGCGCGTCGGCAAGGGCCGGCGGATTCCGCTGGGCAGCTGTCGGTATCGCGTCGCTTCGCGATTCACGGTCCACCGTACCGCACCACACCGCAGTACGGATTCAGCAACCAGCTTACCAACTTTCCGCTCGTCTGCCGCGGATTTGCCACGGCTCGACGGATGGCCAAGCGCAACCTCCAGGCACCGGAGGCGGGCCTCGGTTGCATGGGCTGCCGCTGGCACGGCCGGCACCAAGCGTCGCGCGCACTCCGGAGCAGCACTTCACCGCTGCAGCAAGTCGAACAAGGCCCGCCCGACCCCCAACGACGACATCACGATCAGCAGGTGCAGCACAAAGCGCCGAAACCGCAGCGGATCGGCACCCGCAAACGCACGCTTGCCGATCCAGATGCCCAGCACCATCACCGGCGCGAACAGCGCCGCCTCGACCAGCGTGCGGGCCCCCAGCAGCCCCTTGCCCACTTCGGTACCGCCCGTGACAAGCGCAGCGCACAGCAGCGTGTACGGCCCGGCGAACAACAGGTACACGATCATCGTCGCGCGCAGCCGGGTGGCCGGCAACCGCGCGGCCGTCATCAGCAAGGCCGCCGCGACGCCGCCGCTGGCCGCAGCGCCCTGGATCAGTCCGGAAGCGATGCCGGTGGTGGCCCTCATCGCCGCACCGGGCGCCACCGTGTGGCCTTCGAACCGCCGCAGCATCGTGGCGGTCACGAGCAGCGCGGCGCCGATCACGAGCCGCAACTGCGACTCAGGCAACCATGCCAGCAGCAGGATTCCCATCGGTATGCACAGCGCGTTGAATGCGATCAGCCAGCCGAGCCAGCGCCGATCGGCATCGCCCGTCGCGCTGCGGATCAGGGTGACGCTGGCCAGCACTTCGAGCACGATCGCGATCGGCACCACTTCGGCCGGCGACCGGAACACGGAGAATCCCGCCACCGTCAGTGCGGAAAAACCGAAGCCCGCGAAGCCGCGCACGACACCCGCGCCAAGCACCACCCACAGGCCGGCGACAATCGTCGCCACGCCGGGCAATCCGAAGTCCATCGTGTCAGCGCCGGTGCCGGCCGCCGATCAGCCCGACCAGGTCGCGGAACAGCGCGTTGTCCAGTCCCTTGCTTACATCGACCGCCAGACATCGGCTGTAATACGGGCTCAGGTCCAGTCCGACACCGACTCCCACGATCTCGACCGTGCGCTGCTGTTCGTAGTCCGCCACCACCTGCTGCAGATGGTTGTCCAGGTAGAACGCATCGTTGGCCAGCTCGGTCGCGCTGTCCATCGGTGAGCCGTCGGAAACCACGATCAGGATGCGCCGATTCTCATCGCGCGCCAGCAGCCGCTGCGCTGCCCACTGCACCGCTTCGCCGTCCACCCCTTCGCGAAACAGATCGGCCTTGAACAACGCCGCGATGTCGGGCCGCGCGCGCCGCCAGGGCGTGTCGGCGTTTTTGAAGACCAGATGGGCGGTTTCGTTCAGTCGGCCCGGATGTCCGGGGCGACCAGCGCGCTTCCAGTCGCGCACGGTGCGCCCGCCGTTCCAGGCGCCGGTCGTATAGCCGAGGATTTCGTTGGCAACGCCGGCCTGCTCCAACGACCGCGAGAGGATATCGACGATCGCCGCGACCGATTCGATGTGTTGCTTCATCGAACCCGAACAGTCGATCAGCACACCGACCACACAGTCGGCTTGCAGCTCATGTCGTTCGCTCTTGAACAGCCGCGTCTCGGTGGGCGTACTGATGAGCTGCGCGAGCCGTGCGCCGTCGATGCGCCCTTCTTCCTGCGCGCTGTCGAAGCCGTCTTGCGCGGGCCGCGCGAGCAGGCTTCTCAGCTCCCGTGTGAGGCGGGTGCGGTTGATGCCCTGGGCGGCAATTTTTTTGTCGAGCCGCTCGCGATATTCGCGCAGCAAATCGGCGCGCACCAATTCACCAGCTGCGTGTTCGCGGTCGTAGGTTTTGGTGAAGATGCGGTAGCTGCCTGCCGCCTCTTCGAGCGTGCGGCTGGTGCCGGTCTCCGGTGTGGCGACATGGTCGTCGAGGTCGGCGTCGAAATCCATCAGCAGCGAAAAACCGGGGCCGTCGTCGTCACGGCCGGCATCTTCACCCTCGCCGCGCTCGTCGTCGCGGCTTGCGACCAGCGCCGCCACCGTGCGCGCGACCGCCAGCGCATGGACGGCGAATGCCTGCTGGTCGTGCAGGTGTCGCCGCATGCTGTGCAGGTCGAGCGCGATGCGCCGGGTCAGCATGCCGCGCGTGGTCTCGATCGGATCGCGCGCCACTTCGAGCACCGGGTCGCCCGTGAGCCGCGCGCGGCACATCAGCGCCATCGTGAACAGCAGCATGCCGCGCGCGCTCTCGGTCAGGCCGGACGCGATGAATTCCAGCGACCATTGGTCGAAGCGATGCAGCAGGTTGCGCCGCAGGCCGCGCATGGCATCGGGCGCCAGCGCTTCGACGCGGAACTGCTCGAGCATCTCGAACAGCGTGCGCTCGATCGGGTCTGCCGGGCAAAGCCGCCGGTGCAGCCCCGCATCGGCCAGCGCGAGCCGCAGCGCCACGCCGTCCGCCGCCCCGCGAAACGATGCGAAGTCGTCCTGCTCCAGCGACGGATGCAGGTGCGGCGCCGCATGCGGCAACGCACGCGGACCGCGGTGCAGCCGGCGGCTGCGGAAGTGCAGATCGGGCTGCCCCGTCACCGCACGGATCGCCGCCGCGCAGAGTTCTTCGACCTGCTGCTGGTGCTTCGCCGCCTGCGGCGCGGTGACCGGACCGGCCATGGCCGTCAGGCCCGGCCCTGCGCGTTCGGATCCTCGTGCCGGTACGACTCGGCGAGTTCGGCATCGAAGCAGCGCTGGTAATACTCGGCCACGATCGGCCGCTCGGCCTCGTCGCACTTGTTCAAAAACGACAAGCGGAACGCGACCTCCGGATCGCGAAAAATCTCGCAGTTCTCGGCCCAGGTGATGACGGTGCGCGGCGACATCAAGGTGGACAGGTCCCCGGCCGCGAAACCCTTGCGCGTGAGGTTGGCCACCGCCACCATCTGCTCGACATGCGCCCGGCCGCGCTCGTTGTCCTTGCCCGGCACGCGCGCGAGCACGATCGCGACCTCTTCCTCGCTCGGCAGATAGTTCAACGCCGCGACGATGTTCCAGCGGTCGATCTGCGCGTGGTTGAGGCGCTGCACGCCGTGGTACAGGCCGTTCAGATTGCCCAAGCCCACGGTGTTGGCGGTGGCAAAGAGCCGGAAAAACGGATGCGGCGTGATGACCCGGCTCTGGTCCATCAGCGTGAACTTGCCGCCGTGCTCGAGGATGCGCTGGATCACGAACATCACGTCGGGCCGGCCCGCGTCGTATTCGTCGAAGATCAGCGCCACCGGCCGCTGCAGCGCCCACGGCACGATGCCTTCCTGAAACTCGGTGACCTGCTTGCCGTCTTTCAGCACCACCGCATCGCGGCCGACCAGGTCCATCCGGTTGATGTGGCCGTCGAGGTTCACGCGCACGCAGGGCCAGTTGAGACGGGCCGCGACCTGCTCGATGTGCGTCGACTTCCCCGTGCCGTGCAGCCCCTGCACCATCACGCGCCGGTCGCGCACGAAGCCGGCCAGGATCGCGAGCGTCACGTCCGGGTTGAAGCGATACACCGGGTCGATGTCCGGCACGTGCGCTTCGCGCTCGCTGAACGCGGGCACCTGCATGTCCGAGTCGATGCCGAACATCTCGCGCACCGACACCATCCGGTCCGGCTTCGACTGGCTCAGGTCGATGGTCATTTCAGTGGTCTCCGGCAAGTTCGGTCCCGCGCGGCACATCCGCGTCGATTGCCGCGAGCGCATCGGCGGCGCGGCGCAGCGCCGGCAGGCATTGCAGCGCCTTGTCGGCCGACAACCGCATGGTGGGGGCCTGCACCGCGACGCCCAGATTCGAGCGGCCACGCGGGTTCGGCACCAGCACCGCGATGCAGATCAGCCCGGGCAAAAACTCCTCGCGGTCGAACGCGTAGCCGTCACGTCGCACGCGCTCGACTTCCTCTTCGAGCTTGTCGAAGCGGGTCAGCGTCGCTGTCGTGCAGGCCTCCAGCGGTACGTGCGACAGCAGGCGTCTGCGCTGCGCGGCCGTCATCTGCGACAGAAAAATCTTGCCGCTGGCCGAGCAATGCACGGGCACGCGCGAGCCGGTCGTCAGATAGAAACGCAGCGGCGCGGTGGTTTCCACGCGGTCCAGATAGACCACTTCGCTGCCCGACAGCGCGGTCAGGTTGCAACTCTCGCCGAGCTCATGCACCAGATGCCGGAGCACCATGTGTTGCGCACCGTGAAACGTGTTGTTCAGCAGCAGGTTCTCGGACAGCCGCCGCAGCCGGCTGCCGATGCTGTAGCGGCGACCGTCGTCTTCGCGCTGCAGCAATCCCGCGCTCTCCATCTGCTGCAACATGCGGTGCAGCGTCGGCTTGGCCAGCCCGGTCTCGTCGACCAACCCCTGCAGCGAAAACAGCTGGTCGCGCGAGGCGATCACTTCGAGCAGCGAGAACAGCCGCATGGCGGGCGTGTCGCCGTTGACCTCGGACTCGGGTGGCTGGATGTCGCGGACGGCCTGGAGAGCGCTCTTCATGGACAGCACTTTAGCGCCGTTTCAAAAATTTGTACATGGCGTTCCGAAAATTGATATGTTTGTTGACGGGCGATCCAAATTGCTCTAAATTCGATTCAGTTTCGAGAAATCGGAACATTTTGTACGAATTTTTTGAGCCAGTCGCTTTCTGTTTTCTTTCCACCAGCCCGCGAGGAGACCCCTTCCATGAGTTCATCAGCCGTCAAGCAGCAAGACAACACCCCCCAGGGCAACAAGCCCGCCGACAACCGCAAGGTGGTCTCGGGCGTCACCAGGATGACGCCGTCCGAAGCGTTTGTCGAAACGCTCGTCGCGCAAGGCGTGGACACCATGTTCGGCATCATGGGCTCGGCCTTCATGGATGCGATGGACATCTTCGCGCCGGCCGGCATCAAGTTGATTCCGGTCGTGCATGAGCAAGGTGCGGGGCACATGGCCGACGGCTTTGCGCGCGCCACCGGCCGCCACGGCGTCACGATCGGCCAGAACGGCCCCGGCATCAGCAACTGCGTGACCGCGATCGCGGCCGCTTACTGGGCGCACTCCCCGGTCGTGATCATCACGCCGGAGACCGGCACGACCGGCATCGGCCTCGGCGGCTTTCAGGAAGCGAACCAGCTGCCGATGTTCCAGGAGTTCACGCGCTATCAGGGCCACGTGACGCACCCCGCGCGCATGGCCGAATACACCGCGCGCTGCTTCGACCGGGCGCTGTCCGACAACGGCCCGACGCAGCTCAACATCCCGCGCGACTACTTCTACGGCGAGATCAAATGCGAGATCCCGAAGCCGATGCGCTTGGAGCGCGGCGCGGGTGGCGAACATGCACTGGACGCGGCGGCCGAGCTGCTCGCGACCGCCAAGTTCCCGGTGATCCTGTCCGGCGGCGGTGTCGTGATGGGCGATGCGGTGGAGGAATGCAAGGCACTGGCCGAGCGGCTGGGCGCGCCGGTCGTGAACGGCTACCTGCGCAACGATTCGTTCCCGGCCAGCCACCCGTTGTGGTGCGGCCCGCTCGGCTATCAAGGCTCGAAAGCCGCGATGAAGCTGATCAGCAAGGCCGACGTGGTGATCGCGCTCGGTTCGCGCATGGGCCCGTTCGGCACGCTGCCCCAGCACGGCATGGACTACTGGCCGAAGGAAGCGCAGATCATCCAGGTCGAAGCGGACCATACGAATCTGGGCCTGGTCAAAAAGATCAACGTCGGCATCTGCGGCGATGCGAAAGCGGCCGCCAAGGCGCTGACCCAACGCCTGCACGGCAAGAAGCTCGCATGCGACGCCACCAAGGAAGAGCGCGCGCGCCAGATCAAGACCGAAAAAGACGCGTGGGAAAAAGAGCTCGACGAGTGGACCCATGAAAGGGACCCGTACAGCCTCGACATGATCGAGGAAAACAAGAAGGAGAAAACCTTCAACGGCGGCGACTACCTGCACCCGCGCCAGGTGCTGCGCGAGCTGGAGAAAGCCATGCCGCCGCGCGTGATGGTGTCCACCGATATCGGCAACATCAACTCGGTCGCGAACAGCTATCTGCGGTTCGAGGAGCCGCGCAGCTACTTCGCGCCGATGAGCTTCGGCAACTGTGGCTACGCGCTGCCGACCATCATCGGCGCCAAGTGCGCGGCGCCCGAGCGCCCTGCCGTGGCCTACGCTGGCGACGGCGCCTGGGCGATGAGCATGGTCGAGATCATGACGGCCGTGCGGCACGACATCCCGGTCACGGCCGTCGTCTTTCACAACCGCCAGTGGGGGGCAGAGAAGAAGAACCAGGTCGACTTCTACAACCGCCGTTTCGTTGCGGGCGAACTCGAGAACGAAAGTTTCTCCGAGATGGCGAAGGCGATGGGCGCCGAAGGCATGGTGGTCGACAAGCTCGAGGACGTCGGCCCGGCGTTGAAGAAAGCGATTGACATGCAGATGAACGAAGGCAAGACCTGCGTGATCGAGATCATGTGCACGCGCGAGCTGGGCGATCCGTTCCGCCGCGATGCACTGGCCAAGCCGATCCGGTTGCTGGACAAGTACAAAGACTACGTTTGACTCGCCCCCAGGGTTCCCTCCCTGCGGTCGGCTTTCGCCTATGCCCTCTGACCGAGGGCGGCGCCCGCGGGCTGGCGGAGCCGACTGGACTGGATTCCATATCGGACCGCGCTGCTCTGCGCGGTGAATCGACTCGGCGCTTGCTACTGGAGGACAGATTTGGAAACAGCTTCTCATCCGCGCTTGCAGGCTTTGGTAGATAGAGCCCGCGAGCGCTCGGCAACGACCGCGGGTGCGCCGCGCATCGGTCTGGTCTACGCGTGCGACGCGCTGGCGCTCGATGCGGCAGCGGGCATTGCGCGGGCAGGCATTGCCCGCCCCGTTCTGATCGGGCCGCGGGCCCAGGTCGAGCAAGCGGCTGAGCTGGCCGAGGTCGATGTGAAGGACTTCGAGCTGATTGAGACCGGCGAAGCGGCAACGCAAGCGGCTGCGAAAGCCACCGCGCTGGCCCGCGACGGCACGGTCGCAGCGCTCATGAAAGGTTCGCTGCATACCGACGAACTGATGTTGGCAATCGTCAACAAGGCGACCGGCCTGCGCACCGATCGGCGCATCAGCCACGTGTTCCTGTTCGACCTGCCCCGCTATCACAAGCTGCTCGCGCTGGCCGATTGCGTGGTCAACATTGCGCCGGACCTGAAGACCAAGCAGCACATCGTCGCAAACGCGGTCGAGTTGCTACAGCGGCTCGGCACCGCGGCACCGAAGGTGGCGATCGTCGCCGCGGTCGAAACCGTAAATCCGGCCATTCCTGCAACGGTCGATGCCGAAGCACTCGTGAAGATGAGCCGCGAAGGCGGCGCCTGGCCCGGCGCGTTGGTCGAAGGCCCGTTCGGCTTCGACAACGCCTTCTCCGCGGAAGCCGCACGCATCAAGAAGATCGACAGCCAGGTCGCCGGCGATGCGGACCTGATGCTGGTGCCGGACCTGAATGCGGGCAACATGCTGTACAAGAGCTTCAACTACGTCGGCGGCGGCGACTGCGCAGGGCTCGTGCTCGGCGCACGGGTGCCGGTGGTGTTGACGTCGCGCGCAGACTCGATTGCCGCCCGTGTTGCTTCGGTCGCTTTGGCGGTGCTTTCTGTCCCGGGCGCCTGAGGAGGCGAGCCTGGCCTGGGGTTTGGACTTGGCGCGAGCCGGCTAGCCTGATGACAGCACCAGCAACGCCTGCGCGTGGGCACGCCCGACCCGGGCGATGCGGTGCGACAGGTAGCCGGGAAAGTGGATGCAGTCGCCGGCCGTGAGCCGTTCGTCATGGTCGGCAAAGATCACATCGATCGTGCCGGCCAGTACATAGATCATTTCCTGGCCGTCGTGATGCGCTTCCAGCACGCCACCTTCGTGTTCGGGATAGATCAAGAACGCCTCGAAGTCGCGCACCGTGCTGCCGTGCAGCAGCGGCGCGAAGCCGTGCCGTGCGGATTCGTCCGACTCCAGCGGCGCGGCGCGCCCCTGGGCGCGCGTGACGGTGATGTCGGACCGGTCCAGCGTCTCGCCCACCAAGTGTCCGATCGGCGCGTCCAGCGCCTTGGCGATCCGCGCCAGCGTGCCGATCGATGGTGTTTTCAAGCCGCGCTCGATGCGTGACACGTGCGCCTTGTCGATATCGACCACCTGCCCCAGCTCGGCGATCGTCCATCCTTTGCGCCGGCGCAAGGCTCGCAGCCGCGGGCCGATGTAGAGCGTGGGAGGTGGCGCTGCTTTCATGGGTCGGCCGGATGTTGACACAGGCGGACATGATCCATAAAGTGAAGTCAACATGTTGACCTGTGGTGCGCAGGTTGTCCTGGAGTGCGGGCCCGGATGCGTTGCGTCCACACGGCAACCGAGCTTTCCAGTCATGAAAGGATCGAGATGATGACCGACGGCAACGCCCTGAGGGACCGGGTGGAGCGCGAAATGCAGCGCCAAGCTCCGACCCACGACGTACTCGCGGATCGAGCAACTCACGCTGGCGTGCCGCATGCTCGCTGCGGATGGGCATTGGGCCAACGGTCTGGCCGGCCAGATCACTGCGCGCGGCGATGCACCCGATACCTACGTCACCTTGCGATTCGGCCTGGGTGCCGACGAGGCCCGGCCGGACAGCTTTATCGTCACGGATGGCGATCTGCGCGCACTCGACGGCGTGTCGATGCCGAACCCGGCGACACGCTTTCACCTGTGGGTCTACAAGCAGAAACCCCAAGTGCAGGCGATCGTGCACACGCACCCGCAAGGCGTGTCGGCGCTCGGCATGGTCGGCCGCACGATCGAGATCTCGCACATGGACGCCACGCCGTTCTACGACAACTGCGCCTATCTGCCTGAATGGCCGGGCCTGCCGATCACCGATGACGAAGGCCGCATCATCAGTGAAGCGCTCGGTGACAAGCGCGCGCTGCTGCTCGCGCACCACGGTCTGCTGACAGCTGGCCGGACCATCGCCGAAGCCGCCGTGCTCGCACTCTGGATGGAGCAGGCCGCACAGGTGCAGCTGAAGGCCGCGGCGGTCGGGACGATTCGTCCGGTGCACCCGGAGCTGGCCCGCGAGTCGCGGGACTTCCTGCTCAAGCCCGAGATCACCGATCTGACCTTTCAATACTTTGCCCGGCGCGCGCTGCGTGCCGATCCCGACTGCCTGAACATCGGCCACACGGAGACTGCGCGATGAAGAGAAGAACGTTGATGCTGACGGGCGGCGGAGCAGCCGCGGCTTTGTCTTTTAGCGCTGCAGCGCAGGACGCGCCGAAGGTACGCTGGCGTATGCCGTCGAGCTTTCCGAAGTCGCTCGACACCGTCTACGGTGGCGCCACCGCGATTGCGAGCATCGTGTCCGAGCTGACCAACGGCCGCTTCGAGATACAGCCGTCCGGCGGCGGCGAGCTGGTGCCGCCGCTGCTGGTGCTTGATGCCGTACAGAAAAATACGGTCGAATGCGGCCACACGGCGGGCTTCTACTACGTCGGCAAGGAGCCGGCGCTCGCGTTCGATACGGGCGTGCCGTTCGGCATGACGCCGCGCCAGCATCTGGCCTGGATGCAGCAAGGCGGCGGCGCCGAACTCATGAACGAGGTCTACGCAAAGTTCGATGTGCTGCAGATTCCCTGCGGCAACACCGGTGCGCAGATGGGTGGCTGGTTTCGTGGGGAGATCAAGGGGCCGAAGGACTTTGAAGGGCTGCGCATGCGCGTGCCGGGTTTGCTCGGCAAGGTATATGCAAAGTTGGGTGCGATCCCGCAGCAACTGGCGGGAGCGGACGTCTACCCATCGCTTGAGAAAGGCGTGCTCGATGCCGCCGAGTTCGTCGGCCCGTACGACGACGAGAAGCTCGGACTTGCAAAGGTCGCACGCTACTACTACGCGCCTGGTGTGATGGAGATGGGCGCTTCGCTCGGCCTGGTCATCAATCGCTCGGCCTGGGACGCGCTGCCCAAGAGTTATCAGGCCGCGCTGCGCGCTGCCTGCGCCCAAGCCAACAGCGACATGCTTGCCAAGTACGACGCGCGCAATATTCCGGCGCTCAAGCGCATCGTTGCAGCCGGCGCCAAGCTCAGCTTCTGGCCGAGGCCTGTGATGGATGCGATGCATCGCGCCACGCTCGAAGTCATGAACGAGGAGTCGGCAGCCAATCCGCTGTTCGCCAAGGTCTACGGGCAGTGGCGCGGCTTTCTCGACGACCTGCAGTTCTGGGCGGCGATCAACGATGCGACTGCCGAGCAATACCTGCTGAGCGTGCGCAGCAAGAGCTGAGCGCCGTCACTTGAGCCGCCTCGTCAACGAAGCACCATCGCCGGTGGCACCCGCGCGCCACAGTGGCGCAAAAAGTCGGCTGTTGCGCGGCCGATCAGGCGTCCGCGGTGTATCACGACGGCCAAGCTGCGCACGGCGGTAGGCAGTCGGGTCCGCAGCTCGATCAGGTGCCCATCGTCCAGGGTCTGCGCAACCGCGTGGCGTGACAGGCATCCGAGCGCGTCGCCGGATGCGACCACGCGCTTGATCGCTTCGGTGCTGCCCAGTTCGAAGCCGACGCGCACCTGTTCCAGGTTCTGGATCAACCAGCTGTCCGTCACCTGCCGCGTGCCGGAGCCGTGCTCGCGCAGCACCCAGGTCGCACTTGCGAGTTGCCGCTGAGACACCAGCCGGCCGGCCAGAGCATGGCCGGGTGCAGCGACGATCACGAGCTCGTCGTCGCGCCAGGCGCGCACCACCAGATCGGGATGGGTCTGCGGTCCTTCGATGAAACCGACGTCGGCATCGAACCCGGCCACCGCATCGATCACGTCACGGGTATTGGCGATCTGCAGCCGCACCTGGCTGTGCGGATGCAGCCGGGTCCATTGCGCGACCGGCTCGGGCAGCAGGTATTCGCCGATCGTGAAGCTTGCTGCGACTCGCAGCGGCGCGGACAGCTCGCCACGAAACGAAGCCTCCAGCTCGGTTGCCTGTTCCAACAGCAATTGAGCCTTCGGCAGCAATGCCCGGCCGTTTTCGTTCAGCACCAGCCGGCGCCCCTGCCGATCGAATACGACGGTTCCGAGTGATCGCTCCAGGTCTGCCAGCATGCTGCTGGCGGCCGACTGCGAGCGCGCGATGCGCTCGGCCGCCGCGCGGGTGCTGCCTTCCCGAGCGGTGGCCACGAACACTTCGAGTTGGCGCAAACTCAGGCGCAATCGGGCCGGCACTTGCTGATCTGATTTATCGATCACGGTAAGCAACATTCTGCGCTTTTCCGTTTGATCGGTAGCGCTTAGGATGCGCGTTGCCCGGCACCAAAAAGGACGATTTCGTGCGCACATTCATGGCCAATCAGCCGATCCACGATTCGACCGCCGTCGCCCCTGCAAGCGCGCGCGAAGTCAAGAACACCACCTGCTACATGTGCGCGTGCCGCTGCGGCATTCGCGTGCATCTGGAAGAAGGCAAGCTGCGTTATATCGACGGCAACCCGGATCACCCGCTGAATCAGGGCGTGATCTGCGCCAAGGGCTCGTCGGGGATCATGAAGCAGTATTCGCCGGCGCGGCTCACGAAGCCGTTGAAGCGGAAGGACGGTGCCGAGCGCGGTGCAGCCGAGTTCGAGCCAATCGAGTGGGATGAGGCGTTCTCAATCCTGGAGAAGCGCCTTGCGCACATCCGCGCGACCGACCCGCGCAAGTTCGCTCTGTTCACCGGGCGCGATCAGATGCAGGCGCTGACCGGCATGTTCGCGCGCCAGTTCGGCACGCCAAACTATGCAGCCCACGGGGGTTTCTGCTCGGTCAACATGGCCGCCGGCATGATCTATACGATCGGCGGGTCGTTCTGGGAGTTCGGCGGGCCGGACCTGGACCGCGCCAAGCTGTTCGTAATGATCGGCACCGCGGAAGACCACCACAGCAATCCGATGAAGATTGCGATCAGCAAGTTCAAGCGCAGTGGCGGACGCTTCGTGTCGATCAATCCGATCCGCACCGGCTATTCGGCGGTAGCGGATGAATGGGTGCCGATTCGACCCGGCACCGACGGCGCATTGATGCTCGCCTTCATTCACGAGCTGATCCGCACGGGCCTCTACGACCGCGACTTTCTGGTGCGCTATTCGAACGCGGGCCAGTTGATCGATGCGAATGAAGACAGCGATACCTTCGGCCTGCACGTGCGCGACGAGTCGGCGCCGGAAGTCAACGCGATGTATCCGCAGAACAAGCTGTGGTGGGACCGCCTCACGGGCAAGCCGGTGGCGACGCACACCGAAGGCGCGGACCCGCTGCTGCTCGGCAGCTTCACGCTTGACAACGGGCTGAAGGTCAAGCCCGCGTTCGAGTTGCTGGCCGAGCGCGTGCGCGGATACACGCCCGACTGGGCCGAAGAGATCACCGGCATTCCGGCCGCGACCATCCGCCGGCTCGCGCACGAGATGGGCATCACCGCGCGGGATCAGAAGATCGAGTTGCCGATTTCCTGGACCGACTCCTGGGGCAAGGAGCACAACACCGTCACTGGCAACCCAGTGGCTTTTCACGCAATGCGTGGGCTGGCCGCGCACAGCAACGGGTTTCAGACGATCCGCGCGCTGTCGATCCTGATGTCGATCCTCGGCACCATCGATCGGCCCGGTGGCTTTCGGCACAAGTCGCCCTTCCCCCGCGCGATTCCGCCGAGCGCGAAACCGCCGAACTCGCCTGCCGCGGTGCAGCCAAACAAGCCGCTCGGCGGCCTGCCGATGGGCTGGCCGGCGTCACCCGACGACCTGTTCATCGACGAAGCGGGCCAACCGGTGCGGCTCGACAAAGGCTTCTCGTGGGAGCATCCGTTGTCGGTGCATGGGCTGATGCACAACGCGATCACGAACGCGTGGCGCGGCGACCCATACCGCATCGACACGATGATGATCTTCATGGCCAACATGGCCTGGAACTCGACGATGAATACGTCCGAGGTCCGCAAGATGCTGAACGACAAGACGGAAGACGGCGAATACAAGATTCCGTTTTTGGTCGTCTCCGATGCATTCCAGTCCGAGATGACCGCGTTTGCCGACCTGATCCTGCCGGACACGACGTATCTGGAGCGGCACGACGTGATGTCGATGCTGGACCGGCCGATCTCCGAATTCGACGGCCCAGTCGATTCGGTGCGCGTGCCGGTGCTGCCCGTGACGGGCGACTGCAAGCCGTTCCAGGAGGTGTTGATCGAGTTGGCCTCGCGGCTGAAGTTTCCGGCGTTCAGCAAGCCCGATGGCGGGCGCAAGTATCAGAACTATCCGGACTTCATCACCAACTACGAGACCGAGCCGGGTTCCGGCATCGGTTTTCTGGCCGGCTGGCGCGGCGCGGACGGCAGCGAATACATGAAGGGCGCGCCGAACCCGCGCCAGTGGGAGATGTACGCAAAGAACAACTGCGTCTTTCACTACGAGCTGCCGAAGAGCTACCAGTACATGCGCAACTGGAACAAGGGCTACATGGAGTGGGCGATGCGCACGCGCCTGCGCCGCTTCGGCGAGCCCATCCTGATTCAGCTGTGGAGCGAGGAGCTGCAGAGCTTCCGGCTGGCTGCGCAAGGCAAGCGGCCGGGCCGGCAGCCGCCCGAGCGTCTGCGCGAGCGCATCGAGCGCCACTTCGACCCGCTGCCGTTCTATAGCGCGCCACTGGAGACGCAGGCAAGCGATCTGGAGAAGTATCCGCTGGCGGCCGTCACGCAGCGCCCGATGGCGATGTATCACTCATGGGATTCGCAGAACGCGTGGCTGCGCCAGATCCACGCGCACAACTACCTGTTCGTGAATCCGAAGACCGCGCAGGCCGCGCGCATCGAGGACGGCGGCTGGATGTGGATCGAATCGCAATGGGGCAAGGTGCGCTGCCTGTGCCGCTATTCGGAAGCGGTCGAACCCGGCACCGTCTGGACCTGGAATGCAATCGGCAAGGCGCAGGGTGCGTGGCAGTTGTCGGATGATGCGAACGAGTCGCGCAAGGGCTTCTTGCTGAACCACCTGATCTCGGAAGAGCTGCCGCATGGCGACGGGCATGTCTCCAACTCGGACCCCATCACGGGCCAGGCCGGTTGGTACGACGTGCGCGTGCGCATCTACCCGGCAGCAGCGGATGAGCCGAAGGAAAGCTTTCCGCAGTTCGCGCCGATGAAGAGCCTGCCGGGTGTGGCGGCGGCCGGCGCGGCCAAACGCCGCTGGCAGACCTTTTTCAATGGCCTTGTGAAGACCGACACGAAGGACATCCAATGACTCAACTCGAAGCAAAGGAGCGCGTGCTATGACCCAACTCGCTTTGGTCATCGACCTCAACGTCTGTGTCGGCTGCCACGCCTGCGTGACGAGCTGCAAGGAATGGAACACCTCCGGCGCGGCCGGCACGCTGGCGGATTTCGAGCCGTACGGCAAGGACCCGACCGGCACGTTTTTCAACCGCGTGCAGACGTTCGAAGTGGGTGAGTTCCCGAACACGCAGACCGTGCACTTTCCGAAAAGCTGCCTGCACTGCGAAGACCCGCCGTGCGTACCGGTGTGCCCAACAGGAGCCAGCTACAAACGCAAGGAAGACGGCATCGTGCTGGTCGACTATGACAAGTGCATCGGCTGCAAGTACTGCGCGTGGGCATGTCCCTACGGCGTGCGCGAGCTCGACGAGCAGAAGAAGGTGATGACCAAGTGCACCTTGTGCGTCGACCGCATCAACGACCAGGATCTGGAACCCAGAGACCGCAAACCGGCCTGCGTGCTCGCGTGCCCGACCAGTGCGCGGCTGTTCGGCGACGTGCACGATCCGGAATCCGAAGTGTCGGTGGCGATCGCGGAACGCGGCGGTTATCAGTTGATGCCCGAATGGGGCACACAGCCGGCGAACCACTATCTGCCAAGACGTCGCGTCGAGATGACGACCCATCCGGATCAGCTCCAGCGGGCCGACAACCCGTTGAAAAAGGACGGCCGGTTGCCGAAGCCGGTGCAAAGCGATCCTTCGCTGGACGATGTCACATCCTGGTGATTGTTGCTCTCCCCCAGGCTCCGCTTCCTTCGGTCGGCTCCCGCCTTCCCCGCACCGGGAGCGACGCTGGCGGGCTGGCAGAGCCCGCTCCGCGGCGCCTGCTGAAGGGGGGTCATGCCGCTTTCTCCGTCCTTGCAGTGACTTGCCAGCTGATGTGCCCGACAACCAATAAGCGATTGATATGAACCCCGCTTTCTCCGTCATCTTTCTGACCACGCTGGTCGGCGTGGGCCAGGGTCTTTTTCTGGCGCTCTACGCGGCCGAATGGGCGAGCCGGCTGGGCTGGCTCGCGTCGCCGGATCAGCGGCTGTTCGTCTGGGGCGCTGGCATTGCCGCGGCGTTGTCGATCGGCGGGTTGCTCGCGTCGTTCGCCCATCTGGGGCGGCCGGAGCGCGCCTGGCGCACCGCCACGATGTGGCGCACGTCGTGGTTGTCGCGCGAAGTGATCGTGCTGCCGGCGTTCATCGGGCTGGTGGCGCTGTACGGTGCGGCGCACCTGTGGTGGCCCCGGTGGAGCTTTTTCGTCGGCGCGGCGACCACGCTGGTGTGCCTTGCGCTGTTCGTCTGCACCGGAATGATCTATGCGTGCATCAAGTTTCTGCGCGAATGGGCCAGCGCGCTCACGCCAATCAATTTCACGCTGCTCGGGTGCGCTTCAGGGGGCACGGCCGCCGCAGCGCTGGCCGCGCTGTTCGCGCCGCAGTTCACCGGCTTTTTCGCAGCCGGCGCGATCGGCTTCACCACTGCCGCGATGATCGGCCGCGCGGCTTCTCTGATACGCAACAGCCGCCTGAAGCCGAAGTCCACGCTGCAAACCGCAATCGGCATCAAGCACCCGCGCATCGTGCAGAAATCGCAAGGCTTCATGGGTGGTTCGTTCAACACACGCGAGTTCTTTCATGGGCGCAGCGTGGGCCTGCTGCGTTCGGTCAAGTGGGTTTTTCTGCTGCTCGGCTTCGTGGTCCCGCTCGCGCTGCTGGCGGCGGGCCTCACGACACCCGCGACGGCCAGCACGGTACTGGTCGCCGCCGCGCTGATCCAGTTCATCGGCACGATTGCCGATCGCTGGTTTTTCTTTGCACAAGCCAATCACCCGCAGAATTTGTACTACCAGACGGTTGCGTGAGCCTCGACTTGCGCGTCAGGCATGCGCGGCCTCGCATTGGCGGCTGGTCGCCATGCGCACCGCCAGATCGAACGCTTCCTGCAGGCCCTCGATGTTCGCCACGCCCTTGCCTGCGATGTCGAACGCACTGCCGCTGGCCGACGTCACGATCGGCACCGGCAGGCCTCCGTGCAGCGTCACGCCGCGGTCGAAGCCCATCAGCTTCATCGCGATCTGGCCCTGATCGTGGTACATCGACACCACCGCGTCGTAGTCGCCCCGGCGCGCGGCGATGAACACGGTGTCCGGTGAGTAAGGACCACGAGCATCCAGGCCCAGCGCCCGCGCCTCTCTCACAGCCGGCTCGATGATCTCGATCTCCTCCATGCCGATCGAGCCGCCGTCGCCGGCGTGCGGGTTCAGGCCCGACACCGCGATGCGGGGCTTGTCGATGCCGGCTTGGCGCAGCGCCGCATCGACGATCTTCACGGCGTCGACCACACCGCGTTTGGTAATCATCTGCGCCACGTCGCGGATCGGCACGTGCGAAGTCACGCGCGAGGTCCACAGGTTGTTCGTCATGTTGAACTCGCAGACGAAACCTTCGATGCCGAAGCGCTGCTGCATGTGCCGCAGTTCGTCCTCTTCCTGCAGGCCGCCGAGCCGCAGCGAATGCTTGTTCAACGGCGCGAACACGATGCCTTCGCAGATGCCGCGCTGCACCGCTTCCACCGCAAGGTCAAGCGAATGGAATGCCGCGCGGCCCGCTTTGTCGGAACACTCGCCAAGCGGCGGCGGCGTGCCACCGAGCCAGTCCTGCGCGAGCCACGTGATGCGACCGGGCTCGAAGCGCACGCTGTCCAGGTCATGCACGACCAACGGGTCGAGCTTGATGCCTGCGATGTCCTCCCCTGTGGCCAGCATCACCGGGTCGGCGATCAGCAGCAGGTCGGCCGCCTGGCCATTGCGCTCGCGTGCGAGCAACTTGACGGCCATCTCCGGGCCGACGCCGGCCGGGTCGCCGAGCAGGACGGCAAGGCATGGGCGTGATTCGTTCGACATGGTGGGTTCCTCCTTCGATATCGATGTGATAGGCGTCGTCGATGCGGCTGGCGCCAGTGGCGTCGACCGCTCACTCGGCCTTGATGTTCGCTGCCTTGACAAGCTTGCCGTAACGGTCGAATTCGCGCTGGTTCATCTCGGCGAACTTGTCCGTGCTCATCGGTTGGGTTTCTCCGCCGAGGCCCTGGATGCGGGCTTGCACGTCCGGCTGCTTGAGCGCGTTCATCAAGGCTTCATGCAACTGCGCGACCACGGCGGGCGGCGTGCCGCCGGTCGCGTACAGGCCGTACCAGGTGTTCACGTCGGCGCCCTTCACGCCGGCTTCGGCCAACGTCGGCACGTCCGGCAGGGCAGCCACCCGCTTCGGTGCTGCAACCGCCAGCGGCCGCAGCTTGCCGGACTTGATCTGTCCGGTGGCCGAGGAGGTCGAATCGAACATCATGTCGACTTGGCCGGAAATCAAATCGATGTGCGCCTGCGTGCTGCCTTTGTACGGCACATGGATCGACTGCGTTCCCTGCGCGAGGTTGAACGCCTCAGCGCCGACATGCTGCGTGCTCGCGACGCCCGACGACGCGTATTTCAAGTCCCCCGGGGCGGCCTTCAGAGCCGCGGTCAGTTCCCTGACGTTCTGGTACGGCGACTGCGCGGGCACGACCAGCACGTTCGGCATCACCGCGACCAGGCCGATCGGCTGCAGATCCTTCAACGGATCGTATTTGAGCTTCAGCACATGCGGTGCAATCGCCTGGCCGGTGTTGGTGGCCAGCAGCAGCGTGTAGCCGTCGGGCTCGGCGCGCGCGGTCAGGTCGGCGGCGATGGTATTGGACGCACCCGGCCGGTTCTCCACCACCACCGATTCCTTCAGCGTGGCCGTGAACTTGTCGGCCAGCATGCGCGCGAGGATGTCGGTGCCGCCGCCAGGCGAAGCGCCGACCATGATCTTGAGCGGCTTGGTCGGCCAGCTTTGCGCACCGGCCAGTTGTGGCAGCGCAAGCGCGGCCACAGTCGCGATGCACGGGATCACCAAGCGCCGCCAGGTGCTTGCGACGGATCGGTTTTTCATGGTTGCGGTCTCCGTTGTGATGCGTCCGGACTGACGCTGGCGCAAGGATACGTGCAAGCGCCGGTTCGATCGAACGGAGGCCGCGTGTCTGCTCGAACCGTTTCGACCCGTTGCCGGTTCGCTGTGCATCATTTGGGCCGGCCGGCGCCGTAGGATGCAGGAAGCGCGACCCACCCATCCGCTACCCTCCCTCCACCGTTGTGGATCGATACCGTGCAAATGATCTGGCGCCGCCTGTTCCCGTTCCTGTTTTGGCCGCGGCCCAGCGCGCAGGCGTTGCGCAAGGACGCGTGGGCCGGCATCAGCGTCGGGCTGGTGCTGGTGCCGCAGGCGCTGGCCTACGCCACGCTGGCCGGCATGCCACCGGAGACAGGCCTCTACGCGGCGCTGATCCCGTCGGTGATCGGCGTACTCTGGGGCTCGTCGCCGCTGCTCGCGGTCGGACCGGTCGCGTTGACCAGTCTGCTGACGTTCGCATCGTTGCAGCCGCTGGCCACGCCGGGCAGCGCCGAATGGGTGCAGCTCGCGATCTGGCTCGCGGTCTACTCCGGGCTGATCCAGTTGGCGCTCGGCGCATTCCGACTCGGCGCGGTGGCGAACTTCGTGTCGTTTCCGGTGATCTCGGGCTTCATCAACGCGGCCGCGCTGATCATTATTTTTTCTCAACTGCCAGCGCTGCTCGGGCTGCCGTCGCACTTTGACATGGGTTGGTTCGGCCGCGTGGAGGCAGCGGTTCGTGACGCGCCGCGCGCGGTGGCGCTGACGGCCGCGTTCGGCATCGGTGCGCTGGTCTTTCTGATGCTGCAAAAGCGCCTTGCGCCGCGCTGGCCCGGCGTGCTGATCGCGTGTCTGGCCGGCATCGGCCTGAGCGCCTGGATCGGCTACGCATCCGCCGGTGCGGCAGTCGTCGGTGATGTGCCGGGCGGCCTGCCGGGCATCGGCTGGCTGCCGTCGATCACGTTCGCGCAGCACCGCGCGTTGCTGCCGGCCGCGATCATCATCGCGCTGATCAGCTTCACCGAAGCCATGTCGAGCTGTCGCACGCTGGCGCGCGGCCGCAACGAGCGCTGGGACGAGAACCAGGAGCTGATCGGCCAGGGTCTGGCGAAGATCGCCAGCGGCGCCAGCGGCGCGTTTCCGGTCAGCGGTTCGTTCTCGCGCTCGGCACTGAACGCGTACGTGGGTGCGACCAGTGCCTGGTCCACGTTGTTCTCCGCGGCGTGCGTGACGGTGGTGCTGGCCTGGCTCACGGGCTATCTCTATCACCTGCCACGCGCGGTGCTGGCCGCGATCATCATCGTGCCGGTGCTCGGGCTGATCGATGTCGCGGTCTTCAAAAAGCTCTGGCGCGCATCGCGCGAAGATGGGCTGATCGCGCTGACCACGTTCGTCGTCACGCTGGCCTCGGTGCCTTACCTGCATTGGGGCGTGTTCGTCGGATTTTTCATCTCGCTGCTGTTCTTTCTGTACCGGCGCGCGCGGCCGCGCATCGTCGAGCTCGGCGCGCATGCGGATGGCAGTTTGCGCGCGCGCGACGTGTTCGGGCTGCCGCCGCTGGCGCCCGACGTGTTCGCGGTGCGCATGGACGCAGCGATCTCCTACATCAGCGCGCCGGTGCTCGAGCGGTTCATCCTCGATCACGTCGCGGCCGTGCGCGGCCTGCGCACGGTGCTGATGTCTTGCTCACCCGTCAACGACATCGACGCGACGGGGCTCGAGATGCTGCAGCAGCTGCGCCGCAACCTCGGCGGCCAGGGCATCACGCTGCAGCTTGCCGGTTTGCGCAAGCAGGTGCGTGATGCGCTGGAGCGCACCGGCATCGCGGCCGAGTTCGGCAAGTCGGCGTTCTATGCAACGGAGCAGGCCGCCATCCTGGCATTGAACAAGCCGCTGCCTGAGCCGGAAGCTCCGCCGACAGACGATGCAGCCGCCGACCCGGCTGCGTTGACCGCAGACCGCTGAAGCGATCCGTTGCCGCCAGCTCAGCTTCGCGCCGCGCTCCGCAGCCACTGCAGATAGTCCGCCGAGCCTTCGCCGATCGGCAGTTGCAGAATTTCCGGCAGTTCGTACGGGCTCTGCTCAAGGATTGCCGCCTCCACTTCGGCAAAGCCCGTGGCCGTCTTGATCAGCAGCAGCCACTCGGCCTCCTGCTTGACTTCACCGTCCCAACGGTAGACGCTTTGCACCGGCACGATCTGCACGCACGCAGCCAGTCGAGATTCAACCAGCGCACAAGCCAGCGCGTCGGCCGCGGCAGCCGAATCGACCGTGGTGATCACGAGCTGCACGGGCGGCGGCTTCCCGCCCGGTGCGTCGGCCGTCCACCTGGCTTCATCGTTCATCGACATTCCTCTCAAAGGCAAGCTTCATGCAAGACCCCTTCGACCTCGATCGTTTCGTCACCGCGCAAGCGCCCGTCCACGCGCAAATCCTTCGGGAACTGACTGCCGGCGCCAAGACCAGCCACTGGATGTGGTTCGTCTTTCCGCAGCTCGAAGCGCTCGGCCGAAGCGGCATGGCGCGGCGCTACGGGATTCGGTCGCGCGAGGAAGCGGTCGCCTACCTCGCGCATCCGGTGCTGGGCCCGCGGCTGCTGCATTGCACCGAGCTGGTCAATGCCGTTCAGGGCCGCACGCTGCACCGGATCTTCGGCTCGCCCGACGACTTGAAGTTTCGCTCATGCATGACGCTGTTCGATGCGGTGGCGCCGCCGGACGCGGTGTTCCGCACGGCGTTGCAGCAGTGGTTCGACGCCAAAGGCGACCAGTTGACGACGGAGTGGCTGGCACAGCACTGAATCGGTGGGATCGTATCGCCGGCGAGGCTCAAGTGCGGCATGCAGGCGCGCTGTCGGACCGCCAGGCCGCCCACCAGATCAGCACCAGCAGCGCCACCTGCACCGGCAGCCGCGCGACCAGCGCCCAGTACGGGATCGAAGCGAACAGATCGGGCCGCTCGAGCATGAAGAAGTGCGCCGGCGTGACCGCAAGGGTCAGCAGGATCAACCCCAGGCCGGCCCAGCGCCGTGCGGGACGCCACAGCAACCCGGCGGCGCCGAGCAGCTCGAACACGCCGCTGATCAGCACGGCCGCGCGTGGCCACGGCACCCAGGGGGGCACGATGCGCACTTCCGCTTCGGTGAATGCGAAGTGCGCAATGCCGCCAAGGAAGAACCAGAGGAATACGAATCCCAGCGCCGCAGTGCGCCACGCGGAGGTGCGCGGCTTGGTCGATGCATGATCGGTTGCCGTCGTCATCGAAATTCCAGTCGGACAGATCACTCGGTGGTTGGTGAACGGTGGCCCCACTCGAAATTGGCATGGCTGCCACCGCTGGGGGCTTGTAGCATGTCACCATCGACGCTGCCTCATACGCTCTTGCCGAGAGAGTTGGCGATCCACGCAGGCTCGCAGCCACGGTCGCTGCCAAGACAAAGGGAAGGTTTTCGGAACATGCTCAGACTCGATGGGAAAGTGGCACTCGTGACCGGTTGCGGCTCGCTTGGCGACGGCTGGGGCAACGGGCAGGCGATTTCGGTACTGCTGGCCCGCCAGGGCGCACAGGTGTTCGGCTGCGATCTCGACATCGAAGCCGCCAAGGCCACGCAGCAGCGCACGCGGGACGAAAGCGGCACGATGGAAGTGCGCACGGCCGACGTGACCAGGGCGGCTGACGTCGAAGCCCTGGTGCAAGCCTGCGTGGACCGGTTCGGCCGGATCGATGTGCTGATCAACAGCGTCGGCCGCTCCGAGCCCGGTGACCCGGTCGCGATGGCCGAGTCCGTCTGGGACGAGCAGATGGATGTGAACGTCAAGTCCGCGTTCCTGATGTGCAAGCACGTGCTGCCGGTGATGGAGCGCCAGGGCGGCGGCTCGGTCGTCAGCATCTCGTCCATCGCGGGCCTGCGCTACGTGGGCAAGCCGCAGGTCGCCTACGCAGCCGCCAAGGCGGCGCTGATGCAGCTCACCAAGACAACGGCCGTGCTCTATGCCGAGCGCAACATCCGGCTCAACTGCGTGACGCCGGGGCTGATGTTCACGCCGCTGGTCCAGCGGCTCGCGGACAAGTATGCGGGCGGTGACTTCGACGGCTTCGTCGCGAAGCGCCACAACCAGGTGCCGATGGGCCGCATGGGCGACGCGTGGGACGTCGCGCACGCGGTGCTGTTTCTGGCCGGCGACGAGAGCCGCTACATCACGGGCCAGCAGATCGTGGTGGACGGCGGGATCACCGGCGCGACACGCTAGCGACGGAGTCACCGATGGAACAGCGAAGCGGCGATAGGCTGCGAGGCAAGGTCGCGATCGTGACCGGCGCCGGCTGCATCGGCCCCGGCTGGGGCAACGGACGCGCGACTGCGGTGCGCTTCGCACAGGAAGGCGCGCATGTGTTCGCGGTCGACAAGGACCTCGGCGCCATGGACGAAACGCTGTCGATGGCGCCAGATGACGGCGGCGGCATCGTGGCCCATGCGTGCGACGTCTGCGACTCGCATGCAGTAGCGGCGCTGGTGGCCGCCTGCACCGCGCGCTTCGGCGCCATCGACATCCTTGTCAACAACGTCGGCGGGCCGTTGCCGGGCGGACCCGTTCAGCTCAGCGAAGCGGACTGGCACGCACAGCTCGACCTGAACCTTACAAGCGTCTTTCTGATGTGCAAGCAGGTGCTGCCCGTGATGGAAGCCAAGGGCGCCGGCGCGATCGTCAACATCGCTTCGACGTCGGCGATCCGCTGGACCGGTGCGGCGCAGGTCGACTATGCCGCGGCCAAGGCCGGCGTGGTGCAGTTCGGCCGCGTCGTCGCGGTGGAGTATGCAAAAAAAGGCATCCGCATCAACACGGTGCTGCCGGGCCAGTTGCACACGCCGCTGGTCGACGCGGTGCTGGCGCAAACCCAGAGCGGCGGCGACATCGAGGCCCTGCTCGCGCGCCGGCAGGCACGCATTCCGCTGCCGTTCATGGGAGACGGGCGCGACACCGCGAACTCGGCGCTGTTTCTCGCGTCCGACGAAGCCCGCTTCGTGACCGGCACCGAAATCGTCGTGGACGGCGGCATGAGCGCGCGTTGCGACTGAGGCGCGTCGAACCTTCGAATCCGATCCATTCAAACAACCGAGGAGACATCAGAACATGGCACGCATCCCCTATGTCGATCAAGGCAACCCGGAAATCGCCCCATTGATCGAGCGCATCAAAAACGAGCGCGGCAAGGTGCTGAATCTCTACGGCATGTTGCTGCACAGTCCGCCGGTGGCCGAAGGCTGGCTCAAGCTGTTCACGGCGATCCGCCAGCAAGGCTCGCTGTCCGGGCGCCTGCGCGAACTCGTGATCATGCAAATCGCCGTGGTGAACAAGGCCGAATACGAGTTCGACCAGCACGTGCCTTTCGCGCTGAAGGAAGGCATCAGCCACGATCAGCTCGATGCGCTGCGCGCGGGCCGCTTCGATACGTTCACCGCGCTTGAGCAAAGCGTGCTGGCCTACGCCGACTCGATGACGCGCGACGTGCATGTGCCCGACGACGTGTTCGCGGCCGTCAAGCCACATTTCAACGAACGCGAACTCGTGGAGCTGACCGCGACGATCGCGGGCTACAACCTCGTGTCGCGCTTTCTGGAAGCGCTGCAGATCGATCACGAATGAGTTGACCTGACCTAACCCGACAGGAGAAGAGCGGATGCCATGCAAAAAGTATTTGTCGGCGCTGACAGCGCTTCTCGTGCTTGGCTTCGGCGGCCTCCAGGGCGCTGCGGCGCAAAGCTTTCCGACGCGGCCGATCCAGCTCGTGATCCCGTTCCAGCCCGGCGACACCGACAGCATGCTGCGCCCCTTCGCCGAGAAGATGGGCGAATTCCTGGGCCAGCCGGTGGTGCTCAGCTACAAACCCGGTGCGGGTGGCGGCGTCGGTGCGGCGTTCGTCGCGATAAGCAAGGCCGATGGCTACACGCTGGTCGGCAGCTCGCCCGGCTCACTCGTCGTCGTCCCGCTCGCGAACAAGGAGTTTCAGTACACCACCGAATCGTTCGCGCCGGTCGCTGCGCTGGCCGAAGGCGGATTGCTGCTGGTGGCGGCATCCAGCCCACCGTGGAAGTCGGTCGAGGACTTGGTGGCGCAGGCGAAGCGCGACCCGGGCAAGGTCACTTACGGCAGCTCGGGCGCCCGGGGCATCACCCATCTGCTTGCGGAAATTTTTGCCAAGGACGCGCAGATCGAGTTGAACCATATTCCGTTCCAAGGCAGCGGCCCCGCGATCACCGCATTGCTCGGCGGGCACATCGACATGGCGTCCACGGCCATCGCGCCGGCCCAGGCGCACATCAGGGCCGGCACCTTGCGGCCGCTCGCGACCTTCGGCGATACGCGGCTCAAAGCGTTTCCGGCTGTGCCGACCTTGAAGGAAGCCGGCTTCAATGTCGGCAGCCCCACGCTCTATGGCATCGCGGCGCCGCAGGGCACGCCGCCTGAGATCGTGGATGCGATCTATGCCGCTGCAAAAAAGGCCACGGACGCGTACAACCCGCAGATTGCAGACAACCTCGCGCTGCTTGGCGCCCAGATCAGGCTACTTGGGCCGAAGGAGTACTCCGATATCTGACGGATCAAAAGCGGTTGTTTTCGGCCGGGATCAAGACGCTTGATTAGCTTGGAGACGCCGGTGAACGCAGCGCGACGCATTTGACGTCGTACGATAGGCCGATGGCTGTTTTTCTGAAGTGCGCGCACCTTAGTCTGCACGCAACTGCGGCCGGATCAATGGCTGGACTGCGTCGCGCAATCTTTTGCAGTGCTCCAGGGCGAGGCACTGTCAGGGCGTTCACCGCGGCTCGACGGTGCTTTCGCACTGACAGGGAAGGATAGTGCTTCGCCCGGCCCCGAGTTCGATCCGCATTGCGGCCGGGCCACCGAGGCATCGCCCGCGCGCTCAGCCTCGCGTGCTACTCGGACAGGCCGATCTCGATCTGGCCAAACGTGCCGTAGTCGGCCACGACACGATCCCCCGGCAGAATTTCCAGCGGAACCATGCAGGTGCCGCACGACGCCCACTCGCCCGCGCGTATGCCGATGCCCAGCGTCGATAACTCATTCACAAGCCAGGTCAGTGCGATGAGCGGACCGTTCAGCAGCGCGCGGCCTTCGCCATCGCGGGTGTAGCGAGCGCCCCCCTCTGCGCCGCTGACGGTTGCACGCACCCGGTGCGCCGCGAGATCGGCCGTGCGCCACGCCGCCGGCGCAGCGGGACCAAACGCGAATCGGCCGCAGCAGGCATCGTCGGCGATCAGTTGGGCCTTGCCGGCCCGGGCAAAGTCCGCAAAACGCGAATCGGGCAGCTCGAAGGCCGGGTGAAGCGAAGCCACGGCCTCCATCACGTCCTCGGCTATGTAAGGCGTGGAACGCGGCGGCAGCGATGCGCCCATCCGGAACGCGAACTCCGGCTCAACCACCCGCATGCGGTTGCCGGCAAGCGACATCGTTGTGCCGATTGGCAGCACGAAGCCGTCGAGGATGCGCCCCAGCAGCGGGCCGTCGACCTGGATGTGCGTCTGCCCTGCGGCGCCGGTGGCGGCGATCTTCCAGCCGACGACCGGGCGGTTGGCCACCTCGGGCAAGGCGGCCTGAATGGCTTGACCTGCGATCGTGTCCCGCGGACGAAGCGCATCGGGCAACGCGTCGATGACGGTGCCCGCCTGTCGGCAGGCCCAAAGCAGGCGGGCGGCATCGTCAGCTTGGGGGTGCATCGTGGGTCCTTGAGATTGAGCCAGCGAGTTGCCAGACGCAACTCGCGGTTCGTGGTCGGATTGCATCTATTCACCCGGCAATCAAACGCAAGCATAAGCCAGATGTTCGTTGTTGAAATGGTGCTTGATGCGCTGCGGTGTTTGCTGCAACGCGTGCAGTAAGCGGCCTGCCATCGCTTGGAGCGCTTCGCGGTCACGGATGGCGGGCCGCAGGCGCAGCTCCGTCTTGTGTATTAGCTGATACTTGATCTGACAGTTGCTGTCGGGATGAGTGTTTGGTTGGTCGTCGTCAAGCTGCCATCAGCGTCTTCTCCTTTGCAATGTTGCTGGAATCGATGAAGGTCTGCAGCGGCGTCTTGCCAAGGCACCAGCGACCCTGGTGCGGCCGCTCGGTGTTGTAGTCATCGAGCCAGGCATCCAGGTCGGTCTGCATCTCCTCGATGGAGCGGTAGATCTTCCTTCGCATCGCCACGCGGTAGAACTCGTTGAGCATGGTGCGGTGCAGCCGCTCGACGATGCCGTTGGTCTGCGGGCTCCTGACCTTGGTGCGGCTGTGGTCGATGTTCTCCACCGCCAGGTACAGCTCGTACTCGTGCCGCTCGGGACTGCCGCAGTACTCGGTGCCGCGATCGGTGAGGATGCGCAGCAGCGCAACCTCCTGACCTTCGAAGAAGGGCAACACCCGGTCGGATACTCCAGCGCCGGATCGAGCACCACATCCTCGATCGCCGGATCGACCCGGTTCTTCGATACCGGCTTGGCCCGCGTGATCTCGGCCAGCGCCAGCTCCCCGCCCTTGTCATAGAGCTCTTGGAAGCGGTCGCGTGAATAGCCCATCACTTTGCAGGCTTGGCTCACATTGCCAAGCTGCTTGGCCGAGTCCAGCAGGCCCACCTTGGCGCGGATGATCTTCTGTTCCTTTGTCATATCAGTGTCCTTGCATCCCCCACTCGCCGGAGGCGTGCCCCGACGAGTGCGATGAATTCCTTGCAGGAACCAACAGCTTATGTCAGATTAAGTCCTAACAAGTCCGTCCTGAACAATTCGCAAGCCTTTGATTCTGTTGATGATCTGTTGACTTTTCTAGCGCGTGATTTGCAGGATAGAGCGTTGAGCAGGGCAGTTTCCCTGCAAATTTCGACGAGGTTTCGATGGGCCCGCAACCGACGTCGGCACAGACCCATGGGCTGTTTCGTGCTCGACTCGATGAGCAGATCAATCTGCGCCACCCGCTGGTGCGCCTGGCCGGCTTGATCGACTGGGCCGAGATCGAGCGCACCTTCGGCGCCTGCTTCACCTCCAGCCGCGGCCGCCGGGCGCTGCCGCCGCGACTGGTCGCTGGGCTGCTGTACCTGCAGCACACCTTTGACGCTTCAGACGAAGCGGTCGTCAACACTTGGGTGGAGAACCCGTACTGGCAGTATTTCTGTGGCGAGCTCTACCTGCAGACCGAAGCACCCATTGATCCGTCCAGCCTCACGCGCTGGAGAAAGCGCATCGGCGAGGAAGGCGTGGAGACCTTGCTGATGGTCACTATCGAAGCCGCCCGGCGCGGCGGCATCGTGAAGGCTTGCAGCGCCGATCGCGTCATCGTCGACACCACCGTGATGCCCAAAGCGATCGCCTACCCCACCGACAGTCGTCTGCTGGAGAAGAGCCGCCAGCATCTGGTGAGGGCGGCCGAAGCGCACGGATGGCACTGCGCCAGAACTACAACCGAGTCGCCCCGCGCCTGGCCGCGCAGATCGGACGCTACGCCCACGCCAAGCAGTTCAAGCGCATGCGTCGCGCCATTCGAACCCTGCGCACGCGCGTGGGTCGGGTGCAGCGCGAGGTGGCGCGGCAGCTTGACGCGCTGCCCGAGCAGGCACAGGCCAAGGTGGGCAACTTGCTCGCTCGCACCGGCCGCATCCTCGCGCAAACTCGCAAGGACAAGCACAAGCTGTATGCCTTGCACGCACCCGAAGTCGAATGCATCTCCAAAGGCAAGGCGCGCACCCCTACGAGTTCGGCGTGAAGGTGAGCATTGCCACGACCTTGAAGGAAGGGCTGGTCGTGGGCATGCGCTCGATGCCGGGCAATCCGTACGACGGCCACACGCTGGAAGAGACGCTCGAGCAGGTGAGCATCCTGGCCGATCAGAAGCCGACGACGGCGATCGTTGACAAGGGCTACCGGGGCGCGGAAGTCGAAGGGGTGCGCATCCTGCGCTCGGGCCAAAAGCGCGGCATCACTCGAACGCTGAGGGCGATGATCAAACGGCGCAGCGCCATCGAGCCGACCATCGGGCACATGAAGATGGACGGGCGGCTGGCCAGAAATCCGCTCAAAGGCGCCCTGGGTGACGCGTTGCACGCGGTGCTGTGCGGTGCTGGCCACAACCTGCGCTGATCCTGGCGAAGCTGCGGCTTGCTTGCACCCGAATCGGCTTGGGCACGCATGCGTCGCCGGATTCAATGCCGCCGCAGCGCATGCCACCACAGCTCGCGCTTGCATGAAAACTGAATTGTTCAGGGC
>CAVXGG010000004.1:0-321875 GCA_963761295.1 uncultured beta proteobacterium
TCGGCCGAAGAAATACCGGTCTTACAGAGGCGAATGCGCATCATCGCCCAATGTGCTCAATCGCCAATTCAACGCAGCGCGGCCGAGCGAGAAGTGGATGACTGATGTGACCGAGTTCAAGGTCAGAGGCGACAAGCTCTACCTGTCGTCGGTCATGGACCTCTACAACGGGAAAATCGTGGCCTAAGCGATGCAAGCACGTCCTCTGTACTTCCTGGTCGGAAATACGCTCAGGAAGGCGTTCTGCAAGCCAAAGGCAGGGGCCGATTCGCCGCTTCTGCACTCCGATCGGGGATGGCACCATCAGATACCAGCCTGTCGCAAGCAACTCAGCGACCAAGGTCCCACCCAAAGCATGTCTCGCAAAGGCAACTGTCTGGACAATGCCGCGCTGGAGCGCTTTTTCGGAACGCTCAGGTCCGAGTTCTTCTATCTCAATAGGTTCGCCAACACCGAAGAACTGCAAGCGGGCCGACGCCGCTGCATTCATTGCTTCAACCATCAACGTCTAAAGCTCGAACTGAATGGCCTGAGCCCGGTGCAGTACCGCATTCAGGCGTTGAGCTGCCGGCTGTCAACTGTCCAACTTCTGGGGGTCGGTTCACTTCGTGGAGAAGCAGTCGCGTACCGCGATCTCCATTTTTTCTCCCGTGAGTTAGCTGCAGACACGCCCGGCAAGTACAAACAAAATTGTCAAACCGGATGCTTGCCCATGACGACGCTTGAGTCGAAGCGTAAGCAGGCCTAAATAACCACTTCGACCAGATAAGGCCCCTCACTTTTCAGCCCGCGCTGCAGCTGCGCCGTCAGCTCCTCGAGCGTGATCGCGCGGCCTGACTCGACCCCCATCCCACGCGCCAACGCACACCAGTCGAGGTCCGGCCGGTCCAGTGTCAGCATGTCGGTCGCGCGCTGGCCCGGCTCACCGGCGCCGACGCTTTGCAACTCACCGCGCAGGATCTTGTAGGCGCGGTTCGCAAAGATCAGCACCGTCACGTCGAGGCTCTCGCGCGCCATCGTCCACAGCGCCTGCAGCGTGTACATGCCGCTGCCGTCGCCTTCGAGCGCGATCACTTTTCGATCCGGCGCGGCGATCGCAGCGCCCATTGCGGCCGGCAGCCCGAAGCCGATCGCGCCGCCCATGATGTTGAGCCAGTCGTGCGGCTCGGCGCCGGTGGTCGACGCTTCGAACGCGCGGCCGGTGGTGATCGATTCGTCCACCACGATCGCGTGCTCGGGCAGGCCCGCGGCGAGCACGGCGGCGATGCCTTCGTTGGTGATCGCGCCAGTGACGGGCGCAGTCGGTGCGGCGCGCTCGGCCACATGCGCGGGCGGCGTGCTGCGGGCGTCCAGCGCATCGGCCAAGCGCTTCGAGCGCGCCTTCGATGTCGTGCTCGACACCGCGCCAGGCCGATGAACGCACAGCCGGCCGGTGCGAGCGTGCCCGGTTTGCCCGGGTAGGCAAAGAACGCAACCGGCGCGCGCGCGCCGGCCAGCACGATCTGCTCCAGGCCGGCCAGCAGCGGCAGCGCCGCGTCGATCGCGTAGGGCAGCCGTTTCGCCACAACGCGCCCGGCGCCGCGTTCGTTGCGCGGGTTCACGTATTCGCTGAGCAGCCGGCAGCCGGTCTTGGCCGCGATGCGTCCGGCCCATTCGAGCGCGCGGCCCTGCACGCCGACGCCGCCGAGCAGCAACGCGGCCTTGTTGCCGCTGCTTTTGAGCGCCCGCGCGGCCGCTTCGACCGCAGCCGCATCCACTGCCATGCGCGGCGCCGGCGCGCGCGCCGCGGCCGGCCCCGCCGACGCGTTCCAGGCCGTATCGGCCGGCAGGATCAACGTCGCGATCTGGCCCGGCGCGCTGCGCGCGACGCTGACCGCACACGCGCCATCGGTCGCCACGTCGAGCGCGGAGGCGGACGTGCGCACCCAGTCCGACACCGGCCGCGCGATGCTCTCGATGTCGGATGCGAGCGGCGGATCGTGGCGGATGTGATAGGTCGCGTGTTCGCCCACGATGTTCACGATGCCGCTCTTCGCGCGCTTTGCGTTGTGCAGGTTCGCCAGCCCGTTGCCCAGGCCCGGCCCCAGGTGCAGCAGCGTCGCGGCCGGCTTGTTGGCCATGCGCCAGTAGCCGTCGGCGGCACCGGTGACCACGCCTTCGAACAGGCCGAGCACGCAGCGCATGCCGGGCACCTTGTCGAGTGCGGCGACGAAGTGCATCTCCGACGTGCCGGGGTTCGTGAAGCAGACGTCGACTCGCGCGTCGACCAGCGTGTGCACCAGGCTCTCGGCTCCGTTCATTGAAACGATCCTTTGCTTTTCGTTGCAGAAAATTCGCGGGTATGGCGCCCCATTGCGCGGATGCTCGGGGACCAAGCGGTCCTTTTTACAATGCGCGACGACTTCGACGCGGCCTCGCCGCGCGGCTCGCATCACCGGTCCCGGCCCGTCGCCCCTCGAACTCCGCCCGCCTGCCCACATGAATCGTTATCTGCCTGGCCTGTCCGCCGCCCTGCTGCTGTGTTGCGGCAGCGTGTGGGCCGCCAACGCGCCCGCAGGCGTTTCGGCCAGCGGCGCACCGCCCACACGGCTCCAGCATTGCCAGCAGGAAGTGCGCGACCAAAGCGGCGACGCGCGCAAGCGCGCGTTGCGCGACTGTCTGATGCGGCGCAACGAGGGCGAAGCCGGCGTGCTCGCCGATTGCCGGCGCCAGCTGCGCATCGGCGGCGCGCAGTTGTCGGCCGCCCAGCAGCAGCAGATGCGCGATTGCGAGACGCGCGCGCTGGCCGTGCCGAGCCAGCAACTGCCGCGCCGCCCGGCGCCCCGCGTGGTGCCCGCGCCGGCGCCGTCGATGTCCGGCTCACCCGCGAGCGGGCCGCCGCGCGCGGTCCCGCCGAGCCGCGCGCCGGTGTCCGTGCGGGAAGGCGCATGAACGGTCGTTTGCTACGCTAACCATAGCTACAAACGGCCACTGCGCAAGCGCCACAGCCGCATTCGATGCCGAACCGGCCGGCTAGAATAGGGCCGATGCACATTCACATCCTCGGCATCTGCGGCACCTTCATGGGCGGGCTCGCCGCGCTGGCGGCGGCTGCCGGGCACCGCGTGACGGGCTGCGATGCGGGCGTCTATCCGCCGATGAGCGATCAGCTGCGGCGCGCTCGGCATCGACCTGATCGAAGGCTTCTCGGCGGACCAGCTGGCGCTCGAACCCGATCTGTTCGTGGTCGGCAACGTGGTCTCGCGCGCGCGGCTGCCCGATGGGACGCCCAAGTTTCCGCTGATGGAAGCGGTGCTCGACGCCGGCCTGCGCTACACCAGCGGCCCGCAGTGGCTCGCCGAGCATGTGCTGCAAGGACGGCACGTGCTCGCGGTGGCCGGCACGCACGGCAAGACCACCACCACGTCGATGCTGGCCTGGGTGCTCGAGCAGGCCGGGCTCGCGCCGGGCTTTCTGGTCGGCGGCGTGCCGCTCGACTTCGGCGTGTCGGCGCGGCTCGGCGACGGCCACTGCTTCGTGATCGAAGCGGACGAGTACGACACCGCGTTCTTCGACAAGCGCAGCAAGTTCGTGCATTACCGGCCGCGCACCGCGGTGTTGAACAACCTCGAGTTCGACCACGCCGACATCTTCGACGACCTGGCGGGAATCGAGCGGCAGTTCCAGCATCTGCTGCGCACGCGTGCCTTCAGCAGGCCGCGTGATCGCCAACGGCACGCAGGACAGCCTCGCGCGCGTGCTGCAAGCCGGCTGCTGGAGCGAGCAGCGCACGTTCGGCGGCCTGGGCTGCGACTTCACGGCGGAAGGCACCGCCAGCCGCTTCGACGTGCTGGAGCGTGGTGAACGCGTTGCCAGCGTCGAATGGTCGCTGAGCGGCGTGCACAACCAGCACAACGCGCTCGCCGCGATCGCCGCCGCGCAGCATGTGGGCGTGGCGCCAATCGATGCGGCGCGCGCGCTGGGCCGCTTTCAAAACGTCAAGCGCCGCATGGAGCGCATCGGCACGCGCCGGCGGCGTGACCGTCTACGACGACTTCGCGCATCACCCGACCGCGATCCACACGACGCTGGCGGGGCTGAGGGCCACGCTCGGCGCGGACAGCCGCATCCTCGCGGTGTTCGAGCCGCGCAGCAACACGATGAAGCTCGGCGCGATGGCGGCGCTGCTGCCGGACAGCCTGGCGCCAGCGGACCGGTCGTTCTGCTACGCGGCCGGGCTCGGCTGGGACGCGCAGGCGGCGCTGGCCAGCCTCGGCGCGCGTGCCATCGTGGATTCGGACATCGACGCCTTGGTGCGGCAGGTCGTGCATGCGGCTCGGCCCGGCGACCACGTGGTCTGCATGAGCAACGGAGCGTTTGCCGGCGTGCATCAAAAGCTGCTGACGGCGCTGGCGGCGGCTTGACGCGCTGCAAAGCCCGTGAACCGGCGCCGGGCGCGCCTCGGTTGCTAGACTGACCGCCGCGTTTTTTGCATCTCGACAGCACCTCCCTTTTCGCACCCGCCCACACCGTTTTGTCCACCGCCCCGCCCCGCCCGATCGCGCCGTTGTCGATCCGCGCCTACAGCGCCACCACCGCGCTCGGCGCCGGGCTGCATGCCCAGCGGCACGCGCTCGAAAACCACAGCAGCGGCCTGCGCCACAACGACTTCGGCCCTTCGCCGCTCGATTGCTGGATCGGCCGCGTGGCGGGCCTCGAAGACGCACCCTTGCCGCCCGATTGGGCCGAATGGGAGTGCCGCAACAACCGGCTCGCATGGCTCGCGCTGCAGCAGGACGGGCTGCTCGGCGAGATCGCCGCGATGGCCGCGCGCCACGGCCCGCAGCGCGTCGCGGTCGTGATCGGCACCTCCACCTCGAGCATCGGCGCGAGCGAAGAGGCGTACGCGCGGCTCGATGCGAACGGGCATTTCCCGGCCGACCTCGCGCGCCCGATCGTGCACACGCCGCATTCGCTCGGCTCGTTCGTTCAGCACGCCACGCGGCTTGCCGGCCCATGCGTGACGGTGGCGACCGCGTGTTCGTCGAGCGCCAAGGTGTTTGCGCAAGCGGCGCGGCTGATCGCGGCCGGTTTTGCCGATGCGGCGCTGGTCGGCGGCGTGGACACGTTGTGCGGCAGCGTGCTGTTCGGCTTCAACGCGCTGCAGCTCGTGTCGAGCGCGCCGTGCCGGCCGTTCGATGCGCGGCGTGACGGCTTGTCGCTCGGCGAAGCGGGCGGCTTCGCGCTGCTGGAACGCGCGGCCGATGCGCCGGACGCCGCGCTGCAATTGCAAGGCTACGGCGAATCGAGCGACGCGCACCACATGTCGGCGCCGCATCCGCGAGGGCTCGGCGCGCAGCTCGCGATGCAGGGTGCATTGGCGCGCGCGGGGCTTGCCGCGGAGCAGATCGACTACCTGAACCTGCACGGCACCGCCACGCCCGCGAACGACCGGATCGAGGCGCTCGCGGTGGCCGAGCTGTTCCCGCCGACGCTGCACGCGAGCTCGACCAAAGGCTGGACCGGCCACACGCTCGGCGCGGCCGGCATCGTCGAATCGACCATTGCGCTGCTCGCGCTCGAACACGGCCTGCTGCCCGGCACGCTGAACAGCACGCAGCCCGATCCGGCCGCGGGCCCGCAGATCCGCTTCGAGCCCGCAAGCCGGCCAATTCGACATGCGATGAACAACTCGTTCGGCTTCGGCGGCAACAACTGCGCGCTGGTGTTCGGCCGCGCACCTGACCGGTCGGCGGCATGACGGTGGCGACGACAGCACAAGGCACGCCGGTCACGTTCGGCATCGAAGGCATCGGTTTCTGGGGCAACGGCTTGCCGTCGTGGGACGCAGCGCGCGCGTTCGTCGCGACCGGTGCGCTGCCGGCGGACGCACCCGCCCGGCCCGCGCCGCAACTGCTCGCGCCGAACGAGCGCCGCCGCGCGCCGCAGACGGTTGCGATCGCGCTCGAAGTCGCTTCGGCCGCGTGCGTTGCGGCGCAGCGTGATGCGGCCACGCTGGCGTCGATCTTCACGTCCACGCATGGCGATCTCGCGGTCACCGATGCGATGTGCGCGGCTGTGGCGAGCGACCCGCTGTCCGTCTCGCCGATCCGCTTTCACAACTCGGTGCATAACGCGGCCGCCGGCTACTGGACGATCGGCGTCGGCTCGATGCGGCCGGCCACGGCGTTGAGCGCCTACGACGCAAGCTTTGCGCAAGGGCTGCTCGAAGCGATCGCGACGCTGGTTGCGGACGACACGCAGGACGCCGTGCTGCTGGTTGGCTACGACAGCCAGGCGACCGGCCCGCTGTCGACGCTGTGGCGCAGCGAAGGCTTGCTGGGTGGCGCGCTGGTGCTCTCGCGCAATGCAAAGCCCGGCGCGTTGCGGCTGCGGGCCACACTCGAAGCCGATCTCGATGCCAGCGAAAGCGCAGGCAATGCAGGTGCATTGCAGACGCGCTTCGCCGGCAACGCGATGGCGCCGATGCTGTCGTTGTTCGATGTGCTCGCACGCGTTGATACATCGACGGCCGACGGTGCGACGACCAAGACCGCCTGGCTGCCGGCCGGGCCTGCGCAACAGCTGCGACTGCAGATCGAATGAACACCACCGACACCCTGCCGCAAACGGCCGACGAAATCATGAATCAGGCGGCCGACGACAGCGCCGACGTGGCCATCATCGGCGGCGGCCTGGCCGGGCTCACGCTGGCGATCCATCTGCGGCAGCGCCAGCCCGACTTGAGGGTACAGGTGATCGAACGGCGCCGGCATCCGGTCACGGAAGGCGCTTTCAAGGTAGGCGAATCGACGGTCGAGATCGGCGCGCACTATCTGGCCGACGTGCTGGGCCTGCGCGCGCACCTCGAAGAACGCCACCTGCGCAAGTTCGGCTTTCGGTTCTTTTTCAGCGACGGCCGCAGCGACATCGACCAGTGCACCGAGATCGGCGTGAGCCGCGTGCTGCCGACGCCGTCGTGGCAAGTGGACCGCGGCCGGCTCGAGAATTTCCTGGGCGAGCACGCGCGCTCGATCGGCGTGCGCTTCGACTGCGCGGCCGTGGTGCGGCGCATCACGCTGAATGAGGACGACACCGGCGCGCAGCCGCATCGCGTCACTTATGACATCGACGGCGCCGCGCCGCGCACGTTGCACGCGCGCTGGCTCGTCGATGCGTCGGGCCGCGCCGGCCTGCTGAAGAAAAAGCTCGGTCTCGCGCTCGATAACGCGCATCACGCGAACGCGGTCTGGTGGCGCGTCGAAGGCCACATCGACCCCGACGACTGGTCGCAGGATGCCGACTGGCTTGCGCGCTGCGACCCGCCGGACCGCTGGCGCTCGACCAACCATCTGTGCGGGCCCGGCTACTGGGTGTGGCTGATCCCGCTGGCCAGTGGCGCGCATTCGCTGGGCATCGTCTGCGATGCGGCCATGCACCCGATCGAGCGCATGAACACGTTCGACAAGGCGCTGGGTTGGCTGCGCGAGCACCAGCCGCGCATCGCGCAAGTCTTGACCGACGGCGACCACGCGCTGCAGGATTTCGCTTTCCTGCGCAACTATTCGTACGACTGCGCGCAGGTGTTCAGCGAGCAGCGTTGGGCGATCACGGGGGAGGCGGGTTGCTTCCTCGATCCGTTTTACTCGCCGGGCACCGACTTCATCGGGATCGCCAACACGTACATCGTCGACCTGATCGAGCGCGACCGGCTGAAGAAGCCGTTCGCCGCGCGCGCGCAGATGTACCAGCGGCTGTTCTCGTCGTTCTACGAGAACACGCTGTCGCTGTATCAGGGCCAGTACCCGCTGTTCGGCGATGCGCACGTGATGCCGCTGAAAGTCATCTGGGACTACAGCTACTACTGGGCGCTGCTCGCGCCGGTCTGCTTCGCCGAGCGGCTGACGGACGTGGCGATGTTCTCGCGGCGCAAGGACGAATTCGCTGCCGCGCGTGCGCTCAATGTGCGCATGCAGCAGCTGTTTGCCGACTGGTCGAAGCAACGCTCCTCGTCGCCGCTTCAAGCGTCCGCGCCGAAGCTGCTCGATCAAACCCGCATCGACTGGTTCCACGCGATGAATCAGGCATTGGCCGAACTTCGCCGAGGCGACGGGGTCGATGCGTTGATCGTCGCGAACGTCGCGCGGCTGAACGCACTGGCCGACGAGCTGCAACAAGCGGCGGCGCACGATCCTGCGCGACGCCGACGCGATGCCGGTGGTTCAGAAATCGGCCCATGAGGCAACCGCCGCCTTGCTGGACCCGGCGTGGTACGGCGAGCCGGCCTGAGCCGCGAGCGGATCGGTCCGCAGCCATGTTCGAGATCGTGCTGGTCGAGCCGGAGATCCCGCCGAACACCGGCAACGTGATCCGTCTGGCGGCCAATACCGGCTGCCGGCTGCATCTGGTCGAGCCGCTCGGGTTTTCGATGGAAGACAAGCTGCTGAAGCGCGCCGGGCTCGACTATCACGAATGGGCCGAGGTGCGGCGGCATGCGGGTTGGCAGCAACTGCTGGACGCGGAGCGGCCCGATTCGCGCGCGCATGTTCGCGCTGACCACGCGCGGCACGCGGGGGGTGCACGACGCGCGGTTCGAGCCGGGCGACTGGCTCGTCTTCGGCTCCGAGACACGCGGCTTGCCGACCGCGCTGCGCGACGATTTCTTTGCGCCCGCGCAGCGCCTGCGGCTGCCGATGCGCGCGGGTCAGCGCAGCCTGAATCTGTCGAACGCGGTGGCGGTCACCGTGTATGAAGCGTGGCGCCAGCAGGGTTTCGCATTGCTATCCGATCAATAGCGAACTCTGCACACGACACCGGCGCTTCAAGGCATTTCAGCGCGAACTTCAGGCACCGATGCCTGAGCCGCGCACGCGCTACACGAACGACCGCACCACGGTCTCGGCCACGCAGACCGGCTTGTCGCTGCCTTCGCGCTCGACCGTGACCTGCCAGCACATCTGCCTGCCGCCGTCGATCGGCTCGGCCGACAGCAGCTTCATGCGCCCGCGCAGCCGGCTGCCCACCGGCACCGGTGAGGTGAACCGCACCTTGTTGAGCCCGTAGTTGACGCCCATGCGCACGTCTTCGACCGCGTAGGCCGACTGCGAGAACGCGGGGATCATCGACAGCGTCAGAAAGCCGTGCGCGATGGTGCTGCCGAACGGACCGGCCTTGGCGCGCGCGTCGTCGAGGTGGATCCACTGATGGTCGCCGGTGGCGTCGGCGAACTGCTGGATCATCTGTTGCGTGACGGGCAACCAGTCGCTGACCGCGACTTCCTGTCCGACGCAATCGGCCAGTTCGGCCAGGGTCTTGAATGTTCTCATGATGGCTGCCACTGTAGCCGCAGTGGCCGTGTCGTCGTCCGGGCCAAGCTAGCCGGGCAACGCGGCAATCGCCTCGCCGCCGCCATCCGCTTGCCGCTCGGCGGCGTCCGCCGCCTCGCAGACCACCAGATGAATGAACTGCAGCTTGGCGACCACGCGGCGCGTCAGCACGAACGGATAGAAATCGGGCTGGCCCATGCTGCGCGACATCTCGTTGAGCAGCGTGGTCAGCCGGGTCCAGCCGTTCACGAACTTCAGGAACCGCTCGGCGTCCACATCGTCGGGCCGATACAGCGCGCTCGCGTCGAACGCGGAGGATTCGAGTTGCGGCTTTTCCACGTCGAGCCCGAAGTTCAGCGCGGTGTCCACCGTGTCGCGCATATGCAGATAGTGGGCCCAGCATTCGGCCCAGTCTTCCCACGGATGGACGCTCGCGTACGCACTCACGAACTCGGCCGACCAGTCGGGCCGCGCGCCGTTTTGATAGTGCCGCTGCAGCGCGCCTTGATAGTCGAGCGTTTCGTCACCGAACAGCGCGCGAAATGGCATGAGCCAGAGCGAACGCTCGATCAGCCGGTACCAGTAGTAGTGGCCGACTTCGTGCCGGAAGTGCCCGAGCAGCGTGCGATAGGGCTCGTTCATGGCGCTGCGCGCGGTCTCGCGCATCACATCGTCGGCTTCTTCGATGTTGAGCGTGATCAGGCCGTCTTCGTGGCCGGTCATCACGTGGCCGTCGCGCCAGCCGCCGCGCAGCAGGTCGAACATCAGGCCGTATTGCGGGTCTTCGCTGACCCGCGATGCGACCGGCAACTTGAGCGCGATCAGCGCCGATACGAGCCGGCGCTTCGAGCGTTCGACCTTGCCCCAGAGTTCGCCATTGTCCGGATGCGCGGCGTCGTTGAGCGCGGGGATCGTGCGGTTCAGCCGGCAGGCGCGGCAGAACATGGTGGCGCCGACATCCTCGGGCTCGACCGGCACCAGCCAGTTGCAGGCCGCCGGTGTCTCCAGATGCGCGCAGCGGCGCCAGCGGGGCGCCGCCCCGGTGTCGTCGTCGATGCCGGGCAGCGCCCGTTCGGCCACCGCATCGAGGCTGCGCGCCTGCTGCCAGAGGTTGCCGTCCGTCGGCGCGTCCGCGGCGGGTTCGAGCGCAAGCAGCCGTGCGCTCTCGGGCTCGTAGCCGAGCGCGGCGCCGCAGGCCAGACAGACCGTGTTGCGAAAAAAGATCGGCTGCCCGCAGCGGCAGTGGCTGGTCCGCTCGACCAGTGCCGACAGCGTGGGTGCAGCGATGTGGTCGGCGGTCATGCAAAGGTGGGGTGTTTCGTCGATAAACGGGCAGAGGCCGACCGCCGTCGAATCCGGGGTGGTGTTGCCCGAGGTCGGATCGATGGCCCGGAATCGGCTCCTATGATGCGGGCGGCAGCGCCTGCGGCTGGTCGTTGCGCTCTTTTGGAGACGAGGAGGAAGATCACATCATGGCACTCGATTATCAAGCCGGCTTCGGCAACCAGTACCAGACCGAATCGATCGCAGGCAGTTTGCCGCTCGGGCGCAGCAACCCCCAGCGCGTCGCGCACGGCCTGTATGCGGAGCAGCTCTCCGGCAGCGCGTTCACCGCGCCGCGCGCGGACAACCGGCGCAGCTGGCTGTATCGGCGCCAGCCGTCGGTGGTGGTCGGGCGCTACCGGCCGTATGCGCAGCCGCGTTGGTGCACCGGTGCGGCTGGCGCCAATCCCGACGGTGCGCCCAGCGCGCCCGAGCCGCTGCGCTGGAACCCGTTTGCCTGGCCCGATGCCCCCGCCGACTTCATCGACGGCATGCGCACCATCGTCGCCAACGGCGATGCGGCCGCGCAGGTCGGCGTCGCCGCGCACGTCTACCTGGCCGAACGCTCGATGGGCCAGCGCGCGTGCGTGAACGCCGACGGCGAGTTGCTGATCCTGCCGCAGCAAGGCGCCTTGCGCATCGTGACCGAACTCGGCCTGCTCGACGTGGCCCCGGGCGAGCTGGCGCTGATCCCGCGCGGACTGGTGTTCAAGATCGATCTGGCCGATGACGCGACCCGGCACGGCGCGCGCGGCTACGTCTGTGAGAACTACGGCGCGCAGTTCCGGCTGCCCGAGCTGGGGCCGATCGGCTCGAACGGGCTGGCCAACGCGCGCGACTTCCAGGCGCCGGTGGCGGCCACCGAGCGCGAAGACACCGGTGCCTACGAACTGATCAAAAAGCACGCCGGCGCACTGTGGCGGGCGCACTTGCCGCAGACGCCGTTCAATGTGGTGGCCTGGCACGGCAACCTGGCACCCGTCAAGTACGACACCGCGAACTTCATGACGATCGGCTCGATCAGCTTCGACCACCCCGATCCGTCGATCTTCACGGTCCTGACGTCGCCGTCGGATACGCCGGGCACCGCGAACTGCGACTTCGTGATCTTTCCGCCGCGCTGGCTGGTGATGGAGGACACGTTCCGGCCGCCCTGGTATCACCGCAATCTGATGAGCGAATTCATGGGACTGATCCACGGCGAATACGACGCCAAGCCGCAAGGCTTCAAGCCCGGCGGCGCGTCGCTGCACAACGGCATGGTGCCGCACGGCCCGGACGAGGAAGCGTTCGACAAAGCAAGCAGCGCGAGCCTCGCGCCGCAGAAACTCGACCACACGCTGGCCTTCATGTTCGAGAGCCGCTATCTGTTCGTGCCGACCGACTTCGCGCTGAACGGCGGCGCGCTCGACCCGGACTATGCGGACTGCTGGGCGGGCTTGGGACAGCGCCCGGCGGGCTGAATCCGGCGGCGGTCGGCTGCGGGTCGAACCCGGTGTCACCGCATGAAAACCGGGATGGTCAAGCCAGCCCGATCGGGGTGGGGCCGCATCCATTGCCATGTTCTGGCCGGTTGTGTCGACCGGTGCAAAAGGACCGCAGCGTGCGTTGCGAGGAACCTGCAGGATCACGGCGAAGACATCCCCTGCGGCGGCTGCGAAGAAGCACCGGCCCAGTCGACCCGAAGCGAGGCGGCCTTGGGCCCGACCTTCATCGTCGGCTACGACGGCCGCACGGCGGCCGGCCGCGCGCTCGAGTTCAGCGCGAGCTGCGCGTGACCGCAACGCCGCAGTCCAGGTCGTCTACGTGCTCGAGTGGTCGCCGTTCAGCTTTCTCACGCAGCAAGAACTCGCGGAACGCTCGAAAGTGCGCAAGACCGAGCTCGGCCGCGCCGAAAAATTCCTGCAGCCGGTGCTCGACAAACCGACCGCTCAGGGCGCTGCCTTCAGCCACGAGGTGCGCTTCGGCCACGCGGGCGAACCGCTCTGCGAGATCGCGGGCAACACGCCGGGCAGCGCGATCGTGATCGTGATCGGCCGTACGGGCGGCAACGCGTTCACCAACCGGTTTCCAGGCAGCCTCGTGATGACGCTGGTGCAGGCCTCGCCGGTGCCTGTCACCGTGGGGCCTCGACGCCCAGGCCCTGATCCCTACACACGCACCCAGTCGGAAACAAGCGGATCCCCCGTGATTTCAACCTGAGTTGTTTCGACCAGCGGGCCCGCCGTCGTGGCCGGCTTGCGCGGCGCCTGCGCGCTGCTTGCGCTGCTGCTCCCGCCCGCGATCGCTGCGGCGCAGGCGGCCGCCACAGCGACTCCGCCCGCGGCCGTCGGCTTCGATCAGCGCATCAACGACGCGGTGTCGCCGGCGTCCAACTTTGTTCGCGTTCTCGACCATGATCTCGTGGTCGCAGTACCGGCTGAAGGCATGGACCTGTCTGGTGGGCGAAGGCAAGTTCGCCGAGCTGATCTTCAAGTTTTTCTTTTGCGTCTGCGTGGCAATCGGCGCCAGCATGCGCCTGGGGCCGGCAATCGACTTCTCGGACTCGATGATCTTCGCGATGGCGATCCCGAACGTGATCGGGCTGTACATGCTGATGTCGTTCGTGCGGGACGAATCGAACCAGTACTGGCGCAAGATCGAAAGCGGCGAAACCCGCCAAGTCGGCGCGGCCGGGTCGAAGGTCAAGTACGCCTGATGGCGTCGGCAGCCCGCATTCGAGCCGCTACCATCCAACGCATGACCCCAGACGAAACCCACGACCCGGCGCTGCAGAGCTGGGTCGAATCGGCGAACGCCGAGCACTGCGATTTTCCGATCCAGAACCTGCCGTTCGGCCGCTTCCGACGCGCGGCCGGCACGCAGGCCTGGCGCATCGGCATCGCGATCGGGGACCAGGTGCTGGACTTGGCGCTAGCGTTGCGGGCTGCGCATTGGAGCGACATCGAGCGCGTGTGGCTCGTGCCGCTGGCCAAGGGCGACTTGAACGCGTTCATGCGGCAGGGGCCGGCTGCGAGGAAGGGACTGCGGCGCGCGCTGTCGGCGGCGCTCGCCGCGGGCTCGAAGGCGGAAGCCGAACTGCGCGACGCATTGCTGCCACTCGCCGACATCGAGATGGCCCTGCCGTGCCAGATCGGCGACTACACCGACTTCTACGTCGGCATTCACCACGCACAGCGCATCGGAGCGCAGTTCCGGCCCGACAACCCGCTGCTGCCGAACTACAAATGGGTGCCGATCGGCTATCACGGCCGCGCTTCGTCGATTGGGGTGTCCGGCGATGAGTTTCCGCGCCCGCGCGGCCAGACCATGCCGCCGGGCCAGCCGGAAGGCGCCGCACCGAACTTCGGGCCGAGCCAGCGCATCGACTACGAACTCGAGCTCGGCGTCGTGGTCGGCAGCGCGAACCCGCGTGGGCAGCCGCTGTCGATGGAAGAAGCGGAGGCCAACTGGTTCGGCATGGTGCTGTTGAACGACTGGTCGGCGCGCGACATCCAGCCTTGGGAATACCAGCCTCTCGGACCGTTTCTCGCGAAGAATTTCTGCTCCACGATTTCGGCGTGGATCGTGACACAGGAGGCGCTTGCGCCGTTTCGGATGCCGTTCGCGCACCCGGCGGGCGACCCGCAGCCGCTGCCCTATCTGGATTCGCCCGAGAACCGGGAACTAGGCAGCTTCAGCATCGAACTCGAAGCGTTGCTGCAGACCGAAAAGATGCGCGCGGCGGGCGAAGAGCCCACGCGCCTGAGCCAATCGAACTTCGCGCAAGCCGCGTACTGGACGGTGGCGCAATTGCTGGCGCACCACACCGCGAGCGGTTGCAATCTGCAGCCGGGCGACCTGCTGGGCACCGGCACGTTGTCCGGACCCGGCCCTGAGCAGGCTGCTTCGCTGATCGAGTTGACCACCGGCGGCAAGCAGCCGTTTCGGTTGCCGAATGGCGAGACGCGCGGCTTTTTGCAGGACGGCGACAGCGTGGTGTTGCGTGGCCGCTGCACGGCACCGAACGCGCGCACGATCGGCTTCGGCGATTGTCAGGGTATGGTGCTCCCGGCCATCGAAGCGCGGCGGTCTAGAGGCGCCTCGCGCTTGCTCCGGACGCCTCGAGACCGACTTCTCCAGAATACGTTGGCCGCGCGTCGCTCGGCCCTGGCGCTGCGCGGGGCGAGCCGGCCGATGGGCCAGCGCCGCGCTGGATCAAATCCCGCACCATCGGGTTGCGCGGTGCGTTCGATGCGGGCGGCACGACGGCGATGCGGGCGCGGCGGTTGGCCGTGCCACCGGATTTCCCAAGCGCACTCATGGCCCGCAATGGTCGCGCAAAACACGTTGCGCGGCAGACGACGATAATTCCGCCACTGCGCGAGAGCGTACGCATTTCAATGGCCACGACTGTTTGCTGAAACGTCTATGCGGCCCCGGCAGCCAACAACAACAACCCCCTACTTTTTCAAAAGCCATTCTTTAATGACCCAGTCGATCGATCCCGACCAACTCGCCGAAGGCGTGCCGAACCCGCGCGGTGCCACCTTCACCGGCGAAGGCGTGAACTTCGCGCTGTTCTCCTCGCACGCGACGAAAGTCGAAGTCTGCTTCTACGACGAGAGCGGCGACAACGAAATCGGCCGCGTCACGCTGCCCGAATACACCGACGAGGTCTGGCACGGCTTCGTGCCCGGCTTAAAGCCCGGCACCCGCTACGGCTACCGCGTGCACGGCCCGTACGAGCCTCAGAACGGCCACCGCTTCAATCACCACAAGCTGCTGCTCGACCCGTATGCGAAAGCCTACATGGGCGAGCTCAAATGGGGCCCCGAGCTGTTCGGCTACGAGACGGGCCACGAAGACGGCGACCTGAGCTTCGATGAGCGCGACAGCGCGCCGTTCATGCCCAAGTGCGTGGTGGTCGATTCGCAGTTCGAGTGGAAACAACCGCAGGACGTGCGCGTGCCGCGCGACCAGACGATCATCTACGAGACCCATCTGCGCGGCCACACGATGCGCCATCCGAACATTCCGGACTGGTCGCGCGGCACGTTCGGCGGCATGGGCCAGGACGCGGTGATCGAAGCACATCAAGAACCTCGGCGTGACGACGCGTCGAACTGCTGCCGGTGCACATGTTCGCGGACAAGCCGCCGTATCTGGCCGAAAAAGGCCTGTCGAACTACTGGGGCTACGACACGCTCGGCTTCTTCGCGCTGCATCCGCGCTATCTGGCCGCGCCGGACATCGCCGAGTTCAAGGAGATGGTCGACCGCTACCACGCGCACGGCCTCGAAGTGATCCTGGACGTGGTCTACAACCACACGCCCGAAGGCAACGAGCTGGGCCCGACCTTGTCGTTCAAGGGCATCGACAACGCGAGCTACTACCGGCTGATGCCGGACGAGCCGCGCTACTACATCAACGACACCGGCACCGGCAACACGGTGAACCTGAGCCATCCGCGCGTGCTGCAGATGGTGACCGACAGCCTGCGCTACTGGGTCACCGAGATGCACGTCGACGGCTTCCGCTTCGACCTGGCGACGATCCTCGCGCGCGAGCCCGAAGGCTTCGCCGAGAACGGCAGCTTCCTGCAGGCCTGCCGGCAGGACCCGGTGCTGTCGACCGTCAAGCTGATCGCCGAGCCCTGGGATTGCGGCCCCGGCGGCTATCAGGTCAGCCGCTTCCCGCCCGGCTGGGCCGAATGGAACGACGTGTTCCGCGACACCGTGCGCGCCTACTGGAAAGGCGATGAAGGCAAGACGGCCGCGTTCGCACGCTGCCTGACGGCCAGCGGCGACCAGTTCGCACAGCGCGGGCGCAGGCCGTGGGCCAGCGTCAACTTCATCAGCGCGCACGATGGCTTCACGTTGGCCGACACTTACGCGTACAACGAAAAGCACAACATCGCCAACGGCGAAGACAACAAGGACGGCCACTCGGACAACCGCTCGTGGAACTGCGGCGCGGAAGGCCCGACCGACGACGCCGCCATCAACGAACTGCGCGAGCGCATGCGACGCAACATGCTGGCTACGCTGCTGCTCGCGCAAGGCACGCCGATGCTGCTGGCCGGCGACGAGTTCGGCCGCAGCCAGGGCGGCAACAACAACGCGTATTGCCAGGACAACGAAATCTCGTGGCTCGACTGGGACGCAATCGACGAGGCGGGGCGCGACCAGATCGCGTTCGTGCAGCACTTGACCCGCATGAGGAAGACGCTGCCGGTGCTCAGGCGCAACCGATTTCTGACGGGCGAACTCGACGAGGAATTCGGCGTGAAGGACGTGACGTGGCTCACGCCGGCCGGCACCGAAATGACGGATGCCGACTGGTCGAACGCGAACACGCGCTGCTTCGGCATGCTGCTCGAAGGCAATGCGCAGGCGTCTGCGATTCACCGCAGGGCAACGACGCCTCGGTGCTGATGATCTTCAATTCGTGGCACGAGGCGATCGAATTTCAGCTGCCTGCAAGGTCCGAAGGATTGCGTTGGACCCGGCTGGTGGACACCAACATGGCCAGGCAGGAAATGGCCGAGTTCGACCCCGAGAGCCGTTACACGGTCACCGGCCGATCGGTGGTCGTGTTCTTCGCACCGATCGCGGGTGAGTCGGGCGAAGTGCTTGAGTTGCTGCAGCAAGCGTTGCCGGGCTGATGGCGAAACAAAGGTTCCGGCGCACATCGTTTTGAAGCCCGAAGCGGGCGTCTTTGCGGTCAGCGCCCTGGCCTCGGCTCCTACGCGGTCGCGGGCATGCAGTCGATCGTCGCGGCTGCGAAGCGCGCACCGCGGGTTCAGAATGGCAGGCCTTGTTTTTCCTCAAAACCCAGGAGCCCTGTCCCCATGAATCCTTTGTTCGACATGCTCTCCAAAGCGCTGTCCAGCGGCGGTGCGACCAACCCGGAGCCGCACTTCGACGACGTGGCGAAGCAGGCACCGCCGGATTTGGTCGGCGACGGCATGGCCGAAGCGTTCCGATCCGACAAGACCGAGCCGTTTCCGCAAATGGTCGAAGAGTCTGTTCTTGCGCTCGAACTCGACCCAGCAAGCCGGGCTGCTCAATCAGATCCTGCAGGCGGCCGGACCCGCCGTGCTGGGCGCGGCCGGCGGTGCGTTGACCAAGATGCTGCAGCCGGGAAGCAACCAGGTCACGGCCGCGCAAGCGTCGTCGTTGCGTCCCGAGCAGGTGCGCGACATCGCCGCTGCGGCGCAGCAGAATTCGCCGAGCGTGATGGATCAGGTCGGACGCTTCTACTGCGGATCACCCAACGCTCATCAAGACGATCGGCGGCGCGGCGCTAACGATCGTTCTGGCACAGATGAAGCGGAGATGGACAACCGCTGAATCCGGCGTTGCCTCCCACTGCGCTGTCGGGGAGGCAGGTCGGAGGCGGCCTGCTGCCAGGCGCTGTGGGCTGAGCGCGGCGCTGCTCCGAACGCAGGGGTTGCTGCCGCCCACCCGCATTGGGTTTGCTCCGCTCATGCGACAGTCCCGCGCGTGACGCCGCTGCCCCACTGCGTTGCCCTGCCTTCGTTCAAAGCCACCCATCGCAGCGATGCCCGTCTGTGAGCTGGCACCCGTTCATCACGGCGACGCGGGGGCGATCGCCCGTGGCCGATTGGCCTCGTCGGTTATGCCGACGAGCTGCCGGAACGGCCTCGGCTGCAAACGATTCACAACTCCAGGAGACGCACGCTTTGCAATTCACCACCTACACCCTCGCCGCCGGTTTGCTGCTCGCGGCGCGACGAGCGCTTCGGCGCAGCAGGGCGAGACCGTCAGGATCGCGATGATCGAAGGGCTGTCGGGCCCGCTTCGCCAATATCGGCAACAACGAACTGAAGACCTATCAATACGTGGCGTCCCAGCTGAACGCGAAGGAGAACCCCGCCGGCGTGACGTTCGAGATCGAAGGCATGGACAGCAAAGGCTCGCCGCAGGAAGCGATCACGCTGATGCGCGCGGCCGCCGACCGGGGCTTTCGCTACATCGCGCAGGGCAACGGCTCCAACGTGGCGATTCCGCTCGCGGACGCGGTCGGCAAGTTCAACGAGCGCAATCCGGGCAAGGAGATCGTCTACTTCAACTTCGCCGCGAACGACCCCGCTTCGACCAACGACAAGTGCAACTACTGGCACTTCCGCATCGATGCGGACACCACGATGCGCATGAAGGTGATGACCGAGTTCATGCGCGATCGGCCTGAGATCAAGCAGGTCTACCTGATGAACCAGAACTATTCGCACGGCCAGCAAAGTGCGAAGTTCTTCAAGGACGGCATCGCGCTGACGCGGCCCGATCTGAAGATCGCCGGCGAAGATCTGGTGCCGCTGGGCCAGGTGAAAGACTTCGCGCCCTACATCGCCAAGATCAAGCAGTCGGGCGCCGACACGATCGTGACGAGCAACTGGGGTCAGGACCTGAGCCTCTTCATCAAGGCGATGAACGACGCGGGCATGACGATCCCGATCTACACGTTCTACGGTGCGATCTCCGGCACGCCGACGGTGCTCGCGGGCTCCGGCGACAAGCTGCAGTTCTACAACATCAGCTACATGCACTCAAACATGCCGGGCCGCATGAAGGAGCTGATCGACGGCTTTCAGCAGAAGTTCGGTGAGGATTTCTACGTGCAGGCAATCTACAACAACCTCGTGATGCTGAGCCACGCGATGGCCAAAGCCAAGTCGACCGATTCGGTCAAGGTGGCCGCGGCGCTCGAAGGCATCCGGTTCGACGGCACGAATCCGAACAACGAGATGCGCAAGAGCGACCACCAGCTGCAACAGGGCTACTGGATTTCGAAGTGGGACAAGGTCAGCGTCAAGTATCCGTACGACGCGGAGCGCACGGGCCACACGTTCGTGCCGATCAAATATCTGGAGCCGGCCGTGATCAGCACGCCGACGACCTGCGAGATGAAGCGGCCGGGCTGATCGGCCGATCGCCGAGCGCGAGGCCGCATCGGCTCCGCGCTCGAAGCAGCCGAACCGCTTCGAAGCACGGACGGGCCGACGACGGCGCTCGCACCGGTGCCTGACCGGCCCGCCGATGCCGCATTCAGCTCACGCAACTGCCCCCCATCGAAAGCACTGCAGCGACGCGCGGCCCTGCCCCTCGGCCGTCCGCGCTGTCCGTCAGCGGCCCTTGAACACCGGCTGCCGCTTCTCCACGAAAGCACGCGCGGCTTCGCGGTGGTCTTCGGTCAGGCTGCAATGCAGTTGATGGGTCGTCTCTACATCGAGAGACTCGCCGAGTTCGCCGGCGATCGCGCGGTTCAGATTGTCTTTCATGTACCGATACGCGATCGAGGGGCCGGCGGCAAGCCGATCGGCCAGTTGCTGCACACGGGCAGCCAGTTCGGCCGGCGCGCAGACCCAGTTCGTGAGACCGAGCCGCAGCGCCTCCTCGGCATCGACGCGGTCGGACAGCAAGAACAGTTCGCGCGCCTTGGCCGCGCCGACCAGCCGCGTCAGAAACCAGGCGCCGCCGTAGTCGCCCGGATAGCCGACCTTGGCGAACGCGGTGGTCATGAACGCATCGCTCGACATGATGCGCAGATCGCACGACAGCGCGAGCCCGAAGCCCGCGCCGGCCGCCGCGCCATTGATCGCTGCGATCGTCGGCTTCGGCATCGTGAACAACTTGCCCGCGGTGGCGCGCTGCGAATGCTGTTGACGGTGAATCATCGCGTCGATCGGCTCTGCGGGCGCGCCGTCGGCACCGCGCGCGGCCATGCCTTTGACGTCCCCGCCCGCGCAAAAGCCCTTGCCCGCGCCAGTCAGCACGACGCATTTGACCGCGTCGTCGAATTCGGCCGCGGCGAGTTGCCGCTCGAGTGCTTGCAGCATCGGCCGGCTCAATGCATTGCGCGATTCGGGCCGGTGCAGCGTGAGCGTCAGCACGCCCGCATGCAACTGGGCCAGCAGGTCCGGCGTGCCGGTGTCGATCGTTTTCGAGGTCATTGCGGCGGTCCTTCGGGTGTCAAACTTTTTCGAGCACCAGCGCGATGCCCTGGCCGACGCCGATGCACATCGTGCACAGCGCGTAGCGGCCGCCGGTGCGGTGCAGCCGGCTGACGGCGGTGGTTGCAAGCCGCGCGCCGGATGCACCCAGCGGATGGCCGAGCGCGATCGCGCCGCCCCAGGCGTTCACGCGCGCATCGTCGTCGGCCAGACCGAGTTCGCGCAGCACCGCCAGGCCCTGTGCGGCGAACGCTTCGTTCAATTCGATCACATCGATCTGCTCGAGCTTCAGGCCGGTCAGCGCAAGCACCTTCTGCGTGGCCGGCGCCGGGCCGATGCCCATGATGCGCGGCGCGACCCCGGCCGTGGCCATGCCGACCACGCGCGCTTTCGGCGTCAGGCCGTTCTTCGCGGCGGTGGCTTCGTCGGCCACCAGCAACGCACAGGCCCCGTCGTTCACGCCGCTCGCGTTGCCGGCCGTCACGGTGCCGTCGGGGCGCACCACGCCTTTGAGTTTGGCAAGGGACTCCATGCTGGTCTCACGCGGGTGCTCGTCCTTCGATACCACCACAGGGTCGCCTTTTTTCTGCGCGATCGTGACCGGCACGATTTCGGCCGCAAGGTGACCTTCCTTCTGCGCCGCCACCGCACGTTGCTGACTCGCCAGCGCCATCCGGTCCTGCGCTTCGCGCTCGATCTTGTAATCGGTCGCGACGTTCTCGGCCGTCTCCGGCATCGAGTCCACACCGTACTGCTGCTTCATGAGCTTGTTGACGAAGCGCCAGCCGATCGTCGTGTCGTAGACCGCGTTGTTGCGGCTGAACGCGGTCTCGGCCTTCGGCAGCACGAACGGCGCGCGACTCATGCTCTCGACGCCGCCGGCGATCATCATCCTTGCCTCGCCGGCCTTGATCGCGCGCGCCGCAGTGCCGAGCGCGTCCATGCCGGAGCCGCAGAGCCGGTTCAATGTGGCGCCGGGCACTTCGATGGGCAAGCCAGCCAGCAATGCCGCCATGCGCGCAATGTTGCGGTTGTCTTCGCCGGCCTGGTTCGCGCAGCCGTAGATGACGTCGGCGACCAGCTGCCAATCGACCTCGGCGTTGCGCTCCATCAGCGCCTTGATCGGGATCGCGCCGAGATCGTCGGTGCGCACGCTGGACAAGGCGCCGCCGTAGCGGCCGAACGGCGTGCGGATGGCGTCGCAGATGAAGGCTTCGTTCATTTCGATCTCCTTTGTAGTGAGGTGCTCGAACCTCCGGACACCGCGGGCCGGGGCCGGCTCGGGTGTGAGGCATCTCGTGATTTTGCGCCGGTTCGCACCGTGGACTTGTCGCGCGTGATACGCTGATTCGGATGTTCAATCCCTCTGCCGCCGACGTGCGCCGTTTCTTCTGCGCGGCGCTGGCCAAGTCGAACGCCGGCGCGCCGATGGAGGCGATCGAGTTGCTGGCCAGTCAATGGGTGGCCGAACACCCCGAGCACCACGCGGACCTGGCCGACGGCGAGGCCGCGGTCAGCAGGCAGTACCCGTTCGAATCGGCCAATCCGTTTTTGCATCTGTCGATGCATCTGTCGATCAGCGAACAATGCAGCATCGACCAGCCGCGCGGCATCCGGCAGGCGGTCGAGTTGCTCGCGCGGCGGCGTGGCTCCCTGCACGACGCGCATCACGAGGCGATGGAATGTCTGGGCCAAATGCTGGCCGACAGCCAGCGCAGCGGCCGACCGCCCGACGGCGCCGCCTACATCGATGCCGTGCAGCGGCGCGCCACGGCCGACTGACCCGGCGGCCTGCGCGGTGCCCGAAGCCGCGTCGGCTGCTTGCAAGCCAAAGGAATCCAGCTATGCTTTATATGGTCCGTATGGACGTGCAGCTTCCCCACCATCTGCCACCGGCCGAGTTCGACGCGATCAAGGCGCGCGAGAAGGCTTATGCGCAGGAACTGCAGCGCAGCGGCCAATGGCGGCACCTGTGGCGGATCGCTGGCGAATACGCGAACTACAGCGTGTTCGACGTCGAGTCGAACGACGCGCTGCATGAGTTGCTGTCCAAGTTGCCGCTGTTTCCGCACCTGAAGATCAGCGTGACCCCGTTGGCGCAGCATCCGTCGGCGATCTGATGTTGCGTCGTTCGGCATGGCGGCGCAGCCCGCGATTGCGGCCCGGGCACCGGCTTCCCAGGACCAGCGTTTTGGAAGCGTCTCCAAGCTGCGGCGCACGGCCCGACCGAGCCATCAACCCGACCCCCACATGAACGATCTGCACATCTGCCGCACCGGCCAAGGCCCGCTCGTGGTGTTGAGCCATGCGCTTGGCACCGATCTGCACATGTGGGATGAGGTTGCCGCACACCTTGCGCCCCACTGCACGGTGCTGCGCTATGACCAGCGCGGCCATGGCAAGTCGCCGGCAGCAGCCGCAGCGCCGTGGTCGATCGACGATCTGGCCGACGACGCAGCCGCGTTGATCGCGCGTGAAGCGGATGCACCGGTGCGTTTCGTCGGGCTGTCGATGGGGGGCATGGTGGCACAGTCGCTGGCAGCGCGGCACCCGGCCGTCGTTGCCAGCATTGTGGTTGCCAACTCGGCAAGTCACTACGGCGACGCCGCGAAAGCGCTTTGGCAGGCCCGCGTGCAGCAGGTCCGCGAACATGGCGTCCGCTCGATCGCAGACGGCGCGGTCGAGCGCTGGTTCACCGCAGACTTTCGTGCCGGTTCGCCCACGCAGGTCGCCGCGTTGCGAGAACGCCTCGCTGCCACCGACGCGGTCAGTTACGCAGCCTGCTGCGAAGCCATCGCGGGCATCGAACTGCAAGCCGGCAACGCGCGGATCGCCTGCCCCACGCTGGTCATCGCCGGCACGCAGGATGCAGCGACACCCCCAGCGCAGTCGGTCGAGATCAAACAAGCCATACCCGGCGCAGAGCTGGTCGAACTCGATGCCGCGCACCTGAGCGCGGTCGAACAACCCGGGCAGTTTGCCGCTGCCCTGCTCGCGTTCTGGCAGAAAACGCAAGCCGCTGCCGATTGAGGAGGTTCTTCGACAGCAGACAACAAAAAAGCCGCCTGGGGCTGACCCCGGCGGCTTTTTTGCTTTCACACCGTGCGGGGTGGACGGTGTGCGGCGGAGCCGTCAGCGGAACCGGCTCTCCACGGGGGTTTTCAGTTCGCTGTCGATCGTGCTCACGTACTCGGCGATGCGGTGCAGTTCGGCGTTCGAAAACTGTTTGGCGATGCCGCCCATGATCCCGTTGTCGCGGCCGAAATACTCGTGATCGACCTTGTACGGCCTTGAGCGCCGCGGTCAGATAGTCCGAATACTGGCCGGCGATCTTCGGGTAGGACGGATCGATCGGCTTGCGAAAACCTTCGCCGTGGCAGGAAATGCAGGCGCCTTTCTTGATCAATTCGGCCACCGCGGTCGCCGGCTCAGGCACCTTGGCGAGCTTGACAGGCTCCTTGGCCTCGCCGCCCTTGCCCTGCAGGCTGTAGAACGCGGCCAGGTCGGCCATGTCCTGCTCGGTCAGCGACTGCGAGATCGCGCGCATCGACGGATGCTTGCGCTCGTCCTTCTGATAAGCGGTCAATGCCGATACGATGTACTTTGCACTCTGGCCGCCGATCTTCGGCACTTTGTACACCTCGGGAAAGTTGGTCTGATAGCGCTGAATGCCATGACAGCCAATGCACATCTCGGCTTTGGCGGCACCCGCCACGGCGTCGCCAATCTTGTCCTGCGACCAGGCCGCACCGGTCGCAAAAGCGACAGTCAGGCCAAATGCCAACGCCGATAGCTGCTTCATTTTGCGCGCACAATCCAATTTGAGTTTCCCGCCCTTTTGAGCTGGTCGATTATATCGGCGCGTGCATCTCAGACTGTCCGCTGCGGCCTTTCGCACGGCATGTCATCCTCTTGTTTCCTTCGCTCCCCCCAGTCGAACCATGAAATTCCAAGGCTCCCAGAACTACGTCGCGACCCAGGACCTCATGCTGGCGGTCAATGCGAGCATCACGCTGAAGCGGCCGCTGCTGGTCAAGGGCGAACCCGGCACCGGCAAGACGATGCTGGCCGAGGAGGTCGCCGAGGCGCTGCAGATGCCACTGCTGCAATGGCACATCAAGTCGACCACGAAAGCGCAGCAGGGCCTGTACGAATACGACGCGGTGAGCCGGCTGCGCGATTCACAGCTTGCCGATGTCGACGGCGGCGAACGCGTGAAGGACATCCACAACTACATCGTGCGCGGCGTGCTGTGGCAGGCGTTCACGGCCGAAGAGCCAGTGGCGCTCTTGATCGACGAGATCGACAAGGCCGACATCGAGTTTCCGAACGACCTGCTGCGCGAGCTCGACCGCATGGAGTTCTATTGTTATGAGACGCGCGAGCTGATCCGCGCCAAGCACCGGCCGCTCGTGTTCATCACGTCGAACAACGAAAAGGAACTGCCGGACGCGTTTCTGCGCCGCTGCTTCTTCCACTACATCAAGTTCCCTGATGCAGTTGTGATGCAGCAGATCATCGACGTGCATTTTCCGGGCTTGAAAAAAGAGCTGCTGGCCGCCGCGATGAAGACGTTCTACGACGTGCGCAACCTGCCGGGCCTGAAGAAAAAGCCGTCGACCTCCGAGTTGCTCGACTGGCTCAAGCTGCTGGTCGCGGAAGACATTCCGGTCGATGTGCTGCAATCAAAGGACGACAAGGTCGCGGTGCCCCCGCTGGTCGGCGCGCTGCTGAAGAACGAGCAGGACGTGACCCTGTTCGAGAAGCTCGTCTTCATGCAGCGGCACAACCGCTGAAAGCGCACGACGATCCGCCACGATGAGCGAAGCATTCGTTCGACCCGTCGAATTGCAGGACCATCGCGTGCGGCTGGTGCCACTCGGCCTGGAACACGTTGACGGCCTGGGTGCTGCGGCAGCCGATGGCGAGCTTTGGAATCTGCGCATCACCTCGGTGCCGACACCGAGTGAAACGCGTGAATACATCGAGACGGCGCTGCGCACGCCCGACCGCTTTGCTTTCGCGGTCGTCGATGCGAGCGACGGCACCGTACTCGGCACCACGAGCTATCACGACATCGTCACAGCCTTGAAGCGCGTCGAGATCGGCTACACCTGGTATGCCGAACGCTGCCAGCGCACGCACGTCAACACGACTTGCAAACTGCTGCTGCTGAGCCACGCATTCGACAAGCTGGGCTGCAACGTGGTCGGCTGGCGCACCGACAACTTCAATTTCGCTTCGCAGCGCGCGATCGAGCGGCTCGGCGCACGCAAAGACGGCGTGATCCGCGGTCATGCGCTGCGCCGCGACGGCACGATCCGCGACACCGTGATGTACAGCCTGACGGCAGGCGAATGGCCGGCAACCAAGGCGCAGCTGCTGTATCTGCTGAACCGGCCGCGCACACCGAATCTGGATTGAGCAAAAGGAACGCCCGATGCTGATCGATTTCTTCTACACGCTGCGCAGTGCCAAGCTGCCGGTCTCCGTCAAGGAGTACCTGATGCTGCTCGAAGCGATGAAAGCCGGCGTGGTCGGCCCGAACAGCGAAAACAGCTATGCGATCGACGATTTCTACTACCTGAGCCGCACCGCGCTCGTAAAGGACGAAAAGCACTTCGACAAGTTCGACCGCGCGTTCGCGGCTTACTTCAAGGGCGTCGAGATGATCGCGGACTTCACGAAGGAAGTTCCGCTCGAATGGCTGCGCAAGAACCTCGAACTCGAACTCAGCCCCGAAGAGAAAGCCAGGATCGACAAGATGGGCTGGGACGAGCTCATGGAGACGCTCAAAAAGCGCTTTGAGGAGCAGAAGGAACGCCACGAAGGCGGCAACAAGTGGATCGGCACCGGCGGCACCAGCCCGTTCGGCGCGAACGGCTACAACCCGCAGGGCATCCGCATCGGCCAGGAAAAAGGCCGCAACAAGAGCGCGGTGAAAGTCTGGGACCAGCGCGCCTACAAGGATTACGACGACAGCCAGGAGCTCGGCACGCGCAACATCAAGGTCGCCTTGCGGCGGCTGCGCAAGTTCGCACGCGAAGGCCACGTCGAAGAGCTGGACCTGGACGACACGATCCGCAGCACGGCGGCGAACGCCGGCTGGCTCGATATCAAGATGGTGCCAGAGCGCCACAACAACGTGAAGGTGCTGCTGCTGATGGATGTCGGCGGCACGATGGACGAGCATATCCAGCGCGTCGAAGAGCTGTTCTCGGCCACCAAGACCGAATTCAAGCACCTCGAGTTCTACTACTTCCACAACTGCGTCTACGACTTCATGTGGAAGAACAATCGGCGCCGCTTCGCCGAGAAGTTCGCGACCTGGGACATCATCCGCAAATACAACAAGGACTACAAGCTGATCTTCGTCGGCGACGCGACGATGAGCCCGTACGAAATCCTGCAGCCCGGCGGCAGCGTCGAGTACAACAACGAAGAGCCCGGCGCCGAGTGGCTGCAGCGGCTCACCGCCGCCTTCCCCAAGTTCGTCTGGATCAACCCGGAGCCGCAGGGCGTCTGGCAGTACCGGCAAAGCATTGCGGTGGTGCAACAGTTGATGAGCCAGCGCATGTTTTCGCTGACGTTGAAAGGCCTTGAGGAGGCGATGCGGATGCTGACAAAGTAAACTGCGCCGCGTGACCACGCCCGGCCGCCTTCTCAGCTCCCAGCTACTTTCACGGTCAGCCTTCCTGGGCAGCTTATTGGCGGGCACATTCGTGCTGTCCGGCTGCGGCGTGTTCGGCGCCAACAAGGCCGACAAAGGCCCGGCCGACACGGAAATCACCCCGGAAGGCATGGTCGGGACCGCAACCGCCAAGCCGGAAGTCAAAGCGTTCACGGTCGACGTGCGCGCTCCCGGCGCGGTGCGCGATCTGCTGCAAAAACACCTCGAACTGAACCGCTACCGCGCGGTGACCGACCTGTCCGAGTCGGAGATGACGCGCCTGCTGGTGCTGGCCGAACGCGACGCGCGCAATCTGGTGGCGACCCGGGGCTATTTCAGCCCGACCGTGCGCGTCAGCAAGAACGGCGAGATGGGCCAGGAGCCCACAGTGGTGGTCGACGTCGAGTTGGGCCCGCAGACAAACATTGCGAAGGTCGACATCAACCTGCGTGGCGACATCGAGACGACCTTGAACAAGGGCGCGATCGAACAGCGCCAGCAGTTGCGCAAAAACTGGAAGCTCAAAAAAGGCGATGTGTTCACGCAGGAGGCCTGGAGCGCGTCCAAGCAGGATGCGCTGCGTGCGCTGGTCGCGCGTCGCTACCCCGCGGCAAAGATCGCCGACAGCGAAGCGAAGGTCGACGCGCCGAACCAAACGGCCGAGCTGGGCATGCAACTCGACTCCGGACCGCTGTATCGCTACGGGCCGACACAGGTCACCGGCATCGAGCGCTACGACCCGGTGATCGTGCCGCGTGTGGCGCGTCTCAGACCAGGTCAGGAGTACGACCAGAAAGACATCGACGACGCGCAAAAGCGGCTTGCCGGCACCGGCTACTTCGATTCGGCGTTCATCTTCGTGGACCCCGCGGGAAACCCGGAAGCGGTACCGGTGCAGATCACGGTGAAAGAATCGCCGCGCAAGAAGGTCGTGTTCGGTGTGGGCTTCACGACCGACGGCGGTCCGCACGCGTCGATCGAGTACATCGACCAGCGCGTGCCGGGCATCGGTTGGCGCTCCGTCAACAAGCTGCAGATCGAACGACGCAACCCGTTCGCCGAAACCGCCTGGACGTCGATCCCCGACGAGGAAGGCTGGCGCTGGGGCGCGCTCGGCCGCTTCGAACAGCTCGACGACAAGGAACTGGTCACCACCGCCGAACGCCTGCGTTTCGGCAAAAGCCGCAACGGTGACAAGTTCGATCACAACGTCTATCTGCAGTTCGACCGGGCCAGCGTGCGCGGCTCGGGCACCGTGACGACGACGGCTGCCGACATCGGCGACGGCTCGGCGCTGTCGGTCAATTACGTCTGGACCGGGCGTTATTTCGACAGCCTGCCCTACCCGACCCGCGGCTACGGGCTGGGTGCGGAAATTGGCGGCGGCTACACCACGTCCCAGCCCTACCAGCCGTTTTTGCGGCTGGCGGGCCGCGGGCTCGGCATCGTGCCGCTGCCCGGCACGTTCGGGCGGCTCGCGCTGCGCGCTGAAGCCGCTGCGATCGAAGGTTCCAACGACGCCCGCATTCCCGGGACCCTGCTGTTCAAGACCGGCGGTGACACTTCGGTGCGCGGCTACGCATTTCGCACCATCGGGCTGGACCGCGCGAACGGTGTCGTGGCGCCCGGCCGTTATCTCGCGGTCGCCAGCGTCGAGTTGCAGCGGCCCTACCTGAGCGACGGCCAGCCGACCGTGTTTGAGAACACGTTCTTCGTAGACATGGGCGATGTCGCGAACAAGCCGAACGACCTGCGCCCGACGATCGGCGTGGGCACCGGCGTGCGCGTGCGCACCCCCATAGGCCCGTTGACCGCGGCGGTCGCGTACGGGCTCGACAGCCGCAAATTCCGACTGCACCTGAACGTCGGCTTCACGTTCTGAGGCGAGGCATGGCAAGCAACGCGGCGGCCGACTTCGCTGACACCCAGCCGCGCGATGTCGCGGCGCACATCAGACGATTGCAACGAACGGCGAAGAGCCGAAGCAAAAGAAGAAGCGCGGCATCGGCGGCACGCTGCTGCGGGTGCTGTCGTTTCTCGTCGCCGGTATCGCGCTGTTGCTCGTGCTTGCGCTCGGCGGGCTGTGGATCTGGTCGGGCACCGAAGGCTCGCTGGCTCAGGCGCTGCAGCTCGCGGCACGCTTCGTTCCGCTGAAAACCGAGGGCGTCACCGGTGCGATCCGCGGCGGCGGCACGATTGAGCAATTGCGCTACGACGCCGACGGCCTGAAGGTCGAGGTGGACGGTGCGGAACTGAAATGGCAGCCGGCCGCGCTGCTCGACAAGACCGTCAAGCTCGATCGGCTTAGCGGCGCGGCGTTTGAAAGTGGAAGACCAGCGAACACCCACGCCGGCCGAGCCGTCCACCGGCCCGCCGCAGTCGTTGAAGCTCCCGGTCAAGATCGAAGTCGACCAGTTCGCGCTCGACCGCTTCACCTGGGCCGGCCCACCGCCGGTGGATGTGACGAACATTGCCGGCAGCTATGCCTACGACGGCGCTCAGCACCGGCTGACGGTGGCCAGCACCGAAGTCATGGGTGGCAGCTATTCGGCCAAAGCGACGTTGACCGACCAGGCACCGATCCGGCTCGACGCCCAGCTGAAGGGCAAGTTGAAGCAGGACGTGCCCGGTGGCGGTGCGCAAGGCGTGGCGCTCAGCCTGAGCGCGAGCGCCAGCGGCCCGCTGACCGAACTCGACGTGAAGGCCGACGCGCAGGCGCAACTGCCCGATGCGGCCGATCCCGAATCCACCGCGCGCGACCATCTCCGCCAAGGTCACGCCCTGGGCTGCGCAGCCGGTGCCCAAAGCCGACGCGAATTTTTCCGACTTCGACGCCGGTGCGATCTGGGCCGCTGCGCCGAAAACGCAATTGACCGGCGAGTTGCACGTCGCGCCGACGCAACCGGCCGCCACCGCCGGATCGAGCGCCGGCTGGCATCTGGAAGCCGACATCGAGAACAAGGCCGCCGGCCCCTGGGACAAGAAAGCGCCTGCCGCTGCAGCAGCTGCGCGCGGTCGGTGATTGGCAGGACGGCACCGCCATCATCGACGAGCTCGAAGCCCGACTCGGCGGCGGCAAGCTGCGCGCGCAGGGCAAATACGTGCTGCCGGCCACGCCCGCAGGCAGCGTGGCTGCTGCGCCGGCTGCATCCGCCGCCGCGTCCGGCACAGCCACCGCAGCGAACGGCAAGCCGGCGGCCAGTGGCAGGCCGGCACCGGCCGCCGCGCCAGCCGGCAGCGCCGACACCGGCGACTGGCGGGTCGAGGCCGAGCTCGACAACATCAACCCCGCCGAGCTGTATTCGTCGCTCGCCGCAGTGCCGATCGACGGCACGGCAACCGCAAAATCCGACGGCAGCGCAATCGACTTCGATGTGAAGCTCAGGCCTGATGAGAGCGGTGGTGCGCGCCGCAAGGCATCCAACGGCAACGCGGCGTCGCGCCAGTTGACCGACCAGTTGCGCCAATTGGGCCTGCGCGATGCGAGCGTGAACGGCCGCTGGGACGACGGCCGGCTGACGGTGTCCGCGCTGCAGGTGCGCACCGACGACGCCAAGCTGACCGGCGCGCTCGACGTGCAGACCGCCATGCTCGGCGGCCAGGGCAAGCTCAATCTGACCGCGCCGGGTCTGGACGTTTCGATCGACGGCGAGCTGCGCGAGAACAGCGGTGCCGGCACCGCGAACATCGCCGCCAACGACGTCGGCAAACTGCTGAACTGGGCCAAGGGCCTGCCCGGTGTGCCCGAAAGCGTGCAGCAGACCAATGCGAGCGGTCGCGCCACCGCGGTCGCCAAATGGAAGGGCGGCTGGCGCGATCCTTCCGTCGACCTGAAGCTCGACGCACCGAAGCTCGACTACGTGCCACCGGCTACGACCAACGCCGGCAACGGCAAGACCACCAAAACCAGCATCGCGGCCAAAGACGCAGCCGACCAGACCATCAAGTTGCGCGACTTCCAAGGGAGTGTCTCCGGCAAGCTCAGCAACCTCGACCTGAAGGCCAAGGGCAAAGCCGAGCTCGGCGCGCGCAAGCTCGACCTCGATCTACAAGCCAGCGCCGGGCGTACCGGTGGCGCGGACAAGCCGTTGGCCGAAGCATCCTGGGCCGGCAAGATCGACAAGCTCGACGCGTCGGTGGTGGATCCCGCGATCGGCACGGCGCCGTGGCGCCTGTCGCTGAAGAACGACGTCGGCTTCAAATGGCAGCCCACGGCAAACGGTGGTGCGTTCGAAGCCGCCGCCGGCAAGCTGGTGGTGGCTGCGCCGAAGAGCGCCAGCGGCGCGGCTTCACAGGCTACGATCGAATGGGATCCGGTGCGCTGGCGCGAGGGAGACCTGACCACCAGAGGCAAACTGTCCGGCGTGCCGATGGCCTGGGCCGAAATCGCCACGGGCGGCAAGCTGGCCGATGGCCGCATCTCCGGCGACATGATGTTCAACGGCGACTGGGATGTCTCGCTCGGCAAGAAGTTCGACGTCAAGGCGAATCTCTACCGCGCCAGCGGCGACCTGAACATCGTGACCGATCCGGAAACCGGCACGCAAGTGACCGCGGGTGTGAAGGACGCGCGCATCGCTGTGCGCAGCAATTCGAGCGGTGACCTGAACCTGAACCTGAACTGGCAGACCGACCGCGCGGGCCAGGTCAGGCGGCGAAATCTCGACCAAGCTCACGCGCAGCGGGCCCGAGGGCGGCTGGACATTGGCCAAGGACGCGCCGCTGGGCGGCAACCTGAAGGTGTCGCTGCCCAAGCTCGGCGTCTGGTCGCGGCTGGCACCGCCCGGCTGGCGGCTCGACGGCGGCATCGACACCGACGTGCGCATGGGCGGCACGATCGCCGATCCGAAATTGACCGGCACCATCACGGCCGACGACCTCGCGCTGCGCTCGATCGTCGACGGCTTCGAGTTCACCGGCGGCAAGCTGCGCGCCAAAGTCGACGGCCAGAAACTGCTGATCGACGAATTCACGCTGCACGGCGCGGGCGGCCCGGACAAGGGCGGAACCATCACCGCGAAGGGCAGCGCCGAGTTGGCCGACGGCAAGCCGCAGGCCAAGCTGAGCGCGACCATCGACCACCTGCGCCCGAGCATCCGCACCGACGCCGAGATCGCGTTGTCTGGCAAGATCGAAGCGGCCTTGGTCGGCCAGGTGGCCAGCGTGACGGGCGCGCTCAAGGTCGACCGCGCCCGCATCGAATTGCCCGAGGACAGCGCGCCGAGCCTCGGCAGCGACGTGGTGGTGCAGCGCGGCGGCATGATCGCGACCGGCGCTAAGGCGGCCGAGAAAACCTCACCCCTGCCCAAGGCCACGCCGGCTGCTGCCAAAGGCGACGGCAAGGCCAACGCAGCCGATAAGCAGGTGATCAAGCTTGATGTGAAGATCGATTTGGGCAACGACTTCCGCGTCAGCGGCCTTGGTTTGGACAGCGGCCTCGAAGGCCAGCTCGCGATCGCGGGCGAGTCGCTGGCCGACCCGCGCGTGACCGGCACCATCCGCACGGTGGACGGGCGCTTTCGCGCCTACGGCCAGAAGCTCGACATCACCCGGGGCGTGATCCGCTTCACCGGCAAGCCGACCAATCCGTCGCTCGACATCCTCGCGTTGCGCGCGAACATGCAGTTCACCGACGTGAAGGTCGGCGTGCAGATCACCGGCAATGCGCTGCTGCCGCAGGTCGCGCTTTATTCGGAGCCGGACATGCCCGACAGCGAGAAACTCTCCTGGCTGGTGCTGGGGCGTGCATCGGCTGCCAGCGGCTCGGAAGCCGCGCTGTTGCAGACCGCCGCTGCGGCGCTGATCAGCGGCAAGGATTCGGATGGCGGCATCGCAGGCAAGGTCGGGCTCGACGAGTTGTCGCTTGGCGAGGCCAAAGGCGGTGGCAGCAGCACCGGCGAGACCGCTGTTACGCTCGGCAAGCGGTTCTCGAAGAACTTCTATGCGGCCTACGAACGCAGCCTGTCGGGCGCGGTCGGCACGTTGTTTCTGTTCTACGACCTGTCCAAACGGTTCACGCTGCGCGGCGCGACCGGCGAGCGCAGTGCGCTGGATTTGATTTATACGCTGAAGTACGACTGAGGCGCCGAATGCGTTTGAGCTGCAAGGCCCGTCGCTTCGATCTGCGTGTGCATCTACAATTTTTCCGTTGTGATTGATGTCGCTCGGCCGGCATCGACTGACGCTCCCCGTAGTTCAATGGATAGAACGGGCGCCTCCTAAGCGCCAGATACAGGTTCGATTCCTGTCGGGGGGACCAATTTATAAAATCATCGGTTCTGGTGCAAATAGCCGGTATGGTTGAGCGAACTCCGTTGTGTCATGCGGCTTTTCAAGTTCCAAGCACCGCATTCCAGACAGTAGGCGCAACTCGGCCTTGAACGTCCAGTCATCCGACTATGAACTGGCTTTGCGGATGCGATGCATCCGTTCGATGCCAGCCATCGTGATCGCCGCATTCCTGAATTGCTTGAAGCCGAGCATGGGACCGATGCGCTGCTTGATGCTTCGGTGGTCCTGCTCGATCAAGTTGTTCAGGTACTTCGACGAACGCAGCTTCGTGTGCGCGGGCAAGAAGCCATCGGCCTTCGGCTCGCGCACCGCGCGATGCGAGGCCGCGTAGCCATCGAGCGCAATTGTCTGAGGCGCACGCTGGCTCTTGATCGCCTTCGCGAAGAAGGCCTTGGCCGCGGCGATGTCCCATTTGGCGCTCAGATGAAAGTCGACTGTCTTGCCCGCCCGGTCGACAGCGCGATACAGGGAGCACCACCCGCCTCGAATCTTCACATACGTCTCGTCAACGCGCCAGGACCGTCCCACCGATCCGGTCTACCCAACCGGTTCCAGCGCTTGACGAACTCGGGTGCGTAGCGCTGCACCCAACGCATGATCGTCGTGTGCGCAAGCGACAGGCCGCGCTCGCCCATCTGCTCCACCCAGTCTCGCAGGCTCAGCTCGAACCGTAGGTACCCCCGCACGCACACAATGATGACTTCGCGGTCGAAGTGGCGACCCTCGAACAACTTCTCGACGTTCTTCGACTTGCTCATCGCCGACCTTCAGTGCGTCCAGCCTGCCAGCGCAACCGGTTGGGCGGAGAAATTTGCACCAGAGCCACCCCGAAAAAGGACGGTTTTGCACACGGGCCGGCCTCGAGCGGCACCAGGCAAGGAAGCGTCATGGAGCAGCCGCTTCCCGCCCCGCGACTGTGCGTCGGCATGGACGGGCCCAGAAGGTCGGTGGAGTTCGGACAAGGCGCACAACAGCGGCTGCGACCAACGCGCTTCGTCTCCAAGGCACACGGGTTGCCAGACTATCCTACAGTTGGTCCATCGACCCCTGGCAACCCCCTGATGGAAGGAAAACCTATGCGCGCACTATGCTGGCACGGACGAGGCGACGTAAGAGTCGACACGGTACCCGACCCTGAAATTCAGCATCCGCGTGATGCGATCATAAAAATCAGTTGCTGCGCGATATGCGGCTCGGACCTGCATCTGCTCGACGGGTTTCAGCCGACGATGGAGAGCGGGGACATCCTGGGCCACGAAAACATGGGTGAGGTGATCGAGTTGGGCTCGGAAGTCACCAACCTCAAGGTCGGAGACCGGGTGGTCGTGCCTTTCACGATCAGCTGCGGCGAGTGCTGGTTTTGCAAACAGGGATTGTTTTCCTGTTGCGACCGCACCAACCCCAACGCAGAAGTGGCGAGAAAGGCGATGGGACACTCACCCGCGGGTCTGTTCGGGTTCAGCCACATGCTCGGCGGCTACAGCGGCGGTCAGGCCGAGTATCTGCGCGTGCCCATGGCGGACGTCGGTCCCATCAAGGTCCCCGACAACATCACCGACGAACAAGCGCTGTTTTTATCGGACATCTTTCCGACCGGCTACATGGCTGCGGAAAATGCTCAGATCAAAGACGGCGACACGGTGGCGATCTGGGGGTGCGGGCCGGTCGGTCAGTTTGCTATCCGATCCGCGTTCATGATGGGCGCGGGACGGGTGATCGCCATCGACGAAATCCCCGAGCGACTGGCGATGGCCGAAGCCGGTGGCGCGGAAACCATCGATTTCTCCAAGACCGATGTCTACGACGAACTCATGTCGCGCACGGACAAACGGGGTCCGGACAGCTGCATCGACGCCGTAGGCTGTGAAGCCGCCGGACACGGGGCAGCGGATGCGGTCATTGATAAAGTCAAGACATCCATCATGCTCGCAACGGACAGGATGCATGCGTTGCGTCAAGCCATCATGAGCTGCCGGAAAGCGGGGACCATCTCGATTCCAGGCGTCTACGTGGGGATGGCAGACAAGCTGCCGATCGGCGCGGCGATGAACAAAGGGCTGACCTTGAAGATGGGGCAGACGCACGTTCAGAAATACACCAAGCCCTTGCTCGAAAAAATCATCGCAGGCCAGATCGATCCGAGCTTCGTGATCACGCACCCCGCAAGTCTCGAAGATGCGCCCGAGATGTACAAGCAATTCCGGGACAAAGAGAACGGCGTAATCAAGGTGGTTCTTCGGCCAGGTCAGGCTTCCGCTAAAGGCTGATTTTCCCAGCGGCTGCGCCCACTCTTTCAATATTTGAGCCTGCCCTAGCGGTAGTTCGGAAATGAGTGGCTTTGTGGGAGACGTTACTCAGTCTTCTACCCGTATCTCCACTGAGCACACCGCGAAAAGTGTTCGCTGGAGATCCCATTGCGTTAATTAAACCGAGAAAATTTGATGTTCTCCAAACCCGTTGACCAACCCGGCGCCCGCTCACGACGCAACTTCCTGACCACCGCCACCGTTACAACGGCTGGGGCTGCGGCAGCGCCTTTCCTAGTTGTTTAGTCCTAGGTTTTAATGGTGCAATCTTCTGCCTTGAATGGAAGGAAGCACCATGGGCCAGGTTCTCCACGGCTGCGCCACCACGACAGAGGCGGTACGCCGAGCAGACGCTGCTGCCGCTCGATGACTGCCTGTATGCGCTGCAGCCGACGATTTCCTCATCTGAGCCGTTCCTCGCTACATCGCTGCCTGCAACGCCACGGCATCAGTCGGCTGCCGCAAGTCGAAGGCGACAAACCGAGCCACAAAAGGTTCAAAAGCCACCCGATCGGCTACTTCCACATCGACATTGCCGAGGTGCGCTCGGCAGAGGGAAAGCTCCATCTGTTCGTGGCCATCGACCGGACGTCAAAGTTCGCCTTTGTGCGCCTGCAAGCAAGCGCCACCGTCGAGGCGGCCACCGCGTTCGTGCCAGAACCGATCGACTCGCTGCCCTACCGCATCCACACGGTGCTCACCGACAACGGCATTCAGTTCGGCGATCTGCCTTCGCGCAGGAACGGTCTGACGGCCAGGTTGCGCATGCATGTGTTCAATCGCGTCTGCGCAGCCAACGGCATCGAGCATCGCACCACCCAGCCTGATCATCCGTGGACCAACGGGCCAAGTCGAGCGCATGAACCGAACCATCAGGGAAGCCACCGTCAAGCGCCACCACTACGACAGCCACGACCAGCTGCGACAACACCTGCGCGAGTTCATTGATGCCTACAACTTTGCCCGCCGCCTGAAGACCCTGGGCGGCTTGACCCCCTACGAATACCGCTGTAAATGCTGGACTCCAGAAGCCAGATCGATTCACCATTGATCCACTCCATCAAATGCCGGGACTGAACACCTAGGCGGCGGTCTCTCTCGAACATTCATCCAACGGCCGCCGCGTCCCGACTCAGCCGCCCTTGCCGCGGCAACGCTGATAGCGCTCGTCCACGCGCCGCGCGAACCACTCGGTGGTCAGCGCGCGCGTGATCTTCGGGCTGTGCAGCCGGATGCGCGGCAGCAGCGCGCGCGGCCACCGGCCGCCTTGCCTGCGCGTCGGCGAGCGCGAAGACGCGCGTCCACAGCCGCGTCTGTTCGAGCGCCGCCTGGCCTTCCTGCTCGAGCGCCTGGCGGATCTGGCTGTCGCTCAGCCCCAGCCGCGGGCCGATCGCGCGCACCGCCGCCTCGGTGCGGCCCACCTGGGCCGCATCGCCGCCGGGTACGATGAGGTCGCCGTCGAGGTCAAGAGCGGCCCCGGCGAGCGCGCTCACCGCGCGCTGGAACGCGGCGTTGCGACTCGCATACCGGCCGGCGTTGAAGTCGGCGAAGCGGTAGAGCGGCTGTTCATACGACGCTGGGTAGTCGAGCAGGTGGGCGATGCCGAAGTACAGGCCGCCGCGGCGCGAGAACACCTCGTTGCGGATCGATCCGCTCATTCGGTACGGATAGGGGTGGGTCTTGCACATGCGCTTGGGCAAACGCGACGCTCACCTGCATGGGCCCGCCGGTGCGCACCGGGTTGTAGCCGGCGAAGAAGCGCTGACCCAAGGGCACCTGCCCGATGAAGTCCTCGAACAGCTCGCTCAGCTCGCGCTCGCTGCGCGCGGCGTCGATGCGCTCGCTCCAGGTGCGGCGGTCGGGCGAGCGCAGCGCCAGCGCGGCGCCTACGAGCACCTGCGGCACGCCCGCGCGCTCGGCCCGGCGGTCGAGCTCCTCGCGCGCGATCCGGCCGAGCCCGGGCACCGCGGGGTCGGCGCGGTAGCTCGACTCCTGCTCGGTGACGGCCAGCACCGCGCAGACGTTGCCGAGGCTGGGCTCGATGCGCAGGGCGTCGAACGCCGCATGGATGTCGACCGCCCAGCCGGGACGATCGGCCACGCTTTGCGGCAGCAGCCCGGCGATGCGCGCGCGCACGGCCTCGGGACGCGCCGGCGGCGGCGGCGCCGAGGACGGTGCGGTGCCGCAGCCAACGACGAAGAGGCTCGTGGCAACCAGGGACAGGATCAGCGCGCGCGGGGATCGCATGGCGCAAGAGGGTAGCTCGAGCTGGGTGGCCGCGCCGGGCGCACAGCCGAAGCAATCCTGCACGGAGCGGGTCAATATCGGGGGACCCCGATGGGCCGGTGGGCGGCAGCGAAATATATGGCCGGTTCAGACTGGGTACAGTCCTTCGGCTCTGGCGGGCGACTGTCGGCGATCGCTGATACCGGTCGCTCAGCATTCGCCGGAACTGCCGAACGCTCCACCTTGAGACTTGACCCTCGGGACACGCCGGGCCGATCGCGGCTCAACATACAACGGCTTCGTACTCCCAGCGGCTGCTTCCACCATGTTTCTACTGGCGCTACCGATCCAGAGCGGATCATCCCTTTACGAGGGGGGCGGACGTCTGGCATTGATAGCGGGTCTCAAACCCGGGTGTTCCAAGCCGCACGCGCTAGACCGTCACCGAAGCGCGACCCCAAGGCGCTTCGAGGACAGTCACGCACCGTCACACCTTGTCAAGCCGCCATTCCCAAGCGACAACGATGCCGGGCCTGGCAAGGACGGGGCTCAAAGCCAGTGTTGTCGTACTGGACCAAATCATGCCCGACGAGCCACAATGAAAGGTCGCCGAAGCGCCTATTGGAACCATGACGTCTGCCCCATGTCCTCCTGGTGAAGCCACCCGGCTTGCTTCACTGCTCTCGCTGGAGGTTCTCGACACCGCCGCGGAAGGAGAGTTCGATGCGTTGGTGAAGGCGGCGGCCGCGGTCTGCAACGTACCCATCTCGCTCGTCAGCCTGGTCGATGCACAGCGGCAGTGGTTCAAAGCAAACGTCGGCTTGACCGGCGTGAGCGAGACACCCCGGGACATCGCATTCTGTGCGCATGCCATCCTGGAGGACGGGCTGTTCGAGGTGCCCAACGCCACGGAAGACATCCGTTTCGCCGACAACCCTTTGGTGACGGGTCAGTCGAACATTGTCTTCTATGCCGGAGCGCCTATCGTCATGAGTGATGGCATGCGCATCGGCACCTTGTGTGTCATCGATCGTCAGCCGCGGCAGTTGACCGACTCGCAGCGCGATGTTCTCCAGCACCTCTCCGTGGCCGTTTCCCACGCACTAGAGAGTCGCGTGGCGATGCGCAGGCTGCAGCGGGCTGTCGACCGACATGGGCAAGCAAACGACGACCTGCACTTGGTGGTCGATAACGTTCCGGCGATGTTGGCCTACTGGAACTGCGACCTGCGTTGCCGATTCGCCAATCGTGCCTACGAAGCGTGGTTCGGCGCGAAGCCGAACACGCTCGTAGGCATGCATCTCAAAGACCTGCTCGGGCCGAAACTCTTCGCCCGGAACAAGCCCTTCGTGGACGCGGCACTGGCTGGAAAGCCGCAGCCGTTCAAACGCCTCGTTCTTGGCCCCGACGGGACCAAACGCCCTGCGTTGGCCAGCTACCTGCCCGACATCGTTGACGGCAAGGTGCGCGGCTTCCTTGTCCACGTCAGCGACGTGACTCCGCTGAAGAACGCCAAAGCAGCCCTTCGGGCCGAGATCGCTGAGCGGGAAAAGGCCTACGAACTGGTCCGCCAGAGCAATGATCGCCTGGGCGAAGCACAACGCCTGGGTCGCATTGGCAGCTGGTCTTGGCAAGTCGCCGAGGACATCACCACTTGGTCAGACGAGTTGTATCGCATCTTCGGGCGCGAACCCGGCGGGCCGGCGCCAAGCTTTGCCAAACAGTCGACCTTGTACGGCGTCGAGAGCTTCGATCGCCTGGCGGCGGAAGTCGAGACAGCCATGCGCACCGGGAAGCCGTATGCGCTGGAGCTCGAATTTCTGCGTGCCGATGGTTCGCCTGGTTGGCTTGATGCGCGTGGCGAGGCAGTCACCGATGAAGTGGGCAGGGTGGTTCGGCTGCAAGGCACCGTGCAGGACATCAGCGAACGCCGAAAGCTGACCGCTGGGCTGGCCGAGCAGCACCAGCTTCTTCGCGTCACACTCCAGTCCATCAGTGACGCAGTCATCACGACAGACAGAGCCGGCCGGATCACTTGGTTGAACCCGGTTGCTGAGCGCATGACCGGGTGGCTCAACAGCGAAGCTGTCGGGCGCCCGATTGCCCAGGTATTCCACATCCTCCACGAAGAGACCCGAAAGCCCAGCCCGAGCCCGGTCGAGGCCTGTCTGAGCCAGGGCTCGGTCGCAGCCCTGGCCAGTCGCACAATCCTGGTTTCGCGCGCTGGCATCGAGTTTGGGATTGAAGACTCCGCTGCGCCGATTCGCGACGAACACGGGGAGGTGTTTGGCGTGGTCCTGGTTTTCCACGACGTCACCGAACAGCGACGGCTGAGCAGCGAGATGAACTATCGCGCCAGCCACGATACCCTGACGGGGTTGATAAATCGAACCGAGTTCGAAACCCGGCTCCGACGCTCGCTTGAAAAGTCACACGAGGAAGGGTCGGAGCATGCCCTCATGTTCATTGACCTCGACCAGTTCAAGCTGGTCAATGACACCTGTGGGCACTCCGCAGGCGATGTGCTGTTGCAGCAGGTGTCCAGGGTGCTGGGCGAAACCGTGCGATCGAGAGACACCTTGGCCCGCTTGGGCGGGGATGAGTTCGCAGTCATTCTGAACCACTGCTCGGCAGAGCAGGCGCAGCGTATCGCGCAACAGATCTGTAACCGCTTCGAAGAGTTCAGATTCCTGCATGGCGAGCGCCGCTTCAGAATTGGCGCGAGCATCGGCTTGGTTCCACTGGACCGCCGCTGGAGTTCTTCAGCGGCGGTGCTGCAGGCAGCAGATGCCGCATGTTACGCAGCCAAGGAAGCCGGCCGCAACCGCGTTCATAGCTGGCATGAAACCGACGCCGCAATGCTTGCGCGCGAGGGCGAGACGCAGTGGGCATCGCGCCTGGAACAGGCTCTGGACGAAGGCCGCTTTGTACTCATAGCGCAGCGCATTGTTTCGCTTTGTACTGAAACACGGCGGATTTATGCCGAGGTGTTGTTGCGCATGGTCGACGACGATGGGGGCCTGATCGCCCCCGCGGCGTTCCTCTCGGCCGCCGAGCGATTCCATTTTTGCCCCCGCATCGACCGCTGGGTTCTGGGTCAGGCAATCGCGCTGCTGTCGGGTCGAGCTGATCTTTCGTCCATCGACACCCTGTGCCTCAACCTATCGGGGCAATCAATCGGAGACAAGGCGTTTCACCGGGACGTCATCGACAGGCTCGTTGCTGCTGGTCCAGCCGTTTGCGAGTGCATTTGCCTGGAGATTACTGAGACAGCGGCGATAACGAACATAACCAACGCCTCCCTCTTCATCGAAGAAGTTCGGGTACTTGGCGTACGTATCGCATTGGACGATTTCGGCGCCGGCGCCTCGTCGTTTGGATATCTCAAGTCCCTGAAAGTTGACCTGCTGAAGATCGACGGTCAGTTTGTTCGGGATGTGATCGACGACCCACTCGATGACGCCGCGGTGCGCTGCTTCGTTGAAGTCGCCCGTTTGATTGGGGTCAAGACAGTGGCCGAATTCGTGGACGAGCCCGAGGTTCTCGCGCGGATGAGAGAGATCGGCGTCGACTACGTGCAGGGCTTTCTCCTGCACCGGCCTGAACCCATCGAGTCGGTGCTCAGCTCTGCCGCCTACTGATCGCAAGCGGACAAGGGACAGGAGCTTTATGCTGTTGCCCCCTTGATTCCGGATACGGCCTATTCGCAATGTAGCGCCCGACGGCGCACTCGGTCGGCAACTCGAAGCTGCCTGAAACTCCCGGGTGATTTCCATCTTCAAGCTCGAGTGCGGATGCACCCCGTTGAAGTGCTCGAACGCTACCGGCAGCTGTGCCGGGCACGGTGGGCGCATCGCTGAGGTCCAGGCGGCTGAGGTAGTCACGCCGGAAGGTATTCACGAAGCTCTCGGCCATGCCGTTGCCCTGTGGACTGCACACCGGCATGTCAATCGGCCGCAGGCCCAGCGACCGAGCAATGCGTCGGGTGTCGTCGGCGATGCAGGCGCCGCCGCTGTCGGTGAGGAATTCCAGCGCGTGCTCTGGCGACACAGCCTCCACGGCACCAAAGCGCTTTTCCACCGCCTCGATCAGCATCTCGCGCACCGGCTCGCCCGGCAGCCCTTTGCCCTGCCAGGCGCGCCAAGCCATGATTTCGCGGTCGCAGCAATCTTTGGCGAACGTAGCGGTGACCGTCTGGCCCGAATCGCATTTGATCTCGAAGCAATGCGACGCTGAGACAATTCGCGGCTGCAGTCGCCTGCCAGCGGGCACCTTTCTATAGAGAGGGGGGTGGAGCAAACGTTCAGGGGGCCGAAGCTGGGTGAAATCACTTGGATCCTCAAGCGGACAGTTTTTCCCCGTTTTCAAATCAATCAACAAATGATGGGGAGGCTTACAGAAATGTTGGTATTTCTGTGGGTGCTTTTTGAGCATTCGCTCCAAAAATCAAGCAATCACGTGGTTTAACGAGTGGTTTTCGATTCCTGTCGGGTCAGCGCAACGATGCGGCTTTCACGATCCACATCACTCGATGGGCCGAATGCTCCGCCTCGCACCCCCGTGAAGTCAATCGCTCGGTCTGCCGCTGGGAGGTCGTTGCTGGCCTGCCTGTCGTTTGCCGGCACGGCCGCACCCGCGTCGCACGCCTCGATCGAGGCGTTGCTCGAGCTGGCCAGATCCGAGGCCACGGTGGATTCGATCCATGCCCAGATCGAACCGGTCATGACGCAGTCGATGCGGCAGGCATTTGCCGGCAAGTCGCTTTCCGTCGAGCAGCAGCGCGTGATCGATACGACCGCCAAGCAGGCCATCGAAACCTTGCGCACAGCGCTTTCCTGGGCTTCCATGAAGCCGGAAGTCGTAAAGACCTATCAGAAGACGTTTTTGCAGGAAGAGATCGACGGGGCGATCGTTTTCTACCAATCACCTGCCGGCAAGGCGACGATTGACAAGTTGCCGTTGGTGACGCAGCGCCCGAATGCCTTCGTGGTGGCACGCATGCCGGCGATCCTAGCCAAGCTGAGTGCGGCGACGCAGCACGCATTGACGCAAGCAAAGGAGAACAAGTAGCCCCGGGCCACCGCCCCGACCTTTTTGCTTAAAGGAACCGCTCCAGCAATCGCCGTGAATGCCGGTCGAGCGCCGCGACGTTCTCGACCAGGTAGCTGACGCCGTCGCCTCCAGCAATCAACAGCCGGCCATCGGGCAACCGGCGGATGTGGTCTTCGCTCTTCAGCTCCAGTTGCGTGGCGCCCCGGTCGGTTTCCACCTGCCAGTTCGATGGCGTGGAAAAGCTCGACACACCGATCAGTCGCGCGATGCGCGGCATGAACTGGCGGCTCGCGAGTTCGGCTTCGAGCAGCGTTCGGCTGGCGGTGTCGAGCTGCCCGAAGCGTTCGATCCACAGCAGTTCATGCCCGTCGCGGCCAAGCAGCGAGATCATTGCTTCGCCTTCGGCGCGTTCGGCGGCGGCCGACAGCGGGAACGCGCGTACCGGCTGCACGCCGACGTGACGCTGTCCGGCTGTATCCACCAGCACGAGTTGGCCAAAGCTGTCCTGCTCAAGGCAGATGGACAGCGTGGCGGTGGGATCGTTCATTGTTCAGTTTCCGGCAGGATGCGCCGAATGTTGCTCGGCCAATGGCAACGCCGGCCGCGCCGCGCCCGGGTCGTCCGCATCCGCATCCTCGTCCACACGCCGCAGCTGCGCCTCGTAGAGCCGCCAGTAAGCGCCGCGCTGCGCCATCAGGGCGTCGTGCGGTCCCACTTCGACGACTTCGCCGCGGTCGAGCACGACCAGCCGGTCCGCCTTGCGCAAGGTGGACAGCCGGTGCGCGATCGCGATCGTGGTGCGGCCCTCCACCAGATTGTCGAGCGCGCGCTGGATTTCTTTCTCGGTCTCGGTGTCGACCGCCGAGGTGGCTTCATCGAGGATCAGGATGCGCGGGTCGATCAGCAGCGCGCGCGCAATCGAGATACGCTGGCGCTCGCCGCCGGACAGGCTTTGGCCGCGCTCGCCGACCATCGAGTCGTAGCCGTGCGCCAGCCGCAGGATGAACTCGTGCGCGTGCGCGGCGCGCGCAGCCGCCACGATCTCTGCGCGGGTCGCCTGCGGCTTGCCGTACGCGATGTTCTCGGCGATGGTGCCGAAGAACAAAAATGGCTCCTGCAACACGAGCCCGATCTGGCCGCGGTAGTCGGCTATTCGTACGCGCCGGATGTCGGTGCCGTCGAGCAGGATGCGGCCATCGGTTACGTCGTAGAAACGGCAGATCAGGTTCACGAGCGTGCTTTTGCCCGAGCCACTGTGGCCGACCAGTCCGATCATCTCGCCCGCGCGAATATCCAGATCCAGCCGCTTGATCACGGCGCGTGCGCCATAGCGAAAACCGATGCTTTCGAGCTGGATGCGGCCACGCGGGCCATCGGATTTGAGCGCGACCGGATGGGCCGCCTCCGGCACGTTCGATACATGATCCAGGATATCGAAGATCCGCTTGGCGCCGGCCGCGGCTTTCTGCGTGACCGAAACGATCCGGCTCATCGCGTCGAGCCGCACATAAAAGCGCCCGATGTAGGCCAAAAACGCGGTCAATACACCCACCGTGATTTCGCTGCGTGCCACGAGCCAGATCCCAAAGGCCCAGACCACGAGCAGGCCGATCTCGGTCAGCAACGTGACGGTCGGCGTGAACAGCGACCAGGTCTTGTTCAGCCGGTCGTTGACTTCGAGGTTGTGCTGGTTCGCGGCCTGAAAGCGCTTCGCCTCGCGGCCTTCCTGTGCGAAGGCTTTGACGACGCGGATGCCCGGAATGGTGTCGGCCAGCACGTTCGTGACTTCGGACCAGACGCGGTCGATCTTCTCGAAGCCGGTGCGCAGGCGGTCCCGCACCGCATGGATCATCCAGGCGATGAAGGGCAGTGGCACCAGCGTGACGATCGCAAGCCAGGGGTTGATCGACAGCAGAATCGCCGCCGTCATCAGCATCATCAGCACATCGGTCGCGAAGTCAAGCGCGTGCAACGAGAGGAAAACGTTGATGCGATCGGTCTCGGAGCCGATGCGCGCCATCAGATCCCCGGTACGCTTGGCGCCGAAGTAGTCGAGTGACAGCTTCAGCAGGTGCTCGTAGGTGGTGCTGCGCAAGTCCGCGCCGATGCGCTCGGACACCAGCGCCAGCAGATAGGTGCGCGCCCAGTTCAGGCCCCAGGCCGCAAGCGCCGCGGCGAGCAGACCGCCCAGGTACCAAGCCACCTTCGACGTCTCGATCTGCTGGCCGTTTTGAAACGGGATCAGCACCTCGTCGATCAGCGGGATCGTCAGATACGGCGGCACCAGCGCGGCCGCGGTGCCGGCCAGCGTCAACAGGAACCCGATCACGAGTTGCACCCGATACGGTTTTGCGAAGCGACCCAGCCGCAGCAGCACCCAGGGGTGCGGCTCGGCCGCGCCGACCTGCTGCTCGCGCTCGGCACAGACCACGCATTCTTCGGCATCGGCCGGCAGCGGGGTGTGGCAGACCGGGCAAGACGTGTCACCTGCGGCGTCTGGCTCCGCGTCGGCCTTGTGCGCCATTCCCAGCAGCCGCTGCTCGAAGCGCTGTTGCAACAGCACCGCCTGGGGCTGCGCTTTCAACCTGAAACGCCAGCGCGCAAGCCGGGCGCTGGCGTCGCACAAGTCCAGCGTGCCGACCGCGCCGCTGTCGGACAACCGCAGCGCCAGGCCAGGCGCAAGCGGCCATTCCCGCCAGCCTGCGGTCGTGTCATCACGCGCGAGCAGGCGCCGATCGGTCAGCGCGAGCAGACCGCCCGCGAAGCGCAAATCGGTATCGAGGTCAACCTCCAACAGCGCGCGAACGTTCTCATCAGTTGCCAGTTGTGCGCTCAGTCGGTCCCGCTTCGGACCCGTGGTTATCTCTCCAGAAGGGTCAGTCAGATGATGTTGATGCATGTGGGATCGGTGCTGCGCGCGCCAGCGTCGAGCCTGATCGCACCGGCCGGACGCGGCAACAAGGATTTTCGCCGAAGCGCGCCGCGCGCACTTTATCGCACCGCTGCGCTGTCCAGCCGCTCCAACGGCGCGACAGCCGCTGTGTCGCTGCCGGCGGCTCAAGCCGGCGCCATGCCGCACAATCAAACGCAGCCGGCGCCAAAAGGCGTGTCGGCAACCAGGCGGCCCGGCATGAACCCATTCAAAGACATCGAGTTGCTGCGCGTGCGGTACTTGCGCGGCCCGAACATCTGGACTTACCGGCCGGTGCTGGAAGTCTGGCTCGACCTGGGCGCGCTGGAAGACTTTCCGTCGAACCGGATCGAAGGCCTGCCCGACCGGTTGCTCGCGCAGTTGCCCGCGCTGATGGAGCACCACTGCGGTGTCGGCGAGCGCGGCGGCTTCGTGCAGCGCCTGAACGAAGGCACCTGGGCTGGTCATGTGCTTGAGCACGTCGTGATCGAACTGCTGAATCTGGCCGGCATGCCGACCGGCTTCGGCCAGACGCGCAGCACGTCCAGCCACGGCGTCTACCGGATGGTGTTCCGGGCGCGCGATGAGCGGGTTGCGCGCTGCGCCTTGGAGCAAGGCCATCGGCTGCTGATGGCCGCGATCAACAACCAGCCGTTCGACATGACGCAGGCGGTGGCGCTGCTGCGCGACCGGGTCGACGACTGCTACCTCGGCCCCAGCACCGCGAGCATCGTCGCAGCGGCGACCGAACGCGGCATCCCCCACATCCGGCTGAACGACGGCAATCTGGTGCAGCTCGGCTACGGCGCGCGCCAACGCCGTATCTGGACTGCCGAGACCGATCAGACCAGCGCGATCGCCGAAGGCATCGCGCAGGACAAGGATCTCACGAAGAGCCTGCTGGCTTCCTGCGGCGTGCCGGTGCCCGAGGGCCGTGTCGTGGCCAGTGCCGAGGAAGCCTGGGAAGCCGCGCAGGACATCGGCCTGCCGGTTGCGGTCAAGCCGTCGGACGCGAACCACGGCCGCGGCGTCGCGCTCGACCTGACGACGCAGGCCGAAGTGATGGCGGCATTCGCCGTGGCCGAGCCGGAAGGCAGCGAGGTGATGGTCGAGCGCTTCGTGCGCGGCCACGAGCACCGGCTGCTGGTGGTCGGCGGCCGCGTCGTGGCGGCTGCGCGCGGCGAGATCGTCGCGCTGACAGGCGACGGCCGCAGCACCGTGGCCGAGCTGGTGGACAGCCAGCTCAACAGCGACCCGCGCCGCGGTGTGGAAGAAGAGTTCCCGCTCGAGCGCATCGATCTGGCGAGCAACCCCGGCGTGCAGCTCGAGCTGCAGCGCCAGGGGCTGGGAGCCGATTCGGTGCCGGTGGCCGGCCGCTCGGTGGTGATCCAACGCAACGGCAACGTCGCGATCGACTGCACCGACCTGGTTCATCCGGACGTCGCACAAGCCGCCGTGCTGGCCGCGAAGATCGTCGGGCTGGACATCGCGGGCATCGACCTGGTCGCACAGGACATCGCGCAACCGCTCGGTCCGCAGCGCGCGGCGATCGTCGAGGTGAACGCGGGACCGGGCCTGCTGATGCACCTGAAACCCGCGGTCGGCTCGCCCCGGCCGGTCGGCCGCGCGATTGTCGATCATCTGTTCGACGACGCCGCATCCGGCCGCATCCCCATCGTCGGCATCACGGGCTCGCAGCAGACCGCGACCGTCGCGCGGCTCATTGCCTGGCTGCTGCACCTGGGTGGCAGCCACGTCGGCCTCGCATGCGCCGACGGCCTGTTCTTCGACCGCCGGCGCGCCGATGCGAATCCGTCTGCCGATTGGGCCAGCGCGCACCGGCTGCTCATGAACCGCGCGGTGCAGGCCGCCGTGATCGAAAACGGCGCGGCATCGATCCTGCGCGATGGCCTCGCCTACGACCGCTGCGACGTCGGCGTGGTGACCGACTTCGATGGCTGGCGGGGCCTTGCCGAGTTCGACGTGCGCGAAGCCGACCAGTTGCACAAGGTGCTGCGCACGCAGGTCGACGTGGTGCTGCCACAAGGCACCGCGGTGCTGAATGCGCAGGACCCCCGTGCGCTGGCCTTGGCGCCGCTGTGCGACGGCTCGGTGATCCTCTATGCGACCGATGGCAACGACGACGCGGCGTCGGCGGTGGCCACGCACTGCGCCGCCGGGGGCCGCGCGGTGGTCGAGCGCTCTGGTGGGGTCTGGTTGCTTGCAGGCTCGGCCGAGTCCACGCTCGGTGAGGCTGCCCGCTGGTCGGCGCGACTTCACCCGCAGCAGCAGGAAGCGTCTGCTCCGAGTCTGGCAAGCCTGCTGGCGAGCATCGGCGCGGCCTGGGCGCTCGGCATCTCGCCCGAGCTGATCGCTGCCGGCATCGAAACCTTCGACGCGGGGCTTGCGCCCTTGCCGCAGTCGATCGCGATGCCGGCCGTGGCCGACGACGTGGCGGCGGCTGCACTGCCCTACGCAGCCGCGCGTTGACGCGCTGGTTGCAGGCCGCCCCCGTCTCAACGAACGACACGAGAAGCTCGATGGAAGTCTCCCGCATCCGCGCCTTGCGCGGCCCCAATCTCTGGAGCCGCCTGACCGCGATCGAAGCCGTTGTGAAGTGCGCGCTGTCCGAGTGCTCGATCGATGCGGACGACGCCTTGGAAGCGCGTCTGCGGGCGCGGTTCCCCGCGATCGGCGCGTTGCGCGCAGCCGGTTTCGAGCAGCCGCTGTCGCTTGCCCACGTGCTGGAAGCGGCCACGCTGAACCTGCAGGCGCAAGCGGGCTGCCCGGTGACTTTCAGTCGCACGGCAAGCACGCCGGACGCGGGTGTGTTTCAAGTAGTGGTCGAGTACACCGAGGAAGAGGTGGGCCGGCAGGCGCTCGCGCTCGCGCAGGCGCTGATCGATGCAGCGGTGGTCGACGCGCCGTTCGATGCCGGCGCGGCGATCGCACAACTGCGTGCGACCGACGAGGACGTGCGCCCGGGCCCCAGCACCGGCGCGATCATCGACGCGGCCGTCGCGCGCGGCATCCCCTGGCGGCGGCTCACGCGCGGCAGCCTCGTGCAGTTCGGCTGGGGCTCGAAGCAGCGTCGCATCCAGGCCGCCGAGGTGGACCAGACCAGCGCGGTGTCCGAATCGATCGCGCAGGACAAGGACCTGACGAAGTCGTTGCTGCACGCGGCCGGCGTGCCAGTGCCGCTGGGCCGCCCGGTGGCCGACCCCGACGACGCCTGGACGTTCGCGCTGTCGATCGGGCTGCCGGTGGTGGTGAAGCCGCAGGACGGCAACCAGGGCAAAGGCGTCACCGTCAACATCACGGATCGCGCCCATTTGAATATCGCCTTTCGCGCGGCCGCCGAATACGGCGACGTGATGGTGGAGCGCTATCTGCCCGGCGACGACTACCGGCTGCTGGTGGTCGGCAACCGGTTGGCCGCCGCATCGCGGCGCGAGCCGCCGCTCGTGATCGGCGACGGCGAAAGCTCGGTGCGGCAGTTGGTCGACCTGGTGAATGCCGACCCGCGCCGCGGTGACGGCCACGCCACGTCGCTCACGCGCATCCGCTTCGACGACATCGCGGTCGCGCGGCTCGGCGTGCAGGGGCTCGAGCCGGATTCGGTGCCCGAGAAAGGCCGCCGCGTGATCCTGCGCAACAACGCGAACCTGTCGACCGGCGGCACCGCGACCGACGTCACCGACGAAGTGCATCCGGAAGTCGCTGCGCGTGCCGTCGCCGCGGCCCAGATGGTCGGGCTGCACATCTGCGGCGTCGACCTGGTGTGTGAGACCGTGAGCCGCCCGCTCGAGCAACAGGCCGGCGGCGTGGTCGAAGTGAATGCCGCGCCGGGGCTGCGCATGCACCTGATGCCGTCGTACGGCAAAGGCCGCGCCGTGACCGACGCGATGGTGTCGCACCTGTACAAGCCCGGCGACGACGGCCGCATCCCACTGGTCGCCGTCACCGGCACCAACGGCAAGACCACGGTGACGCGGCTGATCGCGCATCTGCTGGCCGGCAGCGGCCTGCGCGTGGGCATGACGAACACCGACGGCGTCTACGTGGCTGGCCGCCAGATCGACAGCGGTGACTGCAGCGGCCCGAAGAGCGCGCGCAATGTGCTGCTGCACCCGGACGTGGACGCGGCCGTGCTCGAGACCGCGCGCGGCGGCCTGCTGCGCGAAGGGCTCGGCTTCGACCGGTGTCAGGTCGCGGTGGTGACGAACGTCGGCGCGGGCGACCATCTGGGGCTCAACTACATCACCACGGTGGAAGACCTCGCGGTGCTCAAACGCGTGATCGTGCAGAACGTCGCGCCGACCGGCTTTGCGGTGCTCAACGCGGGCGATGCGATCGTGGCTGCGATGGCTGCGAGTTGTCCCGGCGAGACGATCTTCTTCTGCCTGGACCGCCAGCATCCGCTGATCGCCACCCAGCTTGCCCAGGGCAAGCGCGCGGTCTATCTGGACGGCGACGCCCTGGTGCTGCGCGAGGGTGCATGGCGCGAGCGGCTTTCGCTGCGCGACGTGCCGCTGACCCGCGGCGGCGCGATCGGCTTCCAGGTGGAAAACGCGATGGCCGCCATCGCAGCCGCCTGGGCGCTCGGGCTCGACTGGGACACCGTGCGGCGCTCTTTGAGCAGCTTCTCGAACGACAGCGGCAACGCGCCGGGCCGCTTCAACGTGATGGACTACCGCGGCGCCACGGTGATTGCCGACTACGGCCACAACGCGGATGCGATGCGCGCGCTGGTCTCGGCCGTCGATGCGATGCCGGCCAAGGGCAAGCGCAGCGTGGTGATCAGCGGCGCCGGTGACCGGCGCGACGAAGACCTGCGCGAGCAGACCGCGATCCTGGGGGCGGCGTTCGACAAGGTCATCCTCTATCAGGACCAGGCGCAGCGCGGCCGCGCCGACGGTGAAGTGATCGCATTGTTGCGTCAGGGCCTCGAAGGCGCATCCCGTACCCGCCACATCGAAACCGTGCACGGCGAGTTCGCAGCGATCGAGTTGGCGCTGGCACGTCTGGAACCCGGCGATCTGTGCCTCGTGCTGGTGGATCAGGTGCAGGAAGCGTTGGCGTTTCTGGCCGAACGAACATCCGCGGTGGCGGCCTGAACCGGGCTGCAGTGTTGCGGAGATGGCCGACGCCGGCTTGAGGTGGCGACGTTGCGTGCATCGTCCGCCCACCCAAATCATGCTGACTGCCATGTGATAAAAAACGCATCGGCACGCCGCGCTTGCCCGACCGGCAAGGCTCGGCTGGGGTCGATGCTTTTGTCTTGCCATCCATGCGAGCGGTGAGCGTCATGACCCCACCCAAACTTCTGCTGCGCCGCAGGGTGCTGGTCGGTGGCGTGCTGCTGCTGGGCATGACCCTGGCGCTTGCGCAGGCGCACCATCCACAGCGCCCGGTCACGCTGGTGGTCGGCCAACCGCCCGGTGGCAGCACCGACCAGGTGGCGCGCACGCTGGGCCAAGAACTGGGCACGGTACTCGGCCAGACGGTGATGATCGAAAACCTCGGCGGCGCGGGCGGCTCCCTCGCGGCTCAGAAGGTCGCTTCGGCCGCGCCCGACGGCCACACGCCGCTCTTGGGCGCGAACAACGAAATCGCGATCAACGCGCTGGGTCGTGTTAACACTATCGCAGTGCCTCTGCGATGAGCGCGACCGTGATGAAGCCGGCGAACATCACATCCAGCTTGTCGTAGCGGGTGAAGATTCGGCGCCAGGCCTTGAGGCGTCTGAACAGCCGTTCGATCTGATTGCGCTTGCGGTACAGCTGCCTGTCGTAGTCCCAGGGCTGGCGGCGCCCGGGGTTGGGCGGCACCACCGGCTGCAGCCCCAAGCCGACAGCGAGCCCACGCGTGGCGTTGTCTTGGTAGGCACTGTCCATCAGCAACGCCACCTGCGTATCGTGATGCGGCCCCAACGCTTGGATCAGCCGCCGGCCTTTCAGGCGCGTCGCCCGCTTGGCCCGGCGTCAGGCTCCAGGTGAGGACGTTGCGAGCATCTGCGGCAACCAGATGCAGTTTGGTGCTCCAGCCGCCTCGGCTGCGGCCGAAGGCCTGGGGGCCGTTTTTTTGCGTGCGCCGGCCGCATCCGGGTGCGCCTTGATGGTGGTGGAGTCCAGACACACCGACTCGATGCGCACCCGCATCAGGCGCTGGCGCTGCAGTTGCTCGAACACGCGGTCGAGCACGCCGGCGCGGCTCCAGCGCATCATGCGCGTGTAGATGGTGTGCCAGTTGCCGTACGCTGCTGGCAGACAGCGCCACTTGCAGCCGTTGGCCGCTACGTGCAAGATGGCGTTGAGCACCTGCAGGTTGTCCAGGCTCACGTTGCCGCGCTGGCGCGGCAGCCAGTCTTTGATCTGCTCGAACTGTTCTGGGGTCAATTGCATGCGGCGCAGTATCCGACCGATGCAGCATTTCTCAATAAGTGTTAACACGACCTAGATCACTTCGCGTGCTTTCTCACGCTGTCCGGCCTGGTGCCTGCCGACGAACTCGCGCGGTGGCTGCCCGATTGGCGCCTGCCGGACGGCGGGCCGCAGCAGGTGCTCGAAGTGACCGCAGCCGAAGCGGCGCAGACCGCGTCGGTGCGCTTCGTCGAGAACCACCAGGGGCTGGAACGCATCGCCGCCGCCGGCACCGTCATCGGCTACGACAGAGCGCGTGCGATCGAGACACCGCACGACGACTGCGCGTTGATCCAACCTTCGATCCGGCACGCGCGGCCCGGCGTGATGGTCGTGCGGTGCGCCCGCCGGCAGACCGTCTAGGCGAAATCGAGAGTCAGCCACGCGAGCGGCATGCGGATGGGCACGTGCCCGCCATCGACCTTGCGTTGCGCAGGCCAGGTTGGGAAAAGCCACCTTGACTGGGCACCCCTTCTTCTCCCGAAAGCGCGCAGACATTGCCGCGGTTTCGACGGCAAGCGCTCCTGGTCGAAAGCGTCTGGCAAGTCAGCGACGCAAGCCAGGTTCGACGCATTCACACGGGCTGTGGATCGTCGCTGGGTTCTGACGATTGCTGCCCAAGTTCCTCGCTCGACGCTGCCTGTTCTTTCACGATCGTGACCGGCACCCGCGCGTCGTGCGTGACCCGCTGCGACACCGAACCGAGCAGCGCGCTCGATACCGCGCCGTGGCCACGTGCGCCCATCACGACGGCGTCGCACTGGAACCGGTCGACGATCTCGTTCAACGTGTTGGCCGGGTCGCCCAACGCAACTTCGAGCTCGAACGCGACGCCCGCTTCGCGGCACAGTGCAGCGGCCGGCGCCAGCAGGTGCAGGCCCGCTTCGGCGCTCGCGCGCTTGACCACTTCCGGATCGCGCGTGGTCAGCATTTCGTAGAACGTCGCGGGCTCCTGCACGTTGGCGAGCAGAAGTTCGGCATCGAGCCCGGCACGCACCAGCCGCAGCGCATGCTGCACGGCCACCAGCGCCGGGGTCGAACCGTCGATCGGGAGCAGGATCTTCATTCGGCTTGTTCTCAATTCGTAGGGAAAGGGTGGTCGGGACCGGTTGCTCGACAGACGATCGTAGCCCCGCTGCGTGAGCGGGTGGCTGAACGCGCCTGCGGCGTACGAAGCTGGCGACAATAGCCGCGATGCCGTCTCCCGCACCTCCGCCAGCGTCCAAGCCCGCACCGGTGTCGCCGTCCACAACCGCTTCCGTGCTGCCGCCCGAAGTCCCGGCGCTGATCACCCCGTCGGATGCCGAATCACAGTCCGCGTTCGCGCCGTTGAAGCGTCCGGTGTTTCGCATGTTGTGGAGCACCTGGCTGGTCGCCAACACTCTGCATGTGGATGAACGACGTGGCGGCCGCCTGGCTGATGACGTCGCTGACGACTTCCGCGCTCTGGGTCGCGCTGGTGCAGACGGCAGCCACCTTGCCGGTGTTCCTGCTCGGCATTCCGAGCGGCGCGCTGGCCGATATCCTGGATCGGCGCCGCTATTTTCTGTTCACGCAGCTCTGGGTGGCGGCGGTTGCGCTGCTGCTGTGCGGCGCGGTGCTGTCGGGCCGGATGACGCCGGCGCTGCTGCTGGCGCTGATCTTTTTCAACGGCATCGGTCTGGCGATGCGCTGGCCGGTGTTCGCGGCGATCACGCCGGAGCTGGTGCCCAGAGGCCAGTTGCCGGCCGCGCTGGCGCTGAACGGCGTGTCGATGAACGTGTCGCGCATCGTCGGGTCCGATCGTGGCCGGTGCGCTGATCGCAAGCGCCGGCACGCAGTGGGTGTTCGTGCTGAACGCGGCGCTGTCGGCGGTCTCGGCATTCATCGTGTTCAAGCTGGCGGCGCGCGCGCGTGCTGAGCCCGCTCGGGCGCGAGCCGCTGTTCTCCGCGATGCGCGTCGGCATGCAGTTCGTCGCACAGTCGGCGCGGCTGCGCGCAACGCTTTGGCGCATCGGCTGCTTTCTTCTTTCACTCGACCGCGTTGATGGCGCTGCTGCCGCTGCTCGCGCGCGGTATCGGGCGGCGGCGCGGCACCTTCACGGTGCTGCTCGCGTCGATGGGCGCGGGCGCGATCTTCATGGTGCTGTTCATGCCGCGGCTGCGCCAGCGGCTGTCGCGCGACGACGTGGTGCTGATCGGTGCCGCCGTGCAGTCGGCCATGACGGTCGCAGTGGCGATGGCCGAGCACCGCATGGTCGCCGCGCCCGCGATGTTCGTGTTCGGCATGGCCTGGATCGCGACTGCCAATTCGCTCGCGCGTGTCGGCCCAGATGGCGCTGCCGGACTGGGTCCGCGCGCGCGGCATGTCGATGTACCAGATGGCGCTGATGGGGTCGAGCGCGGCCGGCGCGGCCGTCTGGGGCCAGGTGGCCAGTATACCAGCCTGCACGCTCAGCCTGCTGATGGCGGCCGGCACCGGCGTGGTGACGATGCTGCTGGTGCAGCGGCTTCGCGGCCGACCGCAGCATCGCTGGAGGACCTGACGCCGTCGTCGCATCGTTCAAGGTGCCCGAGATGCTGAGCAGCCGGCCGGCAGCGGGCCATATGGTGGTGACGATCGAATACCGATCGACCCGGCGCGCGCCGACGAATTCCGCCGGCTGATGCGCGTAAGCCGGCGCAGCCGGTTGCGCCAGGGCGCGCTGTCCTGGGAGCTGCTGCACGACCTGAACGACCCGGGGCCGTACGTCGAATAGATCGTCGACGAATCGTGGACCGAGCACCTGCGCCGCTTCGACCGGGTCACGGCGGACGACGTCGCGGTGCGCGAACGCAAGCTGGGCTTTCACATCGGCGAGGAGCCGCCGGTGGTGACGCGCTACGTGGTGGAGCCGCGGCAGGTGCGCTGACGACTGCGCAACCGGATGGTGCAACCGGCGTCCGGGCGGCAATGTCCCGATCCGCGAGTTTTGCATGAAAAGTGCCCGAGGCGCGCGCCAGTCCATCATGGTTTGCTATGATTTTTGATCAGTCATTGGCTGCCTCGACACGCAGCGGAATCGTCACCGGCCCGTCGTTCACCAGTTCGACCTGCATGTCCGCGCCGAACCGGCCGGCCTGCACGATCGGGTGCCGCGCCTGCGCCTGCTGCACGAAATGGTCGTAGAGCTTGCGCGCCAGCTCGGGCGCGGCCGCATCCGAGAATCCGGGCCGGTTGCCGCTGCGCAAGTCGGCCGCCAGCGTGAACTGGCTGACCACCAGCAGACCGCCGCCGTGCTCGCTCAAATTGCGGTTCATCTTGCCGGCCTCGTCGGCAAAGATGCGCAGCTTGAGCGTGCGGTTCAACAGTTTCTCGGCCTCCGCCTGCCGTCGCCGCGCACGCGCAGAACAGCAGCAGCAGGCCCGGGCCGATCTCGCCGACCGTGGCCGCGCCGACCAGCACGCGGGCGCGGGTCACACGCTGGATCAGTGCGAGCATGCTGCGGCCACCTCAAGTCGGCTCCTCGGATCGCTCGCATGCGCCTCGACTTCGACATTGCTCGGTAGCAGCTGGATCGTCGCGCGCAGCCCCGGCACGGCCGCGATCAGCGCCTGCTCGACGCCGGCCGCGCGGTGTGGCGGCGCGGCCGAGCGTCCACTTCGCGGGCAGGTGCAGATGCAGATCGACAAATCGGCGCTGGCCGGAGCGGCGTGTCGTCAGGTGATCGAAACGCATCGCCGGGTCGGTGAAACTGCGCGAGCGTCTGCTCGATCTGCTGCTGCACCTCGGGCTCGACCGCTTCGTCCATCAGCCCCTGGGTGGATCGCCAGACCAGCTGCCCGCCTTCGAACAGGATGTTCAGCGCGACGCAGATCGCCACGGCCGGGTCGAGCCAGAGCCAGCCGGTCAGCGAACCAGCCCGATGCCGACCACCACGCCGGCCGACGTCCAGACATCGGTCCAGCAAATGGCGCCCATCGGCTTCGAGCGCGATCGACCGATGCACGCGCGGCTGCGCGCAGCATCAGCCAGGCCAGCACGCCGTTCAGGACCGACGACGCCACCGACAGCGCCAAGCCCCAGCCGACCGCCTGCAGCGGCTGCGGATCGAGCAGCCGCTGCACCGCCGCCCACAAAATCGCGCCCGCTGCAAGGAAGATCAGCAGGCCTTCGAAGCCGGACGAGAAATACTCGGCTTTGAAGTGCCCATAGGGATGGTCCGCGTCGGCCGGTCGCGCCGCGATCGTCACCATCGCGAGCGCGAACGCCGCGCCGGCAAGGTTCACGAGCGACTCCATCGCATCCGACAGCAGCCCGACCGAGCCGGTCAGCTTCCAGGCGAGGGTCTTCAGCGCGATCGTGAAAAACGCGACGCACAGCGAGGCGATCAGCAGGCGCTTCGGCGTTGCGGCTTGCAGCCAGCGCGGGGCGGCAGACGACCGGCTTCGGCTGCGCCAGCGGGTTTCCGGGCGGCGTGCTTCATGCGACAAGGTCGGCAGCGACGCCGGGTGCCGGGCCACCGGCCGGACTGCTGGACTCAAGCCAGCACCACGCGTGCGAATCGGCGCTTGCCGACTTGCACGACGTGGCTGCCCGCATCGACTTTGAGCGCCTTGTCGCTGACGACCACCGAGTCGATGCGCACGCCGCCGCCGTCGATCAGCCGGTTCGCTTCCGAGGTCGAGGGCGCCAGGCCGGCGGCTTCAGCAACGCCGCGATGCCGAGCGGCGCGCCGGTCAGCGGCACTTCGGGAATCTCATCGGGCACACCGCCGCGTGCACGATTCGCGAAATCTTCTTCGGCTGCACGCGCGGCCGCCTCACCGTGGAAACGCGCGGTGATCTCGCGCGCGAGCATCGACTTGGCGTCCTTCGGATTGCGGCCCTGTTCGACCTCGCTGCGCAGTTGCGCGATCGCCGCCTCGCTTTGAAACGACAGCAACGTGTACCAGCGCCACATCAGCGCATCGCTGACCGACAGCACTTTCGCGAACATCGTGTTCGGTGCCTCTTCGAGCGCGATGAAGTTGCCCTTCGACTTCGACATCTTGTCCACGCCGTCCAGCCCTTCGAGCAGCGGCATCGTCAGGATGCACTGCGGGCTCTGGCCGTATTCCTGCTGCAGGTGCCGGCCCATCAGCAGGTTGAACTTCTGATCGGTGCCGCCGAGCTCCAGATCGCTTCTGAGCGCGACCGAGTCGTAGCCCTGCATCAGCGGATACAGGAACTCATGCACGCTGATCGACTGACCGGCCTTGTAGCGATCCGCGAAATCGTTGCGCTCCATCATGCGCGCGACCGTGTAGCGCGAGGCCAGCTCGATCAGCCCGCGCGCGCCCAACGCGTCGGACCATTCGCTGTTGTAGCGAATTTCGGTGCGCGCGGGGTCGAGCACGAGCGACGCCTGCCGGTAGTAGGTCTGCGCGTTGGTCTCTATCTGCTCGCGCGTCAGCGGCGGGCGCGTGCTGTTGCGCCCGGACGGGTCGCCGATCGTGCGTGGTGAAGTCGCCGATCAGAAAGATGACGGTGTGCCCCAGGTCCTGCAACTGGCGCATTTTGTTGAGCACGACCGTGTGGCCGAGGTGGATGTCGGGCGCGGTCGGATCGAGCCCGAGCTTGATGCGCAGCGGCACGCCGGTGGCCTCGGACCGGGCCAGTTTGGCCACCCAATCGGCCTGCGGCAGCAGTTCCTCGCAGCCGCGCAAGGTCACCGCCAGCGCCGCCTGCACCGCCTCATTGGCCGCATCGGCCAGCGGCGTTTTGTCAAGTGCGGCTTGATTCATATAGGTTTTATTCTGGCTTTTTTGGGTGGGTCGCTATACTTGCGGTCACTTGAAACCCTGAGCGCCCGATTTTAGTTGGCGCTCTTCGTGGTCGCGCTGCCGATCAAGGGTCGTCTCCATGGGGTCGCACCCGTCGCCTTCCAGGAATGTGAGTCGGCCGATCGACCAATCCGCCCCCATTCAACAAGAATCTCGCCTTTTCGGAGAACGCGTTTGAATCACGGTGTCCCCACGGTCCGTCGGCCCGCGTCGTCGTCTTTCTTTACTTCCTCCTCCGCTTCGTCCACCACCACCACTGTCCGCACCAGCCGCTCCACCACCGCGCACAACGCTGTCGGCGCACGTCGCTCGAAGCGTCTGAGTGCGCTGCTGGCCGGCGTGCTGCTGTGCGGCGGCAGCGCTGCGTTTGCGGTGGCGTCCTGGGCGCCGTCGCTCGACCGCAGCACGCTGCACGAGGTGGTCGAGACCGTGCGGCCCCTAGGACAGGTCGAAGCCGCCATGTCGGTGGATCAGCCCGGCTTTCGGCTGTTCCGGACCGAGACCGTGCGCGCGTCCGACACGGTCGATGCGCTGCTCGCACGGCTTTCGATCAACGATCCGCAGGCGGCCGACTTCCTGCGCACCGACGCGACGTCACGGTACGCGTTGTTCGGCCAGCCCTGGCGGCTGGTCAGCACCGAAGCCGACCAGTCGCGTGAACTGCTGCGGCTGACCGTGCGCTGGATCGAGTCCGAGCGCGACCGGTTGTTTCGCCGGCTCGTGGTCGAGCGACGCGGCGACCGCTGGGTGTCGGCGGTCGAGAGCGCGCCGCTGGTGTCCAGCATGCGGCTCGCGAGCGCGGAAATCCGCACCTCGCTGCTGGACGCGACCGATGAGGCGCGGCTGCCGGAATCGGTCGCGACGCAGATCGTGGACGTGTTCGACGACATCGATTTCCAGTCCGACATGCGCCGCGGCGACCGCTTTCGCGTGGTCTACGAATCGCTCGAAGGCGACGGCGAATCGCTGGGCGCGGGCCGGGTGCTGAGCGTGGACTTCACCACCCGCGGCCAGACGCGGCAGGCGATCTGGTTTCAGCCGCCGGGCACCGACGCGCTGACGGGCAAGCGTTTCCGGCCGGCTACTACACGCCGACCGGCCGGTCGCTTCGCCGCGCCTATCTTGCGTCGCCCGTCGAGTTCTCGCACGTCTCGAGCGGCTTTCAGATGCGCACGCATCCGATCTCCAAAGCCTGGCGGCAGCATCTCGGCGTCGACTATGCGGCGCAGGCTGGCACGTCGGTGCGCAGCGTCGGTGACGGCGTGGTCGAGTTCGCGGGCGTGCAAAGCGGCTACGGCAACGTCGTGATCGTCGCAGCACCACAACAACCAGAGCACGTTGTATGCGCACCTGAGCAAGATCGGCGTGAAGCCGGGCCAGATCGTGAGCCAGGGCGAATACGTCGGGCGCGTCGGCGCGACCGGCTGGGCCACCGGCCCGCACCTGCATTTCGAGTTCCGCATCGACGGCGTGCATCGCGATCCGCGAGACGCTGGCCGAGCAGAGCGACACCGTGCCGCTGACCGAGGAAGCCAACGCGGCGTTTCGTACCGTGGCCGCGCTGATGCGCGTGCAACTGGCAGCGGCCGAGTCGACGCGTCGGGGCAGCGCCGAGTAGGCGCCGAATAGCGCGCCGCGAGCGCGAACCGAGCATCGAATGAACGACCGCGGCGCGCAGGAGGCACCCGGCGTGGCGCAGCCGGGCTGTTCATCGGACTGATGTCGGGCACTTCGCTCGATGGTGTGGACGGCGTGCTCGTGGATTTCTCCAGCGCGGCACGCAGGCCCCGGGTGCTGGCGCACGTGGCGCAGGTGTTCAGTGCGCCGCTGAAAGCCGAGTTGCTTGCGCTGAACGCCCCGGTCGACAACGAACTGCACCGCGCCGCGCTGGCCGCCAATGCGTTGGCCGAGATCTATGCAGCCGTGGTGCAGTCGCTGCTGAGCCAAACCGGTACGTCGGCAGCGCACGTGACCGCCATCGGCGCGCATGGCCAGACGGTGCGGCACCAGCCCGGCGCGTTCGACGGCGTCGGCTACACGTTGCAGTTGAACAGCCCTGCCCTGCTCGCCGAGCGGACCGGCATTTGCGTGGCGTGCGACTTCCGCAGCCGTGATGTGGCAGCGGGCGGCCAGGGCGCGCCGCTGGTGCCGGCGTTTCACCGCACCTGGTTCGCGCCGGCCCGATGCAGAGGTGGCGGTGCTCAACATCGGCGGGATCGCCAATCTGAGCCTGCTCGGCGGCCGGACGGCAGCGCGCGCGGCTTCGACTGCGGGCCCGGCAACGCGCTTGCTCGATTACTGGTGCCAGCACCATCTGCAACAGCCGTTCGATGCGAATGGTGCCTGGGCGGCGAGCGGCACGGTTCGTGAACCGCTGCTGACGGACCTGCTTATCGAGCCGTTCTTCGAACTGCCGCCGCCGAGGAGCACCGGCCGCGATCTGTTCAACGCTGTGTGGCTATCGGCAAAGCTCGACGCACATCCGGGCCTGAGCGCAAACGACGTTCAGGCGACGCTGGCGGAACTCACCGCGCGCAGCAGCGCTCGAGCGCTGGTCGGCAACGCGCCGAACACAAAGCAATTGATCGTCTGCGGTGGCGGTGCGTTCAACGGCGATCTGTTGAAGCGCCTTGGACAGCAGTTGGTCGGCGTGACCGTGGAGACTTCAGAACTCCACGGGCTTCCCCCATTGCAGGTGGAGGCAACCGCGTTCGCTTGGCTTGCAAAACAGTGTGTGGACGGCGCGCCGACGATGTTGTCGGCGGTGACCGGCGCCCGCGGCGACCGTGTGCTGGGCGCGCTCTACCCGGCTTGAGAAAAGCAGGCCCGCTGCCGGCTCGACTCAGGCCGAAAACGACGAGCCGCAGCCGCAGGTCGTGGTCGCGTTCGGATTCTTGATCACGAACTGCGCGCCTTGCAGATCTTCCTTGTAATCGATCTCGGCGCCGACCAGATACTGGTAGCTCATCGCGTCGATCAACAGCGACACGCCGTTTTTTTCCATCGTGGTGTCGTCCTCGTTCGTGATCTCGTCGAACGTGAAGCCGTACTGGAAGCCCGAGCAGCCGCCGCCTTGCACAAACACGCGCAGCTTGAGTTCCGGGTTGCCCTCCTCCGCGATCAGATCGGCCACTTTGGACGCGGCGCTGTCCGTGAACACGATCGGCGTGGGCATTTCTTCGGACTGGGGAATTTGTTCGGCAACAGCGCTCATGGCTTGGCTCCTGGGAAAAGGCTGGGCAACGCTGGACGCGTGCTATTTCTTAGATGCTACCGCAGTCGGGTTTTTCAAGCCGATCGCAGGCGGGTTGGCAACCATCCCGTATGGGCATCGGACACGAAAAAAGCCGCTGAAAACAGCGGCTTTTTCTTCGAGGCGGCAGGATCAACGCTTGGAGAACTGTTTCCTGCGGCGTGCCGAGTGGAAACCCACTTTCTTGCGCTCGACTTCGCGCGCGTCACGCGTCACGAAACCGGCCTGGCTCAACTCGGGTTTGAGCGAAGCGTCCCAGTCGATCAACGCCCGCGTAATGCCGTGGCGCGTCGCGCCGGCCTGGCCGGACTCGCCGCCGCCATGCACGTTCACCTGGATGTCGAACGTCTCCAAATGGTTCGTCAGCGCCAGCGGCTGCTTGGCGATCATGATCGAAGTTTCACGGCCGAAGAACTTCTGGATGTCCTTGCCGTTGACGATGATCTGGCCGCTGCCTTTTTTCATGAAGACGCGGGCAACGCTCGATTTGCGCCGGCCGGTGCCGTTGTTCCAGTCGCCGATCATTGGGTAGCCCCTTCGTGCTTGGTCTTCAGTTCGAGCGGTTTCGGTTGCTGCGCGCTGTGCGGATGGTCCGGCCCCGCATAGACCTTCATCTTCTTGATCATCGCGTAACCGAGCGGGCCCTTGGGCAGCATGCCCTTGACGGCCTTTTCGAGCGCGCGGCCCGGGTGCTTGGCCTGCATGTCGCGGAAGTTGGTCGCGTAGATGCCGCCCGGATAGCCGGAGTGGCGGTAGTACACCTTGTCGGTGTCCTTGTTGCCGGTCACCTTGATTTTGGCGGCGTTGACGATGACGATGAAGTCGCCGGTATCGACGTGAGGCGTGTAGATGGCCTTGTGTTTGCCGCGCAAACGGAGAGCAACTTCGCTGGCTACTCGTCCGAGGACCTTGTCGGTCGCGTCAATCACAAACCACTCGTGCACCACGTCAGCGGGTTTCGCGCTGAAGGTCTTCATGAGTTTTCCAGTTGTTTGATGGAAGGTTTGGCTCGCCCTTTTCCACGGTCGGCGTTTCTCTTGGATTCTTGGAAAAAACCGGGAAACCTCTTAGGTGGCGTTCGCTGCCAGGCAGCGCTTCGTCGCGGGGCAAAAACGCTGCGAAGCCTTTGATTATACGATTGCGTCCCGCTGGACGGGAATGCATTCGCAGTCGAAACGGCGTGCGCGCTACCATCGGTTCCATGTTCAGTTACCGCCATGCCTTCCACGCAGGCAGTCACGCCGACGTGTTCAAACACGTCGCGTTGATTGCGGCGCTCAAGCATCTGACCAAAAAGGATGCCGCGTTGATGGTGATCGACACCCATGCGGGCGCGGGACTGTACCGGCTCGATGGCGACTATTCGACCAAGGGCGGCGAAGCAGCCGACGGCGTTCTCAAGCTGTGTGCTGCGCTCGACGGCGCCGAGCCACCCGTGCCCGCGTTGCAGGATTACCTCGACCTGGTCGCGAGCTTCAATACGCCGAATCGGCTCGTCGTGTACCCGGGTTCGCCGTTCGTGATCCAGCAATTGCTGCGGCAGGAGGCGCGGGATCGGCTCAAGCTGTTCGAGTTGCACCCGACCGATGCGCGCACGCTGAACGCGAACATTGCGCAGCTCGAAGCCGGCCGGCAGATTTCGGTTGCGCAGGCGGATGGCTTTGCGGCGCTGCCCACCTTGCTGCCGCCTCCAGCACGGCGCGCGCTCGTGCTGGTCGACCCGAGCTATGAAATGAAGAGCGACTATGCGCGGGTCGCAACCTGCCTGGACGACGCGCTGAAGCGCTTTGCGACCGGCAGCTATCTGGTCTGGCACCCGGTGATCGCGCGCGCCGAAGCGCACGACTTGCCGCGCCGGCTGAAGACGCTTGCACAGCGCGCGAAGCGGCCGTGGCTGTCGGCGACGTTTGCGATCGGCCAGTCCGAACAGCACACGCGTGCCGTGGTGCTGCCCGGCGAACGCGCGTCGCGCCCGGGTCTGACCGCAAGCGGCCTGTTCGCCATCAATCCACCACAGGCGTTGGAGCCTGCGTTGCGGGCGGTGCTGCCGCAATTGTTGCAATGGCTCGGGCGAGGGCGCGGCCAGGCGTTTGCAGTCGACAGCGGCGGCTGAAGCCGGCCCGCCCGACAAACACGGCGGACGTTTACAGTCGTCCACGCATGCAACCACCTGTTTTTCTTCGAGTGGCGACGCAACCCACCCATGCGTGCGCACGCATCGGCGCCGCACTCTTGGCAACGGCGACCTGCCTCGGTCAAGGCCCCTCGTCCGGCACCACCGAGCGCGGCTTCTTTTTGCCGAGATTCGTCTGACGCTTCGCGTCCCGTTCGTTGTCCACGTCCGCCGGCCATTCTTCGACCACCAGACTGACCGGCCGCAAACCGACCTCGGCCATGCCCAGCTGTTCGGCCGCCGCCTTGCTCAGGTCGATCACACGGCCGTCCACGAACGGGCCACGGTCATTGATGCGCACGCGCACGCTGCGGCCGGACTGCAGGTTGTGTACGCTGACGATGGTGTTGAACGGCAGCGTCTTGTGCGCAGCCGTCAGGTCGTACATGTCGTAGCGCTCGCCGTTGGCGGTGCGCCGGCCGTGAAACTGCAGGCCATACCACGACGCGGTGCCGCGGTCGACTTCCTTGCCGTCACCGGCCACGCCCGGTTCACCAAATGGTTTCTTGAAGCGGATCGACGGACCGCCGGCCATGCCGTTGCTTTCTGCAGCGAACGATTCGGCGGCCCGATCGGCAGCCGCAGCGGTCTCTGCCGCCGCCTGCTCAGGCGTGAAGAGCGGGGGTTGCTGTGGCGCAGCCGAAACCGCCGGATCGTCGTTGCCGTCCGGCACCTGGCTGACCGACGACGGCGCCGTATGCCATTGCCACGGCCTGGCGGACGCCACCGCGTGCTCGCCCGCAGGCAGGCCGAGATCGGCCGTCTTGGCGATTGCGCTGCTGGACGCAACCGCATCGACGACACTCCCCGCGTCTTCCGAGCCTTCCGGAGGCACCGCCGCGCAGCCCGCAACCAGCGCAGTGACCAGCAGCAACACAGTGACGGCGCGCGAATCGAAGTCGGACCCGCAAGCCACCCAGCGACCGTTATTCATTCGGGTTCTCCTTCGCGCCGAGACCCAGCCGTGCGCAGATCGCAAGGCTGGCCGCCGACTGGTTCATCGTATAGAAGTGCAGCCCCGGCGCACCGCCTGCGCGCAACCGCTCGCACAGCTCGGTCACGACATCGAGCCCGAACGCGCGGATCGATGCGGTGTCGTCACCGAACGCTTGCAGCCGCAACCGAATCCAGCGCGGCACCTCCGCGCCGCATGCGTCGGAGAATCGCAGCAGTTGCGCCGAACTCACGATCGGCATCACGCCGGCCACCACGGGCAGGTCGGCACCGATACGGCGCGCTTCGTCGACAAAACGAAAGTAGCTGTCGGCGTTGAAAAAGTACTGCGTGATGGCCGAATTCGCGCCCGCGCGCGCCTTGGCCCCGAACGCCTGCAGATCGGCGGCGGGCGACGCGGCTTGCGGATGCACCTCCGGATAGCAGCCGACTTCGATGTGCAGCCGCTGGCCGGCGGGTTCCGTGCGAATGAACTCGATCAGCTCGCTCGCATAGCGAAACTCACCGAACGAGCCGTGCCCCGAAGGCAAGTCCCCGCGCAGCGCAACGATGCGCTCGATGCCGGCTTGCGCAAACGCGCCGAGCTGCTCGCGCACGCTGGCCCGCGTCGCGCCGATGCAGGAGAAGTGCGGCGCGGCGGCGTGCCCGTCGGCCAAAATCGCAGTCACCGTCTGCATGGTGCCTCCCTGCGTCGAGCCGCCAGCCCCGTAGGTGACAGAGAAGAAATCCGGCTGCAATTCGTACAGCTGACGCCGCACCACGGCGAGCTTGTCGGCACCTTCCGGTGTCTTCGGCGGAAAAAATTCAAAGCTGAGGGACGGAGGGGTCGCAGCCATGGGCCTTACGTCCTTGCAAACATGAAAAACTCGCGGTTGCCATCCCCGCCCAGCACGCAGGAATCGAGCCACCGCACCGCGTCGCCCACGAACCCGCAAGCGGCAAACGCCGCCCGCAGCCGCTGCTCGACCTGCGCGAAGCGCTGCGCATCGCGCACGATGCCGCCCTTGCCCAACTGCTGCGGGCCATCCAGTTCGAACTGCGGCTTCACCAGCAACAGCAACGCACCGTCCGCTTTCAGCAGCGACACAAGCGCCGGCAGCACCAGCGTGAGCGAGATGAACGACAGATCGCCGGTGATCAGATTGAATTCGGCGATGGGCACCCGCGCGGCTACATTTTCTGCATCAAAACGCCCTGAGGCGTTGGTACGGTCCTGCTGAGCCGCTATCAATTGAGAAGCATCCAGCGAGCGCGCATTGATCCCTTCGAGCGCAATCACGCGGGGGTCAGCCGCCAGCCGCGCATCGAGTTGCCCGTGCCCGACGTCCACCCCAACGACCCTCGCCGCACCGGCCTGGAGCAGGCAGTCGGTGAATCCGCCGGTGGACTGGCCGACATCGAGACAGTCGAGCCCGTGCACATCGAGCCCGAGACGCGCGAGCGCACCCTCAAGCTTCAGGCCACCGCGAGAAACGAAGCGTGACTCGGCGTCATCGACCACGCGCAGCGCGGCGTCGTCACACAGTTCTTCGCCGTTCTTGCCGATCGGCTTCCAGCTGCTGCGCCAATCGACTTCAACACCGCCGGCTGCGATCAGCCGCTGCGCCTGCGCGCGGGAAGCCGCGATGCCGCGCTCGACCAGCAACCGATCGGCGCGCATCACGGACCCGCCGGGACGACGGCCTCGAGGCCCATCAATAGCGGTAAGTATCCGGCTTGTACGGGCCGGTTTTCTGCACACCGATATAAGCCGCCTGCATATCGCTCAGCTCGGTCAGCTGCGCGCCGACTTTCTTCAGGTGCAGGCGCGCGACTTTCTCGTCCAGATGCTTCGGCAGCACGTAGACCTTGCCGGACTGGTACGCATCGCGCTTGGTGAACAGCTCGATCTGCGCGATCGTCTGGTTCGCGAAGCTCGAGCTCATCACGAAGCTCGGATGGCCCGTGCCGCAGCCAAGGTTCACGAGCCGCCCCTTGGCCAGCAGGATGATCTTCTTGCCGTCGGGGAACGTGATGTGATCGACCTGCGGCTTGATCTCTTCCCACTCGTACTGCTCGATCGACGCGACGTCGATCTCGTTGTCGAAGTGACCGATGTTGCAGACGATGGCTTCGTCTTTCATCGCGGCCATGTGGTCGTGGGTGATCACGTCCTTGTTGCCGGTCGCGGTCACGAAGATGTCGGCGCGCTTGGCCGCGTAGTCCATCGTGACGACGCGGTAGCCTTCCATCGCGGCCTGCAGCGCATTGATCGGGTCGATCTCTGTCACCCAGACCTGGGCGGACAGCGCGCGCAGCGCTTGCGCCGAGCCCTTGCCCACGTCGCCGTAGCCGGCCACGCAGGCGACCTTGCCGGCGATCATCACGTCGGTCGCGCGCTTGATGCCGTCGACCAGCGATTCACGGCAACCGTACAGGTTGTCGAACTTCGACTTGGTGACCGAATCGTTCACGTTGATCGCGCGGAACAGCAAGGTGCCGGCGGCCGACATCTCGTTCAGGCGGTGCACGCCGGTCGTGGTCTCCTCCGTGACGCCGATGATCTCGGCGCCCTTGCGGCTGTACCAGGTCGCGTCTTCCGCAAGTTTCTTCTTGATGCTCGCGTACAGGCAGCGCTCTTCTTCGCTGGTCGGTTTGCCGATCAGCGAAGCGTCCTTCTCGGCGCGCTTGCCCAGGTGCATCAGCAACGTGGCGTCGCCGCCGTCGTCGAGGATCATGTTCGGGCCTTCGCCCTTCGTATCCTTGGCGCCGAACTCGAAGATGCGGTGGGTGTAGTCCCAATAGTCGGCGAGCGTCTCGCCCTTGATCGCGAACACAGGCGTGCCGCCCGCAGCGATCGCAGCGGCTGCGTGGTCCTGCGTCGAATAGATGTTGCAAGATGCCCAGCGCACGTCGGCGCCGAGTGCCTTCAACGTCTCGATCAGCACACCGGTCTGGATCGTCATGTGCAACGAGCCGGTGATGCGCGCGCCTTTCAAAGGCTGGCTCGCGGCGAACTCGTCGCGGATCGCCATCAGGCCCGGCATTTCGGTCTCGGCGATGCGGAGTTCCTTGCGGCCCCAGTCGGCAAGCTTCATGTCGGCGACGACGCTCTCGCTGGCGGCTTGCGTGACCGGTGTCGGGTTGCTCTTGACGGACGGGGGAGATTGAAGAACGGCGCTCATGTGTGTTGGCACTCCTGCAGTGAACTGTTTCAGTACATGAAACCGCTGCGCGCAGCGGCTGAGCGTCGTTGCATGGGTGATGAATGTTTCCGAGCCTCACGCTCGATGGCGCTGCAACGCTCCTCGGAAGGCGGCATTTTAACGGCCACCGGCGGCAACGCGTCGGCGGCATGGCCTGCGACCTGCCAGGTCCACGGCGATGCCCTGCAGCCTGCTGCCATGACCCATTCCCGGAGAACCTTGATGCACCTGCCCCGCTTCAACCGCCGCCACATCGTTCGCGCTGCGGCGCTGACTGCAGTGGCGGTCGCGCTCGCAAGTCACGTTGCGCTTGCGGCCGACAAGCTCGTTATGAACGTCGGCTGGTCCACACCCGTCGACTCGTCGTATTCCGTGCCCGCCAAGAAGTTCAAGGAACTGGCCGAGGAATACACCGCAGAAGGTCAAGGACAACCCGGCGCCGATGCTGCTGATCGTGAAAGCCCGGCAGTGGCCTGAGATCGTGCTGCTCAACGCAGTCGCGAACCGCGCATCGATCGGCACCGACTTCGCCTTGATCGGCAAGATGCGCAGTGTGGACCCGCACGACGCACCGATGGACATGCTGATCGAAGAAGGCGAGCACGACGCACCGCGGCTGATGTGGGCCACGCACAGCTTCAGTGAAGACCAAGTCGAGCTGTTCATGAAAGAAAGCGGCTGCGCGGTCATCTCCGACACCGCCGCGCTCGCGCCCGAAGGCGTGTCGAAGGAGCAGCTGTTCTCCTTGAGCGGCTACGGCTGGGCCGCGCGCTTTCTGCAGCACCAGGTGCGCGATCGAGACGTGATGCCGTTGACGCAAGCGATCCGGCGCATCACGTCGTTGCCCGCGTCTCGCCTCGGCCTGCGGGATCGGGGCGCCCTGAAGGTCGGCAACTGGGCCGACGTCACCGTGTTCGATGCCGCGCAGGTCGAAAGCCGTTTCAGCGTGCGCGAGCCGCGCACCCATCCCGGCGGCATCGCGCACGTGATGGTGCACGGCGAGCTGGCGATGCGCGACGGGCAGCGCAGCGACGCGAACAGCGGGCGCGTCGCTGCGTGAGTCTCACGCCTGAGCGAACAGGGCGGACGGCCTGCACGCAAAGCCGGATCGTCGTAGAGTCGCTGCGCATCGGTTCGATCGCGCCGCCGGCGTTGACGGCCATGTCAACTTGTTCGGTGGCCCCCCTTCGATCGCTCATGAAGAAAAACGTTTACTCCTCGCGCTTTGCCCTGTCCGCAGCCTGCCTTTCGGCCGTCTCTCTCGTTGGCGCACTCGGCTTGCCTTCAGCGGCCGTGGCGCAGTCGGCCGCGGCCTCCGCGCCTTCGGTGGTGGCGCAACCCACCATGCGCATCCGCGGCACCGTCGTCGAAGTCGATGCGACCACGCTCGTCGTGAAAGACCGCAAGGGCGAGACGCTGCGGCTGGCGCGCGCCGACAAGATGCCGGTGTCCGAGGTCTATCCGATCGCGCTGGCCGACATCAAGCAGGGCAGCTACGTGGGCGCAGCCGCGATGCCGCAGCCGGACGGCAAACAAAAGGCGCTCGAAGTGCTGGTGTTCCCGGAAGCCGCGCGCGGCTCCGGCGAAGGCCATTATCCGTGGGACCTGCAGCAGGAAAGCACGATGACCAACGCGACCGTGGCCGAACTGGCGCCGGCGCCTGCATCCGTGATGCAAGGCGGCCAGGAACTCAAGCTGAGCTACAAAGGCGGCGAGAAAACCGTGATCGTGCCGCCCGACGTGCCCGTCGTGAGCTTCAAGCCGGCCGATGACTCGCTCTTGGTGCCGGGCGCCAAGGTGCTCGTGACCGCGCAGGACAAGAACGGCACGATGACCGCACTGCGCGTGCTGGCGGGCCGCAACGGATTCGCGCCGCCGATGTAAGTTGGCCGCCCCGCACGCAACAGCAAGGGCCCAGGACGAAAGCGCCCGGGCGGCTGGTCAGGCCTCGGCCGTCAAATCCCTGACGGTGCCGCTCGTGCCGTTTTTCTTCACCGAAGCGAGGCCGCCGTCGCGCCCCGCCGTGCTCTTGTAGGTTTCGCTGCTGCCGATCACCTGTTGATTGGCCGCTTTCAGCACGAAATGATGCTGGCCGTCGTGCGACGGTTTGCATTCATAGGCCGCATCGTTGCCGCAGTTCGCACGCACCGACGCGATCCCGTTCAGTGCCGAGGCCTTGGTCTGGTATTGCTCGCTTTGCAGGATCGTCTCGCCGTTGCGGGCTTTCAGCGCGAAATAGAACTGTCCGTTGCTGCTCTTGCCGAGCTCGAAGTATCCGGCCATGGGTTGCTCCTTCAATTGAGTCGTTCGTCGGGTTGAAGCCTGTCCGAAGTCGCTGCGTGCGTCCAAGCGTGGGGCGCGGCATGAAAAGGCATTCAAGCTCGATCGAAACGGAGGAATCTACTACGTTTTTTATAGCTGTTCAAGCAACAGAGACGAGCGCATCCGCACCAAAACGTCCTCCATAGATCCCTGAAGCACCCGCCAACGTCATGGCGGCTGCGGCATACAGGGATCGATCGATAACCGCGGCCTTTGACCTGTTGGAAGGCACGCCATGTAAGAAGACTCGCATTGGACACACGTCCGCATCGACTCGACGACCGGCAAACCGGTGCCGCATCTGCTGCATGACCACCTGCTGGGCGTAGCCGACCGGACGGCTTTGTTCGCGGAGTCATTCGGAGCCGACTGGGCGCATGTTGCGGGGCTTTGGCATGATCTCGCACTCGGCCGTCGGCGCGGTCTGGGCGGAGCGGCTGCTGTCCGAGCGCTTCGGTGCGGAAGGCCGCATGATGGCGCGCGCCCTTCAATGCGCGATCGCAGGCCACCACGCGGGACTCGAAGACTGGGACGACGGGCTTGCCACGCGGTTGGCGTCCGAAGATGCTGACAGAGAGTGCGACGAAGCGCTTGGTGTGGCTGGCCTTCCACCGTCGGTGTTGCGGCCCGCTCGTCTTCCCGACTCGCTTCGCAGTCTGCGGCTCGGTGATGAGCGCAAGGACATCTCCGGTCGTTTTGCACTTTGGCAGCGCACGCTGTTCTCGGCGCCGGTCGACGCGGACTTTCTGGGTACCGAGCGCGCGACCTTCACGGGTCGCGCGTGGATTGAAACCGTGGACCGTCGATCGGAGCACCGACCGAGCTTTTCTGATGATCCAGCGCGGAACCTGGCAGGCCGTTGCGGCCGAAGGTCGGCCGAAGGTTCATCGGGTGCCGGCGGCTTGGACCGCAGACGGTCTGGCGCGGCAAAGTGGGGTGCGTGTCGAGCCTGCGCGCGAAGATTCCATGCCTCGCGGGTGCACCGCTCAACGATGTGGGTCGATGTAGGTGTCCGGGTCCTTGTCCTGCGACTTCACGCCCGCGTGGTGGACGGCTTCGAAGGGCCTTGTTGACCTGCGCTGGCGCAGCGAACCACGCGTCGGAGCCGACCTCGTGCTGCACCGCATTCGCCACCGGGTCGCGAATGTCGTTGTGGTCGCCGATTGCATTCCGGGTTTCAGCGGCATCCTTCTTGTCTCCGGCCCCCTTGCCGATCTTGAGCAACGCCGGACAGAAGAACTTTTCCTCGGCCAGAGCATGCAACTCCAGCAGGCCGGCCAGCCGATCTCCCACAGAGCAGCCAGATCCACGCGAATCCCCGGCGCTGCTCCTGATGGTTGTTGAGGATCAACGCGGTGATGCCTATTTCCAAGCGCCCCGGTCGTTGTAGAAACCGTCTTTCTTCGTGAATCTGAACTGACTCGGAGGGATTGACCGAACGCCGACAGCCAAAGTGGCGGCCAGCCGCCCGCGCTCATTCTTGTTCAGGAACGATCGAGCAGCAGGCTGCCCTCGCGTTCGGCCGCACCCGAGCGCACGAGTTCGTCGACCCGATGGCCGATCCACGAGGCGAGCGGCACATCGGGGTCATGCCTGAGCTGCAACAACCCGAAGTAGGCGGTTGCCAGCCCCCACTGCAGGAACTCGGCCAGCGGCACGCGCTGCAATTCGAGCAGCTTGTACTTGAGCAAGACTTTCGCCGCGTGCACCGCATGCTTTTTCGGGCTTTGCACCCAGGCTTCGAGGCGAGACCGCGACCGGGCCAGCGCCGGTTGCACGTCGTCGAACGGCGCGCCGTGACCCGGAAGGACGCGCACGGGCGCGAGCGATTCGATCAAGTCGAGTGTCGCCGCCACTTCGTCGAAACCGCTTTCGCCTTCGATCTCGGGAAACACGACGCCGAAGCCGTTCCGCCAGAGCGCATCGGCTGAGATCAAGGTGCGGGACCTGGGCTCGAACAGAATCACCGAGTGTGGATCGTGGCCCGGTGCGGCGTGCACTTGCCAGACATGGTTGCCAAGCCGCAAATCGCGGCCCGGCTCCAGCACGCCGTCGAACCCGAAGCGCGGGCAATGCTGGCCGGTCGGCTCGTAGCTCAGGGCATCGGGGTCCCAGTCGCGCACCTGAGCTGCCTGCCCGGGCGGAATCAGCGTGCGCAGGCCCGGATATTCGCCCTGCAGCGCCGCGTTGCCCCCGCAATGGTCGCTGTGCAGATGGGTGTTGACGAGCAGGTCGAGACTGCGGCCTTGCAACGCATGCCCGACCAGCGCGAGCGTTTGTCCGCTGTGGCTGTGATAGCCGCTGTCGACCAGCGCGCAGCCCCCGTCGCCGACGAGCACGATGTTGTTGGCGGACAGCCAGCCGCGCTCCAGAAAGATCAGACCGGGCACCGACACCGCCGCATTCATCGGGTCACGTTACCAAACAGGCAGATGGGGAAACTCGGGACAAGGAAGAAGTGCGACCGCACAGCCGCTGACGATGGTCGCCACGGATCGAAGCGGTCGGTCACGCCTTGGGCCGCAACTCGCGCCGCAAGATCTTGCCCACGTTCGTCTTCGGCAGCGCTTCGCGAAACTCGATGTGTTTCGGCCGCTTGTAGCCGGTCAGCCGTTCGCGGCAGTAGTCGAGCACCTGCGCTTCGGTCAGTGTCTTGTCGGCGCGCACCACGAACACCTTGATCGACTCGCCCTGCTGTTCGTCGGGCACGCCGATGGCCGCGCATTCGACCACGCCGGGGCAGGTGGAGATCACGTTCTCCAACTCGTTCGGAAACACGTTGAAGCCGCTGACCAGGATCATGTCTTTTTTGCGATCGACGATTTTTGTGTAGCCGCGTGCGTCCATCACGGCAATGTCGCCGGTGCGCATGAAGCCGTCCTGCGTGAAGGCGTTCGCCGTTTCAGCGGGCTGGTTGTAATAGCCGATCATCACGTTCTGGCCGCGGATGCAGAGCTCACCGACTTCACCTTGCGGCATCGAGTTGCCCTCGTCATCCTTGATCGCGATGTCGATACCCGGCAGCGGCAGCCCGATGTTGCCGCTGAAGGTCTTGCTCGTCACAGGGTTGTTGGTCCCGATCGCGACCGTCTCGCTCATGCCCCAGCCCTCGACCATCGCGCAGCCGGTGGCCTGCTGCCAGCGCGTGGCCGTGCCTTCCGAAGCGGCCATGCCGCCGGCTTGCGAGACGCACAGGTTCGAGAAATCCACCGTCTTGAAGTCCGGGTGCTGCAGCAGCGCGTTGAACAACGTGTTGACGGCTGGCAGGATGTGGAACGGCCGTTTCTTGAGCACACCGATGAAGCCGCCGAAATCGCGCGGGTTCGGGATCATCGTGAGCATCGCGCCCCAGCGGATCGTGAGCAGGCCCAGTGTCAGCGCGAAGATGTGATAGAGCGGCAGCGCCGCGATGCAGTTCGCGTTGCGGATGTCGCCGACCTTGACCAACGCCGGCGTGAACCAGGCTTCGGCCTGCAGCACGGCAGCGATCACGTTGCGGTGCGTGAGCACCGCGCCTTTGGACAAGCCCGTGGTGCCGCCCGTGTACTGCAGGAACGCGATCGAGTCCAACGTGCTGGTGTCGGGCTGCAGGGTCTTGCTCGCGTTGTCCGCGATGATTTGAGAAAACGGCATCACGCTGCGCCCGTCGGTCAGCGGCAGCTTGTATTCGGGCACCATGCGCTTCAGGTGGCGCACCGCGAAGGTGGTGAACGCGCCCTTCACGCCGCCGAGCAGGTCCCCCAACGCCGTGACGACCACGCGCTTGACCGGCGTGTCTTCGATGACCTGCTGCAAGGTGGCGCAGAAGTTCTCCAGGATCACGATGGTGGTCGCGCCCGAGTCCTTCAACTGATGCTGCAGCTCGCGCGCGGTATAGAGCGGGTTCACGTTCACGCAGGTGCAGCCGGCTCTGAGGATGCCGGCCATCACCACCGCGAACTGCGGCACGTTGGGCAGCATCAGCGCCACGCGCGCGCCGGGCTCGAGTCCGGGCTGCGACTGCAGCCAGCAGCCGAACGCGGCAGACAGGCGATCGAGTTCGCCGTAATTCATCCAGCTTTCCATGCAGACCGAAAACGGCCGGTCCGCGTGCTGCTTGAACGACTCTTCGAGCATGCCGCCGAGCGATCGATACTGCGCCGGGTCGATGTCGTGCGGCACGCCCTGCGGGTATTCGGCCAGCCAGGGTCTGTCCGCGGTGTCGAACGCGTGCGGATACGCAGGCGGGGCCATTGCGCCGGAGGAATCTGCGCGGGTGCCGGCTGGGTGTTCGGTGCTGACGGTCATGGAACTGGAGCTTCGGTTTGTCTGAGGTCTTGTCGCCAAGGGTGGCTGTCATTCTGGTGCCGATCGGCCGGCACGCGCCACCGGGCTTATACCGACGCTTCCTGGTGCGCCCATACGCGGCGATTGCAAAGCCCATGCGATAGTGCATCGATGCCTGTGAACCGCAACCTGTCCGACACGTCCGCGCCGCGCACAGCCGCGCGCAGCCGCAGCGCACTGGCCCCGCTGCAGCGGGCGCTTGCGATCGCGCTGCTCGTCACAAGCCTGGGTTGGCTGATCGGCTGGTGGCGGACTTCCGCGACCACCGCTGTCGTCGGCTGCGCGCTGATCGCGCTCGGCCACGTCTGGGTGCTCGGCGGCGAGTGCGTGGCTGCCGCGCTCGTGAATCGCCGATCGGACCCCGCGCCGCATCCGGGTGTTCTGCGCTGGCTGCGCGCCTGGGCGGCCGAGTGTCTGACGACGCCGCGCGTGTTCTATTGGCGCCAGCCGTTTCGCAGCCACGTGGTGTCGGACCGGCCGACCCCGGAGACCGCCGGCCGGCGCGGCGTGGTGCTGGTGCATGGTTTCGTTTGCAACCGGGGTTTTTGGACGCCGTGGCTCGAACAACTGGCGCGGGCCGGCCACCCGTTCATCGCGGTCGACCTGGAGCCGATCGCTGCGTCGATCGACGACTACACGCCGGCCCTCGAGCAGGCCGTGCAGCGGATCACGCAAAGCACCGGCATGCCGCCGCTGCTGGTCTGCCACAGCATGGGCGGGCTGGTTGCGCGGGCCTGGTTGCGGCAGGCCGGTTTCGGTGCCGCAGCGCGCGTGTCGCGCATCGTCACCATCGCCACGCCGCACCACGGCACCTGGCTCGGCAACTACAGCGCGCAGCGCAACGGGCAGCAGATGGCACGTGGCAGCGCATGGCTCGACGCATTGCGTGCCGCCGAGCCGCCCGAGCGTTGCCAATCATTCATCTGCTGGCATTCGAACTGCGACAACATCGTGATTCCCGCGTCCAGCGCGAAGATGACCGGCGCCGACAACCGACTCGTGCCCGGCATGCCCCATGTGGCACTCGCGTTCCACGCCGAGGTCATGCGCGAGACGCTCGCGCTGCTGAAAGCGTAAGCGGCGAAGCTGCCGGTGCCGCCGCCGCGAACCCATCGACGCAGCCATCGGCCGCCACCGCCAACGCGAGCACGCAAGCTGGGGTTCGATGCGTTTGGCGCTTGTCATGGATGGGGCAAGCTGATTCATGTCTCTCTTCCTTTTGTTTCACAAGGCAATTCGGCAACTGCACGGCGGGCCGGGGGCGGGTTATCGATGGCTGGACGCGGCGGGCCTGCACAGGCGCCCCGAAGAGGCAAGCGGCTCATCCGCTGGCGGCGCATCCGGCTCACCCGTCCGCCGGCCGGGCGCATCGACGGTTATTCTGTGGAGCGATGCAACTCGACGTCCCCGACCCGGCCCATACGCACACCGCGCAGTCGCGCGAGCACTTCCGGCTGGCGGTGCGGATCGGCGTCGGATTGGTGCTGCTGTTGTGGGTGATCCACGGGCTCAATGTGGCGCTGGAACTCGACCCGGGGCGCTCGGGCGTTCGTCCGGGCGAATGGATCGGGCTGCTGGGCATCTTCTTCGCGCCGCTGGTGCACGCCGACTTCAGCCATTTGCTGTCCAACTCGCTGCCGCTGCTCGTGCTGTTGCCGACCATGCTGTTTCTCTACCCGCACGCGTCGCTCAGGGTGCTCCCTGCGGTGTGGCTGGTGCCCGGCATCGCCGTCTGGTTCGTCGGCAGGGATTCGGTGCACTTCGGCGCGAGCGGGCTGGTCTACGGCCTGGCTTTCTACATCCTGACTGCCGGCATCCTGCGACGCGATCGGCGGGCCATCGCCGCAGCGCTCATCGTCTGGTTCATGTACGGCTCGCTGGTGTGGGGCGTGCTGCCGGTGCCTTCTGGCGTGTCTTGGGAAACCCATCTGGCGGCGGCGCTGGTCGGTGTGACATTTGGCGTCGTGCTGCGGCGGCTCGACAAGCTGCCGCGCAAGCGCTATACGTGGGAGGGCGAGGCACCGGACGACGACGAGCTTTTGCCGCCCGCGGACCGGCCGGCATGAGGCGGCGCTTCGACGCCTTCGATCATTAGCGCTGCGGCAGCACCTCTTGCGGCCATGGCTGCCGATCGAGGGGACGATCCATCGGGCGATTGTGCCTGTACCCAAGGAGAATCCATGCAGTGGCCCGACCCCCGTATCCTCGAACTGCTATCGATCGAGCTGCCCATCATTCAGGCGCCGATGGCCGGGCCGAACACCTCGGCGCTCGCGATTGCCGTGTCGCAAGCCGGCGGGCTCGGCTCGCTGCCGTGCGCGTTGCTGCCGGCGCCGCAGGTCGAGCAGGAATGGGCGTCGATCCGGGCGGCCACCGATCGGCCGGTGAATCTGAATTTTTTCTGCCACCAGGCCCCGGTCCCCGATGCGCAACGCGAGCAGCGCTGGCAGGCACGGCTCGCCGGCTATGCGGAGGAACTTGGCCTCGACCCGCAGGCGCCCTACCCGGCTTCGAACCGCAACCCGTTCGATGAAGCGGCCTGCGAACTGATCGAGCGGCTGCGGCCCGCGGTGGTGAGTTTTCACTTCGGGCTGCCGCGGGCGGACTGGCTGGCGCGGGTGCGTGCGACGGGCGCGAAGGTGCTGTCGAGTGCGACCACGGTGGCCGAAGCCCGCTGGCTGGAACAGCACGGTTGCGACGCGATCATCGCGCAAGGGTTCGAAGCCGGGGGCCATCGCGGCCTGTTCTTGTGCGACGACCTGAGCACGCAACTCGGCACGCTGGCGCTGGTGCCGCAGGTGGCAGACCAGGTGCGGGTGCCGGTGATCGCGGCCGGCGGCATCATGGATGCGCGCGGCATCGCAGCCGCCTTCGCGCTGGGCGCGAGCGCGGTACAGCTCGGCACCGCGTATCTGTTCTGCCCGGAAACCAAGGTCAGCCCGGTACACGCCGCTGCGCTGCGCGACGCGGTTGCCCGGCCGGATGCCCCGCCGACCGCACTGACCAACCTGTTCAGTGGCCGGCCCGCGCGCGGCATTCAAAATCGGGTGATGCGCGAGGTCGGCCCGATGTCGCCGCTGGCGCCGGCTTTTCCGCTGGCGGGCGGCGCGATCGGGCCGTTGCGAGCGAAGGCGGAAGCGCAAGGCTCGGCCGACTTCACGCCCCTGTGGGCCGGCCAGGCGGTCGGACTCGGCCGTGCCATGCCGGCGGGCGCGCTCACGCGCTGGCTCGCGGACGAAGCAGCGAAGCGGCTGCAACGAACGGCCTGACAGAGCGAAGGCCGAACGACCCGGCAACGCCATCGTCGGCGTGCGGCCGGTTCGTGCACCACCACACGGCCCGCCCCCCGGATCAGGCCGCGTGACCGGCCGCATGACGCCTGGATCACCGAAGATCGGTACGGCGGTCCACCGCGGCCTCGGGCGGCGCCTGCATGCGCTCAATCGGCTGCGCCCGGCATGGATCCCACCACCGTCATCGCCATTCTCTCGTTCCACCTGGTGCTCAGCGGCGGCTTGCTGTTGCTGATCCGGAGGCGGCTGCCGCACAGCGCGGGACTCGGCTGGTTCGGCATCGGCAGCGTCTTGTACGGGCTGTCGCTGGTGGGCCGCATCGAACAGGGTGCGCAGGCAGTCGGCCTGCAAAGCGTCGCGTTCGATGCGCTCATGCTGCTTGCAATGGGATTGTTTCACTGCGGCATGCTGACCTTCACCGGCCGCGGCACGCCGCGCCTGCGGCGGCTCGCAGCCGCCGTGCTCAGCTATCTGCTGATCGCCTGGCCGACGACGACGGCGTTCGGAGCGATCAGCCGCCACCTTTTGCTCAACGTCGTGCTGTGTGGCCAGCAGTTCGCATTCGTCTGGCTTGCGGTGCAGGCCGCCGCGCGCGTGGCCGAGCCGACGCTGCGTGCGCCGCTTGCGGCGCTCGGCGGCATGATCGGCGTGCTCGGGGCATTGACGCTGGCGTGCATCGTCGCGGCTTCGATTTTCGGCATCGATGCGCTGTTTCAAGGCTGGCTCGCAGGTCTTTACGCGGGTTACTGCTCGCTCGTCGGCGTGTTGTTCGGCCCGCTCGTGCTGTGGATGGTTTTCGTGCGGCTGCATGCTCGGCTGACCGAGCTTGCAACGCACGATCCGTTGACCGCGCTGCTCAATCGCTCCGGGCTCGACGAGTTGCTGCGGCGCCATTTCGCGGCGCTGCCGCCGTTGCCGCTCGTGGTTTTGCAACTCGATATCGACCACTTCAAACGCATCAACGACGCGCACGGTCATGCCGCAGGCGATCAGGTGCTGCGGGCGGTGGCGAGCGCGCTGACCTCGACGGTGCGCGCCGGGGATTTCGTGGCGCGCACGGGCGGCGAGGAGTTTCTGGTCGGCTGCGTCGCGGTGCTGCCCAACGCGGGCGCACTGCTGGCCGAACGGCTGCGCATTGCGGTGGCCGATCTGCCGATCGAGCTCGGCCCGCAGCGACTGCGCTGCACGGTCAGCATCGGCGTGTCTCCCGTGGTGCGACAGCGCGACGGCTGGGAGCCCGCGCTGCATCAGGCCGACGCGGCGCTCTACACAGCCAAGCACATCGGCGGGGACTGCGTGGTGGTCGCCACCGACATGGTCGCGGCGCAGCTGGCGGGGATGCTTTCGACCGTTCCCGGGTCGCTGCAGGCAGCCACCGTCGCTGCGGCCTGATGCAGCCAACACAGGGCGCGAAAGCGGCTGAGACGGCGTAGCGGCAGGGCCGACTGCAGAATGCGTAAGCCCATGCGCCCCGTGTCGGTCTGCGCACGGCCATCGGTCGGCCTGCTGCCTGGATGGGCCGCTTCCAGCGAGGCGTCTGGAATGTCCCAAAAAGGCTCCATGCGGTCGTGCAGCGGTCGCTCGTGCGGCTGCTCAACGCGCATCACCGATATCCGGGTGTCGCAGGGGACCGCCATGGGTTCGAGGCGGCAGCCGACCACGCCCGCAGGGAAGCCGGTCACGTTGCTGCCGGCAGCGTTCATGCAGCCCAGGTCGAGCCTGTTTCGAGCCGGTCCGCACCTGGAAGGATCTGCTGCGTTCCCCGGGCGAATCTCACCGACCGGGTCGGCGATCCCGCATTCGTCAAATCAGGTCAAATGCATCCCAATCGCGAGCCCAGCAAGCGAACTTTCGGTCGCTGAACTCGCAAGCCAACCTATGGACACGCGCACATCGCGCGCAGCCGAAATTCCATGCCGCCTGAACTTAACCTTGCGCACAGGCCGATGCGCTCCCGCACGGGCATCCATGCGGCCGCGCCCACGCTCGGGCCGGTTTTCCGTGCCGCAGCGGGCATCCTGGCGCTGTTGGCGCTGGTCGCTGGCGGCTGGCTGGCGCTGCACTATCCGATCGCCACTCCTGCGATGCCCATCGGATTCGCTGCGGTCGCATTGCTTGCGGGCGCGTTCCCGTCGGCTTGGCTGGTGCTGGTCCCGGCGTTGCTGCCGATCATCGGATTTGCGCCCTACAGCGGCTGGCTCACGTTCGAGGAGTTCGATCTGCTGGTACTGGCCGTCGCAGCCGGTGGTTATGCACGCCTCGGGCTCGGGATAGCACAGGGCCGACAAGCGGCATCAACGCAGACGGACAGCCGGCAGCGTCGCGGTCGTCGTCGCAGCTCGGTGTCGGTGCTGGTCTGGCTGATGCTGCTGTCGTTCGGCGCCGCACTGCTGATCGCGCTGCAGCGTGGCTTCGCGGACGCGGGCGGATTCGATTTCGGTTGGTTCCAGGGGTATCTGGAGCCGATGAACAGCCTACGCATAGGCAAAAGTTTCCTGCTGGCCATGCTGCTGCTGCCGCTCTGGCTTGCCAGCGCCCGCGAAAGACGTCAACTGACTGAACGCTGTCTGGTTGCCGGCCTGACCGCGGGATTGCTGGTGGCCGCGCTCGCGACGATCCGCGAACGGTTGGCTTTCACCGGCCTGCTCAATTTTTCCAGTGACTATCGAACCACCGGTCTGTTTTGGGAGATGCACGTCGGTGGCGCGGCACTCGACGGCTTTCTGGCGTTGACGATGCCCTTCGCATTGCAGGCGCTGCTGTGGTCACGCTCGGCGCCGACGTTCGCCGGCGCGGCGCTCGCGCTGGCGTTGGGGGTGTACTCGTGCCTCACCACGTTCTCGCGCGGCGTTTATTTGGCCGTGCCGATCGCATTGCTCATCGTGTTGGCGCTCTGGTGGCGCGCACAAAGTCATCGGCCTGAGGCCGGATCGGCTGAAGGCAGCCGTGATTGGCACGTCGGCTCTGCCGTGGTGCTGGTCGTCGGTTTTTCGGCCGCGCTCGCCAACGTGTTCCCGACCGGCGGCTATCGGAGTCTGTTTGCCGTGTTGGGCACGATCGCTGCATGGCTTGCCGTCGCACCTTCACTGCGGGGCCTGCGCGGCAAGCACTGGGTTCTGGCGCTCGGCGGCGGCGGTTTGCTGTCCGCACTGGCCGTTCCGATGGCGTATGTTCTGCCAAAAGGTCCCTATCTCGTTTTTGCAGCCGCCGTCTCGGCGGTGCTCGCGATGGCGGGCGCGCAGTGGCTGCAACCGCGGATTCGCCTGCCGGCCGTCGCCTCGCCAACGACCGTTTGGCAGCTTGCCAGTCTGGTCGCAGCGTGCGCCGCAATGGCGCTGGTGGCCGACCACTGGGGCGGCGCCGCGGCGCTGCACGACGCGCTGGCCGTCGTGGGCGGACTGCTGGTGCTGACGATCACCTGCGCGCTCTTCGGGCGGCCGGTGGTTGCGACCTCGCCGCGCTGGCGCGCCGCCGTGTTTGGCGCGACGCTTGCAACTGCGCTGGTGGTGGCGGCAATCGGCGGCGGCAGTTACATGAGCGGACGCTTCGCCACCGGCGGCAAAGATCTCGACGACCGATTCACGCACTGGCGCGAAGGGCTGTCGATGCTGTCCAGTACCGCTGACTGGACATTCGGCAAGGGACTTGGACGCTTTCCCGCAAACAGCTACTTTTCCCGGTCCAGGGTCGATCATCCGGGCGACTACCGACTGCTCGCATGAATCCGACGGCACCCCTTACCTGCGCCTGAGCGCAGGCAAGCACATGATGGGTTGGGGTGAACTGCTGCGGATGTCGCAGCGTGTGGCGGCAGTTGATGCGCCGGTGCTGGTCCGCGCCCAGGTACGCAGCCAGCAGGACGCCGAGTTGCATTTCGAGGTCTGCGCAAAACAGTTGCTCTACGACGGCGGCTGCCTGACCGGGGGCGCAAAACTGCCGGCCCGAGCCGGGCAATGGCAGAACGTATCGTTGAAGTTGGCGGGCGCGGCGCCGTCACCTGGCGATTGGTGGGCATCGAAACCCATCGTGTTTTCCGTGGCGGTCGCAAGCGAGCAAAGCTTGCTGGATCTGCGTTCCATCGCGTTGGTGGACGGCTCGGGCCGGGAGTTGCTGGCAAACGGCAATTTCACCAACGGGATGGCGCAATGGTTTTTCTCCAGCGACAGACTGCATCTGCCGTGGCACATCAAGAACATCTTCATGAACGTCCTGTTCGATCAGGGTGTGCTCGGCTTGGGTCTGTTCGTACTGCTGCTGCTGGCGGCCTTTTGGCGGCTGACCTTGGGTCGTGCCCGCCACGCGCCGCTTGCGCCGGCGCTGGCGGCAAGCCTGGCCGGCTTCATCGTGGTCGGGTTGTTCGACAGTCTGCTCGATGTGCCGCGCGTCGCACAGCTTTTCTATCTTCTTTTGATGATCTCGCTGGCGGTCCAGTCGCCGACCGTGGAGCCCACGATACGCAGTGTCGGCACGCGGCGGCCGTTGTCCGACGGCTGAGGCCGAGCGATGTATGCACGCTTGCTGGCGGCCTTCTTGCTGTCATTGATCGGGTACGGCTCGCTGTTTCCATTCGACTACGTGCCGCACCAAGCCGGCTGGGCAGACCTGCACCACCTGTTCGAAGAATGGCCGGTGCGCCTGTCGGCTTCGGACGTGGCCGGCAACGTGCTGCTTTTCGTGCCGCTGGGCGCTGTCATTCCGTCGCTGTCGAAACGCGCGTCAGGGCAGCTTGCCGGGATCGTCGGCGCGATCGTGCTTGCCTGGTTGCTGCAGTACCTGCAGTTTTGGTATCCGTCGCGCGACCCGAGCGGCTCCGACGCGGTATTCAACACCCTCGGTCTTCTGTTCGGTGTCGCGCTCGCCCTCATGGCGAGAAACCTGCTCGCCAGACGCCCGCTTCAAATCAACCGTGACTCCTCGCTCTGGCCGATCGCTGGGCTGCTGATGCTGCTGTGGGTCGGATACCGCTGGTTCCCGTGGGTGCCCACATTGGACGTCGCCAATCTGGGGCGTGCGCTTCGACCGTTCGCCCAGGGGATGTCCTGGTTGGATACGACGCGGGCGCTGCACGATGCGGCGGCCTGGACGCTGTGGTTCTGGCTTGCGCGCCACGGACCGTCGAGCCGGCTGGCAAATGGACACTTGCAGGCGTCTGCATGCGCCGTGCTGATGCCTGACGCTGGAGCCGCTTTTTCTCGGCAACAGCGTCTCGCCAGGCAATGCGATCGGGCTCGCGTCAGCGATCGGACTGCGGCGCTGGCTGATCGCCGACGACGAGAGAGCGCGCTGGGGTCTGCTGGTTCTGCTGGCTGTCAGCGTGACCGCGTCGGGCCTCGCGCCCTACCAATTCCACACCGCAGAAGAGCACGAGTTTCAGTGGCTGCCGTTCGCCGGCATGCTGTCCGGAAGCATGGTGGTGAACACCGCAAGCTTGATCGAGAAATGCTATGTGTACGGCGGACTGGTCGTGCTGCTCGTTGCGGCGGGTGCGCGCTGGTGGGGTGCGGGCTTGGCGGTCGCCGCTGGTCTTGCGTGCATCGAGTGGCTGCAGATCTCGATTCCGGGCCGCACGGCCGAGATCACCGATCCGTTGCTGGCGCTGCTGCTCGCCGCGGTATTCCGCTCGGCCCTGGTGTCAATGACGGCAGCGCGCGGCTCAGATCAGTCACCGGATTCTGTGCATGGAAATGCACTGAACCGCTCACCCAGCAATCCTACTCAGCTATACAAATCGTAGGAATGCCTCAGCCACCCAGCGTGTGAGCCCAAAGCGCAAGGATCGCGTCACGCTCTGGCTGAAGCTCGGCTGCCTCGACCCAGGTCGGCCGCTCGTCGAGCCGCGCTTCGTGCTGGATGCGGCGCAGCGTCCGGTAGGCGTCGCCGGCCGCGCGGCCCATGCCGGGTGGCAACAGGCCGGCATCCTGGGCGAGGCGCAGCAGCGTGATGTTGCCGAGGTTCGGAATCAGCTCGCGGTGCCGGGCGCTGTAGGCAAGCACCAGAAACTGCACCGCGAATTCGGCGTCGAGCATCGCACCACGGCTGTCCTTCACGTCGAAGCGGCCAGCGCGCACGGGCCGCGCCGCGCGCACCTTCTCGCGCATCAGGACGATCTCGTGACGCAGCGCAGCCTCGTCGCGCTCGGCCGTGACGACCGCTTCGCGCACCGCGTCGAAGCGCAGGCGCAGGTCTTCCACCCCGAGCACGAAGCGCGCGCGCGTCATTGCCTGGTGCTCCCAGACCCAGGCGGTGTTGCTGCCCCGGCGCTCCTGATAGTTGGCGAACGCGGTGAAGCTCGTGACCAGCATGCCGGAATTGCCGTTCGGCCGCAGCGCGGTGTCGATCTCGAAAAGGTCACCCTCGCCGGTCTTCACCGACAACCAGTTGATGATGCGGCGCACGTAGGCCGCGTAGATTTCGGGCGCGCGCTCATCCTCGTCGTCGAACAGGAACACGATGTCCAGATCGCTGCCGTAGCTCAGTTCCTTGCCGCCGAGCTTGCCATAGCCGAGGATCGCGAACTGCGGCTCGTCACGGTGCCGGTTCTTCACGCGCTGCCAGCACCAGCGCGCCGTGACGGCGCAGGGTCGCGTCGGCCAGCGCGCTCAAGTCGTCGGCGACCTGCTCGACCCTCAGCTTGCCCTCCAGATCGCGCGCCAGGGTGCGAAACAGCTCGGCGTGGTGCGCGCGGCGCAGCACGTTCATCAGCGTTTCTTCGTCGTCCTGATCGGTCACCGCAAGCGACGCGCGGCGCGCTTCCAGTTCGCGCTCGTAGTCTGCCATCGCAAAGCGCTGTTGAAACATCGCGTCGTTGGCGAGTTCGTCGATCACACCGGGATGCCGCTGCAGATAGCGTGCGGGCCATTTCGCCGCACCCAGCAGATGCAGCAGCCGCTGCTGCACCACGGGGCGCTCGAGCAGCAGCGCCAGATAGCTCTCACGCCGCAGCAGCGGCTCGATCCAGTCGATCAGCCGGAGCGCGCCGAGCTCGTTCACGCTGCCCTCCAGCAGCCACTGCGAGGTGCGCTGCACGATGCGCAGCAGCCGCGTGCGCGCGTCGTCGCGCAGCGCCTGGACTCTTGGGTTGTCCTGCCACAGCGCCACGCGCGCGGCAACGGCCGGCGGCAGCTGACCGAGCAGGCCTTCGAGCAGCAGCACGGTCGGTTGTCCGCCCTGCGGGCCGAGGTTGCACAGGCCGTCAGGCACGGATGCGACGCGCCGCCGAGCAACGTGTCGAACTCGCGCGCAACGCGCTCACGGTGCACGTCGAGCTGTTCCAGAAAATCGCTGCTGTCTGCGTAGCCGAGCGTGTTTGCGATCCACGACAGATCGTCGTCGCGCGTCGGCAGCACATGCGTCTGCTGGTCTTCCAGGTATTGGATGCGGTGCTCGACCCGGCGCAAAAAGACATACGCCGCAGCCAATGCGGTGGCGGTGGCAGGCGGCATCAAACTCGCGCCCTGCAGGCGCTGCAGCGCCTGCAGCGTCGGGCGCGTGCGCAGCTCCGGATACTGGCCGCCGCGCACCACCTGCTGCAGTTGCACGATGAATTCGATCTCGCGGATGCCGCCGCGCGACAGCTTCACATCATTTGCGCGATCGGGCCGACCCGCGCAGCGCTTGGCCGCGTGTTCGCGAATCTGCCGGTGCAGCACGCGCAGCGAATCGAACACGTTGTAGTCGAGGTAGCGGCGGAACACGAACGGCAGCACCGCGCCGCGCAGGGCCTGCGCGCCGCCGTCGTCGACGCAGGCGCGCGGCGCGACGACACGGCTTTTGAGCCACGCGAAGCGCTCCCATTCGCGGCCGTGCACATGAAAGTATTCCTCCAGCGCGGGCAGCGAGATCGCCGCCGGCCCTGAGTTGCCATTCGGCCGCAGCGCCAAGTCGACGCGAAACACGAAGCCGTGCTCGGTGGTGTCGCCGATCAGCCGGCCAATGCGCTGCGCGGCCTTGCCGAAATATTCGTGGTTGGAGATGCGGCTGTCGTCCGTGCCACTGCCCGTGTCCCCTCCGGCGGTCTCGCCGTCGGCGTGATAGACATAGATCAGGTCCACATCGCTCGACACGTTCAGCTCGCGCGCGCCGAGCTTGCCCATGCCGACGATCCACAACTGCACGCGCTGGCCGCGGCCGTCGAGCGGCGCGCCGTGCAATGCGTCGAGTTGCGCCAGCGCTTCGGTCACGGCCTGGTCCAGCGCGAATTCGGCCAGCTCCGTCATGCCGGCGGTGATCACCGAGAGTTCGGCGTGCTGCTCACAGTCGAGCCGCGCCAGCCGCTCGATGGCCAGCTGGCGCAGCACGCGCAAGGCCACGGGCAACGCGTCGCCGCGTGCGCGCAACGCGTCGAAGCCGGCCTGTAGCACCGATTGCGTCGGCGCGCCCGGCGGCAGCCAGTTCAGCTCTTCGGCATATCGGCGGTGCAACCGCTGGATGAAGCGGCTGTAGAGGACCGAAGCCCCTGCAGCAAGCGGTGCTGCCGATGGCGCTGCTGCCACGCTGCGGTCGAAGGTCATAATTTCCGCTGTAGTTTTCATGCACTGAATGAGCCAGCCAGCCCTCCCGGACACACCATCGCGCGCCTTGCGGACATACGCCCGTCTGAGCCGTTGGCTGTTCGCGATCGCGCTCGGCGGCTGGCTTGCTTTGGGCCTGACGGCGGCGCTGCTGCACGGATTCATTGTGCCGCGAATCGATCAGTGGCGCCCCTGGCTGGAGATGCGCGCCTCCGAGTCGCTCGGTGTGCCGCTGCGGATCGGCCGCCTCAGCGCGCAGTCGTCGGGGCTGCTGCCGTCGTTCGAAATGCGCGACATCGCGCTGCTTGACCGCGAGGGTGGTGCGGCACCGCTGACGATCGCGCGCGCCCAGGTGTCGGTGTCCGCGTTGTCGCTGTGGCGGCTCGGCGTCGAGCAGATCGTGGTCCACCAGCCCGAGGTGCAGCTGACGCGGCAGGCCGATGGATCGCTCGCGCTCGGCGGCTTGCGACTCGGCGGTGGCGCTGACATCGGCAAGGCGGCCGGCGCCACCGGTGCCGACGCTGCGATCGCCTGGCTGCTGGCCCAGCCCGAGCTGCTGATCGAGCGCGGCAGCGTGCGGCTCGGCGCGGCCGCGAATGCCGTACGGGCAGCCGATACGGCGAAGTCCGACGCAGGCACGACTGCGCTGCGGCTCGACGACTTGCGGCTGGTGGTGCGCAACCAGGGCCGGCGCCACGCCGCGCGGCTGGATGCACAGCTCGATGCCGGCCGCGGCGCGGGGAACGCGGACAAGCTGCACAGCGCAGATAGCGCCCCACTCACGTTGATCGCCGAGCTGCGTGCGCCCCTTCTGAGCACGCGCGCCAACCGCTGGCTCCGATGGAGCGGCCACGTCTACGCCGATCTGCCGCCGACCGACCTGGCTGCGCTGGCCAAGCTCGCCGGCGTAACACCGGCACCTCGGCGCGGCCAGGCGGCGCTGCGCCTCTGGGCCGAATTGCAGCAATCCGACTGGCTGAACGCGAGCGCCGATCTGCGCGTGGCCGATCTGGCGCTGCAGTTGCCCGACGCCGCCACGCCGCTCGCGGTGCGGCGGCTCGACGGCCGGCTCGACTGGCAGCGGCAGGCCGGCGGCGGCGCGTGGCAAGCGCAGCAACTGGTGCTGGTCGACGGCCGTGGCGAACGCTGGCCCGGCTCCGAGCTGAAGTTCAGCCGGCAGCAGGGCCAAGCGGCCCAGAGTGCGGCCGGCACACTGAGCGCCGACCGGATCGATCTGGCGCAGCTCGCAAGCCTTGCGCGCAGCCTACCGCTGACGGCCGAGCTGCGAAGCGCGCTGGCGCGGCTCGCGCCGAAGGGCGTGATCGATGCGTTGAACGTCGGCTGGCACGGCCCTCCGGACGTGTTTCCACCGCCGCGTTTTCAAGCCAGCGGCCAGGCGCGCGGCATCGAGTTCGCCGCCCAGCCGGTCACCTCGCGTGTCGGCGCCCGCACCGATCCGGGCGTGCCGGGCCTGAGCGGCGCCGACATCGCCTTCGATCTGAACCAGGACGGCGGCCAGGCGAAGCTGAGCATGACGACGGGCACAGCCACCTTTCCGGGCATCTTCGACGAGCCCACCGTGCCGTTTGCGCAGCTGAGCGCGGCGGTGAGCTGGCAGCGGCGCGACGGCCAGTGGGAAGTCACGGCGCCGGACTTGCGGTTTGCCAACGCCGACACGGCCGGCTACGCGCGCGTGCGCTGGCGCAGCGACTTGCCGGGGCCCGCCAATGCCGCAGGCGCTGTGCCGGCTGGCAGCGCGCTCTCCGGGATCGATCGATCTCGACGGCAACCTCGAACGCGGCCACATCGCGCGGCTGCACCGCTACCTGCCGCTGGAGCTGCCCGCGACAGTGCGTCACTATCTGCGAGACGCGTTGCCTGCCGGCAGCACGAGCGGGGTGCGCTTTCAGGTCAAGGGCCCGCTGCGCGACTTCCCCTATGTCGACTCGAAACGCGGCCAGTTCCGGCTGGTGGCGCAACTGCGCGACACCACGTTCGTCTACGCGCCTGCGGGCATGCAACCCGCCGGCGAGGTGCCGTGGCCGCCGCTCACGCAGTGGAATGGCGAGTTGGTGCTCGAGCGCGCGTCGCTGCAGGTGAACCGCGCGCGCGGCCGGCTGGGCAGCGGCGCGCAGAGCTTGCCGATCGCTGCGGCGAGTGCGTCGATCGCCGACCTGGACCAGCCGCTCGTGCGGGTCGAGGCGAGCACGCAGGCCCCTCTCGGCGAGCTGCTGCGCAGCGTTCAGCAGTCGCCGATCGACGCGATGCTCGACCGGGCGTTGCGCAACGCCAGTGGCAGCGGCAGTGCGCAGCTGAAGGTCCGGCTCAACCTGCCGGTCGAGCACATCGAGCGGGCCAGCGTGCAGGGCAGCCTGACGTTGGCCGGCAACGACGTCCGGCTGGAGGCAGACGGGCCGGAATGGAAGCGTGCGCAAGGCGACGTGACTTTTACCGAGCGCGGCTTTCAGATTGACCGGCTGGACGCACAGCTGTTCGGCGGCCCGGTGCGCATCGATGGCGGCAGCATTACGACCGCCACCGGATCGCGCGGCGACGGCGGCCCCACCACCGCGCTGATCGAGTTGCACGCGCGCGGCACCGCCGATGCGCAGGGATTGCGCGCCGCGGCCGACGCCGGGCCGCTTGCCCAGATCGCCCGTGTGCTGAACGGCGCGGCCGACTACGACGCGCAGTTGCGCGTGCTGCGCGGCGGCACCGAGCTGACGGTCACGAGCGATCTGCGCGGCATGGCCATCGAGCTGCCGGCGCCGCTGGGCAAGACCGCCGAGGCGGCGCTGGCGCTGCGCTACGAGAACGTGCCGGTGTTTGCCGAGCGCGCCGGCGCGCTCGCGCAAGACCGCCTGATGGTGCGGCTGGGCGATGCGGCATTGCTGAACTATCACCGTGCATTGGAGGCGGGCGGCGCGCGCGTGCTGCGCGGCAGCGTCGCACTCGGGCCGCCCGCGGCGGCGGCACACGCGCTGCCCGCATCCGGTGTGGCGGCCCAGGTGGAACTGGCGCGCTTCGAGCCGGACCGCTGGAGCGACGCGCTGGCGATGCTGCAGCAATCACCCGAGCCAGCGGCCAGCCGCAAGACCGGCCGAACGTCCGGTGGCGCGCCCGGCCCAACCGCCGCCACGTCCAACGCAAATGGGCGCAGCTACTGGCCGAGCCAGTGGCAGGCAAGCATCGGCACGTTCGCAAGCGAGTATGTCGAGCTGCACCGGCTGTCGCTCGATGGCACGCGCGAGGGCACCGTCTGGCGCAGCGCGGCGCAGGCGGACGAGCTGGCCGGGCGGCTCGAGTTTCGGGAAAGCGCCGACGGCGGGCCAGGCCGGTTGCTCGCGCGCCTGAGCCGGCTGCGGCTGGCCGACCCGGACGGCGCGCTGGTCTCCGCTACGGCCGCGCCATCCCGCACGCGGCCTCCGTCGGCCGACGCCGAGGAGTTGCCCGCGCTCGACGTGGTGGTCGACCGGTTCGAGCTGCGTGGCCGGGATCTGGGCCGGCTCGAGATCGACGCGGTGAACCAGTCCGGCGAATCCGGCGCCGCCCGCGACTGGTTGCTGAAGAAACTGGTTCTGGCTGTGCCGGAAGCGACATTCACCGCACAAGGCCGATGGACGCAACCGCTGCCCGCCGGCAAGAAGTCGGAGGCCCGAGACGCCAAGCCGCGCACCGCGCTCGACTTCAAGCTCGACCTCATCGACTCGGGCCGCCTGCTGGAGCGCTTCGGCATGAAAGACGTCGTGCGGCACGGCCGCGGCCAGATGCTCGGCGGGCTGGCCTGGAACGGCTCGCCGATGGCGTTCGACTACCCGACGCTCGGCGGGCGTTTTCATCTCGACGTGGCGGCCGGCCAGTTCTTGAAGGTCGAGCCGGGTTTTGCCAAGCTGCTGGGCGTGCTGAGTCTGCAGGCGCTGCCGCGCCGGCTGTCGCTGGATTTTCGCGATCTGTTCGGCGCGGGCTTCGCATTCGACTTCGTGCGCGGCGACGTGCTGGTGCAGCGCGGCGTGGCGAGCAGCAACAACCTGCAGATGAAGGGTGCGAGCGCCGCCGCGCTGATGGACGGCAGCGCCGACATCCAGGCAGAGACGCAGTCGCTCAAAGTGGTGGTGGTGCCGGAGATCGACGCGGGCACCGCGGCGCTGGTGGCCACCGCGATCAATCCGGCGCTCGGGCTCGGCACGTTTTTGGCGCAGTATTTCCTGCGCAAACCGCTGTCGCGCGCGGCGACGCAGGAGTTTCAGATCGACGGCACCTGGAGCGATCCGCGCATCACGAAGGTGAGCGGTCGATCGAACATCGACGACGCGCCACAGGCCGGGCCGTTGGCGGCAGACGCCAGCCGCTGATTGCCGTTCGGTCGCTCGGCTCAGCCACCGTGTCGGGCGACCCGGCACGTCACCCGGGTGGCATCCGGACGACTACTTCGGGACGTCGCCGTCCTCGTCCTTGTGAGCAGGTTCGGGCCGTACCGGCTGCGGCTGCGGCGACTCCACCCGCAACTCGCCCTTGTCGCGTCCGCTGAACATCGTCCACCAGACGATCAGCACCAACAGCACCAACGCACCGGCGGCTTCGAGCAAAATCACCCACATGAATCGATTGTTACCTCTGCTTGCGACGGTGTTCATTGTAGGAACGCTGCTGGCGTCATGCGGTTCTGCGCCGCCTGCGGCGCCCTCAACGCCGGCACCGGTCGCCACCGCGCCCGCACGCAGCGCCCCGGTATCACCGCCACAGTTGCAAGGGCGCGGCGGCAGTCGCTGGACAGCGGTCGACTGGACGGACCTGCCCGGCTGGGGCGAAGACCAGCTGTTCGAAGCATGGAACGCCTGGATCAAGAGCTGCGAGCGCCCGGGCCCCAATTTTGCGCCGCTTTGCGCCGATGTGCGCAGCCTGTCGATCGCCACGCCGGACGAGCAACGCGACTGGATGATGGCGCGGCTGCAGCCGTATCGTGTGGAGCCGGTGTCGGGTGTCACCGATGGCCTGCTGACGAGTTATTACGAGCCGGTACTGGAAGCGTCGCGCACGCCGCTTTCGGGCTTCGCGGTGCCGCTGTACCGGCCGCCGGCCGGCCTCGTGCCGCGCCGCCCCTGGTTCACGCGCCAGCAGATGGAGACGCTGCCGCAGGCACGTGCCGCGCTGGCCGGCCGCGAGATCGCCTGGCTGTCCGATCCACTTGACGCGCTGGTGTTGCAGATTCAAGGCTCCGGGCGGGTGCGCATCACGGAGGCCGACGGCAGCCAGAAACTGGTGCGGCTGGCTTACGCCGCGACCAACGATCAACCCTACATGAGCGTCGGCCGCTGGCTGCTGGACCAGGGCGCGATCCGCGACGGCACCTGGCCCGGCATCAAGGCCTGGGTGGTGCGCAACCCCGAGCGCGTGCAGGAAATGCTCTGGTCCAACCCGCGGGTGGTGTTCTTCCGCGAAGAACCGCTGCCGCCGCAGGACGCGGCGTTCGGCCCGAAAGGCGCGCAAGGCGTGGCGCTCACGCCGGGCCGCTCGATCGCAGTGGACCCGAACAGCATTCCGTACGGCACGCCGGTCTGGCTCGCTTCCTCGGGCCAGACCGCGAACCTGCAGAAGCTCGTGCTTGCACAGGACACCGGCAGCGCGATCACCGGGCCGGTGCGGGCCGACTACTTTGCCGGCTGGGGCGCACAGGCGGCAGAGTTTGCGGGCCGTTTGAAGCAGCCTCTCAAGCTCTGGGTGCTGTGGCCAAGAGCGGCCGATGCGGCCTTGCCGGCACGCGCGTTTTGACGATACTGACGTCTGTTTCCTTCCCTCTTCCTGAGCCGCACCCGGCGGCTACCACGCACATGACCACCGCCTCCATCGACCACTACATCGCCGGCAACCGCTTCAGAAGCGAGGGCGGCAGCACGCAGCCCGTCACGAACCCCGCGACCGGCGCCGTCACGGCCCAGGTCGCGCTCGGCGGCCGCACGGAGGTCGACCGTGCGGTGGCGGCGGCTGCCGCCGCTTTTCCGGCCTGGGCCGATACGCCGCCGCTGCGCCGTGCGCGCGTGATGTTCAAGTTCCTGCAGTTGTTGAACGAGCACCGCGACGACCTGGCCCGCGCGATCACCGCCGAGCATGGAAAGGTGTTCACCGATGCGCAGGGCGAAGTCACGCGCGGCATCGACATCGTCGAGTTCGCGTGCGGCATTCCACAATTGCTCAAAGGCGACTTCACCGATCAGGTCTCGACCGGCATCGACAACTGGACGCTGCGCCAGCCGCTCGGTGTGGTGGCCGGCATCACGCCGTTCAACTTTCCCGTGATGGTGCCGATGTGGATGTTCCCGGTTGCGATCGCGTGCGGCAACTGCTTCATCCTGAAGCCCAGCCCGATCGACCCGAGCCCGTCGCTGTTGATCGCCGACTTGCTGAAGCAAGCCGGCCTGCCCGACGGCGTGTTCGGCGTCGTGCAGGGCGGCAAGGAAGCGGTCGATGCGTTGCTCGAACACCCGGATGTGAAGGCCGTCAGCTTCGTCGGCTCCACACCGATCGCCAACTACATCTACGAGACCGGCGCGCACCACGGCAAGCGCGTGCAGGCGCTGGGCGGGGCGAAGAACCACATGGTCGTGCTGCCCGATGCGGACATCGACCAGGCCGTCGATGCGCTGATCGGCTCGGCCTACGGCTCCGCCGGCGAGCGCTGCATGGCGATCTCGGTGGCCGTCCTGGTCGGTGATGCAGCCGATCAGGTGATGCCGAAACTCGCCGAACGTGCCCGCACGCTGAAGATCAAGAACGGCACCGAGCTCGACGCCGAGATGGGTCCGATCGTCACGGCCGCCGCGCATGAAAAGATCACCGGCTACATCGCACTGGGTGAAAAAGAAGGCGCCAAGATCGTGGTCGATGGCCGCAAGTTCCAAAACTCGGACGCAGGCAAGGGCTGTGACAACGGTTTCTGGATGGGAGGCACGTTGTTCGACGACGTCAAGCCCGACATGCGCATCTACCGGGAAGAAATCTTCGGCCCGGTGCTGGCCTGCGTACGCGTAAAGGACTTCGGCGAGGCGCTGGACCTCGTCAACGCGCACGAGTTCGGCAACGGCGTCGCCTGCTTCACCAGAGACGGCCACGTCGCCCGCGAATTCGGCCGCCGCGTGCAGGTCGGCATGGTCGGCATCAACGTGCCGATTCCCGTGCCGATGGCCTGGCACGGCTTCGGCGGCTGGAAGCGCAGCCTGTTCGGAGACATGCATGCCTATGGCGAAGAAGGCGTGCGGTTCTATACGAAGCAGAAGTCGATCATGCAGCGCTGGCCGGAGAGCACGCCGAAGGGGGCGGAGTTCGTGATGCCGACGGCGAAGTGAGAAGTCATCAAGTTACCGCTGTATTACCAACGCATCACCAAACTTTCCCAATCAGGCCAAGCCCCAAGCCGAATTATTTTTCTTATCAATTCTGAAATCTTGTGGGCCACCCGCTGTAGAAAGTCAATCGTTAAGATCGATGTTTTTTGGATTCGAAAAGGCAACTCGTGTCCGTGCACCGCCTTGCTGCGAAGGTCGTACATTTTTTTGAATAAATCGAATATTTCCTTACGATCAGCAGATGAGTCTCCGATAAAAACAGCGGCCCTCTGACGCAAAACATACGATATTGGTGCATCACTTTGTTTGTCATCGGCCAATAAAGATTCCGCTGCAATTCCCAATTCAATCGCTTTTTGAGTAGGGTTGGACTCTCTATATGCACGATTTAATCTATCGAGAGGCGTCCTAATTCTGGTTCTTAAACTGCATGGCAGGTTTAGATAGTCTTCTACAATATTTTGCATGTCAGCAGAGTCGTAATCCGTTTCAGAAATTCCAAAAAGGAATGCATGCTCAGTACCATGCCAACCGCAAGTCTGCACACCGCCGATAAACGGCATTGACGGACTGCATTCAAACCAATGCGCGATCTTACATACAGACCTATTTACGACTATCGGCAATAGACTTGCTATCTCTGATAGTCCAATCTTCTCTGACTCTCGAGCGAATTCATCGCTTTGGAAAGCATCTCTGAATGGCCTGAAACTGACATGCTTGGTAAGTGCCGCTTGCGGCTTTGGATTGGCTGGCCCCATATTCATTCCATAATTCGTATTTTTTCTCCCTTCGAAGTAGTCTTTGTACTGAGAAGATCCAAGATCAACCAATTTCACTAGATTTAAGTCTTTTGTTAATGGAATAGATTGTGCTGGATGTATTCCCCACAGAACTAAAACTTCCAGCATTGAGACAGAGTCGTTTTCTACAAAGCTATCCAACTCACATATAACTTCAACGGCTGATCTCTTGCGAGATTGGGCGAGACACCAATTCGCGGCCATGCGATACAAGTCAGTATTTAGTGAGGATAGAGGTGACTGAGCAATTGATCCAGTCCGGAGAGCTTTATTTGGGCGATGTTTTTTTAAAGCTTCCACCAAAACACCGACTTCTCCATTTTTCTCATCGACATACTGCTCTTGAAGCCACCGTGCAGCTGCGCTGTCCGGCAACAGACCATCCGTCAGAGATGTCGCAGGCACAGTTTTCGAGAGACTCTCAAGCAGGCCTGGAAGATCGTGCATATTCATTATTAAAATTTAAAAATATTATTATCTATGGGAAAATTTCCAACGGAGATCAAAACCCAAATACTAGGCCAGTTCACACCGATCAAACAGAGCTGTGTCTATGACCGAAGCCGCCTACGACTACATCATCATCGGCGCCGGCACGGCTGGCTGCCTGCTCGCGAACCGCCTGTCGGCCGACCCGACCAAGCGCGTGCTGCTGGTCGAAGCCGGGCCGAGGGACAGCTACCACTGGGTGCATATCCCGGTGGGCTACCTGTACTGCATCGGCAACCCGCGTACCGACTGGATGTATCAGACCGAGCCCGATGCGGGCTTGAACGGGCGTGTGCTGCGCTATCCGCGCGGCAAGGTGCTCGGCGGGTGTTCGAGCATCAACGGGATGATCTACATGCGCGGGCAGGCGCGGGATTACGACGGTTGGGCCGAAGCTTGTGGGGACGACGCATGGCGCTGGGACCACGTGCTGCCGGACTTCAAGCGGCATGAGGATCACTACCGCGGGGACGCGGGCGGCGGGCAGGCGCCGGACGCTGAGTTCGCGCAGTTTCATGGCCACGGCGGCGAGTGGCGGATCGAGAAACAGCGGCTGCGCTGGGACGTGCTCGATGCGTTCGCTTCTGCAGCGCAGGAAGCTGGCCTGCCGGCCACAACCGACTTCAATCGCGGCAGCAACGAAGGCGTGGGCTACTTCGACGTGAACCAGAAGAAAGGCTGGCGCTGGAACACGGCGCGCGCTTTCCTGCGGCCTGGCTGCATGGGCCGATCCAATTTCGAACTGCGCACGGGTGCGCAGGCCACAAAGCTGCTGTTCGAGCCGCAGCCCGGCGCGCTGCCGCGCTGCGTGGGGGTCGAGTTGTGGGAGGGGCGCGGCAAGGTCGAAGTGCGCGCGAGCCGCGAAGTGATCCTGTCGGCCGGCAGCATCGGCTCGCCGCAATTGCTGCAGTTGTCCGGGATCGGCCCGGGCGAGCTGCTGCAGCGGCACGGCATCGATCCCGTCGCGGTGCTGCCCGGCGTCGGCGCCAACCTGCAGGACCATTTGCAGATCCGCGCGGTGTTCAAGGTCAACGGCGTGCAGACGTTGAACGTGCTGGCCGGCTCATGGCCGGGCAAGGTGCGCATCGGTCTTGAATTCGCGTTCAAGCGAACCGGGCCGATGAGCATGGCGCCGTCGCAACTCGGCGCATTCACGCGGTCGTCCGCCGACCAACCGCATCCGAATCTCGAATTCCATGTGCAGCCCTTGTCGCTCGGCGCGTTCGGCGAACCGCTGCACAGGTTTCCCGCGTTCACTGCGAGCGTGTGCAACCTGAACCCGACGAGTCGCGGCACGGTGCAGATCACGTCGAAAGATTTCCGCACCGCACCGGCGATTGCGCCGAACTATCTGTCGACCGAGTCGGACCGCAAGGTGGCGGCCGATTCGTTGCGTGTCGCGAGAAACATCGTTGCGCAGCCGGCGTTGGCACGCTACCAGCCGCAGGAATGGAAGCCGGGGCTGGAATTTCAGACGGACGACGAACTCGCGCGGCTGGCCGGCGACATCGCGACCACCATCTTTCATCCGGTGGGCACCACGGCGATGGGGCGTGACGACGATGACCGCGCGGTGGTGGACACCCGGCTGCGCGTGCGCGGCGTGCAGGGTCTGCGCGTGGTGGATGCGGGCGTGATGCCGACGATCACCAGCGGCAACACCAATTCGCCGACCTTGATGATTGCCGAAAAAGCCGCGCGTTGGATCATGGACACTGCAGGCCGTTGAATCCAGCCAAAGCAGTGATGGGCACATGGCGTTCCTGCGTGGGTACTTACCCTGATGGACCCGCCTGCGCACGATCGTTACACTTCTCCTCACTCACGAACGGGCTTTTACTGGCTTGGATCGTCGAGGGTTCGAGGAGACAAACCAACACGGATGCAAACGAGAATCCCGCACCGACGGGACACATCGAATAAGAATTTCCGTTTCCAAGGCGCCTGCACTTCGTGCGGCGCCTTTTTTTATTGGCGCTCCCTGCAAAGTGCGAAGCACGGCCGACTTCGCGCGCGGCGATGCCGCTGTCTCCACCGAGTAGGCAGCCGTTTCGGCAGAGACAATCACCTGATGGAAATGCTGTTGCTCTCGGTCGCGTCGATGCTCGGCGGCTTCATCGATGCGGTGGTGGGCGGCGGTGGGCTCGTGATGGTGCCGGCGTTGTTCGCGACCTTTCCCGGTGCGATGCCGGCGACGCTGATGGGCACCAACAAGAGTGCGTCGATCCTGGGCACGACGATGGCGACCTGGCAGTTCAGCCGAAGGGTCGCGATGAACTGGCCGGTGCTGTTGCCGGCCGCAGCCGTCGGCTTCCTGTTTTCGTTTGCGGGCGCGGGGCTGCTCACGGTGGTGCCGGCCGATCGGCTGCGCGATGTGTTGCCGGTGCTGCTGGTGGTGCTGTTGATCTACACGCTGGCAAAGAAAGAACTGGGCCGCAGCCACGCGCCGCGGCTGCATGGCCGAGCCGAGAAATACGCGGCCTGCTCGATCGGCGCGGTAGTCGGTTTCTACGACGGGTTTTTCGGCCCCGGCACGGGCAGTTTCTTCGTGTTCCTGTTCGTGCGCGTGTTGGGGTACGACTTCCTGCACGCGTCGGCTTCGGCCAAGCTGCTGAACGTGGCGACGAATCTGGCCGCATTGCTGCTGTTCGGCTTTACCGGCCATGTCTGGTGGCACTTCGCGCTGGTGCTTGCGGCTGCGAATATCGTGGGCAGCCTCGTGGGCACTTATCTGGCGGTGCGGCACGGCGCAGGTTTCGTGCGCGTGGTGTTCATTGGGGTCGTCAGTGCGCTGATCCTGAAGACATCCTGGGACGCGTGGTTTCGATGACGCGCGCACGGGAACGTCGCCGAACGGGTTCAGCGTGCGGCCAGCCGGCACGTGAGTTCGATCGCAACAAGCCGGGCGTTGCCTGCTGAACCCGAGCCGGTCCGCCCATGCTGGCGGATCGGTGGCCAGCCGCTGCGGCAGACAGTCAGAGTGCGGGACTGTTTTCCGGCTGGGTTGGAACGGTCTGCCCGCGCACACGGCGGGTCAGATCGTTGTTTTGGGCGGCGGGCTTTGCTGCCTTGCTGCGCGCCTGTGTGGCCGCTCGCGGAGTGGTGCTCGCCACCACGGCCGAAGCAGCCACTGGGGCGGGCGGCGCGGCCGCGGCGCTCATCGGATCCGCATCGCCGAGCCACGGCACGTCGGCCGCGTTCAGCGGCTTGCCGACGGGCGCCGAAGCGGTGCCGTCCTGCACGGCCTGCAAATCCTGCGGGTTCGGGTACTGGCCGAGCAGCCAGTAGTCGAACACGCGGCGTGCGATCGGTGCCGCATGGGCGGCACCGAAGCCTGCGTTTTCCACCACCAGCGCGAGCGCGATGCGCGGGTTGTCCGCGGGCGCGAACGCGACGTAGAGCGCATGGTCGCGCTGGCGCTCGGCCATGCGCTTGGCGTCGTATTTCGCGTTCTGGCCAATGCCGACCGCCTGCGCGGTGCCGGTCTTGCCGCCGGACTGATAGCCCGCGTTCGCGAACGCACGCGTCGAGGTGCCACTCTGTGTGACGCCGACCATCGCGCGGCGCACCATGGCGACGTTCTGCGGCTTGAAGTCCAGGTCTCGGGCGGGCGCGGGCGGCACGGCCACGCGCTCCCCCGTGACCGGGTCGACGGTCGCGATCACGAGCTGCGGCTTGTGCTTGACGCCGTCGTTGGCCAGCACGGCGGTGGCCTGCGCGAGCTGCAGCATCGTGAAGCTGTTGTAGCCCTGGCCGATGCCCAGCGAAATGGTCTCGCCCGAATACCACTTCTGTTGTGACGCGCGCCGATAGGCTTTTTTCTTCCAGTCGGTGCTCGGCAGGATGCCGCGCACCTCGCCGTCCAGGTCGATGCCGGTCAACTGGCCGAAACCGAGCGGCGCCATGAAGTCGTGAATCCCGTCCACGCCGAGTTCGTTGGCGAGCGAGTAGTAGTAGACGTTGCTCGACTTGACGATGCTCTGATACATATCGACCGGCCCGAGGCCGTGGTCGCCGTGGCTGCGAAACGTGTGGCCTGCAAAAGTCCAGGAGCCGCGGTCGTTGATGATCGTGCCCGGCCCGCGCTTGCCCGATTGCAGCGCCGCCATCGCCATGAACGGCTTGTAGGTCGAGCCCGGCGGATAGGTGCCTCGCAGCGCGCGATTGAGCAGCGGCTTGTCGATCGAGCCGTTCAGCTCGTTCCAGCTCGCATGGTCGATGCCGGTGACGAACAGGTTCGGATCGAAGCGCGGCATGCTCACGAAAGCGAGCACTTCACCGTTTCGCGGGTCGAGCGCGACGAGTGCGCCGCGCCGGTCGCCGAACAGGTCTTCCACGAGCTTTTGCAATTTGATGTCGAGCGACAGCACCACGCTGTTGCCGGGCACCGCCAGCTTGCGGTCGAGCATGCGCACCGCATGGCCGCCGGCTGAGGTTTCGAGTTCTTCCACGCCGGTGGTGCCGTGCAGCTCGGCCTCGAAGCTCTGCTCGACGCCGAGCTTGCCGATGAAGTCGGTGCCGCGGTAGTTGGCTTGGGCGGCTTCGGGCCACTCTTCCATCGCGTCTTTCTCGCGCTGGTTCACGCGCCCGATGTAGCCGATCACATGGCTTGCAAGCGCACGATACGGATAGTGGCGAAACAGTCGCGCCTTCACGTCCACCCCTGCAAAACGGTAGCGCTGCGCGATGAAGCGCGCGACTTCGTCGTCGGAGAGGCGCGTCTTGATCGGCAGCGATTCGAGCCCTTTCGAGTCTTCGAGCAGTCGCTTGAAGCGGCGCCGATCGCGCGGCTCGATCTCGACCAGCGTGCCGAGTTCGTCGATCGTGGCGTCGAGCCCCGCGCTGCCGACTTTGCCCGGCGTGATTTCGAGCGTGTAGGCCTTGTAGTTGACCGCGAGCGGGATGCCGTTGCGGTCCAGGATCAGCCCGCGGTTCGGCACGATCGGCACCACCGCCGTGCGGTTCGATTCGGCCTGCTCGGTCAACGCTTCGTGGCGCGCGACCTGCAGCACCACCAGCCGGGCTGCGACCAGGCCGAAGCCGAGCAACACCACGAGCGCGGCCACCGCGATGCGCGCGTGAAAGCGCGACAACTCGGCCGTGCCGCTGCGCAGTTCGTTCATGCGGCGAACGCCGTAGGTTGCCGCACGCCGGTGGGTTGCTTCGGATCCATCACAGCGAACCATTTTCGTCGGGATGCGGCGCCCAGCGCTGCGGCGCAAGCAATACCAGCGCCACCAGCGGCCAGATCGCCGCTTCGAGCAACGGCGCGAGCAGCAGCCACCGACCCGGAAACGATCCGCCCACGATCATCTGCAGCGCGAGCTGAACGCCGTGCACGAGCGCGAACACCGGCAGCACTTGCACCGCCTGTTGCGACAGGCTGAACCACATGAGCCGCCGGTTCAGCGCGACCGCGAAAAAGCACAGCGCCGTGTAGGCCAGCGCATGCAGGCCCATCGGGCTGCCCTGATGCACATCGATCAGCAGACCGAGCGCAAAGCCCCAGCCCATGCCGACCCGGCGCGGCTGGTACACGCTCCAGAACAGCAGCACCACGGCCAGCAGGTCCGGCGCCCAGACCGCTGCGCCCCAGCCGCCCATCGTCTGCATCATGCCAAGCACGAACGCCGCGGCCAGACTGCAGCCGACGTAGACCGGATTGGCCGGCAGCAGCAGCGGCTGGCCCAGGTGCAGCCTCATCGGGCGCGTGCCTTTTTGCGACCCGCGCCGTCGCCGCCGGGCGTCGCCAGGTCGTCTGCCGGGCCGGGCCGGGGCGGAAGTTGCACGCCCACCGGCTGCAACACCATCAGGTAGCGCACACCGGCGATGCGGGCCGCAGGCGTCGACTGGATGTGTGAGAACGACGCGTCCGCGCGCCGATCGATCCGGTCCACCGTGGCCACCGGCAGCCCCGGCGGGTAGACGCCGTCGCCGCCGCTCGTGACCAGCAGATCGCCGGGCTCGACGTCCGAGCTGCCGGCCATGAAGCGCAGCTCGAGCGTGTCGCCGTCGCCGCCGGCCGCGGCCGGCTGGCCGTACGCCACGCTGCGCGCGCGCGTGCGCGTGTTGAACACCGGGATCGCCTGTGCGCGGTCCACCAGCAGCGTGACCTCCGACAACAGCGGGTAGACGCGCGTGACCTGCCCCAGCACCCCACGTTCGTCGAGCACGGGCGAGCCGGCCGCCACGCCCTGCTGTTGGCCTTTGGCGATGATGACTTTGCGCTGGAATGCGTCGATCGACACATACAGCACTTCGGCGACCTGGCCGGTCGCGCTCAGCCGCTGCTGCAGGCCCAGCAATTTGCGCAGTTGCTGATTCTCATCGGCGAGTTGCTGCGCTTGCAGGGCCTGGGCGGATTGCTCGGCCAGCCGCTCGCGCGCTTCGCGCTCGGACGCCTGCAACTGTGCGAGTGTCTGGGTACTGATGCGCGCATCGTGCACGAGCCGGATCGGCTGCAGCAGCAGCCACTGCACCGGAAACAGCACGGTGGCCAGCCCCGCGCGCAACGGCCGCGCGAACTCGAAGCGGCCATCGGCCACCATCAGGAACAGCGCGAGCGCCGCATACAGATACAGCCGCGAACGCGCCGACGTGCGCTGCTGCAAGCGCGACGGCGTGGGTTCGGCCGGACCGTAAGGCATGGGGTGCAGGCGGGAAATAAGAAGAGCGGCGGTGCTTGCCCGATCGTTTGGTCGCCGCGCGGATCGGCGGCGGCGGCGCCCCGGGGAACCAAAACGAAAACTGTAGCCGAGCCGGCCATCTCGAATCAACGGTGAGCGGCCTTGCACTCACCGGCCGCAGGGGCCGGCTGTGCGGTTTGGCGTCAGTCGCTCGAGAACGTGAAGCCGAGCCGGTCCATCCGATCGAGCGCAATGCCGCAGCCGCGCACCACGCAGGTCAGCGGGTCTTCCGCGATCAGCACCGGCAGGCCGGTTTCTTCCGACAGCAGCCGATCCAGCCCCTTGAGCAGCGCGCCGCCGCCGGTCAGCATCATGCCGCGGTCGGCGATGTCGGCGCCGATCTCGGGCGGCGTCTGCTCCAGCGCATTGCGCACCGCCACCACGATGTGATTCAGCGAGTCGGATAGCGCTTCGAGCACTTCGTTGGAAGAAATCGTGAAGCTGCGCGGCACGCCTTCGGACAGGTTGCGGCCCTTGACTTCGAGTTCCTTGACCTCGAAGCCCGGAAACGCCGAGCCGATGGTCTTTTTGATGTGCTCGGCGGTCTGCTCGCCGATCATCATTCCGTAATTGCGCCGCACGTAACTGATGATGGCCTCGTCGAAGCGATCGCCGCCCACGCGCACGCTGCCCTTGTAGACCATGCCGCCGAGCGAGATCACGCCGACTTCCGTGGTGCCGCCGCCGATGTCGACCACCATCGAGCCACTCGGGTCGGTCACCGGCAGGCCGGCGCCCAGGGCGGCGGCCATCGGCTCTTCGATCAGGTACACCGCGGACGCACCGGCGGCTTCGGCCGCGTCCTTGATGGCGCGGCGCTCGACCTGCGTGGAGCCGCACGGCACGCAGATGATGATGCGCGGGCTCGGCCGCAGGACCGATCTGGGGGTGCACCATCTTGATGAACTGCTTGATCATCTGCTCGGTCACGACGAAGTCGGCGATCACGCCGTCCTTCATCGGCCGGATCGCCTCGATGTTGCCGGGCACCTTGCCGAGCATGGCTTTGGCCTCGTGGCCGACCGCCTGGATCACCTTTTTTCCGTGCGTTCCGCCTTCGTGCCGGATCGCGACCACCGACGGCTCGTCCAGCACGACGCCCTTGCCGCGCGCGAAGATCAGCGTGTTGGCGGTGCCGAGGTCGATCGCCAGATCGGTCGAGAAATATCGGCGGAATGCTCCGAACATGGGGAAGAAACTTTCTTTTGGTGCCTCCGCGGCGCCCGAGCGAAAGCCAGGGCCGGGATCGACCTGGTGGGCTGGGGGCGCGGAGGATCGACGCGAGTGCAGCCGGTAGTCAGAGACAGCAAACCGGGCGCGCCGAAGGCGGGATAATAACTGATCCCCTTCTCATGCAAGCCCTGTGCGCGGTCTGCCGATGCGCTTCGGACAGGCCGCGCTTTTGCCTCGTTTTGCCGCTTCTCCCACCATGTCGCTGAATCTCTCCCAGCTCAACCGCGTCGCCCAGCTGGCGCGGCTCGACCCCGGCCGCCGATGCATCGGCGCAGTTGCTCGCTCAGTTGAACGACCTGTTCGCGCTGGTCGAAAAAATGCAGGCGGTCGACACCTCCGGCGTCGAGCCACTCGCGCATCCGCTGGCTGCGCTGCGCGAAGTGGCTGCGCCGCTGGCCGAGGATGTGGTGAGCGAACCGGCGGCGCGCGAAGCGAACCAGCGCAGCGCGCCGGCGGTCGAGCGCGGGCTGTTCCTCGTGCCGCGGGTGATCGAATGACGACCGATCTGGCCGAATGCACGGCGGTGCAGCTTGCCGAACAACTGCGCGACAAAACGATTTCCAGCGTCGAAGCGGCCCGCTTCTTTCTGGACCGCAGCCGGAAGCACGACGCGCTCGGCGCCTATCTGGCCCTCGACGAGGAAGCCACGCTGGCGCAGGCGCGTGCGGCCGACGCGCGCATCGCCGCAGGTGACACAGCGCCGCTGCTGGGCGTGCCGATTGCGCACAAGGACATCTTCGTCACAAAGGATTTCATCTCCACCGCCGGCTCCAAGATGCTGGACGGCTACCGGTCGCCATTCGATGCCACGGTGGTCGTCAATCTCGCTCAGGCCGGTGCCGTGACCTTGGGCAAGCTCAACTGCGACGAGTTCGCGATGGGCTCGTCGAACGAGAACTCGGCGTTTCGCCCCGCACGGAACCCGTGGGACACGAGCCGCATTCCTGGCGGTTCGTCCGGCGGCAGCGCGGTGGCCGTGGCGGCACGACTCGCTCCGGCGGCCACCGGCACCGACACCGGCGGCTCGGTGCGCCAGCCGGCCGCGTTTTGCGGCATCACCGGCATCAAGCCAACTTACGGCCGCGCGTCGCGCTACGGCATGGTCGCGTTCGCGTCAAGCCTGGACCAGGCCGGCGTGATGGCGCGCGGCGCGGAAGACTGCGCACTGCTGCTGTCGGCAATCTGCGGCCCGGACCTCGGCCGCGACGCCACGTCGATCGACCAGCCCGCCGAAGACTATTCGCGCCGCCTGACCGATTCGATCGACGGCCTGCGCATCGGCCTGCCCAAAGAATTCTTCGGCGCGGGCTTGAGCAGCGACGTGCAGACCGCGGTGGACCAGGCCCTGCGGCAGCTCGAAAAGCTTGGCGCCAGGCTGGTGCCGATTTCGCTTCCGCTGACCGAACTCGCGATTCCCGTCTACTACGTGATCGCACCGGCCGAAGCGTCGAGCAACCTCGCGCGCTTCGACGGCGTGCGCTACGGCCACCGTGCGGCCGATTACGCCGATCTGGCCGACATGTACCGCAAATCGCGCACGGAAGGCTTCGGCCGCGAAGTGCAGCGCCGCATCATGATCGGCACCTACGTGCTCTCACACGGCTACTACGACGCCTACTATTTGCAGGCGCAGAAGATCCGCCGCCTGATCGCGGACGACTTTCAGCGCGCGTTCGCGTCCGATTGCGACGTGATTGCCGGGCCGGTCGCGCCGACGGTGGCCTGGAAGCTCGGCGAGATCGCGGAGGATCCGATCGCCAACTATCTGGCCGACATCTTCACGCTGCCCGCGTCGCTGGCCGGCCTGCCCGGCATGAGCGTGCCGGCCGGTTTCGGCGCGCACGGCATGCCAGTCGGGCTGCAATTGATCGGCAACCACTTCGATGAAGCGCGCCTGTTGAACGTCGCGCACCGGCTGCAGCAGGCCACCGACTTCCATCAGCGCCGACCCACGGGGATCGAGTCATGAGCAGCACCCCCACCTCTTCATCCAAACTCGTGCAAGGCTGGGAAGTCGTGATCGGGTTCGAGACCCACACACAGCTCTCGACCCAGGCCAAGATGTTCAGCCGGGCTGCGACCGCGTTCGGCGCCGAGCCGAACACGCAGGCCTGCGCGGTCGATCTGGCGCTGCCCGGAACGCTGCCGGTGCCGAACCGCGGCGCGGTCGAGCGCGCTATTCGATTTGGACTCGCGATTGGCGCCCACATTGCGCCGCAGAGCGTTTTTGCGCGCAAGAACTACTTCTATCCTGATCTGCCGAAGGGCTACCAGATCAGCCAGTTCGAGATTCCGGTGGTGCAAGGCGGCGGCATCGAGTTCCAGTTCGAAGGCGCGCTGCGGACGGTGCGCCTGGTGCGCGCACACCTCGAAGAAGACGCCGGCAAGTCGCTGCACGAGGACTTCGTCGGCATGAGCGGCATCGACCTGAACCGCGCCGGCACGCCGCTGCTCGAGATCGTGACCGAGCCGGACATGCGGTCTTCGGCCGAAGCGGTGGCGTACGCGAAAGAGCTGCACAAGCTCGTCACCTGGCTCGGCATCTGCGACGGCAACATGCAGGAGGGGTCGTTCCGGTGTGATGCGAACGTGTCGGTGCGCCGGCCCGGCGGGGAGCTCGGCACGCGGCGCGAGATCAAGAACCTGAACAGCTTCCGGTTCATGCAGCAGGCCATCGACTTCGAAGTGCGCTGGCAGATCGAGCAGATCGAAGACGGGCGCACGATCCAGCAGGCCACCGTGCTGTTCGACCCCGACAGCGGCGAAACGCGCGCGATGCGCAGCAAGGAGGACTCGGCCGACTACCGCTATTTCCCCGATCCGGATCTGCCGCCGCTCATGATCGACGCAGCCTGGATCGATCGGCTGCGCGGTGAGATGGTGGAGCTGCCGCGCGCGATGGCCGAGCGCTTCGTGCGCGAGCACGGCCTGAGCGAGTACGACGCCAATGCGCTTACGCAAGACCAGCCGACCGCGCATTACTTCGAAGCCGCGGTGCAGGCCGGCGGCGCGCCAAAGCTCGTCGCCAACTGGATCACCGGCGAGATCGGCAAGCGGCTCAATGCGGACGAGGCGGACATCGGCACGGCGCCGGTTCTACCCGAGTTGCTCGCCGCGCTGATCGCGCGCATTGCGGACGGCACGATCTCGAACAACGCGGGCCGTCAGGTGTTCGACGCGCTCTGGCAACAAAAGGGCCAAGCGCAATCCGCTTCACCGCAGGCGCAAGTCGACGCCGTGATCGACGCCAAAGGCCTGCGTCAGATGAACGACGACTCCGCGCTGAAAGCAATGGCCGCCGCCGTGATCGAAGCCAACCCCGACAACGTCGCGCAGTACCGCTCCGGCAAGGACAAAGCGTTCAACGCGCTGGTCGGCCAGGTCATGAAAGCCAGCGCGGGCAAGGCCAATCCCGCGCAGGTCAACGCGATGCTGAAGTCGCTGCTGGCTTGAGCGCGGCCGAGGGCACGCCGCCGCTTTGAGCCGCCCACAACGGCTTCAGGCGGCTGAGTTCTTCGTCGAACCGCGCGTTGACGCGGCTCTTCTCGGCTTCCTGGTCACTGATGAAGCGCTGCTGCAGCGCCACGCTGTGCTCGTTCTCGGAGACTTGGCGCTTGAGGGATGCGGGCGCCTTGTTCGGTTCCTTCACGTAGAACTCCATCTCGGCCATCAGTTGCTCGCGTTCACGCGCCAACTCGCCCACGCGTTTTTTCGCCGCCGCGATCACTGCATCGACCTGCATCAACGCTTCGCTGCGTTCCGCATCGTGGCCGCTCTTGTTCTTGTAGCGCGACAGCAGCGCACGATCGCGGCGGCGCTCTTCGGCCTGACGTGCGACTTCCTCCGCGGCATGCTGCTCGCGCGCTTCGACGACCGTGCGTTCCTGCGCGGTCAGTGAGGGGCCGACCAGGCGCCGCGTGGTGCCGCTCGCGTTGAGTTCGCGCTGCTCCCGATCGATGCAGTCGCGGATGGGCCGGTCCGACGTGAGGTTGCGGCCTTTGCCGTCGGTGCAGCTGTAGATGCCCTGCGCGTGCAGCGCGGGCGCAAGCATCGAGGCAGCGAGTCCGAGGACCAAGGAAAACACGGGCAACACACGCTTCAACGGAGCTCTCCTCAATCGTCGCGGTCGACGCCGTAACGGTCCCGATAGGCTAGCACCCGATCATGCCAAGCGGCTTGCTCCGCGTCGGCGCGGTGTGCCAAATACTGCAGCAAATCACCGAGTCTCGCGATTGCGACGACCTGCATGCCGAGTTCATGCCGCACGTACTGCACCGCGCTGCGCGGCACGTCCTGGCCGCCCTCGGTCGCCATCTCCTGCCGGTCCAGTGCGATCGCGACCGCGTGCGGCACCGCACCGGCGGCACGAATCAGCGCGATCGATTCCCGCACTGCGGTGCCGGCCGACATCACGTCGTCGACGATCAGCACCCGCCCCTGCAGCGGTGCGCCGACCAGCATGCCACCCTCGCCGTGATCCTTCGCTTCCTTGCGGTTGTAGGCGAACGGCACGTTGCGCCCGGCCCGAGCCAGCTCGACCGCAACCACCGCGCCGAGCGGGATGCCCTTGTAGGCCGGCCCGAACAGCATGTCGAACTCGATGCCGCTGCGCAGAATGCTGCGTGCATAAAATTCTCCGAGCTTCCATAACGCCGCGCCATCATCAAATAGTCCGGCGTTAAAAAAATAGGGACTGAGCCGCCCGGCCTTTGTCTTGAATTCACCGAAGCGCAGCACGCCCCCCCGCAGCGCGAATCGGACGAACTCGAGCGCCAGTGCGTCGGCATCTTCGACGTTGTCTCCGTGGGATTGCAGCGCCATTGCGGCCTTCTCCTTCTTCCTGTTTCTAAAAAATGTGTGGGGACTCATCGTTGCCAATGCTCAAGCTGACCAGCCTCAATCTGAACGGCCTGCGCTCAGCCACCACCAAGGGCCTCGAAGGCTGGTTGGAGACAAGCCGCCCCGACTGCGTGTGCGTGCAGGAAATCCGCGTGCAGGCCGCCGACGTGTTGCACCGGCACGAGCGCCTGGGCGGCCTCGAAGGGCACTTTCATTTTGCCGTGCAGAAGGGCTACGCCGGCGTCGGCATCTACACCCGGCATGCGCCCAGCGACGTGATCCGCGGCTTCGGCTCGGAAGAGTTCGATGCGGAAGGCCGCTGCCTCGAGCTGCGCTTCGACACCCCGGCGCGCAAACTGTCGATCCTGAGCTGCTACTTTCCCAGCGGCTCCGCCGGTGAGCACCGCCAGGCCGCCAAGTTCCGCTTCCTCGACCTGATCGACCCGCATCTGGCCCGCCTCAAGACCGAGCGCGAATTCATCCTGTGCGGCGACATCAACATCGCGCACCAGCGGATCGATTTGAAGAACTGGAAAAGCAACCAGAAAAACAGCGGCTTCACACGGGAAGAGCGCGCCTGGATGAGCAAGTTGCTGGGGGAGACCGGTCTGGTCGATGTTTACCGCAAGCTGCAGCCGGATGCGACCGATGCGGCTTACACCTGGTGGAGCAACCGCGCTGGGGCGTATGCGAAGAACGTGGGGTGGCGGATCGACTATCAGCTGGCGACTGCCGGCGTGGCGGCGACCGCGCGCAAAGAAGAAATCTACCTGGAGCAGCGGTTTTCCGACCACGCGCCGCTGATCATCGACTACGACTTCATGCTCTGAAGTGGGTAATCGGGAGCGAGGGTCAAGATTCTCTGTCGAGGCCTCAGGGGCGTTCGGCCAGGGATGTCTGCAGTGTGGTGTTCGACCGACCTTGGGCCTGTGGCGCCGGTGGTCAGATCCCGGCCATGAGCGAACCTTGGTTGGCCTCCAGCGACCGATGCAGCGTCTTGCACACTCAGTACGGCAGGGTCTCGCGCTTACTGCAGGCTGATCCCTGCCTGGCGCACCAACTCGCCCCAGCGACTCACCTCTCGAGCGATCAGAACTGTGAAGTCCTTTGGCGTGGACGATGCGACAGGCTCGAGCCCTGCAGCGGCAATGGCTTGCTGGGCTGCCTCTGTCGCCAGCACCTTGTCGAGCGCGCTTGCGATCTGCTTCACCCTTGCGGGCGGCGTTCCGGCAGGTGCCACGAGGCCGTGCCAGTCACGCATGCTCGCGCCCGCCAACCCGTTCTCGGCGAGCGTCGGCGTTGTCGGCAAGAGCGACTGTCTTTCCGGCCCCACGCCGACAAGCGCTCGCAGCCTGCCGGCCTGCACGAGCCCGCTGACGGCGGGGAGGGCGGCAAACATCATCTGAACGTGGCCGCCCAGCACGGCGTTCACGCCGGCCATCGCGCCGTTGAACGGCACGTGCCGCAACTGCACGCGCGCTTCGTGCGCGAACAACTCCGCCGCAAGATGCGCGGGGGTGCCGTTGCCTCCCGATGCAACCGTCAATGCTTCGCTCCGGCCGGCATGGCGGACGTCGTCCAGCGACTGAAATGGACTGTCCGGAGCGACCACGAGCACATTGCTGACCCAGGAGAGCTGCCGCACAGCAACGAGGTCGCGCACTGTGTCGTAGGGAAGCGTCTTGATCAATGCCGGCGCAACTGCCGACTGCAGTGCAAGCAAGCCAAGCAGGTTGCCGTCCGGCTTGGCTCTTGCCACCACGGCGAGGCCGATCGTGCCTGCCGCGCCCGGCCGATTCTCCACCACCACCGGCTGTCCCAGTTCCACTGCGAGCGGGGCGCTTAGGGTGCGCAGGAGCAGGTCTCCGGGGTTGCCCGCTGGGCCTCCCACGATCAGCACCAACGGGGTCGCGCCAGCCGACTCCGATGGAGCCGCCAGTCCGTATGTCCAGGCAAACAGCACCACCATGGCAATCCACTTTTTCATGATGACTCCAATGACGCCTCGGGCACGCCAAGTAAACCAGCGACGCGACTCCAAAGTAAGATGCACTGGGCTTCTTGGTGATAACCATCAGGAATCACATGCAGCTTACGCAACTGCGCAACTTCGTGGCGATGGTGGACGCGGGCAGCGTTCGCGCCGGTGCGCGCCAGCTTGGCATCTCGCAGCCGGCCGCGACGAAAGGGCTTCGGGCCCTCGAACAGGAACTCAGCACCATCTTGCTGCAGCGCAGCAGCCGTGGTGTCGTACTCACCCCAGCAGGCAAGGCATTTCTCGCGCGGTCCAGGACAGTGCTGGGCGAACTGCGCGCTGCGCGCGACGAACTGGCGCGGCTCCAAGGTGCACACAACGAGACGGTGCATGTGGGGGTGGCCACCGTGATCGGCTCGTGGCTCATTCCGCCGGTGCTTGCGCGCTACCGACAGGAACATCCCGAGACCGTCGTCCGAATCATGGAAGGCACGCAGGAAACGCTGCTTCCGCTGCTGAGGGAAGGGTCGCTGGACTTCGCAGTTTGCCTGCGGCTGGAGCCGGAGTCGACGCGTGGATTCGGCGTGCGACCACTTGCTAAGCTGCGGCTCGTCGTGGTCGGCCGCAAGGGGCACCCACTGCGCTGCGCCCGCACGCTGGACGCATTGCAGGATGCGAACTGGATCCTGAGCCGGCCCAGGGGCAGCGGTGGCGTCCTGGAGCAGGCTTTCCAAGCCGCAGGCCTGACGCTTCCTGCCTCGGCAACCGAGTGCGATTCGCAGGCCATCAAGGTCGCGCTCCTTGCGAGCAGCGATGCGCTGGGTCTCCTCGGGCACCCGATGCTGACGGAGCCGGCCGTGGCAGCTTTGCTCGATGAGATTCCGTTGAACAAGCCGTTCCCGCTCATGACGTTCAGTCTCTACACTCGTGCAGACTCGAGCCCGACGGCCGCAGCGCGTGCACTGGCCGCGGCCGTCGCGGCGAAGGCGCGCTCGATTATCCGGTTAGAAAACTGAGCTCTTTGGCAAAAGGGCCACCATGTCTGCTCTGGGTCGAAGGCTGTCGACTGGCACGGCGCGATCAGCGGCCGGTCCCGGCCAGATTGCCGACTTTCGCTGCGCAGCGCTGGCACGCAGCCCTCTTGATGCAATGGACCGAGGTTCGATCCCGGTGGCGCTCGTCCAGCACCCGTCAAACCCCGGCATCGCTGTAGGTTTTTTGTGCGAGTGACCATCCGCCGCTGGTCGTCGATTACGAACTGCGGATTTGAGTTTCTCGGCAAATGCCTGCATCAACGATCGGACCCCGAAGCGCGGACACTACCAACACGCACCACCACAAGGAGCCCAGCATGACCCAACCCCCTTCCCTGCTGCAGATCGACATCGTCTCGGACGTCATGTGCCCCTGGTGCGTCATCGGCTACCGCCAGCTTGCCGCTGCGCTGGAAGCGACCGGCACGCCGCACGAGATTCGCTGGCACCCATTCGAGCTGAACCCCGACATGCCACCCGAAGGCCAGAACATCCGCGAGCATGTGGCCGAGAAATACGGCGCCACCGCAGCGCAGTCGGACGCGAGCCGCAAGCAAATGACCCAGGCCGGCGCGGAACTGGGCTTCACGTTCCGCTACACCGACGACATGCGCATGCACAACACCTTCCACACGCACCAGTTGCTGCACTGGGCCGGGCAGCACGGCCGCAAGCACGATCTCGAAATGGCGCTGTTCGCCGCCCACTTCACGCATGCACGCAACCTGTCTGATGACGCTGTGCTGGCCGATGTGGCCGCGGAGATCGGTCTGGACCGCACGCAAGCGCTGGCCGTGCTGGCCGATCAGCGGTTTGCCACCGACGTGCGCAAGGCCGAGCGGTACTGGGTCAACCAGGGCATTCAAGGTGTGCCTGCAGTGGTCTTCAACCAGCGCCACTTGGTGACCGGTGCGCAAGGGGTTGAGAACTTCACCAGCATTCTGAAACAGTTGGCGGCCATGCCCGAAGAAGCGGCGCCGTCGCCTTGAGCAAGGACCGCACGCGCAGGCAGAGGTTGCGCTACCAAACAGGCGCCAAGCGACCAGAACCAGGCGACGCCATGATTTCTGCACGCGCCGTTCGGACTGGCGCGCGCAGCGTCTTTGGCTTTGAATTGCTATTTATTTGATAGCCAACTTCGAAGCTGGTGCATGCGTCTGCAGCCCTTTTCGTTGCTGTTTTCTCAGTTGGAGCTGGCGTGCGAGATCGCGCGTTGCCCGTGCCGCGCTGCCGCCCACGCAGCCGCACATACCTATCGCCAGTCGTCACCCGGCATCGTCCGTTTCATGAACGCGTCGAACATCGGCACCGTGAACGCGGTGTCGCCATGGTTCGGGCTCCAGACCATGCCCTTGTTGATCGGCGAGCTGCGCGTCGGCGCCAGCGACGAGACACCGGCGCCATAGCACGCAGCGATGTCACCGGAGCGATGCGGGCCGGCGCCCAGTTCGGCCATGGCGCGAAGATACTTTTTCTCCTTCGGCGTCAGCCGGTCGAAGCGCACACGAAAGAAGCTCTCGTCCAGCGCCGCGACTGCCGTCACCGACGCGGTGGCTGCGTCTTCCGCAGTGATCGGCGAAGCGTCGGCCGCGCGCCAGGTGTGGCTACCCCATTGCTGCAGGAAATAGGGGTAGCCCTGCGTGACCTGCAGGAGCTGGCTCAACGCGTCTTCCGTAATCGCCACCCCCTTCATCCGCCAGCGGTTTCTCAATCGCCAACCGCGCGGCCGCTGCCGGCAGCAGCCCGATCTGCGGAAAGTCGAACAACCGCTTCGCATACGACTTGGCGTTGCCCATGCGGCCGCGCAACTGCGGCAGACCCGCGCCAACCAGCACGACCGGCAACCGGCGCTGCTCGGTGCGGTGCATTGCGGTGATCAGTGCTGCGAGCTGCGCCTCTTCGACATACTGCAGTTCGTCGATGAAGAGGGCCAGCGCCGTGCCGGCCGACTTGGCAGCGAGGCCGACCTGCTCGAACAGCGCCTGCAGATCGTGTTCGAGGTCGCCGTTGTCGGCCAGGCCAGGCCCGGCTCGGGCTCGGGCTCGGGCTCGGGCTCGAAGTCGATACCCTCTTCGATGTCCCAGAATGTGACCTTGAGCTTCCGCGCGAAGCCCGCCAGCGCACGCAGCCCGCGTTGCGCACGGGCTTTCGCCGCTTCAACCTGACTCAAGCGCAGCAACGCCTGCCGCAACTGCGGCGCGATCAGCGCCGGCAGCGAGCGCCCTTCAGGCGCTTCGATGCGCACGGTGTGAATGCCCGCGGCTTCGGCTTCCGTCCGCGCACGGTCCAGCAAGACGGTCTTGCCGACCCCACGCAGGCCGACCAGCAGCGCGCTTTTGGCTGGGCGGCCGATGCGGGCACGCTCGAAGGCAATGTAAAGTGATTCGCGCAGCTCGTCGCGGCCGGCGAGTTCCGGCGGGGGTTTACCGGCACCGGGAGCGAATGTCGCTTGGTCGCGCGGGCTCGGCTGCGTACTCGATAGCCAGGGCGCCTTTGGAGCTCGAGCACCACCTGTTTGGCGGCGTTGCGCCGCATCCGTTCGATGGTCCGTGGCGGGCGGGCGATGTCACCGAGAAGTCGCTCCAGCGCCTGGCGCCCGCCGGGATGATCGCCCCCCTGCTCAACTCAGCCCGGCACCGGCTGCCCGACCGACGCCGACGGCAGGTCGTCGTCGCGCGCCGAGGGCGCAGTCACTTTGACGGTTTCGGCGGCGGGATGCGGAGTGCCCACGTGCAGCATGCTGCCCAGTTCCTGCGCCAGCGTGGCGAGCAGCCGGACCTCGCGCTCGGACAGGCTGCGCGGGCGCGTGTCGAGGATGCACAGCGAGCCGAAGATGTGCCCGTCGTCATCACCGAAAGGCGCCCCTGCATAGAAACGGATGCCGGCGCCCTGCAGCGCAGGGTTGTTCGCGAAGCGGGGGTCGCGGGCGATGTCCTCGACCACCATCGTCTCGCCGCTGGCCACGACATGGCCACACATCGACAGCTCGCGCGCCATGTTGAAAGTTTCGGGGTCGGGTGCCGCCGCGCCAGCTGCCCGGGCACTCCCGCTGCCACCCCCCACGCACTGCTTGTCCTCGTCGATCAGCGTCACGAGTGCGACCGGGACGTCGAAGATGTCGGCGGCGCGCTTGCCCGCCGCTTCGAACTGCGCCTGCACCGACGCGTCGAAGGCACCGCTGGCCCGCAATGCCCGGACACGCTCTACGTCCCCCTCAGGTATGGGCGCCGGCAGATACGGCGCGTCGAGGGTTTCGCCGAGCTGGTGACCGACGCGAAGCAGCGTCTCTTCGTAGGACACCGCCACCGCGTCGGCTCCCAGCTTGCGCCCGGCCGACTCGGCCAGCAATTCAGCCGGCGCGTTCCATCCCACCAGCACGATGTACAGATCGGGCCAGCGCCGGCGCAGGCGGCGACACAGGTAGCGCATCTGCGTCATCGGGTCCGGGCTGAAGTGCGACAGACAGACGATCTTCGCGCCCCGCAGGTCCAGGCTGGCGAAGAAATCGCCGCTGGAGACATCGGCCGCACGGTGCTCGGCCGGGATGTTGGCCAGCGACAGACCGTGGGCGAGCATCCGCGCGGCGATCGTGTCCAGCTCCCACTTGCCGCCGATGCAGACCACCCGCAGGCCCGGCGTGGCAGCCGGCAGCGGGCGCAGTTCGACCAGTTCGTCGATGATGCGCAGCATCCCGGTGACGACCCGGTGCCGATGTTCGGCGGTCGAGACGCGATCGTGGTCGCCGCTGGCCAGGCGCAGCGCCGGGATCGCCACCCCATGGTAGAAAGCGTCCACCCCCTCGGCCTCGACGCGTTCGGCAGCGAACTCGATCGCTTCCTCGGCATCGCCGGCGAGCAGCCGCTGGTATAGGCGGGTCGGCGGGTCGAGCGCAGCCTGGCTGCCAAGCAGCACGTCGAAGAACTTCAGGTGCGGCAGGTGCCGGCCAACGACCAGCAGGCACACCGTCAGCGGCGTCGACATGATCAGTCCGATCGGACCCCACAAGGCGGCCCAGAAAGTGGCTGAGACGATCAGCGACATCGCCGACAGCCCCGTGCTCGCGCCGTACAGCCAGGGCTCGACGATGTTGTTGCTGACGAGTTCGAGCACGACGATCAGCCCGAGCGTCCACAGCAACAGGCTCCACCCCGGATCGACCGCGAACGCCAGCACCAGCGGAAACACCGCCGAGATCATCGGGCCGACGTAAGGTACGAAACGCATCACCGCGGCCAGCGCGCCCCACAGCACCGCGCCGGGCACCCCGATCAGCCACAGCCCCACCGCCATCGGCACGCCGTAGCTGGCATTCACGACCAGCTGCATGATCAGGTACTTGCTGATCCGCGTGCCGGCCTCGTCCATCGCATCGGTGGTGCGGTGCAGGTTGCCGCCGAGCAGGCGAAGCACGCGGTCGCGCAGGTCCTGCCGGTCGAGCAGCACCAGGAACAGGAACACCAGCACGATGCCGGCCTCGGCCAGCGGGCCGCTGACTGCGCTGAGCCACTTGCCCGCCTCGCTGAGCGGTGACGACGGCGTCTCCACGACCTGGACACGTTGCGGCGGCGCAGGCGGCGGCGCGGCCGGCGGCACCGGCGCGGCCGCGCGCGCCCGCGCTGCTGCCGCCGGGGGCGGCGCAGTGATGACCGCCGTCTCGGGTTCGCTGGCCGCGGGAGCATCTTCCTCGACCACCTTCCTGACCGTGTCGATCGTCTTCACCGCGCCGTCGAACATGCCGGGCTCGGCGAGCCGCTCGCGGAACACCCGCACCTTCGACTGGATGTTCGACTGGTAGATCGGCAGCTTCTCGCTCAGCCCGCGCACCTGGCTGGTGAGCAGGTAGCCCGCCACCGCGACGACGCCGAGTACCATCCCGACCACGGCGATCACCGCAACGATGTGTGGCAGCCCCCGACGGCGCAGCCTCACCACCAACGGGTCCAGCACGAAGCCAAGCAGGACCGCCAGCGCCAAGGGGATCAGGATCTCGCGCCCGAAATACAGGCCGGCGATGACCAGCGCGGCCGCCAGCAGTCCCATCGCCAGCGGCAGGCTGGGCACGGCCACCGCAAGTTCGCTGAGGTTGAGCTTGCGGGCGTCGACGTCGATGCCCGCGCCGCCCTGCGCGGCGGCGCGGGCCTCTGCACGTGCGGCCGTCCGCGGTGGCATTCCGCTTTCTCGATCGACCCGACGGCGTTCGCTTTCTGACATCGTGGACTCCTCTTTTGCTGCCCGTGGCGGGGAGCCTGCGGCGGTACGTGCGCGGTGCGACCCGAGCCTGCAGTGATTGTGCGCTTGCAGCGCTGCGTGGTGGTGGGCGTCCTGGCCGGGTACGGCCTCCTGACTGACGTCGATGCAGCGCGCCGCCAGCGGGCCGAAATTGCCGGCACCAAGGTGATCGATCGTCTGGAGCCCGGCATTGTCTCGCGGAAAAGCCTGTGGCCACCCGCGAAGGAACCGCCGCATCCGTTCGTGCTGTCGACGGCGCAGGTCATATCGACCAGCGCCGCACCGGGAACGCACGGGCGGAGTGCACGCTCGCCAGGACGAATTAGCGCGTGCCGGACGATTCACGAGCGCCCGTCGTTACGGAGCCTGTCGTCTTGGTCTCCCGCCGGAGTCGGCGGACGCCGTGCCAACGCTGGCGGCAACGACGTTGGCAAGCGTGCGTTGCTTCAAGGGGTCGCTGCTCGGGGGTGGCTCCTGGCCGATCACTTCGCAACCAGCATCGCGATGTCGGCGAAGGCCTCGATCTCCAGCGCGTTGCCCGAGGGGTCCAGGAAGAACATCGTCGCCTGCTCGCCAGGTTCGCCCTGGAAGCGGAGGTAGGGCCCGATCACGAATGCGATGCCGCCGGCCTTCAGGCGCGCGGCAGAGCGCATCAGTCGGTACAACGCCTTGCTGTCGGAATTGACTGCGGGTTTGACCACGTCAGGTGCCCCTTGTCCACGCGTCGGAAAGCCGCCCTTCCCGGGTTGCCGCTTCTGGCCGAGAGCGTAAGTAAGAGGCCGCCCCGGAGAGCCGACTCTCAATTCGTCGGCCCGGCGTGCCAAAAGTTGGCTTGCTGCGATCCCGGGCAAAACCCGCTCCGGGCCAGGAGCCGGTGGTTGTGCCCATCGGCTTGCGGGAAGGCTATTCTTGGGGATGTCCCCCCGGCGGTACCGGATGCGCCGTTCGCGTTCGCGCGACGGGCGAACCGACAAGGCCGTCCCATCGAAAGGAGCTGGAAATTGACCAAGGTCCGTGTCGCAGGCTTCAGCGTCTCCCTGGACGGATACGCTGCAGGGACCGAGCAGAGCCTGGCGAATCCGTTGGGCCAGAGGGGGCCCGAACTGTTCCAGTGGTTCTTTCCGACCCGCACCTTCCGCGCCATGGTCGCGCAGGACGGTGGCACGACGGGCGTCGACGATCGGTACGCACAGCGCTCCATGGCCGGATTCGGTGCGTTCATCCTCGGCCGCAACATGTTCGGACCGCTGCGGGGCGCCTGGCCCGACGAAGCGTGGAAAGGCTGGTGGGGCGACAACCCGCCGTATCACGCGCCGACCTACATCCTCACCCACCACGCGCGGCCGTCGATCGAACTCGAGGGCGGCACCATCTTCCACTTCGTGACCGATGGCATCGAATCGGCGCTCAGGCAGGCGCGCGCCGCCGCAGGCGACCAGGACGTGAAGATCGGCGGCGGCGTGGACACGGTCCGACAGTATCTGCGCGCCGGGCTGATCGACGACATGCACCTGGCCCTTGCGCCGGTCGTGCTGGGCCAGGGGGAGGCACTCTTTGCCGGCCTCGACCTGCGCGCGTTGGGCTTTCGCGTCGTCGAGCGTGCCGCAACCGACGCGGCGACGCATCTGGTGCTTGCGCGCTAGATGCCGTCCGGCGTGCCTGGGCAACTGCAGTCGGAGAGTTCCGACCCCTCGTGCAAGTTGGCGAGGGCAGGGGCGGCGGGATATCCAAGGCGTGCACGCGCCTGCAACTTGGCCGGTTGGCGGTGCGTCAGGACTTTGCGCTTGCGCCGACAGCGTTCCCCATGCGGCTTGCGCAAAACGCCCCGTCACGCCAACATTTGAGCTTCCAAGCACACCACGACCGGAGACATGCCCATGAAGAGCCACTCGTTCACACCATTCGCCGCTCTCAGCCTGGCGGCGGCACTCGTCGGCTGCGCAACCGGGGGCGGCTCCAGCGCGGGCTGGACCTCGATCATCGACGGAGCGCGTGGGCTCGACAACTTCAATCGCGTCGGTGAGGCCAACTGGAGTGCCACCGACGGCGCCATCCAGGCCTCCTCCGGCGGCAAGGATCCCGCCTATCTCGTGACGAAGGTGCCCTACCGCGACTTCGTGATTCGCGTGGAGTTCTGGGCCAGCGACGACGCGAACAGTGGCGTCTTCTTCCGCTGCAAGGACCCTGCGGTCATCACGGACGAGACCTGCTACGAGGCCAACATCTTCGACCAGCGCCCGGATCCCACCTACGGCACCGGCGCAATCGTCAAGCTGGCCAAGGTGGACCCGATGCCCAAGGCCGGTGGCAAGTGGAACGTCTATGAGATTACCGCTCGCGGAACCCGGCTGACGCTCGTGCTGAACGGCGTCAAGACGGTGGATGTGGAAGACGCAAAGCTGGCGAGCGGCCCGATCGCGCTGCAGTGGGGTCGCGGCATGATCAAGTTCCGCAAGGTCGACATACGGCCGCTCTGAGACAGGGACGCGATGCCGCGCCGGCCGTCGTGCGACAGCTTTGGCAGTTCCGGCTCGGCAGATCGGTGTCTGCTCTTGGGCATCGGGGGCAGACGCTTGGGGAACTGGCCAACGTCGGGTTTCGGCGCCCGCCGACATTCGCCCACCGAATCCGAGCGGCAGCAATCGGTCCATTCTTGCCGTTCAGATCGCGTCCGCAGAGGGCAGCAACCGGCCCATCGACGATCAATCCGCGAACAAGTTCGAACGGCAGTTCAACCACATCCCGCAGTCGTCGCGGTCCGAATGAGTGCCATGTTCCCGCGCGCCGAAGGGGTCAGTTGGTCAGAGCTGAAGAGTCAATACGCGCCCATGTAATCCCGCTTGCCAACAGCCACCCCGTTGTGCCGCAAGATGGCATACGCGGTGGTGACATGAAAGAAGAACTGCGGCAAGCCGTAGTTCGCCAGATAGGCTTGGCCGCTCAGCCTCTTCTCTTTCGGCGTACCGGGGCGCAACACGATTTCTCTGGTTTCGCTGCCTTCGAATTGCGATGCGCTCAAGCTTTCCAGAAAACCCAGCGTCTTGGCCAAAAGCGCGTCGAGGTCGGCAAAGCTCTTCTCCTGGCCTTCGTAAGCGGGCACGTCGACATTCGCCAGCCGCGCCGATATTCCGCGCGAAAAGTCGGCCGCAATCTGCACCTGCTTCAGCAGCGGAAACATGTCCGGGTAGAGGCGCGCCTGCAGCAACGCATCCGGCTCGATCGACTTGGCCGCGGCATGCGCGTCTGCCTGCGCCAGCATGGTTTTCAGGGCCGTCAGCATCTGCTTGAAGACGGGGACGGCGTGGGCGTACATCGGGCTGGTCATGGTCGTTCCTTGCATTGAATTGAAGCGTCCGCAAGACTTTGCGGCTTCTTGGTCGATCGTAGCGGTGGCCGCCGATCCAATTAACGCTGGCCGGCTTCCTACCCGTCGGCTCAAGACAGCGCTGGCGAACTTTCCCCACCGCTCTCGATCGCCGTCAACCACAGCCGCGCATCGAACTCCAACTGGTGATACTGCGGCTCCATGTGCACGCACAGCGCATAAAACGCCTTGTCGTGCTCGCGCTCCTTCAGATGCGCCAACTCGTGCACGACGATCATCTTGAGAAACGGCGCCGGCGCCTCCCTGAACACGCTCGCGATACGAATCTCGCGCTTGGCTTTCAGCCGGCCGCCCTGCACACGCGAGATCGCCGTATGCGTCCCCAACGTCTGCTGCAATTGCTGCATGCGGCTGTCCCAGGCGATCTTGGCGACGGGCGGCGTGGTGCGCAGGTATCGGCGCTTGATGGACTGCACGTAGTCGACCAGCGCGGATTCGCTGCGCACCGTGTGGGGCTCGGGGTAGCGTTCCTGCAGGCTGGCCCCCAGACGGCCGGCATCGATCAGTCGCTGCACGCGCGCGAGTGCGTCGGGCGGATAGCCGAGCAGGTAATTCGGCGTCGGCTTGCGGCTGGGCGCTGGGGGCGATTGCATGTTCACCCTGTCAGGCCATGCGCAGCAGGCGCGCGGCTTCTTCCGCGCGCGCGTCGTCGATCTCGCGCATCACGCTCATCAGGTCCACGGCGCCGGCCGTGCGCTGGTAGCGGCCGGTAGAGCGCCGTTTCCGGCGACAGCGTGCCGCGCTCGTACAGCGCCCAGATCTCGGGGCCGTATTGCGGTGGCCGTCAGCTCGGGCGCGAAGGCGCCGAAGAAGTTGCGCAGGTTGCCCACGTCGCGCAGCAGCATGCGTTGCGCGTGGTTGTTGCCGGCGGCGTCCACCGCTTGCGGCAGGTCGATGATGACGGGGCCGTCCGCTGCCGAGCAGGATGTTGAACTCGGACAGGTCGCCGTGCACGATGCCGGCGCACAGCATGCGCACCACCTCGGTCAGCAGCGCCGCGTGGTGCTGGCGCGCTTCATCCGGTGTGAAGCTGCAGTCGTTCAGACGCGGGGCTGCGTCGCCGTTGGCGTCCGTCACCAGTTCCATCAGCAGCACGCCTTCGAAGAAGCTGAACGGGTGCGGCACGCGCACGCCGGCACTGTCCAGCCGGTACAGCGCATCGACTTCGGCGCTTTGCCAGGCGGCTTCCTGCGCCTCGCGGCCGAAGCGCGTGCCCTTGGCCATGGCACGCGCCTGGCGGGAGTTTTTGACCTTGCGGTTTTCGGTGTAGTCCACCGCCTGGCGGAAGCTGCGATGCGTGGCTTCCTTGTAGACCTTGGCGCAACGCGTCTGCTCACCGCAGCGCACGACGAAGACCATCGCTTCCTTGCCGCTCATCAACTGGCGCTGCACGCTGTCGATGAGGCCTTCTTCGATCAACGCCTGCAGGCGTGGGGGTGCTTTCATGGGGGTATTTTCCGCTGCGCTGGGCAGACGGCGGGGCACGCGGCGTCGGTGGATCCAACGGAGGGCCCATTGGGCGCAACGTGCTGGTTCTTCAGGTGCTGCTGACGCAGGTGTCGCCTTCATGCCTTTCACGATATATTTTTGCTAGCCGCACTCGCAGGCTGTACGAGCGCTTACGGCATTTTCCATTGCCTTTTGCGCTTGAAGGCCCGACCGGGAATTCACACCTCAGTCACGCCGCGCTGCCCGGCCGCGTTGCAGCTGCTGAGAACTGGCCCAACCTGAGGAAAGCCGGACAGCCGATCCGCGTTCGAAGCCGCGTTGCTCGTGCGGCCGGGCGACCGCGGCGCAACCGGCGCCGGCACGCATGTCGATCGGCAAGGCATCTGCGGCAGCAACCTGCTGCTCATCCAACGTTTAGGCCGGCGCAGACCTAGGTTTAGTTTTTAGAGAGCGCCGCGGCGCCTATCATGAGACGACCTCATCGCCTTCGAGAGGAGTTGGTTCCCATGCGCGTCTTGATCGTCGACGACCATCCACTGTTCTGCCAGGGATTGCGCGCGCTGCTCTCGGCGATCGACCCGGCCTTGGACGCGACCGACGTGGGCAGTGTGATGGAAGCCAAGGCGTTGCAGGTCGCGGGCTATCAGCCTGAGCTCGTGCTGCTCGACATGAACCTGCCGGGCGCAAGCCGGCTCGACGCGCTGCGCGAGGTCAAGACCTCGTTCGAGGCTGCGAGCGTCGTCGTCGTGTCGGCCGACGAGGAGCCGGCGCTGATCCGCAGCGCGATCGATGCGGGCGCGGCGGGCTACATCCCGAAGACGACCGACGCAAAGGTCACGGTGCAGGCGCTGCGCCTGGTGCTGGCCAATGGCGTCTATCTTCCGGCGCTGGCGATTGACAACAGCACACCTCGCGACGAGGCGCGGTCGTCGCGCGACATGCCGGACCTGAGCCCGCGCCAGATGGCCGTGCTGCGCTGCCTGCTGCAAGGCAAGCCCAACAAGATCATTGCACGTGAGTTGAATATGGCCGAAGGCACGGTCAAGGCGCACCTGTGGGCGGTCTATCAGACGCTGAGTGTTCATTCGCGCACGCAGGCGATGTACCGCGTGCATGAACTCGGATTGCTTGCCGGCCTGACTGTCCTGGAATGAATATGCAGTCCACAGGCGACGGCCGGGTCGAAGCCGGCGCAGGCGGTGATGAACACGGGCTAGGCAATGAACTTCTGCAGATGCTCGCACGGCAAGGTCGCCGAGTGCCCTATGTGGTGGTCGTCGCGGACGCGCTGCTCGCAGCGGTTGTGAGCAACAAGATCGAGAGCCCGGCACCGCATGGCTATGGTTTGCGATCGTCTCCGGGATTCAAGTCGTGCGCTGGCAGGTTCTCGGGCACCTCTTGACGAGCGGCCCCTGGACACAGTCCCGAAAACTCAGCAGCGCTGTCGCACTCAGCGCGATCAACGGGATTGCCCACGGGTCCGCCGTCGTTTTTCTTCCGCAACTGAACGGCATCGAAAGCGCTTTTCTGTCGATTTTGCTGTTGGGCCTCTGCACCGGCTCGGTCGGCACGACAAATGGATACCGGCCTATCTTCATCTCTTTCATCGTGCCCGTGCTGTTGCCGTTGGCGACGACGTGGGCATTTTTTACCGGCACGGCGTTGAATCGGCTGGCCGAGTTGTCGACCGCTTTGCTCGTGCTTCTGTTCGGTGCGGTGCTGATCGCGACGGCACGCGATTCTTATCGCATGTTTCGCGAATCCTTCGAAATCCGGCAGCAGCAGGCCAAACTGAATCGCCAATTGCGCGTGGCGCTCGACGACGCCGAGGCGGCAAATCGCGCTAAGACCCGCTTTCTCGCGTCGGCCAGCCACGACCTGCGGCAGCCGATGCACACGCTCACTCTGTTCGGCGCCGCGCTCGCGCTCAGGCCGCTCGACGAGGGCAGCCGCCGAATCGTGAACGACATGGGCACGGCGCTGCAGTCGCTTGGCGCGCAGCTCGACGCGTTGCTCGACATTTCCAAGCTCGACGCGGGCGTGGTGCCGGTGCGGCCCGGCGTGTTCTTTCTCGTCGACTTCCTCCAACGGATCGAGTTCGACTGTGGCCCGCTGGCCCACAGAAAAGGCCTCGGGCTGACCGTTGATTGCCCGCCCAACGCGGTTTGCAAGACCGACGAGGCGCTGCTCGCGCGCATCGTGCGCAATCTGGTCGATAACGCAATCAAGTACACGCCGCGAGGCGGCATCTCGATCCGGGTCGAGTCCGCAGGCGCAAAGTGGAGCATCACTATCGCGGACACCGGCACCGGCATCGATGAAGCCGAACAGCACAAGGTGTTTGAGGAGTTCTACCAGGTCGGCAACCCCGAGCGCGACCGCTCGCAAGGCTTGGGCCTCGGCCTTTCCATCGTGCGGCGCCTGTCGACACTGCTCGACGTCGGACTCCGCATGAAATCCGCGCCCGGCCAGGGCACCGAGTTCGTGCTGTCGGTGCCGCGCAGCGAGAAAAAAGCCGCCGCCTATCCGGATGCGGCCTATGAACCGGCGATGAGGCCATCAGTGTTTGGCCTTTGCGTGCTGGTGCTCGACGACGAGGAATCGGTACGCAAGGGGATGCAGTCATTGCTCGAAGGCCTCGGTGCGCAGGTGCTGCTGGCCGGCTGCACTGCAGAGGCGCTTGAACTCGCGAAAGCCGCACGGCCCGATGTCGTGCTTGCGGACCTGCGGTTGCGCGGCGACGACACCGGAATCAATGCGATTGCGCAACTGCGCGAGCTTCATCCCCGCCTGCCCGCGCTTTTGATCAGCGGCGACATCGCGTCGGACCGCTTGCAGGACGCGCGATCGGCCGGCATTGCGTTGCTGCACAAGCCGGTCGCGATCGAGACACTTTGCAGCGCGATCGAGCAGACAGTTCGCAATGGAGAGGACCATGACACAAGAAAAAGAATCGTCCCCAGCGCTGATGTGTGAGGAAAAAGAAAAGCAGCGCGCGATGCGCTGGCTTTCACAAGGCTTTGAAGATCTCGTCTTCGCGCTCGAAAACAAAGTCGGCCGAAACGATTCCGAAGACGCAGACTTCAACGCCGTGATCGTCGGTAGCGGCTACGGCGGCGCAGTCGCAGCGCGCGAGCTCGCGGCATTTCGGGGGGGCAAGACGGTCTGCGTGCTTGAACGCGGCCGGGAATACCTGCCCGGCATGTTTCCTTCGCGCATGGCCGACATCGCGGGCCACGTACGCTTCACGGGCGCGGGCCGAGCGCGGCCGCGTGGCTATCGCGCAGGCCTGTTCGACGTGCGCGTCGGCAAGGACGTGAGCGCGGTGGTCGGCAACGGCGTGGGCGGCGGATCACTGATCAATGCGGGCGTAATGCTGATGCCGAAGCGAGAGGTTTTTCAGGACGGCGCGTGGCCCGCAAAGCTGCACCGGCCGCGCGCCTTCGACGCACTCGAAAAACGCGCCGAGGTATTGAAGAAACGCCTGGGCGCGACCCACAAGGTAACGGATTCCGACGACCCGAGACCGCACAAGTTCGAAGCGCTCGCGAGCTTGCAGTCTGACTCCGCACGGAGCGAGGTGGCGGTACCGATCACGGTCGCGCTCGCTGACGGGCTGCGCACCCGGGCCGGCGTCGTGCTCGATAAATGCGTTCGCTGCGGTGACTGCGCAACCGGCTGCAACCACAACGCGAAGATTTCACTCGACCTCACGCTGCTGGCCGAAGCGAAGTCCTTCGGCGCCGACGTTTTTTCGGGTGCAACCTTGCTGCGCATCGAAAAGCAGCGGCGCGCAGGCCGATCGCCGCTGTGGAAGCTGCATCTGGTGTATACCGACGAAGCGCTGCGCCGGCGTCAGAGTGCGCCATTCGTGCTACGCGCCGAACATCTGGTGCTTGCGGCCGGCACCTTCGGCTCGACCGAAATCCTGATGCGCTCCGAATGCGAAGGACTGCGCTTTTCGCCGCAGCTCGGCCAGCGGTTTTCGAGCAACGGCGACGTGGTCGCGGCCCTGTACGACACCGGCCTCCCGGTCGATGGCGTTGGCAATGAATGCAGGCGGCCCGGCGAGGTTCTGCCCGATGAGGATCCGCCCGCTACTTCCGTCGGCCCGACCATCACGGGCTGCGTCGATCTGCGCGGCGGCAGCGATGGCATGGTGATCCAGGATCTCGCGGTGCCCGGTCCGCTGCGCCAGCTCATGGAAGAGGCCGTGACGACTGACCGCCGCGCTGCATCTTCTGGCCGAGCCGGACCTTGATGACCACCACCCCGAAGACGACCTGCGGCGCGACCCGAGCGTGGTCGATGCCGAGCGCATCCGCAACACGCTGGTCGTCGCGATCATGAGCCGCGACAGCGCCGACGGCGTGCTCAAGCTCGAGCGCGGCCGGTCGCCGGATGAAGGTGACGGCGCGATCTCGGTGCACTGGCCGACCTTGCGCGATCAGCCGGCGTTTGTCGAACAACACCGCACGCTCGAACGCCTGCTCGCAAATTCGCCGCTCAAGGCCGGCCGCATGCTGCCAAATCCGGTCTGGAAGCCGTTTCCGGAAAAGCTTGACTACCTGCTCGGCGGCCAGACCGGGCCGCTGCTGACCGTGCATCCGCTCGGTGGCTGCCCGATGGGCGACGCGCCGGTGTCGGGCGTGGTCGACCATATCGGCCGCGTGTTCGATCCCGACGCGACCGCTCCACTGCGGCTGCACGAGGGACTTGCGGTGCTCGACGGCTCGATCGTTCCGACCTCGCTGGGCATCAATCCCGCGCTGACGATCGCAAGCATCGCGTGGCGCGCGGTCACGCAACTGCGCCGGCAATGGGGTTTCAAAGTCGCGCAGGGAAGCCCGCAGAAGCTGGCACCGCGCCCGCGCTTTTGCACGCCCGAGGTGGTCAAGAAGCCACGGCCGACCAAAGTCGAAGTTCTGGAGCGGCTTTCGGGATCGATCCCGTCGTTCGGCACGTACAAAAACGTTTACGTCGAGCTGACCATGCATTTCGATCCGGTCGAGGTGCGCGAACTCATGAAGCCGGGCGCCGTGCTGAATCTCGATGCGAGCCGCGGGCGGTTGCAGATTTTTTCGCACTCTCCGGCCGGCGATCGAAAGTCGCGCGAGGAAGCCATGCTTCTGGACGCAAAGCTTCGGGGATCGCTGCGCGTGCTGCACCGCGACGCTTCGACGCCGATCGAACGCCATCTGCGCGGCATCTGGGCCTGGTTTCGCAACCGGGGCTTGCGCGATTTGGTGCTGTGGCGTATCGACCGCTGGCGCGGGCAAGAACCGCCGCCGAAGGACGGGCAAGGCGCCTGGAGCCGCGCGCGGAACGCCTGGGATCTGGCTTCACGCGCGGGCGCGGTGCGACTTCTCGACTACGAATGGACCGTCGATGAAATCGTATTGTCCAAGGATGTCTACCTAACGCAATCCTGGACGGGCCAGACTTTCAATGGCTCAAAGAAGCTGACCTATTCGCGCCGCTCGAATCCATGGCGCCAGTTGTCGGCAGTGAGGCTCGAAAGCTTTCCGGGACTTGCGTGGTATTCCACGCGGCCGGTGTTGACGCTCGACACTGGCTATCTCGCATACCAGGGCGTGCCGCTGCTTCGCATCGTTGACCAGCAGGACCAGCCCAGCGCGCTCGCCGATCTGACGACGCTTGTCTTGTATCTGCTGCGCATCCTGCTGCAAGTGCACGTCTGGAGCTTTCGGCTGCCCGACCGGCCGCGTCCGAGCGAAATATCTCGCCTGCCGGGCCTGGTCCCGGGCCTGCCCCGGCCGACCATCAGGGAGCTGCCGGTCGACACCATGCCCGACGGCCGACCGGTCATGGTGCGCCTGACGCACTACCCGTTCGGTGCAAAGCAGCGAAGCCGCGCTTGCGCCGAGCAGCCAGATGCGCATGTCGCGATCTGCACGCCGGTGCTGATGATCCACGGCTACAGCGCGAGCGGCACGACGTTCGCGCACCACGCGGTGCGCCCCAACCTGGCCGAGGCGCTGTGGAAGGCGGGCCGCGATGTCTGGATCGTCGACCTGCGCACGAGCGCGGGAATGCCGCACGCACGGCATCCGTGGACGTTCGAGAATGCCGCTTATGCTGACATTCCGGTGGCGGTCGACCATGTACTTGCGGCCACCGGCCAGCCGCGGATCGACGTTTTTGCTCATTGCATGGGCTCCGCAATGCTCGGCATGGCGCTGCTCGCGCAAAAGCGGCCGCACGAGCCGTTTTGGGCGTTACGCGAGAAACTGCCTTCCCGGATCCGCAGCCTCGCGATTTCCCAGGTTCCGCCGGCGATGGTGTTCACGCCAGCCAATGTATTGCGCGCTTACCTGATGCGCTATCTGCAGCACTATCTGCCGCTCGAAAACTGGCAGTTCCGGGGTTCGGCAAAGCCCGGCGTGGGCGAACAGCTGGTCGACCGGCTGCTTGCGACGCTGCCTTATCCGCAAGAAGAATTCGACCGCGAGAACCCGTTCTGGACACCTTGGCGCCGCACGCCGTGGGTCGGAACACGGCACCGGATGGACGCGCTGTACGGGCGCGACTTCAGCGTGAACAACCTGTCCGGGCGCATGCTCGACTGCATCGACGATCATTTCGGGCCGCTAAACATCGAGACGGTGTCGCAGGCGATTCATTTCGCGCGCTACCGGTCGATCGCAAGTCATCGCGGTTCCAACCGGCTGCTGAGTCCGCATCGGCTGCGCGAACGCTATGCGTTTCCGGTGATGGTCCTGCACGGAGAGGACAACGGACTGATGGCGGTGCAAACGCTTCAACGCTTCAAGGATTTCAGCGAAGAGGCGCCGGCCACTCAGCCGCTGCCGACTGAAAAACAGTACCCCGGTTTCGGACATCAGGATTGTCTGATCGGTATCGGGGCGAGCGAAGTGTTTCGCGACGTAATCGGATTTTTCAACGGTGTCGATGGTGCATCCGCGCCGGTCGGCTCCGAGGCAGAGCAGCACATCAGCATTTCATTTGTTTCACAGTGGGTGGCGTTCGGCGTGCGGTTGAGTGCCGACACTGCGAACCCCGAACGTCTCGAATTCTCCGTCGGCGACGATCAGAGCCGCGAGATTCCGCTGTTTGGCGTGTTCGTGCCGGTCGCCTGGCGCGATGATGGCCGCTGCCGGCTGGTGGATCGCGACGGCGCAGAAGTCGACCCCGGCGTTGAGGCATTCCGGCTACTCGCGACCGTCGCGATACCCAAGCCGGTTGATCCGGACGATGAGGACACGCGCCTGAGCTTCGACATCGATCGCGCGCGACTCGCCCCCGGCGCCGACGGCTTGCTCGTGATGTTGATGTATCTGCGATCGGCCGAGATAAGAAAGCAAGCGCCAGCGACCGTGCGCACGTTGTTTGACGCTGCGAGATGGTTGGTTGTCAAGGCGTTGCCTGCCGGGTTCGAGCGGATGACGATGCGGGACGCCACCGGTGCAACAGCTGAACCCCAGTCCGATCTTGGAAGCCGGATTCGGATAGTCGAACACGAAATGGCGCGGTCGATTCACCGCAAATTTCACGGAAGCTCGGATGAGTCCCTTCGGCTCAGCGTGGTCGGCCCGTTGCGGGGCAGTCAGGGGGAAAAATCGGACCTGATTTGCTGTTTCGTTCTGGCAAGCTGCCAGTACCCGGGCGGCTTGCTCGATCGCACTCCGCCCGGCATTCCGGGCAGCGTGCCGCAGACCGGCCCGTCCGATGCGTCCTGGCTGCGGCTGGCGAAGCGGCTCGATGACAAGAAACACGATGCGCCGTCGTTCATGATTCTCGCGGGCGACCAAGTCTATGTGGACGCGGCCGCGGGCCTGTTCGACCCGAAGACGCTGGATGAGCGCTTCGACCGGGCCTATGAGAATTTTCTGGGTGCGCGCGGCCCGCGGTCCGTGCTCGGCCGCCTGCCCGCATACATGCTGCCCGACGATCATGAGATCGACAACGACTGGGAGCCCGATCCGGCGGGCGCGAATCCTTTGGAGGGCCGGCCGCTTGAAAAAAGAGGGAAACGGCGGCCCTTGTCGAACGAAGAGCTGAAACGGCGCGGCGTCGATGCCTACCTGCGTTACCAGCGCGAACTGCGGCCGACGGAGCAAAGCCGTAAGGCGCTCTGGCAGAAAAAGACCATCGGCGGCCTGCCGTTCTTTCTGGCGACAGCCGCACCGAACGGTCGCCGCGGACCGCGACTATCGTGCATAGCGCTGATCTGTTTGGAATCGATCAGGCGCGCGCGCTCGGCGCGTGGCTGGAGGATCGCTCGATCGCAGGCCCGCGCTTTCTAGTCACCGCTGCAATGGTGCTTCCGCGCACGCTCGCGGTGCGATCGGGCGGCACGGCGGCCGCGCTGCGCTCGGACGCCTGGGACGGCTATCCGCTCTCACTTCATCGGCTGCTAGCACAAGTCTATGAGCGCGGCGCCAACGATGTCGTGTTCCTGTCTGGCGATACGCATCGCGGCAACGTCACGACAATAGAATTAACGCGCGAGGGCAGCGACAAAAAAGTGATTGCGCATTCGATTCACTGCCCCGCGCTGTATGCGCCTTATCCATTCGCGAATGCGGTGCCGGAAGACTTTGCGCGCGTCGACTCATTCGAATTCACCTGGGTCGATGCGCGCTGCGGTGCGATGACCTATCGCTGCTCGGTGCGAAGCTGGCTTCCCTGCACCGGGGGACGGGTTTGCGCTGATCGGCGTAACGGCAAGGAACGCGGGGTGGCAAGTCGATGTCGAGTTCGACCTCGATCCCCGCGATGGCGCGCGCGGAACTGGACGAAGAAAAGCTTCGACATTTCGTAATTGCTGGTTTGCACCCAGTGCCAGCCTACTGGTAGACGATTGGCTGCAGTCAAACCGGCTTCGCTCCCGCCAGCTTCGCCAACCCTTTGTCGAACGTGCCGACCGGCAGATGCCCTGCTTTTCGTGCGATCTCGAACACCAGACAGTCGAGAAAGCCGAGCGCCGGCCTTCGCTTGAAGGCGTCGAGCGCTGCGGCAATCGTGTCGGCGTCCTGCAGCGTCAGGCTCTCGTGCTCAAGCGGTAGTTCGAGCGCGGCGGCCAACTGAGCCGGTGTGCGGTGGTAGACCGACTCGAGCACCCACAGCGTCTCAGCGAGCACCAGGTGTGAAATCCACGCGCTATCGCCGATAAACGCCTCGGCACGCGCGAACTGCACCGCGTCGTCGCGTGCCAGCACGCGCACCAGCACGTTCGTGTCAACCGCGTGCGTGCCGGCGCTTCATGTGCCGACGAATACCGTCTTTCAATTCTTCGAGTGACTTGGCCGCCGTCACGCCTTGCCGCTGCGCGAACAACGCGTCATGCACCGCCTGCGAATCATGGCGCGTGGCCCGCCTGACGACGATGCGGCCGCGCTGCTCGACCCATTCCAGCGCCGAGCCGGGCGCAAGCCCAAGCGCCCGACGTACCGATGCTGGAGCCGAGACCTAGCCTTGTGAGGTGAGCTTGGTTTGAACGTGATTCATCGTGCGACAGATTGGCACTTTACCGGTGTAAATAAAGACAGTTGGAATGCGTTTCATGGCAACTTTTCCTTGCCTGACGGCGCCTTGGAACCTCTCCGGACTTTCAGCATCGGCTGCTAAACCATCGTCCAGCCATCAGGCCAATGGTCAATACGCGTTCGCACGCCCAGACTGAATGCGCCCCTCGTCTGATCCTTGTTCCACAGGGATCAGCCGTCGGGCGATGAGGACTTTTCTTCCAGAACCCACGCACTATCCAAAAGGTGAATCGAATGAAGAACGATCGACCCCGCAATGCGCGGCTGCACGCTGTCGCCGCATTGATGACCCTGACTCTGGCAGCCTGCGGAGGAGGAGGAGGAGGAGGAGGAGGCACCGAGCCGCCACCGCCGCCGACTGCGCTCGAACTCGCGACTGAGTTTCTGGCCTCCTACGACCAGTCCGTCGCCACCAGCGTGCCCGCGACCGGCGCGGAACGCGTCGCGCTGATCGACAAGTGTTTTCCTCAAGACGGCGTTACCAGCGACTTCCGGTGGCCCAGATACGACGAGACCGGCGCTGCCGCGCCGCGCAGCACCTACAGCCGGGACAATCTGCTGCGATACTGGGCTCGAAACGCACGAACATCAAGGTGCTCGCCGACCGCACGACCACGAACGCCGACGGCTCGACGCGGCGCGAGATCGACGTGCAGTACGACATCACCTATGCCGACGGCACGACCCATCTCGGCGCCAACAGACGCTGATCACCGGCAGTTCGTCGGGCTCGTGCGCGACGCCGCAGGACAGCAGTGCGATGCGCTACTTCGGCAACCGAAAGTTGAGTCTACTCGCAGATCATTGGCGCGCAACCTCGAGACGATCAACATACAACCTCAGCGACGGCAGCCTGAAGACGCCGACGGCGGTCAATCGGCGCGAAGTGCGCTTCCAATTCCGCGATCCGGGCAAGGTCGCGACCTACATCATCGTGACCGGGCCGGGCCCGAAGTCGGCCCGAGCGGCAAGCCGTTCTCGCTGAAGATGCTGTCGCCGCGCATCCTGCGCGACGCGCCGGAACTCCAGGGCAAGCCCGGCAACGCCAATTTCATCCGATACCGATGGGTTTCAGGTCTGCACTGACACCGACCGCGCGGCCGCAGATGCCCGACGCCGACATTGCCGATTGCGTCGGCTCCGGCGTCAGCGGCGACAGATGCGGCAGGACCCTGAACTAGCCCATCGACTGCAGAGCGCATCGCCGCCGTGGACAAGCGGTTCGAGACCAGGGCTGGGTCGCGGGCGGCGTCTACACGATCGCGGTGTATGCGGACGACGGCTGGAAAACCATCAACGGCCAGGACGGAAAGACAGCCGATCGCAACCTACACCGAAACGCTGCCCGCGCTGCCCTATTCCTTCGCGCAGATGCGGCGGCGCCGGCAGCCTATCCGTCCATCACCAATTCGTCATTGACGTTGGCGCAGATCGCCCAGGCCGCGAAGACCACCGGCGGCGTCACGCAACGACCTGGCAGAAGGCTGAAGCGCCGGCCGGCGGCCCGCCGATGGCGCTGCTGTCGGCCAACGCGTTCTCCGATGGCCTCGAAGAGCGGCGCTAGCACGGGCTATCCGCGCGTTCGCGAACTGGCGTTCTTCTTTCCGGGCTGAACCGAGCTCACAGCGACCGTGCCGTTCACGGGCAAGAACCCGGCCACCGACAACAAGCGCTTTCAGCAGTTCCAGCTGTATTACGGCGACCGCAATGGCCGCGTGATCCAGCACACGACGCAGCTTTTCTAGCAGCCGAGGCAGGCTGCATCAGCGGTCTGCCCATTTTTTTATTGTTGAAATCGTTGGAGACACAGTCATGAACAAGCTCATTTTTTCGATTGCCGCCCTGTCCCTCGCCGCGTGCACCACGCCGGCGACGCAAGGCGCGCGGACCGATGAATTTCCCGCCGGCGCCACGGCGCCATCGCGGCCGAATTGCAGCAGCGGCTCGCAGGCAACAACTTCCTCGTCAACTATGCAACGGCGGCAACGCGCGGCTGCAGTTCAAGCGCGACGGTCATTTCTTCGTCAACGCATCGAACAACTACAGCGACAACGGCGAGTGGAGAGCGGAAGACGGCAAGCTCTGCCTGCGCTCGCAGAAGCAGGGAACGAACTGCTTCGAGGCGCGCTTCAACACGGATTCGCTGCTCGTCCAGCGCACCAACGGCGAGATCATTCGCTACGAACCCCGCTGAAGCCGCATGCGATCTTCGGCTTGGATCGCGAGAGCAGCGCGCCGCCACTGCTCTCGCACGACTCGGCTCGGCGGCGATCGCTTCGGCTTCGGCTTCGGCACGCTCGGCGTCGATGCATTGCGCTCCATCGGCACGGACATCAACCGCCACGAGGGTGGCGCAGATTCCGGCAACCTGGCAGTACCGCGCTCGCGCTGCTCCGGTTGGTCGCGTTCAGCCCGCCGGCCCGGTGGAAAAACAGTCCCCCTTCCCCACTGATCCAAACGCACCTCCATCCGGCACGCGATCAAGCGTTCGTCCGGCAAACGAGCGATCAATCGGATAAGCCTTCCGCCCTCTGCCTTGAAGCCTCGTTTGCTATTTTTTTCCATTGCATGTTTCCATCGTTCACAAGGAACCGCCGCCGGACTCCATGAACGCGGTATTGACGAGCGGCCTCGCGCTGGCGACAGTCATCGAACACGCCCCGGCTGGTGATGCCTGACAACCAGGAGACGCAGATGCCCACCCCGACCTTCAAGCGCCTGTCGCTCGCGCAGTTCGCGCAACTGCTGCAGCAGTTCCCGTTCACGCGGCAGATCAACGCGGTGCACATGCACCACACGTGGCGGCCGAACCGCGCGCAGTTCCGGGGCCATGACACGATCTTTTCGATGTGGCGTTTTCATACGCAGACGAACGGCTGGAGCGACATCGCGCAGCACGTCACGGTCGACCCCGAAGGTTTTGTCTGGCTCGGCCGCGACTGGAACCGGCGGCCGGCCAGTGCGTCGGGCCACAACGGCAACGACGCGTTCGGCCCGTTCATGTTCGAGATGATCGGCGACTTCGACCAGGGCAAGGACCCGTTCGACGGCGCCCAGAAGGAAACCGCGCTGCAGGTCGTCGCGCTCGTGCAGTCGCGCTTTTCGCTGCCGACCAGCACGCTGCTGTTTCACAACGCGATGAGCCCCAAATCGTGCCCTGGCACCGCGCTCGACCATGCCGCGGTGCTGGCCGAGGTCGAGCAGCGCAAGAAGCAGCTCGTTGCCGCCGCCGCAGCACCTGACAAAGCCGGCTCGCGCGCGCTGTCGGCGCGTGGGCCGTTTCCCGAGGAGGCGAACTTCATCGTCGCCGACGCGATCGCCGCGCTTGGCCGCGCGCCGCTGCCGGTCGAGGAGCCGGCCGACGCCGAGCTGTCGCACGACGAACACGACGCGCACGACGCACAAGGCGATGCGGCCGGCCCGTCGTCCCGTGCCGCGCCGGGGCAACCGATGGCGCGCAGCTCGGGCCTGGATGCGGCGACGCTCGCCGCGCTGCGTCCGCACCTGATCAATCTGTCGGCCGGCCATTTCTCCGGCGACGGCGAATTCACCTCGACACCGGCCGATGTCGATGCGATCTTCGAGCAGCATCTGCCCGCAGCGCTGGGCGAGGCGGCTGCGGCCAAGCGCCCGCTGCGCATCGTGTTCTGGGCGCATGGCGGGCTCACCTCGGAAGCCAGGGGGCTGCAAGGCGCCGCGCGACAGGCCGATTGGTGGAAGGAAAACCACGTCTACCCGATCTTTTTCATCTGGGAGACCAGCCTGTTCGAGACGCTCGGCCGCATCCTGAGCGACGCCGGGCAGTCGGCGGGCCTGCAGCGGCAGCAGCGCGGCCTCAGCGACTGGATCACGGATCCGATCGTCGAGCTCTCTGCGCGCGCGCTCGGCGGCCGGATGCTCTGGAACGGCATGAAGTCGGCCGCCGCGCGCGCGGTGGATGCACCGACCGCGGCCGACGCGGTCGGCGGCGGCGCGCGCTATACGGCCGAAAAGCTCAAGAAGTTCTGCGACGCCAACAGCAAAGCCGGCATCGAGCTTCACGCAGCCGGCCACAGCGCCGGCTCGATCTTCCATGCGCATTTTTTGAACACCGCGCAGCAACTCGGCGTGCCGACGTTCGCCTCCCTGCAGTTCCTCGCGCCCGCGATCCGCGTGGACCGCTTCAAGGCGTTGCTCGGCACGCGCTTCGGCGACAAAGGCGCGGCGAGATCGCTCACGCTGTTCACGATGAAAAAAGACCTCGAAAAAGCCGACAACTGCGCGTTCGTCTATCGCAAGTCGCTGCTGTACCTCGTGTCCAACGCGTTCGAAGACGACCGCGGCGACGCGATCCTGGGGCTGGAGGAAAGCATCCGCAGCGATGCGGACATGAAACGCCTGTTCGGCCTGGACGGCAGCGCATCCGCTGCCGCCGAAGTGGTCTGGTCAACGACGGCCGCCACCGCGGGCCGCTCGGCCAGCACAGCGACGGGCCACGGCGACTTCGACGACGACGGCCCGACGATGAACAGCGTGCTGCGGCGTGTGCTCGGCGCGGCCGATGCGGATTCGATCGCCGAGTTTCCGGTGCCGCGCGGCATCGCTCCAACTTCCAGTGCCTGGTTCGACCGGATCGACCTCGGCGACGCCGGGCTGAGCCGGCCTGCCGCGCTGGCGCCGGCCGCGGCACCCGCGCCCATGTTGCCCGCGCCCGTCTGGTCAGCCCCCGTGCCATCGCCCAACGGGTCGTCTCCGGCGCCCGCGCCCGTGTGGCAGGCGCCGGGCGGCGGCAACCACTACAACGGCAGTGGCGGCGGCAGCAGCGGCCAGCGGCGCGCGCTGTGCGTCGGCATCGACCGCTACCCGGATCCGCTCCATCGACTGGCCGGCTGCGCTGCCGACGCCCGCATGTGGGCCGACGCGCTCACACAGCTCGGCTTCTCGACCGCGACGCTGCTCGATGGCGACGCCACGCGCGCGGCGATCGATCGCGAGCTGCAGGCGCTGGTCGATGCGAGCCGGCCCGGCGACGTGATCGTGTTTCAGTACGCAGGCCACGGCACGCAGGTGCCCGACCTGAACGGCGACGAAGACGACGGAAAGGACGAGGCGCTGTGCCCGGTCGATTTCGCGACGGGCGCACTCTACATCGACGACGACATCGCGGAAGTGTTCGCGCGCGTGCCCGACGGCGTGAACCTGACGTGCTTCACCGACTGCTGCCATTCGGGCACGAACGCGCGTTTCGCGGTCGGCCTGTCCGCGCTGGACCAGCAGCGCCCCGGCCACGACGAGCGCCGGCGCTACGTGGTCCCGACACCCGAACTCGAAGCCGCCTACCGGCAGTACCGCCAGCAGCTCGGCATCGGTTCGCGCGCGGTGGCCGGCAGCGGCGGCCATGCGCAGATGCGCAACGTGAAGTTCGCGGCCTGCCGCGACGACGAGGTCGCGTGGGAAAGCGACGGCCACGGCGAATTCACGTTGCGCGCGACGCGGTTGCTCGCCGGCGGCATCGGCGGCTTGAGCAATGCGCAATTGCGCGATCGCATCGCAGCCGCGTTCGGGCCGCAGGCGCGCCAGCACCCCCTGCTCGACTGCGGCCCCGAGTTGAGCAGCCGGCCGCTGTTGCAGCCGTTCGGGCCACGGTGCGACGGCGGCGCCCAGACGAACGGCGCGGCCGCAACGGCGGCAGCGCCGCCTGGCGCCGGCACGGTCGATCCCGCACTGCTCGTGCAGACGCTGGGTGCGATCCAGCAACTGCTCGCGCAGCTCGGGCCGAGGTAGGGCGGCGATGGCCAGCGGCACCCCATTGCCCGGCACAGACGATGGCGGCCCTTCCACGCCCGACGCAGTCGCGGCCACTGCGCAAAGCCGCGAGCGCGGGCCGGAGACCGCACCCGCCGGCACGGCGCAGGCCGACGCGCGCGAAGGACAGGACTTCCTCATCGGTGCCGGCATCGCGCGCCAGCCGGTCAGCCCGTACCAGCGCAGCAAGGGCGATCCGGTCTATCGGCCGCTGCGCATCTACACGGTGGACCCGTCCACGCCGAAGCTCGACGGCGCGATCGAGACCATCAACGTGCCCTACGAGCCGCTCGAGCCCGGCCCGTGCGGACGGCTGTTCTCGGTCGACCACCGCGACCATGAGCAGCAACTCGACTACCGCCGCGCGGATCTGTCGGACCAGCGGGTGCTGATCGCGGACGGCTACGATCCCTCGCCGTCCGACCCGCGCTTTCATCAGCAGATGGTGTATGCGGTCTGCATGACGACGTATGCGGTGTTTCGCAGCGCACTCGGCCGCACGCTGTCATGGGGTTTTGGCCGGCCGGACGAGGCGGTGCCGCTCGCGCTGATCCCGCACTTCGGCAACGCGCGCAACGCCTGGTACGGCAACGATGGCACGAGTGGCGCGATCCGCTTCGGCTACTACTGCGCCGACCAGCGGCCGAGCGACCGCACGTTGCCCGGCGGCTATGTGTTCACCGGCCTGTCGCAGGACATCATTGCGCACGAAGTCACGCACGCCCTGCTCGACGGCCTGCGCGCGCACTTCGCGCTGCCGAGCGGCCCGGACGTGCCCGCGTTCCACGAGGCGTTTGCGGACCTGGTCGCGATCTTTCAGCACTTCAGCCTGCCCGGCGTGCTGCAGGTCGCGATGCGGCGCTGCCGCGGCGCGCTCGAGGAGGCCGACCTGCTGACCGGCCTCGCGCGGCAGTTCGGGCACACCACGGGACAGCACGGGCCCCTGCGCACCGCGATCGAGCGGGGCCCCGGCCAGCCGATCACGCGCTATCCGCGCGACGCGACCGGCATGGAGCCGCACGCGCTCGGCAGCATCCTTGTCAGCGCGGTGTTCGAAGCGTTCGTCAAGGTGTTCAAGAGGAAGACCGAACGCTACGTGCGGCTGGCGACGGGCGGCAGCGGCGTGCTGCCCGCGGGCGAGATTCCGCACGACCTGCAGCGCGTGCTCGCCGACAAGGCGAGCCGGCTCGCCAGCCAGTTCTTGACGATCTGCGTGCGCGCGATCGACTACAGCCCGCCGGTCGGCATCAATTTCGGCGACTACCTGCAGGCGCTGATCACCGCCGACTACGACGTGGCGCCGTCCGATCCCTGGGATTACCGCGGCGCGCTGATCGACGCGTTCTGGCAGCGCGCGATCTACCCGCGCTACGCGACCAGCCTGTCGGAGGACGCACTGCTGTGGCGCGAGCCGCGCCGGCCGTTGCCGGCCGTACCGGGTCTGAGCTTTGGCGAACTCAAGTTTCGCGGCGATCCGGCGCAGGTCGCGAGCAAGGAGGAACTGCGCAACCAGGCGCTCGCGCTCGGGCGCTATCTCGGTGCGCGCAGCGACGCCGAATGGGCCGACTTCGGCCTGGTGCGACGCGGTGACGCGCGGCTCGGCGGCGATGCGGTCGGCCTGCCGACGATCGAGTCGATCCGAACCGCGCGGCGGGCCGGGCCGGACGGGCAGATCGTGTTCGATCTGGTCGCCGAGATCACACAACGACGCGACGTGGCGGCGCGTGCGGGCCAGGCGGGGTTCTCCTACTTCGGCGGCTGCACCGTGATCCTCGGGCCGACCGGCGAGGTGCGCTACCTGGTCTCGAAATCGGTGGTCGGTGAGAACCGGCTGCAGCGACGCCGCGCGTTCCTCGAATCCGCGCCGGGCGCGCGGTTCTGGAAAGTGGAAGACGGCCGCTACGAGCGGCGCGGCAACATGTTCGCGCTGCTGCACGAACCCACTGCGTGACCAGCCGGTTGGACTTATCCGCGGCGCGCGCGCTCGTACAGCCCCTGCACCTTCGGCACGTTCTTCTGCAGCCTGCGAATGCGGTTCGGGCCCGACGGATGCGTCGACAGAAAACTGAAGCCCCCGCCTTTGTTGCCGCTGGCGGCCTGCATCTTCTTCCACAAGTCGACGCTGGCCCGCGGCTCATACCCACCACGCGCGGCGATCTCGAGGCCGACCAGATCCGCCTCGCTCTCGTCGTCGCGCGAATAGCTCAGCGTCAGCAACTGCGTACCCAGATTCGCTGCCGCGTTGCCGAGCTGGCCGAAGCCGAACCACTGCGCGGCCACCGACAAGCCGATGCCGGTCGCCTGCGTCTTCGCGATGCGCTCCCGCGCATGTTCGCGCAACGCGTGCGCCATCTCGTGACCCATCACCATCGCGGCCTCGTCGTCGGTCAGTTGCAGCTTGTCGAGGATGCCGCTGTAGAACGCGATCTTGCCGCCGGGCATGCACCAGGCGTTGATCTGTGGGCGTGAGATCAGGTTCACTTCCCAGCGCCATTGCTTCGCATGGTCATTCCACTGGCCCGCAAACGGAATCAGCCGCGCAGCGATCGCACGCAGCCGCTGCAGTTGCGGATGGCCGTCCGGCGCCAGCGCGCGCTTGGACCGTGCCTCGGCAAGCACCTGCGCGTACTGCTGGCGCGCCGCCGATTCGAGCGACTCGGCCGGCACCAGATTGCGCAAGGTGGAAGCGCTGCCGACGTCGACCTGAGCGGATGCAGGCGGCAAGGCAACGACGGTGGCCGCTCCAGCCATCGCAGCGACAAAACGCCGGCGCGACAGCTGGCGCGCGTCGCCGGCATGGGCGTGCAAGGGCGCTGTCTCGACAGCGTGATCGGCATCGAATCGGCAAAGACAGCACATGCGCCGATGATAGACAGGCGCGGCACGACAAGGCCGGGTCGTGCGGTGACCAATCCCTTTGCTTGACCGCCCAAGAGCGCGCTGGCCGCTGGCCGACCACCTTCGTAACGAACGCGGCGAACACCGGCTGTGCCTGCAGATCGAAACCGCGCTCGCGGGCCCGGTCGAATGTTTCGGCGCTGCGCCAGTCCCGCTGCCGCGCCCGGCTCAAAGCCAGCAGCAACGCGGCGCGTGCGCCGGTCGCGCAATGCAGCAGGAACGGCCCCTCGTGAGATTGAAAAGCGGCCTCGAATTCATCGATCTGACGCTCATCGGGACGGTCCTTGTCGACCGGAATGTTCACGCAGTCGAGCCCGTGGCCTTGCGTCAACTGCCGGTTCGAAGCGGCGGTCTCGGTGGGCAGCCGGAGATCGATCACGGTTTTGATGCCTTGCTTGTGGGCTTCTTCGAGATCGGCCGCCGTCGGCTGCGGGCCGATGAAGAAGTTGTCTTCGATCGCATGGGCGTCGATGCGACCGAACGCCGGGCCCGCTCGATCTCGCCGCACGGTCAGCGCCTTGTCGACCATCGCCTGCGAGGGTCTCTGCAAGCCGTTGTCTGCATCGGGCTTTCCGACCCAGCGACCGAAGCGGCGGCAGGCAGGCGTCGGCGCGCGCGGCTGCCGGCCGTGACTGCGAGGGGCCACTGTGCCGGTGCGGGAATAATCGGCCGAACCACCGCCGCCGCATGACCACCCCCCCGACCCGCCCGCGCTCCGCTTCCGATCCCTCCTCTGCCAACGCCGCCGACCGCACGAGCCGCGGCTGGCTCGCGAGCTTCCGCGTCTACCTCGAGCCCGCCAGCCTGCGCATGCTCGCGCTCGGCTTCTCGGCTGGGCTGCCGTTGCTGCTGGTGCTCGGCACGCTGAGCTTTCGGCTGCGCGAAGCGGGCATCGACCGGACCACCATCGGCTACCTGAGCTGGGTCGGCCTCGCCTACGGCTTCAAGTGGGTCTGGGCGCCGCTGGTGGACCGGATGCCGATTCCGCTGTTGACGCGTGCGCTGGGTCGGCGCCGCAGCTGGTTGCTGATTGCGCAGGCGATCGTGATTGCGGGCTTGTGCGGCATGGCATTGCAGAACCCGGCCGACGGGCTTGAGCCGCTGGTTTGGTGCGCGCTTGCGGTCGCGTTCGGCTCGGCCACGCAGGACGTGGCGCTGGACGCGTACCGGATCGAATCGGCGGGCACCGAACGACAGGCCGCGCTGGCCGCGACCTATCAAAGCGGCTATCGGCTCGCGATGATCTGGGCCGGCGCGGGCGCGCTGTGGGTGGCGGCGCGCGCGGAAGCACCGGGGGCCACGTCCGCAGCAACCACCGCCTATCAAAACGGCGCCTGGGCCACCGCGTACTTCGTGATGGCCGCGTCGATGGCGGTCGGTGTGCTCACGGTGCTGCTGTCGCCCGAGCCCGCGCGGCGCGTGCTGCCGAAAGCACGCAACGCGGCGGCCTGGCTGCGGGAGGCGCTGATCGAGCCGTTCGCCGACTTCTTCCGCCGCTACGCTTGGCATGCGGCGCTGATCCTTGCGCTGATCGCGGTCTACCGGATCAGCGACGTCGTGATGGGCATCATGGCGAATCCGTTTTATGTCGACATGGGCTACAGCAAGGACGAAGTCGCGGCTGTCAGCAAAATCTACGGCGTGGCGATGACGCTGCTGGGCGCGTTCATCGGCGGCGTGCTGTCGCTCAAAGTCGGCGTGATGCGCATTCTGATGCTGGGCGCGGTGCTGTCGGCGGGCACGAATCTGTTGTTCGCCTGGCTCGCTTCGCAGGGCCACAACCTGACCGCGCTGATCGGCGTGGTGTCGGCCGACAACTTGGCCGGCGGCATCGCTTCCGCCGCGTTCATCGCCTACCTGTCGGGGCTGACGAACGTCAACTATTCGGCCACGCAGTACGCGCTGTTCAGCTCGGTCATGCTGCTGCTGCCCAAATGGATCGCGGGGTTTTCCGGGCGGTTCGTCGATGCGTTCGGTTATGCGGAATTTTTTACGACGACGGCGCTGCTCGGATTGCCGGTGCTGCTGCTGGTCTGGCTGGCGTCGCGGATTCCATCGGTGCGGGTGGGAAGTCCGGCGCTGCCGTCGCCGGACTGAACCGGGCTGCGGCTGTGAGCACGGCGGCGAACGGGCGGCGGGCAACGGGGGAACGACATCGCGCAGCGCCGACGTGTGCTACTCATTCAACAGCTCAGAATGATTGCGGAGCAAGCGCCTGAGCGATGAAACCCGCTTGACCGAAAAATTTGCGACAGGACGCTGCCGCAGCCGCACGGGGCTCATCGGCGCCGAATTTTTTACGCAACATTTACCCCCGACCGCATCCGACGGACGCATGCAGCGCGTCAACTCGCCGCATGGGGTTGCAGCGGCCTGCTTGCAGCGTGTTTTCGTATCGCCGCTCACGCAACCTCGGCATTTACGTTTTTCCTCGACACTCTGAATCGTCGACCACTCCGACGCGAAAACCCACCACCATGCAGCACCTGTTGATGATCGAGGACGACGAACGGCTGGCGGCCATGGTCGGCGAATATCTGGAGCAGTCGGGTTTTCGTTGCCGGCACGCGGGCGATGCGGCGAGCGGTCTGGCGCTGCTGCAGGAGCCGCACACCGCCGCGCGCCAGATCGATCTCGTGATCCTCGACCTGATGCTGCCCGACATGGACGGCCTCGAAGTGTGCCGCCGCATCCGCGCGTTGCCCGGTGCGGCCGCGCGCGTCGCGATCCTGATGCTGACCGCGAAAGGCGACCCGATGGACCGCATCGTCGGGCTCGAGCTCGGCGCCGACGACTATCTGCCCAAGCCGTTCGAGCCGCGCGAATTGCTCGCGCGCATCCGCGCGGTGCTGCGCCGGCACGGTGAAGGCGCGTTGCCGGCCGAGGCGCAGCGTCTCGTGTTCGGCTCGCTCGAGATCGACCGCGACGCGCGCACCGTGAGCGTGGCCGGCCGCGCCTGCGAACTCACGTCGTACCAGTTCGATCTGCTCGCCGTGCTGGCCGAACGCGCGGGCCGCGTGCTCACGCGCGACCAGATCATGGAAGCGGTGCGCGGGCGCGAACTCGAAGCGTTCGACCGCTCGATCGACGTGCACATGGGCCGCATCCGCGCCGCGATCGAAGACGACGCGAAGGACCCCAAGCGCATCGTCACCGTGCGCGGGGTGGGCTACGTGTTTTCGAAGCAGCAGGATTGACGATGCGTTGCCCAGCGCTGTCGCAACCGCTCAGCTCGGCAGCGAGGGCTCGTCGACCGTGTCACCTGCAGGTGAGGACGATGGCGCTGGGCAAAACGCAACTGTCGAGCCCACCGGCGGAGGCTCGCTGATGCGCGCGTTGGGTCTGCCGCTGTACCTGCGGCTGTGGCTGGGCGTGGTGCTCGCGGTGGCGCTGCTGACCTCGCTGGTCGCGGTGGCCTGGCGCTACTCGGCCGAGCCGCCGCTGCGCGATGCGGTGCTGTTCGATGCGGACGGCCAGACCGTGATCGGCCGCGGTCACTCGCTGCCGCGCGGGCCGGGCCGCGGCGGCAATGCAACCGCGCGCGGTGCCGCATCCGAAGCCCCCGAAGAAAACCGGAGCAGCGGCGGCGAGCAGCGACCCCCTCCGGCTCGCCATCGAACACCCCACCGGGCGCAAAGCCCCCGGCAGCCGATTGGGGCGCCGGGCCCGCATTCATGCTTCAGATGAGGGACGGCCGGGTCGCCTACCTGCACCTGCCGCGGCCGGTCGGGCGCAGCTTCTGGAACCGGCCGCCGTTGGGTTTTTTCTGGATGCTCGCGCTGGTCGGCATCGGCGTGGCGCTCGCGACGTATCCGATCGTGCGCAAGCTCACGCGCGGGCTCGAGCGGCTGCAGCGCGGCGTCGAGCAGTGGGGCGGCGGCGACCTGGGCGCGCGCGTGCCCGTGGTGGGGCGCGATGAGACCGCGTTTCTCGCGGGCCGCTTCAACCATGCGGCCGAGCGCATCGAAGCGTTGGTGGCCGCGCACAAGTCGCTGCTCGCGAACGCATCGCACGAGCTGCGCTCACCGCTTGCGCGCATCCGCATGGGGCTGGAGCTGATGGGCACGTCGCCCTCGCCCGCGTTGCGCAGCGAGATCGCGCGCAGCGTCGCCGAGCTCGACCAACTGATCGAAGAAATCCTGCTGGCCAGCCGGCTCGGCGCGCGCGAGGCCGACATCGGCACGGCGGAGCCGGTCGAGCTGGTTGCGCTGGCGGCCGAGGAATGCGCGCAGGCCGGCGCGGAGCTGGACGTGGAGCAAGGCTCCATCGTGGTGCCCGGCGTGTCCCGCCTGTTGCGCCGTGCGCTGCGCAACTTGCTGGAGAACGCGCGCCGCTACGCGGGCAGCGATGGCCATGCGCATGGCGGGCATGAGCCGCACGGGGACGTCTCGGTGGCGGTGCGGCAAAGCGCGACGACCGGCAGGGTCACCGTGACGGTGAGCGACCGCGGCCCCGGTGTGCCGATGGCCGAACGCGCGCGCATCTTCGAGCCGTTCTACCGGATGCGGGGCGCGAGCGAGCGGCACGGTGGCGTCGGCCTCGGGCTCGCGCTGGTCAAGTCGATCGCCGAGCGGCACGGCGGCCGCGTGCGGTGCGAGGATCGACCCGGCGGCGGTGCGCGGTTCGTGATCGAGTTGCCGGGACCGGCCACAGCAACCCACTGACCACACCACACCGAGCGAGTCGCAACAGGCCTCGGCGATTCAGCGCATGGCAGCCGGCAGCCGCCGATCTGCAGTGGCACGGCTGGCATGGGATCGCCGAGCTTGCACCGGCCAGCGAGACGCCTCAGCCGTTTCCATTGATCGAGACAAGGTTCGATTTTCCCGCTCGATCGCCTGGTATGGAAACGTGTCGTTTTTCCAAGCGGACAACCGATCGTGACGCGGGTCCGCCGCAGCGGGCAGTACGCCTCGATCCTGCTTTTTGCGTCCGCGATCTGTTCGGGGCTCGGCTGCCAAGCGCCCCACGCACGTGAATCCACGAACCGATCGCGATGAGCGGAGGCAACACGAAATTCAAGCCGAATCCCGATTGCGAATCGGGCGGCAACGTCACGCCGCGCTCACACCGTCAGCTCGACGCTGCCGATGCCGGCGAACTCGGCATGCACGCGCTGCCCCGGCGCGGTCGGCGCGATGCCGATCCACGAGCCGGTGGTGACCACCGTGCCGGCCGGCACCGTGGCGCCGTCGCGGGTCAGGTGCTGCAGCCAGACCGGCAGCAGCCAGGCCGGCTCGCCAAGCGGGTGCGCGCCGGCACGCTCGATCGGTGCTGCGTTGCCGATCCGGGTCTCGCAGCGCTGCGCGGACCAGTCGTGCCCGGGCCGATACGGCACCCAGTCGCCGAGCACCAGCGCGCCGTGCGACTGCAGGTCGGCGAGCTTGCACCACGCCGGCGCGGCCTGGCCCTCGCGCCAGCGCGAGTCGACGATCTCGACCGATACGGTCATTGCGTCGACGAACGCGTCCACGTCTTCGTGCCGCAGCAGCACGGCCTGCTCGGGCGTCACGTCGCGCCCCAAGCGCAGCGCGATTTCGGTCTCGACGCCAGGCGCATTGAAATGCATGTCGCTCAGGTGGGTGAGGCTCGGCCGCACCCCTTCGGGCGGCAGCGGCGCATGCGTGATCGGCCCCGTGCGCGAGCCACCGCCGGACTTCCAGAAGCGCGGCATGGGCCGACCGCCGCCCGCGTCCTTGCCCGCCGCCACGCCCGCGCCGTCGAACCAGTGCAGCGCATCGGCCACGCCCTGCTGTACCGCATAGGCACGCGCCGCGTCGGCACCGAGCCGCTCAATCCAAGGCGCTGCCTCGGCAGGCTGCTTGTCTCGCCGCGCCCGCACCAGCGCCTGCACCAATCCTTCGAGCGTTGCGTTGTCCGTCATGTCATTCACCTCATGGGATTTTTTTTGCTGCTTCGCAACCCGACCACCGCAGCACGTCGGCAAGTGCCGTGATGCCGGCCATATCCAACTGCGGTGTCGGTCCCGATCGGGCAGCAGCGGTAATCGATAAAACAGCGCCAGCCGTCGAGTCGCTGTTCCCACAGGAGACGCCCCCGGTCGGGGGAAGACGAGAGCCAATCAATGGGGGCGAAGCCTGGGGACGCGTCCAACCCATCCGGGGGCGAGCCCTATTCCAGTCGGACGTTGCCCTCCTTCACGACTTTCGACCATTTGGCGATCTCGGCTGCGATAAAGTCCCGGAACTTCTCGCGCGAGCCGCCGCCGTCCTCGGCGCCGTAGCTGTCCATGCGCTCCTGCACATCGGGCATCGCGAGCACGGTGTTGACATCGCGGTTGATCCTGTCGGCCAGTGCAGCCGGCAGCTTGCCCGGGCCCGCCAGGCCGTACCAGGTCGTCGCCTCGAATCCGGGAAAGCCCTGCTCCTGCATCGTCGGCACGTTCGGGTGGCCCTTGGCGCGCTTGCCGCGCGTCTGTGCGACCGCGATCACCTTGCCGCTTTTCACGTGCGGCGTGGCCGCCGTCATGGTCTCGAAGCTGTACGGGATCTGGCCGCCCATCAAGTCGGCCAGGAGCGGCCCGCTGCCTTTGTACGGCACATGCAGCGCGTCGATGCCGGCCTGCAGCTTGAACATCTCGAGCGCGAGATGCTGGGCCGAACCCGCACCGGCCGAACCGAAGCCGATCTCGCCGGGCTTGGCCTTGCACAAGGCAACGATGTCCGACACGGTTTGCGCCTTCTCACGCGGGCTCGCGATCAGCAGGTTCGGCGTCACCCCCACCAGCACGATCGGCACGAAATCCTTGATGGGGTCGTAGCGCAGCTTCGGTTGCAGGCTCGGTGCGAGCGCATGGCTGTTGATGTGCGCCATCAGCAACGTGCTGCCGTCGCCGGGCTGCTGCGCCACGTATTCGGCCGCGAGCACGCCGGCCACGCCGGGCTTGTTTTCCACGATGACGGCCTGATTCCACAGCGCGCCGAGCTTCTGAGCGACCACGCGCGCGAGCGCATCGGTGCCGCCGCCGGGCGGAAAACCCACCACGATGCGGATCGGGCCGCTGGGCAGCGCCGCCTCCGATGGTGATGCCTGCTGGGCTTGCGCAAGCGCGCCGGATGCGGCTGCGCCGGCCGTCATGGCCGCCAGGGCCGCCTGTATCAATGAACGTCTTTGCATGAGCGAAGGTCGAGTGGGGAAGTGGAGGGAGGCAAGAGGCGCGAGGCGCGAAAAAGCAAGCAGCAGCAACAGCGAAGAGGAGCAGGCAAGGCTCGGTGCGTATGCCTCAAGCCGCCTTCTTCAAAGCCCGCGGCGCCGCATGGCTTGCGAAGTGATCCATCGCCGCCTGGATGCCGCTGCCCTGCAGCTTCACGCCCGAGAGCTTCAAGCCCATCTCGACACCGGCGACCATCGCCAGCAAGGTCAGGTCGTTGCTGTCGCCCAGATGGCCCATGCGGAACATGCGGCCCTTGAGTTTGCCGAGGCCGGTGCCAAGCGACATGTCGAAGCGCTCGTGAATCAGCCGGCGCACCGCATCGGCGTCGACGCCCGGCGGCGTGATCACGCCGGTCAGCACGGGCGAGTAGACGGCCGGGTCCGCGCACTGGATCGGCAGGCCCCAGGCGGCCACCGCCGCGCGTACGCCGGTGGCCCAACGTTGATGCCGCGCGAGCACATTGGGCAGCCCTTCGCCGAGGATCATGTCGAGCGCTTCGGACAAGCCGTACAGCAGGTTCGTGTTCGGCGTGGACGGCCAATAGCCGCTCTTGTTCATCTCGATCATCTCGTCCCACGCGAAGTAGGAGCGCGGCAGCTTCGCGCGCTTCATGGCTTCGAGCGCACGCGGCGACAGCGCGTTGAAGCCGATGCCGGGCGGCAGCATCAGGCCCTTTTGCGAGCCGCTGATCGTCACGTCCACGCCCCATTCGTCGTGCCGGTAGTCGGCACTGGCCAGGCCCGAGATGCTGTCGACGAGCAGCAGCGCGGGATGCTTCGCCGCATCGATCGCGCGGCGCACCGCGTGGATGTCGGAGGTGACGCCGGTCGAGGTCTCGTTGTGGACCACGCAGACCGCCTTGATGCGGTGTTCGGTGTCTTGGCCGAGCCGCCGCTCGATCAGGTCGGCCTGCACGCCGCGGCGCCAGCCCGGCGCGTTCGGCAAATGTTCGTCTGGGCCTTCATAGGTCAGCACTTCGGTCTGCAGCCCGAGCCGCTTGGCCAACTGGTTCCACAGCGCGGCGAAGTGGCCGGTCTCATACATCAGCACGTGGTCGCCGGGGCTCAGCGTGTTGGCAAGCGCCGCTTCCCAGGCGCCGGTGCCGGAGGACGGATAGATCGCCACCGGATGCTGCGTCTGGAATATCTTGCGAATGTCGGCCAGCACCTTCAGACCGAGTTGTCCGAACTCCGGCCCGCGGTGGTCGATCGTCGGCAGGCTCATCGCGCGCAGGATGCGGTCCGGCACCGGGCTTGGGCCGGGGATCTGCAGGAAGTGGCGGCCGGTCGGGTGAAAGTCGAGTTGCAGCATGGGGGGTCACCTCTCTATCGATGCAAGCATTTTGCATGCAAAACGGCGAATGTCATTAAAGACCTTTGCCACTTGCAGCGCCGTACGCGGCCACAGGGTATTCCATTTTGCATGCAAAATCCCCGCTTCCCTCGAAACCATATGGCCGACATCCTTCAGATCTCCCCCGTCGCGCTACACGACCAGGTGCTGACGCGCCTGCGCGCGTTGCTGGTCGAAGGCCACATCGCCCCCGGCGCCAAGCTCAACGAGCGCGAGCTCAGCGAGCAGTTGCAGGTGTCGCGCACGCCGTTGCGCGAGGCGATCAAGCTGCTCGCGGCCGAAGGGCTGGTCGATCTGCTGCCGAACCGCGGCGCGGTCGCGGTGCAGTTGACCCTGGATGACGTGCGCCACACGTTCGAGTTGCTCGAAACGCTCGAAGGCTTGGCCGGCGAACTCGCAGCCCAGCGCATCACCGCGCCCGAACTGGCCGAGTTGCAGGCGTTGCATTACGAGATGCTCGCCTGCCATGCGCGGCGCGATCTGCCCGGTTATTACCGGTTGAACGCCCGGATCCACTCGGCCATCAGCCTGGCCGCGGGCAATCCGGTGCTGGCGGCCACGTACCGTTCGGTCAATGCGCGCGTGCAGTCGTTGCGCTTTCGCACGAATCAGGACGAAGTGAAATGGCACGACGCGGTGCGCCAGCACGAGCAGATGATCGTTGCGCTGACCGCGCGCGATGCAAATGGCATGCGCGATCTGATGGCGCACCATCTGCGCCTCAAGCGCGACACGGTGCTCGCGCTGTTGCAGGCCGGTGACACCCTGCGCATCGCGTGACCGCCACGACTTTTTTCCAACTTCAAACCAAACGAACCGACGCCGCCATGCACATCGAAGCCGCCGAACGCCTGGCCCCCGCCGGCACAACCCTGCCGCCGAACGAGGTGTGCGGACAACTCGCGCGCCGGCTGCGCGAGGAATGCGCTGGCGACGTGCTGTTCGACGCCGGCGCGCGCGGCCGTTACGCGACCGATGCGTCGATCTATCAGATCATGCCGGTGGGCGTGCTGGTGCCGAAGACCGAGCGCGACGTGGCCACCGCCATTCAGATCGCGCGCGAACTCGAGGTGCCCGTGCTGCCGCGCGGCGCTGGCACGAGCCAGTGCGGCCAGACCACCGGCGCGGCGCTCGTGATCGACACCAGCAAGCATCTGCGGCGCGTGCTGGCGGTCGACGTCGCCGCGCGCACGGCGGTGGTCGAACCGGGACTCGTGCTCGATCATCTGAACGCGCAGTTGAAGCCGCACGGCCTGTGGTTCCCGGTCGACGTATCGACGAGTGCGCAGGCCACGCTCGGCGGCATGGCGGGCAACAACTCGTGCGGTTCGCGTTCCATTGCGTACGGCAATATGGTGCACAACGTGCTGGGCGCAAGCGCGTGGCTGTCGGATGGCGAAGCGGTGGATTTCGGCCCCGTGTCGCAGCTCGGCGCGCGCGCGGCCGGCATCGCCGATCATGTGCGCGAACTCGCCGTGCAGCACCGCACACAGATCGCCGAGCGCTGGCCCAAGGTGATGCGCCGCGTGGCCGGCTACAACCTCGACATCTTCGACAACCAGAGCGAGAGACCGTACACGTCCGACGGCAGCGTGAACCTCGCGCATCTGCTGATCGGCTCGGAAGGCACGCTCGCGTTCACGCGCAGCCTGACGTTGCGGCTGAGCGAGTTGCCGCGCGCCAAGATGCTCGGCGTGGTGAACTTTCCGACCTTTCGCGCGGCGATGGAGGCGGCGCAGCACATCGTCAAGCTCGGCCCCACCGCGGTCGAGCTGGTGGACCGCACGATGATCGAGCTGAGCCTCGCGAACCCCGCGTTCCGCCCAACCGTGGAGACCGCGCTGATCGGCAAGCCGGCTGCGATCCTTCTCGTCGAGTTCGCAGGCGATGAGCGCGCCGCGTTGCTGCCGAAGCTGAAAAGTCTGGTCGAACTGATGGGCGACCTTGGCCTGCCGAACAGCGTCGTCGAGATGCCGCGATGAGGCACCGCAGAAAGCGCTGTGGGACGTGCGCAAGGCCGGCCTCAACATCATGATGAGCCTGAAGGGCGACGGCAAGCCGGTCAGCTTCATCGAAGACTGCGCGGTGCCGCTCGAACATCTGGCCGACTACACCGACGGCTTGACGGAAGTGTTCGCGCGCCATGGCACGCGCGGCACCTGGTATGCGCACGCGTCGGTCGGCACGCTGCATGTGCGGCCGATCCTCGACATGCGCGCGAACGGCGGCGCCAAGATGCGTGCGATCGCCGAGGAAGCCAGCGAACTTGTGCGCAAATACAAAGGCGCCTTCAGCGGCGAGCATGGCGACGGCCTGTGCCGCGGCGAGTGGATCGAATGGCAGTTCGGCCCGGCGCTCAACGATGCATTCCGATCGATCAAGCAGCGACTCGACCCCATCGGCCTGTTCAATCCCGGCAAGATCATCGACCCGCCGAAGATGGACGACGCCGCGCTGCTGCGCTTCGCCCCCGCATCGGCGCCGAAGCCGTACAAACGCATCCCGCTCCACACCGTGCTCGACTGGACGAGCTGGAACGTGCAGGCCGACCCGGTCACCGAAATCGCGACCGCGCCCGGCACCGGCGGGGACGCGACCGGCGGCTTTGCCAAAGCGGTCGAGATGTGCAACAACAACGGCCACTGCAGAAAGTTCGACGCCGGCACGATGTGCCCGAGCTTTCGCGTCACACGCGACGAGCAGCATCTGACGCGCGGGCGCGCGAACACGTTGCGGCTTGCGCTGTCGGGGCAGTTGGGTCCCGATGCGCTCACGAGCGACGCGATGTTTGAGACGATGGACTTGTGCGTCGGCTGCAAGGGCTGCCGGCGCGAATGCCCGACCGGCGTCGACATGGCGAAGATGAAGATCGAGTTTCTCGCGCACTACAAGGCAAAGCACGGCTTCAGCGCGAAGGATCGCCTGATCGCCCAACTGCCCGACTACGCGCACCGCGCATCGCAGGCTGCGCCGCTGCTGAACCTGCGCAATACCCTGCCCGGCGCCGGCTGGCTCGGTGAAAAGGCGCTCGGGTTTTCCGCGAAACGAACGTTGCCGAAGTGGCGGCGCGACACCTTCTGGCGCACGCGCGACGCGTCGATGTTCGTGAGCCAGGGTGAAGCGATTGGCACTGCAAGAGCCGGCGGCAAGGTCGCCGTGCTGTTCGTCGACACGTTCAACGGCACGTTCGAAACCGAGAACGCGCTGGCCGCTGCGCGCGTGCTCAAGGCCGGCGGCTATGCGCTGCACACGGTCGAGAAGTCGGGCGGTCATCACTGCTGCGGCCGCACTTATCTGGCCGCCGGCATGGTCGATGAAGCCCGGCAAAAGGTTGGCGCGTTGATCGATGCGTTGTTGCCGCTGGCCGAGGCCGGCGTCGCGATCGTCGGCCTCGAGCCTTCGTGCCTGCTGACGCTGCGCGATGAGGCGCTGGTGCTGGGTCTGGGCCAGAAGGCCGAGACCGTCGCTGAACAAGCGCTGCTGCTCGAAGAGTTCATCGCGCGCGAAGCCAAGGCCGGGCGCTTCCGGGCCGCCTTCAAACCGGCCGGGCAGCCGATCCTGCTGCACGGCCACTGCCACCAGAAGGCCTTCGGCGCAGTGCCGCCCATCCTCGACGTGCTGCGGCTGATCCCTGGCGCGAAGCCGGAACTGATCGAGACTTCATGCTGCGGCATGGCCGGCAGCTTCGGCTACGAAGCGGAGCACCACGCGGTCTCGATGCAGATGGCCGAGTTGAGCCTGCTGCCCGCAATCCGCAAGCAACCCGATGCGATCGTGGTCGCGGACGGCACGAGCTGTCGGCATCAGATTGCCGATGGCGCGCAGCGCGAGGCGGTGCATGTGGCGCGACTGCTGGATCGGCTGCTCTGACCGCTGTCGCGGTTCAAAATTTTGGACAAAACGCCGGAAGCGCTTTCAGGCGTTGCGCGCGTCGCTACAAAACCGATAGCACGCGTTCGGCGCTGATGTCGTTCAGGCAACGGGTGTGGCCCAACGGGCAAATCCGCTCGAAGCACGGCGAACAATCCAGCGGCGGCCGATAGGCCGGGTCGTCCTTCAGCCAGACGACCTGCGCCGCGTCGTTCAGCGGCGGTGTGTGGTGCGGGCTCGATGAGCCGAAGATCGCGACCTGGCGCACGCCGAGTGCGGCGGCGACGTGCATCAGGCCGGAGTCGTTGCTGACCACGCTTGCGGCGCCTGCGATCAATGCGAACGCCTGCGCCAACGAGGTCTTGCCGGAAAGGTCGATGCAGCGGTTCACCGCAGGCATGGATGCGGCCGACGCGCCCGTCGATGCGGCCGCTGCCGACAGCATGGCCGCGATCGCAGCGCACACTGCCGACTCCTTCGCCGATCCGAGCAGCACCACGGGCCGCTGCAGGCCGTGGCCGAGTTCCGCAAACCGCTCGGCGGGCCAACGTTTGGCGGGTCCGTACTCGGCACCCGGTGCGAACACGACATAGCCGCCGCGCTGCAGTTGCTGCGCCTGCAGCGCCTGGCCGATTTCCGCCTCGGCCAGTTGCAAGCGCGGCCGGTCCTGCTCGACGCCCGGCTCTCCGGCCAGTTGCGAATAGAACGCAACCATCGGCAGACGCGTGCTGCGCCCCGGATTGCGCAGCCGGTGCGTGAGCAGGCCGACCCGGGCCTCGCCCAGGTAGCCGACGCGCTTCGGGATGCCGGCCAGCAACGGCAGCAGCGCGCTCTTGAGCGAATTGGGCAGCACGTAAGCGGTGTCGAATCGTCCGGCCAGTTGCCGGCTCAACGCATGCCGCGCGCGCAGCTGCATGCTGCCGCGCTGAAACGGCAGTTCGATCACCTCGTCCACCTGCGACATCGCACGGTAGACGGGCGCCACCGCCGGCACCGCCCCCACCGTGAGCCGTTCGCCGCGCGCGTGCAGCCGGCGCAGCAGCGGCTCGGTCATCACCGCGTCACCGATCCACTGCGGCGCGACGATGAAGCTTTGCGGGCGATTGGCGCCGTGGTGGCTGGCCGCACTGTGCGGCCGATGATCGGCGGCGTGATGCAGCGTCGCCGCCGCGCCGCGTGCCTTAGTGACCCGGGCCGACGTGCTCACCGGCTTTCAGCTTGTAGACGGTGCCGCAGTACGGGCATTTGGCTTCGCCGCTGTCGGCCACATCCAGATAGACGCGCGGATGGCTGTTCCAGAGCTTCATGTCGGCGAGCTTGTTCGGGCAGTAGATGCCGCCCCACTCGTTCAGATTCTTTGCGAGCAGCTCGATCGGTGCGCCGATCACGCGCTTGGGCGCGATCGTCGACGGTTCGTTGCTGCTGGTGTTCGTCTTAGGGGGGCTCATCAAAGCGTCAGACCTTCATCAGCCAGTGCGCGTACTGGTCGTTGCGACCGTTCACGATGTCGAAGAATGCGCTTTGAATCTTCTCCGTAATCGGTCCACGCGAGCCGGTGCCGAGTTCGATCCGGTCGAGTTCGCGGATCGGCGTGACTTCGGCGGCGGTGCCGGTGAAGAACGCTTCGTCGGCGATGTAGACCTCGTCCCTCGTGATGCGCTTTTGCACGATCTCCAGTCCCAGGTCTTTCGCGATATGGAACACGGTGTTGCGCGTGATGCCGTTCAATGCGCCGGCCGACAGGTCCGGCGTGTAGAGCACGCCGCCCTTGACGACGAAGATGTTCTCGCCCGCGCCTTCACTGACGAAGCCCGATGCATCGAGCAGCAGCGCTTCGTCGTAGCCGTCGTCGAGCGCTTCCATGTTCGCGAGGATCGAATTCGTGTAGTTGGACACGGCTTTCGCCTGCGTCATCGTGATGTTGACGTGGTGCCGCGTGTAGCTCGAAGTCTTCACGCGGATGCCTCGCTTCAACCCTTCTTCGCCCAGGTAGGCACCCCAGGCCCAGGCCGCGATCATCATGTGGATCGTGTTGCCTTTGGGCGAGACACCGAGTTTTTCCGAGCCGATCCAGACGAGCGGCCGGATGTAGCAGGACGCCAACTTGTTCTCGCGCACCACCTGCTTGGTCGCATCGTTGATCTGCTCCTTCGAGAACGGCAGCTTCATGCGCAGGATCTTGGCGCTGTTGCACAGGCGCTCGGTGTGTTCTTCGAGCCGGAATACGGCCGTGCCGTTTTTCGTGTCGTAGGCGCGCACGCCCTCGAACACACCGCAGCCGTAATGCAGCGTGTGGGTCAGCACATGGATCTTGGCGTCGCGCCAGTCGACCATCTCGCCGTCCATCCAGATCCTGCCGTCGCGGTCGGCCATCGAAGGGGGTAGAGCACTCATGAATCTTCCTTTGGGTCGCACCTGCCGGACCGGATGAGGCCGGGCAAATCCGGCGATTTTACGGTGGCATGTCGTGGCCTTCCGGCCAAGCTCCAAGGCGCTTTTTCGCAAGCCGATACGGGTTCCACGGGCCGCGACCGCCGCCGGGCCGATCAGGCCGCGGGCGTTGCGAACTCCGGACCGTCGTGGTTCTCAGCCACCTCGATGCGTCCGGCGCGGACATTGTCTGCCGCGTGCTCGACCCGCGCGCGCGGCCGGCAGCACATCAACGGCCATCGACAGCCGCACGCCTTGCGAATCGGCATGCCCCGAGTTTCTGCACCACCCCCTGCCGCGAAGCGCCCGGCCTGCAGGTCGCGCATGGCAGCGAACACGCCGGTGCCGACGTCGGCGATCGCCGATGTGATGAACACCTGCGGGTCGACCGCCACCGTGGTCATCCATCCGGCCGGCGCACCGTGCCGCGACCGCCAGCGTGCCGGCCCGCACCGGCGCGGGCCGCAGCAGGACAGCGGCCGCCTCGGGCAGCGCCAGCGGCTCAGCAGCCGACCGCCTGCCCGTCACGCCGATGGTCGGAGCCGGCCGCATACACCGGCGCGTCACTGCCCACCGTCTGCGCATCGAGCCGCCGGATCAGCTGTGCGCTGCCGAAGTCGATGCTGTCGGCGGCCGCCACCTGCGGTTTGTGGCCCATTGCGATCAGGCCATCAACGGTTTCCTGCGGCACGCCGGCTTCAAGCGTCAGCACGGCCGCATCGGTGATGCGCCAACGCGGCGCGTCGGACGCGGCCTGCGGGTTGTGGCCCTCCAGCAGATGGCGCAGCACCACCTGCAGGTGCCCCTGGGTCTGCATGTTGCCGCCCATCACGCCGAACGCCATCAGCGGCTCGCCGCCCTTCGTGATGAAGGCCGGGATGATGCTGTGCAACGGGCGCTTGTCCGGGCCCACCTGATTCACGTGACCCGGCGTGTTCACGAAACCGAAGCCGCGGTTGTGCAGCGCGATGCCGGTGCCGGGCACCACCACGCCGGAGCCGAAGCCTTTGTAGTTCGACTGGATGTAGCTGACCATGCGGCCTTCCGCATCGGCCGCGCACAGGTAGACCGTGCCACCGGCAGGCGGCTGGCCGGGCGGGTAGCTGCCGGCGCGCGTCGGATCGATCAGCTTGGCGCGCTTTGCGAGATAGGCCGGATCGAGCAGCTCCCGCGGCGGCACGCGCATGTGCGCGATGTCGGCCACGTGCGTCTGCAGATCGGCGAACGCGACGCGCATCGCTTCGATCTCCAGGTGCATGCGTGCGGCGGAGCCCGGCGGCGTCGCGTCGTACGGCAGATGCTCCAGCAGGCCGAGTGCGATCAACGCGCCGAGGCCGGAGCCGTTCGGCGGAATCTCATGCACCGTGTGCCCGCGCAAGTCAATGCCCACGGGCGTGACCCAGTCCGGCCGGTGCGCGGCGAGGTCGTCGGCCGTCAGCGCCCCGCCTCCTTGTGCTGCGCAGGCGGCGATGGTGGCAGCCAATCGGCCGCGATAGAAACTCTCGCCGCGTGTCTCGGCAATCTCGGCCAGCGTGTCGGCCTGCTCGGCGAACCGCCACAGCTCGCCCACGCGCGGCGCACGCCCGTGCGGCATGAACGCGTCGAAGCCGGGTTGCCCCGCCAGCTCGACGACCGCCTGCTGCCACTGGCGCGCAATCACCGGGCTGACCGGGAAGCCGTCGTGCGCATGACGGATCGCGTGCTCGAACAAGTCCGCGAACGGCAGCCGCCCGAAGCGCTCATGCAATGCGACCCAGGCCGAAACGACGCCTGGCACCGTGACGCTGTCCCAGCCGAGCGCGGGCATGCTGTTCAGCCCTGCAAAACGCTCGGGCGTCCAGCCCGCCGGGCTGCGGCCCGACGCGTTCAGGCCGTGCAGCTCACCGCCCTCCCAGACCAGCGCGAACGCATCGCCGCCGATGCCGTTCATGGTCGGCTCCACCACCGTCAGCGTGATCGCCGCGGACAGCACCGCATCGATCGCGTTGCCGCCGCGCGCAAATGCGGCGGCGCCGGCCTGGGATGCGAGCGGCTGCGAGGTGGACACCACGTTGCGCGCGAGCACCGGCTGGCGGGCGGAGGCGAACGGCAGATCCCAGTTCATCGTGGTTGCGGTTGTCGTCATCGAAGTTGTCTCCCTACCAAAATCTCATCATGGCGCCACCCGTTGCCGGCCGCTCGCCCTCGAGCCGGCGCCATCAGATCGTCACGTTGGCCGCCTTGATCACCGCACCCCACTTGGCGCGATCGGATGCGACCAGCCGGGCCAGCGCAGCACCGTCGCCGGGCGTGACCACATAGCCCTTTTGCTCGAGATTGTCGACCAACGACGCATCGGCCAGCACCATGCGCGCGGCTTGGCCGATCAGGTCGATCGCAGCGACCGGCGTGCCTTTGGGCGCGAACAGGCCGAACCAGTTGTCTGCGTCATAACCCGTCACGCCGGCTTCCGAAATCGTCGGCAAGTCGGGCAGGGCCGGCACGCGTTTGCTGGTCGCCACGGCCAGTGGGCGCAGCTGGCCGGCCTTGATGAACGGCTGCGAGGCAGCCACGCTGTCGAACATGAAAGACACCTTCCCCGACACCAGATCGGGCAGCGCCTGCGAACTGCCCTTGTACGGAATGTGCACGGCGCGCACACCCAGGCGCTGCTGCAGCAGCTCGGCTTCCAGATGCGACAACGTGCCGTTGCCTTGGGATGCGTAGTCGACGTTGCCGTCGTTCGTTTTCAGCCATGCGGTGAACTCGGCCATGTTGCGCGCCGGCACCGACGGATGCACGTTCAGGATGTGCGCGCCGTTGGCCAGCAGCGCGATCGGCTCGAAGTCGTTCGAAATGTCGGCCGGCGCTTTTGGGTACAGATGCCCGGCGATCGCGGTGTTCGTGACCGCGCACAGAAACAGGTTGTGGCCGTCCGGCGTCATCTTGGCCGCCGCATCCAGCCCGATCGTGCCGCCCGCGCCGGGCTTGTTCTCGACCACGACGGATTGGCCGAGCGGCTCGGCAATCGCCTGTGCGACGAGCCGCGCGAGGATGTCGGTGGCGCCCGCCGCCGGAAATGCGATCACCATGCGCAACGGGCGGCTCGGAAAGCTTTGCGCGGTCACTGGCAGGCCCAGCATGGCGACGCCGGCACCCAGCGCGGCAGCAGCCGAGGTTCGCAGCGCACCGCGCCGGGTGTGCAGGGCGCGCGACGGGTTCGATGTGCTCGAGGAACGTTCGTTCATGATGTCGGTAGATGAGGGTGAGTGGATCGATCCGGACGGGCCGATCTCGACGCGGTCAGCGCTCGCAAAATCCACGCCACGGCCGCGGACACCAGCCATTCTCACGGCTGGCTGCGAAGCGCCGTCGCCGACCGGAAATTCAGGCGCTTCGCCTCGGTCGTCGAGCCGCAGCCCTCCGTACCGGCCACACGCGGGAAACCATGCGAGCACGACCGCATCGCTGGCAGGTCGGCGAGGCATTCGGTGCCGGCTTGGTTTGCAGCGGCCCGTCAGAGCGTCGGTGTGTCGGACGGCGGTCCTGCTTCTTCGGCCGGCGGTCGCACCAGCTTCCAGCGTGCAAGCCGCCCGTGGTCGTACTCGCAGGTCACATGGGAGCCGCCCGGATCGGTCCAGCGGTAGATCTCCGGCTGCGCATCTTCGGCCGACAACGGCTCGCCCAGCGCACGCGTCAGCGCCGTGGTGTGCAGCAACGTCGCGCGCGGCTTCAGCTTCGCGTTCAGCATCACGGCGCTGGCCACATAACCCATCGGATGCTGCGCCGCACGCTGCAGGATCGTGACCGTGCGCGTGAAGTTCAGCAGCACCCACATCAGGATGCCGCCGGTCGCCACCGCGATGCCGGGCCAGCCGTAAGCACGGTATGCCAACGCGAGCAAACCGATACCGAACGCCAGGACCAGGACTTGTCGAAACTTCATCGCTCAATGATATTTGCGGGCCGACGTCGGGTTGTCGGCCTGCGGTCGACCGACGCATTCCGCGAATCGGCCGCTGCCTACATGGGACGCCCGATCGGTCGCGGCGCGGTGCCGATGTCGCGCCAGATCTCGGGGTGGCAGGTGAACAGCAGGATCTGGTGCCGCTCGGCGGCGTCGAACAGCACGCGCTTCATCTGTTCCAGTCGCTCGGCGTCGCTGTGAACCAGCGCGTCGTCGAGGATCACGAGCGTGGGCTGACCCGATGCCTTGAGCAGGTCCGCGTAAGCAAGACGGCTCAGCACGCCCATCTGTTCGCGCGCGCCGAAGCTCAGGTCGTCGAACGCGGCGATGGTCGAAGCGCCGCTGGCTGCGGTTCGGCGCAGCGCCTGCGGCGACAGGCCGTCGCCGATGTCGAGCTGCGCGCCGCCTGGCATCAGCACACCGAGATAGCGCTGCACGTGCTGCTGCAGCGGCGCATGCAGCCGGCGCGTGAGTTCGCGCCGCTCGCTGGTGAGCAGTTCGAGCAGCAGCGTCAGGGCGTCCGCACGCAGCGTCATCTCGCGCTGGCGACGGCCGGCTTGCTCGAGCTGAACGCCAAGCCGGGCGCGCTCTTCTTCGAGCGCGAGCGCGCCCTCGCCCTGCAACTGGCCGCGCATCGCAGCGATCGCCTGTCGGCGTTGCTGGAACAACCGCTCGGCTTCTTCGGCGCTCGCGCGAAGGCGCTTGGCGTCCTGCTCGAACAGCTCCGGGCGTTGCGCGGCGATCGCTTCGCGCTGGCTGGCGACGGCCTGCGTGCGCGTCTCCGCCTCGGCGCCCAGGCGGATCAGCTCCGACTTCGCGTGATGCAGCATCTGCTGGTGTTCGGGCGACTGCAGCGCCTGCGCAAGCGCCGCGTGTTCGCGCTGAGCGCTCTCGGCCGTGGCCGCGGCTGCCGCCAGCGCGCTGCGGGACTGCTGCGCGGCTGCGGCGCAGTCGTTCAGCCGCCCCTGCGCGGCTTTCGATCGGCGCAGAGCTTCGTCGGGCGGCACGGCTTCGACATCCGCCGTCGGTTCCATCGCGTCCAGTGCAGCGGCGGTCCTGTCGCAGCGCGTGGTCTGCTCGGCCACGGCCTCTTCGAGTCGCGCGATGCCGTGCGGCGCGAGGCTTTGCAAGGCTTTCTCGGCCAGCCGCAGCGCGATGTCGGCCTGCTGACGCTGCGCGAACCGCGCTTCGGCCGCGTCGAGCGATTCAACGCCGAGGCGCTGCAGCGCGTGGTGCTGTGCTGCTTCCAGCGCCGCATGCGCCTGCACCAGCGCCGCCAGGCCCGCGCCGCCCGGCACGATCTGGACGTGGCCGACGCCTGCGATGTGCAACGTCACCGCATCGCCGAGCAGGCGCTCGCCGGTGCCGGCCAGAGACTCGTTGCCCAGCGTGACGCCTGACGCTTCGATGTCGAATGCGATCCGGGTCGATGCCGCCTCTCGCCGAACCTGTGCTTCACGCAGTTCGGTGTGGCGCGCGCGCAGCGATCTGATGGCGGGCTCATCGACCGCATTGCCTGCGAGTGAGGTGCTCAGGTCGCGACGTTGCGCGTCTTCCCGCCTTGCCTGGCTCAGGCTTGCCGACAACGCGTTGATCTGCTGTTCGGCGTCGGCCTTGCTGCGTTGCAACTCGCTGCGGTGGTGCGCGTTCTGCGCGCGCGCGACCGATTGCGCCGCAAGATCGACCTCTGCTTGCGCGCGTTGCAAGGCGGCGTCGAGGTGGGTGCTCTGCTGCTTCGCGGCCGCCACGGCCTTCTCGGCCTCCTGCTGCGCCGCAAGCCGCTGCGCGAGCTGCCGCTCCATCTGCGCGAAGCCCGCCAGCTTCTCTGCGACCAACCGATGCCGTTCGGCGAACTGGCCGGCTTGCACCTGCTCCGAATCCAGCTTGGCCTTCAGGCTGCGCACGCCCTCGAGCCGGCGTTCGGCTTCGATCTGACGCGCGCGAAAAGCCTCCCAGGGTTTGGCTTTGGCGTCCGCCGCGTCGGCCGCGGTCTGCACCGCCAGCTCATCGACCTGCTGGCGATAGCGCGCGATGCGAACATCGAACTCGGCAACACGGGCCGTGAGCTCGTCGCACCTGGCGATCACCTCGGCAAAGCCGCCGACCGGCTTGCCCGCCTTGCCGAGCAGTGCGGCACGCTCCTTGTCGACGCGCGCGATCAGCTCGTCGCCGCGCGCGCTGGCGACTTCGCCGGCCGACTGGTCGAGCGCGCGGCGCAGATAGCCGGCCGCGTGGCCGACCGCCGCATGCACATCCTGCCCGGTGCCTTGTTCGATCCAGAGCAGGCCCGGCACGCCCAGGTGCTCGGTGCGCGCGGAACGATTGCCCGCGAACTCGAAGCCGAGCAACTGCGCGAGGTGGTTTTCCGCCGCCTCGCCGTGCATCGGCTGCGCCGCCCCATCGCCCGTGTGCAGTTCGCAGTGCTTTTTCCTGAACACTTTGCGCAGCCGGTAGCTGCGCCCGCCGGTGTCGAAGTCGAGCTCCACGGTCGGCGCGGCGGACGGCTCGCCGTACGGCTGCAGATCCTGGATCAGCGAGGTGCCGTGCCGGTCGAAAAACGCCGCGCGGATCGCGCGCACCACCGTGCTCTTGCCCGCTTCGTTCGGGCCGGAAAACAGGTTCAGCCCGGCCGTGAGGTCCGCCAGCTCGTAGGACTCGCGGAATTGCCGGAACTGCTCGATCCGGATGCGTCGCAGCTTCATGGGGGTCGGGCTTCAAGCGCCGCGCTGCGTGCGCTCGTTCAACAAGCCGGCGAGCAGGCCGATCGCGTGCGTGGCCACTTCCGCCTCGGCCGCGTGTTGCTGGCGCTCGCGCAGGTCCTGGATCACGCGGGCCAGATAGCCATCGGCGTGCAGCGCGGCGATGTCGTCGTCGGTCGGCAGCAGGCGCAACGCACGCAACTCGACCCGCAGCACGTGCGCCACTGCATCGGCACGCGCAATCTCCTGCTGCAGCCGCGCCAGATCGTTCAGATCGCAGCGCCCCTGCACGGTCAACTGCACCACATCGCCTTCGACCAGCGTGCCGAGGTGTTCGACGAGCCGCTCGACATCGCTTGCGACCTCGATCGTGTGGTCCGACTGCAGCCAGCGGAACCGGCCCACCGGCAGCGGCGTGACCGCAGGCGGCGCGTCACCGCCCGCTACGACTTCGACCAGCAGGCACAAGCCCGACTCGTTGTTGCGCCAGCGGTCGGCCTCCGGTGTGCCGCTGTACCAGGTGCGCGCGTCGATCTGCTTGCAGCCGTGCCAGTCGCCGAGCGCGAGGTAGTCGAGCTGGGCCGATGCGGCCCGGTCCGGCGCGATCGGATTGCCGGATTCGATGCCCGGCGCCAGGATGCCCTGCACGCTGCCGTGCGCGACGCCGATGCGTGCAAGCCCCGGTGCGCTGGGCGCCCGATCGAACCATTCGGTCAGATCGTGATGGCTGTGCCGCTGCGTGAGCGGTGCGGTCAGCACGACGAAGCCGGCTTGCGGGAACTCGATCGCCTCGGCCTGCAGCGACAGCCGCACATTGGTCGGCACCGCACCGAGCCGCAGCGCGTGGGTCCAGACGCTTTCCTGCAGCGCCGCGTCGTGATTGCCGGGAATCACGATCCAAGGCCCGGCGAAGCCTTGCGTCGCGTTGAACAATCGCCGGATGGTGCGCTCGGACACGGTCTGCGCATCGAATACGTCGCCCGCGACCAACACCGCATCGACCGTGTGGTCGGTGGCGAGCCGGGCCATGCGCTGCACCGCACCGATGCGCGCATCGGCCAACGCTTGCGCCGCTTCGGCTTCGAAGGTGTGGAACTGGCGGCCGATCTGCCAGTCGGCGGTGTGGAGGAAGCGGGGCACGATTCGATCGGTTGTGGGCGGAAGGAACGACGCGGAGCAACGCAGCCGCTCAACGACCGTGCTTGAGTTCGAGCGCGTCCCAGCCGGCCTTGCCGACCAGCCGCTGACGCTCTGCAAACGGCACCACCAGCGCCGGATCTTCCTCGATGCGGCGCGCGTCGCGCAGCGTGGTCAGCGCCTTTTGCATGCCGGCCACGGCGCCCTGCAGCGCGGCGTTCGCGTACAGCACCAGCGCATAGCCCGATTCGGCCAGCGCGTCGGCGCCGACGATCGGCGTGTTGCCGCCGATCACCATGTTCACGAGCTGCGGTTTGTGCAGCCGCTTGGGCAGCGCCTCGATCTCGTCGGCGCCGGTGACGGCTTCGACAAACAGGATGTCGGCGCCGGCCTCGCCGAACGCGTGCGCGCGCTCGACCGCCGCTTCGAACCCGTGCACGGCGCAGGCATCGGTGCGGGCCATGATGAGCGTGCCGGCATCGCGCCGCGCGTCCACGGCAGCGCGAATCTTGCCGAGCATCTCGTCGACGCCGATGACTTCCTTGCCCGCGAAGTGGCCGCAGCGCTTCGGGCTGACCTGGTCTTCGAGCTGGATGCAGTCGGCGCCCGCGTGCTCGATCCGGCGCACCGCGTGGTAAGTGTTGAGCGCGTTGCCGAAACCCGTGTCGGCATCGACGATCAACGGCACGTCGACCGTGTCGCGGATGCGCGCGGTGTGCTCGCAGATGTCGGTCAACCCCATGAAGGCCTGATCGGGCAGCCCGAGCGACATGTTGGTGACCCCCGCGCCCGTCACATAGACGGCCTCGAATCCGAGGTCCACGACGATGCGCGCCGACAGCGCGTTGAAGGCGCCCGGGACGATCACGCCGCAGCGGGCCTCCACGAGCGCGCCGAGTCGTTGTCTGGTGTTCATTGGGAAAAAACTCCTGCCTGAGCGTCGATGGGCGCGACGAGCAATGCCCGTGCGAAAACGCTCATGAACCTGCTGCGTGCCAAAGCCGCGCCGGCACCAGCACCTCGCCGCGCATCAGGCAGCGCGCGCTGCGCGACAAGGTCACTGCATCCACGATCCAGTCGCTGCCGTCTCGGCGCAGCTGTGCGCTGGCGCTGATCCGACCCGACGGATGGCCGAGCCGGATCGAATGGGCCCCTGTGTCCACGGCCGGCGCGCGTGGCCGTGCGAGCCGATGCGCGAGCGTGCCCGGTAACGCAGCAGCCACGGCCAGCGCGATCACCCCGGTGCCGGGCAGCGCATGGTGCAGCGCGCCCATCGACAGCATGCGCACGACCAGATCGACGTCTTCGGCCTCCAACGTGCGGCCGTCCGAGCAGACGTGGCGCACCGGCGCGGCCAGCAGCGCGATCTTCGGCGTGGCGGGCCGCTGGGCCGTGGCCTGCTCGGCGCTGGCTGCGAGCTTCATGCGCACCGCGGCATACGCGCGAATCGCTTCGCAGGCGGCCAACAAGCCCACGCGCTGGTTCAATTCTGCGGGCAGCTCGGTGCCGCTCAGACCGAGCCGGTCGGCACGGATCAATATGGTTGCGTTGCCCGCATCGATGCAGCTGACCTCGACCGCACCGACGCCCGGCACCTGCCACGTCTCGCAGGCCTGTCCGGTCGGCAACAGCGGTTGCGCGGCGCCGCCCGCGGGGTGGTGGAATTCGAGCTGGATTTCGGCGCCGCCGAACGCCACGCCGTCGAGCCGGAAGTCGCCGTCTTCGATGCTGCGGCCTGCCGCGACGGGAATACGCGCGGTGATGCGTTTGCCGAGGTTGGCCTGCCAGATGCGCACGACGGCCGTGCCGTCTCGCGGTACCTGGTCGACCAGGCCGCGCAGCAACGCGAACGGCCCGACGGCCGCGCTCAGGTTGCCGCAGTTGCCGGACCAGTCGATCAGCGGACGCGCGATCGACACCGCGCCGAACAGATAGTCCACGTCGCAGTCTGGGCGGCTCGAACGGCCGACGAGCACCACCTTGCTCGTGCTGCTGGTCGCTGCGCCCATGCCGTCGATCTGCTTCGCATAGGGGTCTGGGCTGCCGATCGCGCGCAGCAGCACGGCGTCGCGCAGGGCGGGCTCGGCCGGCACATCACCCGGCTCGAAGAACAGCCCCTTGCTGGTGCCGCCGCGCATGAAGCAGGCTGGCAGCGCGCGCTGCGGCGCCGCGAAAACATCGTCAGCCATGAGAAGGGCGCCGCGCTACTCGATCGAGATGTTCGCGGTGCGGATCACGGGCGCCCACTTCGCGCGCTCGGCCGCAAGAAACGCACCGAACGCCTGCGGCGTGCCGCCGACGACTTCGCCGCCGGAGTCCTCGATCATGCGGCGCAGCTCGGGCGTGCGGATCGCCGCGTTCACGACTTCGTTGAGCCGCTGCACCACCGCGGGCGACGTGTCGGCCGGCGCGACCATGCCGAGCCAGTTGTACGACTCGAAGCCGGCAATGCCCGCCTCGTCGAGCGTCGGCACGTCGGGCAGCACCTTCAGGCGATGCTTGGCCGAGACCGCCAGCGCGCGAATCTTGTCGCCCTGGATCGCAGGCAGCGCGGAGTAGCCCATCTCGAACATCATCGCGAGATGGCCCCCCATCAGGTCGGTCGCTGCGAGCGCGCCGCCTTTGTAGGGCACATGCACCAGGTCGGTCCTGGTTTGATAGGCGAGCAATTCGCCCGACAGATGATGCGCGCCGCCCACGCCGGAGGAGCCGTAAGTCAGCGTGTTGGGCCTGGCCCTGGCCGCCTCGATCAGCGCGGCGACGCTGCGATACGGCTGCGCCAGCGACGTGACCAGGATCAGCGGGGCTTCTTCGATCAGGACGATGGGCTGCAGATCGCGTTCGGGGTCGTACGGAAGCTTCTTCATGAGCATCGCGTTGGTCACGAGCGGCGCCGGCGACGCGAAACCGAACGTGTGGCCATCGGTGGCCTTCGCAATCAGATTCGTCCCCGTCACGCCGCCCGCGCCGCCGCGGTTGTCGACCACCACGGGCTGGCCGAGCGCTTCGCTCATCTTCTCCGCGATGCGGCGCGCACGCGTATCGGCGAAGCCACCAGGCGCGTAAGGCACGATCAGCTTGACCGCGCGGGTGGGCCAGGCACCGGGTTCTTCCTGCGCGGCAGCCAAGGCGGGGCCGGCCGACAGCAGAACCAGCGTGCAAACCGAGGCAGCGATGCGTCGGGCGATGACGAGCGTCAATGATTTCATGATGTCTTGTTGGCCTCGGGTGCAGTCGCACGCCCCATTACAACGTCCGCACGATCTCCAGTGCATGTTCGATGCGCTCGACCGCATGCACGGTCAACCCTTCGATCGGTTTTTTCGGCGCGTTCGCGCGCGGCACCAGCGCGGTCGAGAAGCCGAGCTTGGCCGCTTCGCGCAGCCGCTCCTGCCCGCGCGGCGCGGGGCGCACTTCGCCGGCCAGACCCACTTCGCCGAATGCGAAAAATCCTTTCGGCAGCGGCTTTGCGCGCAGGCTCGACGTGATCGCGAGCATGACGGCCAGGTCGGCCGCCGGCTCGCTGATGCGCACGCCGCCGACCGCGTTCACGAACACGTCCTGATCGCTGCTGCCCACGCCCGCGTGCCGGTGCAGCACCGCCAGCAGCATCGCGAGCCGGTCGCGCTCGAGGCCGACCGACAGCCGCCGCGGGCTCGGCCCGCCCGAGTCGACCAGCGCCTGGATCTCGACCAGCATCGGCCGCGTGCCTTCCAGCGTGACGAGCACGCAGCTTCCCGGAACGGGCTCTTCATGCTGGCTCAGAAAAATCGCGCTCGGATTCGCCACCCCTTTCAAGCCGCGCTCGGTCATCGCGAAGACGCCGATCTCGTTGACCGCGCCGAAGCGGTTCTTGATCGCGCGCACAAGCCGGAAGCTCGAATGCGTGTCGCCTTCGAAGTAGAGCACCGTGTCGACCATGTGTTCGAGCACGCGCGGGCCGGCCAGCGCGCCCTCCTTCGTGACATGGCCGACCAGCACGATCGCGGTGTCGCTGCCTTTGGCGAACCGTGTCAGGTGCGCCGCACATTCACGCACCTGCGCGACCGATCCCGGGGCCGAGGTGAGCTGGTCCGAATACACCGTCTGGATCGAATCGATCACTGCGATCGCGGGCCGGGTCGCGTCCAGCGTGGACAGGATTTTCTCAAGCTGAATTTCGGCCAGCACCTGCACCTGCGAGTGATCGAGCCCGAGCCGGCGCGATCGAAGCGCGACCTGCGCGCCGCTTTCCTCACCCGTTACATAGATCGCAGGCAGACCAGCCCGCTGCAGCGCATCGGCCGCCTGCAACAGCAAGGTCGATTTGCCGATGCCCGGATCGCCCCCGATCAGCGTGACGCCACCCGCCACCATGCCGCCGCCCCAGACGCGGTCGAGTTCCTCGATGCCGGTGGGCGTGCGCGGCACTTCGGTGGCTTCGATGTCGGACAGCACGGCGAGTTCCGTCGTGCCACCCGCCAGCGCGGTGAAGCGCGCGCCGAACCGGTTGTTCGCGGGCCCGGCGGCAGCCGCGGCGCTGGCGGTCTGCTCGACCAACGTGTTCCAGGCGCCGCACGACGGACATTTGCCGAGCCACTTGGCGCTGGTGCCGCCGCATTCGGTGCAGACGTAGCTGGATTTGTCTTTGGCCATGAGAGCGGTATCGGCGCAGCATCTGCGCGAGCGGGCGAAACGGGTGGGAACGCGCACACAAGCCGACGTTGCGGGCGGGTCGATGCTTCGAACGATTATGGCAAACACGTCGATGTCCGCAGGCGCGGCAAAGCGGTTTCCGGCACAGACGCCCCCGCGGATTCGAAGACCCCACGCGTCGATGCGAACGGGCGCCGTCCGCACCGGGCAAGACAGCCGATTTGCAGCCCGCTTCGAATCGGTCGACAGGCCACAAATCAACGCTGCCCGAGGCAAACCGCATTAGCATCGAAGCCGCCGCTTCGGGTGCGGCCATGCACCCGGTACGACCCGCACCCAAAGGTACGACGCGAGAGCGAAATGTTCGATCGAGTTACGGGAGGTGAGCACGCATGAGTTTTCTCCCCACAGGAACCGTCTACGGCACGCTGCTGAATTTTCCGGGCGAGCATGACGCGATGGCGCCGCGCATGCACGAGCCGCCATACAAGGCACCGCCGCAGGCACCGGTGCTCTACATCAAGCCGGCCAACACCTGGACCGCGAACGGCGGCTTGATCGAGGTGCCTGCGCGCGCCGATGGAGCGCCGGGCGAAGTCACGGTCGGCGCGACCATCGCGGTGGTGATCGGACCAGAGGCACTGATGGGTGCTTCGTTGGATGCTACGAAACACATAGCGGGTTATGTGTTGATGAACGATTTGTCGCTGCCGCAGCCCGACTATTTTCGGCCGCCCGTGATCTACAACTGCATCGACGGATTTCTCGGCATCGGGCCGGAACTGGTGCCTGCGGCCGGGTTGGGCGACCCGACCGGATTCACACTCGATGTGCGCATCGACGGCGAGCTGCGCCAATCGATCGCGTTCGCCGATCTGGTGCGCCCGGTGCCGCGACTGCTCGCGGATGTCGCCGAATTCATGACGCTGCGCGCGGGCGACGTGCTGTTGCTCGGCACCGATGTGCTGGAGGGTGGAAGGCCGCTGACCGCACGGGTCGGCCAGCGCATCGATATTGCCGCAGCCGGCTTTCCCACACCGCTGTCGAACGCCTTGGTCGCGGAGGTCGCATGACGAAAAGAGCCCGCGTCGTGCTGGATGGCACCGTCTACGACGCGACCGAATCCGACGGCAACGTGTTGCTCGCCGATGGCCGGCTGGTCGCGCAGGAGGACGTCGCGTGGCTGCCGCCCGTGGCGCCGGTCCAGCGGCCGCGCACGATCCTCGCGCTGGGGTTTAACTACGCCGATCACGCAGGCGAACTCGAACTCAAGCCGCCATCCGAGCCGCTCGTGTTCCTGAAAAGCGAAGGCGCGCTGATCGGCCACCGCGGATTCACGCCGCGGCCCGCCGACGTGCGCTTCATGCACTACGAATGCGAACTGGCCGTCGTCTTGGGTCGCCGGGCCAGAAGGGTGAATCGCGCCGATGCGCTCGATTTCGTGGGCGGCTATTGCGTGGCCAACGACTACGCGGTGCGCGACTATCTGGAGAACTGGTACCGGCCGAACCTGCGCGTGAAAAACCGCGACGGCTGCACACCGCTCGGGCCCTGGCTGGTCGATGCACGGGAGATTCACGACCGCCCGGGCGGGCCGATGAACCTCGCGCTGCAAACGCTCGTCAACGGCAACGTCACACAAAGCGGCAACACGAAAGACATGATCTTCGACGTGCCGTTCCTGATCGAATACTTCACGCGCTTCATGACGCTCGAGCCGGGCGACATCCTCCTGACCGGCACGCCGCATGGCACGGTCAACTGCCTGGTCGGGGACTCGGTCGTGACCGCGATCGAGGGTGTCGGTGCGTTGGAGAGCACGATTTCAGCCAGCAGCGCGCCGGGCGGGCGGTCCGCTTGATGGCGGCACCCTGCACGGCCACGGGGGCGGCACGCCTGCCCTTGCGTGAGCGTGCATCACGCGACGCGGGGGTTGCTCGGCCTGGACCGGGTTGCATGCCGAGCATGTGCGTCGATCCCGACACTCCGTCCGTTGCACGCGCGCAGGAGTCGAAACGGCCGCGACCATCGTTCGAGTCGCCACGACCCATCGCATGAGAATCGACCACCTGATCAGTGGCGAGCAGCAAGCCGGCCGCGACTACTTCGGGACCGTCAACCCGGCCACGCAGGAGGTGCTCGCGGAGGTCGCCGCCGGCGGTGCCGACGAGGTCAACGCCGCGGTGGCTGCCGCGAAGGCCGCCTTTCCGAAAGGGGCCGGCTTGCCTGCACCGGAACGCGCCAAGCTCATCCGCAAGCTCGGCACCGTGGTCTTCGACGATGCCGATCGGACCCGCGCGCTGGATGCGGCCCTTTTCCTGCTCTTTCCGAACACCGGCGAACGCTGCACCGCGGGCAGCCGCATCCTGGTGCAAAGGAGCATCTACGCCGACTTCGTGGCCGAGTTCGCCCTTCGCGCGAAGCGCATCAAGGTGGATGATCCGCTCGACGAGTCGACCATCGTCGGCCCGATGATCAGCCCGGCCCATCTGGCCAAGGTGCGCAGCTGTATCGGACCGGGGCCGAAGGAAGGCGCGACGACAACGCGATTTTTCCGGTCACGCCGCTGGCTGTCGCGCCGGCCTGATAAAACCGCTGCAAGCACCTTCCACCGAGCGCTCTCATGCCCCACCTCGTCATCCTCTACACCCCGAACCTCGAAGCCAGCGATGCGCCTGTGCGCGCCGACTTCGGCAAACTCTGCCGCGCGCTGGCCGACGCGATGCTGGTGCAGCGCGACGAGACCGGCGGCGCGGTGTTTCCGCCCGGCGGCACACGCGTGCTGGCCTACCCGGCCGCGCATTACGCGGTCGCGGACGGGCAAGGCGACTATGCGTTCGTCTATCTGAACCTGCGCATGGCGCGCGGCCGCTCCGAGCTGGTGCAGCACCATATCGGCACCGCGTTGATGGACTGCGTGAAGACGGAGTTTGCCGACGTGTTCGCGTCGCGTCCGGTCGGCATCACGTTCCAGATCGATCAGGGCGCGGAAGTGTTCGACGGGAAACACAGTGGCCTGCATCCGCTGTTCACATGAGCTCGCCCCCAGCCTTCGGTCGGCTTTCGGCTTCCTCCACCGGGAGCGACGCCAGCGGCCCGGCAAAGCCGGCTCCGCGGCGCCCGCCGGAAGGGAAGCAGGCTGCTTGCCAACACGTTCGGTGAACCCATGGTCATGAACATCGACCAGATCAAGCGGCTGGCCGCCGAGCTGCAGCAGGCGGAGCAGACCCGCACGCAGGTCGAGCATTTCTCGAAGCGCCACCCGGACATGACGGTGCAGGACGGCGACGCGATCGCGCGCGAGTGGGTGCGCACGAAGCAGGACGACGGCTGCGTCGTGCGCGGCCACAAGATCGGGCTGACCTCGTGCGCGATGCAGGTGTCGAGCGACATCACCGAGCCCGACTACGGCACGCTGCTGGACGACATGTTCTTCGCGCCGCGCGTCGAGGCCGGCCAGTGAAGCCCGATATGGTGGATCTGCGTCGGGTTTCGGCGCTGTTGTTCGGGAACAGGGTGGTCGAAGAGTCCGGGGTGGCCGCCGCCGTGCTGAACCATCCCGCGATGGGCGTGGCGTGGCTGGCCAACAAGCTCGGCGCCTGGGATGCACATCTGGCGGTTGGCGAAGTCGTGCTGGGCGGCTCGTTCGCGCGGCCCGTGATCAGCGCGGTGGGTGACACGTTTCATGCAGACTACGGGCCATTGGGCTCGATCGCGTTTCGCTTCGTCTGAGCCGCTTTCCGCGCTGCCGTCCTTTTAATCACCCGCTTTTTCGACACGTTCCATGAAGACGCCCCGCAACCCATTCAAGCAAGCCCTGCGCGAACAACGCCCGCAGATCGGCCTGTGGCTCGGTCTGGCCAATTCGTACAGCGCCGAGATCTGCGCTGCGGCTGGCTTCGACTGGTTGCTGATCGACGGCGAGCACGCGCCCAACGATGTGCGCAGCGTGCTCGAGCAAATGCAGACGATCGCGGGCTATCCGACCGTGCATGCGGCCGCGCGCGTGCCGGTGGGTCACGGCGATGTCGGCCTGGCATTGATCAAGCAGTACCTCGACATCGGCGTGCAAACCCTGCTGGTGCCGATGGTGGACACCGCGCAGCAGGCAGCCGATCTGGTGCGCGCGGTGCGCTATCCGCCGGGCGGTGTGCGCGGCATGGCCGGCGCACGCGCGTCCGGCTGGGGCCGCTTTTCCCGCTATGCGCATGAAGCCAACGAGCAGATCTGCCTGCTGGTGCAGATCGAATCGAAGGCCGGCCTGAACAACCTGGACGCGATCTGCAAGACCGACGGCATCGATGGCATCTTTATCGGCCCGGCCGACTTGTCCGCCTCGCTCGGCCACGTGGGCGAGCCCGGGCATGCGGACGTGCAGGCAGTGATCGGCGACCTGATCACACGGGTCGTGAACGCGGGCAAGGGCGTCGGCATCCTGAGCACCGACGAGACGCTGACGCGACGCTATCTGGGGCTGGGCGCGACGTTCGTCGCGGTCGGACTGGACACGAACCTGTTGATGCGCGGCACGTCCGAACTGGCGGCGCGATACAAGGCGGACCTGGTGGTCATGGCGGCAGGAAAGACCTATTGAACTCCCCCAGCCTTCGCTGCCTTCGGTCGGCTCTCGGCTTCCCCCTCACCGGGGGCGCCGCCAGCGGCCCGGCAAAGCCGGCTCCGCGGCGTCCGTTGGAACAAGTTTGAGGTCTTTGAGGCCAATTGGACATGTTGGAGGCAATGAAATCATGAGTTCCGTACTTGCACGCACGGCGGCCGCGGGGCCTGTTTCTCATCTGCCGATGCACCCGGACGAATGGAAGGCGCGGGTGGAACTGGCGGCGTGCTACCGCGTGTTCGCACTGCTCGGCTGGACTGAGATGATCTTCAACCACATCACCGTGCGGCTGCCCGACAGCGTGAGCGGCGCGGAGCGCAAGCAGTTTTTGATCAATCCGTTCGGGCTGCATTACTCGGAAGTCACAGCCAGCAATCTGGTCAGGATCGACCTCGAAGGCCGCGTGCTCGGCCGCTCGTCGCACAAGGTGAATCCGGCCGGCTTCGTAGTGCACGCGGCGATCCATGCGGCCATCGATGAGGCGCATTGCGTGATGCACACGCACACCACGGCAGGGGTGGCCGTGGCAAGCCTCGAAGGCGGCTTGCAGCAGAGCAACTTCTATAGCGCGCAACTGCACGACATGGTCGCCTATCACGACTTCGAAGGCATCACGATCCATGCCGACGAAGGGCCGCGGCTGCTGCAGAGCATCGGCTCTAGGCAGGCCGTGATCCTACGAAACCACGGGCTGCTGAGCTGGGGCCTGACGGTGCCGCAGGCGTTCGTGATCCTGTGGACGCTGCAGCGTGCCTGCGATGTGCAGCTGGCCACGTTGAGCATGGGCAAACCGATTCCTGTGCACGCGCAAATAGCCGAACGCTGCACACGCGACGCGTTGCAGTTCCGGCCCGAACACGGCGCCGGCCAGGACGTGTTCGATGCGCTGGTGCGGCAGGTCGACAAGATCGACGACAGCTATAAAAACTAGAGCGAAACATGTACTGTTTACAAGCCTGTCGGGGCAAATCGATTTGAGGAAAGTAGCGATTTACGGCGCCGGCGCCATCGGCGGCTGGATCGGCACGGCGTTGGCGCGCGCGGGCTGCGAGGTCAGCGTGGTGGCGCGGGGCGCCACGTTGGCGGCCATCGCGCAGAGCGGCCTGCGGTTGCACCAGGCGGGCGAATGGCAGACCACGCGCGTGCGTGTCAGTGACGACCCCGCCCGGCTCGGCGTGCAGGACCTGGTCGTGATCGCGGTGAAGGCGCCGTCGCTCGCACAAATCGCTCCGGCCGCCCTGCCGCTGCTTGGCCCCCATACCGCGGTGCTGACCGCGATGAACGGCGTGCCGTGGTGGTTTTTCCTTGCAGAAGGCTTCGACGGTCCGTTGGCCGGCACGGCATTGCGCTCGATCGATCCGGGCGGAGAAACCGCGCGTGCGATTCCCGTCGAGCGTGTGCTCGGCTGCGTGGTGCATGCAAGCTGCTCGCTCGATGCGCCCGGCGTGGTGCGGCACCACTTCGGCAACCAGCTCATCATCGGCGAGCCGACCGGCGGGCGGTCGAAGCGGGCCGAGGCGCTTGCCGCGCTGCTGGCTCAGGCCGGCATCGACACGCCGGTGTCCGACCGCATCCAGCGCGACATCTGGTTCAAGCTCTGGGGCAACATGACGGTGAACCCGATCAGCGCCCTCACCGGCGCGACCACCGACCGCATCATGAGCGACCCGCTGGTGCGCGCTTTCGCCTCCCACGTGATGCTGGAGGCAAAAGCCATCGGCGCGCGCATCGGCATCGACATCCCGCAACAGCCGGACGACCGGCACGCGATCACTTCGAAGCTCGGCGCGTTCAAGACGTCCATGCTGCAGGACGTCGAAGCGCAGCGACCGGTCGAGCTCGACGCGCTGGTCGGGGTGGTGCACGAACTCGGGCGCCTCACCGAAGTGGCCACACCGCATATGGATGCGTTGCTGGGCTTGGCGCGGCTGCACGCGCAGGGGTTGGGGCTGTACCCTCGGTAGATCGGCGGCCGCGGCGCCCGGCGGACCCTTCGCAGGCGCTTGCCCCACCTCGTCCAGCCCCGACCACACGCCACGCCACGCCCCGAGCCGCTCATGTCCACCGCCCAACCGGTTTCCTTGCCCGCTGCCACCCGCGCCCTGAGCGGTGGCGCGTTCGCCACGCTGCTGTCGATCGCGCTGATGATGGGCGCGAACCACGTGGCCGCGCGCATCGCGTTCAACCACGGCGCCGACGTGATCACCGCGATCGCGTGCCGCAGCGTGGTGACCGCGTGCGTGGTCTGGGCGCTGGTTGCGTGGCAAGGCGTGCCGCTGGAGTTCAGCGCGCGCGAGAAACGTTGGCTGCCCGCCATCGGCGTGCTGATCGCGGTGCAGAGCTATTGTCTTTACTCGGCCGTCGCGCGGCTGCCGGTGGCGCTGGCGCTGCTCGCGTTCAATTCGTTTCCGATCTGGATCGCGGGCTGGAATCTGGTCCTGTATCGGCGCCGGCCCGAGCGCACGACGTTGCTTGCGATGCCGGTGATCCTGGCAGGCCTCGCGCTGGCGCTCGACGTGTTCGGTGCGACGTCCGACTTGAGCGCGGCCGCGCACTGGGGCCGGATCGGCGCGGGGGTCGCGTTCGCGTTCGGCGCGGCGGCCACGTTCGGCCTGGCGCTCGTGCTCACGCAGCATGAAGCCGGTGCGGTCGACGGCAGGGTGCGCACCGCCACCACGATGAGCATGGTCGGTGTGATCGCCATCGTGGCCGCAACAAGCCAGGGCGGTTTCCACTGGCCGCAGGCGGCCGCCGGCTGGTGGGGGCTGGCCGCGCTGACCTTGCTCTACGGCACCGGCATCACGGTGCTCTTCACGGTGCTGCCGCGGCTCGGGGTGGCGGGCAACTCATCGATCATGAATGTCGAGCCGGTGTTCGCGCTGCTGCTCGGCTGGCTGATCCTGGGCCAGGTGATCGCGCCGCTGCAGATCGTGGGCGCGCTGCTGGTGGTCGGCGCGGTGGTCTGGCTGGGGTTGCGCAAAAAGTAGCCCGGGTGCGAGCGGCGTCGGCAAACGCACCAGGCATTGTCGGCACCTGCCCGACGCCGAGCGGCCAACAGCGGCGCAAATCAAATGGTCAAAGAGACGCTGCAGCCCGGTCGAATCCGACCGGGCCAGGCTGGGCGTTACTGCTTGACCGCTTCGACTTGCACCAGCAGGCGGATGTCGTCAGGCACGCCGTACTGCAGTCCGTAGTCAATGCCCCACTTGCTGCGCTGGATCGTGGTCTCGAAGTTTCCGCCGCACACCGGGCGCTTCAACTGCCGGCTTTCATAGCAGTTGAAATTCGTCGCGGTCAGCGTGACCGGCAGCGTCTTTCCCCGCATCGTCAGGCTGCCGTTCACCTGTTGCACGTTGTCCCCGTCGAAGCTGAACGAATCGCTCGTGAACGTGGCGGTCGGATGTTCTTCAACCTGGAAGAAGTCTTTGCTCTTCAGGTGCGTGTCCAGTTGCGCCACGCCAGTCGAGACGGACGCCATCTGGATCGTGAACTCGGCCTTGCCGGTCTTGGCCGCCGGGTCCATTGTGACGGTGCCTTCTTTTTTGTCGAAGCGGCCACGCAAGGTCGACGTCTTGTTGTGCAGGGCTTCGAAGTTCACGAAGGTGTGGGTCGGGTCGGCCACGTACGTGTCGGCGTGTGCCGTCATGGCGGCGAAGAGCGTGCCGGCTGCGGCAGCGAAGAATGCGAGGGAGCGCGCCTTGATGGTCATGTGAAACGGGCCTTTCTTATCGAGAGAACAAAAGAAAAAATGAAACGGGATCCAAGAACACGTGATGAGGGGCGGGCTTCGGCCGGCCATCACATCCCAGGCACGCCGGTGAGCACCAGCTTGAATCGGATCTGCACCGGATCGGCCACCATCGACGTGTCTTTCCAATCGCCTTCACCGATGCGGTAGTCGAGGCGCTTGATCGAGAAACTGCCGGCCGCGGTGGTGTTGCCATCGGCCTGCGTGATCGTGACCGGCACCGTGACCGGACGCCGTTGCGCCTTGATCTGCAGATCGCCGGCCACTTCGTAGCGGCCACCACCGAGCGGGTTGACCGCGGTCGACGTGAACATCGCCTGCGGGTGTTTTTTCGCATCGAACCAGTCCGGCTTGCCCAGTTCGGCATCGGTCTCCGGGATGCCGAGCGTGGCGCTGGCCATGTCGATCGTGAAAGCGATTCTTGCGGCTTCGGGTGCTTTCGGATCGAACGCGACTTGCGCATCGAACTTCTTGAACTTGCCGTCCACCGGCACGCCCATCTGCTTGGTGACGAACGTGATTTCACTTTGCGCAGGCACCAGCGTTTGCTGGGCCCATGCCGGCTGCGCCACGCCGGCGAGCGACGCGGCAGCGGCGGCCGACCAGGCGAGGTTCGTGACGGCACGGCGGGAAATGACAACAACCTTCATCGAGCAGCACTCCGTTGGCGGGCCGGCCACATGCGGCGCAGCAGGCCGTCGCGATCCAGGAAATGGTGTTTCAGCGCTGCGGCCACATGCAGCATCACCAACGAAGCCAGCGTCCAGGCCAGCCAGCCGTGCCACGGCTTGATGGCTGCAGCCAGCGCCTTGTCGCGCGGCACGAAGTCCGGCAGCGGCAACACACCGAACCAGACGATCGAGAACCCGGCCGCCGACGAATAGGCCCAGCCCACCAGCGGCACGACCAAGAACAGCAGATACATCGCGCCGTGCGTCAGGTGCGACGCGCGCAACTGCCAGGTCGGGGCCGGCAGATCGGGCGGCGGCGGATGCGTGAGCCGCCAGCCGAGCCGCAGCGCCGACAGCAGCAGGATCGTGACGCCCGCCCATTTGTGCCAGTTGAAGAGCTTCAACTGCAGCGGGGAGAACTTCAGGTCCGCCATGTAGAGGCCGACGCCGAACGACGTGACGATCATCAGCGCGAGCAGCCAGTGAAATGCCACCGCCGGGCGCGTATAGGGCGGAGGATGCGGGGAGTGGGCGTCGCTCATCGAATGGGTAGGACTGGCTTGGGTGCGGGGAGTTCCGTCGTGATGGACACACGACCGCCGAGGGGCGACTGGCCAGTTGGCAGCGGGCGATCGTACCCGAGCGGTTTTTCTTCCGAAGAAACACGCGGATGGCTGCAGGCCCGCGCACCGAACGGGGCGCACAGTGGGGCGCACCGCCCTCCTCCCGCGCTACTTCAGCTTCATGCAGTTCGCATAAAAGCTGACTGTGGCGGGCCAGTCGGAGAACATGCCGATGATGCCGACATCCTTGGCCAGCACGTCGAGCACGCGCAACATATCGCCTTCGCGATGAATCGCGGACTCGACCGTCTGGTAGTAGAAGCCCTTCTTTTTCTTCTTGTCGCCGAGGATGCCGGTGCGCTCGAGCGACCACGCGATGATGTCCAGCCCCGCGGCCTTCGCGTCTCTCGCGTACTGCGACGCAACGACCTCCTGCCCGTCCGCGCCGGTCGCGACCAGCGCGAAGATCGGCGGCGCCACGATGCGGATGCCGTCGGCCGCGTAGCCTTTGAGTTGGGCCGCATCGGGCAGCTCGGCAACCTTCGCGGCACTGTCCAGATAAACCGCCTGCCGACCGAACGCGGGCTCGTTTTTGATCCAGTAGAGGATGTCGCGCTTGTCGAACGACTGCGGCCAGACGCGCTCGGGCGCCACATCGGCGGCCTTGTACTCATCGATCATCTTTTGCGCGTATGCCGCCTGCGTGAAGCCATCGAACGGCATCGTGACAACCGGCGCCTTGAGCTCCGGCACCATCTTCACGCCGAGCCGCTTGAACAATGCGATGCTTTCCTTGTGCGTCAGCAATGCGCCGCTGCTCGGACCCGCGTAGAGGTCGGTGCGAAACGGCGCGGTGCCCGCGAGGTACTCGGCCACCGTCCTGGCGCGCGGGTCGAACGCGTCCATCTTGCCGTGCAGCGTCTTGAATTCGGCCAGCGTGATCTCGCTGGTGCGGCATTCGGCGGAAGCCGGCTTGGTCAGCTTGCCGTCCGCATCGAATTCGGCGGGCACGAACGGCTTGACGCAGGTGGAAGCCAGCGGCGTGGCCAGGATGTCGGTGGTGGTGTGCAGGTCGTTCTGTGCGTGGCGGCAGACGAGCTCCTTGTCTTTCGTGAACGTCACGTCGCATTCGACAATTCCCGCCCCCATGCGCGCGGCCGCCTCGTACGACTGCCGCGTGTGCTCCGGAAACTGCAGCGCCGCGCCGCGGTGGCCGATCGAGAAATCGGTCGCGTGAAACGTCTCGGTGTTTTTCGCGCACGCCTGCAGCTCGGTCTTCAACGCGCTGTCCTGCATGTCTTCCACGAGGAAGTACGGCCGCGGGCCGAGCTGAATGGGATCGGCTGCGGCTTGCAGAGGCACGCACGGCACGACAAGCGCGAACACGAGCGGGATCGACAGGCGGGGCAATGGAATCGGCATGGCAAGACGCATGGGGTATCTCCGGTGAGTTGAAGAACGCAGAATTTGGACGGTGGATCAGATGCGGACGTCTGTTCAACCGGTGGGCCGACTGCGCGCGAACACAATGGCCAGCACCCCTTCAAGGCCCCTGTCTGATTTTGTGTGGCGGACAGCCGCCGTGTTACTGCCCACAGCTTCGTACTTGAGGGCTTCCGAAGTCAGACGTTTGAGCCAGACCGAGGCGCCCTTGCGCGTTGCTCGCTTGCGCTCTGAGACGGCCTCCATGGGCTGCGCGCGTGGTTCCTGCGTTTCGACTGGCCATGCCAAGCGCACGCTCGGCCCACCTGTTCAAACCGACACCGCTGCGCGCTATTGCATTCATGGCCGCTGCATGAATACCGGGGGCGACCCGAAGCATCGGCTTTGCGCTGGCTGGCCGCTCAGCAACGCCGCCCAAACGCTCACAAGCGGTGATGTAGTCGTCCACGACGGTATGGAAGTTGGCCTCGAACTCGGCAACCGATTCGGCGTGAAACGAGATGATGTCGTCCACATCGAGCACGCGTCCGACGATGCTCTGGTCTTCCGCATCGAAAGTCATGCTCGCCGTGTGGCCGAGGTAATTCATCGTGTTCATCATGTTTTGATTCCCATTCGCTCCAGCAGCTCACGCAGGGCCTTGACGCGGTAGCGCAGCGATTCCTTGCCGGGATGCGGCCGATGGAAGGTGGCGCGTCGTCCCTCCCATTCAAAAGTCACTGAAGACCCGGCGCCCTCCACCATGCGGCAACCAAGTGCTGCAAGCAAAGACTCGATGCGAACCCGCCCGATGTTGCCGTCGACTGGCTCCGACCATACCGCCTCCAACGTGCGTCGTTGCTTGCTGTTCACGCGTCGATGATGTCATTCATTCGTTCATTTTTTGCAAGCAGCGTCAGGCAAGTGGGTTTCGTTGCAAATCCCGATCTGCGATGTACATTCGAAAGCGACCGGCAAACGCGCGACTGCGGCATCGCTGTCGTCCGTCCGGGCTATTCAGACGACAGCGGGGATGTCCCCGCCTGCCGTTTACCCCTGCAAGCTGGAACCAGACACAAACGGAGCGATGCGCCGCGATGGAGCACTTGAACGTTAGAGCCCATGGAGCCGAACTTCATGTCGCGCGAACCGGCCGCGGCAAACCGCTGTTGCTGTTGCACGGCTGGCCCGAGTTCTGGCTGAGCTGGGCGCCGGTGATGACGCGGCTGGCCGATCGGCACACGTTGATCGCGCCCGATCTGCGCGGCTTCGGCGACAGCGACAAGCCCGACGGTCCGTTCGGTGCCGACGACCACGCGCGGGATCTGCTCGCGCTGCTCGACGCGCTCGGCATCGACCGAGTCGGCGTGGTCGGCCACGACGTGGGCGGTGCGGTCATGCAGTCGCTCGCGCGCATGGCGCCGCAGCGCCTGAGCGGCCTGTTCTTCTTCGACTTCGTCCATCCCGGCATCGGCGCGCGCATGGCCGCGCCGGATCGCTTGAACGAGATCTGGTATCAGTCGTTCAATCAGATGGCGCTGGCCCCCGCGCTGGTCGGCGCAAGCCGCGCAAGCTGCCGCGCCTACATTGCGCACTTCCTGCGGCACTGGGCGCACAGGAAGGACGCGTTCGACGAGGTGCTCGACGCATTCACGGACAACTTCATGAAGCCCGGCAACCTCGCGGGCGGCTTCGCGTACTACCGCGCCGCCCATGCGGGCCGCGTGCGCATGATGCAGGGCGAGGCACCCGTGCTGCCTCCGATCACGGTGCCGACCTGCGTGCGCTGGGCGCAGCACGATCCGCTGTTTCCGCCCGAGTGGACCGACCGGCTGGGCGAGACGTTCTCCGATCTCGATCTCGCGGTGTTCGCCGACGTCGGCCACTTCCCGCATCGCGAGGCGCCGCAGCAGGCCGCATCAGAGATCGCTGCGTTCTTCGAGCGGATCGGCTGGCGCTGAAGGGCGCGCTGCTGAAACCGACGCATCGGCTTGTCGGTTCGGCCGCGGATCGCGCAGGAATCGGGTCGCTGCGGGGACTGGGAGCAGTGATCCGGACTTTGACAGCACGCCGTCGTCTCAGGGCCGCGCAGTCATCAGGTCGTTGCGGGTCCACGCCACCAGCGCGTCGAGCACCGCGCGCCCGGCGTTCGCATTCGGGTCGTTCAGGATCGCGACCAGCACATGCCGTCGGCCGCTCAATCCTTCGACATAGCCGGCAATGGCCTGCACGTCGCGCAGGCTGCCGGACTTCAGATGCGCGGCGGCGTCCACGCGGCTGCTGCGCAAGGTCCCGTCCACACCAGGGATCGGCAGCGAGGCGACGAACTCGGGCATCAGCGGCCCCGCGAATGCAGCCTGCAACATGCGTGCCAGCACGTCGGGCCGGATGCGCGCTTCGCGGCTCAGGCCCGAGCCGTTGTCGAGCAGCGGCACGGCCGCGCCCGGCAGCCGCGCGCGCCACCAGCGCTCGATCGCATCGCGCGAGGCGCCCGCCGTGGCCGCCGCGCCCGGCTGCATGCTCAGGCTCAGATACAACTGCTGCGCCATCAGGTTGTTGCTGAACTTGTTGATGTCGCGGATCACGTCGGCCAGCGGCGGCGATTCGAACTCGATCGCGGGGGCGATCCCGGCCGGCACGCGGCCATCGCGCACACCGCCTGCCAACGTGCCGCCGAGCGCGTGCCACATGCCGGAAACAGCCTGCGCCCCGAAGCGGTCCGCGTCGGGCGGCGCGATCGACCAGCGCTTGTTGCCGCAGCTCGCGGCGAAGCGGCCGGGCAGCCGCAGCCGCGTGGGTTGCTGGAAGTCGAGCTGCAGCGCGGCGCGCCAGTCGCCGCAGTTGCCAGCCGACAGCGGGATCGTGGAAGGCACCTCGACCCCGTCCAGCGCCGGCTCGTGCTGGATGCGCGCGATGCCGGCTGCCATGTCCGGCACGAAATCGAGCTGCAGCGCCTTGAAGTTGATCAGCAGCGCATCGGGCGCCGCGTTGTAGGGGCGCAGCGGCTCGTTGTCGAACGCGGCGGTGTCCACCGGCTCGGTCGCGAACGCCGAGCGGTCCAGCACGATGTCGCCCGCTATTTTTCGAATGCCAAGGCCCTGCACCTGCCGCAGCAGCAGCCACAGCCGCTCGACCACGAGCTTCGGATCGCCGCCGCCCTGGATGTGCAGATCGCCGCTCAGCGTGCCGTCCCGCACCGCACCGCCCAGGTAGACGGAGGTCCGCCAGGTGTAGGCGGGGCCGAGCAGTTCCAGCCCCGCGTAGGTGGTCACGAGCTTCATCACCGAGGCCGGATTCACCGCGATGTCGGCGCGGTGGAACAACCGCGGCGGCTCGCGTGCGTCGACGCTGGTGGCGACGACCGACAACGCTTCGGGCGGCAACCTGGCGCGGGCCAGCGCGGCGACGACGTCGGGCGGCAGCGTGCCGCTGGTGGTCCGTGCGGATGCGGGACCGGGCACGATCAGCAATGCCCAGGCGAGCATCAGCGCGCGCGCTGTCCGCCGAGCACAGGCACTGGGTAGCGGCTTGAACAAGACCCGGACTTGATCGATCGGCAGCGGCATCGGCGAAATGGGCAGAAAAATGACGGGAAACCCGGCAACGTGCGCGCATCCGAAGCACGGCGTGCCGGGTGCGACGGGGTGCGTTCGGCGCGACCGGGCGGCGAGCCAGCGCCGATCCACACGGTCTCGGCCATCATGCATCAGCCGGGCAGACGCGCTCGCGCGCACTGCCGGACCCGTCGGCTGCGCGCGGCGGCTTGGCCGTTGGCCGACGCCGGCGAAGCCCGGGTCGGATAATCCCCGCCATGCGCCTCTCCCCCAAGACCACCGGCATCGCGGCCGCGATCGTCACCGTCGCGATCTGGACAGCGTTCATCGTGATCGCGCGCGCATCGGCTGCGCGGCACCTGACGCCGTTCGACCTCGCGTTCTGCCGCGTTCTGGGTGCGGGGCTGGTGCTGCTGCCGTGGGGCGCATGGCTGGTGCGGCACCAGTCGGCGCCGGGCTGGCTGGGCTTGTCGCCGCTGCCGTGGCGCATCACGGTGCTGACTGGCGTGTTCGGCGGGCTGGTCTACTCGGTGCTCGCGTACTGCGGCTTTTTCTTTGCACCGGCCGCGCACGCTTCGGTGCTGATGCCGGGCAGCCTGCCGCTATGGACATCGCTGCTGGCCATCGTCGTGCTGGGCGAACGCATCAAGGGCGCGCGCGCGATCGGCCTGACGTTGATCGTCGGCGGTGCGCTGATGGTCGGCGGCACGAGCCTGCTGCATGCGTTCGGCAGCGGCGGTGAGGTCTGGAAGGGCGATCTGCTGTTCATGGCGGCCGCGTCGTGCTGGGCCACGTACGGCGTGCTCGCGCGCAAGTACGGGCTCGATGCGGTGCGCGCGACCATCGCGATCACGGTGTTCGCCTTTCTTTGCTACGTGCCGCTGTATCTCACGCTCGCGCTCACGGGGCTGGTGCCGAGCCACCTGTTCACCGCGCCGGGCGGCGAGGTGCTGTTCCAGATGGCGTTCCAGGGCATCGGCTCGGTCGTGATCTCGGGCATCACGTTCACCTTGATGATCCAGCACTTCGGGCCGGTGCGCACCACCATGATCACGGCGCTGGTGCCGGGGCTGTCCGCGCTCGGCGCGGTGCTGCTGCTGGGCGAACCGATGCACTGGAACCTGCTGGCGGGCCTCGCGCTCGTGACGATCGGCATCCTGTTCGGCGTGCGCGGCGTGCCGCGCATGGTTGCTCCGGTTTCCGTAGCGAACAACGATCTGCGGACAAGCGCCCCACGCTGATTCGACCCCGAGAAAAACCCGACACACGCCCGCGATGAAGATTCTTGCGTTCGACACCAGCACCGAGTTGCTGTCGATTGCGCTGACGGACGGCCCACGCCAGTGGCGCCACACCGGCGCCGGCGGTGCGCAGGCGTCGCTCACGTTGCTGCCGGCGATCCAGGCGCTGATGCGCGAGGCGTCGCTGCGCTATGCCGAGCTCGATGCGATCGCGTTCGGCGCCGGCCCGGGATCGTTCACGGGCTTGCGCACCGCGTGTTCGGTCGCGCAGGGGCTGGGCTTCGCAGCCGGCGTGCGGCTGCTGCCCGTCGATTCGCTGCTTGCCGTCGCCGAAGAAGCGCGCTTCGTGCACGGCCCAGCCGACCACGTGCTGGCCGCGCTCGATGCGCGCATGAGCCAGCTTTATGTGGCGCGTTATGCGTTTGCCGAAGATCGCTTCGCGCGGATCGGCGACTTCGAACTGGTCGCGCCGCAGGACCTGTCGATCGAGCCCGGCTGGCGGCTGGCGGGCAACGCGCTGCCGACGTATGCGGACCGGCTGCCGCAGGCCGCGCAGGCGGCCCATGTCGCGGCATGGCCGAGCGCGGAAGCGATGTTGCGGCTGGCCCCTGCGCTGATGCAGGCCGGCGCGTTGGTCGAGCCCGAACACGCGCTGCCGCGCTACGTGCGCGACAAGGTCGCGCAGACCACCGCCGAACGGGCCGCAATCGCCGCAGCGGCCACGACCCCCGGTGCCTCGCCCACCGCCCGATGAGCGCGCAACTCGAACCCACCGGTCCGCACGCCGCGCCCACGATGCGGTTGCTGCCGATGACGAGCGACTGGCTCGACGCGGTGCATCGGGTCGAGCTGGCCGCCTACACGCACCCCTGGACGCGCACGAACTTCAACGACTCGCTCGCGGCCGGCTATCACGCGCAGCTGCTCGCGGCGGACACCGACGTGGTCGGTTACTTTCTCGCGATGCGCGCGGTCGACGACGTGCATCTGCTGAACCTGACGGTGGCACCCGCCTGGCAGCAGCAGGGTTGGGCGCGCGTGCTGCTCGAAGCGCTCGCGCTCTGGAGCCAGGCCGGCGGCGCGCACTGGTTATGGCTCGAAGTGCGCATCGGCAACACGCGTGCGCAAGAGGTGTATGCGGCGGCGGGTTTTCGCCGGGTCGGCCAGCGCAAGGCGTACTACCCGGCGGTCGGCGGCCTGCGCGAGGACGCGCTGGTGCTGAGCCGGCACCTCGGTCAACCCGGATAGACGAGATGGACCTCGACGCACGACAACGCGCGATGCTGCTGGAGATGGGCGTGCGGGTCTGGTCGCCGGCCGGCGCAGCCGGTCTGCCTGGTGCGACCGATGCGGTCGAAGCAGGCAACGCGGCCGAGCTGCCGGCGGGGCGTAGGGATGCGCCAGCGAGGACGACTGCGACCCCCACGCTGCCGCAGACCAAGACCTTGGCAGGCACCGAGGCCGGGATTTCTGGTGCCCTGCGGCCAGCAGCCCGGCCCGAGTCGCCTTCGCCCATCGCCGCGCAGTTTCCGCAGCTCGCGCCCGCAAGGTCCGCTGCACCTGCACACTCCGCAGCCACGGAATCCCCCGCCACCTCCACGCCGCCCGGCCCGCTGCTGCCCGCGTCCGAGCGCGCCGCCGCAATCGCGCAGATGAATTGGCCCGCCTTGCAGCAAGCCGTCAGCGGCTGCCGCGCCTGTGCCCTGTGCGAGTCGCGACGGCACACGGTGTTCGGCGTCGGCCAGACTCGGCCGCATGTTGACTGGCTCATCATCGGCGAGGCGCCCGGCGAGCGCGAGGACAACCTGGGTGAGCCGTTCGTCGGCCCGGCCGGCCAACTGCTCGATGCGATGCTGCAGGCGATCGGCTTGAAGCGCGCGAACGACGCTGGACAAGACGCGCAGCGCGCGGATCAACCCACCGTGTTCATTACCAACGTGCTGAAGTGCCGCCCGCCCGGCAACCGGAATCCGCAACCCACTGAACTCGCGCAATGCGTGCCGCATCTGGAGCGCCAGATCGCGCTGCTGCAACCCCGCCTGATCCTCGCGCTCGGCCGCTTCGCAGCACAGACGCTGCTCGCACCGACGATGCCCGAGGCGATGACTCTGCCGCTCGGCAAGCTGCGCGGTCAGCCCCATGCGTACGGCGCGACCGGCATCCCGGTGGTGGTCAGCTACCATCCGGCGTATCTGCTGCGCAACCTGCCGGACAAGGCGAAGTCATGGGCCGATCTGGTACTTGCGATGCAGGTGCTGCAGAGCGCGCCGCCGCGTTGACCGCAGCGCTGCGTCCGGCCCGCATCGGCTCCGCCTGGTGGTTCGTCGGGATCGAGGAACGCCGCTTGCCGCAGGACCATCCCCACCAGGGCGGGTGAAGCGAGGGTCGATCCATGACAACGAAAAAGTACGGCCGCGAGGCGTCGGAGAAAGTGCACGAAGCGCTGCATGCGGAAAAGCTCGGCACGCTCAAAAGCAGCTCCGGCCAGAAGGTCACGAGCCGCAAGCAGGCGATCGCGATCGGACTGTCCGAGGCGCGCAAGGACGGGGACAAAGTACCGGACAAGCCGAAGTCGGGCAAATAGCCGCCATGTAGCTTCCGTCCGTGCGGTGCCGACGGCCCCGCGTGTTGCCGGCTCTGCGCGGACTGCAGGAAGCGCGCCTTGGGCGACCGGTTTTTCTGCTGACTGGCGGCCTGCGGCATCATGCAGGCGCTGTCCATGAATGCCGCTCCCGCATCGTTTCATCTGCACCGAGCGGTGCGGTGCGTGGTCGGTGGCCGACTGCGTCGAAGCCGCCTACCACGCGGGGATCGCGCGGGTCGGCCCTAGGCCGGCGCCGATGCAGGACGGCCAAGCGGCTGTAGTCGACACTTGCGAAGGCGTCACGGTCGCGGTGGGCGATGCGGGCAGCCGCATCGGCGTGGTGATGCCTGCACGAACGCCCCATTGCGCTCTACGGGCGGATCGGCTACGTCGAGTACGCACGCGCCGAGCAGCACGGTCATCGGCGTGTGTTCATGCACAAGGCGCTGATTGCCACCGGTGCACCGGCAAAGCCCGGATAAGCATTGCCGCACGAGATGCAGGGCAAGCTCCGGACGCGAGGCAGATAGTGAAACGGGGCGCCGGCTGCATCGTCTGAAGAGGTTGCCATCCGAACCTTCGGGTTCAGCGCGAGCACCTATTCAAGCGGCCTACCGGCTCTCGCTGCAGGAGCCCTTTGTGTCCAGCTTCCTGCGGGCAGCTTCTGCAGTCATTTGCGCCGCCGCGGCCACCCGTCGGCGGCCGGCTGACGGCACTAATGCGCACGAATCGCGCAAATCAGGTGGACGGCACTGCCGTGCCCAGTAATCCGCACGCGACAGCAGCAGCCCTACCCTAGGATCGCCACCGGCAAGTTGAAAAAGGCAAACCGCGTGAAAGCACGGGACGCAAAGTCATCGGTCTAACGGGTTTTTAAAGATTCCCCATGACGGCAGGACTGCCAATGGTCAATAGGTTTCGGTGCGGTCGAATACGAGGCGGCACCGGGGCTTGATCGCATCGAAATCGCCACTCGAGACGAGCCTTCGCGGGCAGTCTAAGCGTGGCCGTCGACGCGCACGGTCCGGGCAGTCCTGTCGAGAAGAACCATTCTTGAACAGGATTACTCGTGAATACTGCAACTGAAAACACGACACTGCTGGCATGCCTGAACCAGGCATTTCGAAGCACCGCTCCAGCGCTCGGCAGTGCTGCCGTAATGATCGCAAGCGTGGCGGCGATGCTGCCCGCTTCCGCTGCCGCAGCGCCCCCGATCGTGCCGCCGGGCCAGGCGAAGGCGGATCAATTCGCGAAGGGCCGCATCCTCATCGAGCCCCGTGCCGGTCTGTCGAGCGACGAGCTGGACCGCGTGCTGAGCCCCTTGGGTGGCAAGCGCCGCAAGATCGGCCAGAGCAACCTCCACATCGTCGAGTTGCCGGGCAACGGCTCGGAGAAAGCGGCGGTCGCGGTGTTGTCGCGAAACCCGCATCTCAAGTTCGCGGAACTCGACCGGCAGGTGGCGCCGAACTTCGTGCCGAACGATCCCTATTACGGCAGCGAAGCACACTTGGCCGTGGTGGGCGCCAGCAGCGCCTGGGATGTGAGTCAGGGCAACGGCATCACGATTGCAATTCTCGACACGGGCGTGGATGCCACGCACCCCGATCTGGCGGCCCAGATGGTGCCGGGCTACAACTTCTACGACAACAACGCGGACTCCAGTGACGTGCACGGTCACGGGACGGCCGTTGCCGGTACCGCCGCGGCGACCCTGAACAACGGCCAAGGCGTCTCCGGCATCGCTGGATTGTCCAAGGTCATGCCGCTGCGCATCTCGGATCCGAGTGGCTATGCCTACTACAGCACGATCGCGCAGGGACTGACCTGGGCGGCGGATCGTGGGGCGCGCGTGGCCAACGTCAGCTTCGAGGGCGTGGCGGGCAGCTCGGCCATTCAAAGCGCGGCACAGTACATGAAAGGCAAAGAGGGCCTGGTCGTGGTGGCCGCCGGCAACAGCGGGGGCAACCCCGGCACCGCGCCGACCACTGCCATGATCCCCGTGTCCGCGACCGACAACAACGATGCCCGCATGAGTTGGTCGAGCTACGGCGACTACGTCGCCATGTCGGCGCCGGGCGCGCTGTGGACCACCACGCGCGGCGGAAGTTATCAGGTTTGGCAGGGAACGTCGTTCTCGAGCCCGCTGACCGCAGGCGTCGTGGCGCTCATGATGGCGGCGAATCCCGCGCTCGGCGGGACGGCGGTTGAAAAGCTGCTGTACTCGACGGCCGCCGACCTCGGCGCGCCGGGGCGAGACGCCTACTTTGGTTATGGCCGGGTCGATGCCGCCGCGGCGACCCGGGCGGCTGCAGCGACGGTGCCGCAAGTCGATCGCACGCCACCTGCTGTCTCGATCACCGCGCCTTACGCAAACAGCACCGTGAGCGGCACGGTGGCCGTGAATGTGTCGGCCAGCGACAACGTTGGCGTGAGCCGGGTGGAGCTCACCGTTGGCAACAACAGGGTCGCAGTGGACTCGGTTGAGCCGTTCGGCTTCAGTTGGGATTCGACCGGCGTGCCCAACGGCATGGCCGCATTGACCGTCACCGCGTTCGATGCGGCAGGCAACTCGACGGTGTCGTCACCCGTGGCGGTCAACGTGGCCAACGTCGTGATTCCGCCCGTCCGGACCGACACCAAACCGCCAACCGTCACGATCAGCAGTCCTCAGCCGGGGTCTGTGTTCGGCAACGTGACCATCGGCGTGAACGCTTCCGACGACAGCGGTCCCTCGGGGATCGTGCAATCGATCTACATCGACGGGGAATTGAAAGCGACAGGCACCGGCACGACGCTTGGATTCAACTGGAATACGAAGAAGGTAATCAGCGGCATGCACACGATCACAGCGGTAGCGAAAGATGCAGCCGGCAATACGTCGACCACGTCGGTCCAAGTCTCCAGATAAACACGCCGACGTCTGTGGTTTGTTAATGCCGGTGGTTTCAAGTCCCAAGTGCAATACGTGGGTTTATTGAATCGCGGCCGCGGTTTGTTGAGCGATGACCAGCAGTTGAGCGGCCACGGCCAGTGACGTGTTGAAGCCCCGGGTGGCGCGCGGTCGGCTGTTCAGGTTGTCGGCGGTGGCGTTCATGTCGTCCTGGCTGTGGACGCTCAGATCGGTGCCCTTCGGCAGGTATTGGCGCGCAGCAGTCCGCTGATGTTCTTGCAGGCGCCGCGTTGCCGGGGGCTGTGCGGGTCGCAGAAGTACACCCGCACCCCGGCGTTCAGCGCAAGCTGCCGGTGCTGGCTCATCTCCCTGCCCTGGTCGTACGTGAAGCTCCGGCGCATCGGCGCAGCGACCGAATTGAGCCTTTCCGTGAAGCCCGCCAGCACCGAGGCGGCGGTGGCGTCTTCCATCTTGGCCAGCAGCACCAAGTGGGTGGAACGCTCCACCAGCACGCTCACCGAGGACTTGTTGCCGGCCCCATTGATCAGGTCTCCTTCCCAGTGTCCCGGCATCACCCGGTCCTCGACCTCAGGCGGACGCACATGGATGCTGACCCTCTCGGAGAGATGACCCCAGCGGTCGTTGCCCCGGGTGCGCGGCAGCCGCGTGCTGCGGCCCTGGCGCAGGCAGGCGATGAGCTGGCGGCGCAGTTCACCGCGCGGCTGCGCGTAGATCGCGGTGTAGATGGTTTCGTGGGAAACGTGGCGCTCGGGTTGAGCAGGGAAGCGCTTGCTTGAGCGTACCGGCAATCTGCTGGCGCGACTCCTTCCAGTCGAGCAGCGCCAGCACCAAGCCCCAGCGCAGCTCATCGGCATGGGGCTTGGCGGCGGGCCGTGCGACACGCCAGGCGCGCCTGGCAGGCCTGCTGCGCAATGTGCGAACCGCAGCTCAAGCCGACGGGCGTGTGGCGCGCCGACTCCCGACTGATGGTCGAAGCCGAGCGATGCAGCACGCGAGGCAGGACCGTTCAACGCTGCAACTGCTGGGACAACTGCAGCAGCGTTTGCTCTGATCAGCCGATGGGCTGGCGGGCGGCCAAGATGTTGCGATGGCCGGCGCGGCGCAGCAGATTCAAGGCGCAGGTGCGTAGGTGCGCAGTTGGGCGAAGACGCCGGGTTTGATGCGGATGCGGCTGGCGTCTTCGCCCATGACGACCTCACGAACATGGTGTAGGGCATTTTCGATTGACCAGTGATTGCGCGCGGCGTGATGGGCTCGGGCAGCCGACAGCGCACGGGCGCAGACGTACCACGCGGTCTCGCGGCGAGGCTGCCAGGCCGCGCGGGCGGTACGGAAGACTTCCTGCATGGCGGCGCACCTGGATCAGGCAGCGCACAGGTGACCACTCGGCGCCCAGACGGCCCGCGGCCACAGGCCACACCGAGGTGCTGCGCGACTCGATGCGGTTGCGCTGGCCGAGCTGATCGTGATGGTGGGTGTCGCCGGGCGGTTGTTGCTGGGCAATGACCCTGATCAATTGCAGCAGCTTGGGCTGATTGCCTTTGAGCTGCACCAGCATGTCGTTGCCGCTACGCACGGCGACTTGCAGTGTTTTTTTGAGCATGCAGCGCATCCAGCGTGAGCAGCTTGCCTGTCAGGCCCAACTCCTCAATGAGCCGCTGCGCAGCGGCGATCTCGCCGCCCTTGTCGCCGTCGGCTAACGCCACCTGCCCGAGCACCAGGCGCTGGCCTGTAGCAAAGGCCGACAGCCACTGCAGCGGCGCCACGTCGGCGAAGCGGTCCAGGCTGCCGCGCAGAGTCTTGCCGTCGATGGCGATGCTGGCTGGCCCAGTCCCCACAAGATCGCCCGCAAGCTGGTATGACTCGGCGCTCGGCGCCACGACAGCGCGGTGTGCTGCGCAGACAGCCCAGGCGCCCATCAATGAAACGCACGATGGCCCGGCACAAGTCTGCCCCAGCAGCCACCACCAGAATGCAGCACAACAACCCCATGCGACAAGTCGTACATCCTGTCCTGGCCTCGCCTCCTGTCCTCCACCTCGCTGAGGTCTGTCAGCGTCAACATCGATCCGTCCGTCTCACCAAAGAAGGCCCATTGTCAGCGTTGAACAGCCTTGGCCCGCGTGCTGCACCCGAGTTGGCTCATGCTGGCGATGGTGATGCAGTCCTCGGGCTGAAGCCGCTGGTACGTGATCTGATCTGCCATGGGGTCACCTTACGGGAAAGGGTGCTGCACTTCAGAGTTGAGGCCGCCTTGTTATAGATCAGTCAGCCCCTTTTCATCAGAACGCTGTTATCGGGCCCGGGCTTGCTGCATTTCGAAAGGCGTCGACGGCCAAATCCCAGTGCCGCGAAACCAATTCCAGTTAAAGCTATGGTGCCTGGTTCTGGAATCGATGTCGGTCTCGCCGGCACAACCGAAACCGCATCCAATAAAATAAAGCCAGGGTCATCACGGAAATCGAATGAGAGCGAAGTAGTCGAACCAGTCGCGGGAGCGAAAAATTCGAAACCCTGACTAAAGGAAGCTGACGGATTTATCAAACTGATCAAGAGAGAACTGCCAAAAAACGCGGAGAAGGAACTCGGTGACTCGCCGTCGGTTTGCAGCTGAAACCTGATTTCATACGTTGTCCCGGCAACAGTGCTCAGGTTTTGAGAAAGCGTACCGATCGAACCTTCTGAGCCAAAAAAAGCTTGGCAGTTGCCTTGGATTGCAAATGGTGTACCAGGACAATCAACGCCAGAGAATGAATTGTCTCCGGACAGAGTGAAGCCGGCGAAGTCACCGGTTTCGAAGCCTCCATTGACTACGATTTCGCTCCGGACGAGCCCGCTGTAAAGCACCGCAAGCGTGAAAAAAGCCGATGCACCTATCCGGGCAATCCGCCGCCCTGCGCGGGAACCACTGCTTGACTGACTTTGAAATTTGTGACCCATTAGAACCGCCCGTTGGTAGTAGCCATGTGCAAAAGCTGAGCAACATCCAAGCCACTTTGCAAATCCCCAATAAATTCAGTGACTTGTTGACCCAGCGCCATTGATAGAGACAGCAGTGTAATGTTTTTCGACAGTTTTGTGTTGCTGCGCCTTGCAGCCACTGTCTCATCCGTCTTTCATTGCCAGCGCCACTCAGCGCGTGTGCCGCCACAGTTTGAGGTAGAGAATTTGTCGGGAAGAGCTTACTACATGCAACCACGAGCGCATCAAGCTTGGGTTGCAAGGGCGCGGGCCGGTCGAATACCGGCTGAGAAACATCACCTGATCCGTGGGATCACCATATAACTTCTGGGGGTCAGTTCAAAGCCGGGGCGGTGCAGCCTGACGCTGCGCAGGGCATGCGCTGGAAGATCGCCATGTGCCCGGGCAAGCGCAGACGGCTGGGCAAGACCAAGCGGGTCGAACAACTCAAGTGCATCAAGGCCAGCGTGCGAGTCAAGGTCGACCATGCGTTCCGCGTGCTCAAACGCCAGTTCGGCCACATCAAGGTACGCTACCGCGAACTGAGCAGCAACACTGCGCAACCGCATACGCTGTTTGTGCTGTCCAAGCTAGGGATGGCATGGCTTCGTCTGATGGATGCTCAAGCATGAGTGCGTCGGCAAATGGCCAACCTGCGCGGAACCAGACCAAAAACTCATAGAACTCCAATGGTCAACGGTCCGAATCTGTGCACAACATCAAATCGGCGGCATCTGCACAGCTCAAACCGATTTGTGCAGACACTCCTTAACAGGGGGGAGGGGGCGGGTTATGCAAGCTTCTCCTTCGCCCCATAGAAAATCTCTGCAAAGATTCGCAGTTTGATAGTTTGACGACCGTATGTCATTGATTTGACTCAGTGAACGCTCGACCGGCACGACTCGCGCAAAGCCTTCCGACGACACGGCAGAGAGCGACAAGGCCGTTCGTTTGGAGACAGCGTCACATGCTGATTTCATCAATAGTTTGAAGCTATTGAATTTTAAAATAGAAAGTTCTTTATTATTGAGTTGTTCTGAATCGACACCGAAAAATGTCGAGAAATTTTACTGCCGAGATTACCAATCAACGCAAGTCACTGATTGCATTGATTGGCACGATCTCTGCTTAGTTCGGTTTGACAGTTTCTGTCGATTAATATTAGGAATCAACCATGACTACCTTTACGAAAAAGGCTATCGCAGTCGGCCTGCTTGGGGCAGGCCTGAATTTGCTGGGCGCAACTTCTTCGTTCGCAAACCTCATCTACATGGGACCCACAGCCATGACGGGCACCGGACTGGGGGCGGTCAATACGCTGTTTGAGATTCAGGACTCTATCAACGGAAGTGGCGGGTTCGTCGGCGGCAATGCGAACGGCATCGAGTCGGGATGCGTCGCATACAACGGCACGACGACCACGACAACTTGCTTCAATGGGTTGCAAGGCGGTGACGAGAAGCCCAATCCGCTGAACACGTTCCAGCTCAGCACCATCCTCAGCGGCACGCAAACGGCCGGCGATCTGAGGTTGGTGGTCAACGCCAACGAGCCCGGGAACGATCAGGCCGTTATATTGACGAATCTCTATCTGGCGTTGTTCAACACCACTTCGGGAACGACGACGACCTTCAGTTACGCTGGTGCTCCCCTGCCCTTGTCCCAGCCTTCGGCATCCGGCACCGGCAGTTCGGGTTTCCTGTTCGGACTGGACGCCGCACAAGCCGCTCAGGCGACTGCCTTTTGCTCGACGCTGAGCACGTGCTTTGCCGGTGGCGGCCTTCAGTTCGGGCTCGGCACGACGGCCGGTGGACCCGATAGCTTGTTCCTTACCAGCGCGGTCGGCGGCGGCGGTGGCGGTGGCGGTGGCGGTGGCGGCGTGCCTAGCGCAGTTCCGGAGCCTGAAACGCTCGCGCTATTCGGCATCGGCCTCCTCGGCTTGGCTGCGTCGCGCCGCAGGAAGGCCTGACGCGAAGCCGCCCGGCCTCCGTTCCGACAGACCCGCTTCGGCGGGTTTTTCATGGGCGGCGCGGATCAAATGATCCAGGAGCGCCGGCCGCTTCGCTCGAAGCGGCAACACGTTAGGATCGACATGGGGTTGCAGCCGATACGCGGCTGTCGTTGCCCCTGACCCGTTGGCTCGAGAAAGAGGATCCTGCATGAAGCTGTACTACTCCCCCGGCGCCTGCTCGCTGTCGCCCCACATCGCGCTGCGAGGAAGCCGGCCTGGCCTTCGAGCCGATCGCCGCGCCGCACCAAGACCCACAAGCTGCCGGACGGCAGCGACTACTACGCCATCAACCCCCTCGGCTACGTGCCGCTGCTCGAGCTCGACGACGGCACCGCTGCGCGAAGGCCCGGCCATCGTGCAGTACATCGCCGACCTAGGTGCCGCGAAAGAACTGGCCCCCGCCAACGGCACGCTGACCGCTACCGACTGCAGTGAATGGCTGAACTTCATCGGGACCGAAATGCACAAGAGCTTCTAGCCCGCTGTTCAACCCGGACATGCCGGACGACGGCAAGAAAACCGCCCGCGAGAAAGCTGCTCGGCCGCTTCCAATGGATCGACGGCGAACTGGCCGGCAAACAATACCTGATGGGCGATCAGTTCACGCGTGGCCGACGGGTACCTGTTCACCGTCACCAACTGGGCCGCGGGTCGACGTCGACATCTCGTCGCTCAGCAACCTGGCCGCGTTCCGTGACCGCGTGTCCAAGCGGCCCGCGGTGCAAAAAGCCATGAAAGACGAAGGTCTGCTGGGCTGATCCGCCCACACCGTGCGGCCAAAGCTGCGCGCTGACGGGTCCACCCGCCGCCGCACGACAACGGCGGCATCTGCAGCCGCCTCAATCGGGGTCCGCTTTCAATCCCTGGCTCGGCTGCCGATGCGCGACCAACGCACCCAGCCAGAGCGCACCGGCCGAGAACACCAGCCCGCGCTCCAATCCCCCGGCGCCGTCGGCGATCCAGCCCACCACTGTCGGGCCGACGATCTGGCCGGCTGCGAACACGATCGTGAACGCGCTGATGCCCGCGGCCCAGGCGCCGGCGGCAGGTTGTGCCGCACCAGCGCCGTGGTCGATGCGACCACCGACAGGAACACGCCGCCGAACACCAGCGCCCGACAGCAGCAGCAGCGGCCAGGCCGCGGTCACCGCCGGCAGCATGGTCGCCACGCCCAGCAGCGCGTTCAGCAGCGCCAGCGCGCTGGCCGCCTCGGCTGCGGTCGAGCAGCCCGGCCCAGATGCGCGACGACGCCAGCACGGCCACGCCCAGCAGCGCATAGAACACGCGTGATCCGGCCGGAGCTCACGCCCTGATCCGCGCAGCAGCGCGATCACGAAGGTCATGTAGCCGATGTAGCCGACGCCGAACAGGCCGTAGCCGGGCAGCGCGGGCGTGAAGTCGCGCCAGCGAAAGACATCGGCCGGCTGCGCGCGGGCGCTGTCGTCGACTTGCGCGGCCTCAGCTGCCGCAGCGGCAACATGACCCCGCCGCTTCGGCTCGGCGCGGGTCGGCGGCGCGGCCTGCGCCGGTGTGGACGGCGCAACCGCAGCCGATGCAGCGGCGGTGGGCGCCAGTCGCTGCATCGCCCGCGCCGGCCACCACAGCGCCGCGCTGGCCGCCGCACACAGCAGCGCCAGCGCCCACCAGGCCCAGGCCCAGCCATGCGGCGAGCCGCGCGCGGCGGCCAGCAACGGCGGCACCAGCAACGCCGACAGCACGATGCCGAAGCCCGTGCCGCCGTAGTAACAGCCCGAGCAGCAGCCCGCCGCGCCCGGGATCGCGCGCTGCCCAGCCGAGCGGCCAGCAGCCCGCCCGCGATGAACACGAACGCGCTTGCCACGCCGGCCAGCAACCGCTGCAGCAGCAGCGGCGCCGCATCGACGAAGAACCCGCTCCAGCCCATGAACACGCTCGCCAGCGCCGCGCCCCACAGCAGCACGCGCGCAGGCCCGAAGCGGCGCATCAGCCACGGCGTGGCGAGCGCGCCGATCAGGTAGCCGAGCGCGTTCACGGTGTTCATGGCCCCGGCCAGCGTGTAGGACCAACCGAGGTCGCGCCCGCATCGGCGGCAGCAGCAGCCGTAGGCAAAGCGCGTGATGCCCAGCGAGACGGCTGCCGCCAGCGCCAGCGCCAGGCGATCAGCGACCAGCGAGGGAGGTGCAGGCGCTGGCGCCCTCACCTGTGGAGCGGCTCGTCTCCTGATTGGCAGCCGCCCGCGCGCGCTTGCGCGGCGCACGGCGCGGCCATGGCGCCGGCGTTGGCGCCCGGCAGATCGCCCAGGACGCTTCCGCGATTTCACGAAATGCAGCGTCGGCTCACATTGCCGCCCGCGCATTTGGGCGGACGGAGCGCAGCGCGCGGCGGGGATTTGCTGGGGCGGGTCATGGGTGCATTTGCGAGCCTAACCGCTGCCATCACCGGCTCAGGCCAGACTATCCATGGCCCGAACCCGTTTATGCGGCCTGCTCAACCGGAAAGCTTTTCAATGACAACTCCTACCTTGTTCGATCCCGTCCAGGCCGGCGACCTGCACTGCCCAACCGCATCGTGATGGCGCCGCTCACGCGCAACCGCGCGCCCAACGCGATTCCGACGCCGCTGATGGCCGACGTACTACAGCCAGCGCGCCACGCCGGCCTGCTGATCACCGAAGCGACCGCGATCAGCCACCAGGGCCAGGGCTACGCCGACGTGCCGGGCCTGTACGGCACCGAGCAGCTCGACGGCTGGAAGCGCGTGACCGACGCGGTGCACGCAAGCCGGCGGACGCATCGTGTGCCAGCTGTGGCACGTCGGCCGCGTCTCGCACATGGACCTGCAGGCAGACGGCCACAAGCCGGTCGCGCCGTCGGCCATCGACGGCCAAGACCAAGACCTATCTGCATCAAGGACGGCGTCGGCACGTTCGCCGACACCTCCGAGCCGCGCGCGCTGCGAGCTCGAAGAGCTGCCCGGCATCGTGCGCACCTTCCAGCGCGCCGCGCGCAACGCGATGCATACCGCCGGCTTCGACGGCGTGGAGGTGCACGGCGCCAACGGCTACCTGCTCGACCAGTTCCTGAAGGCCGGCGCGAACCAGCGCACCGACGACTACGGCGGCAGCATCGAGAACCGCGCGCGGCTGCTGCTCGAAGTCGATGCGCGCCGTGGCGGAGGAAATCGGCGGCGGCCGCACCGGCCTGCGCCTGTCGCCGGTCACGCCGGCCAACGACATCTACGACACCGACCCGCAGCCGCTGTTCGACTACGTCGTGCGCGAGCTGGCGCCGCTGGGCCTGGCCTACCTGCACGTCATCGAAGGCGCCACCGGCGGCCCGCGCGACGTGGCGGACCGGCCGTTCGACTACGCGGCGTTCCGCGAGGCCTACCGCGACGCCGGCGGCAAGGCGGCCTGGATGGTGAACAACGGCTACGACAAGGCAGCTGGCCGAGCAGGCGCTGGCCGACGGCGCCGACCTGGTCGCGTTCGGCAAGCCGTTCATCTCGAACCCGGACCTGGTGCGGCGCCTGCGCGAGAACGCGCCGCTCAACGCCGGCCGACAAGGCCACGTTCTACGGCGGCGGCGAAGGGCTACACGGACTATCCGAAGCTAGAAACGTCGTAGCGAGGATCTGCAGCCCTGGCGTGTGCCGCCGCGAAGGTGTGCTTTGCAGGTCGATGGGAAAACGAACAACTCCGCAGGGACCGCTTCCACGATCGACGCCCATGACCGAGTGCGCCGTTTCCTGGCGGCGTTCGGTTGACGACAGGGCAAGTTGCCGCCGATGAAAACCGCCTGCGAAAGCCAGTGCAGGCCGAAAACCGCACGTCACATCCAACAAGCGCAGGTCGGCACCCCGGCCGATGCCCGGCGCCGGTGCGCACCCAGCGAACGCGCTCATCGGTTGAGAGCGGCACAGTGTGACCGACTACATTGAAGGCGCTCTCGTGCGCACGCGCGTCCCCGGCGCGTCCACGCCATCCGTCGTTGCCTTCACGCGCCAAGGAAATCCCGCCATGAAACGCTTTTCGATCCCAAGGGCTTTTGCGGTCACCGCGTTGCTGTCGTTCACCTCGGTGTCCCAGGCTGCCTCGACGGCGCCCGTCGCAGCCGAGAACGGCATGGTCGTCACAGCCCAGCACCTGGCCACCCGGGTCGGCGTCGATGTGCTGAAGAAGGTGGCAACGCGGTGGATGCGGCGGTGGCGGTCGGCTACGCGCTGGCCGTGGTGTACCCGGCGGCGGGCAACCTGGGCGGCGGCGGGTTCATGACCGATCCAGCTGGCCGATGGAAGCAAGACGTTCCTCGACTTCCGCGAGAAGGCGCCGCTGGCCGCCACCGCCGACATGTATCTGGACAAGGACGGCAACGTCGTCAAAGGCCTGAGCACGCGCGGCTTCCTCGCGGTCGGCGTGCCCGGCAGCGTCTCGGGTCTCGAATACGCGCGCGAAAAGTACGGCACGATGAAGCGCGCCGGACCTGATCGCGCCGTCGATCCAACTGGCCGAACAGGGCTTCGAGCTCGATCAGGGCGACATCGACATGCTGTCCGCCGCCACCGACGACTTCCGCAAGGACGCGCCGACCGCCGCGATCTTTTTGAAGCAGGGCACACCGTACGGGGTCGGCGACACGCTGGTGCAAAAGGATCTGGCCAAGACGTTGCAGGCGATCAGCGACAACGGCGTAGACGGCTTCTACAAAGGCCCGGTGGCCGCCGCGCTGGTTGCCTCGTCCGACGCCGGCAAAGGCTTGATCAAGCAGGCCGATCTCGACCAGTACAAGACCCGCGAACTCGCGCCGATCGAGTGCGACTACCGCGGCTATCACGTCGTCTCGGCCCCGCCGCCTTCGTCGGGCGGCGTGATCATCTGCGAGATGCTGAACGTGCTCGAAGGCTATCCGCTCAAAGACCTCGGCTGGCATTCGGCGCAGGCCGTGCACTACCAGATCGAGGCGATGCGCCATGCGTACGTCGACCGCAACAGCTACCTCGGCGACCCGGACTTCGTGAAGAACCCGCTGGACCGGCTGCTCTCGAAGGACCACGCCGCCAGGATTCGCGACGCGATCGATCCGACGAAGGCCGGGGTCTCCAAGGACATCAAGCCCGGCGTGCCGCCGCATGAAGGCAGCAACACCACGCACTATTCGATCGCCGACAAGTTCGGCAACGCGGTGGCCGTGACCTACACGTTGAACGAGTGGTTCGGCGCGCGCCTTACAGCCGCCCGGCACCGGCGTGCTGTTGAACAACGAGATGGACGACTTCACGGCAAAAGTCGGCGTCCCCAATCTCTACGGCCTGGTGCAGGGTGAGGCGAACGCTGTTGCGCCCGGCAAGCGGCCGCTGAGCTCGATGAGCCCGACCATCGTCACCAAAGACGGCAAGCCCGTGATGGTGGTCGGCACGCCCGGCGGCAGCCGCATCATCACCGCCACCATGCTGACGATGATCAACGCGATCGACTACGGCATGGACGTGCAGGAAGCGGTCGACATGCCGCGTTTTCACCAGCAGTGGCTACCCGACGTGACCAACGTCGAGCCCTACGCGTTGAGCCCCGACACGCGCAAGATCCTGCGCGAGATGGGCCACGAACTGGGCGCGCCGCAACCCGCGAATCACCTGGCCGCGATCATCGTCGGCGCGCCTTCGCTGGGCGGCAAACCCGTCGGCAACTACCGTTTCTTCGGCGCCAACGATCCACGACGCAACACGGGCTTGGCGCTGGGTTATTGACAAGGCGCCAGGCGGCGGAGCTTGCTACCGCGTCGAAGCCGATCCTGCCGATGGTGCTGATCGGCGGCGTGCTGGTGGTGACGTTCGCGCTGATCGCGCTGGAGCAGCAGCACAAGGCACTCGCCGCAGTGCTGGGCGCGGCGATTGCGGTGGCGATTGCGTTGCTGCTGGGTGTGTGCGGGGCACGACCCGTACCAGCGCGTGCACTACTTCATCGGGCACGATCTGGGGTGATCGGCGTGATCGTCGGCACCTCGGCCAACATCCCTTATCCGCGCTTCCTGCTCGTCTCGGCGCCGCTCGCGGTGCTGTCGGCGCTGCTCGCGTTCTTCGTGATTCGATTTTTCTACCGCGGCTCGCTCGCTGGCGGCAACGCGGCGCCACTCGGCGAGCGGGCTGAGAAAGCGGCGGGCTTCGACGCGTGGGCACTGGTGAAGGACCGCTCGCTGTTCTGCCGCGCGGCCGGCATCCCGGGCGTGACGATCATCGGGTTCGCACTGGCACAGACGCTCGGTGTGGGCCTCGACCGCGTCGCGTTCTGCGGCGGGGTCGCGGCGCTGCTGTTCTCGGGCTTCTCGCCCGACGAGGCGATCGGCAAGGTGAAGTGGCCGATCATTTTGTTCTTCGTCGCGCCGTTCGTGCTGATCGGCACCGTGCAGGACACCGGGCTGCTCACGTTGATGGCGGGGGGCGGCGTCTACGGCCTGGCGGACGGCAAGATGGCGCCGGTGATCGCGACGATCGCGCCGTTCGTATTCGTGACCGCAGGCATCGTCGACAACATGCCCGAGGCGGCCGCGATGATCCCGGTGGTCAACACGATGATCGAGCGCGGCATGGAAGCCGAGCCGCCGTGGTGGACATTGATCGCCGCCTGCAACCTCGGTGGCAACGCGACGCCGGTCGGCTCGATCGCGGCCCTGATCGCGCTGCACACGCTCGAGAAAGAGCGCGGCATCCGCATCGGCTGGGGCGAATACATGAAGGTGGGCGGCACCGTCACAGTGCTGCAGATCGTGCTGGTGCTCGCCTGCATCTACACGTTCTGGGCGTTCGATCTGTTTCCACCCTTGCCTGGGTGACCGGGTCCGCGCCGTGATGGGAGACGGGAGAAAAAAGTGTCCGACAGCATGAATCCCGACGACGGCCAGCTGGCCGCCTCGGTGCACGACTTCGAAGCGGCATTCGCTGCCAAGCGGGTCGATCTGCGACTGTCCGCGGTCGACCGCATCCCGATCGCGATCGACGGCTCAAACCAGACCGTGATGTCGTTGGGCTTTGCGGCCGCGATCGTGCGCCAGACGCCCGCGCAGGTGCAGGTGCTGGACCCCTAGCAAGGCCCGGCCGATGGTGAACGCGATGCGGTGTTGATTCAGGCGGTCGCATCGCTGACCGACCAGGGCATCGCCGCTGCCGACGCGTTGGAGGCGGCGATGACCGTGCCGGCACCGTTCGACGAGGACTTCGCCGCACTCGGCAGCAACAGCATCGGCGTGACGCTCGACAAATTAATGACCGACCCGAAGCCGCTGCTGATCGTGCGTGAGCCGCGCGACGATCCCGCGCAGAGCCTCAGGCCGGCGCTGCTGCCGCAGTCGGTGCATGTGCAGGAAAACCCGCTGGCTGCCGCCTGGTCGCTGCGCCTGATCGGCGGCGGCGGCACGATCCGGCTGGCGGCGGTGGTCGAGGACGACGCGCTTGACGCGGCGGACCTGCTCGCTGACCACGCTGCCGCCGAAATGGACCGCGATCGCCTGGCCCGGCTCGACAAGCCGCAGACCGCCGGGCTGATCGTCGAGCTGCACCGCCAGGCGCGTGAGCGCTCGCTCGGCTGCCGCGTCAGCGTGCGGCGCGACGACCTGGTCGCGCAGGTGATCGAGCTGGCCCAGGAAGGCCAGCGGCTGATCGTGACCGGATGCGATGCCGATTCGGCCAACAGCTCCTACCGCAGCGCGCAGGCGATCGTGCGACGCGCCAGAGATCCGGTGCCGGTCGCTTGACCGTTGCATCGACCACGTGCAGCGGGCTTGCCGCCACACCCGCGCTCCGCCGGGTTTTTACTGCAGCGGCGGCCGCTCCAGCCGCGCCTCGCGCGAGCGCCCGCATCAGCCGTGGTCGGGTGAGTCTTGCGGCGGACCCAGGCGCGTCTCGGCGCTGAACGCAACGTCCGCGCACAGACCCACACCCTCTGCACCGGGCTGCAATGCAAAGCGCGCCCCCAGCAGCGCCGCGTAGCGCCCGACGATCGCCAGGCCGAGCCCGGCGCCGAGCGCAAGCCGCAAGCCCGCGTCGCCCTGCGCGCCGCGCCGCATCCAGCGCGCCGCATCGCCCGCGCCCAGACCGGGGCCGTTGTCGGTCACCTGCATATGCACCGCACCGTCGGCTGCAGTGGTCAGCGCCACCGTGACCACCGGCGCGGGCGCGCTCACACCGTAACGCAAGGCGTTGTCGATCAGGTTGTTGAGCAGCCCTTCGAGCAGACCCGCGTTGCCGCACACGCGCACCGGCTGGTCCAGCCCTTCGGCACCGAAGTCCACGCCGAGCGCCTGCGCACGCGGCATGAACCGCAGCACCGTATCGCGCACCAGCTCGTCGAGCGAAAGCTCGGTCAGTTCGAGCTGCGCGCGCGCTTCCTCGCCGATCGACAACAACAGCAGCTGGTCGATCTGGTGGCTCGCGCGTTCCTCGCTCTTGGCGATGCCCAGCAGCTGTTCACGCCAGACCGCTGGATTCTCGTGCGCAAGCGCGTAGCCGGCCTGCGCACGGATGCCGGCCAGCGGCGTGCGCAACTCGTGCGCGACGTTGCCGGAGAACTCGCGCTGGGCTCTGACGCTCACGTCGATGCGCGCAAGCAACGCGTTGATCGCCAGCGTCAATCGGTCGATCTCGCGCGTGTTCGCGGTTGGCATCAACGGCGCCAGATCATTGGCGTCGCGTCGCTCGACCGCCTGCTGCAACTGCGCCAGCGGCGCCAGATCGCGGGCCACCACGCGCCGCAGCCAGACCGCGAGCAACGCCAGCAGCAGCGCCTGCGGCACGACGGTGTAGAGCAGCAGCCGCTGCAGCAGCGCCTGGCGGCTCTTCGTGGTCTGACCCATCACGACATCGAACGGCAGCGGCGCCTTGCGCGCCAGCCGGACCGCACGCAGCGCCTTGCCTTGATACGTCACGTCGAAGAATTCGCTGAGCCGCCCGTTCGCCAGCGGCGGCGTGCGAAGGCCCGGATGCCCGCCGATCAGCGCGCCGTCGGGGCCGAGCACCGCGAAGTAGATCGACTCGGCCTGATCGAACAGCACCGCGCCGACTTCGCGCGGCGTGAGCATCAATTCGAGCCGTTCCGCGTCACCCTCGAAGTGGCTGCGCACGTTCGCCGCGACCGAGTACGCATCGTCGAGCAACGCGCGGTCGAATGCGCGCTGCGTGTAGTGATTCGCCACCGCCACCGTGATGCCGGTGCCGATCAGCCAGGTCAGCAGCAGCGGCACCAGCACGTGCGCGAGCACCCGGCGCGCAAGCCGCGGACGCAGCACCGTAGGGCTTGCCACCCCACTCGCATCCACAGGTGTCGGCTCCGGCGCGAGCGCTGTGCCGCCCACCTCAGACCCTTTGTGCATGGCCGGATATGCAGCTTGAACGACAACCGCTGCCCATGCCGTTTCTGCCGCAGGGAATTGCACAGCCACCGCGCTGCAGCGGCCACCACGACCGACAGCCCCCACCCCGACGCGACGCTGGCAGAGCCCACGGCGAAGCCAGCAGGGGCCGCGGAGCCGGCTTTGCCGGGCCGCAGGCGCCACCCCCGGTGGGGGGTAGGCGAGAGTCGACCAAAGGGAGCGCCGCCTGCGGGCGAGCTTCAATCACCGGCTTCGAGCACATACCCCAGCCCGCGCAACGTGCGGATCGCAGCGCCGCTGCCAGCGAGCTTCTTTCGCAGGCGCGAGACGAACGCTTCGAGCGCGTTGTCGCCGAGTGCCTCATCGAAGGTCGAGAGCTTGTCCGACAAGCTGCGCTTGCTCAGCACGCGGCCGGGCGGCGTCAGCAGCTCCCACAGCACTTCGAACTCGCGCGCGGGCAGCAGCAGTTCCGCGCCGTTCAAAAGCAGTCGGCGCGCTTTGCGGTCGAGCACCAGCCGACCGACCGCGACCCGGTCGTCGGTGCCGTGGACTCTGCGTACCAGCGCGCGCAGCCGGGCTTCCACCTCGACCAGATCGAACGGCTTGCCCAGATAGTCGTCGGCTCCCGCATCGAGCCCGGCCACCCGCTCTTCGGTGCGATTGCGTGCGGTGAGCACCAAAACGGGGGTGCGGTCGCCGCGTGCACGGGCGGCGCGCAACGCGCTCAGGCCGCTGTGCTGGCCGGCGACCGCGTCGTCGGGCACGCCGAAGCCCGATGGGAGATTCAGATCGAGCAGCACGGCGTCGTAGCTTTGCACCGCCCAGAGATGGTCGGCCTGCGCCACCGTGCCGGCCAGATCGACCCGGTGCCCGGCCTCGGACAGGCTTGCGCGCATCAGCTCGCGTAGCACGACGTCGTCTTCCACCAGCAGGATCCGCATGGGCTCGATTGTCGGACACCGCAGCTCGCTGCGGCGGGCTGCGCACAACGTGTGATTTGCACGACGCCGCGTGCGTTCGGCAACCCTGACGGCGCTCGGTCAGGCCATGGTCAGCCATGCTGCGCGATAACCCCGGCCCATGACTGCTTGCTTCCATTTTCATCGGTCGCTTCAGCGCGGCGCGGGCGTTTGCGTGCTGGCTTTGGGGCTCGCGGGCTGGGCACACGCGCAGGGCTTTGCGGACAGCCCGACCCCGCCGCGGGCGTTGCAGGACGCCGCGGCGGCGCGGTCGGCTGCGCGTGCCGCCGGATCGCTGCCGCTGCCGACCACGGCGGTTGTGGCCCCCGCCGCAACCGGCAACACGCTGACCCTCGGCGAAGCGCTGCGCGCGGCACGCGACAACCTCGACGTGTCGCTGTCGCGCCAGGCGTTGCGCGCCGCGCGCGCCGATGTGCTGGCAGCGGACCGTGCGCCGTTTCCGGTGCTGTCGGCCGGCGCCTCGTCGATCGACCTGCAAAACGGCGTGGGCGCGGGCAATCCGCTGACCCGAAAGCGCATCGACAAAGGCGTCGGCATCGACTGGACCTACGAGCGCGGCAACAAGCGCGCGCTGCGCACGCAGAACGCCGAGCGCGCGGTGGCGGCCGCGTTCGCCGATGTGGACGACGTGCAGCTGCAGCAGCTGCTCGCGACCATCGGCGCCTATTACGACCTGGTGTCCACGCAGGAGCGCATCGAGCAGCTGGTGGAAGTCGAACGCAGCCAGTCGCAGATCGCCATCAGCGCGATGCGCCGCGTGAAAGCCGGCGACCTGGGCCGGCAAGACGCGCTGCGCACCGAGATCGACGCGCAGCGTGTGCGCGCGGACCAAAGCGCCGCGCTGCTGGACCGCCAACGCGCGTCGCTCGTGCTCGCGCAGCTGATCAACCGCAGGCAGCAGCCCGAGCAACTGCGCGCGACCACCGACTGGCCGAAGCTCGATGCCGCGCCGGCGATCGACGATCCGGCGATTGCGGGCCGGCTCGCCGCGCTTGTCGATTCGCGGCCCGAGGTGCGCGCGGCGATTGCGCGCGTGCAGGCCGCGCAGGCGAATGTCGAGCTGCAGCAGGCGCAGCGCAAGGCCGACGTGACCTGGGGCGTGTCGCTGAACAGCTTTCCGGGCACCTCGAACCGCTCGCTCGGCCTGCGCGCGTCGATTCCGCTGCAGTACGGCTACGACTACCAGGGCGAGATCGGCCGCGCGCTCGCGCAGTCGGCTCAGGCCCAGGACACGCTCGACAAGACACGGCTGGACACCTACTCGGACCTGCTGCGGCTGCAAAACGAGGTGCTCAGCGCCGCGACCCGCGCACGGTCGTACGACGTCGACATCCTGCCGCGCGCGCAGACGGTGGCCGCCGGCGCCGAGTTCGCGTTCGGCAAGGGCGCGATTCCGCTGACCGACCTGCTCGATGCGCGGCGCGTGCTGCGCCTGACGCTGCTCGAAGGGCTGACCGCGCGCACCGATTACGCGAAGGCGCTGGGCGCCTGGCAGCTGCGCACGCGGCCCGAGGCCGTGTTGCCCCCGCTGCCGATGGCCAACCCATGAGCCGGTTGAAACGTTTCCTCTTTCCGCTCCCGACTGGATTTGTCATGCCGCCGCTCACTCCCCGCTCACCCACGCCTGCCCGGCCGGCTGTCCGACTGCACCTGCTGCGTGCGCTGCTGCTCGGCGGTGCGCTCGCATGGTTGCTGGCTGGTTGCAAGGATGAGCCGCCACCGGCCGCGCCGCAGGTGCAGGCGCCGATCATGAAAGACAACCAGCTGCGCTTTCCGCCGAACCACCCGCAGCTCGCGCTGCTCGGCATCGAGACGGCCAGAGCCGGCCGCAGCATCGTGGTGGAACTGCCTGCCAAGCTGGTCTGGAACGAGGAGCGGACGCAGCGCATTTATGCGTCGTTCGCAGGCCGCGTGACGTCGATCAAGGTGAACGTCGGCGAGCAGGTCAAAGCCGGCGCGGTGCTGGCCGAACTCGCCTCGCCCGACTTCGGCGTCGCGCAGGCCGACACCGTGAAGGCTGGCATCGACGCTGCGCTGTCGGTCAAGGCGCTGGCGCGCCAGCGCGAGCTGTTCGACGCCGGCATCACGGCGCGCAAGGACCTCGAAGCCGCGCAGGCCGACGCCGACCGCGCGCGCGCCGAGAGCGCCCGCGCCAACGCGCGCACCAAGCTGTACGGCAGCCGCGCCGGCGTGAATCAGGACCTCGCGCTGCGCAGCAACATCGCGGGCCTCGTGGTGGATCGCAACATCAATCCGGGGCAGGAGTTGCGCCCGGACCAGTCGGGCGTGGGGGTGCCGCCGCTGTTCACGATCTCGGACCCGTCGTCGCTCTGGGTGCAGATCGACGCGCGCGAGTCCGAAGCCGGCACGGTCACCGTGGGCTCGAAATTCGGCCTCAAGGTGCCCGCGTTTCCCGACCTGATGTTCGAAGGCACCGTGATCGCGGTCTCGGACGCGATCGACCCGACCACGCGCACCATCAAGGTCCGCGGCGTCACGCAGAACCCGGCGCGAAAGCTCAAAGCCGAGATGCTCGCGACCGCCGTGCTGCAGCGCCAGATGGGCGAAGGCGTGCTGATCCCGGCGTCCGCCGTGGTGCTGCGCGGCACCGAGCAGTACGTCTATGAGGAAGTCGAGCCCGGCGTGTTCGAGCCCAGGCGCGTCAAGCTGAGTTACGACGGGCCTACGGAAGTGATCGTCTCGAGCGGGCTGGAAGTCGGCGACCGCGTGGTGTCAACGAATCCGTTGCTGCTGTCGCGCCTGTTCGCCTCGGCCACCGAAGACGCGAAGCCGACCGGCACGCCTGCTTCCGCCGCCAAGCCGGGCAGCAGGCCATGAGAGGGCTGATCCGCTACGCGCTGCACCAGCCGCTGATCATCATCCTCGCGACGCTGGTGTTCGCGGCGGCCGGCGTGATCGCGTTCAAGAACCTGTCGGTCGAGGCGTTTCCGGACGTGACCGATACGCAGGTCACGGTGATCGCGCTGTACCCGGGCCGCGCGGCCGAGGAAGTCGAAAAGCAGGTGACGCTGCCGATCGAGACCGCGCTGTCCGGCCTGCCGAACTCGATCCGGTTGTTCTCGCACACGCAGTTCGGCCTGTCGTTCACCGTGATCACCTACGACGACAACTCGAACGTGAACATCGTGCGCCAGCAGGTGGCCGAACGGCTGTCGTCGGTGAATCTGCCGGCCGGCGCCGAGCTCACCGTGGCGCCCAACGCGACGCCGGTCGGTGAGATCATGCGGTTCCGGCTGCGCGGCGATGGCCAGACGCCGACCAATCTGCGCACACAGGAAGACTGGGTGGTCGAGCGCGCGCTGCGCCAGGTGCCGGGTGTCGCCGACGTGGTGTCGATGGGCGGCTTCATCAAGCAGTACGAGGTGCAGCCGGACCTCGACAAACTGCGCGCCTACAAGCTCACGTTCCAGAACCTGCTGGACGCTTTGGGCCGCGGCAACTCGAACGCGGGCGGCAGCTACGTCGCGCAGGGCGGCCAACAGTTCGCGATCCGCGGCATCGGGCTGCTCAGATCGCCGGAGGATATCGGCCGCATCGTGCTGTCGTCGCGCGGCGGCACGCCGATCCTGATCCGCGACGTGGCGCAGGTGAAGATCGGCGCGGTGCCTCGGCTCGGCATCACGGGCCAGGACCAGGAAGACAACGCGGTGGTCGGCATCGTGATCATGCGAAAGGGCGAGAACCCGAGCGTGGTCCTGAAAGGCGTGAAGGAAAAGATCGCTGATCTCAACAACCGTGTGCTGCCCAAAGGTGTGCAGATCGTGCCGTTCTACGACCGCGCCTGGCTGATGGACAAGACCATCACCACCGTGTTTCACAACTTGGTCGAAGGCGCGCTGCTGGTGGCGATCGTGCTGTATCTGTTTCTGTCGAATCTGCGCGCGAGCCTGGCGGTGGTGATCGTGATCCCGCTCGCTTTGCTGGCGACGTTCCTCGGCTTGAAGATCATGGGCGTGCCGGCGAATCTGCTGAGCCTGGGCGCGATGGACTTCGGCATCATCGTGGACGGCGCGGTGATCGTGATCGAAAACATCCTGCACCGGCTGTCGGAGCGCGGCGAGAACCTGTCGGCGGAGGAGCGCCGCGGCGTGGTGATCGACGCGGCGGCCGAAGTGGGCCGGCCCACGCTGTTCTCGATGCTGATCATCATCGCCGCGCACATTCCGATCTTTGCGCTGCAGCGGCACGAAGGGCGGATTTTTCAGCCGATGGCGTTGTCGGTGTCGACCGCGCTGGTCGGCTCGCTGATTTTCTCGCTGACGCTGGTGCCGCTACTCGCTTACTGGCTGCTCAAGCGCAAGTTGCCGCACGGCGACAACCGCGTGGTGTCGGTCACGAAGCGGCTCTACGGGCCGGTGCTCGACTGGGCGCTGCAGGCACGGCGCACCGTGATGTTCATCGCGCTCGGCGTGTTCGCGGTGGCCATGGTGGCGGCGTCACGGCTCGGCTCGGAGTTCCTGCCGGAACTCAACGAAGGCACGATCTGGGTCAACTTCGACATGCCGGCTTCCGTGTCGCAGCAGGAAGCGATCAAGATTTTGCGCATGGTGCGCACCGCGCTCGGCACGGTGCCGGAAGTTCGCACCGTGGTGTCCAAGGCCGGCCAGCCCGAGGACGGCACCGATCCGAAGACGCTGTCGTCGGCGGAGGTCTTTGTCGACGTAAAGCCGCAGGAGCAGTGGCGCCCCGGCATGACGCGCGACAAGCTGCTCGAGGAGATGGAGCAGAAGCTGTCGGTGATCCCGAGCGTGGACCCGGCGTTCTCGCAGCCGATCCGCGACAACGTGCTCGAATCGATCTCGCAGATCAAGGGCCAGATCGTGGTCAAGGTCTCGGGCGACAACCTCGATGAACTGCGCCGCATTGCCGAGAGCATGCGGCGCGAGTTCAAGCAGGTGCCCGGCGTGCAGCGTGCCGAGGTGGACCGGCTGGGCGAACTGCCGCAGCTCGTGATCGACATCGACCGTGATCGCGCCGCGCGCGTAGGCCTGAACGTCGGCGACGTGCAGGACGTGATCGAGGCCGCGCTCGCGGGCAAGGCGGCGACCGATTTGTGGGAAGGCGAGCGCAAGTTCTCGGTCGCAGTCCGCCTGCCGGCGGAGCAGCGCGCGGTGGCCGCCCTGCCGAACACGCCGATCGCGCTGCCCGACGGCGGCTACACCACACTGGGTGCGGTGTCCAACATCCACGAGGCCAGCGGTGCGATGAACATCGCGCGCGAAGGCGGCCGCCGCACCATGGCGATCGGCGTCTTCATCAAGGGCCGCGACATGGGCTCGGTGGTGGCCGACATGCAGGACCGCGTCGCGAAGAACGTGAATGTGCCCGACAACTACGCGGTCAACTGGTCGGGCGAATTCGAGAACCAGGAACGCGCGATGAAGCGGCTCGCGGTGGTGGTGCCGATCTCGCTGCTGCTGATCTTCGTGCTGCTGTTCGACGCGTTCAAGTCGTTCAAGACCGCGTCGCTGATCCTGATCAACGTGCCGCTCGCGCTGATCGGCGGCTTCGTCGCGCTTTACGTCTTCGGCATCCCGCTGTCGGTGTCGGCGGCGATCGGCTTCATCGCGCTGTCGGGTCAGGCGGTGTTGAATGGCGTCGTGATGCTGTCGGGCTTTCAACTCTTGCAGGCCAGCGGCCTGAGCGTGGTGGAGGCGGTGCGCCAGGGCGCGATGCAGCGGCTGCGCACAGTGTTGATGACGGCGCTGCTGGCCGCGTTGGGCCTGCTGCCGATGGCGTTGTCGCGCGACATCGGCTCGGAGACACAGCGGCCGCTCGCGCTGGTCGTGATCGGCGGACTCATCACGGCGACCATGCTGACGCTGGTGGTGCTGCCGGCGCTTTATGTGTCGTGGTTCGGCGGCAAGCGGGAGAAAGCGGCGCCGGCCTCGCAACTGCCGACTGCTTCCAAGCCGGCGCCGATCGGCTGACGCGCGCTGCAGCGATGTCCGGCCTGAGCGCATGAGCGATTCCTCCCGTTGGCAGACGGTGCGGCAGCAGACCGCGCGGATCTGGGCGCTGTCGGTTCCATACTTCCGGTCCGAGCAGAAGTGGAAGGCGCGCGGGCTGCTGCTGGCGATCGTGCTGCTCAACCTCGGCGCGGTCTACATGCTGGTGCAGATCAACGAATGGAACCGGTTGTTCTACGACGCGCTGCAGGAAAAGGACGCCGCCACGTTCTGGGTGCAGCTCGGCCGCTTTGCCTACCTGGCCGGCATCTTCATCGTGATCGCGGTCTACCGCTTCTACCTGACGCAACTGCTCGAGATGCGCTGGCGCGAGTGGATGACCGATCACTATCTGCGCCGCTGGCTGGCCCGTGATGCGTTCTACCGGATGGAGCTCGCGCGCTATTCGGGCGTGGCGGCCGCCACCACCACGGATGGCGGCCAGATCGCGCCGGACAACCCGGACCAGCGGATTCAGGAAGACGTATTCCTGTTCACGCGCTATACCGTGTCGCTGTCGATGGGGTTGCTCAACGCGCTGGTCACGCTGGTGAGCTTTGTCGGCATCCTGTGGGGCCTGTCGGGCAGCTTCGCGTTCGACGCGTTCGGCCGCGGCTTCGAGGTGCCGGGCGCGATGGTCTGGCTCGCGGTGCTGTACTGCGCGGCCGGCACGGTGGCCACTTTCTACATCGGCCGGCCGCAGATCGCGCTGAACTACCGTCAGCAGCGCTTCGAGGCGGACTTCCGGCACCACATGACGCGGGTGCGCGAATACAGCGAAGCGATCGCGCTGGACCGGGGTGCGGCGGTGGAGCGTGCGCAGCTCGACGGGCGGTTTTCGGTGCTGCTGGCCAACTATCTGCAGTTGATCAAGGCGCAAAAGAACCTGGTCTGGTTCACCACCTTCTTCGGGCAGGCGGCTGTGGTGTTCCCGTTCATCGTGGCGGCGCCGCGATTTTTCAGCGGCGCGATCCAGTTGGGCGGCCTGATGCAGATCGCCTCCGCGTTCGGCCGCGTGCAGGACTCGCTGAGCTGGTTCATCGACAGCTATGCCGAACTGGCTGCCTGGCGTGCCACCACCGACCGACTCACGAGCTTTGAAGCCGGGCTCGCGGCGCAGTCGAGCGTGGTTGCGGCCACGCGCACGCAAAGCCGTGACGGCGACCTCGAAGTGCGGGACCTGACGATCGCGTTGCCGACCGGCGCGGTGCTGCTGTCGCAACTCGATCTGGCGGCTGTCCCCGGCGACCGCGTGCTGCTGTCCGGGCCGTCGGGCAGCGGCAAGTCGACGTTGTTTCGCGCGTTCGCGGGCATCTGGCCGTTCGCGCGTGGCGAGGTGGCGCTGCCGGCCGGCTTCGAGGCGCAAGCGATGTTCGTGCCGCAGCGCCCCTATTTTCCGAACGGCCGGCTGCGCGACGCGCTGGCCTACCCCGAGGCGGCCGATCGCTACACCGATGCGGCATTGAGCACCGCGTTGCACGACGCATTGCTGCCGCAACTCGGCCACCGGCTCGACGACGAGGACGCCTGGAGCCAGAAGTTGTCCGGCGGCGAACAGCAACGCCTCGCGCTGGCCCGCGTGCTGCTCAAGCGCCCGCGCTGGGTGTTCGCCGACGAGGCGACCAGCGCGCTCGATCCGGCGGCCGAGCAGTCGCTCTACGGTTCCTTGAGTGAGCTGGTGCGGCAGTCCAACGGCGCGCTGATCTCGATCGCGCACCGGCCTGCGGTCGCGGCATTCCACGACAAGCGTTGGCAACTGGAGCCGCAGACGCAGACAAGCGACCAGGAATCGGGTGCAGCAGCGACCGAGCCGCGTTTTCGACTGCAGGAGTCCACGCTGCCTGCAGGCGGCGACGCCTCGTTCGGCGTCGGCGCGGCGCGGTCGGCGCCGCCCGCCTGACCGTACCGCCCCGCTCCCGAAGCAGGGCGGCCGCTGCAGCGCACGCTGCGGCGCGGCCGGGAACGCGAAATGCTCAGGCTCTGCGCGTGCAACGGCCCTGGCCTGGCTGTTTCGGTCGTGCGCTTGTCAATAGGGACGACCTGCGAAACGGGCCCGCCGACCCTCAGCCCCGCCTCAAGGAATCAACGATGGCAACCAAAACCCTCTCGGACCTGTCCGACAACATGCGCGCAATCGACATCGCGATGCTGTTCACCCACAGCGACGGCGGCACGATGGCGGGCCGCCCGATGAGCAACAACGGCGAAGTCGACTACGACGGCAACTCTTTCTACTTCACGTACGAAAAGTTTCGCTCGGTCGCCGAGATCGAGCAAAACCCGAGGGTATCGCTCGGCTTCACTGGCAGCGACCCGTCGTTTCATGTGGCCGTCGAGGGCGAAGCGATATTGATCCGCGACAAGTCGGCGTTCAAGGCACACTGGACAAAGGGCCTCGACCGCTGGTTCAAGGACGGCGTCGATACCGAAGGCATGGTGCTGATCAAGGTGGTGGCGCGCAGGGTCCACTATTGGCAGGGCGAAGAAGACGGCGAAGTCGAACTCTGAGCCGACGGCGAGCACTACAAAATAGATAGCGACCGGTGCAGACAAACCGTGCGCAGAAGCCAAAAACAGTTCAACAAAAGGAAACAGCGATGAACGACGACCGCGTCTGGAGTTTCGAGGAAAGCCTGTGGACAGGCGATGCCGAGCATTATCACGAGTTGATCGATGACGAGTGCCTGATGGTGTTGCCCGAGCCGCCGCATGTGATGACCGGTGAGCAGGCGATCGAAGCGGTGGCGAACACGCCGCGCTGGTCGAAGGTCGAGCTGTCCGGCCGGCAGATCGCCCGCCCGCAGGAAGGCCTCATCGTGGTGGCCTATCACGCCAAGGCGGAAGGCGACGGCGGCAAGCACTACACCGCGCACTGCACCTCGACGTACCGGCGGCTCGAGCATGACGTGTGGCGCGTGGTGCAGCATCAGCAGACCCCGCCGCTGGTCGCCACGACAGACTGAAAGAACCGCGCTGGCGTGACGCGCCGCGCCACTTCAAACTGTGCGTTGGTCTTTGGGCAGCACGCGCGCGGCCAGCCAGGCGGCGCCGAGCAGGGTGACTGCGGCAACCACCGCCATCCACTGCATCCCTTCGGTGAAGCCGGTGCGGGCCGCAGCCAACAGCACGGATTGAGCCACCGGATCGTGCAGACCGGCGGCGGCCTGCACGGCCGCGCCCAGCGTGTTGCGTGCCGCTTCGAGCAGTGCAGGCTCGCTTTCCAAGCCGGATGCAGCTGAATCCGAATGCTGCATCGCATGGCGATATAGCGCGGTGCCGAGGCTGCCGAACAGCGCGATGCCCAGCGCCCCGCCGAACTCGGATGTCGTCTCGGAGATCGCCGCAGCGGCGCCTGCGCGCTCGGGTGGCGCAGCGCCGATCACCAGGTCGGTGGCCAATGTGAACACGGGTGCCAGCCCGAGCGAGAGCAGCACGGTGGCGGCCGCGACAGCCACCGGCGTGTCCGCCTGCGCGGCCCAGGCCAGCACCGCCGCCGCGCCAGCCGCGAGCAGCAACCCGCCGACAATCGTCGCGCGACTTTTGGCCCTGCCGACCAGCAGCGGCGTAAGCAGCGAGCCGACCACGAACGCGAGCGCCCACGGCACCGTCCACAAGCCGGCCGCAAACGGCGCGAGGCCCAGCACCAATTGCAAGTGCTGCGCAACGAAGAGGAACGCGCCGAACATCACGAAGCAGCCGAGTGAGTAGGTCACGAGCGCGACCCGCACCTGCGGGATGCGCAGCAATCGCAGATCGAGCAACGGCTCGGCCAGCAGCCGCTGCCGGCGCAGGAACGCGATGCCGCACACCGAGGCCCAGCACGCCGCAGGCGAGGGGCAGCCAGCCGAGGCCGTCTTCGGCGATCTGCTTGCAGCCGTAGACCGCAAGCAGTACGGCCGCGATCGACTGCAGCACGCTGACGCCGTCCAGCCGGCGCGGCGCCGCATCCCGAACCTCGGGCAACAACCACGGCCCCACCGCCAGCAGCAGCAGCATGACGGGCACGTTGATCAGAAACACCGAGCCCCAGCGGAAATGCTCGAGCAGTGCGCCGCCCACCAGCGGCCCGATCGCCGCGCCCACCGAATAGCTCGAAATCCAGACACCGACCGCGACCGTGCGCTGGGCTGGCTGCTGGAACATGCCGCGGATCAGCGACAAGGTGGACGGCGCCAGCGTCGCGCCGGCCACGCCGAGCAGTGCGCGCAGCGCGATCAGCATCGCCGCGCTGCCCGAGAACGCGGCCAGCACGGAGGCGACACCGAAGCCACCCGCGCCGATCAGCAGCAGCCGGCGCCGGCCGATCCGGTCCCCCAGATTGCCCATCGTGATCAGCCAGCCGGCCACCATGAAGCCGTAGATGTCGATGATCCACAGCAGTTGCGACGCGCTCGGCCGCAGGTCGGCCGAGATCGCCGGCACCGCGAGGTTCAACACCGTCAGGTCCATCGAATACAGCATGCACGGCAACGCGATCACAGCCAGGCCAGACCACTCGCGGCGCGTGGCGGGTACGGGAGCCGGTGTGGGGTCCGACGCAACGGCTTGGCCGTTCATCGGCGCAGCGCCCCGGGATCGCGGCGGTGTCGATGAACCGTCACGGCGGCTTGTGCGGTTGCTGCGGCTGTTGCGATCTGCCGAACCCGTCAACCGCGTGCTCGAGCGACCATACTGGCTTTGCGCAGGCGTATCGCACGCCGACGCGACGCCCGGATCGAAAGCGCGCGAAGCAGCACCAGCAGCACCAGCAGCGTGCCGACCACCCCCGCCCAGAACCGCCCGCCCGGCTGATCGATCGTGCGGTCCCACAGGCTGCGCCTGGCTTCCCCTTCGGCTGGCAACGCGAACGCGACGATCGCATCGCTCATCACCGTGCCGGCCTCGCCGTGGCCGCCGGCCGCGACCACCACGTACTGGCGCCCTTTCCACCGATAGGTCATCGGCGTGGCGGTGGCCGGTGCCGGCAGGCGCCCGCGCCACAACTCGGCGCCGCTGGCCGCATCGAACGCGCGCAGATAGCGATCCATCGCGGCGCCGATGAACACGAGGCCGCCGGCGGTAGCGATCGGCCCGCCGAAATTCGGCATGCCGGTGCGCAGCGCGATGCCCAGCGGCAGGGTGTCTTCGGTCGTGCCCAGTCGCGCCTCCCAGAGCGATGCGCTTGCTGCGCAGATCGAGCGCCGCGATCGTGCCCCACGGCGGCGGGTTGCACGGCGCACCGAACGGCGACTGGATCAGCTCGCGCTTCATGCCGAACGGCGTGCCGGCCTGCGGGCGGACTTCCTTTCCCGGCGAAGCCGACTTCACCGCATCGAAGTCGGTCGCGCGGGATCAGCGTCACTGCATGCGCGATGCGCGTCGTGTTCACATAGACGACGCTTTGCGGGTCGATTGCGACGCCGCCCCAATTGACCCCGCCGCTGGTGGCCGGGAACAGCACTGTGCCTTGTGTCGTCGGGCGGCGTGTAGAGCCCTTCGCTGCGCAGCGCGGCGATTTGTTCGCGGCACGCGTTGCGGTCGAAAAACGTGAAGCCGTAGCCGTCTTCGGTACGCAGGTGCTGCGGCACCAGCGCAGGCAGATCGGCCGGAAACGTCTGCGTGGCCGACAGCTGCTCGCCCGGCGCGGCGCCTTGCGGCACCGCGCGCTCTTCCACCGGAAACACCGGCTCACCGCTGTCCCGATCGAGCACGAACACAAATCCTTGCTTGGTCGCCTGCACCACCACATCGCGCGGCTGGCCGTCGACGTCGATGGTCGCAAGCGTCGGCTGCGCCGGCACGTCGTAGTCCCAGACATCGTGCTTGACGATCTGAAAGCCCAGGCCTCGTACCGTCCGCGATCCGCAGCGCGACGACCGAATTGGCATCGCGGTTGTCGCCGGGCCGATGGCCGCCATAGAAGTCCGGGCTCGGGCTCGACGTCGGCAGGAAGACCAGGCCGCGCGCCAGATCGACCGACATCGGCGCCCAGACGTTGGCCGCGCCGGCGGTCGGCAGCCGCGCCGGGCGCATCCGCGCGCAGCGGCTCCCAGCTCCAGCGCGGCGCACCGGTGCGCGCATCGAACGCACGCACCCGGCCCGACGGCGCATCGGCGCGGCCGTTGTCGCTGACGGCGGAGCCGACACGACGACACCATCGGCCACCACCGGCGCCGAGGTGACTTGAAATTCACCCGGCCAGCGCAGCGGCTGGATGTCTGCGACGCGCACCTCGCCCTGTGCGCCGAAGCCGGGGCAAGGCTTGCCGTCGGCCGCGTCGAGCGCGATCAGCCGCGCATCGTTGGTGGCGCTCAGGATGCGTGTGGCGCAGCGGTCCGCTGGCGCGCTTGCCGGGTCGTGCCACTGCGCGACGCCGCGGCAGTTGTAGCGATTCGCCGGGCGCAGGTCGGGCGCGATTTGCGGGTCGTGGCGCCACAGTTCGCGCCCATCGGCGGGGTCGAGCGCGATCACCTCGTTGAACGGCGTGCACAGCACGAGCCGGTCTTGCCACCAGGATCGGCGTCGTCTCGGTTTTGCTGCGCTTCAGCAGCGCGGGGGTGCGCCGCGTCGCATCGCCCGTGTGGTAGCTCCACTGCCGGCGCAGGCCATCGACGTTCGACGGCGTGATGTCGGCCGCCGTGCTGTAACGCGTGCCGCCTTCGTCGCTGCCGTAGGCAGGCCAGCGGGCGGCGATGTCGTCTGCCCAGGCGTTCGTCGGGCCCGCGACGCAGACTGCGAAAGCGGCATGCAGCGCAGGCCGTGTCCAGCGGCGCGCGCGCGAAGAAAAGGCTGCTCCAGCCATCAGCGGTTGACCGCCTTCGCACGCAGCCGCTGCAACCAGCCCCCGGCGCCGAACTGCGCCTGCTCGGCCGCCGCGGCGCTGCCGAATGCATCATCGAGCGTGAACAGCCGACTGTCGGCGTCACCAGCCGGCTTCTTGCGGCCCGCCTGCGTCCGGTGGTTGCCATCCGGCACTTCCGCCGGCACCCCGATGCGCAGGCCTTGCGCCGCAGCCATCGCCTGCGCCGCGGGCGTGAACAGGAAGCTCAGATAAGCCTTTGCCAGTTCGGCCGTGCCTTTCTTGCGGGTGGTGCGCTCCACGGCCGCGACGGGGTGGCCGATGAACAGGCCGCGCGGTGGACGAATCACTTCGAACGCCGCGTTGCCGGCGGCCCCTCGCAACGCGGGCAGTTCCGACTCGAGCGCAAGCAACACGTCGGCCCGATCCGAAGCGTGAAAAGCTTGCACAGCGGCCTCGAATGAAGCCGTGAGCGGCGCCGCGTTTTTCAGCAGACCCGCCGCCTGCTGCGCGGTCTGCGCCTCGGTGCGTCCCGCCTGGCGCTGCGCGCCCCACGCGCTCAGCCAGGCGAAGCGACCCGTCGCGTCCAGCGCCGGGTCGGGCATCAGCACGCGCACGGCGGACCGGGCCAGGTCGGGCCAGTCCTTGATGCGCTTCGGATTGCCCGCGCGCACCACGAAGGCGATCGTGGTGCCCCAGGGCGCGGCCTGGTTCGGATACTTCGCGCGCCAGTCGGGCGGCACGAAGTCGGCCCCGGTCAGTGCGTCGAGTTGCCGTGCGTCGCTGAGCACCACCACGTCGGCGGCGAGGCCGTCGCGCACCGCCTGCACCTGTGCGGCGTCCGCGCCGGCTTTGGTCTCCACGCGCACGTCGCGGCCGGTCTGCTTTTTGTAGTCGGCGGCAAATGCGGCGTCGATTTGCCTGAACAGCGGCGCAGCCGATGCATAAGCCGCGTTCGACAGCCGCGTCTGCGCGTGCGCAGGCAGTGCCACGGCGATCGAGCCGAGCAGGACCGCGGCGCTGCAGATCAGATCGGGCAGCAATCGGCGGGGCCAGCGGTGCAGCGCGAGCGGCAGGCCTGGTCGGTCGCCGCCGGGCGCACCGTGCCGCTCGGCCCTGTGCACGCCGCTGGTCTGCGCATCACGTGTTGCTGTCGTCGCATCGGGATTCTTCATGATTTTCCAACTGGGCGTTCTCAGTTCACCGCGGCGCTCGATGCGGTGCGCTGTTGACTGGTCTCGAAAGGGCCGAACGCAGGGCCTGCAGATTAGCGCGATCCGGCGCGTGTGCCGACAGGTACGGCGCCCGGCCGCACCTGCGAATCTTGATAAAGTCAGCTCGCAGACGCCCGAACGCGCGGACCGCGTGACGAGACCGCCGCAATGCATCCGGCCAGAGTCGTGAAGCGTCCACCGGCACGGGCCGCCGGCTTGCGCTTATTTCCCCTTCACGTACTTCACGTACACCAGCGAGAACTCCCCCCATGGCACGCACCGTTCAATGCATCAAGCTCGGGCACGAAGCCGAAGGCCTCGACTTCCCGCCGTATCCGGGCGAACTCGGCAAACGCTTGTGGCAAAACGTCAGCAAGCAGGCCTGGGCCGACTGGCTCAAGCACCAGACGATGCTCGTAAATGAAAACCGGCTGAATCTGGCCGACCAGCGCGCGCGGCAATATCTGGCGCGCCAGATGGAAAACCACTTCTTCGGCACCGGCGCGGACGCCGCTGCAGGCTACGTACCGCCGAGCGAATAAGCGGAGGCCCCCGCCTTCGTGCGGCTGCGACACCCGGCCGGCGTCGGGCCCGACGTCAGCACGCCGATGACGACCGGTTTGGCGCAAACCCGATCCCCGACGCAAGGCTGGCGCGACCGACCGTGCTGGCGGGTCCTGGAAATCGGATTCGCCTCAGGGCACGAATTCCTCGCGGTCTGGCAGGCCTGGCGCGAAGACCCGCAACGACCGCGCCTGCTGCATCACGTCGTGATCGAACCCGACCCTCTGGCGTTCCAGGTCTGGCTCGAAACCGGCGCGGTCGCCCACTACGAAAGGACCGGCTCCATAGCGCAGCAACTCGCGGCACGCTGTTGGGGCCTCGTGCCGGGCTTCCATCGGTTCGCATTCGACAACGGGCACGTGCTGTTGACGGTGTGCATCGGCGCGATCGGGGCGATGCTGCGCGCGCAGCGCTTCGACGCCGATGCGATCCGGCTGAACGACCGCGCGGCCCGGGACTGGCTCCTGCACGATGCCCACGCCATCAAGGCGCTGGCACGGTGCTGCCGGCGCGGCACGTGGCTGGGCGCGCGGCGGTCCACGTTGCAGCAAGCCGGCTGCGATGCGCTGCACGCGAGCGGATTTGTCGAGGCACCGCTGCCAGCGATCGCGCAGCCACGCATGCCCGCGCCGACGACGGTCTCCCCGGCCGATGGGTTCAGCGCGATCTACGACCCCGCCTGGACGCCGCGCCGGCGCAGTCAGGCCGAGTCCTTGTCATCGCAGTCCATATCCGGCATGCCCGACGGCACGACTTCTGTGCTGGTGATTGGCGCCGGCATCGCAGGTGCTGCGGTCGCGGCGAGCCTGGCGCGGCGCGGACTGCAGGTGCGCGTGCTCGATGCCGAAGCCGGCCCCGCGTGCGGGGCGTCCAGCCTGCCGGCCGGTCTGCTCGCGCCGCACGTATCGGCCGACGACTGCATCCGTTCCCGACTCTCGCGGGCGGGCCTGCGCGCCACGATCGAATTCGCCCGGCATCGGCTCGTGTCTGGACAAGACTGGCAACTGAGCGGCGTGCTGGAACGGCGCATCGATGCCGCGCGCGTGCTGGCCGGTCGGACGGACCTGGCAGCTCGGGATTGGAGCGCGCTGGCTTCGACGGCGCAGCGTGCTGCGGCCGGTCTGGACGAGGCCATGCCGGCAATCTGGCACGCACACGCCGGCTGGGCACGCCCGGGCGCCTTGGTGCAGGCATTGCTCGACGATCCGAACATCGTGTTTCAGGGGCGCACCGGCGTGCATGCGCTGCGATCTTGCACCAAAGGGTGGCAGGCGCTGCGGGCCGACGGCAGCGTGGCGGCGCGGGCACCCCTCGTGGTGGTTGCCGCGGGCCACGCCAGCGCCGCCTTGATTGCCGCAAGCGGCGGCGCGGGCATCCACGTGTTGCCGCTGCAGCCGGTGCGCGGACAGTTGTCGCTCGTGGTGTTCCGCCCGTCGACCGGCGACGCGGGCGGCGCATCGCACCGGCCCCCGGTGCAGCCGCCGTTCCCGCTCAACGGAGCCGGCAGTCTGTTGCCGGATTTGGCGATGGGCGACGGGGTGCGCGCATCCGTCTTCGGCGCGACCTACCGGAGCGGCATTGCCGAAGCCGACGTGCGCGCGGACGAACATCAAGAAAACTTCGAGCGGCTGCGTGCGTTGTCGCCGGCTGCAGCGGATGCACTGAATTTCCGGACGCCCGACGCCGAGGTGCAAGGTTGGGCGGGCGTTCGGGCTGTGGCGGCCGATCGGCTGCCGATGGTGGGGCCGGTGCCGCTCGGTACGTGCGCCGCCGCAGAATCGCCAACGCAGCCGCCACCGAACCCGATCTGGGTCTGCACGGCGATGGGCTCACGCGGCTTGAGTCAGGCGCTGTGTTGCGCCGAACTGCTCGCGGCCCGACTGTTCGGCGAGCCCCTTGCGATGGAGCCGGCCTTGGCCAAGGCCCTGGACGTGCGGCGTTACCTGCGCAGCTGAGCACTCGCACGCGAATATTGCAACCCGGAAACGAAAAAAAACCGCTGAACCCGAAGGCCAGCGGTTTTTTGTCTTCGACCGGGCGGTCTGCCCGCTCGGTCAACCAGCGATGTCGCCACCGCCGGTTGTCGAACCACGTCCGATCAGAATGCGTGACGCACGCCCAGGTACAGCTGCTTCTGGTCCTGACCAGCCAGCGGGGCACCGTAGGCGCCCAGCGAGGACTGCGTGTAAAGCTGATAGGCCGAGTTGCGCTGGTTGTTCAGGTAGACGTACGACAGGCCGACCGACGTGCGCTTGGACAGCGAGTAGCTGTAGCCCACGCTGGCCATCCAGGCGCCGGAGTCGCTGATCTTGTGCCGTTGACTTTGGTGTCGAGCGCCTTGGTGTAGGTCGCGAGCAGCGTGCCGTTGCCGAGCTGGAACGTGACCGGAACCGAGAAAGCATCACGACGGTTGTCGAAGTTGCTGACTTTGTTGACGCCGGTGTAGACGTACGAGCGGTCCCAGGTCAGGCCGACGTTGACCGGGCCGAACGTGAACGCGCCGGTCAGCGTGTAAGCCTTCTGGTCATTGCGAGCCTGGCCGAAGTTGCGGTCTTCCGAGTTCGCGGTCCAGTAGCTGCCGCCCACGCGGATCGGGCCGTTTGCGTAGTTCAGTGCGAGGTTGTAAGCAGCACCCTTGCCGGAGTCGCCCAAACCGTTGGACAGAACGACGCCATTGGCGCCCACGCGGGTCACGCCTTCTTGACCGCTGAAGTTCGGGCTGGCCGAGATCGAGCCGAAGAAACCGGCGATGTTCGGCGTGTCGTAGCGGACGATGTTGACCGAACGCGACGTGTTGGCGATCGACTGGTTGATGCCGGCGCCGCCGACGTTCACATAACCCAAGATACCGCAGGAAGAAGCTGTCAGCGCGGTGGCCAGGCTACCGTGCGTGTCCGAACCCAGGCAATAGTGCGTGTCGCGCTTGCCGATCGAGAACGTGCCGAACGCGCCGCCGAGGCCGACGAAGGTGTTGCCGGTAGCCAGCGGGCTGACGCCGATAGGCGCGCAGCGCCGTTGTCGTCCACGCGGAAGCGCGTATCGATCTGGAACAGGCCTTTCAAGCCGCCACCCAGGTCTTCCACGCCGGACAGGATGAAGCGCGACGAGCCGTCTTGCACCGACCAGCCGCTGCCGTTGGTGCGCGTGCCGATCGGGCCGTTCGTGTATTCAGTGACAGCGATACCGCCTTTGATGATGCCCGACAAGGTCACCGACGATTGAGCCGAAGCGGTTCCCACAGCAGCCAGTGCAGCCAGTGCGATCAAGAGTTTTTTCATTGCGAGATTCTCCAAGGTTAAACATAGGGCGCCGGCGAGGTGAGATCAGTAAGAACATGCATGTCTGCACTGGCTTTGGTCTCGCCGGCAACCCGGGCCAACCTCCGATTCGGAAGTTGTCGCTATTGCACCAGACCGGGACCCGATTCGCAAAGCTTTTATCCAAGAAAAAGCGTTTCTGTTGCCACCTCGCAACAAAGCCGGCGATGTGCCTGCAGGCCATGTCCGCATCCGCGCCAAGCCTTTGCGCATGGTCTCGGCTACGCAAGGTTTGCTGTGGCAGAGTGCAGCGCATGGACCGATTGCTGACGACGTTCGATCAAGCGCTGCGCACCCTGTTTGCACGGCCCGCCGGGCGCCGTGTCATCCCAGCTGTTGCACAACAGCAACAAGAGCCGTTGTCGAATCCAGACAAACGGCAAGCCGGCGCATTGATGCGGGTGAATCATGTGGGCGAAGTCTGCGCACAGGCGTTGTACTCGGCGCAGGCGCTGGCCACGCGGGATCCGGTGTTGCGGGCGCACTACGAAGCGGCTGCGCACGAGGAGATGGACCACCTGGCCTGGACCCGCGCCCGGCTCGATCAGCTCGATGCCCGGGCGTCGTTGTTGAATCCGCTGTGGTATGCGGGCGCTTTCGGCCTTGGATTGCTGGCCGGCCGGTTCGGTGACCCGGTCAGCCTCGGCTTCGTGGTGGAGACCGAGCGCCAAGTCGAGCACCACCTGGACGGGCATCTGCAGCGGCTGCCCGCGGCGGACACGGCTTCCCGTGCGGTGCTCGAGCAGATGAAGGCGGACGAAGCCCGGCATGCGGTGCAGGCGCAAGCCGCCGGGGCGGCCGAACTGCCACGTCCGGTGCGGCGGCTGATGCGTGCGGCAGCCAAGGTCATGACGACCACGGCGCGCTACGTCTGAGGCGTCTCAGGCAAGGCGCGCCGGCGATACCGCCCTTTTCACCGCTTCGCCTGGTACATCCGGAGCCGCTCTCTGCTCTGTCGGCCAGGCCCACCGCCGCAATGCATCGACTTGCCCGCGGGCACGCCTTCGACGGGTCAGGCGGCCTCGATCAGCTCGAACCCGGTCGTGATCTCAGCGGTCTTGCCGAGCATGATGCTCGCTGAACAGTATTTCTCGTGGCTCAACGCGATCGCGCGCTCCACCGTCTGGGCGGCGACACCCTTGGCCGTCACGGTGAACTGCATGTGAATCCGGGTGAACACCTTCGGGTCGGCATCGGCCCGGTCGGATTCGATGCGGACCGAGCAGCCGCGCACGTCGTGCCGGCCGCGCCGCAGAATCAGCAACACGTCGTAGGCTGTGCAGCCACCGGTGCCGGCGAGCAACAGCTCCATCGGCCGCGGTGCCAGGTTCGCGCCGCCGTGCTCGGGCTTGCCCGCATCGGGCGCACCGTCCATCGCAATCACATGGCCGCTGCCGGTCTCGGCCACGAAACCCATGGCGGAGCGGGTGCCGGCCGCGCCGGTCCAACTTACGGTGCATTCCATTCGTCTTCTCCTTAACCTTGTTCGGGCCGCAAATTCGCCCGGCATGCCAAAAATTCACGCTGCATTGCTGTTTTCCCGCAACACGGTGCTGCGGTGCAGCAAACATTTGATTAAACTAGCCCCAATCGATTCTTCATCGGTTGTCTCCTCCACCCTCTGAAAAGGTGGATTCAGCCCCCGGCCGCAAGGCCAGGGGCTGTTTTTTTGCCGCCGCTTTTCACGCGTCGGACCCGAAGAAGTCGCTGGGCGCCTCGATGCCTGCCTATCATCGACGTTCCATGCCACTGCTCAAGTCCGCTTCCGCCCGCACCACCGCATCCACCGGCGCCGCGCTCACGCCGAACGACTATCTGCGCCGCATTTTGACGGCGCGTGTCTACGATGTGGCGGTCGAGTCGGCGTTGGAACCCGCGCGCGAACTCAGCCGGCGCCTGGGCAACACCGTGCTGCTGAAGCGTGAAGACCAGCAGCCCGTGTTCAGCTTCAAGCTGCGCGGCGCCTACAACAAGATGGTGCTGCTGTCGGCCGAGCAACGCGCATGCGGCGTGATCTGCGCGTCGGCCGGCAACCATGCGCAGGGCGTCGCACTGGCGGCGCAGCGTCTGCAATGCCGCGCCGTCGTCGTCATGCCGGTGACCACGCCGAAGGTCAAGGTCGATGCGGTGCGACGGCTCGGCGGTGCGGTGGTGCTGCACGGCGACAGCTATTCCGATGCATATGCCCATGCGCTCACGCTGCAGGCCGAGCAACGCCTGACCTTCGTGCATCCGTTCGACGACCCGGACGTGATCGCGGGCCAGGGCACCATCGCGATGGAGATGCTGCGCCAGCATCAGGGGCCGCTCGACGCGGTGTTCGTCGCGATCGGCGGCGGTGGCCTGATCGCGGGCGTGGCCAACTACATCAAGGCGGTGCGCCCCGAGGTGCGCGTGATCGGCGTGCAGATGAACGATTCGGACGCGATGCTGCAGTCCGTGCGCGCGGCCGACCGCGTGACGCTCAGCGACGTCGGGCTGTTCTCCGACGGCACCGCGGTCAAAATCGTGGGCGAGGAGACCTTCCGCATCGCACGCGAACTGGTCGACGAATTCATGACGGTCGACACCGACGCCGTCTGCGCCGCGATCAAGGACGTGTTCGTCGACACCCGCAGCATCGTCGAGCCGGCCGGCGCGCTCGGCGTGGCCGCGATCAAGCAGTACGTGGCCGCGCACGGCACGCAGGGCGAAACCTATGCAGCCATCCTGTGCGGCGCGAACATGAACTTCGACCGGCTGCGCTTCGTGGCCGAGCGCGCCGAAGTCGGCGAAGAGCGGGAAGCCCTGTTCGCCGTGACCCTGCCCGAAGAACGCGGCAGCTTCCTGCGCTTTTGCGAAACCATTGGCGCACTGCCGGGCGGCCCGCGCAACGTGACCGAATTCAACTACCGGATCAGCAACGCGGCCAAGGCGCATGTGTTCATGGGCCTCACCACCTCGGCCGCAGGCGAATCGAGGCGGATCGCCGAGCGCTTCGGCGAACGCGGCTTCGAGGCGCTCGATCTGACGCACGACGATCTGGCGCAGGAACACGTGCGCCACATGGTTGGCGGCCCGTCGCCGCTCGCGCACGACGAGCGGCTGCTGCGTTTCGTCTTCCCGGAGCGGCCCGGTGCCTTGCTGAAGTTTCTGTCGCTCATGCGGCCGAACTGGAACATCAGCTTGTTTCACTATCGCAACCAGGGCGCCGACTACGGCCGCATTCTGGTCGGCCTGCAGGTGCCGGTCAGCGACGATGCCTCGTTTGCCGAATTTCTCGCGCAACTGGGCTTGCCACACGTCGACGAAACGCAGAACCCCGCGTACCGGCTGTTCCTGCGCCGCTGAACGTCGCGGAGGATCAGGACGGCGCGTTGCCGGCCCGCATGCCACCTTGCTGGAGTGCCGGCAATTCAATCTTCACGTCTTGCGATGCGTTGGCGTCGCTGGCAGCTCCGAGCGTTGCGCTGCGTGCGCCGACAAAACGCAGCACCAGACCCGCGTCGACTTCCGCGCCGACCCGATACGGTTTCGCCGGCTGGCCGTCCACCGCGATCAGCGCCGCGCCCTGGCGACCTTGCGCGAGCACACCCACCAGCGTGTAGCGCCGGTCGGCCACCGGAGCGGGCTTCGCGTCCGCGGCGCGGCTGAAACCCAACAGTCGCGCCACCGCCGCGCTGTCGGTCGGCGGTACAGCGGCAGCCACCGGCAGCGCCTGCACGGCGCCGACGCGGCCCGCGCCGAGCGCCCAGTAGCCCGCGCTGGCGGCCAGCAAGGCCCAGATCAGCAGCGTCGCAAGCCGGGGCATGAACTTCTCGAAACGGGCGGTCGGCATCGCGCCGATTATCATGCAAGGCCCGTTTTTTCAACGGCTCGAGGCCTGCGGCGCGGCGCCGCTCGTTCCCAAGCTTCCGGCCGTCAAACACCCCACTTATGTTTCATCGCCCTGCCCGCCTGCTTCGCCAGGCCCAAGTCGGCTTCACCCTGATCGAGTTGATGGTGGTGCTCGTCATCATCGGCGTGCTCGCCGCGTTGATCGTGCCGAACGTGCTTGACCGCGCCGACGACGCGCGCGTGACGGCCGCGCGCACCGACGTGAACAACCTCGTGCAGGCGCTGAAGCTCTACAAGCTCGACAACCAGCGCTACCCGACCGCGCAGCAAGGCCTGCAGGCGCTGCTGACGCGGCCGCAGACGAACCCGGTGCCGCCCAACTGGAAGCCGTATCTCGAGAAGCTGCCGAACGACCCGTGGGGCCGGCAATACCAGTACCTGAATCCCGGCATCAAAGGCGAGATCGACGTGATGTCGTTCGGCGCCGATGGCCAGGCCGGCGGCGAGGGCAAGAACGCCGACGTCGGCAGCTGGCAGTAGCCGCGCACGCTCCGCGCGCCCCTCACGCAGCCTCTGCAGCACGTATTTTTCGAGCCGATGAAAAGCGCCCGCCGCGCCGGCTTCACGCTGATCGAGCTGATGGTGGTGATCGCGATCATCGCGCTGGCGACAGCCGGCGTGACGGTCGCGCTGCGCGACCCGGCCGAGACGCAGCTCGAACGCGAGGCGCAGCGCCTGTCCGCACTGCTCGAGTCGGCGCGCGCACGCTCCCGCGCCAGCGGCATCGTGGTGCGTTGGCAGGCGGTCGAGGGCGGCTTCCGCTTCGACGGGCTGCCGCGCAACGCGCTGCCGAATCGCTGGCTGCAGCCGACCACGCAGGCCAATCCAGGTGCGACGCTGGTGCTCGGGCCGGAACCGATCATCGGCGCGCAGGCGGTCGTGTTGCACGCGGCCGGCCGGGCCGATCGCACGCTCCGGGTGGCGACCGACGGACTGCGGCCGTTCGCCGTCTCGAGCGGCCCGGGCGCGCCGTCGTGATGCGTGCGTCGATGCTGCGCGGGCTCGGTCGCGGATTCACGCTGATCGAAGTGCTGGTGGCGCTGGCGATCGTTGCCATCGCGCTGGCCGCGGGCTTGAAGTCGACCGAGGCGCTGACGCGCAACGCCGAGCGCCAGTCCGACTTGCTGCTGGCCGAGATCTGCGCCGAGAACGAACTCGTGAAAGCGCGCCTGTCGAGCCAGATGCCCGGCGTCGGCGACAGCACGGTGCCGTGCGAGCAGGCCGGCCGCAGCCTGTCGGTCACGGTGTCGGTGCTGCCGACGCCGAACCCGAGCTTTCGGGTGGTGAGCGCGCGCGTGTTCGATGGCGCACGGCCGTTGCTGGACCTGAAGAGCATCGTGGGCAGGTATTGATGCTCGCCCCCAGCCTTCGCTCCCGTCGGTCGGCTCTCGGCTCCCCTCTGCCGGGGGCGGCGCCAGCGGCCCGGCAAAGCCGGCTCCGCGGCGCCTGCTGGAACGAGGGAGAGACTGCGCTGAATTTGCTTTTCTTTCGGCCAACACGGGCGTTTGCATGTGGGGGATTGAGGCGGGTGGACTTGCCGTGCGGACGGCATGCTGGGCGCCGGCACGGCTGCGGTCTCAGGCTCGCACGCATTTGCTTTCGATCGGCGCCGGTGTTTGACCAGCAGCGCTCGACGGTGACAGATCGGCAGCGCCTGCTTGACGGCGTGTTTTCGACGCGCCTGTGCAGGACTTGCGCGTTGCACCGCGGAGGGCGTGCATGAAACGCCGCACCGCCTTGAACGCACCCCGTCGGCCAACCCGTTGCCGCCCGACCCGCGGCTTCACGCTGGTCGAGCTGATGGTGGCGATCTTCGTGATGGCGCTGCTGGCGTTGTTGTCCTGGCGCGGATTGGACGGGATGGTGCGCGCGCAGGCCTACACGCAGGCGCGCTCGGACCAGGTCTTGACGCTGCAGGCGGCGCTCGGGCAGTGGGCGGCGGATCTGGAGGCGAACGAACAGGCCACGCCGCAGAACAAGGCGCTCGACTGGGATGGCCGCGGGCTGCGCATCGTGCGCCGCAGCGGCACGCTGCCCAGCGCAGGCTGGCTCGTGGTCGCATGGAGCCGGCGCGAAGCGGCTGGCGGGGGCCAGTGGCTGCGCTGGCAGTCGCCCGAGGTCTGGCGCCAGGGGGACCTGCAGCAGGCGTGGGAGCAGGCCGCGCAGTGGATCGAGAACGCCACACCCGAGCAAAGACAGCGCGAGGTCGCGCTGCTGCCACTGGCGGGCTGGCAGCTCTACTACTTCATCGGCGGCGCCTGGAGCAATCCGCTGTCGAGCACCGGCACCGTGCTGCGCTCGCCGCTGCCGAACGGCCAGCCGCCCATCCCGGGCTTTACCGCGCCGGTGAAGTTCACGCCGCCGGACGGCGTGCGGCTCGTGCTCGACCTGCCGCCTGGCCATCCGCTGGCCGGGCGGCTGATACGCGACTGGGTGCGGCCGACAGTCGGCGGTGGCAAGACGTGAGGGGGCCACGGCGCGGGCGCGGCGCAGCCCTGCTGCAGGCGATGCTCACGGTGACGCTGGTCGCGACCTTTGCGGCCGCCGCGCTGTGGCAGCAGTGGCGCAGCGTCGAAGTCGAAGCGGCCGAACGTGCGCGCGTGCAGTCGGCCTGGATTCTGGTGGGCGCGGTCGACTGGGCGCGGCTGATCTTGCGGCTCGATGGGCAGGCCAGCCGCGACGGCGTGGGGGTCGATCAGCTCGGTGAGCCGTGGGCGGTGCCGCTGGCCGAGTCCCGGCTGTCCACGTTTTTGGCTGCGGACCGCAACAACACCGGCGGACAGACCGACGAGGAGGCGCTCGACGCGTTTCTGTCCGGCCAGATCAGCGATCTGCAGGCGCGCCTGAACCTGCGCAATCTGGTCGACAGTTCGCCGTCCGAGGTTTGGTACGACGCGTTCGCGCGGTTGTTCAAGCAGCTCGGGCTGCCGCAAGCCGAGTTGAGCGTGCTGGCCGACAACCTGCGCCGCGCCTGGGTGGTGCCGGATGCCGACTCCGCCGCCGGCGCGCCGATCGCACCGCAGCGCGTGGCGCAACTCGTCAACTACGGTTTGTCGGCGCCGGTGCTGGCCACGCTCGAGCCTTATGTGACGCTGCTGCCGGCCAACAAGACGGCCGTCAACATCAATACCGCGAGCGCGGTCGTGCTGGCCGCCGCCGAGCCGCTGCTCACGCTGGCAGATGCCGAGCGGCTCGTGGCTGCGCGCGCGAGCCAGTTCTTTCGCGCGACGACCGATGCAGGCGCGGTGCTCGGCAAGACCACGCCGCTGTTCGCCGATGGCCGCTTCGGAGTGGGGTCGAGTTACTTCGAGGTGCGGGGGCGGTTGCGGCTCGAATCGATCACGCTCGAAGAACGTTCGGTGGTGCATCGGCTGAATGTCGGCGCCGACCCGAGGGTCGTCACGTTGTCGCGCGAGCGGCTGTCGTACGACGAACGGCTCACGCCCCGCGGCAGTGCGGGTTCGTCCAACCCGCCCTGAGCGCCACGGCCGCGCGGCCGTGGCGCTCAGGGCCCGGCTCCCTTGCCGAGGACGGCTATCTACAATGCGCAGTTGCCTTCCGTAAACCCATGTCCAGCCTGATCGTCGTCCTTCCGCCGCCGACACCGGGTGCAGCATCGCCGCTCGCATCTGCGGGTGCGGCCTGGGAATACGCGCTCGTCTCGAGCGACGGGCTGAGCGTGACCCAGCATGCGACCGCGCCGCTCGCCGCGCTGCCGGCCCGGGGCCGCGGCGTCAGCGAAGTCGTCGCGCTGGTGCCGGCCGCCGCGTTGTCGTGGCTGCAGGTCGAGTTGCCCAAAGGCACGTTGAACCGCCAGGGCGCGGGCTCGCCCCGGCTGCGCGCGGTGCTCGACGGCCTGCTCGAAGACCGCTTGCTCGATGAGCCCGACCAACTGCATTTCGCGCTCGAGCCCGGCGCCCGTACGGGTGCGCCGTCGTGGGTGGCGGTATGCGACCGGCAATGGCTGCGCACCGCGCTGCAGGCCCTCGAAGACGCCGGCCGCGCGGCCGGCCGCATCGTGCCCGAGTTCGCACCGGGCAACGACGCGCTCCATGCCATCGGCACGGCGGAGCAGCCATTGCTGGCCTGTGTCGATGCGCGCGGCGTGCGCGTCGTGCCGCTCGGATCGAGCACGCTGGCGCTTGCGTTCGGCGGTATGCCACCGCCCGAGCAGGTGCCGCTGTTCGCCGAGCCCGCGGTCACGCAGCTGGCCGAACAGGTCGTCGGGCGCCCGCCCACGTTGCAGCCCGCGCCGGAGCGCTGGCTGGACGCCGCGCGCGCCTCCTGGGACCTGGCGCAGTTCGGCCTGCAAAGCTCGGGCCGCGGCCGAGCTTTGCGCCGGGCCGGGGGCGCCACGCGCGAATGGCTCAACGCACCGCGCTGGCGCGCCGCGCGCTGGGGCGTGGCGTTGCTGCTGCTGACGCAGTTGATTGGGCTGAACGCATGGGCCTGGCGCGAACGCACGGCGCTTGCGGCCAAGCGGCAGGCGGTGGATGCCGTGTTGACCGAGACGTTCCCCGGGGTTCAGGTCGTGGTGGACGCGCCGGCGCAGATGGAGCGCGAGCTGAGCGTGCTGCGCCAGACCGCGGGGGCCGCGAGCGGGCGCGATTTCGAGGCCATGCTGTCCAGCGCCTCGCAGGCGCTCGCGCAGGTGGCGCCGCAAGGCCCGCTGCCCACCGCGATTGAATTCGCCAACGGCGAACTGCGGCTGAAAGGCCTGACCCTGACCGCCCCGCAGGTGGCGGCGTTGGCCGACCGGCTGCGCGGCGCGGGGCTGGCCGCCCGCACCGATGCGGATGCGTTGCTGGTGCAGCCGCAGACCACGGGCAGCGGCGCAGGGGGCGCCCGCACATGAGCGCGGTGCTGTCCGCGTCGGCCGATGGGTCAGGCACTGTGGCGAACTGGCGTCGCGCGGCCACTGCGCGCTGGAACGCGCTGGCAGTGCGTGAGCGGCGCGCCGTGCGCATCGCCGCTGCGCTGGTGCTCACGGCGCTGCTCTGGTGGCTGCTGCTCGCGCCCGCGCTGCAGACCTTGCGCAGCGCGCGCGTGCAGCAGCCGCAACTGGAAGCGCAGCTGCTGCGGATGCGTGCGCTGCAGCAGCAGGCGCGCGAGCTGCAGGCGGCGCCGAAGATCGACTACGACCAGGCACTGCGCGCGGTGGAGGCCGCGACCAAGCAGCGCTTTGGCAACAACGCGCAGTTCGGCGTGCTCGGCGACCGCGCCACCGTCACGCTGCGCGGCGCTTCAGCCGACGCGCTCGCGGCCTGGCTCGCGCAGGTGCGCATCGACGCGCGCGCGCTGCCGAGCGAAGTGCGGCTCGTTCGCAGCCCGGTCGCAAGCATTCCGACGAATCCGGGCTGGGACGGCAGCGTCGTGCTGGCGTTGCCCGCGCGCTGACGCGCCCGCGTTAGGCCCTGCTGCTTTTTTGGTACGAAACGTCTCCATGATGGCCCGCCGCGCACGCACCCCTTCGGCAGCCCACCCGGACCGCACCGCGCGGGACCGCGCACCCTGGGGCTGGGCACTGGCCGGCGCGCTGCTGGGTCTGGCATTCGCCGTGCTGCTGTTCGCGCCCGCGCGCTGGCTGGCCGACGGGATGCTGCGTCTGAGCGACGGCCATGTGCGGCTCGAAGCCGCGCGCGGCACGGTCTGGGACGGCTCGGCGCAGCTCGTCTTGTCCGGCGGCGAGGACAGCCGCGATGCGACCGCGTTGCCGGGCCGGCTCGAGTGGACGCTGCGGCCACGCTGGAACGGCGCGAGCGCCGCGCTGCTGAACCGCTGCTGCATGGACAAGCCGATCGATGCGCGTGCGGCGGTTTCGCTTGGGGGCGCGGAACTGCGGTTGACCGACGGGGTGTCGCACTGGCCGGCCGCGCTGCTCTCGGGCCTCGGCGCGCCGTTCAACACGTTGCAGCCGGAAGGACAGCTCGACCTGGCCACGCACGGATTCGGCGCTGCGTACGCAGCGGGTCGCTGGCAACTGGCGGGCTCGGTCACGCTGGATGCCAACGACGTGTCCTCGCGCCTGTCGACGCTGCGACCGATGGGCAGCTACCGCGTCACGGTGTCCGGCGGCGTCGCCCCGAGCTTGCAACTGGAAACCCTGGCGGGTGCGCTGCAGTTGGTGGGTGCCGGCCAGTTCGTCGGCGGCCGTCTGCGCTTCGAAGGAACCGCGAGCGCCGCACCGGATCGAATCGATGCACTGTCGAATCTGCTCAATATCATCGGGCGTCGTGATGGGGCGACTTCCACCATAAGGATATGACTCGCCCCGCGCCTTCGAAGGACGAAGCTCTTCCCCAGCCTTCGCTCCCTCCGGTCGGCTCCCGGCGTCCCCCACCGGGGGCGACGCTGGCGGACCGGCGGCGCCGGCTCCGCGGCGTCTGCTGGAATGGGAGGGGGGATCGCCGACCGGCTTGGCTGGCTCTGCTCGGCCCTTGCCTTTCCGTCGCCAGAAGCAGCGCTGACGCCGTGGCTGAGATGGTTGACTGTGGCGTCTGTTGGAATGGGGCGGATGGCGCTCGTGAATTTGTCGGCATTTGCTCGGCCTGTGCAGGCAGGCGACGCTGGTGTGCTGGTGGCACGCGCCCAGCCGCGTTTGCTTGAATTGAGCGCGCTGTCCTGCCTCTCCGTGGCAGCAATGCGCGCAGCGCTTTGGAAAATTGATATGACTTGTACGCCCCCCACCCGCTTCCGGCAGTCGCCGGTTGCTATATTTTTGATTGCTGGACTCGGACTGGTGGCGGGCGCTTCAGCGCTTTTTCCTTCTGAATCTTGGGCGCAGAAGCGCGGGGCGCAGCAGCAGCAGCGCAGCGAGCCGGTCACGCTGAACTTCGAGAATGCGGACATCACGGCGGTCGCGCGCACGATGTCGTCCATCACCGGACGCAACGTGGTGGTCGATCCACGCGTGAAGGGCACGATCACGCTGGGCACCGATCGGCCGGTGTCGCCCGCGGTCGCCTACAACCAGTTTCTCGCGGCGCTGCGGCTGCAGGGCTTCACGGTGGTGCAAGCCGACGGGCTCGACAAGGTGGTGCCGGAAGCGGATGCCAAGCTGCAGTCCGGCTCGGTCTCGGTCGACGGCAATCAACCGAACGTCACGGGCAACCAGATCGTCACGCAGATCTTTCGGCTGAACCATGAGAACGCGAACAACCTGGTGCCGGTGCTGCGGCCGCTGATCAGCCCCAACAACACGATCAACGTGAATCCGGGCAACAACTCGCTCGTGATCACCGACTACGCGGACAACCTGCGCCGGCTCGGCCGCATCATCAGCTCGATGGACGTGGCGAACGCGACCGACATCGAGATCATCCAGCTCCAATATGCGATTGCGAGCGACCTCGCGCCGCTGGTGCTGCGGCTGGTCGAGTCCGGCAGCGGCACGCCCGGCGTACAGGGCATCCCGGGCCAGCCGGGCGCGGGCGGCGACGGGACTTACCGCACCACGATCCTGCCCGAGCCGCGAAGCAACGCGCTGATCGTGCGCGCGGCGAACCCGGCGCGGCTTGCGCTGGTGCGCTCGCTGGTCGCCAAGCTGGACCGGCCGAGCGTGATCGGCGAAAGCGGTCCGGCCGGCAACATTCATGTCGTCTATCTGAAGAACGCCGATGCGGTCAAGCTCGCCGCCACACTGCGCGCGGCGGTCGCGGCAGGCAACACCGGCGGCGCCGGCGGGGCGGCCGGTGGGTTGCCGGGCGGCGGGACGCAAGGATTGCAAAACACCTTGCCCACCGGCTTGCAGACCAGCGGCATTGGCGGCGGTCTGGGCGGCGCATCGGGCCCGACCCTGAACGCGGCACAGGCGAACCAGCCGTCCACCGGCGGGCAGATCCAGGCCGACCCGTCCACCAATTCTTTGATCATTACCGCGCCGGAGCCGCAGTTTCGCCAGATCCGCGCGGTGATCGACCAGCTCGACTCGCGCCGCGCGCAAGTCTTCATCGAAAGCCTGATCGCCGAAGTCAACATGGACAACGCGGCCGACTTCGGGATCCAGTGGCAAAGCCTGCTCGGCAAGGGCGGCAGCACCGTTGGCGTGATCGGCACCAACTACGGCGCCGGTGGCAGCAACATCATCACGCTGGCTTCGCAGTTCGCGAACACCACCAACGGCTTTCCGAACAGTCCGGTGGCGCCGTCGGCCGGCTTCAACTTCGCGCTCGCGCAGAAGATCGGCGGTGTCTATGCGCTCGGCGCACTGGCCAACTTCCTGCAGAGCACCGGCAACGGCAATGTGCTGTCGACGCCGAACCTGCTGACCCTGGACAACGAGGAAGCGCGCATCGTGATCGGCCAGAACGTGCCGTTCGTGACCGGCCAGTTCACCACGGGCGCGGCGGGTGCGGGCGGTGCGGTGAATCCGTTTCAAACCATCGAGAGAAAAGACGTCGGCCTGACCTTGCGCGTGAAGCCGCAGATCAGCGAGGACGGCACCGTCAAGCTCGTGATCTATCAGGAAGTGTCGAGCGTGCTCGCGTCGTCGGTCAATTCGGCCACCGGTCTGATCACCAACAAGCGCGCGATCGAGTCCAGCGTGGTGGTCGACGACGGCGCGATCGTCGTGCTCGGCGGCCTGCTGCAGGACGAGTATTCGTCCAACGTCGACAAGGTGCCCGGCCTGGGGGACGTGCCGATCCTCGGCAACCTGTTCAAGTCGGAAAGCCGCACACGGCGCAAGTCGAACCTGATGGTGTTTCTGCGCCCGGTCGTGGTGCGCGACGCGCCGTCGGTCGAACAGCTTTCGATGGACCGCTACGAGCTGATGCGCGCCGGCCAACTGGCTGCGCAGCCGGTGCCCAGCTCCGTACTGCGCATCAACGAGGCGGCCGTGCTGCCACAGCAGCCCGCGCCTTTGCCGAAAGCGCCCGCTGCCGTGCAGCAAGTCAAGCCGCTTGCCCAACCCCCGCTGGACTGGTGGCGCGATGCGCCGACGAAGGCGCAGCAAGCCGAGCCGCCGCCGAATCCGAACATCATCCGGGGCAACAATCTGGGATTGACACCATACTGACGCTCGCCCGCAGCCTTCGCTTCGTCCGATCGGCTCTCGGCCTCCCCCAGCGGGGGCGACGCCGACGGATCGGCAAAGCCGGCGCCGTGGCGTCTGCCGGACGGGGTCGTCGTGCGAATTGAGCCTCGTGGGTCGTGCTTTCTACGTTGAGGTCTGACAAGTTCATGCGCCATCCACTCCCTTACGCGTTTGCACGCACCCAGCAATTGCTGCTGGAAGACAACCTCGGTGACCTGACGTTGTGGCTGCATCCGGCCACGCCGGCCAGCGGCATGAGCGAGGTGATGCGCAAGTTCTCGCCGCGGAAGATCGAGACGCTGCAGGTCGATGCGCTGTTGCAGCGCATCAGCGCGGCGTATTCACAAGGCGAATCGAACAGTGCGGCGGCGGTGGTCAGCGAAGTCGAATCCGACGCCGACCTGTCGCGCATGATGCAGGAGCTGCCTGCCGTCGAGGACTTGCTCGAAGCCGCCGACGACGCGCCGATCATCCGGATGTTGAACGCGCTGCTGACGCAGGCCGCACGCGATGGCGCAAGCGACATCCACATCGAGCCGTATGAACGGCGCTCTTCCGTGCGCTTCCGCGTCGACGGCGCGCTGCGCGAAGTGGTGCAGCCGAACCGCGCGCTGCACGCGGCATTGATCTCGCGGTTGAAGATCATGGCCGAGCTCGACATTTCGGAAAAGCGCCTGCCGCAGGACGGCCGCATCTCTTTGCGCATCGGCTCGCGCGCGGTCGACGTGCGCGTGTCGACCTTGCCTTCCGCGCACGGCGAACGCGCGGTGCTGCGGCTGCTCGACAAGTCGGAGGCGAACCTGAACCTCGGCTCGGTCGGCATGCAGGGCGACGTGCGCGCGCGCTTCGAGAAACTCGTGAAGCAGCCGCACGGGATCATCCTGGTCACCGGCCCGACGGGCTCCGGCAAGACCACCACGCTGTATGCGGGGCTCGGCCTGCTCGACGCGGGCCGCGCGAACATCATGACGGTGGAAGACCCGATCGAATACGAGCTGCCGGGCGTCGGCCAGACGCAGGTGAACGCGAAGATCGAACTGACGTTTGCGAAAGCGCTGCGCGCGATCCTGCGGCAGGACCCGGACATCATCATGATCGGCGAGATCCGCGACTATGAGACCGCGCAGATCGCGATTCAGGCGTCGCTGACCGGCCACCTGGTGCTGGCCACGCTGCACACGAACGATGCGGCCAGCGCCGTCACACGGTTGACCGACATGGGCGTCGAGCCGTTTTTGCTGAGCTCGTCACTGCTTGGCGTGCTTGCGCAGCGGCTCGTGCGCAAGTACTGCACCGCGTGCCACGGCAAGGGGTGCGACGCCTGCGGCCAGACCGGCTATGCGGGCCGCACCGGCGTGTTCGAGTTGCTGATCACGGACGAGCAGATTCGCTCGCTGATTCACAGCCAGGCGCCGGAAGCCGAGATTCGCAAGGCTGGGCTGGCGACCGGCATGAAGCTGATGCGCGAGGACGGCGCGCGGCTCGTGCAGTCCGGCATCACGTCGCCTGAGGAATTGCTGCGCGTGACGCGGGACTAGAAGCGGCTGCACCGTCTTCGCATTCGATTCTCAGCTTGCCCGCCGCGGCGGCCGCCCACCCTGCATCGCCTTGAACAGCAGCACGGTGCCCACGCCCCAGACCGCATTGACGAACAGTGCGAAGCCGATGATCTTGAGGTTGCCGCCGGCAAACAACGGCCGGCCATGCACGGCGGCCAGCACCGTCCACGACCACAGCGACGGCAGCGCGGCGCCCAGCACCGCGCCCCAGAAGAGCGCTGGCGTCCAGCGCTGCGAGCGGATCACCGCGCACAGGGCGATGCCCCACAGCCCCGCCCAGAACGCCAACGCAAGCACGGAGGGCGCGCCATAAGCATTGGGCGCCATGTTCCAGGGCTTGACGGGCAGCGCAACGGCGGCGGCGAGCAGCCAGACCGCTATCTGATGAAAGGTCAGGGTCGCGACCAGACCGGCCACGAAGGAGCGCAAGGCGAAAGAAAACATCGTTTGGGGGATCCGTGGTCGAGTGGTGAATTCCACTGCGAGCGAGTATGTGGCATACCGAGCCGACTTGGGCAGCGGACGCGAATCAGTCGGGCGTCGTTCCAGCCCATCCACGTCGGACGCAAGGGTGCCCTCGAAGGCGCCAACTGTGGAGGAAGGAATCCGCGCTGCTCGAACTTCGCCACTTCGAAATCTTGTGCTCGATTGTCAAGCCTGGCGGTTTTCAGAGCGCGGTGAAGTACCCGCAGTGGGCACGCCTGGTCCGCTGTGCGCGCGGCGCCATCTGCGATTGCCACCAACTTCGTCGAAAAGGGAGTATGACCGGCTGCTGCCGGATCCGCCGGCTGCCCGATCTCGCCGTCCGTCGGCTCGATTAGGCTGGTCACGCAGACCGACGGCTGCTCACGCGGCAGTCGCGCTCTCGCATGTTCGCCAGCGCACAGACAGGGCAGCGCACGCTCGGCTAAACCTTGTCCGTCCGGTGGTCCCGCCGGGGCTTTGATCCAGGCATCTCGGCACGGCGCTGCGCGCAGACGACTTGGGGTGCCGAATCGGTGGCGACGAATTCGCCTGCCTGCTGCTGGGTGAGTTGAATGATCTGCTGTTGGACCGGATTGCTGCCAAGCTGCTTGCCGCCGTGGCCGCGCCGCTGCGCATCGGCGCGCTGCGCCTCTCGGTGCGGCCCAGCATCGGCATTGCGAACTGGCCCGAACGCGGCAAGACGCTCGGCGCCTTGGTCGCCAACGCCGATGCCGGCTGGGCAAGACCGCGTTGCGACGCGAAATCACGGACTGATAAGCTGTGCCGATCAAACAACGGGCCGGACGTGATCGAACTGCGCGGCATCGAAGCCTTCCACTGGAGCGCCATGCTCGGCGGCTTCCGCGCGGCCGCGAAGAAGCTGCACGCGAGCCATTCGGCCGTGTCGCAGCGCATCGCGCAGTTAGAAGAAGCGCTCGGCGCGCGCCTGTTCGACCCGCAACAGCGGCGGCATGCGGCTCTCGATGCGCGGGCAGGCACTGCGGATGCACGCCGGGCGCATGCTGCAGCTGAAGGACGAGATGAGCAACAAGAGGTCGGTGCCGAACCGACAATACACGCAAGAGTTCAAGGTTAAGGCGATCCGCTTGGCGGAATCGATCGGAGGCAAGGCGGCAGCCAAGAGTCTGGGCGTGCCGCAGTCGTTGGTAACGGACCGGATGCGAACCCGCAAGGCGTCACCGCAGGTCACCCCTCCCACCGGGCACCCAAGTTCGACACTTACGGGACGTAAGTTGTTGACTTCATCGAAAACAGCCATCTTGCAGTGACACGTCGAAGACGCCGGGCCGGCTGCGAATCCAGCTGATGTATTCGCCCGCTGTCCACCTTCGCTGCTTGGAGCTGCTGCGCCACCCCCGGACATTGCCAGATCTTGGCCGCTCGACAGACCAATGGCTGAACAGAGCACATCTTGCTGGGCTTGTGTCAGCAGTTGCAGCGTTGAACAGACCTGCAACTCCACGCTTCTGGCTCTGCAAGTGCAAGTTACTTGCGTTTATCCTTGATGGCGCTATTGTGCTGGTTCTTTCCCTCGAGCGTTCACCCGTCCTGACTCAGCAGCATCGAATCAACATAAGCGCCATTGTTCCAGGCTAGCGTGAACGCGGCTTCCTTTGCCTTGTCATCAGCAACCCAGACACAGTCCATTTTGCTTTTCGTATTGAAGCATGTTCCATCCGCATTAAGGGTTGTGTCTCCACTTGGTTTGCCATCCATCACCCAGGAAAAATTGCCCACCGGCTTACTCAAGTTAGGCGCTTTTACACAAAGACCATGACCCAAAGTGCGTGTATCTTTATCCTTGATCCCGCAGTTGTATCCAGACCCACCCAAAGACCCGCCGAGGATGAGTCGTGCGATGCCCCATTGTGCGGGGGTTCCGCAGGCCGGCCTGCCTTTTCCTGCGCCTATTTCCCAAGGCTCGGCGAGATGTATTCCAGCGCCACAGGCTTTGTCACCCGCAGCTTTACTGAACTCGGTAGCCGCAGCGGTGGGCGGCAAACCGAAGGTGAGGGCAAATGATGAAATAAATAACAGAAATTTTTCAAGATGTTCTTTATTTCAATGGTTTTACGTTTTTTGTTCACACCGAAGTGAATCGACTCGCGTTCCGCAAAGTGCGGATTTTTTGAGGCAGGTCGATATAACCTGTTGCTCAAATCCATGACAAATGACTGTCACCTCCCGGATGTTCATAGAGCCGCCTATCAAGCACATGGATCGATGCACTCATCCAGGAACATACGAATTCTCATGACTCAGCCGCATCTTTCAACAAACTCCACTTCGGGGAGTTTCCCAGCACGAAATTCTGTGACTTTATTGCCATCTGTCTCGAACACCATCCGATAGCTGGAGTCGGTTTCATCCTTGGGGACGAAGGTCAGGTATTTCCACCTTTCATGGTACTTGTGCCCTTCGATCTCCAGTCGATTGTTATAGCGTTTCAACACATCCGTTTGAGACTGGCCAACTCTGGCGCCGCTGCCTGATGAGAATGATGGCCCGGTTACGTCGATGCGCGCGAGTCGCCCGTCAACAAACATCAATTCGATGCCCTTCGGCGCTGCAGCCGGCCGCACGAAATAGCAGGGTTCGTTCGGGATGGTGGCGGGATTCAGCCCGCCGGACGCAACTGCGCCGACCTCCGCATAGGTCATTCCGATCCGAATTGGTCCCATCCCCTTGAGTGTGAGTTTCGGCGGTGAAGCCCAGTCGACCAGGACGTCGCTTCCAGAAGCGGTCGATAGCAGCGCGCCGCTGGACGGCTGCAGGATTTGCGCTTGCGCCAGCTTGAACGGGCAGTACCCCGCGACAACAACAGCAAGCGCCACTATCCGCCGAACAAGGCTGCCGGGACCGCTCAACGAGCGGGTGCTGTCGCCGATGGAAATGCCACCATTCCAACCCCACGCCGTATCTTCAATCGAACGTCGGGTCGTGGCACTTTCACCCCGAAGCTCCTTCGCGACACGAAACGACTTCGACAAAGCGAAAGCTCGGCGGCCCGGATTCGCTGGAATCGGCATGGGCATCATGCCGCAACCGTTGCAGCGGAGCCGGTTGGCCGCAGCGCCGCTGCAGTCACCCCGGTTCCGGCCCGCCTCCGACGCAGCCAGTTGCAGCGCAGCAGGCCGATGCCGCCGCTGAGCGCCGGCAAAAGCGACGACGGCTCCAGCACCGTCGATACCGCTGCGGCACCGATTTCGAAGCTCGGGCCGAAAAATCCAGGGTTCAAAAGGCCGACAGTGGAAGTGGGCAAGGTGCGTGCAGCGACGCCATCGGTGATAAACCTGTTCTGTACGAACAGGATAGACGGATCGTCGACCAACCCCGTCGCGGCATTCGCCTGCCTATCCAGCGTGCCGCTCTGGTACACCGCCCGGATTCGGTATCCGTTGCCCATGGGTAACAGACCGGGAACGATGTCCACCAGGCGGAACGAGCCGTTGGCAGCGAGCGGGGTTACGGTCCCGGCTGCGACGGTTGCCGAGTTCAGCAAAACCCCCGACGGGTTGAAAATGCCGACGTCATGGGCCGGGGCCAGTCCATCGGCTCCCTCGTCGAAGAATCCGAGTCGTGTCGCCAGGATGCCCCCGGTGGCGACGATGTGGAAGTCCCAGCCGCGATTGGAACGAACGGATGTGGAATTCGGCGTAAAACCCGTGACCGAGATTACAGGGGTTGCGGCAGCGGGGCTTACGACGATCCCTAACACAAGGCCGATCGCGAGCAGGGATCCGGCCAACCATCGTTGCGGCCTGTTTTCCTGCGTCACGGCAGGTCCGAATCGCGACGCTCGGGTTGGTCGTTGAATCGACATCAGGTATCGCTCCGAAATCGCGTGGTGAATGTGGCCAGTGGGGAGCACACTCCATGCCAAAACCAACAAGTCATTGATCAGCATAGGTTTTTCGCGAGCTATGAAATCCCGAGCCCAGGGGCTGTAAAAGCATTCGACACCGGACAAACCCTTGCGGTCATGGCTGCGACTTTCCTTGCGTAGCTGCAGGCGAAGCCCTTCGGGGAAACCTCCGAAAGTCCAAATCCGTCCTCTTGTCCTGGGTGTCGGTCCCGGATGATTGCCTGCCCAGATGGCCGCTCGCTGAGCCGCCCTCGGCACATTCCACTAATGAACGGCTCAGCCTCCAGCCGCGCCAAATCAGGCACCTGCGCCCCGGCTGCCGGATAACCCACCGGCAGCATCAGCACCGCCTTCTCGTTCGTGCCGCGGCCCAGCAACTCGCGCAGGAAACCCATCGGATTCGACGTGTGCGTCAGCGTGACCAAGCCCATCGTCTGGATTGCCGCCACGAACAGGCCGGCGGCGATGCCGACGTTCTTGTCCACGTAGTCGTTCTTCTGCTGCGTGCCATCCGCGCGCAGGCCGTACTTCTGGGCCAACAGCACGACGATCCCGGGGGCATTCGCTCATGTGTTCCTTCACATGGTCGGTGCCGAGCGGGTGCAGGGCTTCGCGCCATTCGTCGGTCATGCGCTCGCGGTGGGTTTTCAGCTCCTGTTCTTCAGTCGCGGGACGCGCCGGACGGTGCGGTGCCCGGGGTCGACAGCGCGTGTTCGATCCGCCGGCGCGGCACCGCCTCGTCGGAGAAATGCCGCGTGGTGCGGCGGCGGTTCACGTCCTGATAGAACGCTGCCGCGCGCGCCAGCCTCTCTTGCTCCGGCCGCCGCGAGCAGTTGGGCAGCGGCACGAAGCGCGGCAGCGGCAGGTGTCGTGTGCGCTGGCTGTGGTCGTCGGTAGCGGCTGGGTCGGACATTGAATCGAATCTCCAGTTCTCGGGAAAAGGCGAGCGGGCCGAGGCCGATCCGACTTCCGCTCGCTCGGGCTTCTTCCGTCGTCGCGAGGGGCGTCGGGTGCGGTCGGGCGGCTTCAGCGTCCAAGCCGCCACAATAAGCGGTTCCCACCTGTGTTCCACCGCTCAGCAGCGGCCGATCCGATCCTTCATGCCCGCCTATTCGTTCGAAGCGCTCGACGCCAACGGTCTCGCCCGCAAGGGCGTGATGGAGGCCGACACCGCGCGCGCAGCGCGTGGCTTGCTGCGCGCGCAGGCGCTGGTGCCGCTCGCGGTGGAGCCGGTGGCCGGCGGGCAGTCGGCGGGCGATGCGGCCGGTGGTGGCTCTTCGTTCTTTGCCAAGCGGGCGTTCAACAGCACCACGCTCGCGATCTGGACGCGGCAGCTCGCGGGCCTCGTGTCATCAGGCCTGCCGCTGGAGCGCGCGCTGACTGCGCTGTCCGATGAGGCCGATGACGAAACGCAGAGCCACTTGGCCGCGTCGTTGCGCTCCGAGGTGAACGCGGGCTCCGGCTTCGCCAAAGCGCTGTCGCAGCATCCGCGCGAGTTCGGGCCGATCTACATCGCGGTGATCGGCGCGGGGGAGTCGAGTGGCAAGCTCGGCCTGGTGCTGGACCGGCTCGCCGACGATCTGGAAGAGCGCCAGGCGCTGCGCGCCAAGCTGATCGGCGCGGCACTTTATCCAGCCATCGTCACGTTGGTGGCGATTGCGATCGTGCTGTTTCTGGTCGGCTACGTGGTGCCGCAGATCGCAGCCGTGTTCGCGGGCACCAAACGTTCGCTGCCGTTTCTGACCGTTGCCATGCTGGCGATGAGCGATTTCGTGCGCAACTACGGCTGGTACGTGCTCGCAGCGCTGGTCGCGGCTGTGGTGCTGTTGCGTGTGCTGCTGCAGCAAGACGCGTTCCGGCGCCGGTTCGATGCGGGTTGGCTCAAGCTGCCGCTGGTCGGCAAGCTCGCGCGTGGCTACAACGCGGCGCGCTTCGCGAGCACGCTGGCCATGTTGACTGCCGCCGGTGTGCCGATCCTGCGCGGGCTGCAGGCGGCGGCCGAAACGTTGTCCAACACCGCGATGCGCACCGATGCGCTCGATGCGCTGGTCCTGGTGCGTGAGGGCGCGCCGCTGGCTTCCGCCATTGCGCGCAAGAAGCGTTTTCCCGGGCTGCTGTCCATGTTCGCGCGGCTCGGCGAGCAGACCGGTCAGTTGCCCCAGATGCTGCAGCGCGCGGCCGAGCAGTTGAGCACCGAAGTGCAGCGCCGCGCGATGGCGCTGGCCACCATCCTGGAGCCGCTGTTGATCGTGGCGATGGGCGGCGTCGTGATGCTGATCGTGCTGGCGGTGCTGATGCCGATCATCCAGCTGAACCAATGGGTGCGGTAGTCGATCGATCCGAAGGTGGACCGCTGGCGACTGCGGCCTTGTTTGCCGAAAGGCGCGTCCTCGCTCTGGCCGCTGTGGCAAAAATGCTTACGTTTTCAGCAAGAGCCGGATCTGAATCTGCTCCAAACCGACGACTTGGGCCGCTGGTCTGGAAATTGCCGCCTTGGCCGATCCGCTGACTATCCGCCGCTCTTCAATCCACCATGCCCGCTTCCCTCGAAGGCAAACTCGTCGTCGCGATTTCTTCCCGCGCGCTGTTCAACCTCGAAGAGGAAAACCGCCTGTTCGATTCCGGCGATCCGGAAGGCTACATGCGGCTGCAGCTCGAGCGCATGAACGATCCGGCCAAGCTCGGCATCGCGGCTTCGCTCGTGAAAAAGCTGCTGCGCTTCAACGACGACGGCGTGCAACGCGTGGAAGTCGTGATCCTGTCGAGGAACGATCCGGTTTCCGGGCTGCGCATCTTTCGCTCGGCGGGTGCGAACGCGATCCATCTGCAGCGCGGCGTGTTCACGCAGGGACGGCCGCCGTTCGGTTATTTGCGGGCGCTGGGTGCGCATCTGTTTCTGTCGGCGAATGCGGACGATGTACGGGAGGCGCTGCTGGCGGGTTTTCCAGCGGCGCGAGTACTGGTCGAATCGGTGCATGCGAGCGACGCGTGGCCGAACGAGGTGCGCATCGCATTCGACGGCGACGCGGTGCTGTTTTCCGACGAAGCGGAGCGGGTGTTTCAGGCGCAGGGGCTCGACGCGTTCGTACAGCACGAGTCGCTGAACGCGGCGCTGCCGCTGCCGGGTGGGCCGTTCAAGCCGCTGCTGGCCGCGCTGCATCGGCTGCAGCAAGCCGGCAACCCCGACATGCGGATTCGCACCGCGCTCGTCACCGCGCGCAGCGCGCCCGCGCATGAACGCGCGATCTTCACGTTGATGAACTGGAACATCCGCGTCGACGAAGCGATGTTCCTGGGCGGCCTGCCGAAAGGCGAATTCCTGCGCGAGTTCGAGCCCGACTTCTTCTTCGACGACCAGACCGGCCATGTCGACTCGGCCGCGCTGCATGTGCCCAGCGGCCATGTGCACAGCGGCGGCGCGGCGCATTGAATCTTGTTCGCACCGCCGAAACAAAACGAGACATTCCGCGACCGCGCCGAGATGACGCACAGCGGTTGCACGCGCACGATCGATCTTCTGTTCAACACCCCCGTTGTCTTTCCGGCGCTCCGGAGTAGTTCAGGATGAAGACACGCATTCGCATCGAACGCGCCTTGCTGGCATTGGTCGGCGCGGGCATGGTCGCTGGCAGTCTGGGCGCTTGTGCGCAAGCCGGCCGCGGCCCGGACGGCGGCACCGATTCGCATGCAATGTCGCGCGTGCCAAACGAGCTGCCCGGATTGGAGCGGCCGCCGTGACCCATCGCGGCACATCGACGCATGTGCTGCTGGAAATCGAAGCTTACCGCCGGCTCGTCATGCCCACGCAGCAGTCGCTGCTGGATCTGATGGACGGGATTTCGGGTGGAGATTTCGACTTCGGGCCGCCCTATGGATGAAGCTCGCCCGGCCCAGCCGCCTGAAGCGGCCGAGAACCGATTCGACGCATTTCACGAGAAGACAGCTGCGGCGGACCATTGGAAACAGGGTCACAGCGAGCATGCAGTTCGGAAAGCCCCTGCGCAGGCGAAAATCGTCTGTTCCGCCGCCGCCCCTCCCCCCAACCGTCCCGCGCCATCGCCACCTCTGCAGCAGCCCCGTCATGACCCGCAAAAAAGTTTTCATCAAGACCCACGGCTGCCAGATGAACGAGTACGACTCGGACAAGATGGCCGACGTGCTCGGCGCGGCCGAGGGCTATGAGCCGACCACCGACGTCGAGCAGGCCGACCTGATCCTGTTCAACACCTGCTCGGTGCGCGAGAAGGCGCAGGAAAAAGTGTTCTCCGATCTGGGCCGCGTCAAGCACCTGAAGGCCCGGGGCGTGCGCATCGGCGTGGGCGGCTGCGTGGCTTCGCAGGAAGGCGCGGCGATCATCGAACGCGCGCCGTTCGTCGACGTGGTATTCGGCCCGCAGACCTTGCACCGGCTGCCTGAGCTGCTCGCAAAGCGTGAAGCGGAAGGGCGCGCGCAGGTCGACATCAGCTTTCCCGAGATCGAGAAGTTCGACCACCTGCCGCCGGCCAAAAAAGAGGGCGCCTCCGCGTTCGTCTCGATCATGGAAGGCTGCTCCAAATATTGCAGCTACTGCGTGGTGCCCTATACGCGCGGCGAGGAGTTCAGCCGGCCGTTGGCCGATGTGCTGACGGAAGTCGCCGAACTGGCCGCGCAGGGCGTCAAGGAAGTCACGCTGCTGGGCCAGAACGTGAACGCCTGGCGCGGCGAGGACGGCGACGACTTCGCGCTGCTGCTCGACTACGTGGCCGACATCCCGGGCATCGAGCGGCTGCGCTACACCACCAGCCATCCGAACGAGTTCACGCCGCGGCTGATCGAGGCGCACGCGCGCATCGACAAGCTGGCCGGACATCTGCACCTGCCCGTGCAGCACGGCAGCGATCGCATCCTGATGGCGATGAAGCGCGGCTACACGGCGCTGGAGTTCAAGAGCACGGTGCGCAAGCTGCGCGCGGCGCGGCCGGGCTTGTCCATCGGCAGCGACTTCATCGTCGGCTTCCCCGGCGAGACGGAAGCCGACTTCGAACGCACGATGCAGCTGATCGACGAGATCGGCTTCGACAACTCGTTCTCGTTCCTCTACAGCCCGCGCCCCGGCACACCGGCCGCGAGCTTGGCCGACGACACGCCGCAGGATGTCAAGCGCGCGCGACTGTATCGGCTGCAGGCTGCGATCGAAGCCAGCATGGCGCGCATCAGCGCCCAGCGCGTCGGCAGCGTGCAGCAGGTGCTGGTGGAAGGCCGCTCGAAGAAGGATGCGTCCGAGTGGATGGGCCGCACCGAATGCAACCGGGTTGTCAACTTCGCAGCGCACGACGGCGCCGCGCCAGTCGGCCAGATCGTGCCGATCAAGATCACGGAAGCGATGCACTTCACGCTGCGTGGCACGCTGGCCGCTCCCGAGCTGTCGGGCCATGACGCGCTGCGATCGGCGAGCCTGGCGGCAGCCGCGGACCGCGCTTCGGCCCGATTGCGCTGACCGAGATTCGCCCGGCCCGCGCATCGACTTCGCTGGTTGCTCACCGCAAGCCCATGCAGGCTGCCGAATCGCCATCGCTGCCCGCAGCACCGCCCATGACAGCCACGCGCGCCGCACCGGGCGCCGCGCCCGCACCGAACGAGCGGGCGCACAGCTTCGGCAGCTTCGCGCAGCTGTTGCTGGTCGCATTCCTGCTGATCGCGGCGTTCCCGGGTGTGGTGGCGTTGCGCGCAGTGGCTTCGTTCGATGAGCTGACCGCGCGCGGCGACACGTTCGCGGTGGAGGCGTTGAATCTGAGCACCGCCGTGCAGTTGCTCGATGAGCGCAGCGTGGTGATGGAGCGGGCTGCGCGCCAGTCGCTCGCACTCGACGATGCGGTGCTGCGCGAACGGTTCGCGCAGGCGCAAGCGAGACAGCCAGGAGACGCTGGCCACGCTGAACTGGTCGGACGTGCCGGCGCGGCTGATCAGCCAGTGGCAGGCGCAGCTGGAGACGATCGTGGCGGCAGTCAACCAGCCGAGCAAGTCACCCACCGAGCGCGACGCGCAGGTGGCCGCCGCATTCCGCGAGCTGTCGGCGACCAACACCCTGATTGCGCAGGAAGCGCGGCACACGATCGAAGAGCGTCGCCTGCGCCTGCAGCAGCAACTCAAAACCAGCAGGCAGCGGCTGACGCGGCTGGTCGCCGTCGAGGTGGTGCTGGCGCTGCTGCTGGCCGTGGCGGTGGGCGTCTGGCTGTCGCGCCCGTTCAAGCGGATCGAGCGCGCGATCCTGGGCCTGGGCGAGAACCGGCTCGAGCGCCCGATCCAGATCAGCGGCCCGGCCGACGTGCGCCGCCTGGGCCGACAGCTCGATTGGTTGCGGCTGCGGCTCGTGCAGCTGGACGCCGACAAGACGCGATTTCTGCGCCACGTCTCGCACGAGATCAAGACGCCGCTGGCCGCGCTCACCGAAGGCGTTGCGCTGCTCGAAGACGGCACGGCGGGCAGCTTGAGCGACGACCAGCGCGAGATCGCGCGCATCCTCAGCCACAACACACAGGCGCTGCAGAGCCAGATCGAGGCGCTGCTGCGCTTCAACGCGGCGGCGTTCGATGCGAATCGGCTGCTGCGCGTACCGACCGATCTGCGCTTGTTGGTGGAGCAACAGGTGGAAGCGCAGCGGCTGCAGTGGCAGGCGCGTGCGCTCGATCTGCGCGGTCGAAGGCCCCGCCTTGGTCGAGCCGGTCGACCCGGCCAAGTTCGGCACGGCGATCGCCAATCTGCTGTCGAACGCGATCCGCTTCACACCCGTCGGCGGATGCATCTGGTTTCGGCTGAGCCGGCACGACGCGCTGGTTTGCATCGAAGTCGAGGATCAGGGCCCCGGAATTGCCGAGGCGGACCGCTCGCGCATCTTCGAGCCGTTCTATCGGGGGCAGCGGCAGAGCGCGGAAGCACCGCGCGGCAGCGGCGTCGGGTTGTCGATCGTTCAGGAGTACGTGGTGGCGCATGGAGGAACCATTCAACTGTTGCCGGACGGCCCCGGGGCCACCGGCAGCCGCTTTTTGATCGAGTTGCCGCATGCAGCATGAACTTGTCCCAAGGTGGATCACGCTCACCCCCAGGCTAGGCTGCACTCTCGCCTCCTCCCGGCCAGAGGCGGCGCCGGTGGCCGGGCGGAGCCCGTCCACGGCGCCCGCTGGACAAGACCTGGTTGGGGCTGCTCGTGCTCGGTCGCTCGTGTACCAGGGGTTGCAGGCGTGATGCGGCATTTGTTACCTCCTCGGCTTGCCCTCGCCGCGGCACTGGCGCTGCGGCTTTGTGCAGTGGGGTTGCGCTCGCGCAGAACGCCACCCCCGAGGCCGATCGCGCCGCGGCGGCCGGCAGCGCGGAATTGGAAATGCGCTCGGTCAACGTCACGCCCGCGCGCACGGCGGCACGGCGGCTGCGCGATTCGTGCGGAACCGCCCGCTGCCTTGCGCTACTGCGAGGCATTGCCCGACACAAGCGCGCTGTGCAGCGTGCCGCCCGACCCGACGATCGCTTTGCTCGAATTTGCCGACCGCATGCGCAGCGCATCGCCGGCCGAGCGCGCGCGCGAGCTTGCGCGGGCAAGTCCGCCGGTCAGAGTCAAACGGCCGCAGGGAATGCCGCTGGCAATGGCAACGCGCAGCACCCTTCGCCGCAGCAACAATTGCGACTGGCGATCGTGCTCGGCCAGATCCGTCCGGGTGCCGACCTGGCCCGCGCGCAGCAGCTGGCGCAGCAGGTCGCAGGCAGCACGCATCCGGAGGCGCAGCCGATCAAGCCGCTCGCGCGGTTGCTGGCAGCGCGCATCGGCGAGCAACGCCGGCTCGAAGAACAACTGGAGCGCGCCGAGCGGCAACTGCGCGATCAGCGATTGCGGCTGGCGCGGGCGAACCAGCGGCTGGAGGCGGTGCGCGCGATCGAGCGCAGCCTCGGCCCGGCGCCCGCTCGAGCGGCCGCCCGCCCCGGCCGAGGCGGCATCGGCCGTGCCGGCGGCGCCGCGCTGATGCGCATGCAAACCTCGTCGTGCCGCCGGATGTCGAACGCGCAGCCGCCGCGCATCCTGGTGGTCGACGACGACCCGGACATGCTGCGCCTGCTGTCGATGCGGCTGGGCGCGGCCGGCTACCTGGTCAGCGCCGTGAGTTCGGCCGAAGCCGCGCTCGCGCAGCTCGATATCGAGCGGCCGCAGCTGGTGCTGAGCGACGTGCAGCTGCCGGGCCGCGACGGCCTGGCGCTGTTCGACCGGATCCGCGAGCGCCACCCGTCGCTGCCGGTCATCCTGCTGACCGCGCACGGCACCATTCCGGACGCGGTGGAGGCCACCGCGCGCGGCGTGTTCACCTATCTGACCAAGCCGTTCGACGGCAAGGAGCTGCTCGACAAGATTCGCGACGCGCTCGCGTTGTTCGCCGAGCCGACCGCCGGCAGCGGCGCCGCCGCAAGGCCGACACGCAGCGACGAAAGCTGGCGCGCCGACATCGTGAGCCGCTCCGCGCGCATGGCCGAGCTGCTGGCCGAGGCGCGCATGGTCGCGCAGACCGACGCGAGCGTGCTGCTGCTCGGCGAAGCGGCACCGGCAAGGAGCTGCTGGCGCGCGCCATCCACCGCGCGAGCCCGCGCGCCGGCAAGCCGTTCGTCGCGATCAACTGCGGCGCGATTCCGGAGAACCTGCTCGAGTCCGAACTGTTCGGCCACGTCAAGGGCGCGTTCACCGACGCGGTGCGCGCGCACCCGGGCCTGTTCCAGACGGCCGACGGCGGCACGCTGCTGCTCGACGAGATCGGCGACATGCCGAGCCCGCTGCAGGTCAAGCTGCTGCGCGTGCTGCAGGAGCGCGCGGTGCGCCCGGTCGGCGCGGCGCGAGTCGATCGCGGTCGACGTGCGCATCATCTCGGCCACGCACCGCGATCTGGATGCGGCGCTGGCTGCCGGCCAGTTCCGCGAAGACCTCTACTACCGGCTGAACGTGGTGCAGCTGCAGCTGCCGCCGCTGGCCGAGCGGCGCGAGGACATCCCGCTGCTGGCCAACCACTTCCTCGCGCAGCTTGCGGCCAAGTACGGCAAGCGCGTGTCCGGCTTCGCGCCCGAGGCGCTGAAGGCGCTGACCACCGCCGCCTGGCCCGGCAACGTGCGCCAGCTGTTCAACGTGGTCGAGCAGGTCTGCGCGCTGGCCACCACGCCGCTGATGCCGCTGGCGCTGGTGCAGCGCGCGCTGCGCAGTGCGACGATGCCGGTGCTCAGCTATGCCGAGGCCAAGCAGCGCTTCGAGCGCGACTACCTGGTCGGCCTGCTCAAGCTGACCGACGGCAACGTCAGCGACGCCGCGCGGCTGGCCGACCGCAACCGCACCGAGTTCTACCGGCTGCTGCAGCGCACGGGCTGACGCCCGGGCATTTCAAGGCGGACGGGGTGGCCGGAAACGGCGAACCGTCGTCTGTCGCCGAGGCGGGCTCCTCGTTGTCGCCGGGGAGCGACAGCGCTAACGCGTTGATTTCTCTGGGACCTTGCGGCTGCCGACGCATCGCGTGTCGGGAGGCGGCGACAGATTCAGCGAGCGAATGCGGTCGCTGGCCGCCGCCTGCCGTCCTTGCTATGTACGGCGCATAATGGCCGGCGCGTTGATTTGTCAACGTTTTTTCGATCTGGCATAGGGTTTGCACTGATGCACGCATGCATCGCTCTTTTCGTGTCTCTCCTGACGCTGTCCGCTCGCTGTTCGGCGCGGCTGCGTTCTGCCTGCTGGCGACTCGCGCCGGCGGCGCACGCCGCACCGAACGGCTTCGGTCTGGAACAGGTTACGGCGCAGGCGCAGGCACTGGCCGCCAAGCCCTACGCGGCGCCCGCACCCGCTGTTTCGGCGGCGCTGCGCAGTCTGACCTACGACCAGCAGCGCGACATCCGCTTCAAGCCCGATCACGCGCTCTGGCGGCAGGACAAGTTGCCGTTCGAGCTGATGTTCTTCCACCCGACGCGCGATCTGCTGCCGGTGCGGATCAACCAGGTGACGGACAGCGGCGTACAGCCGGTTGCCTATCGCAGCGACGACTTCAGCTTCGGCGCCAACAAGCAGCTCGACGCGGCGGCGATCGGCTCGCCGGGTCTGGCGGGCTTTCGCGTGCACTACGCGCTGAACAACGCGGCCTACAAGGACGAAGCGTTCGTTGCATTGGGCGCGAGCTACTTCCGTGCGGTCGGCGCGGGCCAACATTACGGCCTGTCGGCGCGCGGCCTGGCGATCGACACCGCAGGCGGCCTGGGCCCCGAGGAATTTCCGCGCTTCATCGAATTCTGGATCGAGCGGCCGGCCGCTCAGGCGCACCGCGCTGGTGTTCTACGCGCTGCTCGACAGCCCGCGCGCGACCGGCGCCTATCGGTTCGAGCTGCACCCCGGCAAGGAAACCCGGCTCGACGTGACGAGCCGCATGTTCCTGCGCGCCGGCGTGCTGCGCAGCCCGATCAAGACGCTCGGCATCGCGCCGCTGACGAGCATGTTCTTCTTTGGCGAGAACCAGCCCCGAGCCGGCGACTTCCGGCCCGAGGTGCACGACTCCGACGGCCTGTTGCTGGCCGACGGCAACGGCGAATGGATCTGGCGGCCGCTGGCCAACCCGGCGACCACGCTGCTGACGTCGTTCGCGCTCACACAGCCCAAAGGCTTCGGCCTGATGCAGCGCGACCGCGACTTCAACAACTACCAGGACACCGAAGCGCGCTACGAACAGCGCCCGAGCGCCTGGGTCGAGACCGTCGGCGACTGGGGCGCGGGCCGCGTCGAACTGCTGCAGTTCCGCACGCCCGACGAGACGCACGACAACGTGGTCGCGTACTGGGTGCCGGCCAAGCTGCCCGCGCCGGCCGAGCCGCTCGCGCTGTCGTACCGGCTGCACTGGCAGGGCGACGCGCAGCAGCGCCCGCCGAACGGCTACGCCATGCAATCGCGCCGCGGCGTCGGCTGGAGCCGGCTGACCGACGCCGAGTTGCGCAACCAGGTGCAGTACGTGGTCGATTTCAGCCGGCCCTGCACTCGACGCGCTGCCGGCCGACGCGCCCGTCAAGGCGGTCGCCAGCGCCGACGCGAACGGAAAGATTCTGGAAAGCAACGTCTACCGCAACCCCGTCACCGGCGGCTGGCGCATGACCCTGCGCATCGCGCGCGCGACGCGAGCAAGCCGGTCGAGCTGCGCGCCTTCCTTCAAAACGGCAACGACACCCTGAGCGAAACATGGTCCCCCATCGTCCTTCCCGAATGAACGCAATGACCACACCCGCACACGCGTTAGCCGACCGAGCGCCATCCGAACGCGCTGACCGCCCCGCCGCTCCATCGCGGCTCGATGACGCCGCTGCCCTGGCGCGGCTTCTGGGCCGGGTTGCTCGCCTGGTGCTGGGCCTTGTTCGGCTACGCGGCAGCGGCCGCACCGGCGGCCTGGCAAACGGCCAGCGCAAACGGCGCGACGCAGCAGCCTGGCAGCAGGCCGCGCGGCGGCGTCGGCTCGTGTTTCTGGGCATCACGCTCGGCGTCACGGCGCTGGCGACCGCGCTGTTCGGCTACCTGCAGCCGAAGCAGTCGCATGTGCTGCTGCAGTGGGGCCAGCTGGGTCTGTTCGCACTGCTGTCGGCCTGGCTCGTGACCGGCTTCACGACCGCGCTGATGGGCTTCTGGGTCTCGCTGCGCGGCGACCCGCATGCGTTGACGGCCGCCTCGGTGCGGGGCGACGCAATGAACCCGGACGCGCGCACCGCCGTCATCATGCCGATCTGCAACGAGGACGTCGCCACCGTGTTCGCGGGCCTGCGCGCCACCTGCGAGTCGCTGGCGGCCACCGGCTCGGCTGCGCAATTCGACGTGTTCGTGCTGTCCGACAGCAACCAGCCGGCCACGGTCGCGGCCGAGCGCGCCGCCTGGGACGCGCTGCGCGGAGCACTGGCCGCACAGACCGGCGACACATCAGGTCGAGGTCTACTATCGCCTGCGCAAGCGCCGCGTGCACCGCAAGGCCGGCAACGTCGCCGACTTCTGCCGCCGCTGGGGCAAGGATTACCGCTACATGGTCGTGCTGGACGCCGACAGCGTGATGAGCGGCGACTGCCTGTGCGACATGGTCAAGCTGATGGAAGCGAATCCGCAAGGCCGGCATCGTGCAGACCGCGACGCAGTCGATCGGCCACGTCACCCTGCATGCCGAGCCCAGCAGTTCGCCTCGCGCATGACCGGTCGCCTGTTCACGCTCGGCATGCAGTATCTGGCAGCTCGGCGAGTCGCACTACTGGGGCCACAACGCGATCATTCGCGTCGAGCCGTTCATGGCGCATTGCGCGCTCGCCAAGATCGCTGGCACGGGCGGCTTGAGCGGCGGAATCCTGTCGCACGATTTCGTCGAAGCCGCGCTGATGCGCCGCGCGGGCTGGCAGGTCTGGCTGGTGGCCGATCTGGTCGGCAGCTACGAGCAGCAGCCGCCGGACTTGGTCTCCGAACTGCAGCGCGACCGCCGCTGGTGCCAGGGCAACCTGCAGAACGCACGGTTGATCGCGGAGCCGGGCTGCACCCGCTGCACCGCGCGATGTTCGCGACCGGCGCAATGTCGTATCTGTCGGCGCCGATGTGGCTGCTGTTCCTGTGCGTCGGCACCGCGCTGTGGCTGAGCGGCAGCGCGCCGGTGGCAAGCGTCTACCTGTTCGACAACTTCACGCTCGGCATGGACTGCCGCCGCTGCCGGCCGAACTGATCGGGCTGTGGGCGCTGACTTTGGTGCTTTTGCTGATGCCGCGCTTGTCTGGGCATTGCTGCGGTGCTCCTGAAAGGGGAGCAACAGCAATACGGTGGCACGTTGGGCCTGTGCAAAAGCGCGCTGCTGGAGACGCTGCTGGCGCTGCTGCAGTCGCCGGTGCGGATGCTCGCGCACTCGCTGTTCGTGCTGGTCGCGCTCACGGGCTGGAAGCTCGAATGGAAGTCGCCGCCGCGCGAGGCAGTGGCTTTGTCGTGGCGTGCTGCGGCGACGAGTCTTGCGCCGATGACCCTGGTGATTGGTCTGCTGGCTGTGCTGGTTGCCAGCGTCGATGCGCAAGCGCTGATCTGGCTGATCCCGGTGGGATTGCCGCTGCTGCTCGCGGTGCCGGCGGCGGTGCTGACGAGCCACATCGCGCTCGGCACCGCGTCGCGCCGAAACGGCTTTCTGTTGATTCCGGAAGAAAAGGCGGAGCCGGTCGTGTTGCGACGGGCTTGGCTGCATGTCGCGGGCGCAGTGCAGCCGGCAGGATTGCTGCGCGCTTGAAGAGGCCTCAGGCTTCTGGAATTTGAAACAGACCGGCTGCAATCCGACCAGGTTGCAGCCCGTTTTTCACATCCGAATGCCACCGTGCGGCGCCGACAGGAGACTCGTTGCGGTGGAGGCGAGGCGAAATGCCAATGCAGCGTGGCGAGTGCACGACTGCAGTCCACGGCGTCCCGCGTGCGACTGTCGATTCAGCCCCGTCGGGTCAAGCGGCGCTTCGCGCTATTGGAAGCCGACAGCCGGCGATCAACTCAAAACGGCAACTTCGGCATCCCGCCCTTGCCGCCCGCGCCGCCGCCCATGCGCTTCATCATCTTCATCAGGCCGCCGCCCTTCATCTTCTTCATCATCTGCTGCATCTGGCCGAACTCGTTGAGCAGGCGATTGACTTCCTGCACGTGCACGCCGGCGCCAGCCGCCACGCGGCGCTTGCGCGTGGCTTTCAGCAGCTCGGGCTTGCGGCGCTCCAGCGGCGTCATGCTCTGCACGATGCCTTCCTTCCGGCGGATGTCGCGCTCGGCTTTTTCCATGTCGACCTGACCGGCCTTGGCGGACAACTGGCTCGGCAGCTTGTCCATGAAGCTCGACAGCCCACCCATCTGCTTCATTTGTTGCAACTGACCAGGAAGTCGTTCAGGTCGAAGCCCTCCCCGCTCTTGACCTTGGCCGCGAGCTTTTGCGCGGCCTGCATGTCGACGCCGGCCGTGACCTGCTCGACCAGCGCGACGATGTCGCCCATGCCGAGGATGCGGCCCGCGTGGCGTTCGGCATCGAACACCTCCAGCCCGTCGATCTTCTCGCTGGTGCCCGCGAACTTGATCGGCGCGCCGGTGATGTGGCGCACGCTCAAAGCCGCGCCGCCGCGCGAGTCGCCGTCGGTCTTGGTCAGCACGATGCCGGTCAACGGCAGCGCGTCGCTGAACGCTTTCGCGGTGTTGACCGCGTCCTGGCCCTGCATCGCGTCCACCACGAACAGCGTCTCGGCGGGCTTCAGCGCCGCATGCAGATCCTTGATCTCCCGCATCAGCACTTCGTCGATCGCGAGCCGCCCGGCGGTGTCGACCAGCAGCACGTCGAAATAGTGGCGGCGCGCATGGTCGAGTGCGGCGCGTGCGATGTCGAGCGGCTTCTGCTCGGACGTGCTCGGGAACCACTCGGCGCCGGCCTGCGCGGTCACCATCTTCAGCTGTTCGATGGCCGCCGGCCGATACACGTCGCCGGACACCGTCAGCACTTTCTTCTTGCGCTTCTGGATCAGATGGCGCGCGAGCTTGGCGGTGGTCGTGGTCTTGCCCGCGCCCTGCAGGCCGGCCATCAGGATCACCACCGGCGGTTGCGCGGCCAGATTGATGTCGGCGACACCAGCGCCCATGGTCGCGACCAGTTCGCGGTTCACGATGCCGACCAGCGCCTGACCCGGCGACAGCGAGCCCATCACGTCCGCGCCGAGCGCCTTTTCCTTCACCTTCGCGATGAACTCGCGCACCACCGGCAGTGCCACGTCGGCCTCCAGCAGCGCCATGCGCACTTCGCGCAGCATGTCGGTCACGTTGCTTCAGTGATGCGCGCTTGGCCGCGCATTTCCTTCACGAGCCGGGAGAGTTTGTCGCTGAGCGCGGAGGCCATGAGGTGTCGATGAGTCCGAGTGGGAGAAGGAGGTGCAGTCGGTGACGCTCTACGAAGCGGCCCGAACGCCTGGGGGCAGTGCGGCGGCGAAAAGCGTGTTTTTTCGAGGCCGGTACCGGGCCCGCTTCGAGGGGCCGAGCCGCTAAACTGCCGCCGATGATTCTAGCCAGCGCCCATCCGGTCGGCATGCTGCTGTCGGTGGCCAGCGCGCTGGCTTATGCCGTGCCGGCGCTGCGCCGCGCCAGCGCCGACGGCCTGAGTCGCGGCTTGCTGCTGGCCGGTTGGCTGTTGCATGCGGGAGCACTCGCAAGTGGCCTGCTGGTGGGCAGTCCGCGCTTCGGTTTTGCGTCCGCGATGTCGGTTACGGCGTGGCTCGTGCTGGCGGTGTATGCGGTCGAGAGCCGATTTTTTCCCGCGTTGCAGGGCCAGCGCATTCTGGCCGGCATTTGCGGGCTCGCGGTGTTGCTGCCACTGCCGTTTCCGGGTGCGCTGCTGCACGTGAACGGCGTCCGCGTGGCTGCCGCTGCATCTGGCGCTCGGCGTGGCCTGCTATGGGTTGTTCGCCGTGGCCGTGGCGCACGCAGCGCTGATGACGCGGGCCGAGCGGCGCATGCGTGCGGGGTCGGCGGCCAGCTGCGCCCGAAGGGTTGCCGCTGCTGACGCTGGAGCGGCTGACGTTTCGCTTCGTGACTGCCGGCTTCGTGCTGCTGACGTGCGACGCTGCTGGCCGGCTGGGTGTTCGGCGACCATCTCTATGGGAGCGCGGGCGTGCCCGGCTCGACGCAGCGTGTGGTCTGGGACCACAAGACGGTGTTTTCCGTGCTGGCTTGGATCACATTCGCGGCGCTGCTGGTGGGCCGCTCGCGCTTCGGCTGGCGCGGGCCGGCGGCGACTGCGCATGCTGTATGTGGGCGCCGGGCTGCTGCTGCTTGTCCTATATCGGCTCGCGCTTCGTGCTTGAAGTGATTTTGGGGCGTTCGCCATGAAGTTTCTGGTTTTGATTGTGGTGTTGCTGGTCGCGTTCTGGCTGTGGCGCGCTGCGCGCGAGAGCGGTCGCGCCGAGCCGCCGCGCGGCCCCGCCGCACCGAGGCCGAGCCGCCGCGGCTCGAGATGGTGCGTTGCGAAACGTGCGGCATGCATTTGCCGGAAAGCGATGCGGTGCGAGCGCCATGCCGCTTACTACTGCAGCGTCGAGCATTTGAATCAGGCCGAACGCACGCCCTGAGCGCGCTGCGCGACGAGCCGGCCGAACCCGATGCGATTCGCCTCCCCGCCGGCCGATGGACACGACGCGCAGCGCTCGTGGTTCGAGCCGTCCAATCTGGGGCCCGAGCACGCTGACGACGCCGAACGACGAAGTGTTCGTGCGGCTGTGGCGGGGCTTCATGACGGCCCGCGTGCTGATGGGGCTGGCGATCGGCGCGCTGCAACTCGTCATCGTGGCGCTCGGCCAGGCGGTCGATCCCGTGGTGCTGATGCTCTGCGTGGCTTATGCGGCCGCCACCTCGGCATGCGCGTGAAAGGGCAGCCGCTGACCGTCGGCCAGACATTCGGGCGCCAGTGGCTGCTCACGGCCGGCGTCGACATCGCGATGTGCGCGCTGTTGCAACTGCTGCAGCCGGGCACGCTGAACTACACGCCGCTGTTCGCGCTGCCGCTGTTGCTGGTGGCGGTGCTGGGGTCGCTGCGGCTCGCGCTCGGCACCGCGGCCGGCGTCGCGCTGCTGCTGCTGACCGGCGCGGCCTGGGCCAGCTGGAGCGCTCCTTCCGAGGCCGCACCGCGCTATGTGGAAGCGGCGTTGTTGGCCACCGCCTACTTCGTGATGGCGCTGGTGGTGAACCAGCTCGCCGCGCGGCTTGCACAGGAAGAACGGCTCGCGCGGCGCAACCAGTCCGCCGCGCAGTTGCAGACCCAGGTCAACGAGCTGGTGATCGAGACGCTGGCCGACGGTGTCGCGGTGGTCGACCGCGCCGGCATCGCGCGCGCGCTGAACCCGGCCGCGCGCGCGCTGCTGGGCAGCATGCAGCAGACCGCGCGCGTGCCGTTCGGCCTGAATGCGGAGCCCGGCTGGTGGCCGCTGCTGGACCTGGTGCAGGCCGCGTTCGAGAACCCACGCAGCAAGCCCGTCGACGTGGTGATCGACCACGCCGCGCAGGGCCCGCGCCGGCTGCGCGTGCGCACACGGCTCACGCGCAACCGCTCGGCCGGCGGCGAAAGCCTGTGCGTTGTGTTCCTGCACGATCTGCGCGAGATGGAAGCGCGCCTGCGCACCGAGAAGCTCGCCGCGATGGGCCGCATGTCGACTGCCGTGGCGCACGAGATCCGCAATCCACTCGCAGCGATCGTGCAGGCCAACGCGTTGCTCGACGAAGATCTGACGGACCCGGGCCACAAGCGGCTCACCGCGATGGTTCAGCAAAACGCGCAGCGGCTTGCGCGCATCACCGAGGAAGTGCTGGACATCTCCCGCGTGCAGCAGCCAGCCCGACGGGCTGGAGCCCGCATCCGCCGCGCACCTGCTCGCGCTCGACGCGGCAGTCGCGACCGTCTGCACCGAATGGAGCGCCACCGCGCGGCAGCGCAGCCGCATCGTGCAGACGCAGCTGGCGACCGCGCCGAGCCGGGTCGCGTTCGATGCCGAGCACCTGCGGCGCGTTCTGGTGAACCTGCTGGACAACGCGGCGCGCTACGCCGCAGCGTTCGAGGATTCGCTGCAGGTGAGGCTGCTGGCTGTCGGAGTCGGGCCAGGCGCATTTGCGCGTCTGGAGCGACGGTGCGCCGCTCGAACCGGCAGTCGAGCAGCATCTGTTCGAGCCGTTTTTCTCGTCCGAGAGCCGCTCGACCGGGCTCGGCCTCTACATCTGCCGCGAATTGTGCGAGCGGCACGGCGCCTCGATGGGCTATCGGCGCGAAGTGGCCCAGACCCGACGCGGGCCGCTTGCGGGCAACGCGTTCGTGGTGTCGTTCCGGATGCCGGCGCTCGACCTGGATCTGGACGCGCCGACGCAAGCCGGGCGATCTTGCTGCATTGGCTTGAGCGCCCCGCGCCCCCGAACCTTGCGAATTCGACATGAACGCGACCTCCTCACCGCCCACCACCGCCGGCAGCCAGACGACGCCCCGCGTGCTGGTGATCGACGACGAGCCGGACCTGCGCACCGTCTACGAGCTGAGCCTGCTGCGCGAAGGCTACCGGGTCGACACCGCGGCGGACGTGGCCGAGGCGCTGGCGCAACTCGATGCGCAGCGCTACGACGCGGTGATCTCCGACATGCGACTGCCCGATGGCTCCGGCCTCGAGGTGCTGCGCCGGCTGAAGACCCAGGCACGGAGCCGAGCGCTGCATCGTGATCACCGCGCACGGCTCGGCCGAGAACGCGGTGGAGGCGCTCAAATGCGGCGCGTTCGACTACCTGACGAAGCCGGTCGACCTGAAGCAGTTTCGCGCCGCGGTGGCGCAGGCGGTGCGAGCCGATGGAGCAGCCGCAGCTTCGCCGGCTGCTTCGTCGGGCGGCAATCCGTCGCACGGCAAACCGCGCGCTGGGCAGGCCGCAGTCCCCGCGCCGTCCGACGCGGCGGCGACCGGCACCGCCGCGCTTGCGCGCATGGTCGGCGAATCGGAAGTGATGGTGGCCGTCAAGCAGCGCATCGCGCGCGTGGCGCGCAGCATGGCGCCGGTGCTGGTGCGCGGCGAGTCGGGCACCGGCAAGGAGCTGGTCGCGCGCGCGCTGCACGCGAACAGCCACCGCAGCGACGGGCCGCTGGTGGCGGTCAACTGCGGCGCGATTCCGGAGAACCTGCTCGAGGCCGAGTTCTTCGGTGCCAAAAAAGGCGCCTACACCGGGGCGGCGTCAGGACCGCGAGGGCTACTTTCAGGCGGCGCGCGCGGGCACGCTGTTTCTGGACGAGATCGGCGACCTGCCGCTCGCGATGCAGGCCAAGCTGCTGCGCGCGATCCAGGAGCGCAGCGTGCGGCCGATCGGCTCCACCACGGAGGACGCGGTCGATGTGCGCATCGTCAGCGCCACCCACAAGGACCTCGGCGCGGAAGTCAAGGCGGGCCGGTTCCGGCAGGACCTGTATTACCGGCTGAACGTGATCGAGCTGCAGATCCCGCCGCTGCGCGAGCGGCGCGGCGACCTGCCCGCTTTGTGCGATGCGCTGCTGCGACGCATCGCGGCCGACTCGGGTTGGACCGAGGCGCCGGCAGTTGCCCCGCGCGGTGTTCGAGCAGATCGCCCGGCATCCGCTGTCCGGCAACGTGCGTGAGTTGGAGAACCTGCTGCACCGCGCGCTGGCGCTCGGCGATGGTGAGGTGCTGCACGCTGAGTCTGGCGGCTCGGCGGAAGACAGCCGCAAGGCACCGCTCGATGTCGCCGTTCCGCCAGCGCACGCAGTCGGCAACGCCGGCGCCGATGCCCGCGCCCGCATCGGCTGCGGACGGCCCGTTGCCGAGCGATCTGCAGGCGTTTCTCGATGCAGCAGGAGCGCGACATCCTCGTGCGCGCGCTGCAGGAAACCGGCTTCAACCGCACCGCGACCGCCGCCCGACTGGGCATTTCGCTGCGCCAGATTCGCTATCGCATCGCGCGGCTCGGCATTGCGGCGCCACAAGGCGACGAATCCGAATGAGCGAGTCGGCCGACGCCGACGGCGTGCAGCCGCTCTGGCAAGACGGCTGGCTCAACAGCGCGCGGCGGTTCGATTCGCCGAACTTCGGCGCGCGGCCAGCGGGCGCCTGCATCGATCTGATCGTGCTGCATTCGATCAGCCTGCCGCCGGGATGCTTCGGCAGCGATGCGGTGCTGCGGCTGTTCCGCAACGAACTCGACTGGGATGCGCACCCTTACTTCGGGCAGATTCGCGGCATCGAGGTGTCGGCGCACTTCTTCTTGCGCCGCGACGGTGCGCTGTGGCAGTGCGTGAGTTGCGACCAGCGTGCCTGGCATGCGGGCGCCTCGTGCTGGCGCGGGCGCAGCAACTGCAACGATGACTCGATCGGCATCGAGCTGGAAGGGCTGGAAGGCGAGCTGTTTCGAGCCCGCGCAATACGACGCGCTGACGGTTTTGTGCGAGCGGATTGCGCAGCGTTATCCGGTGCGGCACGTGGCCGGGCACGAGCACATTGCGCCGGGGCGCAAATGCGATCCCGGCAGCGGCTTCGAATGGGCGCGGTTGCATGCGGCCACCGGCTGGCCGGCTGCGCGGTTCCCACCCGGCGTGACCTGAAGGCAACAGCCGAACAAAGAAGTTGTAACGCTGTCGGGGGCGCTGCACACCAGGCGTTCCCGGTGAGCGTCGAGCGGACCCCCACGCAAAAAACGCAGCAGCGGCGCGGCTTCCGAGACCGAATCGGGCGCAAGGCCGCGTATTGATTGACGGTCTTTGACAATCGCTCGGCGTCGTCGGCGATTGCCGCCGATCGCTTGGTCGCACAGCCGCCTGCGAAGCAGGGCCGACCGTTCTCCAAAAGCCGCCAGCTGGGGTCGTGACACTACCGGTAGTGCCTTGTCTGACCCTGGTACACTAGATATAGTGGCCCTGCGCCCCCAACTGCTCTGAAGCAAAACCGTTTTAGGTCCCCATTCGTGGTTGGCGGCGAGCGCCTTTCGCGTTCATGACGCAGCCGCCCTGCCTCACTTTCCATCGGTTCATCCGCCTCATTCATCGACCTCACAAGGAGCTGACCCTTCCATGCAGAACGTTTCCAGCTTTCCCACCCCTGCGCGTGCGCGTGACAGCCAGGGCAACGACGCGTCCCACCCCCGGCCGCAGAAGCCGGCCGGCCGCGCGCTCGATTCGCTGTCTCATTACCAGATCATGCGGCGCAACGGCGCCGTGGTGCCGTTCGAGCCGAACAAGATCGCGGTGGCGATGATGAAGGCGTTCCTCGCGGTGCACGGCACGCAGGGCGCAGCGTCTGCCAGCGTGCGCGAGGTGGTCGACGAACTGACCCAGACCGTGGTGCGCGCGCTGATGCGCTCGCGTCCGGGTGGCGGCACTTTCCACATCGAAGACGTGCAGGATCAGGTCGAACTCGGCCTGATGCGGGGCGGCCACCATGAGATCGCACGCGCCTACGTGCTGTACCGGGAGCGGCGCACGCAGGAGCGTGCGCGCCAGGGCGCACCGGTGCCGGCGGCCGCACCCGCGCTGTACGTGCTGGACGGCGGCGAGCGCGTGCCGTTCGACGCGGACGGCCTGCGCCGCATGGTCGAGCAGGCCTGCGAAGGCCTGGGCGCGGACGTGACGGCCAGCCCGATCCTGGTCGAGACCCAGCGCAACCTGTACGACGGCGTGCCGCTCGACGAGGTCTGGAAGGCCGCGATCCTGGCGGCACGTACGTTGATCGAGAAAGACCCGGGCTACAGCTTCGCGACCGCACGGCTGCTGCTGCACACGATCGCGCGCGAAGTGCTCGGGCGCGAAGTCACGCTGACCGAACTGGCGCAAGGCTACGTCGACTACTTCCCGCAGTTCATCCAGCGCGGCGTGGACGCCGAGCGGCTCGATGCGCAGATGCTGCAGTTCGACCTGCCGCGGCTGGCCGCGGCGCTGAAGCCGGAACGCGATCTGAACTTCGACTACCTCGGTCTGCAGACACTCTACGACCGCTACTTCCTGCACGTCGAGAAAACCCGCATCGAGCTGCCGCAGGCGTTCTTCATGCGCGTGGCGATGGGCCTGTCGTTGAACGAAATCGACCGTGAAGCGACGCGCCATCGAGTTCTACGAGGTGATGTCTTCGTTCGACTTCATGTCCTCCACGCCGACCCTGTTCAATAGCGGCACGCAGCGCTCGCAGTTGTCGAGCTGCTATCTGACGACGGTGCCCGATCATCTGGACGGCATCTACGAATCGATCAAGGAGAACGCGCTGCTGTCGAAGTTCGCGGGCGGCCTGGGCAACGACTGGACGCGCGTGCGCGCGTTGGGCAGCCACATCAAGGGCACGAACGGTGAGTCGCAGGGCGTGGTGCCGTTCTTGAAGGTCGTGAACGATACGGCCGTGGCAGTGAACCAGGGCGGCAAGCGCAAGGGCGCGGTCTGCACTTATCTGGAGAGCTGGCACCTCGACATCGAGGAATTCCTGGAGCTGCGCAAGAACACCGGCGACGACCGCCGCCGCACGCACGACATGAACACCGCGAACTGGATTCCGGATCTGTTCATGCGCCGCGTGATCGAAAAAGGCGACTGGACCTTGTTCTCGCCGAACGATGTGCCGGACCTGCACGACCTGTTCGGCAAGGCTTTCGAGACGGCCTATGTGGCCTATGAGGAGAAAGCCGCACGCGGCGAGCTCAAGCTGCATCGCAAGCTGCCCGCGGCCGACCTCTGGCGCAAGATGCTCACGATGCTGTTCGAGACCGGGCATCCGTGGATCACGTTCAAGGACGCCTGCAACATCCGCAGCCCGCAGCAGCACGTCGGCGTCGTGCATTCGTCGAACCTGTGCACCGAGATCACGCTGAACACGAGCGATACCGAAACGGCGGTCTGCAACCTTGGATCGATCAACCTGAAGCAGCACTTGACAAGCGATGCCGAGGGTCGCAAGACGCTGGATCACGACAAGCTGCGCGCAACGATCGCGACTGCGATGCGCATGTTGGACAACGTGATCGACATCAATTACTACGCGGTCAAGAAAGCACGTGACTCGAACCTGCGGCATCGGCCCGTGGGCCTCGGCTTGATGGCGTTCCAGGACAGCCTGTATGAGCTGCGCATTCCGTACGCGAGCGAGGCGGCCGTGCAGTTCGCGGACGAGTCGATGGAGGCGGTCTGCTACTACGCCTACCTTGCATCGACCGATCTGGCGAAGGAACGCGGCCGCTACGCGAGCTACACCGGCTCGCTGTGGGACCGCGGCGTGCTGCCGCTCGACACGCTGGACATGTTGAACGAATCGCGCGGTGCGGATGCGGGCTACGTGAAGGTGGACCGCTCGTCGAAGCTCGACTGGGACGCGCTGCGCCGCAAGATCGCGAGCGACGGCATGCGCAACTCGAACTGCGTCGCGATCGCGCCGACCGCGACCATCTCCAACATCGTCGGCGTCGACGCATCGATCGAACCGTCGTTCGGCAACCTGTCGGTCAAGTCGAACCTGTCGGGCGAGTTCACGGTGGTCAACAGCTATCTGGTGGAAGACCTGAAGCGGTGCGGCCTCTGGGACGACGTGATGGTGATGGACCTGAAGCACTTCAACGGCTCGCTGGGTCCCATCGACCGCGTGCCGCAGGAGTTGAAAGCGCTTTATGGCACTGCGTTCGAGGTCGAGCCACGCTGGCTGGTGGAAGCCGCATCGCGCCGGCAGAAGTGGATCGACCAGGCGCAGTCGCTCAACATCTACATGGCGGGCGCATCGGGCAAGAAGCTCGACGAGACCTACAAGCTGCGCGTGGCTGCGCGGACTCAAGACCACCTACTACCTGCGCACGCAAAGTGCCACGCATGCGGAGATGAGCACGGTGGACCGTGGTCGCTTGAACGCCGTCTCTTCAAAGCATGACGGGGCGCGACAGGCAGGGGGACCGGCGGATGCGACCGATGGTCGAAGACAGCGCATTGAGCGATGAAGTCGAGCTGAGCGATGCACGCTTCTGCGCGATCGATGACCCGGGATGTGAAGCCTGTCAGTGAAGACTCGTACGCACATCGTGCCTGCAGTCCGACAAATATTTTTACAGCAATGCACGACAGCACTATGCAATTCATAGCAATGCTTTCATAATCCGATTACTGGAAACCTCTATGTTGATTTGGGAAAACGAAGCCAGGCCGCAGCAACGTGCCGCACCATCGCCGAGCCAAGGCTTCAACGATGGGATTGCCGCGTCGCTGCAGCAGCGCGAATCGCACAAAACGTGAGCGGGCACGTGCGCAGCCGCACCACACAGCCCGCACCGCAGCGCGTCAAGGCCAGCGACAAGCGCATCATCAACGGCCAGACCGACGTCAATCAACTGGTGCCGTTCAAGTACAAATGGGCCTGGGAGAAGTACCTGTCCGCGTGCTCGAACCACTGGATGCCGCAGGAGGTCAACATGACGCGCGACATCGCGTTGTGGAAAGACCCGAACGGCCTGACCGAAGACGAGCGCCGCATCGTCAAGCGCAACCTGGGCTTCTTCGTGACGGCCGATTCGCTCGCAGCGAACAATATCGTGCTCGGCACCTATCGCCACATCACGGCGCCCGAGTGCCGGCAGTTTCTGCTGCGCCAGGCGTTCGAGGAAGCGATCCACACGCATGCGTACCAGTACATCGTCGAGTCGCTCGGGCTGGACGAAGCGGAGATCTTCAACGCCTACAACGAAGTGCCGTCGATCCGCGCGAAGGACCAGTTCCTGCTGCCGTTCATCGGCGCGATCATGGATCCGAACTTCAAGACCGGCACCACGGAAGACGACCGCACGTTGCTCAAGTCGTTGATCGTGTTCGCGTGCCTGATGGAGGGCTTGTTCTTCTACGTCGGCTTCACGCAGATCCTTGCGCTCGGCCGGCAAAACAAGATGACCGGTGCGGCCGAGCAGTACCAGTACATCCTGCGCGACGAGTCGATGCACTGCAACTTCGGCATCGACCTGATCAATCAGATCAAGCTCGAGAACCCGTCGCTATGGACGGCAGACTTCAAATCCGAGATCGTTGCGCTGTTCCAGCAGGCGGTCGAACTCGAGTACCGCTACGCTGAAGACACCATGCCGCGCGGCGTGCTCGGCATGAACGCATCGATGTTCAAGGGCTATCTGCGCTACATCGCGAATCGGCGCGCTACGCAGATCGGGCTGGAGGCGCTGTATCCGCGCGAGGAAAACCCGTTTCCTTGGATGAGCGAAATGATCGACTTGAAGAAGGAGAGAAATTTCTTCGAGACGCGCGTGATCGAGTACCAGTCCGGCGGCGCGCTGTCTTGGGACTGACCGAGCAGCAGCCGAGGCATGCACCCCAACCGTTGCCGCCCGTGCTTCTCATGATCGATCGATGCGCTTGAAACCCGCATGCCGGCTTGTGGGCGGACGTGTGGTCCGGTCATGCGCGGCGTGCATCCCCATTCATGCAAGTCGGCTTCGGCCGGGCCGCATGAATCGCTCGGCAACCGCGGCAACACAGATTGCCAAGCGCCAAGTGCTCAAAAGCAACTGGATCAAGGAGTAGGAGAACAATGGCAACTGCGAAGAAAGCCGCGGCAAAGAAATCTGCGGCCAGCAAGAAAGTCGGCGCGAAGAAGACGACCACCGCCAAGAAGGTCGACCGCCAAAAAGATGCCGATGAAAAAGGTTGCGGCGAAGAAGACGAGTACGGGGGCCAAGAAGGCACCGGCGAAAAAAGCCGCATCGAAGAAAATCGCTTCCAAAAAAGTCGCGGCCAAAAAGTCGCCAGCGAAAAAAGCGGACTGCCAAGAAGGCGGCAACGAAGAAAGTCGGCGCGAAAAAATCACCGGCGAAAAAAGCGACCGCCAAGAAAGCGCCTGCGAAGAAATCGTCCGCAGCCAAAAAATCACCGGCGACGAAGAAAACCGGCAGCGCGGCGAAAAAGTCACCGGCTGCAAAGAAAAGCTCGACAGCGGCGAAAAAGGCTGCTCCGGCTGCAAAGAAAGCATCGGCAGGAAAATCCGCCGCCACGAAGAAAACGGGATCCAGCCAGTCCACCGCTACCTCGAACGACAGCGGTTCTCCGGCCTCTTCTCCGGCAGCGCAGACCACGCTCAACCCCCAGGCGGCTTGGCCTTTTCCGACCTCCGGCAAACCCTGACATTCGGCATTCGCCCGGCGCACGAACGTCTTTTCGAGCGGGCCCACGCCATGGCGACGCATCGCTGCGTCACCATGGCGTTTTCACGGCGAAGGCTCTGACCTCGAGCGGGTGTGCCGCAGCTGCCAGGCTGCTTGGCGTGGGCTGCCTAGAAATTTCTCGAAGCGTGCGGCTCGACCGTATAGTTCTGCGGACCGCGCTGCGCGATCTTCCGCGCGCCGATGTGGTTGCCCAGTGCAGCGCAACGCAACAGCGGCCAGTCTTGCGCGAGGCCGAACAACAATGCACCGCGCCAGGCATCGCCGCAGCCGGTCGGATCGACCACGGCGCTGGGGACGGCGGCAGCCACGCGGGTCACCGCACCGTCGACCCAGACGTCACAGCCGGCCGCGCCCAACGTGACGACCAGCCCGCGCACGCGGCGTGACAGCTCGGCGCAGTCGAAGCCGGTGCGTTCGCTCAGCAGCTTCGCCTCGTAGTCGTTCACGGTGATCCAGCTGGCCAGCTCGATGAAGTGCGCAAGCTCGGCGCCGTCGAACATCGGCAGGCCCTGGCCCGGATCGAATACGAACGGCACCTTGGCCGCCGCGAGTTCTTCGGCGTGCTGCAGCATGGCGTCGCGTCCGTCCGGCGCGATGATGCCCAGGCCGATGTCGCGCGCGTCTCCCAGGTGGTTGCGGTGTGCCTGCTGCATCGCGCCGGGATGAAACGCGGTGATCTGGTTGTTGTCGCGGTCGGTCATGATCATCGCTTGAGCGGTGAGCGCGTCCGGCGTGCGCTGCACGAGAGTGGTATCGATGTCGAGCGCATTCAGCCGCTGCAAATAGTCGTCTCCGTCGCTGCCGAGCGTGGCCATGGGAAGCGGTACGCCGCCGAGCGCTTTCAGCGCATACGCGATGTTGCCCGCGCAGCCGCCGAACTCACGCTGCAGCGTCGGCACCAGAAAAGACACGTTCAGGATATGCAGTTGATCGGGCAGGATCTGCTCGGCGAAGCGACCGGGAAAGCCCATGATCGTGTCGAACGCGAGGGAGCCGCAAATGACGGTGCGGGTGGCGGCAGATGAAGGCGATGGCATGGCAGGCAGGTTCGGTCGGGCGAAACGACGGTCAGGTGGATGCGCTGGGCTCAGGGATAAAAAGCCAGCACGCGGTAGTCGGTGATCCGATCGGTCTGTTCGGGCAGGTCGAACTCAACGGCGCCGATCCACTCGCCGTAAGGTGCAAGCGTCTGTGGTGCGCCCAGATCATGCGCCGGCAATACGCGGCGCAGCACCGTGCGTTCGGCCGAGTCGAGCAGGCTCAATTCGATGCCCGGCATGGCAAGCCGCAGGTCGGAGCGGTTCCTGACCGCAAGCGACAGCCGATAACCGCCCGTGCCTGTTCGGGTCAACGACGAGTTGCTGATCACAAGCGCCTCGATCTCCCGCGGCGCTGCGATCACACAACCCCACAGGGCGCAGGCACGCGTGAGCAGTGGCGCGACGGCCGGCGCACGCGCAGCAAGCCAGTCGCGCTGGTGCAGCAGCACTTGTGCAAGCAGCAAGCCGACCAGCAAGATGCCGAACAGCCACCCCAGGCTGCGCTCGGCCCGACTCCTGCTGTGCACGGCGAACTGCGCCGACGGCTCGTGCAGAAATGCGGGGGTTGTTGCCGCGGCCGAAGAAACGGACGCCGCTTGCGGTGGTGCAGAGGATCGCAGCCCAGACGACGCCGCCAAGCGCCGATCGTGCGCAGCACGCTGGACCAGCGATTCGCGGTGCAGTGCTGCTCGCGCGTCGTCGCTCATCGAACGCCCACGTGCGCCGTTCGATGAACGCTGCAACAACGGTGCACGGGTTGACGGGGCCGGAGCGCGCGGCGGCAGAGCCACCTGCGCGGCCGCATCGAAGCTCTGCTGGCAGCGGCCGCAACGCACCCAGCCGTGCGCCGCGTGCAACTGCTCTGCGCTGATGAGAAATTGCGCATCGCAGCCGGGGCAGCCGACCGTCCGGTTCATGGCGTGTGGCTCAACAGCACCCAGCCGTCCTGCACATCGGCCACCGCGATCGGCAGCCACGGCGCGTAAGCATCGATCAATTCGTCGGTTTGACGCTCCAGCACGCCGGCCAGCAGCAGCGCGCCGCCGGCAGCGCGCTTCCCGGCCAGCAACGGCGCCAACACCTTGAGAGGGGATGCGAGGATGTTGGCGAGCACCAGTTGATAGCCCGACCCGGCCAGCTCCGGCAGCCCCACCCGCAGCCGCACCGCATTCGCCTGCGCGTTGGCCCGGGTTGCCGTGAGCGCAGCCTCATCGATGTCGACGGCGTCGACATCGGTCGCGCCGTGCAGCGCCGCGCCGATCGCGAGGATGCCGGAGCCGCAACCGTAGTCGAGCACGCGCTGAAATCGCCCGGGACGCGCCGCAATCCAGCGCAGGCACATCTGCGTGGTCGGATGCGTGCCGGTGCCGAACGCAAGGCCGGGGTCGAGCCGGATCGTGCGCACCGCATCGGCCGGTGCCTCGTGCCAGCTCGGCACGATCCAGAAACCCCTGCCGATGCGCACCGGCGCGAACTGGCTTTGCGTGGCGCGTACCCAATCCTGCTCGGGCACGGGCTGCAGCGCTTCAAGCCGCCAGCGCGCGGGCTCGAAGCGCCGCGCCAGCGCATCGACTGCCTGCTGCGCCGACGCTTCGTCTGCGAACAGCGCGCGCAGTACCGAACGCTGCCAGCCGTCGGCGGCCACCTCGGGCATGCCGGGTTCACCGAACAGCGCCTGCTCGGCCGGCGTGCCCGCATCGGCATCCTCCACCGACACGCTGGCCGCGCGGCATTCCTCGAGCAATTCGCTGACCGGCTCGACGTCGGCCTGACGGCACTGCAGGCACAGTTCGAACATCATGGATGGAGGCCGCGACAGCGGTGGAGGTTGCGCTGCGAAGCGGTCGGGCTAGCGTTGCCGCTGGCTCAACCATTCTTCGAGGTAGTGGATGTTGGTGCCGCCGGCGCAAAAACCCGCGTCGTTCATCAATTCGCGGTGCAGCGGGATGTTCGTGTTGATGCCTTCGACCAGCGTTTCGGCCAGCGCAGTGCGCATGCGCGCGAGTGCCTGCTCGCGCGTGTCGCCGTGCACGATGATCTTGCCGATCATCGAGTCGTAGTTCGGCGGCACGAAGTAGTTCGTGTAGATGTGCGTGTCGACACGCACGCCGGGGCCGCCCGGCGCATGCCAGACGGTGATGCGCCCCGGCGAGGGCGTGAACCGATAGGGGTCTTCCGCGTTCACTCGGCATTCGATCGCATGGCCGCGCAACTCGATCTGCCGCTGCGTGAACGGTAGCTTCTCGCCGGCGGCCACCATGATCTGCGTCTTCACGATGTCCACCCCGGTGATCCACTCGGTTACCGGATGCTCGACCTGCACGCGCGTGTTCATCTCGATGAAGTAGAACTCCTCGTCCTCGTAGAGGAACTCGAACGTGCCGGCGCCGCGATAGCCGATGCGCTTGCAGGCCTCGACGCAGCGCTGCCCGATTTTCTCGATCAGCTTGCGCGGGATGCCGGGCGCAGGCGCTTCCTCCAGAATTTTCTGGTGCCGGCGTTGCATCGAGCAGTCGCGCTCGCCCAGGTACACCGCGTTGCGGTGCTTGTCGGCCAGCACCTGAATCTCGATGTGTCGCGGGTTCTGCAGGAATTTTTCCATGTAGACCGCCGGGTTGCCGAACGCGGCTTCCGCTTCCGCTTTGGTCATCTGCACCGCATTCAGCAACGCGGCTTCGGTGTGCACCACACGCATGCCGCGGCCACCGCCCCCACCGGCGGCCTTCACGATCACCGGGTAGCCGACCGTGCGCGCGATGCGCCGGATCTGCGCCGGATCGTCGGGCAGCTCACCGGGCGAGCCCGGCACGCACGGCACGCCCGCCTTGATCATGGCCTGCTTGGCTGACACCTTGTCGCCCATGATCCGGATCGACTCCGGCGTCGGGCCGATGAAATGAAAACCGCTTTTCTCGACCCGCTCGGCAAAATCGGCGTTCTCGCTCAGGAAACCGTAGCCGGGATGCACCGCTTCCGCGTCGGTGACTTCCGCCGCAGAGATCAGTGCCGGCATGTTCAGATAGCTCAAGGCGGAAGGCGGCGGGCCGATGCAGACCGCCTCATCGGCGAGCCGCACGTACTTGGCGTCGCGGTCGGCTTCCGAATAGACCATTACGGCCTTTACGCCGAGTTCGCGGCATGCACGCTGGATCCGCAGCGCGATTTCGCCGCGGTTGGCGACCAGAATTTTCTTGAACATCGGAGAAACGCCTCGGGCTCGGGAGCGATCGGATCAGCGACTGCCGGCAGATGGCCCCGTCGCGCAAAGAAAGCGGATCAGCCAATCACGAACAGCGGCTGCCCGTATTCGACCGGCTGGCCGTTGTCGCACAAAATCTCCAGGATGGTGCCGGACTTGTCGGTTTCGATCTCGTTCAAGATCTTCATCGCCTCGATGATGCAGATGGTCTCGCCTTGCTTGACGGTCGAGCCCACGTCGACAAACGCTTTGGCGCCGGGACTCGCGGCACGATAGAACGTGCCGACCATCGGTGACTTGACCGCGTGCCCGATCTGTATCGGCGCCTCATCCGGCATCGTGGTTGCAGCGACCGATGCGGCACTCGGCACGGCCATGGAGGTGCGTGCCGGCTCGGTGAGGTAGACCGTCGATTGCCCGGGCGCGACGGCCGGACTTTTGACAATCCGCACCCGTCCTTCGGCTTCGGTGATTTCGAGCTCAGTGACGTTGGATTCCGACACCAAGTCGATCAACGTCTTAAGTTTCCGCAAGTCCATACAAATTACGCTTTCGTGCAACGATCTTGCACCAATGATTCAGATTCGAATGTTCGATCGTCGCACCTTTCCTCCGCGTGTCCTAACCCGGATGATGCGGTGCAGCAACAATTCGAACTGTCAATTGATCGAACCGGCCCAACGGTCGAGCTCGCTGCGCGACAGCTGTCCGAGCTTGCGTTGCCGAATACGACCGGTCGGGTCGAACAGCAGCGTGAACGGCAAGCCGCCCGCATCGTTGCCGAGTTGCTTTGACAGTTGGATGCCGTTGAAACCCACCAGAGCGATCGGAAATGATACCGGCGTGGTCTGCAAGAAGCGTTGCACTGCGGGCGCTCGGTCGGCTGCAAGCCCCACCAACTGCCAGCCGTGTGCGCGATGCGCTGCAAAGAACGCGTCCAGCATCGGCATTTCCTCCACGCACGGCGCGCACCAGGAAGCCCAGAAATTGACGAGCAGCGGCCGGCCCCGGAAGTCGCTCATCGACAAGGCAGTCCCATCGGCGGTCTGAAACGACTGCTGCAGAAATGCCGCAGCGGGTGCGGTGACGACGGCGTCGGGCACAGCCGTCGACGATGTCCTCTGCCACCAGGCGAACGCGGCGCCCCCCGCTGCTGCCGTGACCGCAACACCGGCGACGGCAAGCAGCTGCCTGCGCCCTCGGCGTTGCACGGGGTCTGCGCCTGGACGTTCGCTCATGGCCTGGGGGCCTCCACTTCGTGCAGCAGCCGGCGCAGAGCGCAAGCGTCGCCGCGCGGCGCGCGACCCCGTGCATCGGGCTTCAATGCGCCGCGCAGATCATCGTGGTCGTACACCACCAGATGCACGCCGATCGGCGCATCGATCGGCTCGCAGTGGCAAGAAAAACTCAATGCATCGACAGCTTCTCCGTGGAGGCCGACGATGCGGCGCGGCGCGAACGGCACGCGCTGGTCGATCAGCGCGATTTCGGCCGACTTGGGGTCGTCGCAAAACAGCTGGATGTAGACGTCGGAATGCCGGGTTGCCGTGCCGCGCCAGACCGAGCCTGTCAGATACGGGCGGAATGCCGCCATCCGGTCCATCCAATCGAGCGCGAGCCGGCGCAGCGCCGCGATTTCACCGGGCTGGGTGTCGGCGCAAAACAACGCCAGATGCTCACGCACGGCGTCCTCGACTTCCTCGTTCGTCGGCTGCACCGCACGCGCCTTCGATAAAGCCAGTTGCTGCAACGCGCGCCGCTTGGCGGCTCCGTACTCGAGCCCTTCTTCCACGATCAGCCGTGCGGCGCAGGCAGCCACTTCCAGTTTCAGCGAAGACATGCTCGATTGTGCGCAAGTCGGCGACCTGCCGTGCGCAGTGGAGAGCTCGATTTGTTAACTGGCGCAAACCTGCCTACACTCGTTGCTCTGTTTGCCTACTAGCTGGAAGACGCTGTCAATCATGGGGTTGTTGGACAAAATTCGGCGCAATCGGGCGGCTCGAGCCGACGCACAGCAGCCTCAGACAGCCGGCGACTCGTCGAGCATGGACCCTCCCACGTCGCGCCCGCCGTCGAACGTGCCTTCCGCCTGGCGCGATTTCGCCGACACCGACGACAGCATGGCCGACACGATTCCGGCGGGTCTGGAGTTCGATTCGCAGCCTGGTCAGGAGGACGACTTCTCCGAGTTCGGCCCGTCCCAGTTCGGCGACTCTTTGGTGGCGTCGCTTGGGAACGAAGGGGATGGCCGGGCCGAGCCGCCGCGCGTTGCTCAGAACCAGCGCACCGCACGGCGTATCAACCCACAGCCCGGCACGCGGGTGCTGATCATTGACGAGTCGTTCGCAGTGATCAGCGGATTGCGCCGCTTGATGCGGCAGAACAAGCTGGAGCCGATCGAGGCGGTCGGCGGCGAACGCGGTCTTGAACTCGCGTTCAGCATGGCGCCCGAACTGATCTTTCTCGCAGTCGCCATGCCCGGCATGAGCGGCTTCAATACGTTGCGCGCGCTGAGGCGTGATCCGCGCACGCGCGATGTACCGGTGATCATGATGAGCAGCAACGCCCAGGCCACCGAGGAAGGCTATCTGCGCCGTATGGGCGCAGATGACTTCATGATCAAACCGTTCACGCGTGCCGATGTATTCGCACGCATCGAGAAGCTGCTCGATCAGGACTGTATCCCGCGACGCCCAGGGATAGCCGCCTCACAGCCGCCAAGCGATTCACCGAAGCGCTGACACGAGCGCCCACACACCTCGACAGCCGGATGTCGCGCCGAGGCGGACTCACCGCTGCAGCCCGCCCATGGTCTTTCCAGTAGCATTCGCAACCATGAGAATTCTCGGCATCGACCCTGGCCTGCGTTGTACCGGCTTCGGTGTGCTCGATGTGGAAGGCGGCGCGCTGCACTATGTCGCCAGCGGCACGATTGGCACCACCCACCTGCCTCAGGGCGACCTTCCGGGCCGTCTGAAAGCGCTGTTCGACGGCATTCGCGAAGTCCATCAGCGCTATCTGCCGACCGTATCGGCAGTCGAAATCGTTTTCGTGAACGTGAACCCGCAGTCGACCTTGCTGCTCGGTCAGGCCCGGGGTGCCTGCCTTACTGCGCTGGTCGCGTGCGAGCTAAGCGTGGCCGAATACACCGCGCTGCAGATGAAAAAGGCGGTGGTCGGCCATGGGCATGCTGCGAAATCGCAGGTGCAGGAGATGGTGCGTCGCCTGCTTGCTCTGCCGAAACCGCCCGGTCCCGATGCTGCCGATGCGCTGGGCTTGGCGATCACGCATGCGCATGTCGGTCAGGCAATGGCGCGGCTCGCGCAGGCCGCTCCGCTTGCGCGCCGGAGCAGTTCGATGTATGCAGCGGGACGCAGCCATTGATTGATCGATTGCGGCGGGCAGCAGGCCTCAGCTTTCGGCAACGTCGGGCTATCCTGCTTCAGCGAAGATGCGCTGCACGATCAACACTGCAAAGAAAACGGCCGCCGTCACCAGTGTCCACTTGAAGGTGAACAAGACCGACCTGTCGATAGCGCCTGTCACCCGTTGCGGCATAGATACCGAAGCAGACCGCTGCGGCCAACAGCAGCAGGAAGAAGGCACCGCGGACAATCAACACGGAATTTCAGTCTCGACCGGGATCGGACCGAACGCGCATCCAGCCGCTGGTGTCGTGGCAGCGAAGATGTCTACCAAGCCAGCGTCGGCTTGGTGAAACCGGCCGGCGCCTGAGCTGCCTTGTCGAAGCTGATGACGTCGTAAGCCCCCGGCTGATCAAGCAACGCGCGCAGCAGCCGGTTGTTCAGCGCGTGCCCGGAACGAAACGCGCTGTAGGCTGCAAGCAGGGGCTTGCCCAGCAGATACAGATCGCCGATCGCGTCCAGGATCTTGTGCTTTGCGAACTCGTCCTCATAGCGCAGGCCGTCGCTGTTGAGCACCTTGTAATCATCCATCACGATCGCGTTGTCCAGCCCGCCGCCGAGCGCAAGACCGTTTGCACGCAGTGCTTCGACATCGCGGGTGAAGCCGAACGTGCGCGCGCGTGCAACATCGCGTGCATAGGAGCCCGACGAGAAGTCGAACTCGACACGTTGCCCTGTGGAGTCGACCGCCGGGTGATGAAAGTCAATTTCGAAGCCGAGCTTGAAGCCGTGCCAAGGCACCAGCCGCGCCCATTTGGCTGTCGCACCCTCACCCTCACGGACCTCGACCGGCTGCAGCACGCGGATGAAACGCCGCGGCGCGCGCTGCACTTCGATGCCGGCACTTTGCAGCAGAAAAACAAACGACGCCGCCGAGCCGTCGAGAATCGGAACTTCCTCGGCATTGATGTCGACGTACAGATTGTCGATGCCAAGCCCTGCGCAAGCCGACATCAGGTGCTCGACCGTATGCACCCGCGCGCCACCGGCCGATATGGTGGAAGCGAGCCGGGTGTCGGTGACGGCACGTGCAGAAACCGGGATGTCGACCGGCTCCGCCAAGTCGACGCGCCGAAACACTATGCCAGTGTCGGGTTGCGCCGCGCGCAAGGTCAATTCGACCCGGCGCCCACTGTGCAATCCCACACCGACCGCCTTGCTGACGGTTTTGAGAGTTCTTTGATGTATCACGTCGCGTCGATTTTAGCTTTGTGACTTGCATCACGCTGCGCGGGACGACGTACTGCTTGAAAAGTGCGTCGCCACACTGCTGGGAGACGACTGGAACCCACAGACCGGAAGTGGGTCGGTCGCCGCTCAGTCGGCCTGCTTGCGCAGGAATGCCGGGATCTCGAAGTCGTCCATGCCGCCGGCCGACAACGCATCGACCTTGGCCGACGCGCTGCGGCCGCTGCGCCAGACGCTGGGCACCGTCATGCCTTGGTAGTCAGGCTGGGAGCCGCCGGTCACGCCGGTGGTCATGCTCGCGCTGGGCATTGCAAACGGCGCGCCGCCATCGGTGCCGGTGCGGATTACCTGCAGCGGCGGCGCGGTGCGGCGACCGGCACTGCGCGACAGGCCGGTGGCGATCACCGTGACGCGAATCTGTTCGCCCAGGCTCTCGTCGTAGGCGGTGCCATAGATCACATGCGCTTCCGGCGACGCGTAGTCGCGGATCGTGTTCATCGCCAGCCGCGACTCGGCCAACTTCAACGATCCCTTGGCTGCGGTGATCAGCACCAGCACACCCTTCGCGCCGGACAGATTGATGCCCTCCAGCAGCGGGCAGGCCACTGCCTGTTCGGCCGCGATGCGGGCGCGGTCCGGGCCTTCCGCCGCGGCGGTGCCCATCATGGCCTTGCCTGGCTCGCCCATCACGGTGCGCACGTCTTCGAAGTCGACGTTCACGTGACCCGGAACGTTGATGATTTCGGCAATGCCGCCAACCGCGTTCTTCAGCACGTCGTTGGCTTCGGCAAACGCCTCGTCCTGCGTGACTTCGTCGCCCAGCACATCGAGCAGTTTTTCGTTCAGCACCACGATCAGTGAATCGACGTTCGCTTCGAGCTCCTGCAGGCCGACTTCCGCGTTTGTCATGCGACGGCCGCCTTCCCAGTCGAACGGCTTGGTTACCACGCCCACGGTCAAGATGCCCATCTCCTTGGCCACGCGCGCGATCACCGGCGCCGCGCCGGTGCCGGTACCGCCACCCATGCCGGCCGTGATGAACAACATATGCGCGCCGCTGATCGCGGTGCGGATCGCGTCTTCGGCTGCGTGCGCCGAATCGCGCCCCTTGTCGGGTTTGCTGCCCGCGCCGAGGCCGCTGGTGCCCAACTGAATGGTTCGGTGTGCAGAACTGCGCGCAAGCGCCTGCGCATCGGTGTTCGCACAGACGAATTCGACCCCTTGAACCGCACAATCGATCATGTGCTCGACCGCGTTGCCGCCGCCGCCGCCCACGCCGATCACCTTGATTTGCGTGCCCATGTTGAACTCTTCGGTCTCGATCATTTCAATGCTCATGGCGGTCTTCTTTCTTTCGTTTTTGGAGAGGTGAGAAGGGGAGGGAAAATGGCGGCCGGATTTCGTCGAATACCCGGCCCGCCGGCGAATCGGCGCAGCACCATCGGCCCCAGGGCGGCCAATGGTGCGCGGATTGGATGGATGACGAGCGGTGTGCATCATGGTCAGAAATTTCCTACGAACCATTCCTTCATGCGACCCATCGCGGTCTTCATGGAGCCGTTTTTCTGCGACACCTTGAAGCCGCGCAGGCGGCCCAGCCGCGCTTCCGCAATCAGTCCCATCACGGTGGCAGCACGCGGCTGCGCGACCATGTCGGACAACGCACTCGAATATTTCGGCAGGCCGCGGCGCACCGGCTTCAGAAAGATGTCTTCGCCGAGCTCGACCAGCCCCGGGATGGCTGCGCTGCCGCCGGTCAGCACGATGCCCGAGGACAGCACCTCCTCGAAACCCGAATCCCGGATCACTTGCTGCACCAGCGTGAAGATTTCCTCCATGCGCGGCTCGATCACGCCGGCCAGCGCCTGACGGCTCAACACACGCGGGCCGCGGTCACCCAGGCCCGGCACTTCGACCTGCGCCTCGGGTGACGCAAGCAACTGCTTGGCGCAGCCGCTCTCGACCTTGATGTCCTCCGCATCCTTGGTCGGCGTGCGCAGCGCCATCGCGATGTCGCTCGTGATCAGGTCGCCTGCGATCGGGATCACCGCGGTGTGCCGGATCGCGCCGTTCGTGTAGATCGCCACGTCGGTGGTGCCGGCGCCGATGTCGACGCAGGCGACGCCGAGTTCGCGTTCGTCTTCGGTCAACACGGCCTGCGCCGACGCCAGCGGGTTCAGCATGAGCTGGTCGACATCCAGGCCGCAACGGCGCACGCACTTGATGATGTTCTCGGCCGCGCTCTGCGCGCCGGTCACGATGTGCACTTTGGCTTCGAGCCGAAGACCGCTCATGCCGATCGGCTCGCGCACGTCCTGGCCGTCGATCACGAATTCCTGTGGCTCCACCAGCAACAGACGTTGATCGGTCGAAATGTTGATCGTGCGTGCGGTCTCCACCACACGCGCCACGTCGGCCTGGCTGACTTCGCGGTCTTTGATCGCGACCATGCCGGTCGAGTTGATGCCGCGGATGTGGCTGCCCGTAATGCCCGTGGACACGCGCGCGATGCGGCAGTCGGCCATCAACTCGGCTTCCTTCAGCGCCTGCTGAATGCTCTGCACGGTGGCTTCGATATTCACCACCACACCGCGCTTCAATCCGTTGCTCGGCGCGATGCCGAGCCCGGCGAGCTTCAGCTCACCGCTGCCTTGCACTTCGGCGACCACGACCATCACCTTGGCCGTCCCGATATCGAGGCCAACGATCAAGTCCTTGTAATCTCTTGCCATATTTCAACTTTGTTGATTGCGTCGCTGGGCCGCCATATTCGTCGTTTTCATGGTGCGGGTCCGCTTGTCGATCAACGCTTTTTCTTGCTGTTGTTTTTTCGATTCGTCGCCTTGCCTGCTTCGACGCCCGTGGTGATGCCACGCAGCCGCAGCGCGTACCCATCGGCGTAGCGCAGATCGGCCGATTCGATCGCGTCCGGCTCGCGCCCTTGCTGCTTCGTCACGTTTTCGGCGGTGCGCACGAACCGGCTCGTGCGCTCGAGCACGTCGGCGATGGTGCCGTTGCCGAGCTCGATCTCCGCCTCGGAATCGAGCCGCACGCGCCAGCCGCCCCGGCCGGTCAGCTCGAGTTGCTCGATCGTCAAGTCGAGCGGCTCGAGCACCGGCTCGAGCGCACGGAACATGTCCAGCAGATGCGCCGATTGCGTATCCGGGCCGATCAGACGCGGCAGTGCCTCCTGGTCGACTTCGCCGGCGTTCGCCTCGAACACCTCGCCCAGTTCGTTCAGCATCTGCGAGCCGTTCGGGTTACCCCACAACGCGACCGCCTGCTGTTCCCGCAGCGAGACGCGCAGCCGGTCCGGAAACTCGCGCGACACAACCGCGCGGCGCACCCAGGGCACCGACTCGAATGCCATCCGCGTGGCCGGCAAATCGACGGTGAAGAAATTGCCACTCAACTTCGGTGCGACGTTGCTGCGCAGGGTTTGAGCGTTCGCATGCACGATCTCACCGTCGACTTCGATGCTGCGGATCGAGAACGCCGAGTGCCGTGCCGCCCACCACAGCACGGCCGACAGCACCAGCACGAAGCAGGCTGCAAACAGCAAACTCGCCGTCAGGTTCATCAACCGAACGTCGAACGGTGCGGGCATCGTGTCGCTCATGCGGAAGCCATCTGCGAAGAAGCCGAAGCCGACATGTGAGCCTGCGCTGCCGTTGGCTTCGTATCGAGAGCGGCCGAACCCAACACGCGCTGGCACAGCGCGGGGTAGTCGGTGCCGGCCGCGCGCGCCGACATCGGCACCAGCGAATGGGTCGTCATGCCCGGCGAGGTGTTGAGTTCGAGCAGAAACGGCTGCCGGTCGCTTGCGCGGATCATCAGGTCCACCCGGCCCCAGCCGCGGCATCCGAGCGTGCGGTAGGCCGTAAGCGCCAGGCGCTGGATCTCTTGTTCTTCCGCGACCGGCAACCCGCTCGGGCAGTGGTACTTCACGTCGTCGGTGAAGTATTTGTTCTGATAGTCATAGGCACCGTTGGGCGCCGCAATGCGGACCACCGGCAGCGCCTTGGCATCCTGCCCTTCGCCGAGCACCGCGCAGGTCACTTCCTCGCCGTCGATGAACGCCTCGCAGAGCACATCGGCGTCGTAGCGTGCAGCCAGCCGCACCGCGTACTGCATCTGCGCGTGATCCGTCACTTTGGTGACGCCGATCGAAGAGCCTTCGCGCGGCGGCTTGACGATCAGCGGCAGCCCGAGCAGATCGGGCACCGCGCGAACCTGCTTGTGGTCCTGCTGATCCGCCGCCAGCCGCACGTAGCGCGGCGTCGGCAGCCCCTCGGCCTGCCAGATGCGCTTGGTCATGACCTTGTCGATTGCGATGCTGGATGCCTGCACGCCCGAGCCGGTGTAGGGAATGCCTAGCAGTTCGAGCAGCCCCTGCACCGTGCCGTCTTCGCCGTGCCGGCCGTGCAGCGCGATGAAGCAGCGTGTGAAGCCTTCCTTGCGCAGTTCGGTCAGCCCGCGCTCCGACGGATCGAACGCGTGCGCATCGATTCCGCCCGCGCGCAGTGCTTCGAGCACACCCTGGCCAGACATGAGCGAGACCTCCCGCTCAGCCGAGGCACCGCCCATCAATACGGCAACCCGGTCCGGCACGCCGGGGCGGGTGTTTTGCAGCGATCCAGCGTCCATCATCACGCTCGTGCTTCTTCCATCAAAGTGGGCTCGGTTGTTTGCAGCATTTCTGCAATGTGTGCGGGCACCGCACCGATCGAACCTGCGCCCATGCAGATCACCACGTCGCCCGCACGCACGTTGTCGAGCACGGCTTGCGGCAGCGCCTGTACGTCATCCACGAAGATCGGCTCGAGCCGGCCGGCGACACGCAGGGCACGCGCCAGCGAGCGTGCATCGGCCGCGACGATCGGCGCTTCACCGGCTGCGTAGACCTCGCACAAAAGCACCGCGTCGGCCCCCTCGCCAATCACCTTGACGAAATCGTCGAAACAATCGCGTGTGCGGGTGTAGCGGTGCGGCTGGAACGCGAGCACGAGGCGACGACCCGCGAACGCGCCGCGCGCGGCGGCCAACGTGGCCGCCATCTCCACCGGATGATGGCCGTAGTCGTCGATCAGCGCGAAGCGACCACCGCCTCTTGCCTCGTCGACAGGCAACTCGCCGTAGTGCTGAAAGCGTCGGCCGACGCCCTTGAACTCGGCCAGCGCCTTTTGGAGCATCGCGTCGGGCACGTTGAGCTCGACCGCGATCGCAATCGCTGCGAGCGCATTCAGCACGTTGTGTTCGCCGGCCAGGTTCAGCACGATGGGCAAATCGGGCAGCGCCACGCCGTTGCGCCGCTGCACCGTGAAGTGCATCTGGCCCTGCATGGCACGCACGTCGACGGCGCGCACTTCGGCGTCTTCGGCCATCCCGTAGCGCGTGACCGGGCAGGTCACCTCAGGCAGGATCGCGCGCACTGCGGGGCTGTCCACGCACAGCACGGCGGTGCCGTAGAACGGCATCCGGTGCAGGAAATCGACGAACGCGCGCTGCAACCGGGCGAAGTCGTGTCCGTAGGTTTCCATGTGGTCGGCGTCGATGTTGGTGACCACAGCCATCACCGGCAGCAGATTCAGAAACGACGCATCGGACTCGTCGGCTTCGACCACGATGTAGTCGCCGCCGCCGAGTTTGGCGTTCACGCCGGCGCTGTTCAGCCGCCCACCAATCACATAGGTGGGATCGAGGCCGGCTTCGGCCAGCACGCTCGCGACCAAGCTCGTCGTGGTGGTCTTGCCGTGCGTACCGGCGATCGCGATGCCGCGCTTCAGCCGCATCAACTCGGCGAGCATGATCGCGCGCGGCACCACCGGGATGCGTTTTTCGCGCGCCGCCAGCACTTCCGCGTTGTCCGGCTGCACCGCTGTCGAGGTGACGACCGCATCGGCACCCGCCACATGCGCAGCATCGTGGCCTATAAACACGCCAACGCCGAGCGCGCGCAACCGCCGCAACGTCGCGCCGTCGGCCAGGTCCGAGCCGGAGACGCGGTAGCCCTGATTCAGCAGCACCTCGGCGATGCCGCTCATGCCGGCGCCGCCGATGCCGACGAAGTGGATGTGGTGGATCGCATGTCTCATGCGGCGAGCTCCTCGCAGGCGGCCAGCACGGCCTCGGTCGCGCCCGGCTTGGCGAGTGCATATGCCGCCGTGGCGCGTTCGAGCAACTGCGTCCGGTCGAGCCCCGCCAGCATCGCGGCCAGTGACAGCGGTGTCAGATCGCGTTGCGGCAGCAACCAGCCGCCGCCGCCGTTCACTAAAAAACGCGCGTTGGCGCTCTGATGGTCGTCGACGGCGGCGGGGAACGGCACGAAGATCGCCGCTGCGCCGACCGCGGCCAGTTCGGTCACGGTGCTGGCGCCCGCACGGCACAGCACCACATCGGCATCGGCAAACGCCTGGGCGGTGTCGTCGATGAACGGAACCAGCACGGCCGATACGCCGGCGCTCCGGTAGTTGGCACGCAGCGCATCGATTTGCGCTTCGCCGCTTTGGTGGGTGACGAAGGGTTGCTGGTCGGGCGCGAGCAACCCCAGCGCCTGTGGCACCACGTCGTTCAACACGCGCGCGCCGAGGCTGCCGCCGACCACGAGCAGCCGCAGGGGTCCGCTGCGCCCGTGGAAGCGCTGCGCGGGCGGCGGCTGTTGCAGGAACGCCGAACGCAGTGGATTGCCGACCCACTCGGCCCGCTTGAGCACGCCCGGGAAGGCCGTGAACACACGATCGGCAACCCGTGCGAGCAGCCGGTTCGCGCTGCCGGCGACCGAATTCTGTTCATGCACGATCAGCGGGGCATGCACGAGGCGGGACATCATGCCGGCCGGAAACGCGACGTAGCCGCCCAGGCCGACCACCACATCGGGCCGGACTCGGCGCAGTACCGAAAGGCTTTGCAGACAAGCCTGACTCAAACGTGCCGGCAGCCGGGCCAACGCCGACAAGCCCTTGCCGCGCACTCCGGAAAACGCGATCGACTCGAACGCGAAGCCGCGTGGCGGCACGAGCCGGCTTTCCATGCTGGGCCGCTCGGCGCTGCCGGTGGTGCCGAGCCAATGCACGCGCCAGCCGCGGCTGCGCAGGCCTTCGGCGATCGCGAGGCCGGGGAAGATGTGGCCGCCGGTGCCCCCGGCCATGATCAATGCGCAGCGCCCGGTCATGGCCTGCCCCCGTGCATCAACGCGCGGTTTTCCACGTCGATGCGCAACACCACCGCGATCGCCACGAGATTCATCAGAATCGCCGAGCCGCCGTAGCTCATCAGCGGCAACGTCAATCCTTTGGTCGGCAGCGCGCCCAGGTTGACGCCCATGTTGATGAACGCCTGAAACCCGATCCAGATGCCGATGCCCTGGCCGACCATGCCCGCGAAGATGCGGTCAAGCAAGATCGCCTGGCGACCGATCTTCATGATGCGGCGCGTCATCCAGAGGAACATGCCGATCACTACCAGCAGCCCGATCAACCCGAATTCCTCGCCGAGCACCGCAAGCAGAAAGTCGGTGTGGGCTTCCGGCAGCCAGTGCAGCTTTTCAACACTGCCGCCCAGGCCGACGCCGAAGATCTCGCCGCGTCCAATCGCAATCAGCGCATGCGACAACTGGTAGCCCTTGCCCAACATATGCTCTTCGCTGAATGGGTCCAGGTACGCGAAGATGCGCTGGCGCCGCCACTCGGAGAACGCGATCATCAAGCCGAATGCCACCATGATCACGACCGCGATCAGCAGGAACATGCGTGCATTGACGCCACCCAGAAACAGGATGCTCATCGCGATCACGGCAATCACCATGAATGCGCCCATATCCGGCTCGGCCAGCAGCAGCACACCGATCACGCCGATTGCAGCCGCCATTGGCAGTACCGCGCGGAAAAAGCGCTCCTTGACATCGAGCTTGCGCACCATGTAGTCGGCCGCATAGAGCACCACCGCAAACTTCGCCAATTCCGACGGTTGAAAGTTCATCGCACCGAGCGAGATCCAGCGCCGCGCTCCGTTCACGCCGCGGCCGATCTGCGGCAGCAGCACCAACGTCAGCAGCACCAGGCACACGATGAACAACGGCCGCGCGATTCGCGCCCAGGTGTCGAGCCGGATCTGAAACGCGAGCAACGCACCTGTGAATGCAAGCACCAGCGACAGCAGATGACGCCACAAGAACCTGGTCGACTCGAAGCTGGCAAAACGCGGGTTGTCCGGCATCGCGATCGTGGCCGAATAGACCATCACCGTGCCCCAGGCGGCCAGCGCAACCGTGACCCACAGCAGCGTCTGATCGAAGCCGAGCACACGCACGGGCAACGCCGCCGTGCGGCCGAAATCGATGTTGCCGACGCGCACCGGCAGATCGTCCGGTACCGCACGCGCGCCACGGCCTTCTTCGCCTTCCTCGGCGTCGCCGCGCGGGCGGCCAGGCCAGTGCACTCCGAGGAAGCTCATGCGGCCCCTGCCCATTCGATGCCGCGCTCCTGTGCGCGCTGCGCCACCGCTGCGCAGAACGTCTCGGCGCGGTGCTGGTAGTTGCGAAACATGTCGAAGCTCGCACACGCCGGCGACAGCAGCACGGCGTCACCGGCGTGTGCGTGCTCCGCCGCCCGATCGACCGCTGCCTCCAGCGAAGCCGCGGTGACCAGCGGCACCCCACATGCGCGCAACTGCGCCTCGAGCAACGGCGCATCGCGGCCGATCAGCACGACCGTGCGCGCATGCTGCGCGACGGGCTGCACGAGCGGCGAAAAATCCTGCCCCTTGCCGTCACCACCAAGGATCACGATGAGCTTGCGCTCGGCTCCCAGTCCGTTGAGCGCAGCCACCGTCGCGCCCACGTTGGTGCCTTTGCTGTCGTCGAAATATTCGACATCCTCGATCAGTCCGACCGACTCGACCCGGTGCGGCTCGCCGCGGTAGTCGCGCAACGCATGCAGCATCGGCGCCAGGCTTGCGCCAGCTACGCTGGCCAAGGCAAGCGCAGCCAGCGCATTCAATGCGTTGTGCCGCCCACGGATGCGCAGCGCGTCGGCCGGCAGCAGCCGTTGCAAGGTGAGTGGCCGGCGTCGTCCGCCGCAGCGCGGCGTCGGCCGGCGCGCATTGCCGATTTCGTTTCCACGGCGCGCACCAGCCAGGCCACGCCGTGCACGGCGTCGATGCCGAAGTCGCCCACCCGGCTCGGCAGGTCGCTGCCGAAAGCCGACCACGGCAGGCGGCTGTACGCAAGCGGGCAGACTTTTTCCCCGCCGCCGCAGCAGCCGGGCGCGACAATGCGAACACCACCGCGATCATCGCGGTTGAGTACGCGCAGGGCACGCTGGCCGAAGATCCGCGCTTTGGCCGCGGCATAAGCTTCCATCGTGCCGTGCCAGTCCGAGATGGTCCTGCGTCAGGTTCAGCAAGGCTGCAGCGGTCGGCTCGAAATCGCCCGGCCGTATCGAGTTGGAAGCTGGAGAGCTCGAGCACCCAGACGTCGGGCAGATCGTCGGCGTCGAGCCGAGTGCCGCAACGTGTCGAGCAGGCTCGGGCCGATGTTGCCGGCGACCGCGACGCGCTTGCCCGCCGCTTCGAGCAGCCGCCCGGTCAACGCCGTAACCGTGGTCTTGCCGTTGGTGCCGGTGACGGCTAGCACGGTCGGCCGATAGTCGTGCAGGTCGCTTGCAATCGCGCAAGCGCTTCAGCGAACAGACTCAACTCGCCGCCGATCGGCACGCCCTGCGCTAGCGCTCGCTTGTGCGAGGGCGCTACGCTATCCGGGGCCAGTCCCGGGCTTTTGAACACCGCGCCGGGACGCACCGAATCGAACAGTGCGGCATCGAATTCCGCATGCCGCCCACAAAGCGCACTGCGGGCAGTTCGCGCTGCAGCCGCGCCAGTTCGGGCGGCGCGGTGCGCGAATCGGCGACCGTCACCGCCCCACCGCTGCGCACCCACCAGCGCGCCATCGCAAGGCCGGACACTCCCAAGGCCGAGCACCAGCGCCAACGGCACGCAGTTGGCGTCTGTGTTCGAAGGGAAGCGGCGTGTAGCGTCATGACAATGGCTTCAACGCAGCTTCAACGTGGACAGGCCGATCAGGCACAGCAGCATCGTGACGATCCAGAACCGCACCACGACCTGCGTTTCGGTCCAGCCGCTTTTTTCGAAATGATGGTGCAACGGCGCCATCTTGAGCAGCCGCCGGCCGACGCCGTAGCGCTTGCGCGTGTACTTGAACCAGGTCACCTGCAGCATCACGGAGACGGCTTCAACGACGAAGATGCCGCCCATGATCGCCAGCACGATCTCTTGCCGCACGATGACGGCGATCGTGCCCAGGGCGCCGCCCAACGCGAGCGCGCCAACATCGCCCATGAACACCTGGGCCGGATGCGTGTTGAACCATAGGAACGCGAGACCCGAACCCGCCAGCGCCGAACAAAAAATCAACAGTTCGCCCGCGCCTGGAATGTGCGGGAACAGCAGGTACTTGCTGAACACCGAATTGCCCGTGACGTAAGCGAAGACGCCGAGCGCCGCGCCGACCATCACGACCGGCATGATCGCCAGGCCGTCGAGCCCATCGGTCAGGTTTACCGCGTTGCTTGCGCCGACGATCACCAGATAGGTCAGGATCACGAAACCGAACACGCCGAGCGGGTAGCTGACCTGCTTGAAAAACGGCAGCAACAGGCCGGCTTTGGGCGGCAGATCGACGTCGAAGCCGGACTGCACCCAGCTCACGAACAGCTCGAGCACGCGCAGGTTCGAGTTCTCCGAAATGCTGAACACGAGGTAGAGCGCGGCGAGCAGACCGATCACCGACTGCCAGAAATACTTCTCGCGCGAACGCATGCCTTCCGGGTCTTTTTTGACGACCTTGCGCCAGTCGTCGGCCCAACCGATCGCACCGAACCCGAGCGTGACGATCAGCACGATCCAGACGAAGCGGTTCGACAGATCGAACCAGAGGATCGTGGACACCGCGATCGACAACAGGATCAGCACGCCGCCCATCGTGGGCGTGCCGCTTTTGACCAGATGCGACTCCATGCCGTAGCCGCGGATCGGCTGGCCGATCTTGAGCTCGGTGAGCCGGCGAATTACGGCCGGGCCCGCGATCAGGCCGATCAGAAGCGCCGTCACGGCCGCCATCACGGCACGAAAGCTCAAATACTGGAACACACGGAAAAAACCGAATTCCGGTGACGTCGTCTGCAACCATTGAGCCAGGCTAGGCAGCATGCGCAATGCTCCCGGCCGACTTGATTGCAAAGACCACGCGTTCCATGCGCATGAAGCGCGAGCCTTTGATGAGCACGCTGGCGAAGTTCGGCACGGCATCGTTCACTGCCGCGCAGAGTGCATCGATCTCGTCGAACGCCTGCGCACCGTCGAATGCGGCAGCGGCTTCACGCGATTGGGCTTCCGAGGGTCATCAGCGCGTCGATTCCGCGCCGCCGGGCAGCTGCGCCGACTTCGCGGTGGAACTGCGCTCCCTGATCGCCGACTTCACCCATGTCGCCGAGCACCAGCAGATGCGGGCCCGGCAGACCGGCCAGCAGCTCGATGGCGGCATGCACAGAATCGGGGTTCGCGTTGTAGCTGTCGTCCACCACCGTCATGCGACGCTCGCCCAACGCCAGCGAGAACATGGCCGAGCGGCCGGCCACGGGTGAGAAAGCGCTGAGCCCTTCGGCGATCGACGACAACTCGATGCCCGCCGCGCCGGCCACCGCAACGGCGGCAAGCGAATTCAGCACGTTGTGCATTCCGGGTGCCGACAGGCGATAGCGCAATGCACCGGCGGGCGTGGCCGCCCGCACGTTCCAGCTGTCGGTGCTCCATTCGGCCGACTGCAGCCGCACGTCGGCAACGCCGTCCGCTGGCAGGCCGAACGTGACGCAGCGACGCCCGGCGGCAAGTTCACGCCACGAGCCGGCATGCGCGTCGTCCTGCGGGAATACCGCGACGCCGTCGGCCGGCAGCGCAGCGATCGCCGATCCGTTTTCCTGTGCGACCGCCTCCACCGAAGCCATGAATTCCATGTGCTCGCGTTGCGCGTTGTTGACCAGCACCACGGTGGGCTGCGCCATGGCTGCGAGCGCGGCGATTTCCCCGGGATGATTCATGCCGAGTTCGAGCGCGGCGAGCCGATGCTCGGCACGCAGCCGCAACAAGGTCAGCGGCACACCGATGTCGATTGTTGAAGTTGCCTTGCGTGGCAAGCGCCGCATCGGGTGCCGCTGCGCGCAGGATGCCGGCCGTCATCTGCGTGACGGTGGTCTTGCCGTTGCTGCCGGTGACGGCGATCAGCGGCAGCGTGAACTGCGCGCGCCACGCAGCGGCAAGCTGACCCAGCGCGCGCCGCGTATCGGGGACTTCGACGCCGCACCAGCCCGCAGCGGCAAGTCCGCGCTGCGCAAGTGCGGCGGCGGCGCCCAGCGCCTTGGCTTGCGGCAGAAACTGGTGCGCGTCGAACCGCTCGCCTGCAAGTGCGACGAACAAGTCGCCCGGCTGCAGGCTGCGCGTGTCACTGTGTACACGCAGCACGGCAGCAGCGGAATCGCCGACCAGCCGGCTCTCCGGCAGCCAGTTGGCGAGCTGCGCAAGCGTCATCATCGTCATGCGGCCGCTCGAGAATGCGCAGCGGGTGTGGCAATCACTGCCGACCCTTGGCGTGGGGCGCCCAGGCGCAAGGCCAGTGCCTCGGCCGCCACGTCGGCATCGTTGAACGCAAACTTGCGGCCACCAATTTCCTGCGTCGTTTCGTGGCCTTTGCCCGCAATGCAGATCACGTCGGCTGGCGCGGCGTCCCGCACGGCGCGCCGAATTGCCTGCGCGCGGTCGGGCTCCACGAGCGCGCAATCGGGCTGCTGCAGGCCTTGCAGCGCTTGCTCGATGATTGCGCGGGGGTCTTCCGAGCGCGGGTTGTCGCTGGTCAGCATGACCTGATCGGCGTGCTGTTCGGCAGCAGCGGCCATCGGCGCGCGTTTGCTGCGGTCCCGGTCGCCGCCGCAGCCGAACACGCAGTGCAGCCGGCCGCCGCGTTGGCGGGCGGTCGGCTGCAGCGCTACGGAGCACCTGCGTCAACGCATCCGGGGTGTGTGCGAAATCGATCAGCACCAACGGGTGGTCCGGCAGCGCAGGCACCCGCTGCAGACGCCCTGGCACCGGCGTCAGCGCAGCACAGGCTCGAGCCGCGTGGGCCAACGACACACCCTGCGTGCGCAGGGCAGCGATCACGCCGAGCAGGTTCGACACGTTGTAGAGACCCAGCAGCGCGGTCTCCACCGTCTGCACGTCACCGTCTTCTGCGCAGACCACGTCGAAGCGCAGCCCGTCGGCGCACTGCTCGATGTGCTGCGCCTGCAGCCGGGCGGGCTTTGCGCGCGCGACCGTCCAGAGGTCAATCGGCGAACCATCCCGCAGCGACTCGGCCAACTGCGCACCATGCGTGTCGTCGACGTTGATCACTGCTGCTTGCAGCCCCGGCCAGTCGAACAATCGTTGCTTGGCTTGCCAGTAAGCGGCCATGGAGCCGTGATAGTCGAGATGGTCCTGCGACAGATTGGTAAACACGGCGACGCGAATTCGGGTAGCGTCCAGTCGGTGCTCGGCCAGCCCGATCGAGGACGCCTCGATCACACAGGCGTTCGCGCCGGCATCGGCAAACCGGCGAAACGCATGCTGCAGCTCGACCGGGTCCGGCGTGGTCAGACCACCGATCGACTCGAGCCGCAGCGCACTCGTTGCCTCGAACAAGGCCCGCGCCCAGCGTGCCGATCAAACCCAGCACGTCGCGTCCGCGTGCGGTCGAGCCCGGACAGAGCCTGCGCGAGCCACCAGGCGGTCGACGTCTTGCCGTTGGTGCCGGTCACCGCGTAGCACGTCGAGACGTTCGCTCGGGCGTTCGTGCCAGGCGGCGGCGATCGATCCGGTGGCGGCTTTCAGCCCGTCATAGCAGCCGACCGAATCGCCATCGAAGCCGAAGGGCTCGACGCCCTGCTGCTCGACCAGACACGCGGCAGCACCCGCAGCCAACGCCTCGGACACGAACCGCCGGCCATCGACCGCCGCGCCAGGCCAGGCGATAAAGGCGTCGCCCGGGCGCACCAGCCGGCTGTCCACCACCAAGCCGGCCCGGCACGCGCGCACGCAGCCAGTCGACGGCTGCCTGCGGGGTGTCGAGCCGAACGCTCATTCAGAACGATTCCTCGACCGTGTCCGACACGATCTGCGGCACCACCGACATGTCGGGCTGCACGCCCATCATGCGCAGCGTCTGCTGCACCACCGAGCTGAACACAGGCGCGGCGACCACGCCGCCGTAATAACGCCGGCGCTGGGCTCATCGATCATCACCGCAGTGATGATGCGCGGCTGGCTGATCGGCGCCATGCCGGTGAACCACGAGCGGTACTTGTTGCTCGCATAACCGCGGCCCGACCTGCTTGTGCGCGGTGCCCGACTTGCCGCCGACCGAGTAGCCGACCGTCTGCGCGCGCTGGCCCGTGCCGCCGGGGCCGGCCGCCATCTCCATCATCCGGCGGATCGACGCGCGCCGTCGCCGGGGAAAACACGCGCTTGCCGGCAGCCGGCTCGGACGACTTCAGCAACGTGATCGGGATCACCTGCCCGTCGTGGGCGAACGCGGTGTAGGAATGCGCCATCTGAAACAACGAAGCCGACATGCCGTAGCCGTAGGCCATCGTGGCCTGCTCGACCGGCTTCCAGCTTTTCCAGGGCCGCAGGCGGCCCGTGGCGGCGCCGGGAAAGCGCAGCAGCGGCTTCTCGCCATAACCGAGCGCGGTGTAGGTGTCCCACATCTCGTGCGGCGACATCTTCTGCGCGATCTTCAGCGCGCCGACGTTGCTGGACTTCTGGATCACGCCTTCGACCGTCAGCGTCCCGTAGTTGTGCGTGTCGCGGATCGTGAAGCCGCCGATCTGAAAACGTCCGGGGCCGGTGTCGATCAGCGTCTGCGGCTTGACGCGGCCGGCTTCGAGCGCCATCGCCACCGTGACCGGCTTCATCGTCGAGCCGGGCTCGAACGTGTCGGTCAGCGCGCGGTTGCGCAGTTGCTCGCCCTGCAGGTTCTGGCGCTTGTCCGGCACATAGCTCGGGTAGTTCGCCAGCGCGAGCACCTCGCCCGTCACGCTGTCGAGCACCACCACGCTGCCGGCTTTGGCCTTGTTGGCGAGCACCGCTTCGCGCAGCTTTTGGTAGGCGAAGAACTGTACCTTGCTGTCGATGCTGAGCTGGATGTCCTGGCCGTCGAGCGGCGGCACCTGGTCGCCGATGGTCTCCACCACGCGGCCGAACCGGTCCTTGATGACGCGGCGCGAACCGGCGCGGCCGCGCGAGCTCGCTTGTTGAACTCGAGCTCGATGCCTTCCTGGCCCTTGTCTTCGACGTTGGTGAAGCCGACCACATGCGCGATCGCTTCGCCTTCCGGGTACTGGCGCTTGTATTCTTTGCGTTGATAAATGCCGGCGATGTTCAGCGCCGCGATCTGCTGCGCGATCGGCTCGTCGATCTGGCGGCGCAGCCAGACGAACGAGCGATCTTCGTCTTCGAGCTTCTCATTCAGCGCGGCCAGCGGCATATTCAAGCAGCTTGCGCCAACTGGCGCAACTTGGCCGGGTCGCGGTCCACATCTTCGGGAATCGCCCAGATGCTCGGCGCGACCACGCTGGAGGCAAGGATCAGCCCGTTGCGATCGAGAATGCGCCCGCGGCTTGCCGGCAACTCCAGCGTGCGTGCGAATCGCACCTCGCCCTGGCGCCGGAAGAAATCGTTGCCGATAACCTGCACATAGGCGGCGCGTCCGGCCAGCGCCAGAAAACCGAGCGCAATGCCCGCGACGATCAGCTTGCTGCGCCAGACCGGCGTGCGGCTGGCCAGCAGCGGAGTCGATCCGTAACGCACGCTGCGGCTGCTCATGGCGGGCTCCCACGCTGTTTGGAAACGGTGCTGGTGTTGCGGCTGGTGGCCACCGCGCGAAGGCGGCCGCGGCATTCGCGGTCGGCATGCGTGCGGCCGGTCGGGTCGACATAAAGCGTGATGGCCGGCGTGGCGACCGACATCTGCAGGCGCTGCGGCGGCAAGGCTCTCCACGCGCAGCGAGGTCGCTTCGCCGCGTCGCTCGACCTGCAGGCGGCTCTGCTCGACTTCGAGCTTGGCGGCGATGGCGTTCACTTTTTCCAGCTCAAAGACCAGCCGACGCGACTCGTACTGCACATGCACCAGATACAGCGCGGTCGCCAGCACCGCGATCAGCAGGACAAGATTGAGCCGCATCGATCATGCAGGCGCGGCGGTGCGCGCCGCTGATGCGCATCACCGCGCTGCGGGCTCGCGGGTTGTGCTCGACTTCGGCTGCGCCCGGACGCGAATCGCGGCCTAGCGCCTCGAGGCGCAACGGCGCGCCTTCGGCGAACGGCGCGCGCCGGTCCACCACCGCGCGCGCGTGGCGTGCGATGAACTGCTTGACGATGCGGTCTTCCAGCGAATGGAAGCTGATCACCACGAGCCGGCCTCCGGGACGCAATACATGCAGACTTGCCTCTAGCGCTTGTTGCAGCTCTTCAAGTTCGGCGTTGATGTGAATCCGAAAAGCCTGAAATGCGCGCGTTGCAGGGTTCTGGCCCGGCTCGCGGGTTTTGACCGCGCCAGCCACGAGCCCGGCCAAGTCGGCGGTGGTTGAAACTGGGCGCCGTTCTTGTCGGCGAGCCACAAGCGCCTTTGCAATCTGAACAGCAAACCGTTCTTCACCGTAGTCACGCAGCACCTCGACGATCTCCGGCACCTCGGCCGTCAGCAACCACTCGGCCACGGTCGGCCCCGAACTGGTGTCCATCCGCATGTCCAGCGGCGCATCGAAGCGAAAACTGAAACCCCGCTCTGGCGTATCCATCTGCGGCGAACTCACGCCCAAGTCGAGCAACACCCCGTGTACGGAAGCCGCGCCGACGTCGGCCAAGCCTCGAGCAAATACCTGATGCCGGATCGAAAAACGCGGGTCGTCGATTTGCGTCGCGCCACCGATACCGCTTCCGGGTCCCGATCGAACGCCAGCAGTCGACCACGCGGACGAGAGCCGCGTAGAGCAACGCTCGCGAGTGGCCGCCCCGGCCGAACGTACCGTCCAGATAGGTGCCGTCCGGATCGGTCAGCCACGCGTCGACCGCCTCGCTCAGCAAAACGGGAACATGCGCAGGCAGCCGCGCGGCGGCATTGTTCACGGGCGGCACTCAAAATGAAAAGCCTTTGAACACATCCGGCATCTGCCCCTGCATGGCTTCGGCCTCTTTTGCAAGATAGGTGTCCTTGTCCCAGAGTTCGAAATGCGAACCCATGCCGAGCAGCACGACTTCGCGGTCGATGGACGCACCCGAGCGCAGTTCGGGCGAGACCAGCACCCGTCCGGTCGCATCCATCGTCAACTCCATCGCGTTGCCCAAAAATATCCGCTTCCACCATTGAACCTCCATCGGCAAGCGCCGCAACGCGTGCGGCAAACAACTCCCATTCGGGCTGCGGAAACACCAACAGGCATCCATGCGGGTGTTTCGTCAGCGTCACCTGCCCCGCCGCGCTGGCGAGCAACACCGCGCGATGACGCGCTGGGACCGACAACCGGCCCTTCGCATCGAGGGTGATGAACGACGCTCCGGAAAACACGCGATAAACCCCGAGCAACCCTAATCAGACGCAACCTCAACTTTGCAAAAAGGGCATGCACCACTTTTTTGCACTTTTCCCCACTGTAGCAGGAATTGCATTTCTCGCAACTGTTTTCGTCACGAGCTTTTTTAATTAAATCAACGACTTAGGTGTTTATACCGAGACTTTGGGCAAGGAATGAAAATTCGAGCCCGAGGTCTTGCAGGAGCGGTCGGCAGTCGCCGATGTCCATGGAGAAACGCGCATTGCACGCGGCAGGCCGAAGCGCCGACCACTTGCTTCCGAGCGTAGCAGGAATGCGCAAGCGCATCGCTGCCCGCCTCCGCCCGAATTTGTGGCTGCGGGCCCCACCGATCGACCCGTCTTTTCGGGCAGATCGGCTCTCATCCGACAGGGATTTGCAGGCCGTCGGGGCGTGTGGCTAAAGGATGTAGCGCGACAGGTCTTCGTTGCAGCTCAACTCGCCGAGCCGTGCATCCACGTACGGCGGATCGATGCGCACAGTCTGGTCGAGCAGACCGGCCGCATCGAAGCTGACTTCGTCGAGCAGCCGCTCCATCACGGTGGACAGCCGACGCGCGCCGATGTTCTCGGTCCGCTCGTTGACGTCGCAAGCGATCTGCGCAAGCCGGGTCACGCCCTCGGGCGTGAACTCGAGCGCGACCCGCTCGGTATCCAGCAGCGCCTGATACTGCTTGACGAGCGAGGCCTGGGTCTGCGTCAAGATCGCCTCGAAGTCGGCGACCGACAGAGACGTGAGCTCGACCCGGATCGGAAAACGTCCCTGCAACTCGGGAATCAGATCGCTCGGCTTGCTCAGGTGGAAGGCGCCGGAGGCGATGAACAGCATGTGGTCGGTCTTCACGGTGCCGTATTTGGTCGACACGGTGGTGCCCTCCACCAGCGGCAACAGGTCGCGCTGCACGCCCTGGCGCGACACCTCGCCCGCGCTTTGCTCGGAGCCGCGCGAAGTCACCTTGTCGATCTCGTCGATGAAGACGATGCCGTTTTGCTTCGGCGTTGCGGATCGCCTGCGCCTTCACCTCGTCCTCGTTGATCAGTTTGGCAGCTTCCTCATCGGCCAGCAGCTTCAGCGCTTCGGAGATGCGCAGCTTGCGTTGGCTGCGCTTTTCCTGGCCGAATTGGCTGAACATGCCGCGCAGCTGCTCGGTCATCTCCTCCATGCCGGCCGGCCCCATCACTTCAAGCTGCGGCCGGGCCTGCGCCAGATCGAGTTCGATTTCCTTGTCGTGCAACTGACCTTCGCGCAACTTCTTGCGGAACGCCTGACGCGCGGTGCTGTCCGGCAACGCGGGCTGGTCCACCGCGCCCGATGATGCGCCGCGCGGCGGCGGGATCAGCGCGTCGAGCACGCGCTCTTCGGCCGCGTCCTCGGCGCGCGCGCGCACCTGCTGCATCTCCGACTCGCGCGTCTGCTTGACCGCGACGTCGACCAGGTCCCGGATGATCGCGTCCACGTCCTTGCCGACGTAGCCGACTTCGGTGAATTTGGTGGCTTCGACCTTGATGAACGGCGCGTCGGCCAGCCGTGCGAGCCGGCGCGCGATCTCGGTCTTGCCAACGCCGGTTGGGCCGATCATCAAGATGTTCTTCGGCGTGATCTCGTGGCGCAGCGAGACATCGACCTGCTGGCGCCGCCAGCGGTTGCGCAGCGCAATGGCGACCGCGCGCTTGGCGGCATGCTGACCGACGATGTGGCGGTCGAGTTCGGAGACGATCTCTTGCGGGGTCAGGTCGGACATCTAGGCGCTCAGGGTTTCGATGGTGTGGTGCATGTTGGTGTAGATGCACAGTTCGCCGGCGATTTCAAGCGACTTCTTGACGATCTCGCCGGCGCCGAGTTCGCTGTTCTGAAGCAGCGCCTTGGCCGCCGAATGCGCATACGCGCCGCCCGAGCCAATCGCGACGATCCCCTGCTCGGGCTCCAGCACGTCGCCGTTGCCGGTGATGATCAGCGACGCGCTCAGGTCAGCCACCGCCAGCATCGCTTCAAGCCGGCGCAGCATGCGGTCGGTGCGCCAGTCTTTGGTGAGTTCGATCGCCGCGCGCACCAAGTGCCCCTGGTGCTTCTCGAGCTTGGCTTCGAAGCGCTCGAACAAGGTGAACGCGTCGGCAGTGGCGCCGGCGAAGCCGGCCAGCACGCGGTCGTGGTGCAGCCTGCGGATTTTGCGTGCGGTGCCCTTGACGACGATGTTGCCGAGCGTGACCTGGCCATCGCCGCCGAGTGCCACCTCAAGCGTATTGCCGATCTGGCGCCGCACGCTCAGGATGGTGGTGCCGTGAAACTGTTCCATGGGTAGGGGGTTCGGATAGCGACAAGACGATCGACGGCAGCCGCCGCAGACGACGGAGCGTCCTGCTTCTCGGCCGCTGCCGTCAGGAGAGACTGCTGCGTGTGCTTCGTCGGGCCCACGCGGCGCCAAACCGCTAATTGTGCCGGACCAACACCCGCGCGTATTCGCTGATGCCCACCACGTTGAAGAAAATCGCCACCAGCCGCTGCAGCTGGCTGAATTCCACGCGGCAGCCATCGGCTTGCCGCGCGGCCGCCCAGTTCAGCACCGAGCCGGCCGCCGAGAAATCGACCCGCGCGAGTTTGTCGCAGCGCACCGTCAACGACTTGATGCCCGGATGGCTCTGCGCCACACCCACCAACCGTTCGCCCGCGTCGCCGATCAGCCGGCCCGACAACTCGATCATCCCCGCCTGGGGCTGCTCGACCACCTCGAGCAATGCAGGAAGAACCGGAAAGTGGTCGGACTGGGTCGCGCTGTCCGGGCCGATGTTCGACCGGGCTTGGCTTGCCATACCGGCCTCGTCGGGCCCATGCAAGAAGGTGCAGACCGGATCGACCCAGGACGGAGGCGATACCTCGTAGGTGATGCAGTATTCGAGCGCCAATCGGTCGAAGTCATCCACCCGGTGCATCACGCGCAACAGCGCCAGCATCAGCCGCCAGCACACCGGATCCACCGAATCATCGCCTGATGGCGCCTGCGCGGCCAGCACCCGCTCGAGCTGGTCGACATCGACAAAGCGCAGCCGCACCGCCGAAGTACTCCAGCGCTCGATCAATTGCAGCAGCGGCAGCCGCGCATCCACCTCGACCGTCCCGACCTTGCCCCAGTTGAAGCGCCAGGGTTGCATCGGTCCCTTGAGAAGCGCCGTCTCCAACGTCGCGACGACTTTGGCTGTCAGCACCTCGGGCGCCGTCCAGCCGAATGCGCGCGTGGGCGCGACCGCCTTCGCGACAGGCGCCGAAGAGCACAGACCAGACGCCGCATCGCGCGAATCGGCAAAAGCAAACCAGACCGGCTCCGAGCGGCCGAAGCGTGCAGCGAAGTCCAATGCGATGTTCTCGAACCGCTCATGCTGGCCGGTGGCCCGGTAGAGATCGAACAGCGCCAGCCAGATCGACGGCCGGTCCACGCCTTGCGCGCCTGGTGCGATCAGCGCCGTGAGCGCGGCTTCCGCGCCTTCGTAGTCGCCGTTGGCAAACAGGATCGCGGGCTCTTCGAGCTCCGGGTCATGCACGAAGCCGCCCGCATCGAGTGTCGCATCCTGCGGTTTCCCCGCTTCACTCATCCAGCGGTCGGTGAGCGGCGGCAGCGAGGCCTCGGCGAGCGACAACGCAGGAGCTTCTGCAGAGTCCGACGCCATGCGACCGGCAGCCGAGAGCGCCAGCGGCACGGTGCCCTGCAAAGCAAGGCTGAGGGCCAGCGGCGCGTCGTCCTGCGGCGCAGCTTCGCCGAGCGCCTGCATCTCTGTTTTGGCCATCGAACGGGCCGCAGCCGCGGCAGCCGACGAAAGATCCCTGGTACCGGTTGCACTGGAAGGCAGTGACTTGCTTTTCCACCACTGCGTCGACATTTGCGCTTCGATCTCGTCGATCTTGCGCAGCGTGTGGGCCCGCTCCTCGGGATTGGACGGCAGGCTGCTCTGGAAGAACGACGCCATCTCCAGCGCGCCCGGCATGGTGCTGCCGCGACTGCGCAGCTTGCGCAGCTGATCGAACTCGCGCTTCCTCACAAAGTCGTTGCGCCGCTTGCGGTCGATCATCTCCTTCAACAGCGCTTTGCTGTAGTCGATGGATTTGTCCGGCTCCGGCTGGTCCAGTTCGGTCCAATTGGTCATCGGCTTCTTGACGAAGCGCGCAACCTTGGAAAGAAATCCGGGGGGGGTTTCCTTGCTCATCCGTCGGAGTTTGCGTCAACTCCGGCAGGCCGTGGCGACGCCGGCCCGGCTTACTCCGCCTCTGTGCGGAAGTTTTCAACTAATCGCCGAACATCTTCTGCTTGAGCTCGCGCCGCTGCTGCGCTTCGAGCGACAACGTGGCCGTCGGGCGCGCGAGCAGGCGACCGACACCGATCGGCTCACCGGTTTCGTCGCAGTAGCCGTAGTCGCCGGCGTCGATGCGCGCGATCGATTGCTCGATTTTCTTGAGCAGCTTGCGCTCGCGGTCGCGCGTGCGCAACTCGAGCGCATGCTCTTCCTCGATGGTGGCGCGGTCGGCCGGGTCGGGTACCACCACGGTGTCTTCGCGCAGGTGCTCGGTGGTTTCGCCCGCGTTGCTCAGCATGTCCGTTTTGAGCCGCACCAACTTGAGCCGGAAGAACGCGGTCTGCTTGTCGTTCATGTACTCGCTGTCGGGCATCGCCAGCACTTCTTCGTCCGACAGCTTGTCCGCGGCCACCGACTTCCAGTTGTCGGCCAGCTTGGGATTTTTCTTGATCGTTGCGCGTGCGGCGGCAGCGATCGACGCGGCCGACGCGGATGCGTGGTGTAGCTCGACTTGGCGGCGCTGGAAGCCACCGACTGCGCCATCGAAGGCACCGTGATCTGCGCAAGCCGCGCCGAGGGCCGGCCACTGCGCGCCGGCGTGCGCGGCGACGCAGGCGCGGCTTTGTCGTCGGCTGGTGTCGGCGCCGCAGGCGCGGCCGCGGCGGCCGGAGCGGTCTTGCGTGCGACCGCGCCGGCGGCTGACTTTGCGCCGGCGACCGCGGCGGCTTGGGGGCGGCGACGGACTTGTCCGACTTCGACGCTCTTGCCGCTCTGGTCGATCTTCGGGGACTGCCGTTCGGTCGTGCGAAGCCGGAGCCTTACTTGACGGCGGCGGCACGTTGACGGTCTTGCCAGCCGCGCGGCTCGCGCCAGCGGACTTGGCGAGGGGCTTCGGACTGGCGCCGCTGCCGGGGGTAATCAATTTCGGGCTGGACATGGCGAACCTCATCAACTGCAGAAACGAGGTGAACATGGAAACCCTCGATGGTCGTGAAAGGCGACGGAAAACGGAACGACTCCACGCGCCTCATACGACGGCAACGCTACCGGCTGATGCACGGTATACGCGCGAAGGGGGCGCATCATGCCAGACATTGCTCCAGGCCCTGCAGCAGGATCTCGCGCGGCAGCTCGATGCCGATGAACACCATCTTGCTGATGCGCGGCTCGTCGTCGGCCCACTTCGGCCCCAGGTCGCTGCCCATCAACTGGTGCACGCCTTGAAAGATCACTTTGCGGTCGGTGCCCGCCATGTGCAGCACGCCCTTGTAGCGCAGCAGCCGTGGGCCGTAGACATTGACGATCGAGCCGAGAAAGTCTTCCAGTCGGGCCGGATCGAACGCGCGCTCGGAGCGGAACGCGAAGCTGCCGACGTCGTCGTTGTGATGATGATGTGGTGCATGCGCTGCGTGCGCCCCATCCACTCGGTGCGAGGGGTGTTCGCATGGTGCCGTCGTCTGCATGATCGTGGTCATGGGCGTGATCGTGCGCATGTTGCTGCTCGGCCAGAAATTCCGGATCGATCTCGAGCCGCGCGTTCAGGTTGAAGCCGCGCAGATCGAACACCTGCGAGATCGGCACCTGGCCGAACGACACCGCCTGCTGCGGTGCGCGCGGGTTCATCTGGCGCAGCCGCTGCATCAGCGCCTGGGTTTCGGATTCGCTGACCAGATCGGTCTTGCTGATGAACAACTGATCGGCAAAGCCGATCTGGCGCCGCGCCTGCTGCTGGTCGGTGAGCTGCGCTTGCGCGTGCTTGGCGTCCACCAGCGTCACGATCGAGTCGAGCAGATAGCTCTCGGCCACTTCTTCGTCCATGAAGAAGGTCTGCGCGACCGGGCCCGGGTCGGCCAGCCCGGTGGTCTCGATCACCACGCGGTCGAACTGGATCTCGCCTTTGCGGCGGCGCTCGGCCAGCAGCTGCAGCGCGCCGCGCAGGTCTTCGCGGATCGTGCAGCAGATGCAGCCGTTGCTCATCTGGATGATCTGCTCGTTCGACTCGCTGACCAGGATGTCGCTGTCGATGTTTTCTTCACCGAACTCGTTTTCGATCACGGCGATCTTCTGCCCATGCGCTTCGGTGAGGATGCGCTTCAACAGCGTGGTTTTGCCGGAGCCGAGAAAGCCGGTCAGGATGGTGGCGGGAATAAGGCTCATGACGATGCGCGGCCGGGCCCGAAGCCGGTACGGTGGGCTGCAAAACAAGCGGGGAGTGTAGCGGCGCAGGCTCGGCCGTGCGAACACGGACTTTCCAGTAGCTGGGTCGCGCGCGAAGCACTTGCAGCGCGGTTGCCGAATTGCCTGCGCGGTGCCCGACCGGGCGAACTGCCGATCGCGAAAAAATAGCCGAAACGCAGACCACAACTGCGTCTTCGGCTATTTTTTCGATAGCGAACCGATCTTCGCACGCGGGTGCGCCGCATCGTAGGCACGGGCCAGATGCTGGAAGTCCAGCCGCGTATAGACCTGGGTCGTCGTGATGTTGGCGTGGCCCGAGCAGCTCCTGCACCGCGCGCAGGTCGCCGCTGGACTGCAGCAGGTGGCTCGCGAACGAGTGCCGCAGCATGTGCGGATGCACCGGTGCCGCAAGCCCGGCTTGGCGGCTGCGGCTGCGCAGGCGCTGCCAGACCGATTGGCTCGACAGCCGGCTGCCGCTTCTGCCGATGAAGAGCGCGGCTGCTCTGCGCGGCGGGCTGCTGCGCGCGCATCGAAAGCCAGTGCGCAGAGCGCGGCCAACGCAGGCGCGCCGACCGGCACGCGTGCGCCGCTTGCCGCCCTTGCCGAGCACATGCACCTGCGCCGCCTGCACATCGACCCATCCGCGTGCGGCGGCACTGGCCCGCCAGTCGAGCCCGGTGAGTTCGGCCACGCGCAGACCGCTGCTGTAGAGCAGCTCGACCATGCAGGCGTCGCGCGCCTCGAGCCAGGGGTCGGCCGACCCTCGGCCTGGTAGGCCGCGAGCCGCACCGCTTCTTCCACGCCGAGCGCCTTCGGCAGCGGCCGGCCGGTCTTCGGTGCGCGCACGTCCTGCACCGGATTGCCCGCGACTTCGCCACCGCGCGCGAGCCAGCCGTAGAAGCCGCGCCAGCCCGACAGGATCAACGCGACGCCGCGGCCGCTGCGGCCCGCACCGTGCATCTGCGCGGCCCAGCGCCGCACCTGGGGCTGACGAACCGCCGTCAGGTCGATGCCGGCGGCCTGCGCGAACCCCATCAGCTTCTGCAGATCGAGCGCATACAGCTCGACCGTGCGCGCGGCCAGCCGCTTCTCGATGCGCACGTGCTCGAGGTAGCGCTCGATGCGCTGCAGGTCGTGTGCCGCCGGTTCGGCGCCGGGTACTGCTTCCATGGGACAACGTATGCGCGGGCGCAACGCAGGCGCGGACCGGCGACTCAGTCGACCATATGCGCCGCCTGCCCGGCCACTGGCTGCAGCCGCGACAGCGCCGCACCGCACAGATCGGCCAGCCGCTGCAGGAAGTCGGTGCCCATGTCAGGGTGAAACCGTTTCGGGTCCGGCGATGCAAGCACGAGCAGACCGCCGATCGGCCGCTTGGCTGGCGCTGCGGCCGACACCGCATCGCCCGGCGGTGCCGGTGCACCGCGCTCCACTCGGCCATGCGCGGACGTCGGCTCGCGCCGTACCAAGTCGTCGCAGCCAACCAGACCGCCTTGCGCATCGACTCGCGTCCGCTGCCGCTGCCGCTGCCGTCTCCACATCGTGGCGGAAGCCGGCACTGTCAGGTGCGGTGGCCGCCGCGGACGGCGCGCTGCCCGGCCAGCGCAGCGGAATCAGTGCAAGCGACATCGCTTCGGTCGGCTCAGGCAGCCAATGCACGATCGGCAGGCCCGGATTCACGCCACAAAACGGCCTGTCCAGCGACGCGGCAAACGCGCGTGCATCGTCGTCCACGTCTTGTGCGAACGGCGCGTCTGCAAAGCGCGCATCGACGTCCCAGAGTCGCAGCGCGACCTGCGGCATGTCGAAACGCTGCGCAAGCTCGCTGAGCAGCCGCTGCGGCAGCTCGTCGGCCTCCTCGACGTGCAGCAACTCGCAGCACAGCTGCTCGACTTTGTCGGCGAGCTGCGCGTTGTCGTGCGCGTGGCCGACCATGTCGACAATGCGCGCCTCGAGCCCCTTGATCTTCTCGCGCAGCATCTCGGCCTGGCGCTGTTGCAGGCCGACCGCGCGGTTGCCGTGCGGGCTCGCGAGCTGCACAGAGGCCAGCACTTCGGCGTGGCGCACGAAGAAGTCGGGCGATGCGAGAAGGAAGTTCGCAATGTCGTCTTCGGTGATCGGATGCGAGAGGTCGACTTGTTCCATCGGGTCAGGCAGCGGGTTGACGGTGGTGGGACTGAGCATGTGAAGCGGGATCGATCCAGAGACAATCGCAAAAAAAGTCAAAGCGCCGGCACGTCGACCGAGCCTTCGAACACCGTCACGGCAGGCCCGGTCATGCGCACCGATTCGGCAGCGTCACCGGACCAGTGGATCGTGAGCTTGCCGCCGCGGGTGGCCACATCGACGCTCGGGTCGAGCCGCCCGAGCCGGATGCCCGCGACCACGGCGGCGCACGCGCCGGTGCCGCACGAGAGCGTCTCGCCCGAGCCGCGCTCGAACACGCGCAGCCGGATGTGCGTGCGGTCCAGCACCTGCGCGAAGCCCACGTTCACACCGCGCGGAAACGCCGCGTGCCGCCCGATCTGCGGCCCCTGCGTGGCGACTGGCGCGCTGTCCACGTCGGCCACCCAGATCACCGCATGCGGGTTGCCCATCGACAGCACTGCTATATCGACGATAGCGGTAGATGCAGGCGCGACAAGCGCCAGCGGCCATATTTGCGAGGAATCGGTGGCGGTGGGCTGCTGTCGTGGGGAGGCAGCGTCGGGATCGAACGGGATTCTCGGCAACTCAAACACCGGCGCGCCCATGTCGACCGTGACGCGCTCGTCCGCTTCCGTTCGCAAAGTGATTACGCCGTTTTGCACGCGCACGCGCAGCGTGGCCTTCGTCGTCAGGCCGCGCTGCTGCACGAAACGCGCAAAACAACGCGCGCCGTTGCCGCAATGCTCGACCTGGCCGCCGTCTGCGTTGTGAATCACGTAGTCGAAGTCGACTTCCGGCGTGCTGGCCGGGCGCACCGACAGGATTTGATCGGCGCCGATTCCGAAGTGACGGTCGGCCAGCCATCGGTACTGCGCGGCGCCGAGGTTCAGCCGCTGCGCGGTTTCATCCAGCACGACGAAGTCGTTGCCGGCGCCCTGCATCTTGGTGAACCCGATTCGCATCGACGCATTATGTTGCGCGCACGCATCAAGTCCAAGTGTTGCATGGCGGACATACAACAGTTTGCCGAGGCGTACGCTCGTTCACACACGGCGCGACCCCGACCGCAGCGGCTTGTCAGACCGATCCGGGCCTCAGGTCAGCTTGCCGTGGCACTGCTTGAATTTCTTGCCGCTGCCACACGGGCAAGGGTCGTTGCGGCCGACGCGCGGCATCGGCATACCGTCCGGCCGGGCGTCGTTCCCGGAAGCGACCGCGGCTGCAGCGCGCGTCTCCACATCGCCGGTTTCGGTCGGTGCGCTGTAAGTCACGTTGCTGAACGCGTCGGCATGCGCTTCGATCGACTGCGCGGCCTCGCCGATCTGCGCCTGGTTCTGGATCTGCACGGTCATCAGGATCCTGGTGACTTCGTTTTTCACCGAATCGAGCAACTGGCCGAACAGCTCGAACGCCTCACGCTTGTATTCCTGTTTCGGCTGCTTCTGGGCATAGCCGCGCAGGTGGATGCCCTGACGCAGGTAGTCGAGCGCGGACAGGTGCTCGCGCCAATGCGTGTCGATGCTCTGCAGCAGCACCATGCGTTCGAACTGCGTGAAGCCTTCGCCGCCGACGAGTTCGACCTTGGCTGCAAACGCTGCATCGGCGGCTTTGACGACCCGTTCCACGATGTCCTCGTCGGTCATCGCGCTGGCGGCTTCGACTTCGCTGACGAGCGGCAGATCGAGCTGCCACTCGTCTCGCAGGATCTGCTCGAGTTTGGGCAGGTCCCACTGCTCTTCGACCGATTCGGCCGGCACGTACTGGCGCACCAGATCGGTGAAGCAGCCTTCGCGCAGCGAGGCGACCTGCGCGCTCAACTCGGTCGCGTCGAGGATCGCGTTGCGCTGCTCGTAGATGACCTTGCGCTGGTCGTTGCTGACGTCGTCGTACTCGAGCAACTGCTTCCTGATGTCGAAGTTGCGCGCCTCGACCTTGCGCTGGGCGCTTTCGATGCTGCGCGTAACGATGCCGGCTTCGATCGCCTCGCCTTCGGGCATGTTCAGGCGGTCCATGATCGCGCGCACACGGTCGCCCGCGAAGATGCGCATCAGCGAGTCGTCGAGGCTCAGGAAGAAGCGCGACGCGCCGGGGTCGCCCTGCCGGCCCGATCTTCCGCGCAACTGGTTGTCGATGCGGCGCGATTCATGCCGCTCGGTCGCGACGATGCGCAGGCCGCCTTGCGATTTGACGAATTCGTGGTCCTTCGTCCAGCGCTCGCGCAGTCGGGCGATCTCGGCTTCTTTCGCGGCCGCGTCGAGCGAATCGTCGGCTTCGACCTTCTCGATCATTTTTTCCAGATTGCCGCCGAGCACGATGTCGGTGCCGCGCCCGGCCATGTTGGTCGCGATCGTGATCATCTTCGGGCTGCCGGCCTGCGCGACGATGTCGGCTTCGCGCTCGTGCTGCTTGGCGTTCAGCACCTGATGCGGCAGCTTCTCTTTTTCGTAGCAGCTCGGCGATGATTTCCGAGTTCTCGATCGAGGTGGTGCCGACCAGCACCGGCTGGCCGCGTTCATGACACTCCTTGATGTCCTCAATCGCGGCAACGTATTTTTCCTTCGTGGTCTTGTAGACACGGTCGAGCTGGTCGTCGCGCCGGCTCGGCCGGTTCGGCGGAATCACCATCGTTTCCAGCCCGTAGATTTCCTGGAACTCGTAGGCTTCCGTGTCGGCCGTGCCGGTCATGCCGGAGAGCTTTTTGTAGAGCCGGAAATAGTTCTGGAACGTGATCGATGCGAGCGTCTGGTTCTCGGGCTGGATCGCCACGCCTTCCTTGGCTTCGACCGCCTGGTGCAGCCCCTCGCTCCAGCGCCGGCCGGACATGAGGCGCCCGGTGAACTCGTCGACGATCACGACCTCGCCGGCCTGCACGACGTAATGCTGATCGCGGTGATACAGATGGTTCGCACGCAGCGCCGCGTAGACGTGGTGCATCAGCGTGATGTTGGACGGATCGTAGAGCGACGCGCCTTCGGGCAGCAGGCCGAGTTCGGACAGGATGCGCTCGGCGGTCTCGTGCCCCTGCTCGGTCAGATAGACCTGCCGGGTTTTCTCATCGACCGTGAAGTCGCCCGGCTTGGTCACGCCTTCGCCGGTGCGCGGGTCGGCTTCGCCCTCCTGCTTGGTGAGCGAGGGCACCACGCGGTTGATCGCCTGATAGGTTTCGGTCTGGTCTTCCGCCTGGCCGCTGATGATCAGCGGCGTGCGCGCTTCATCGATCAGGATCGAATCGACCTCGTCGACGATCGCGTAGTTGAGGCCGCGCTGCACCCGATCTGCGGTCTCGTAGACCATGTTGTCGCGCAGATAGTCGAAGCCGTATTCGTTGTTCGTGCCGTAGGTGATGTCGGCGCGGTAGGCGGCCTGCTTTTCTTCCCTCGGCATCTGCGGCAGGTTCACGCCGACCGTCAGGCCCAGGAAGTTGTAGAGCCGACCCATCCACTGCGCATCGCGATTGGCCAGGTAATCGTTCACCGTCACGACGTGCACGCCGCGGCCGGTCAACGCATTCAGATACACCGCGAGCGTCGCGGTGAGCGTCTTGCCTTCGCCCGTGCGCATCTCGGCGATCTTGCCGTTGTGCAGGCCCATCGCGCCCTGCAACTGCACGTCGAAGTGGCGCATCTTCATCACGCGCTTGGAGGCTTCGCGCACCACCGCGAATGCTTCGACCGCGAGGTCATCGAGCGACTCGCCGGCTGCGACACGTTCCTTGAACGACTGCGTCTTGGCCTGCAGTTCCTGATCCGACAGCTTTTCGAGTTCGGGCTCGAGCGCATTCACGGCCTTGACTGTCTTGCGATAGGTTTTAAGCAGCCGGTCGTTGCGGCTGCCGAACAGTTTGGTCAGGAGATTGGTGGTCATGAATGCACAGTGGTTGCCACGCGCAGCGGCCACCGCCTTCAAACGGCGCAAACCAGCAATCGATGAGATCGCTGGAGAGCCGAGAAGCGGGGCGTCGAAGAAACGGGGAGTGTGGAGAGAAAAGCCCTGCCGGCCCGATCGGCGAACCTCGCCGTTGGAGCGGCGCCGCATTTCTGGGCAGCCGGGCATTTTACCGTTGCGCCCGGGAGGTCGGCACGGGTTGCGGTTTTTGTCGGTTTGCGCGTTGTGCGACGTGATCCGGCCGCGTTGCACGCTAGATTCGACCCATCGCCATGAACCGCCGCCACTACTCCGTCGACATCCTGCATGCCGCCGCCGATTCGCCGACATTTGCGCGACTGTCGATGCTCGCACGCGAATCGCAGCAGCGGCTCGAACTGTTGGGCGCCCTGCTGCCTGCAGGCCTGCGGGCAGCGGTGCGGCCTGGCCCGATCGACGGCACCGACTGGTGCCTGCTCGTCGACAATGGCGCGGGCGCGGCCAAAGTGCGCCAGTTGCTGCCGGCATTCGCCGCCCATCTGCGCACGCCACGGCCACGACGTGGTCACCATCCGGCTCAAGCTGCGCAAAGTCGTGTGATCAGGGCGGGCGCCGGGCTGGTAGGCTCCATCGGCGCTGCGACGTATCGTCAACGACAGGCCGCACGCGCCGATCTGCATCGCGGCAATCCACGAATTCCGTCAGGCGCACCGCATGTGACTGTTTGCTCTCGCCCGATGCGACTTTTTGCGAGGGCATGGGGCCAGCAACAGCCCGAAGAAATATCGTCGGAAGCGCCTTCGGAACAAGCGACCGACACGCCGTCCATGGCCAGAAAAAAACGGTGGACGAGCAGCCTGTCGAACGAGGGGGCTTGAAAGCCGTCGTGTATGCGGTGCAGATGTCGGGATGGCTGAAGCAGCGCGATGTGCTCCGCTGGTGCCGCTTGTCGGAATCGAACTGACGACCTACCGCTTACAAGGCGGTTGCTCTACCAACTGAGCTAAAGCGGCGTGGGGGAACGAGTGTAGCGGCTGTCGCGCGCCCTTTGTGCATGGCGCCAGGCCGGACTGTGCTATTTGACACGTTTGAGCGCCGGCCGTTTGCTAACCGGTGGCCGCGGCGGCTCGTCGTCCGGTTCGCTGCCCGCGGAGCGCCCGCCGACGCGGGGAAGAGTCGAATGATGAGCCACCGCCGATCGGCGTCGCATCGGTCACGCCGACCAACGGCGGTGTCGACAGGGACCGCACCACGACGCCGGGCGCCGGCTGCGGAAACGCCATGCCCTGACCGTTTTCACGCGCGTAGATCGCCACCACCCGGCCCATCGGCACCAGGATTTCGCGGGCGCTGCCGCCGAACCGCGCTTTGAACTCGATGAAGTCGTTGCCCAGCTTGAGCGAACTGGTCGCATCCATGCTGATGTTCAGCACGATCTCGTCGTTCTTCACATACTCACGCGGCACCTGCACCGAGTCGTCGACCGCCACGGCCACGTACGGCGTCAAGCCGTTGTCCGTGCACCATTCGTACAGTGCACGCACGAGGTACGGACGGGTCGAAGTGGATTCGGCGGCATTCATCATGGACGGTTTTGAATGCAGACCGAGTCGGAGCGCGGGTGCGGCATCGAGGCGAGTTGCCAGTGCGAAGCGCATGGGCGACAGAGCACCGCGGGCTGGGCGTCGCGATCTACTTGCGCATCACTTTCTCCGACGGCGTCAACGCCTCGATGTAAGCCGGGCCGCGAAAAGATGCGCTCTGCGTACTTCAGCAGCGGTGCGGCGTTCTTGCTCAGCTCGATGCCGTAGTAGTCGAGCCGCCACAGCAGCGGAGCGATCGCGACATCAAGCATCGAGAAACTGTCGCCGAGCATGTACTTGTTTTTCAGGAACACCGGCGCGAGCTGCGTAGTCGGTCGCGGATGTGGGCGCGTGCCTTCTCCATCGTCTTGTCGTTGTTCTTTGTCGGCGCGCGATTCGAGGATCGAGACGTTGACGAACAGCTCTTTCTCGAAGTTCAGCAGGAACAGCCGGACGCGGGCCCGATCGACCGGGTCCCCCGGCATCAACTGGGGATGCGGAAAGCGCTCATCGATGTACTCGTTGATGATGTTCGATTCGTACAGGATCAGGTCGCGCTCCACCAGGATCGGCACCTGGCCGTACGGATTCATCACCAGGATGTCTTCCGGCTTGTTGTAGAGATCGACGTCGCGAATTTCGAAGTCCATGCCCTTTTCGAACAGCACGAACCGGCAACGATGGGAAAAAGGGCAGGTCGTTCCCGAATACAGCACCATCATGGCGGCAGCTCCTAAAAATCAAAAAGAGTGGGGTGCGCTCGTGGCACGCCCCACTCTGGAAATGGCAGATCAGCGTCCGTTGCGAACGCGGCCGGTCTGGATCGAAGACGGCACGTTATTTCACATGCTTCCAATAAGCCGCATTCAGCCGCCATGCAAAAAACGTCAACACGCCGAGGAACAACAACACCAGGATGCCCAGACGCACGCGCGAATTTTGCGCGGGCTCCGACATCCATTGCATGAAGCCAACCAGGTCCGCGATCTGTTGGTCGTACTGCACGGTGGATAACTGGCCCGGCGTAATTTGCTCCCAGCCTTTGACGACCTTGACCTCGTGGCCATGCTGCTCGACCTCTTCGAAGATCGGCTTTGCGCTCACCCTGCATCTGCCACAGCACATGCGGCATCGCCACGTTCGGATAGACCAGATTGTTCCAGCCCGTGGGCGTGCTCGATCGCGGTAGTAGCTGCGCAGGTAGGTGTAGAGATAGTCGGCACCCGAGCCGCCATGGCCCGCACGCGAGCGCGCCACGAGGGTGAGGTCCGGCGGATTGGCGCCGAACCATTCCTTGCCTTGCTTCGCGACTGATCGCGGCCTTCATCGTGTCACCGATCTTGTTGGTGCCGATCAGCAGGTTGTCCTTGATCTGCTGCTCGGTCAGGCCGATGTCGCGCAACCGGTTGAACCGCATGTACGACGCCGAGTGGCAGTTCAGACAGTAGTTGACGAACAGCTTGGCGCCGTTTTGCAGCGACACCATGTCGTTCACCCGTCCGGCGCCTTGTCCCATGCCACGCCGCCTTCGGCTGCCTGGGCCGCACCTGCCAGTCCGAGCGCTCGCGATTGCCGCGATCAGCAGCCGTCTGCACAAACCTGTAACTCATCGAAGAAGCTTTCTGCTCACAGCCCAAGGAACGGTAGTCAGTGCGCGGCAAACGTCACGCGCTCGGGCACCGGCTTCGGCTCACCCAACTGGCTCCACCACGGCATCAACAGGAAGAAGCCGAAGTAGAACAGCGTGCCGAACTGCGACACCCGCTCGCCCAACGGCGACGGCGGCTGCACGCCGAGATAGCCCAGGACGATGAAACACGATCACGAAAGCCGCGTACAGGTACTTGTGCCAGTCGGGCCGATAGCGGATCGAGCGCACCGGACTGTGGTCGAGCCACGGCAGGAAAAACAGGATGATGACGGCGCCGCCCATCACGACCACACCCCAGAACTTGGCATCGATCGAAAACATCATCGCCAGACACGACGACCGCGGCGATCCCGATGGCGGCTTTGAACAGCGTCGGCATGCGCACCTTCCAGATCAGCAGCGCGGCACCGGCAATCACGGAGGCGATCAGCACGTACATCATCTCGCTCGTGATCGCGCGCAGCATCGAGTAGTACGGCGTGAAATACCAGACCGGCGCGATGTGCGACGGCGTCTTCAGCGGATCGGCCGGAATGAAGTTGTTGTATTCGAGGAAGTAGCCGCCGAATTCGGGCGCGAAGAAGATGATCGCCGAGAACACGGTCAGGAACATGCAGACCGCGAACACGTCGTGCACGCTGTAGTACGGGTGGAACGGAATGCCGTCGAGCGGACGACCCTTCTCGTCCTTGTGCGTCCTTGATCTCGACGCCGTCCGGATTGTTCGAGCCGACTTCGTGCAGCGCGATGATGTGCGCCACGACCAAGCCCAGCAGCACCAGCGGCACCGCGATCACATGGAAGCTGAAGAAGCGGTTCAGCGTCGCGTCGCCCACCACGTAGTCGCCGCGGATCAGCAGCGCCAGGTCCGGACCGATGAACGGAATCGCGGAGAACAGGTTCACGATCACCTGCGCGCCCCAATAGCTCATCTGGCCCCAGGGCAGCAGATAACCCATGAACGCTTCGGCCATCAGGCACAAGAAGATCGCGCAGCCGAACACCCAGACCAGCTCGCGCGGCTTGCGGTAGCTGCCGTAGATCAGCCCGCGGAACATGTGCATGTAGACGACGATGAAGAACGCCGAAGCGCCCGTCGAGTGCATGTAGCGGATCAGCCAGCCCCACGGCACGTCGCGCATGATGTATTCGACCGAGCCGAACGCAAGCGCCGCGTCCGGCTTGTAGTGCATCACGAGGAAAATGCCGGTCGCGATCTGGATCACCAGCACCAGCAGCGCGAGCGAGCCGAAGATGTAGAAGATGTTGAAGTTCTTCGGCGCGTAATACTGCGACAAGTGGTCCTGCACCAGCTTGCTGGCCGGAAACCGGTTGTCCACCCAGTTGATGAACTTGTCCGAAACGGGCGCGTTCGGCGAGATCTGCTTGAGTTCGGCCATGGTGATGTTCGCTTGAAAGCGTCAAGCCTTGCTTCGGCGCCTCGCCGATCAGGATTTTGGAGTCCGACACATAGGTGTAGGGCGGCACCGGCAGGTTGTCCGGCGCTGGCTTGTTCTTGAACACGCGGCCCGCCAGATCGAACATCGAGCCGTGACACGGGCAGAAGAAACCGCCCGGCCAGTCGGCCGGCAGCGAGGCACCACCGACCGGTGGCGAGCCGGTCCACCGGCGAGCAGCCCAGGTGCGTGCAGATGCCGACCACGACCAGCAGTTCCGGCTTGACCGAGCGCAGCTCATTGCGCGTGGCGGGCATCGGCGTGAATTCGTCGGGATTGCGCTTGGACAGCGGATCGGCCAACTCGTTGTCGTGCTTGGGCAATGCCGCAATCATCTCGGGCGTGCGGTGCAGGATCCAGACCGGTTTGCCGCGCCACTCGACCGTCATCTTCTCGCCCGGTTTCAGACCGGAGATGTCGGCTTCGACCGGTGCGCCTGCCGCTTTTGCGCGCTCGGACGGCTCGAAGCTCGACACGAACGGAACCGCCGTGGCCAGGCCGCCCACGGCGCCGGCGCAGCCGGTCGCGAGCAACCAGGTGCGCTTGCTGTGGTCGACGGGGGTGTCACTCACACTCATATTCGGAGAATCCTGCAGATACGTTGCGGGGATGCAAAGTCGCCGGGCATTGTAGCCGAGGGTGTCCAGTCCACTGGCGCGGTCGGGCTATGCTCGCGGCGCCGTTTTTCCGTGGCCGAACCACTCTTCGGCCCACGCCACAACCGTGGAGTTTTCGGCCATGGGCATGATGAAGGAGTTCAAGGAATTCGCGCTCAAGGGCAACGTGATGGACCTGGCCGTCGGCGTCATCATCGGCGCGGCTTTCGGCAAGATCGTCGACTCGGTCGTGAACGACCTGATCATGCCGATCGTCGGCAAGGCGATCGGCGGGCTGGACTTTTCGAACTACTACCTGCCGCTGGCCGGGCAACCGATGGACATCGGACTGGAAGCCGCGAAGAAGGCCGGCGCGGTGTTCGCATACGGCAACTTCATCACCATCGCGATCAACTTCGTCGATCCTTGCGTTCATCATCTTCATGATCGTCAAGCAGATGAACCGGCTGCGCCGCGAAGCGCCGACCGAGGAAAAGACCGCAGACGCCGGAAGACATCCTGTTGCTGCGCGAGATCAGCGCGAGCCTGAAGCGGTCGCCTTGACCGATGCCGCTCCGGCGGCTGCAGCCGCCGCGCCATGTCGATCGCCGCCAGCAGGCTGCTGGCATCGGCGCGCTCGGTGCCGGCGATGTCGAACGCGGTGCCGTGATCCGGGCTGGTGCGCACCAGCGGCAGCCCGAGCGTCACGTTCACGCCGTGCTCCACGCCCAGATACTTGACCGGGATCAGGCCCTGGTCGTGATACATCGCGACCACCACGTCGAACGCACCGGGATGCGCTGCGGCGTGTTGCGCGCGCGCATGAACACCGTGTCCGGCGCGAACGGGCCCTGCACGTCGAGGCCGTGATGCGGCAGCGGCCTGCATCGCCGGCACGATCACGTCGAGCTCTTCCCGCCCGAACAGACCGCCCTCGCCCGCATGCGGATTCAGCCCCGCCACGGCGATCCGCGGCGCGCGTCCGAGCACCGGCTGCAGCGCCGCGTGCGTGATCCGCAAGCGTCGCCAGCACGTTGTCGAACGTGACCGCGTCGATCGCCGCGCGCAGCGACAGGTGAATGCTGACCAGCACGGTGCGCAACTCGTCGTTGGCAAGCATCATGCGCACCGGCAATGTCGGCGACGGCGCACCCGACATGCGCGGCGGCTTCGGCCTGCAGCAGCTCGGTATGGCCTGGAAACGGCACGCCGGCAGCGGCCAACGCCTCTTTGTGCAGCGGCGCGGTCACGAGCGCGGCAATATCGCCTTGCAGCGCCGCACGCGCGGCCCAGACCACGCAGTCGGCCGCCATCCGACCCGGCCTGCGCGCCGATCCGGCCAAACGGCTGCAACCGATCCGCGGGCACGGGCGGCCCCACCTGCAGCAGCGGGAGGCAGCGCGGCGGCAATGCATGCACGTCCTCCGGCGCATCGATCCGCACGATCGGCAAGCCCGGGCCATGACCGCCGATGAGCCGGACCGCCCGGCTCAGATGCGCGAGATCGCCGGCGACGAAGCAGCCGCGCACCCGATCCGGCGCTTCGAGCCAGCACCTGGCGATGATCTCCGGGCCGATGCCGGCCGGGTCGCCCATCGTGATCGCCATGAGGCGAGCCGGGCCGCAGCCCTGGGGGTCGTCTCCGAGGTCAGCCGGCATCGACGGGTTCAAGCCGGGTTGTCGATTTCGATGAACCGATGGGCAAGGCCGTGCTGCGCCGCGATGTGCGCGGCCACCGCCGGCGCGCCGTAGCGCTCGGTTGCGTGGTGCCCGCAGGCGAGGAACGCGACGCCGCACTCGCGCGCAATATGCGCCTGCGGCTCGGAAATCTCGCCCGTGACGAACGCCTGCGCGCCGGCGGCGATCGCCGACTCGAAGTAGCTTTGCGCGCCACCCGAGCACCATGCTATCTTTTTTATACCAACAGAACCCGCGTCCACCAGCGTCACCGGTCGATTCAGCACAGATTCCACGTGCGCCGCGAGCGCGGCTGCATCCGTGAATGCGCCGTCATCCGCGCGCTGGCCGATGCAGCCGAGCTGCTGCGCACCGAACTGCGCTTGGCCGATCAGCCCGAGTCGGCACGCGAGCTGCGCGTTGTTCCCCAGCGTCGGATGCGCATCGAGCGGCAGATGGTAGGCGTACAGGTTCACGTCGGCCGCCAGCAGCCGGGCCACGCGCGCGCGCAGCCAACCGGTCAGGCGCCCGTCGTGGCCGCGCCAGAACAGACCGTGATGCACGAAGATCGCGTCCGCGCCGTCTTCGACGGCTGCGTCGATCAGCGCGGCGCTGGCCGTCACACCCGACACGATCCGCCTGATTTCGCGCCGTCCTTCAACCTGCAGACCGTTCGGGCCGTAGTCGGTGAAGCGGCCCGGCTCCAGCAGCGTATCGAAGGCGTTCAGCAGGTCATCTCGGTCGATCATCGGGCTCACAGGGAAAAAGGGCAGCGCCTGGAGAGCGCGTTCGGAGGCTGTTCGTACCCAATCGGCATGGACTCGCGCGCCGCGCCATTGTCCGCGCAAAGCCTCGGGCCTGCGCGGCGCGCACGATCGGAGAGAATCGATTCCTATGAAGCGCATTTGGCTGTTGTTCGCCCAGGCCGTGACCGTGCTGCTGGCGGCATGGTTCGTCGTTGCCACGATGAAACCCGAGTGGATCGGCCAGCGCGGGCGGCTGTCCAGCGGGCCGGTGTCGATCATCGAAGCGGCACCCGGCCCCACGGCCACGCCCGGCACGCCGCTGCCAGCCGCTGCCGGCAGCTTCAGCGCGGCGGCGAAAAAAGCCGCGCCGGCGGTGGTCAGCATCAACAGCAGCAAGGCAGTGCGCAACAATCCGCGCGGCAACGATCCGTGGTTCCGTTTTTTCTTCGGTGACCAAGGTGGCCAGACCCAGTCGAGCCTAGGCAGCGGCGTGATCGTAAGCCCGCAGGGCTACGTGCTGACCAACAACCACGTGGTGGAGAGCGCCGACGCGATCGAAGTCGTGCTGAGCGACACACGGCGCACCCAGGCGCGGGTGGTCGGCACCGATCCGGACACCGACCTCGCGATTCTCAAGATCGATCTGCCGCGGCTGCCGGTGATCGTGCTCGGCAACTCGGACGCGCTGCAGGTGGGCGACCAGGTGCTGGCGATCGGCAACCCGTTCGGCGTCGGCCAGACCGTGACCAGCGGCATCGTGAGCGCGCTGGGGCGCAACCAGCTCGGCATCAACACCTTCGAGAACTTCATCCAGACCGATGCCGCGATCAACCCCGGTAATTCGGGCGGCGCGCTGGTCGACGTGGCCGGCAACCTGATGGGCATCAACACCGCGATCTATTCGCGCTCGGGCGGCAGCATGGGCATCGGCTTCGCGATTCCGACCACCACCGCGCGGCTCGTGCTCGACGGCATCGTGCGCGAAGGCGAGGTGCGCCGCGGCTGGATCGGCGTGGAGCCGAATGAGTTGTCGCCGGAACTCGCCGAGACGTTCGGCGTGAAAGCCGAACGCGGCGTGCTGATCACCGGCGTGCTGCAGGGCGGCCCGGCGGCGCAGGCCGGCGTGCGGCCCGGCGACGTGATCGTTGCCGTCGCAGGTCAGCCGGTGTTGAACGTGGCGGAGCTGCTGTCTGGGGTGGCGGCGCTCAAGCCCGGCACCACGGCACGCTTCGACGTGCAGCGGCGGGGTGAAAAGCTCGCGCTCGAAGTGGCGCCGGGCGTGCGGCCTCGCCTGCAGCGGCGACCGGAGCGCTGAGACTCCAAGCGCCGGCGGCGCAGCCGCGACTCAACGTTTTGCATCGCGCAGCAAACTGCTGATTGCCGACTGCTGACCGCTGCTGCGGCCTCGGAGCTGCGAACGCAATCGCCGCGCAGTGGTCCGATCCAGTGCGCGCAGGGTTCGAGCCTCATGAAGCGTTCGCCTCCGAGGCCTCATCGTCTGGCGCTTTGGTCTTGCGGATAAAGATCTGCGCAGCCCAGATACCGACCTCGTAGAGCAGGCACATTGGAATCGCGAGCGCGAGCTGCGACACCACGTCCGGCGGCGTCACGATGGCGGCGATGATGAATGCGATTACGATGAAATAGCCGCGGTAGGACTTCAGCTTGTCGACGCTGACGATGTTGAGCCGCGCGAGCACGATCACCACGATCGGCACTTCGAACGTGAGACCGAACGCGAGGAACATCGTCAGCACGAAGCTCAGATAGGCCTCGATATCCGGCGCCGCCGTGATGCTCTTCGGCGCAAAGCTCTGGATGAACGCGAACACCTGGCCGAACACGAAGTAGTAGCTGAACGCGACCCCCGCGAAAAACAGCAAGGTGCTCGACATCACGAGCGGCATCACGAGCTTTTTCTCGTAGCTGTAGAGCCCGGGTGCGATGAATGCCCAGGCTTGGTAGAGCACCACCGGCAGCGCAATCATGAAGGCCGTCATCAGCAGAATCTTGAGCGGCACGATGAACGGCGAGATCACCGAGGTGGCGATCAGCGTGGCACCCACCGGCAGATGGGCCACCAACGGCGCCGCGAGCCAGTCGTAGAGCGCTGCCGGCCCGGGATACAGGAACAGCAGCCCGGCCACCACGCCGATAGCCACCACCGCCTTGATCAGCCGATCCCGCAGTTCGACCAGATGCTCGACGAACGGCTGCTCGCTGCCGGCCAACTCGTCTTCGTCGCGATTCGGGGGGTGGGGCATGGAAAAAGGAGAAAAAAGAGATGCATGCGCCGGACACAGGGTCCGCGCCTGGGGAAAAAGCGGTGCTGCCGCGCCAGCGGCTCAGTGGCTGCTTGGACGCACCCGCTAGGAAGCCATGTGGTTCGGCGGGCGATGCCGGGCGACCCTTGCAGCGCCCGACTGCGCATAGCGGCGCACGCCGGCGCGGGCCTTGTACCAGGTCGGCGTCGCGCCTTGCCTGACCCGCCACTTCTTGTTCGGATGCTGGTACTGCGGATAGGACGGCGTGGGGCTGCTGCTGCCGACCGGGGTTGCTTCGCTGCCGCTGTCCGCCGACGACATGGTGCTCTGGTCCGACCACTGCCGCTCGAAATCGGTTTTGCTGGTGTGGATCGACTGCTCCACATCGCGCGCTGCGCTTTCCATGTTCTCGCGCATTTTCTTGAGTTCGTCGAGCTCCATCGAGCGGCTGACTTCGGCTTTCACATCCGACACATAGCGCTGCGCCTTGCCGAGCAAGGTACCGACCGTGCGCGCGACCATCGGCAGTTTCTCCGGGCCGATCACGACCAGCGCGACCGCGCCGATCAGCGCCATTTTCGACAGACCGATGTCGATCATGCGGCAGCCACGGCGTTGTCGCCCGCGCGGCAGCGCGCCGCGAGAGATCGCACCATGAACCTGTTCATCCGGCTGCTATACACCGCGCGGGCAATCGATCAGCTGCGCGAACGCGCTTCGACGTCGATCGTCGTGTTGTCCCGTGTGGACGAGGTCGTCGGCGGCACGTTGCCGACTTTGGCGGTGGTCGTCGTGGTCGTGGTGGTTTCCTCGTCGACGCTGGACGTGCTTTCTTTCATGCCGTCCTTGAAGCCTTTCACGGCGCCGCCCAGATCGGAGCCCATGTTTTTGAGCTTTTTGGTGCCGAACACCATCACCACGATCAGCAGCACGATCAACCAGTGCCAGATGGAAAAAGAACCCATGGATGTACTCCCGAAGATTGCTGTCGATTTTACGGCCGTGGTGCAGCGGCGCTGCACGGACGGGCGCTCGTCCTGATCTGCCCCGGGGACTTGGCAGTTTGTGAATGCACCCCAGCCTCCAGTTCAGCCCTTGGCCCAGGGCCGCGGGCCGCCGATCACATGCACATGCAGGTGGTGCACTTCCTGCCCCCCCAATGCGCCGGTGTTGACCACGATGCGGAAGCCGCCTTCCGGATACGGCGTGCAGCCCGCTTCTTTCGCGAGCTTCGGCGCCAGCGTCATGATGCGCCCCAGCAGGGCTGCGTGCTGCTCATCCACCTGCGCCATCGAAGGGATGTGTTGCTTGGGCACGATCAGAAAATGGATCGGCGCCCACGGGTTGATGTCGTGGAACGCGATCAGTTTGTCGTCCTCATGCAGCTTCTTCGAGGGAATCTCGCCCGCGACTATTTTGCAGAAGATGCAGCCCGGATCGGCGGCGGGGTTTCGATGCTCGGTCATGGGCGTGTCTGGCGACGATTGGCGCCGTCAGACGGCATTGCCGACCGGTCGACCGGCATTCATCGCGATCATGCCGCGCAGGATGCGGTAGAGGAACCACAGCGAGATCAGCCCCCACGCGATCCAGCCCGGCAGGATGAACAGGATCCACAACGGGATCGTCACCACATACAGGATGCCGGCCCAAAGCACCGAATTGATGCGCCAGGAGAAATGGCTTGCCTGCCAGGTGCCGGCCGCGTCGTCCCGCTTGACCATGTCGATGACGAGCGCGAGCAGCAGCAGCGCAAGGCTCGCCTGTGTGCCCGGCAGCACGGCGGCCACCGCCACGATCAGGTGCAGGATGTAGCTGATCCAGCCGATCGTGCGCAGGCTCTTGGCGCGCGAGCCTTTCGGGTCCACATCGATCACGTCGTTCATTTATCGAATTCTCCTCGGGTCTGTTCCGTTATTTCGCGTTGCCGCACGCGGCGCAGCGCCTTTTCCTCGATTCCGCTGGTGCCCTCTCGCCTCAGCAGTTCTTCGATCACGTCGGCCGGCGACAGTTCATGGTGCGCGAGCGCGATCATGCTGTGAAACCACAGATCGGCAACCTCGCCGACCAGCTTGTGTTTCAGCGCTTCGGTGTTGCCACCATGCTCCGCGTCTTTTGCGGCAAGCACGACCTCGGTGGCTTCTTCGCCGACCTTCTTCAAAAAAGCATCCGGGCCGCGTGCGAACAGGCGGGCCACGTAGCTGCTGTCGGGGTCTCCTCCATTGCACGGCTTGCGGCTCTCGATCACGGCCGCGAGACGCGCAAGCGCATCGACGCTGTCGGCATCCAGTGAAATCGGCTCGGTCATCCCACTAGGTATAGATGGTCTGAGGATCTTTCAAGACCGGCTCGGCCACACTCCACCGCCCGCCGTCTTGCAGCACCTGAAAAAAACAGCTGTGCCGGCCCGTATGGCACGCGATCGACGGGTCGTGGCCGAGTTGTGTGACGTCGAGCAGCAGCACATCGTTGTCGCAGTCCATCCGGATCGCATGCACAGTCTGCCGGTGGCCGGATTCCTCGCCCTTGTGCCAGAGTTTGTTGCGGGATCGGCTGAAATAGACCGCATGGCCGAGTTTTGCGGTCTGCTCCAGGGCCTCCCGATTCATCCAGGCGAACATCAGCACATCGCGGCTTGTGCGTTCCTGGGCAATCACGGGCACGAGGCCCTGCGCATCCCATTTGACTTGATCGAGCCAGTTCATCCGGGGAATTGTCGGCGATCGGTCAAGCGCTCCTTTTGCGATGGCTGAAACGCGTTGCCAGTTCAGCCGTCATCGGCACATTTGAAAAAGAAGGACGGTTCAGACCCGCACCGCGATGCCACGTGCCGCCAGCGTCGCCTTGGCCTGTGCGATCGTGAACTCGCCGTAGTGAAAGATGCTCGCGGCCAGCACCGCATCCGCATGCCCGTGCTGGATGCCGTCCGCCAGATGTTCAAGCGTGCCGACGCCGCCGGAGGCGATGACCGGCACAGACACCGCATCGCTGACCGCGCGCGTCAATTCAAGGTCGAACCCCGCGCGCGTGCCGTCCCGGTCCATGCTGGTCAGGAGCAGTTCACCCGCGCCTGCTTTTGTCATTCGCTCGGCCCACTGCAGCGCATCGAGCCCTGTGTTGCTGCGCCCGCCGTGGCTGTAGACGTCCCAGCCGGCGCCGCGTGCCGCCAGATCGGCGCCGCTGCGCCGCTTCGCATCGATCGCGACCACGATGCACTGCGAGCCGTAACGGTCCGCGGCCTGCTCGATCACCTGCGGATTGGCGATCGCGGCCGAGTTGAAGCTGGTCTTGTCGGCGCCGGCGTTCAAGAGGCGTCGCACGTCTTCCACCGTGCGCACGCCGCCGCCGACGGTCAGCGGGATGAATACTTTCGACGCGACCGCCTCGATGATGTGCAGGATCATGTCGCGCTGGTCGCTGGTGGCGGTGATGTCCAAGAACGTAAGCTCGTCGGCGCCCTGCTCGTTGTAGCGCGCCGCAATCTCGACCGGATCGCCCGCGTCGCGCAACTCGACGAAGTTGACGCCCTTGACGACCCGGCCGCCGGTCACATCGAGACACGGGATGATGCGTTTGGCGAGCATGGCTTCCTGTTCAGCGTGTCGGGAAAAGCAAACATCATCAACCAAGCCCGGGCAGGGCCAGGCCTTATCCAGCAGGCGCCGCGGATCTGGCTTTGCCGGTCCGCCAGCGTCGCCCCCGGTGGGGGGCAGGCGAGAGCCGATTGAAGGGAGCGCAGGCAGGAGGCGAGCGTCATCGAGGGCTGGGGGTAAGCGTCATCTCTTGCCAGCCTTGCCAACGCTGGCCCGGCGTGAGCAACACGGGCGCGTCGACTTTGGCCGCTTCCACGCACAGCATCGACAAATAACCGTCGTCGGGCAGGTCCGGCAGCGCCGCACTGAGCGCGGCGCCCGGGTTCCAGACCACCGCTTCGGTCAGGCTCGCGCTCTGCGTCATCGCCAAGGTCCCGCGCGGCTCGCGCATTTCGAGCCGGGCCGATTCGGTGATGCCGCGAAAGACCCGGTCGAACGGGCCGTCGAACGCGATCTCGGACGCGCTTTCACTGGATTCGCGATCGCTCAGCGCGTCCCAATACCGGTGGTTTTGCAGGCCGGCCAGTCGCACCGCATCGATCGCGTCGACGCGCAGATAGCTGTGCAGCGCGACCGTGAAGCTCCAAGGCTGGCTGTCGCTGTTGAGCACGTCGAGCGCAATGCGCAGGCGGTGCGGCGCGAGCGTGACGGTGAGGGCCGCCTCGAACGCCTGCGGCCACCAGCGGCGCGTGCGGTCGCTGTCGCGCAAGCGCAGGCGGACCGAGTCGGTCTGCAACCCTGGCGCGCCTGCCCGGGCATTTGCTTCGGCCTGCCACGGCAGCACCCGCGCGATGCCGTGCTTCGGCAACGGGCCGCGCGTGTTGAACTGCGGAAAGCAGATCGGCACGCCGCCTCGGATCGGGCTGGCACCGTCGAACACCGCATCCGGACTCAAATAGAGCCGCTCCACGCCGTCGGCCGTGCGCCACGACAACACATGGCCACCGAACAGCGCGATGCGCGCATGGTCACCGTCCGGCAGCGACAGCTCGACGCACGGTGTCGGCTCAACGGTCATGGCGCAAGCAGCTCATCGGCGCGCGTCTGCGCGGCGGCGAAGTCGAGATCGCCGCTGTAGATCGCACGGCCGCAGATCACGCCTTCGACGCCGTCCCGGGTCACCGCGCAAAGCCGCTCGATGTCGGCCATCGACGACAGGCCGCCCGAGGCGATCACGGGAATCGACAACGCCTGCGCGAGCCGCACGGTCGCATCGACGTTGATGCCGGACAGCATGCCGTCGCGCCCGATGTCGGTGTAGATGATCGATTCGACCCCGTAGTCCTCGAACTTCTTCGCCAGATCGAGCACTTCGTGGCCGGACAGCTTGCTCCAGCCGTCGGTCGCGACCTTGCCGTCTTTCGCGTCGATGCCGACGATGATGTGGCCGCCGAAGGCGCTGCAGGCGTCCTTCAGGAAACCGGGGTTCTTCACCGCCGCGGTGCCGATGATGACCCAGCGGACGCCGTCGTCGATGTACTGCTCGATCGTGTCCAGATCGCGGATGCCGCCGCCGAGCTGCACCGGGATCTCGGCATTCGACCCGGCCTGCACGGTTTTCAGGATCGAGCGAATCGCTGCGTGGTTCTTCGGCGTGCCGGCGAACGCGCCGTTCAGATCGACCAGATGCAGCCGGCGCGCACCGGCATCGAGCCAGCGCGAAGCCATCGCGGCCGGATCGTCGCCGAACGTGGTGGCCTGGTCCATGTCGCCTTGCTTCAGGCGCACGCACTGGCCGTCTTTCAGGTCGATGGCGGGGATGAGGATCATGGTGCGGACGGCGCTGCCAGGAAGTGATGAGTGAATTGAAAGCCGGCACGATCAAGCCGCAGGTGGCCGGTAGTCCTGGCCGCACTGCGCTTCAAGGCGACCACTGCAGAAAATTGCGATAAAGCTGCAAGCCATGCGCCGCGCTTTTCTCCGGATGGAACTGCGTCGCAAAAATATTATCCCGCGCGAGCACGGCGCAGAACGGCCCGCCGTAGTCGGCCTCGCCCGCGTTGTGCGCCGCGTCGGCTGGACGCGCGAAGTAGCTGTGCACGAAATAGAAATAGCTGTCTTCAGGCACGCCCTGCCACAACGCGTGCGGCTGCGCCTGACGCACCCGGTTCCAGCCCATCTGCGGCACCTTGAAGCGGCTGCCGTCGGGCTGTAGCCGGCCTTCGAGATCGAAGCGCACGACTTCGCCCGCGATCAACCCCAGCCCCGGCGTGGTGCCGCCGGCCACCGCGCCTTCCGTGCTGTGATCGAGCAGCATCTGCATGCCGACGCAGACGCCGAACAGCGGCTTCGCGGCCGCCGCTTCGAGCACGGCGGTCAGCAGGCCCGATTCGCGCAGCTCGCGCATGCAGTCGCGCATCGCACCCTGGCCGGGCAACACGACGCGGTCGGCCGCGCGCACGGTCTGCGGATCGCTCGTGACCGCGACCGACACGCCGGTGCCCTGGGCTGCGTGCTGCACGGCCTGCGCGACCGAGCGCAGGTTGCCCATGCCGTAATCGACCACGGCCACCGCGCCAGTCGCTACTTTATTCATAGCTGGAAACGATTGCGCGGCCAGCGCATCAGGCGTATTTCATGCAAAAATCAGGTTTAAAGCGACCCTTTGGTCGACGGAATGGTGCCCGCGGTGCGCGGGTCCCGCTCGACCGCGGTGCGCAGCGCCCGTGCAAACGCCTTGAACACGGTCTCCGACTGATGGTGCGCATTGCTGCCGCGCAGGTTGTCGATGTGCAGCGTGACCAGCGCGTGGTTCACGAAACCCTGGAAGAACTCGTGCAGCAGTTGCGTGTCGAGGCTGCCGATCATGCCGCTCGTGAATGGCACGTTCATGACGAGCCCAGGCCGGCCCGAAAAATCAATCACCACGCGCGACAGCGCTTCATCGAGCGGCACGTACGCATGGCCGAAACGCCGGATGCCCTTGCGTTCACCCACCGCTTTGAACACCGCCTGGCCGAGCGTGATGCCGACGTCTTCCACCGTGTGATGCCCGTCGATGTGCAAGTCGCCATCGGCCTTGATCTGCATATCGATCAGGCCATGGCGCGCGATCTGGTCCAGCATGTGATCGAAGAACCCGATCCCCGTGCTGATCTGCGACGCCCCGGTGCCGTCGAGATCGACCATCACGGTGATCTTCGTCTCGGCGGTGTTGCGGCTGACTTCGGCGGTGCGGTTCATGAGTTGGAGGCGATCGGGATGGGTTCGGACAGGGATGCTTCGAGTGCCGCGAGCATCTGCGCGTTCTGCTCGGCGGTTCCGACGGTGAGCCGCAGGCAGTTGGCAAGCAGAGGATGCATTTTAGAAACGTTCTTCACGAGCACGCCGTGCGCTTTCATGCCCTCGAAGGCGGCCGCCGCATCGGCCACGCGAATCAGGATCATGTTCGCGTCGCTGTTCCAGACCTCGACATCACGCATGTCGCGCAGCGCCTGCAGCAGCACGCCGCGCTGCGTGCGCAGATCGGCGGCCTGCCGCTCGAACACCTGCGCATGTTCGAGCGCGAACAGCGCGCATTCGCAGTTCAGCGTGCTGACGTTGTACGGCGGGCGCACCTTGTCGATTTCGGCCACGAGCGCGGCCGGGCCGATCAGGTAGCCGATGCGCACACCCGCCAGGCCGAACTTGGACAGCGTGCGCATCAGCAGCACATGGCGATGGCGCGTGATCCGGTCGATGTAACTGCGGCTCGAAAATGGCTGATACGCCTCGTCGAATACGACCAGACCGCCCTGCCTTCCTTGCGCATCCACTATCTTTTCAATAGTGCCATCGTCCCAGAGATTGGCCGTCGGGTTGTTCGGATACGCGAGGTAGACGATCGACGGCTTGTGCGCGTCGATCGCGGCCAGCATCGAAGCTTCATCGAGTGCGAAGTCCGCCGTCAGCGGCACGCCGTGAAACGCGAGGCCCTGCAACTCGGCGCTCATCCGGTACATCACGAAGCCCGGCAGCGGTGCGAGGATCAATGCGCCCGGCACGTCGCAGGCGAGCGCGAGCAGCGCGATCAGCTCGTCCGAGCCGTTGCCGATCATCAGATCGAAGCCCTCGGGCATCCGCGCGTGCTCGGCCAGCGCCGCGCGCAGGTCGTGGATGCGCGCGCCGGGATAACGGTTCAACTCGACCGCGCCGAGCCGCTCGCCCAATGCGCGCTGCAGCTCGGCCG
>CAVXGG010000005.1:0-22216 GCA_963761295.1 uncultured beta proteobacterium
GCGCGATCGCCAAGCCGTTCGTCACGCACCACAACGCGCTCGATCAGCCGATGTATCTTGCGCATCGCGCCCGAGCTGTACCTGAAGCGTCTGATCGTCGGCGGCTTCGAGCGCGTGTTCGAGATCAACCGAAGCTTCCGCAACGAAGGCATCTCGGTGCGGCACAACCCCGAGTTCACGATGATGGAGTTCTATGCCGCGTACTGGAACTACCTGGATCTGATGACGTTCACCGAAAGCCTGATCCGCGATGCGGCGCAGAAGGCCTGCGGAACGTTGGCGCTCAGCTATCAGGACAAGGCCGTCGATCTGAGCCAGCCGTTCGCGCGGCTCACGATCGCGCAAGCGATTCAGCAGTACACGGACGCGGGCGAGAACGTGGGCGACGCGCAATGGCTCGTCAACGCGTTGAAGAAGCTCGGCATGAGCGAACAAAAGGATCGCTTGTCGCAACGCTCGCTCACCAGCCTGCAGGTGCTGTACTTCGAGGAAGCGGTCGAGCACCAGCTCTGGCAGCCGACCTTCATCATGGAGCACCCGACCGAGATCTCGCCGCTGGCGCGCGCGAACGACGAACGGCCCGAGGTGACCGAGCGCTTCGAGCTCTACATCACGGGCCGCGAGATGGCCAACGGGTTTTCCGAACTGAACGACGCCGAAGAGCAGGCCACGCGGCTGCGCGCGCAGGTCGATGCGAAGGAGGCCGGCGACGACGAAGCGATGTACTTCGACCACGACTTCATCCGCGCGCTCGAGCACGGCATGCCGCCCACCGGCGGCTGCGGCGTCGGCATCGACCGCTTGATGATGCTGCTGACCGATTCGCCGAGCATTCGGGATGTGATCCTGTTTCCGGCGCTGCGGCGCGAGGTCTGATCCCGGTCGTGGCGGCGGTCAGCCGGACGACCCGACCCCAGTCGGCCGTCTTGGTCGCATCGGGTGGGTTCTGGTCGATCCCGATCGCCGCCGAATGTTGCAGCGTCGAAGCGCCACAAGTTTTAGGACAAGGCCACACAGCGGCGGAGTTGCGGGTTCGGTGAGTTGCGCTCGCCGCACTGCATCGCACCGTGCATTCGTGGGCTCTTCGCCCATTGGCTGCATCGCTGTCCGCCAGGGATCAATCCGGTCCACAAACCACTTGTGAGCGACCGAGCCGAATCGTCGCCGCCCGAGCGCACTTCCATGCGGGGGTGAGGGGTCAAGATTTGACGGAAACAATGGGTCGGACGGATCAAGGGATGTCAGCCGCGTCCTTCAACAGGCCCGCCGCTTGCCGCATGAGGATCCCCAACTTGTTCCAGGAGATTTCATGATCAAACGCTTTTGTCTCGCCCGCGTCGTGGTGGGAGCGGCCGCTGGATTTGTTCTGTTTTCAGCCCAGGCGCAGACGACGCCCCCGCAAGCAGCGGCGTGCCGGGCGCCATGCGCAACAGTGCGTCGACCACCGCGCCGGGCTTGCCCCCGGGTGCGGCGTCCACAAGCGGCGGCAAGGGCGCGGTGCCGGCTGCCAGCGGGGCAATGGGTGCGAAGCCCGCAGCCGACCAAGCCAGCGGTGCGACACGCAACGGTGCACCCGCCACCGCACCGGGCATGTCGCCAGGCGCTGCGTCCACCAGCGGCGACAGGAGTCATGCCGGCCAGCGTTGCGATGGGTGCGGACCAAAAAAAATAAGCATCAAGCCGCGTTGAACCGGTCACATCGCAGGATGCGATGCGACTGCGCGGACGCTGGCGTCGGTGGGCAGCGTTCTCTTGGCTTCCAAAGCGCGGACCGATAAGACCGCGCTTCTTATTTGCTGGTTGCCAAAGCCCATTGCTTGGCATCAAACGGTCGAGGCGGATACGCGTGGGTGCCGACAGCGTCGTCTTCATCCTGGAACACGCTGTGCGCACGCCTCGTTCGGCAGTCGTCCGACCGAACCGGGGATTTGCCCACGGCCGCCCCTGAAATCAAGCGCGCCGCGGTTGACCTCCAATTGCCGCCGGCATCGCCCAGACCCGCCCACCGCCCACGCCGTAGAGCCGACGGCCGGCTCGCCCGCTCGACCATGTGGCCGCCCGTGAATTCGCCGAACGCCGGCAGGATCGCACCGCCTTCGTCACCTACGAAGCACGGCAGCCGCATCGATTCGCGCCCGCGGCCGGACAGCCGGAAGACCGGATGCACGTGCCCCGCCAACACGAAATGACTCGCATGCTGCTGTGAGATGTGGCAACACGCAAACGGACCGATGCAATGCGGTTCCATCGACCACCTCAATGTCGAGCGTGGCCGGCGGGTCGCCCGCGCGGTCGTCGTGGTTGCCGCGCACAAGCGTCATCGCAATGCCGTGATGCCCGGCCCGCCACGCGTGCAACGGGTCCAGCAACGGTGCCTGCTGCGCCAGCGGCCCATGCAGAAAATCGCCGAGGAACACGAGTTGCGCCGGACGATGCCGCGCGATCAGCGCATCGAGCCGCCGCAGGCTCTCACGCGTGGTGCCGGCCGGCACCGGCTGGCCGAGTGCCCGATAGGTCGCCGCCTTGCCTAAGTGCAGATCGGCGATGAACAGCACGCGGCCGGCTGGCCACCAGACCGCGTGCTCGGGCAGCGGGTCCGGGCACGCGGCCGCCAGTACGCACGGCACAGACTGCAAGGTCGGCATCCGCCGTCGAATGGGAGACATTTCGTTCGATCATGGAAGCCGCGAAGTTTCCAAAGTTCGAAAGTGGCATCGGCGTGGAGTCGAGCGACAAAGGTTTCGGCAAGCAGCAGCCCGGGAGAATCAACTGGTCCGCTGATCGTTCGGCCGACTTGCGATTGCATCGGCACACCTCGAACACGATCGCACGGATGCAGCTCAGCCTCGCAAAATGTCTGCCTATTTGGATCATTGCTCACAAAGGATTTGCCATGCGCATTGCCGACATTCGAACGCACTTGTTGTCCGTACCGTTTGCCGACCCGCCACAGACCGGGTTCCTGACACTTGAGCATATCGACTTGCTCGTGGTTGAAATCGAGACGACATCCGGCGTCATCGGAGACCGGCTATCTGCATCCGTTGGCGGGCGGGATGCGGACGCTGGAAACCTGCATTCACGAGATGCTCAAGCCGCTGCTGATCGGTGAAGACATCCAGGACGTGCCCGCGCTTTGGAACAGGATGTGGAAGGCCACCTACATCCAGGGCCGCATGGGCATCAGCGTGATGGCCATGTCGGCGCTGGACATTGCGTCGTGGGACGCGCTCGGCCGTGCCAGGAACATGCCGCTGTGGCAATTGTGGGGCGGCAAGGCCGACCCGTTGCCAATCTCCGGCTCCGGTTGCTACCGCGGACTAGGCCATGACGGGATGATCGAGAAGGCCCAGCGCTTCGTTCAGAGCGGCTATCGCGCGATTAAGATGCAGGTGGGGCATGTGTTCACGCACGAGGAGGATCTGGCGAACGTTCGCGACATGCGCGCGGCACTCGGCGACGACGTGAAGATCATGGTGGATGTAGACCAGGGCTGGACCGCCGAAGAAGCGATCAAGGTAGGGCGCCGGCTCGATGAATTCGGCATTGCCTGGCTCGAAGAACCCGTCATAGCAGACGACTTCGACGGTTATCGCGCAGTCGCAGATGCCATCCGAACGCCCGTGGTCGGCGGCGAAAATCACTTCACCCGCCACGACCTCAAACCCTTTTTTGCAAGCGGCAAGATCCCGATCCTGCAGCCCGACATCATGCGCGGCGGCTACACGGAGCTTCGCGTCATCGCGGAACATGCCGATCGCGCGGGGATCAAGATTGCGCCGCACCTGTTCCCGGAGTTGAGCGTTCATCTGAATGCGTCGATAGCCGATCCGTCGTGGCTGGAAGACATGGGCTGGCACGACCACTTGTGGGTCGAGCCGAACCGCCCGCGGAATGGCTTTCTGACGCCGCCGAATCGGCCGGGCCACGGCATGGATTTCAAACCCGAGCTGTTTCGCGATTTCCCTTTTCGAAGATGACTGCCGGGCCATCGGTCGAGCGACCGAGCCGAACAGGCCATGCGTCATCGAACACCGTCGAACCAGCGCCACTGGCTCCAACCAAGCCGCCGCGCAACGCCGCCCGGTGCGTATTCGTAGGGGTGGCGATGGTCGCGACGGCCGCCGCTGGCGTCTGGGCTTGCGCGGCGCCCGTCGCCCCCCGTCACCGCCGGACTCGCGCCCGAAGTCAAGCGGGCTGCGCACCTGCGCGATCACGTCCTCGGTGGTCTGCGGCGCTTCATCCGGGCGGCTGTCGTCCACGCCCGCATCCTGCTCCAGCTCGGCCAGCATGCGCGCGATGCGGTCGGCGACTTTCTCGTTGCTGAGCTGCTCGCGATAGCGCTCGACCATCAGCGGAAAACCAAAGGGCGTCGGCCGGCCCGGGGACTTCAATACGAAGCGCTGCGGCTGCGATGCGCGCAAAGCACAGGCGCAGGCGGCCGATGTCGAGCTCCTGCGACAACAGCTCCTGCTCGGCCTGCGTGAGCAGCTTGTTCTCGGGGTCGTACTTCGTGAAGACCTCCCAGAACAGCGAGGATGAGGCCTGCAGCTGCTTGTTGCTGCGCCGCTCGCCCGGGTGGCCCTGGTAGATCAGGCCGGAGATGCGCGCGATCTCACGAAAGCGCCGGCGCGCGAGTTCACTCGCGTTCAGCGATTCGAGCACCTCGTGCAGCAGCGTCGCGTCGTCGCGCTCGGCATACAGCGCGTCGGGCACCAGCGCAGCCCAGTCCACCTCCACCGCACACAGCAGCTCGAAGCCGTGATCGTTCACCGCGATCGAGAACGTCGCGGCGCGCCTGCGCCAGCCGCCAGGCCAGCAGGCTCGCGAGCCCCAGATGCACAGCCGACCCGCGAACGGATAGACGAACAGGTGAAAGCCTTCGCGCGATTCGATCGTCTCGGCCAGCAGCGTGTCCTGCGTGGGCAGTGCCGACCAGCGCCGCTGCACGTCGAGCAACGGCAGCAGGCCTGTAGTTCGGCCGAATACTCCGCCTTGCGGCCGGCCTCGACCAGCCCGAACTGTTCGAGCATCGCATCCGCCAGCGTCATCGAAAGCGGCAGCTTGGTGCCGCTCCAGCGCGGCAATGCCGGGCGCTTGCCGCTCGCCTTGCGCACCCACGCGGTCATCTCGTGAATTCGCACCAGTTCCAGAAAACGCCCACCGAACACGAAGCAGTCGCCGGGCTTAAGCCGCGCGACAAAGCTCTCCTCCACACTGCCGAGCCGCGCGCCGGCCACGAACTGCACGCTCATGCTCGCGTCGGACACGATGGTGCCGATGTTCATGCGATGCCGGCGCGCGAGCCGCGCATCGGGCACGCGCCAGATGCCGTCGTCATCGGGCACCGCGCGGTGGTAATCGGGGTAAGCAAACAGCGACTTGCCGCCCTGGCGCACGAAGTCGAGGCACCACTGCCAGTTCTCATCGGACAGTTTCGCGTAAGCCGCTGTGCCGCGCACCTCGGGCAGCAGTTCTTCGGGCCGGAAGCCGCCGCCCAAAGCGACCGTGACGAGATGCTGCACGAGCACGTCCAGCGGTTCCTGCGGCGACGTGCGCGATTCGATCTCGCCGCTCGCAATCGCCGCGCGCACCGCGGGCGCTTCGGCCAACTCCAGGCTGTGCGCGGGCACCAGCGTGATGCGCGACGGCCGGCCCGGCGAATGGCCCGATCGCCCCGCGCGCTGCAGCAGCCGCGCCACGCCCTTGGCCGAGCCGATCTGCAGCACACGCTCGACCGGCGCGAAGTCGACGCCCAGGTCCAGGCTCGAGGTGCAGACCACCGCGCGCAGTTCGCCATTCTTCAACGCAAGCTCGACCCACTCACGCACCGAGCGGTCGAGCGAGCCGTGATGCAGCGCGATTTCGCCCGCCCAGTCGGGCCGCGCGTCGAGCAGCGCCTGATACCAAAGCTCGCACTGTCCGCGCGTGTTCGTGAAGATCAGCGCACTGCCGCTGGCCGCGATCTCGTCGATCACCTGCGGCAGCAAGGTCAGGCCCAGCTGGCCGGCCCACGGAAAACGTTCGATGCGCGCGGGCAGCAAGGTGTCGACCGTGAGCTTCTTCGGTGTCTCACCGCGCACCATCGCGCCCGATTCGGCCCGGTGGCCGAGCAAGGTGCGCATCGCGTCATGCAGATTGCCGAGCGTGGCCGACATGCCCCAGACGCACAGGCCGGGACTGAACACTTCGAGCCTCGCCAACGCAAGCTGCACCTGCACGCCGCGCTTGCTGCCGATCAGCTCGTGCCATTCGTCCACCACGACGAGCCGCACGGTCTTCAGCTGCTCGCGCGCGTCGGCGCGGGTCAGCAACAGCGACAGGCTCTCGGGTGTGATGACCAGCGCGGTCGGCAACCGGCGGCTTTGGGCGGAACGCTCCGCCGCGCCCGTGTCGCCGCTGCGCGAACCCGCGCTCCAGTGCGGTTGCAGCGCGGCGAGCGGCTCCATCAATGCACGCGTGGTGTCGGCGGCGAGCGCGCGCATCGGCGTGACCCAGAGCACGGTCAGCGGGGGCGATGTGTCCGGCCGCGCGCGCTTGCGGGCGGATCGCTCTACCGGCTCGTCGGCCCCGCTCCCGGTGGCTTCATCCGCGCCCGGTGCTGCATTTTTTGCAGCAATAGTGGCAGGCGCCACCTTCGCGTCTGCCCCAAAAGCCTGCAACGCACCGAGCCACACCGCGTAGGTCTTGCCCGATCCCGTGGTCGCGTGCAGCAACCCCGATCGGCCCGCGGCCAATGCGGCCCAGACCTCGCGCTGAAATTTGAACGGCTTCCAGTCGCGACTGGCCAGCCAGTTGGCGGCAGTGCCCCGCTTCATGCGTCAGTGCGGGCCCGGCGTGAACCCGGCAAGTACGCCGCTGCGCTGCATGCGTTGCCTCGACGCGCTCAACGGATGCGCAAACGCCCCGCGTCGCCCTGCACGATCTCGCCGATCTCGGCGGCCGCCTCGAACCCGTGCCGCTCGAACACCGCCAGCACATCGGCCACCGAAGCCGCGTCGCACGTCACCAGCAGCCCGCCGCTGGTCTGCGGATCGGTCAGCAACGCCTGGTCGTGCGGCGAGAAATCGGCCGGCAGATCGACGCCTTGTCCGTACCCCTCCCAATTGCGGCCGGACGCGCCCGTGACCATGCCCTGCTCCACCATCGCGCGCACGCCTTCCAGCAGCGGCACCTTGGCCCAATCGATCGCCACGCCGGCCTTTGCACCGCGTGCGAGTTCCAGCGCGTGGCCGGCCAGGCCGAAGCCGGTCACGTCCGTCAATGCATGCACGCCGTCCATCGCGGCCAAGTCCGGGCCCGGTGTGTTGAGCTTGGTCGTCACGGCGATCATTTGCCGGTAGCCGGCGTCGGACAGTTGCTCTTTTTTGAGCGCGGCCGACAGCACGCCGACGCCGAGCGGCTTGCCCAGGATCAGCCGGTCGCCGACCTTCGCATCCGAATTGCGCTTGACCTTCTTCGGATGCACGACACCGAGCGCGACCAGGCCGTAGATCGCCTCGACCGAATCGATCGTATGGCCGCCCGCAATCGGGATGCCGGCCTCCCTGCAGACCGATTCGCCGCCTTCCAGCACCTTGCCGATCACCTCGGTGGACAACACGTTGATCGGCATGCCGACGAGTGCCAGCGCCATGATCGGCTTGCCGCCCATCGCGTAGACATCGCTGATCGCGTTGGTGGCGGCGATGCGGCCGAACTCGAACGGGTCGTCCACGATCGGCATGAAGAAATCGGTGGTCGCGATCAGCGCGATGTCGTCGGTCAACTGGTACACCGCCGCGTCGTCCGCGGTGTCGATGCCGACCAGCAGCTCGGGCGGCACCGGCATCTTGTTCGTGTTCTTCAGGATTTCGGTCAACACGCCCGGCGCGATCTTGCAGCCGCAGCCGCCGCCGTGGCTGAGAGAGGTGAGGCGCGGGCCTTTGGGAATGGCGCGGTCGGGTGCGTTCATGCGGGAGAGCTCCTGAAAAACGGGTGGTTTCGGTTGCGCGCTGCGCCAAGGCGATGCCGCAGGCGTGACCCGGATCGTCGGCACGACAACCGGGTCGGACCTCGCAGTATCGCCGCGCCACGAAGAGCTTGCCGGATCACGACATGCCCGAGAGGTGCCGGACACATCCGTATCCGCTTCGGGCACTTCGTGCCAAGAAACATCACGGTCGACGAAGAACTCCTGCGAGGCCCGCTGCAGTTCACGGGTTTGCAAACCCGATCGGGAGTCGGTGAAGCGTCGTGCATGCGGGGCCGCCAGCCTTGCTCGCCGGCAACCGATGCGCCAACCTCGCAGCAGGCTGGCTTCGGACGGCGGCCTCGACGCGATGCGGACCGACCAGCCGCCGTTTTCGGTCGACGCTCGGGCGGCATGAACCCTCCGAGCTCAATCTGCGTTCAGAGCAGTGCCAGAAGCACCCCGAGCAATGTCGCCTGCTCGTGTTGCGGTTCGAACAGCGGCGCACGTTCGGCACATCGGCGAGCAAGGCTTGCCAGCCACGAAGGATCGTCCCGGCAGCGCACCAGCAGGCGCGCAAGCGCTGCCGCATCGCCCACCTCGAAATAGCCGCTGTAGTCTTCGCCCAACATGCCGACGTTGCCGGCGATGCGGCTCGCCAGCACCGGCGTGCCGCAGCAGATCGCTTCCATCACGACGTGCGCGCCGCCTTCCATCTTGCTCGGATGCACGAGCACGTGCGCGTGCCGGATCGATTCGCGCGTGGCGTCGTGGGGCTGCGCGCCGAGCCAGCGGTAATTCGGATTCGACCGATCGAGCGCGGAGGCCTGCGCGCCCAGCGCGGGGTCGAGCGCGGCGCCGATGTGATCGAGTCGAATGTCGTTGCGGCCGCCCGCCTCCAGCAACCGCGCGGCGTCGAAGTACGTCTGCGGCGACTTCTCATCGCGCAGATGCCCGACCGCCAGCGCGCGCAGATGCGAGGTCGGCTTGTCCAGGATCGCCGCCTGCGCCTCGGTCGACTGAAAACACGCCGTCGTCTTGTCGCGATATACGGCCGGCAAATCGAGCGGCGCCCGCTCGTGCAGCACCACCAGCCGGTCGGCCAGCCCGAGCGATCGCTGCGCGCTCGGGTCGGTATGGATGTCCCGATACAGATCGGTGCCGGTCAGCACCACGATCAACGGCGCATCGGGCCGCGCGTCGGCGAACGCCTGGATCGACGCAGCCGAGCGGCGCGCATGCAGCGCGATCAGCGCATCGGCCGGGTCATCGCCTGCCTGCCAACGGTCGGTGAGCCGCACTCGATAATGCCCGCTCAACATCTGCGCCCAACGCTGCGCGGTTTGCCAGTTGCCGTTGTTCGCATCGGCCAGTGCGGGGGTGACGATGCAGACCAGAGGAAGGGGCGACATGGCAGCCGTTATACAGGCCGACCGCACAGGCCGACCGCACGACCCGACCGCAGCCGAGGCCTGATGCGATGCGGCGTGCCGATGCGGCGCAACTCGAAGCGGCGTTGGGCGAAGGCCGCACCGAGCTGCTCGCGCTGTTCGACGGCTTCGAAGCGGCGCTGGGCGCGCAGGGGCTGCACATCGCGTTCGATCCGAGCCTGAACCTGCCGCTGTGGGAGCTCGGCCACATCGGCTGGTTCGAGGAATGGTGGATCGGCCGCAACCCGGACCGCGCGCGTGGCATCCACTTCGATGCGACGTTGCCGCGCACCGCTTCGCTGCTGCCGAGTGCCGATGCGTGCTACGACTCGGCCAACGTGCCGCACGCGAGCCGATGGGACCTGGCGCTGCCGGACGCAGGCCGCACGCGGGCCTACCTGGCCGCGGTGCGCGCGCAAACGCTCGAGCTGCTGCGGGAAGCCGGCTCGGACGACGACGCACTGTATTTTTTCCGCCTGGTGCTGTTTCACGAGGACATGCACCGCGAGGCGTGGCTGATGATGGCGCAGCAGTTGGGGTTGCACCTCGCAGCGGTCGATGCCAAGCCGACGGCACGCCCGGCGCTTCGCGGTGTCGACGAAGCCGCCCGCGCATGGGCGGTCGACGCCTGCGCATCGAGCCGCGTCGGCGACGACTTGGCGGGCTTTGCCTTCGACAACGAACTCGCACCCCCACCGCAGGTCGTCGAGCGTTCGAGATCGACCGCGCACCGGTCCCCTGGCACCGCTTCCTGCCGTTCATCGAAGCCGGCGGCTATGCAGACGAATCGCTGTGGAGCGCCGCTGGCTGGCAATGGCGGCAGCGGCGCAGCGACGGCTTGCCTTTGCATCTGCGCCGAGGTGCCGATGGCTGGTGGTGCCGCCGCTTCGGGACTTGGCGGCCGATCGATCCGCAGGCGCCGGCCATGCACCTGAGCGCGTTCGAGGCCGCGGCCTGGTGCCGCTTCGCCGGCCGCCGGCTGCCGACCGAGGTCGAGTGGGAAGCGGCGGCGCTGCAGGCACCCGAGCAAGGCGAGCGGTTCGACTGGGGCCACGTCTGGGAATGGACTGCAAGCCCGTTCGCGCCCTACCCCGGCTTCGCGCCGCATCCCGTATCGCGAGTATTCGGCGCCGTGGTTCGACGGGCGGCCGGTGCTGCGCGGCGGCTCATGGGCGACCGCGCCGCGCATGCGCCATCCGCGCTATCGCAACTATTTCGCGCCGGACGCAACGACGTGTTCGCGGGCTTTCGAAGCTGCGCGCTCAACAGATAACTCGGTGAAGGGCATTCCGCAGGCCGCCGCCCGCAATCGCGGCGCACGCGGTTTAATCTCGGCAGACCCACCAAAAACAACAGGCATCGCTCTCATGACACGCTATTTCTCGACCACCTCGCGCTGGCTGGCGCCCACGCTGGCCGTGCTCTGCCTGACGTTCTCCGCCGTCTCGCACGCGCAGCAGGTGTTCCGCGTCACCGCGATTCCCGACGAATCGCCGACCGAACTCGCGCGCAAGGCCGCGCCGCTGGTCAAGTACCTCGAAGCACAAGCTCGGCATGAAGGTCGAGTTCACGCCGGTCACCGACTACGCCGCGGCGGTCGAGACGCTGATCAACAGCAAGGTCGACCTGGCCTGGTTCGGCGGCTTCACCTTCGTGCAGGCCAACGCGCGCGAGCGGCGGCAAGGTGATCCCGATCGTGCAGCGCGAGGAAGACGAGCGATTCCGCTCGGTGTTCATCACCACCGACCCGGCCATCAAGCCGCTGGCCGACCTGAAGGGCAAGGACGTCAGCTTCGGCTCGCAAAGCTCGACCAGCGGCCACCTGATGCCGCGCAGCTTCCTGCTGCAGGCCGGCGTCGACCCGGACAAGGACTTCAAGCGCGTCGCCTACAGCGGCGCGCACGACGCGACCATCGCCGCCGTGGCCGCCGGCAAGGTCGCAGGCCGGTGCGCTGAACATCTCGGTCTGGGACAAGTTCGTCGCCGACAAGAAGGTCGACACCGCCAAGGTGCGCGTGTTCTACACCACGCCGCCCTACTACGACTACAACTGGACCGTGCACGCCGACATGCCGGCGGCGCTGCGCGAGAAGCTCAACGAAAGCCCTGCTGGCGCTGGACCCGGCCACGCCCGAAGGCAAGGCGATCCTCGACCTGCAGCGCGCCACGCGCTTCGTGCCGACCAAGGCCGAGAACTACAAGGGCATCGAAGCCGCGGCGAAGAGCGCCGGCCTGCTCTAGGCAGCCGCGCGCCGACCTGACGCTTGAAGCTCGAACTGCACGGCGTGCAGCGCGCCACCCGGCGGCGCGCGCGCGGCACCAGCCGCGCTGCGCGGGGTCTCGCTCGCGATGGCAGCGGGCGAGCAGGTCGCGGTGATCGGCCCGTCGGGCGCCGGCAAGACGACGTTGCTGCAGGCGGCGGGCGCGCGCTGCGGCCCTCGGCCGGGACGGTGCGTGCTGGACGGCACCGATGCCTGGGCGCTGCGCACGCGCGCGCTGCAGCGCCTGCGCGGCCGGCTTTTCCTGGCGCCGCAGGTGCCGCCGCTGCCGCCGCGCCAGCGCGTCGTCACCGCCGTGCTGGCCGGCCGCCTGCCGAGCTGGAGCCTGGGCACCAGCCTGCGCTCGCTGTTCTATCCGACGGACATCGCGGGCGCGCATGCGGCGCTGGAACGCTTCGACCTGGGCGACAAGCTGTTCGCGCGCGTCGACCGGCTGTCCGGCGGCGAGCGCCAGCGCGTCGGCCTGGCGCGCGCGCTGCTGTCGCCGGCCACGCTGTGGCTGGTCGACGAGCCGCTGTCGGCGCTCGACCCGACGCGGTCGCGAGCAGGCGATCGGCGACGCTGGTCGACGATGGCGCGCGAGCGCGGCGTCACGCTGCTGGCGACGATGCACCAGGTCGACATGGCGCTTGCGCATTTCCCGCGCATCGTCGGCCTGCGCGACGGGCGAGGTGCTGTTCGACCTGCCGGCCGCGCAGGTCGACGCGCGAGGAACTCGACCGGCTGTACGCGCAGCACGAGGACGAGCTGACCGGCGGCGCCAACCCCGCCATCGACGATGCGCCGCCGTCCGCCAGCGCCAGACCGCACCGGCGGTGATGCACTGCCGCTGAGGCGGCCGGTGCGTCGTTCGCCGCCCCCTTTCGCACCGATGCCGCCGACCATCGCGTCCCTCCGGCCCGCACGCCGCGCCTGCACAGCGCGATCCCGCCTGGCTCGGCCGCCTGTTCTGGCTCGGCGCGGCGCTGGTCGCTGCTGTGGCCGATGCTGGTCGCCACCGAGTTCAGGCCCTGGATCCTGTTCGACGAAGGCAGCCGTGGGCCGACGCTGGGCGTTTCTGTCGTCGTTCTTCCCGCCCGCGATCGGCGCCGAGTTCTTGCTGCTGGTCGCGCGCGAGACCTGGCGCACGGTGGCCATCGCCACCGCCGGCATGGCGCTGGCGTTGCTCGTCGCGATTCCCGCCGACGCTGCTGTCGACGCGCGCGCTGTCGGTCTCGGCGCTGTCGGGCGCATGGCGCCAGCGCCGGCCGTGTTGCGCCAAGGCGTGCGCTGGCTGCTGGTGCTGCTGCGCAGCATGCCCGAGCTGGTCTGGGCGCTGGTGTTCGTGCGCGTCGTCGGGCTCGGGCCCACCGCCGGCGTGCTGGCCATCGCGCTGACCTACGGCGGCATGCTCGGCAAGGTGTACGGCGAGATCCTGGAAAGCGGCGAGGCGGCGCCGACGCCGCGCGCTGCTGCGCAACGGCAGCGGCCGGCTGCAGGCCTTGTTCTACGGCCTGCTGCCGCAGAACGCGGCCGAGCTGACGTCCTACACCGTCTACCGCTGGGAATGCGCGATCCGCTCGTCGGTGGTGCTGGGCTTCGTCGGCGCCGGCGGCCTGGGCCAGCAGCTGGACAACTCGACCAAGATGTTCGCCGGCGGCGAGGTCGCGACGATGCTGATCGTGTTCGTGCTGCTGGTCGGCGCTGGCCGACCGCGTCAGCGCCTGGCTGCGGCAGGCGCTGGCATGAGCGCCGAGTGACCGCGTCCGCGCCCGCCGAACACGCCCTACCGGCTGCCGCCGCCGCTGTTCGATGCGCGCTGCGGCGCTGCTGGTTCGCTGCTGGCGCTGGTGGCGCTGGTCGTGCGCCAGCTTCTGGAGCCTGGACCTGCAGTGGGCCGCGTTCCTGTCGCTCGACGCGATGCGCAGCATGGGCCGTTTCGTCGGCGAATTCTTTCCGCCGGACTTCTCGGCCGGGTTCGTGCGCAAGGTGGTGCGCGCGTCCTGGGAGACGCTGGCGATGTCGGCGCTGGGCACGTTGCTGGCGGCGCTGTTCGGCCTGCTGCTGGCGCTGCCGGCAAGCCGCACGCATCCAGGCGACCGGGCGCTTGCACGCGGCGCCGACGCGGCTGCTGCTGAACGCGCTGCGCGCGGTGCCGGAGCTGGTCTGGGCCGCGCTGCTGCTGATCTCGGCCGGCCTGGGGCCGTTCGCCGGCACGCTGGCGCTGGCGCTGCACACCACCGGCGTGCTCGGCCGGCTGTTCGCCGAGGCCATCGAGAACGCCCCGCCCGAGCCCGGCCGCCGCGCTGCGCACGCACGGCGTCGGGCCGATCGCGGTGTTCCTCTATGCGACGCTGCCGCAGGTGCTGCCGCAGCTGATCTCCTACACGCTGTACCGCTGGGAGAACAACATCCGCGCGGCCGCGATCCTCGGCGTGGTGGGCGCGGGCGGGCTCGGGCAACTGCTCGCGTTCCACATGGGGCTGTTCCAGATGGGGCGCACCGCCACCGTGCTGATCGCGATGCTGGTGCTGGTCGCGCTGGTCGACGGCTTGAGCTACTGGATGCGGCGGGCGCTGTCCCGATAGCGGTTCATGCGGGTCCGCCGGGAGGCCGCGCCGGCCGGTCCGGGGCACTGCGCTTGCCGAGCGGTGGTTCCAACAACCTCCAAGGATGTCCATGCTGACCCGTTCCCGAATACTCTCCCATGTCGCACTGCTGGGTTCGGTGCCGTTGCTCGCCAACGCGAATGCTGCGCCGGCCCGTCAGGCGCTCGTCAGTCAAAGCCTCAAGGCGTCCGAGGTATCGGCCCTGCAGGCGCCGGCGCAGCGCATGGGCGAATTCGCCGAAATCAATGGTGCAGAAAACGTTTATGAACCCCGCGGCACCGGACACGTAAACAACGCTTCTTGCATCCCGTCGGATCCGCTCATCGATTTCACTCCGCGCTGAACAATTACAACAACGAAGTCATCGCAAACGACGTTCACATGCCGGTGAATTTCAACAGCGTGCTGGGCGAAGGACGCGATTGCAGTGATGGACAAGCTCGGCGTCGACAAGGCCGTCATCGGCGGCATGTCGATGGGGGCCGGCCGAAGCCGGCTTGTGGAACGGCGCCGCAGAGTTGCTCCACGACGCAAGGTACGATGCGACGATCAAGATGCTGCTGCCCCGCATGCTGACCGGCAAAAACCGGTCGTTGACTGCATCGAAACCGTCGGGAAGCAGGCCAGCAAGGACGGCGCCCTCGGCGCTGCGATGGTGCTCGCGAACCGGCCCGATGCGGGTTCGGAGCTGGGCAAGATCGATGCGCCGACGCTTGTGCTGGTCGGCCAGAACGACCCGGTCTACGTGTTCGAGACGCCGGTTCATCTGGCCGCAGCAATCGCCGAGTGGGGCAAGGGCATGAAGAAATAGGGACGCCGGCACGGAACGGCTTGGGAATCGCCGGGTCGCATCGTTGCCCTCGAGCCGGGCGCTGACGACCAGCGGGGAGATCGGCCGCCGTCGGCGCCCGCAATCCCCCGTTGCTGCACGCACGCCGCTTTCGCGCGATCATCGACGCATGACTGCACTCTCCATCCTCGACCTGTCCCCGATCTGCGAAGGCAGCGACGCCGCGCAATCGTTTCGCAACTCGCTCGCGCTCGCCCAAGCCGGCGAACGGCTCGGCTACACGCGCTACTGGCTGGCCGAACATCACGGCATGCCCGGCATCGCGAGCGCGGCCACCGCGGTGCTGCTCGCGCACATCGGCGCCGGCACCCGAAAGATTCGCATCGGCGCGGGCGGCGTGATGCTGCCGAACCATTCGCCGCTGGTGATCGCCGAGCAGTTCGGCACGCTCGAGTCGCTCCATCCGGGCCGAATCGACCTGGGCCTGGGCCGCGCGCCGGGCTCGGACCAGCGCACCGCGCGCGCCTTGCGGCGCAACCTCGATTCGGACGCGGACCAGTTCCCGCAGGACGTGCTCGAGCTGATGGACTATTTCAGCAGCGACCCGCGCCAGCCGGTGCGCGCGGTGCCGGGCACGGGTCTCGAAGTGCCGATCTGGATCCTGGGTTCCAGCACTTACGGCGCGCAGGTGGCAGCCCACTTCGGGCTGCCGTATGCGTTCGCGTCGCACTTCGCGCCGCAGCAGATGATGGATGCGATCGCGATATACCGCCAAACCTTCAAGCCGTCGAAGCAGCTTGCCAGACCCCATGTGATGCTCGGCTTCAACATGTTCGCCGCCGATACCGACGAGGAGGCGCGTTTTCTGGCGACCTCCTGGCAGCAGGCATTCGTGAACCTGCGCAGCGGCCGGCCGGGCCGGCTGCCGCCGCCGGTGCGCGGCTACTACGAGCAGGTCGGGCCGGCCGAGCGCATGCTGCTCGACTCGGTGCTGTCGTGCGCGGCGGTCGGCTCCAGGGAGGCAGTGCGCGATGCGGTGGCCGCGTTCATCGAGCGCACCGGCGCGGATGAATTGATGCTGACCAGCGGCATTTTCGACCAGCAGGCGCGGCTCAGTTCGTACGCGATTGCAGCCGAGGTGCACCGCGAGATGGCGACAGCCTGAGGCTCGTCACGCACGCTGCGGCGCTGCTGCGGCGTTGGCCGGATCAGAGGTGAATCGCTGTCACGCCGCGAACTCGGTCAATAACGCGCCCGCGCGCGGCACGTCGGCCAGCATTCCGTCGGCGTTCGCTACCTGCTGCCCATTCACCCAGACGCCGTGCACGCCGACCGCATCGGTCGTGAGCCGCGCTGCGCCGCCGGGCAGATCGTGCACGCGCCGCTTCGGGCCGCGCCCGACCGTGGTCGGATCGAACAGCAGCAGATCCGCGGCAAGCCCTTCGCGCAGCAGCCCCCGGTCCCGCATGCCGAACACGCCGGCCGGATGCGAGGTGACGCGGCGCACCGCTTCGCTCATCGGCATCGCGCCCCGCTCCCGCGCCCAGTGGCCGAGCAGATGCAGGCCGAAGCCGGCGTCGTTGAAGAACGTCAGATGCGCGCCCGCATCGGACAGCGAGACGATGCTGTGCGGGTGGTTCAGCATGCGTCCGACCGCGTCTTCGTCGCTGTTGAGCAGCTGCGCGGTGAACACCGTGCGCAGGTCCTCGGCGAGCGCCAGATCGAGCATCACGTCGAGCGGATCGCGACGTTGCGAAGCGGCGATCTGCGCCACCGACGTCTGCTCGTGGCGTGCGTGCTCGGGCATGGCGGTCTCGACCACCTGCACCTTGTCCCATTCGCCGTTGAACAGGCGGAAGCTGCTCGCCGCTGCGATCTCGGCGCGCACATCGGCGCGGAAGTCGGCGTCCGCGAGCTTGCGCCTGAGCGCCTCGCCGGTCAGCGACAGCGCGGGCTTCCAGCTTTGCAGCCCTTCGACCGGATATGGGGACGCGAGCGTGAAATCCATCGTGAGCGGGCAGCAGGAAACTTGTCCGAGCAGCCGGTGGCCGCGCTCGTTGGCTGCCGTGATCGCATCGAGGTCCTTGAACACGCCGCCCGGATTGGTGCTGTTGTGCAGCAGCGCGGCGATCATTACGGGCCGGCCGCTGCGCTCGGCCAGCGATTCGAGATACGGCACCGGCGTGTGGCCGCCTTTGGTCAGCATGTAGACGCCGTGGCCGCCCTCGCCCATCGCCTCGACCAGCGCGGTCATCTCGCGCTCGTCGGCCAGCCGCGAGGGCATCGGCAGTCCGCCCTCCCCGTTGTGCGCGGGGCTCGTGCTGCTCGCAAAGCCGACCGCGCCGTGCGCCATCGCATCGCGCACGATCTGCTGCATGCGCGCGATCTCCTCGTCGCTGGCTTGGCGTTTCGATGCATCGGCGCCCATCACGTAGGTGCGCACCGACGAATGGCCGACGTAGGCCGCGATGTTGATCGCGCTGCCGCGTTTCTTCAACAACGCGAGATACTCGGGAAAGGTCTCGAAGCCCCAGTCGATGCCGCGTTTCAGCACATCGAGCGACATGCCTTCGACCTGCGTCAGGTTGCGCATCGTGATGTCGCGGTCTGCTTGCCGGCACGGCGCGATCGTGAAGCCGCAGTTGCCGATCACGGCGGTTGTCACGCCGAGTGCGGGCGAGGGTTTCAGTGTCTGATCCCAGGTGATTTGCGCGTCGAAATGCGTATGGCTGTCGATGATGCCGGGCATCAGCGCGAGGCCATCGGCGTCGATGACTTCGCGGGCTTCCCCACTCAGGCCGGGGCCGATCGCGGCGATGCGGCTGTCTTGCACCGCGAGGTCCTGCACCTGGGGTTCGGCGCCGCTGCCGTCGAACAGCAGCGCGTGGCGGATCAGCAGATCGAACATGGCGGTGGGCCTCTCAAGCCATTTTGCGCAGGGGTACGGCGAACAGCTGCTCCATCTCGCGCCGGATCTTGTACGCATCGGTCGCGGTGTCGATCGCGACGTCGGCCCAGGTCAGGCTCTGGCCCTTCTTCACCGGCCGCGTGACTTTGACATCATGCGCCAGACCGAGCGGCACACCGCCGATGCGCTGCGATGTCTCGGCCGGCAGCAGCTTGCCCCAGACCGTGTAGCCGCCCTCACCGTCGAGCATGTCGCCGGGCTTGAGATCCTTTTTCGCCGTCGCCACCACGTCCGCGTTCCAGCACTGTGCGACGCCGGTCGGCTCGCCACGCAGCGCGACGCTCGCGACCGACATGCCGACTTCGAGGCCGATCAGATGCCAGCGTTTGTACAGCGTGAAATAGCGTCCGCTGTCGTCGGTGTGCGCGTTGTATTCTTCGAAGCAGTTCTTGATGTAGTCGGTCTCGGCTTCGACGGTGACCCAGACGCCCATGCGGATGTCGTACTCGATCGGCGTGCCGTCGGTCTGCAGCGACGAGATCACTTCGACCATGCCCTTGCGCTCGAGCACCCCGCCTTCGCTCCTCGGGCGCGTGACCATCGGAATGTCGGCGACGCTCGCAGGCGGATACAGCAAGCCGTCGCTCGGCACCGTGAGGCCGGTGGCGTTGGCCACCGCGGTGCTTTCGATCGACGGCTTGGAACCGTCGAGAAAGCTGTTGAACATCTTCGGGTTCAAGCCGCCGCGCTTGGCCTGCTCCGGCGTCAGACCATAGTTGCCCCAGACCGTCTCGGGTGTCGATTCGGAGAAATGCGGAAGCCATTTGTGGCCACGGCCGGCCGCGACGACCGGGAAGCCGCAGGTGCGTGCCCAGTCGACGAGATCGCAGATCAGCGCGGGCTGGTCGCCGAATGCGAGCGAATAGACGACGCCCGCCTCGTGCGCCTTGCGCGCCAGCAATGGGCCGCAGAATGCATCGGCCTCGACCGTCACATTGACGACGTGCTTGCCGTGGTCGAACGCGCGCAGGCAGTGCTCGACGGCCGCGATCGGGTGGCCCGTGCATTCAACGACGATGTCGATCTGCGGATGCGCAACCAGCGCCTGCCAGTCCTCGCCGATGTGCGTGGTGCCTTTCGCAATCGCATCGTCCAGGCTGGCCGCACGCGTGCGTTCGTCCTTCCAGCCGACGCGGGCCAGATTGGTCCGGGCGCCGTCGGGCGACAGGTCCGCAATGCCGACCAGATGCACGCCCGGCGTGCGCGGGATTTGCGCCAAGTACATCGAGCCGAACTTGCCGGCGCCGATCAGGCCGATGCGGATCGGCTGCTTGTCGGCAGCGCGTTGCTGAAGTTTGTTGAACAAGCTCATGCGGCAACTTCCTGCGGCTCGTTCGAGGTCTCCAGCGCGCTGGCCGGCAGGCCGTCCTTCCAAGGCAGATCGACCGGATAGTCGCGCTGCAGGCAGTCGTCCGGCAGGCATTCGATCGGCGCGAAGTCGCGGTGCGCGATGTATTCGGGCCGCTTGAAGCGGCGGATGTGGTTGCTGACCGCGCACAGGCTCAGATAGACGCTGACCCGATCGAACGGCGACAGGTTCGAACCCGACGCATGCACCAGGCAGCTGTGGAACAGGATCATCGAGCCGGCCGGGCCTTTGGGCGAGATCAGGCCGCCGTCGGTGTACTTGCCGTCCGGGCCGAACCGCCCGGGGCCGCCGCCGCGCTCGACCAGCTTGTCGACCAGTTCGTTGTCCAGCGTCCAGAGCGGATAGCTGGTGGTCGTCAGGTCGTGCTTCGCATCGACCACGCCGCGCTTGTGGCTGCCGCGGATGAACATCAGCGCGCCGTTGTATTCGGTCACATCGTCCAGGAAGATCGCGACGTTCATCGCGCGTTCGGTCGGCATCTGGTCGTCGTTCAGCCAGGTGCCGTAATCCTGGTGCCACTGCCAGATGTCGCCGTCGAACGCGGCCTTGCCGTTGATCTTGAACTGGTGCATGTAGAGCTCCTCGCCGAACAGCTCCTGCACCGGCTCGATCATGCGCGGATGACGCGCGAGCTTGGCGAACGGTTTGCTGTACATGTGAGCGGCGAAGTTGGTGCGCACCGCGTCCTTGCCTTTTTCGCGCACGTTGTAGGCCTCGCGCCGGCTGTAAATCTCGGGCACGGCCTCGGTCAGCGTGGCGGTTTCTTCGGCGCTGAACAGGCCGGGGAAGAACAGATAGCCGTCACGGTCGAATTGCTCGCGTTGCGCTGCGGTCAGTTTCATGAGATCACTCCTTTGTCGTTGCTGTTTCAATGTTGTCGTTCGAATGCGTGGCGGCCAGGGCCAGCATCGCCTGCAGTCGCTGCTGCAGGTTGCCGCTGGCCTGGGCACCGTGGTGCTCGATCAAGGCGGTGGCACGTGCCACATCGCGCTGGGCAATCGCTTCGGCGATGCGTTCGTGCTCATCCCACAGCGGCTCGCGCTGGCGTGAGGACTGCAGCACCGCGCCCATCACGCGCTTCAACTGCACCCAGTGCGGCTGCGCGCTGCGCTCGATCAGCGGATTGCCGGAAGCGGCATAAATGGCGCGGTGAAACGCGATGTCGGCATCGATCATGGCCGACACGCTGTGGCCACGCGCCGCTTCCCGACCGCGCTCGATCAGTCCGGCACTCAGCACCGCACCGCGCTCGGCCGCGAGCCGCGCAGCCAGCGCATCCAGCGCACCGCGCACTTGATAAAAATGGACGATCGCGCGTGGCTCCAGCGGCGCCACCTGCAGCCCGCGGCCCGGTGCGTCCTGCACCAGCCCGTCCTGCTTCAACAGCCGCAGCGCCTGCAGCACCGGCTGACGCGAGACGGAAAACCGCGCTGCCAACTCGTCCTGCGTGATGCGCACCCCCGGAGCCAGGGTGCCGCCGCTGATTGCGTCGAGCAGCGCCTGGTAGACCTGGTCGACCAGGTCCGGCGCGACTTGCAGCTTGATGAGTTGGGCGACCATGCAGAGGTTTCGGAATGGGCTTCAGCGTGCTTTGTATTCTGTATACGATAACAGCTGAGCGGCCTATGTCAAGCCCCTCCGCCGATATCGGCTCTACAGCACGCGTGCGCCTGTCACGCATGCGCCCCGTCGGCTACAGCGCCGCCAGCACCTTTGCCGGCAGGAACGGCACCGAACGCAGCCGTGCGCCGGTCGCATCGAACACCGCGTTGCCGATTGCCGATGGCACCACCGCGGCGGACGGCTCGCCCGCGCCCCAGGGCTTTTCATGGGGGCGGTCGATCAGCTCCATCACCACTTGCGGCACGTCCGGAAAGCGCAGGATCGGATAGCTCGCCCAATCGGTGCTCGTGACCGTGGATCGATCGAACTTCAGTTCTTCGAGCAAGGTGCGGCTCACGGTCTGGAGCATATTGCCCTCGATCTGATTGCGCAGGCCGTCGGGATTGATGATCTGGCCGCAGTCGTGCGTGACGTACAGCTTCTTGACCGTAACCTTGCCGCTCCGGCGATCGACTTCGACATCGGCCACCACGCCGACGTAGGTGCGTACCAGTTCGTACCTGGTGTAGGAGACGCCACGGCCGGTCATCACATCGCCGCTGGCCCGGTTGCCCGCCTTGCGCGGCTGCCAGTTGCTCAGCTTGCGCAGGCGCTCGAGCACTTCCAGGCCGCGCGGATCGTTCAGGTTCCTGACGCGGAACTCGAACGGGTCCAGACCATTCGATGCAGCAATCTCGTCCAGAAAACTCTCGTTGCCGAACGTGTTCTGCATTCGCCCCGGGGTGCGAATCCAGGACGGCCGAAACGGCGTGGAGTCGAGCCAGCGCGCTTTGGCGCTGATGTTCGGCAGGTTGTACGGAATCGCGAGTCCCTGATGAATGTTGCCCGGATGCGCGGCGTAATGCGGCAACGCCGCCAGCTCGGCGGTGAGCAAGGTGACCGCGATCTCTTTCGGCCGGTCCGGCAGGAACGCTTCGGATTCCCATGCGAGCACCGAGCCGTCCGTGCTGACGGCCGCACGGTAGTCGATCAGGGTCGGCGGGCCTTTCGGGTCCCAGCCGTGCTCCTCCTGCCGCATCCACTGCACGCGCACTGGCCGGCCAGCCGTCTCCAGTGCGAGCAGCGCTGCGTCGGATGCAGCGTCCTCGTGGCCGTTGCGCCCGTAGCAGCCGGCGCCCTCGATGTAGATGCAGCGGACGTTCTCGGCCTTCATGCCGAGCATCTGCACCAGTTGCCGCTGCAGCAGATGCGTTTGCTGCGACGCGGTCCAGCAGGTGA
>CAVXGG010000006.1:0-137231 GCA_963761295.1 uncultured beta proteobacterium
GCATCGATTCATACCGATAGCCGGGCGTGCGCCCTAGCCGGTGCAGCCGCTCGTCGATGAACGGCACGATCGGAATGCGGTGCGCCTCGTCGCGGTCGTCCTGCGGCAGCAGATGCGCGCAGAGCACGTCCATCAGGTGTGCTTCATCAGACGTGAAAAAGCGGATCGGCGGGACTTCTTCGATGCGCCTGCCGATCACGTCGCGCGTGGCGGCGTCCCAATAATCCTGCTGCGCGAGAGTGCTGAGACCCGGGTAGTAACCGGGCTGCCCATGCGGGCGGGGATCGGCCGGCCGCTGCGTGGGTCGAGCGGCAGCCGATCGACGTCGTCGAGTGGTCGGTTCATCGTTCTTCCTCCCGCCGCGCATCAGGCTCGCCAGCAGCCCCATGAAACCGCTGGCGGCGAACAGCAGTGGTGCGAACACCGGTGGCCCGTAGATCAGGTTGTGCACCGGCTGCCGGAAGCCGCCCGGCCGCCGCTGCACGCCGCGCACGTGGTAGCCCAAGCCGACCGCGCCGGCCGCAATCGCGAGCACCGACACGGCCGGCAGCCAAGTGCGCGCAATCTTCGGGCTCACGATCGCACCCGCCGCTGCGCTCATCAGCAATGGCGCCAGGACGATCGGCGTCCACTGCGCGTGGTGCCGGAAGTTGCCCTTGTAGTGCGAGTAAAGCGCCTCGCCGCCGCTACAAAACGCCCCGGCGATCGTTGCAGCCGCCAGGTGTTTCTGAAATCGGCCTTCGCGCAGTTCGATCGTCCATGGATGCTGTGCGGCACGCTTCGGTGCCGCATCCGGCTGGTGTTGGGTTTCCTCCGGCCGCAGGAACGAGGCGACAAGGCCCAGATACGCGCTCACGCCGAACAACAACGGCGCAAAGATCGGTGGCCCCATCGTGATGTTGGTAATCGGCGGAGCCGCCAGCCGCCGGGCTTGCGATGCACACCGCGCACGCACATGAAGCCGAAGCCGATCAGACCGTCGGCCAGCGTGACAATGGAAGTCCAACGCAGCACGGTGCGCGCAGCGGTGGGGGTTCAACGCGCCCCAGACCCCCGCGATCGTCATCGCGCCGCCGAGAACGACCGGCGGTGTACATGACGCGCTGGCCGTAGCCGGCGCGGTAGTGTTCGTAGCCGACTTCCGTACCGGCCAGCACGCTCGATGCACCCCGCGAGCAGTGACAGACTGCGCTGGAAACGGCCGTCGCGCAGGCGTGCCTTCGACCATTCGCTGCGCGGGCCGTTCGATCGAGGGCGGCAGCTCATCCAGCAACGGATCGATCCAGCCCGCATCGTTCGGCAGGAAGTCGCGCCTCATGTCCATCTTGTCACTTGCTTCGGTGGTGTGTGATCGTGATGGATGGCACGGAGAGCGTGCCGGCTTGCCAAGCGGCGCCGGGGCTGAAGCTCCTGCGCCACTCAGCATCACAACGCGAGGAAGCGCTTCGCGTCCATGTGCTTGAAGTTCCAGCCCCATGCCCGGTCGGCTCAGGTCGGGCCGGAGCATGCCGTCGAGCGGCCGCGCGCGCCGTCGAAGAGCATGTGCTCGATGCGCACGTGATCGTGAAAGTATTCGAGGTGCACGAACGCGCGCGCGGCGCAACAGGCAGGTGCACGTGCAGCGCCGGTGCGCAATGCGCCGACAGCGGCAGTCCGATGCGCGTCGCACAGCGCGGCGGCCTGCAGAAATCCGGTGATGCCGCCGCAGCGCGTCGCATCGGCCTGCAGCACGTCGACCGCGCCGGCGTCGAGCATGCGCTGGAAGTAGGTCGGCGTCGTAGCCGTACTCGCCTGCGGCGATCTCCATGCCGGCCGGGCCGCGGTCGCGCAGCAGGCGCAGGCCCTCCAGATCGTCCGACGACACCGGCTCCTCGAACCAGCGTCACGCCGGCTTCGGCGAAGCGCTCGGCTGATCGCAGCGCCTGCTTGCGGCTGTAGCCGCCGTTGGCGTCGACGAACAGCTCGACGTCTGCGCCGATCGCCGTCGCGCGCGCCGCGACACGCGCCCGGATCGGCCGCCGCGTCGCGGCCGACCTTCATCTTGACGCGCGGAATGCCCTGCTCGGCCCAGCCGCCGAGCTGCGCCTGCAACTCGTGGATCGAGTACGACGTAAAGCCGCCGCTGCCGTAGATCGGCATCGCGTCGCGCACCTGCGCCGAGCAGCGAACGCGAGCGGCACGCCGAGCAGCTCGCGCCTTCAAATCCCACAGCGCGGTGTCGACCGCCGAGATCGCCATCGAGGCGATGCCCGGCCGGCCCGAGATTGCGGATCGCGTGCACCATCGCGCCCGAACGCGCCGTCGGCGACAGCGCGTCGCGCCCGAGCACGACCTGGCCGCGAGCTTGTCGTCGATCAGCTCGGCGGTGGCCGCGTCGGCGTAGCTGTAGCCGAGCGAGCGCACGCCGCCGGCCTGCGCCTCGACGACCACGATCGTGGTGCTGTCCCACTCGCAGCGTGCCGTCCGACTCAGGTGCATCGGTCGGAATCGTGAACGCCGCGACATCGAGCCGCTCGATGTTCACACCGTATCGCATCACAATCGGCCTGGCACTTTCAGCTCTTGTGCGGAATGATGGTTTCAACGCTTCCTTGAAGGCGCCGCGGATCATGCCGCCGCTGTCCGGGTCGCCCTTGCAGGATCGACTTCAGTGAAATTCACCGCCTGCTCGAAGGTGATGTGCGGCGGCAGCGGCGGCACTTCGGGATCGGTCACGCGCCTCATCACGCACCGGCCGGTCGGCGGCGCAGCGCCTGGTCCCAGGCCGGGCCGACGTCCTCGGGCTTCTCGACGCGGATGCCGTTCAGGCCGAGCGAGTCGGCGTAGCGCGCGAAGCCGAAATCGGGCACGACCTGCGAGGCTCTCGAACTTCGGGTCGCCGCTCATCACGCGCTGCTCCCACGTCACCTGGTTCAGGTCGCGGTTGGCGAGCACCAGCACGATCAGGCGCGGGTCGCTCCACTCCTTCCAGTAGTTCGCGATCGTGATGAGGCCGTTGATGCCGTTCATCTGCATCGCGCCGTCGCCGACCAGCGCGATCACCGGCGCGATCGGGAAAGGCGAACTTGGCCGCGATCGCGTAAGGCACGCCCGGGCCCATCGTGGCGAGATTGCCGGAGAGCGAGGCCATCATGCCGCGGCCGGATCTTCAGGTCGCGCGCGAACCAGTTCGCCGCCGAGCCGGAGTCGCGGCGAGGATGCAGTGGTCGGGCAGCCGCGGCGAGAGCTCCCAGAACACGCGCTGCGGATTGATCGGATCGGCGTCGTTCATCGCGCGCGCTTCCAGCACCTTCCACCAGTCGGCGACGTTCGCGCTCGATCGTCTCGCGCCAGCGAGCGGTCCTCCTTGCGCTGGAGCAGCGGGATCAGCGCGCGCAGCGTCTCGGCGCTGTCGCCGATGAGGTTCACCTCCATCGGGTAGCGGATGCCGAGCATCTTCGGATCGATGTCGATCTGCACGCCGCGCGCCTGGCCTTCCTTGGGCAGAAACTCCGAGTACGGAAAGCTCGAGCCGACCATCGAGCAGCGTGTCGCACTCGCTCATCATGTCCCAGCTCGGCTTGCGTGCCGAGCAGCCCGATCGAGCCGGTGCAGAACGGCAGATCGTCGGGCAGCACGGCCTTGCCGAGCAGCGCCTTGGCGACGCCGGCGCCGAGCAGCTCGGCGACCTGCATCACTTCGTCGGTCGCCTCCAGCGCGCCGGCGCCGACCAGCATCGCGACCTTTTGCCCTGCGTTCAGAATGTCGGCCGCCTGCTGCAGATCGGGCGCCTTCGGCACGACGCGCGGCGTAGCAGTAGCCGAGGCCGGAGTGCACGGTGCCGTGCGCGCGCGGCGGCTTTTCGACCGCGTCGAGCTCCTGCACGTCGTTGGGCACGATGATGCAGGTCACCGTGCGCTCGGCCTTCGCGATGCGGATGCGCGCGATCGACCAGATGGCGCATCTGCGCCGGCACCGATGCCATGTGGACGTAGTCGCTGCGCCACGTCCTTGAAGAGCGAGATCAGGTCGACCTCCTGCTGATAAGCTGCCGCCGAGCGCCGCGCGCGCCTGCTGGCCGACGATCGCGACCACCGGCTGGTGATCCATCTTCGCGTCGTACAGGCCGTTCAGCAGATGGATCGCGCCCGGTCCGGACGTCGCGAGACAGACGCCGACTTCGCCGGTGAATTTGGCGTGCGCGCAGGCCATGAACGCCGCCATTTCCTCGTGCCGCACCTGCACGTACTCGATCCTGTCGCCGGCGCGCTCGAGCGCGCCGATGATCCCGTTGATGCCGTCGCCGGGGTAGCCGTAGATGCGCTTGACGCCCCATTCGTTGATGCGTTCGATCAGATGGTCGCTGACGGTGCCGGACATGGTGGAATTCCTTGTGATTGCTCGACTGGTTTCGGACCCGCTGAGGCGGCTGCCCGGCAATCGCAGTGCCTTACTCGCCGCCGGCGAACGCGATCGTCGTGATCAGCGCGTTATCGGACTGACGCGAGTCGAGCCGTGTGTGCTGCACCACGATCGGCACATCCGAGACGATCGTGCTCGCATAGGCGGTGGCTTTGGGAATCGGCTCGGGATCTGCCAAGTCGTTGAAGCGCTGATGCAAGGTGCGGCGCGGCGGTACGGTCAGCCGATACGGGCCGACCGGCTCACGGTCGGTGTAGTAGATGACGATCTCGACCTGTGCCGGCACGTCGTTCGTGTTCAGGATGCAGGCGGTTTCGTGGCTCGTGAGCTCCGGCGTCGGACCGTGGCTCCAGTCGGGAATCCATCCTTCGGCAATGGCCCAGCATTTTTTTCCGATTTCCACTTCGCTCTCCCTGCATCCTGATGCGTCGTCACGCGGACGGCGGCTTTGCAAGTTCCAAACCCGCTCCAGGCTGGTCGATCGCCTGAAGCGCAAACCGGTCGATCCGTCGCATGCATTGTTTCGAAGCCGTCTTGCACCGACATTGCAGTGGCGCAGGGCCCGGTTACAGGCGAAACAAACGCGGCCGGAGGCTTCGTTGCAGTTGTCACACGCGATGCAGACCCGTGCAACCGCCCGGCAATCGTTGGGCGTCAAAGTGCTCTCCATGCAGCCGCAGCGTCCGCCCTTCATGCGCCGATGGCCCTCGTGGGGGCTGCGTTCGGAACAGCGGTTGGTGCACCGATCGGGGGTGGCGCTGGCCGCGTTGTCGATCGGCTTTTTGCTGCAAGCCGATGCCGCCTCGCTGCCGATGCCGCCAGTGCAGCGGGCCGACCGGCACACAGCAACGTTGTTTGAGCCGGACTCGGGCGCGCCGCACGACGTCGTGGATTGCGCGGCCGCCCACTACGCCGAGGCCAGACGGCTGGCCCGAATGGGACAGCACGGCGCCGCGCGCGCACAACTCGTGCTGGCCGAACGCCTGGTGCCGACGTTGTCGTTCGCGCCGCCCGACGAACTGCGCGATTTGCGGGCCGAACTCCGTGCGCCGCCCGACGCCCGCAGCATCGATCCCGCGAGCCGGCAAAGCGGCTGGCCAACCACGCTGCTATGGGGCGTGCCGATCGCCATCGGCGGCGGGGCGCTGGCAGCCTGGCTGCTGATGCGTCTGAGCCGCGACCGGTCTGCAGCACCGCCCGGCGACAACGGCCGCGCATGGGCGCCGCCATCGATTGTCGGCGGCATCGAGAACCACGCACCGAGCCACCGCGCCGATGGCCACCATCCGCAGTCCGATGCGCAATCGACGCCGCACAGCGGCCAGCACGGCCGGGGCGATTGAAGCGCATGCGGAGGTCGGACTCGCCCCACTGCGCAGCCACCCGACCGGCCGTGCGAACCGGCGGGCTGCCCGCGATGTCAGTAGAGCGTCTCGACCACCGCGTCGAACCGGTAGCCGACGCCGCGCTCGGTCACGATCAGTCTCGGGTGGAACGGCTCCGCTTCGACCTTGCGACGCAGCCGCAGCACCTGCACGTCGACGGTGCGGTCGTAGACTTCGGCACTGTGCAGCCGCGACAGGCCGAGCAACCGATCCCGGCTGAGCACGCGCTGCGGCGCACCGCAGAAGGCCGACAGCAGGCTGAACTCTCCATTGCTCAGGTCGAGCCGGCGCCCGTCGGGCGAAAGCAGCTTGCGGGTGCGCAGGTTCAACTCCCAGCCGGCGAAGCGAAACGCACGCCGCGTGTCCTCGTCCCGGCTCGAGGCGGCATGGGGTGTCTGGTAGCGCCGCAGCACGGCGCGGATGCGCGCGAGCAGTTCGCGCGGACTGAATGGCTTGGTCACATAGTCGTCGGCGCCGAGTTCGAGTCCCATCACGCGATCGGCTTCCTCCGCCTTGCCGGTCAGCAGCACGATCGCAACCGCGGCGCGTTCGCGCAGGCCGCGCGCAAGCTGCATGCCGTCCTCGCCCGGCAGGCGCAGATCGAGTACGACCAGATCGATCGCCTCCCGGTCGAAGGCCTCGTGCATCGCGGCGCCGTTGGCCACGGCAGTCACGCGCAGTTCGTTTTCACCGAGGTATTCCGTGAGCAGTTCACGCAGCGCCGCGTCGTCGTCGACGACGAGAATGTGGCTGACGGCCTGCGGCGGCGTCGCCAGTGCAGCGGACCCAGCGGACACGATCGATTCCCTCCCGGTTTGCGGCGTTCGTCCCAAAAGTATTGGACTTTAGCCGGCGAAGTGGCTGCCGTTGTCCCCATTTGCCCCAACCGCCATCAGGCTGCGATGAGCCCACGAAAACCACGGTCCGATGCGCCGCTTGCCACATCGACGCCTTTGCCCTGGCGCGCACTGCTGCGCACGCGCTGGGTGCTGGTGGTGATCGTCGCCGAGTTGCTGCTGGCCGCAACGGTTGCCTACGGTCTGTGGGCGTTGCGTCGCCAGACGCTCGCGGGCGAGCTGCGCACGCTGGGCTCGCTGTCGGCGGCGATGGCCGCGCAGGCCGATGCCACGCTGGCGGTGGCCGACGCGGCGCTGCGGGCGACGCGCGCCGAACTCGCCGATGGGCTGCTGGCGCCCGCCAGCGCGTCCACCCAGGCGTTCCTGCGCACGCGGATCGCTTCCCTGCCGGAGTTTCGGGCGCTCGTGATTGCGGATGCGCAGGGACAGCGCCTCGCTTCGTCGCGCGAGGGCGCGCTGCCGGCAACGTCGGTGGCCCACCGCGACTTCTTCGTGGCGGCGCGCGACCGCATGCCCGGCGGACTGTTCGTGGGCAGTCCCTACATCAGCCGCGCCGATGGCCTGCCCGCAATCGGTATCGCGCTGGACCGGCGCGGCCCGGGCGGCCGGTTCGACGGCGTGATTGCCCTGATTGCCGATCCGGAGTTTCTCGACGGCCGGTTCTCGCGCATCAAGCCGACCGCGGACACGGGCCTCGCGATCTATCGGCACGACCGCGAGCTGGTGTCGGACGGTCCCGGCGACGGCACCGCACACCTGCTGCCGGCGCGCGTGGTGGATGCGCTGTGGGCGCAGCCGGCGCCCCGCGCGCCGCAGCAGGTCACTTTGCCCGACGGCAGCCGGCGACTCATCGCGGCGCAGAAATTGCAGCGCCACGCGCTGCTGGTCGTGCTCACGCGCGACACACGGGTGGCACTGGCCGACTGGACCGAGCAGGCCTGGCTGGTCGGCTCGTTCGCCGCATCGGCGTTGCTGGTCACGTTGCTGCTGACCTTCCGCAACGCGCGCGAGCAGGCGGCACGGCGCACGGTCGAAGCCGCGCTCGCCGCCGAACAGCAGCGCGCGGTGCGCGCGTTCCACGCTGCGCAAGAGGGCTACTGGGAATGGAATCCGCGCTCGCGCGCAAGCCACATGTCCCCGCGCATGAAAGAGCTGCTCGGCCTGGCCCGCGACGACTCGCTCGGCCCCGACCGGGCGGGACCGCTGCCCCGCGCCGCGCTGCATCCGGACGACGCAGCGGGATTGCGGGCGGCGTTTCGAGCGCATGCCGACGGCCGCAGCCCGGTATTCGACTGCACGTTCCGGGTCCGGTGGGCGGATGGATGCTGGCATTGGGTGCGTGCGCGCGGCCACGCCTGGCGCGACGCGCAAGGCAGCGCCGTGCTGTACAGCGGCACGGCGGCCGACGTCACCGCCGAGATCGAGGGGCACGCGCACGAGCGGCGGCTTGCGGCGCAGTTGCAGCATGCGCGTCGGCTCGAAGCGATCGGCACGCTGGCCGGTGGCGTCGCGCACGATTTCAACAACATTCTCGCGGCCATCCTCGGCTATGCGGAGCTGGCGCGCCGGACTGCGGGCGCGGCGTCCGGGCAGGCGCGCCACATCGACCGGATCGTGCAGGCCGGGCAGCGCGGCACCGCGCTGGTGGAACGCATCCTGGCGCTGGGCCGCGGCATGCCGCGCGCGCACGTGACGCTGCGGCTGCAGCCGGTGGTCGAGGAGGTGCTGCAATTGCTGGCGGCGTCGCTGCCGAACCACATCCGGCTCGACCAGCGGCTGCGCGCCAGCGATGCCGCCGTCGTCGGCGACGCGACGACGATTCACGAAGCCGTCATGAATCTCTGCAGCAACGCGGTCCAGGCGATGCCTGCGGGTGGGACACTGCGGGTCGAGCTGGAGCTGGTCGAACCGGCCGCGCCGCTTGCGCTGTTCGAGACCCAGCTGCCGCCCGGGCGTCATGCACGGCTGCTGGTGCAGGACAGCGGCAGCGGGATCGCGCCCGATGTGATGGCGCGGCTGTTCGAGCCGTTTTTCACGACCAAGCCCCCCGGAAGCGGCACCGGCTTCGGCCTGCCGGTCGTGCGCAGCGTGATGGCCGAACTGGGCGGCGCGATCGACGTGGGCAATGTCGAAGGCGGCGGCGGTGCGCGGTTCACGCTTTACTTTCCGTGCGTTGAGCCGGGCCCGGACAGCGCCCCCCTGGTCGAGGAAGTCGTGCCGCGCGGCACCGGCCAGCGCGTGCTGGTGATCGACGACGAAGCGGCGCTGGTCGAACTGGCCGAAGAAATGCTGGCCGAGCTGGGCTACGAGCCGTCCGGCACTGCCTCCAGCACGCGCGCGCTGGCCGAATTCGAGGCCGACCCGGCACGCTTCGACCTCGTGCTGACCGACCAGCTCATGCCCGAGATGACCGGCTGCGCGCTGGCCGCGCGACTGACCGCGCTGCGGCCGAAGTTGCCGGTGCTGCTGGTCAGCGGCTGGGGCGGCCCGGACCTGGACCGGTCGGCGGCCGACGCCGGTGTCGCGATGCTGCTGAAAAAACCGCTGGCGCGCGCGGAACTCGCGCGCGCCCTGCATGCCGCGCTGCAGCCGCGCGAAGGAAGGCGGCCGGGGTCGTCAGCGCACGCCGAATCGCGATCTCCGAAGACCAGACCCGTCGAACCGCACGTGCATCGTGACGAAAACGCCGGCCGCCGCACGCGCCTCTAGGTCGTACTTTTTGCGCGCGCCACCGCGCCGCGCTCAGCCGGGCAAGTGAAGGTAGTGCCGACTCAGCGCCTGAAACGTTTCCAGTTCAGCGATACGTCCGGTTTCTTCCTGCAGCAGTTCGGCCACGCGCGGCGCAAGCGCAGCGGCCTGCACGGCGTCCAGAAACAACAGCCGCGAGCGCCGCGCAAGCACGTCTTCGACGCTGCGCGCGTATTCATGGCGGGCCGCGAAACGCACCATCGCCGCGGTGAATCCCGGCGCGAGTTCCTCATGGGCGCCCGGCAGCGCAGCCACGGCTGCGGCTTCCGATCCGTACGAATGCAGCCCCTGCGGTGCGCTGAGCGGCTGCGGAGCCGGCCGATCCCGGAGATCGGCGCCCACCAGCGGCAACCGCAGGGTGATGCCGCCCGGCGCGCACGGCAGCGCGCCGGTTTCGAAGCATTCCTCCAGCACGTCTTCCGCCATCGCGCGGTACGTCGTCCACTTGCCGCCGGTCACGGTGACCAGCCCGCTCGCGCTCGACAGCACGGTGTGCTCACGGCTCAGCTTTTTGGTGTGCTCGCCGTCGTCGTCGGGCGGCCGCACCAGCGGGCGCAAACCGACCCAGACGCTTTTGACGTCGGCACGCTGCGGTGCGCGGCTCAGATGGCGCGCCGATTCGCTCAGGATGAAGTCGACTTCCCTGGCGAACGGCTCCGGCTCGTAGCTCAGGTCCGGCCGCGGCGTGTCGGTCGTGCCGAGGATGATCTTGCCGAGCCACGGCACCGCGAACAGCACGCGGCCATCCGCCGTCTTCGGGATCAGCAGCGCATGGTCGGTCGGCAGAAAGTCGCGCTCGACCACGATGTGCACGCCCTGACTGGGTGCAATCATCGGCTTCGCGGCGCGGCCGATCGCAGCGCCGTCCTGCTCGCGAAATCGATCCACCCAGACGCCGGCCGCGTTCACGACGCAGCGCGCGCGCACCGGATGAACCGTGCCGGTTTCGCGGTCCTCGCATTGAAACCCGGCGATGCGGCCGTTCTCATGAATCAGTTCGGTCGCGGCGCAATAGTTCAGCAGCAACGCGCCACGCGTGGCCGCCGTGCGCGCAAGCGCCAGCGCGAGCCGCGCGTCATCGAACTGGCCGTCCCAGTATTTGACGCCGCCGCTGAGCCCGTCGGGCGCGATGCCCGGCAGCAGCGCGAGCGTCTCGCGCCGGTTCAGAAATTCGGTATCGCCCAGGCCCGCCTTGCCGGCCAGCGCGTCGTACAGCTTCAGGCCCGCGCCGTAAAACGGCGTCTGCCACCAGTGATACGAGGGCATCACGAACGGCAGTGGCTGCGCGATGTGCGGCGCATTCGCAAGCAGCGTGGTGCGTTCACGCAGCGCCTCGCGCACCAGCGCGACGTTGCCCTGCGCCAGGTAGCGCACGCCGCCGTGCACCAGCTTGGTCGCGCGCGACGAAGTGCCTTTGGCAAAGTCGTGCGACTCGACCAGCAGCACCGAGAACCCCCGCGCCGCCGCGTCCAGCGCCACCCCGAGCCCGGTCGCACCGCCGCCGATGATGGCCAGGTCCCAGGTTTTCGGTTCGGCCAACCGCGCGATCAGCTCGTTGCGGCGGGTCGGCAGGAGATCGGTCATGGGAGGCTGCAGCACAAGCGTCGGAAGTCGTCAAGGAAGGTAGAGGGGAAAAAGGGAGCCTGGTCCGCATCCGCAAAGAAGATGCACCAGCCCCTCGGCAGATGATTTTTGAAAGCAGCGCGCGAGTCCGTCCATGGACACGACAGCGACGCATGGTGCACCGGTGTTGCCGGGCGGCGGACATTGTCTCCACCAACAAGCGTCGTCCCCAGCGAGCAGAGGGCAGAGCCGCCCACCAACCCATGATCCGAAGCCCCCCTCCCAGCAGGGGCCGCGGAGCCGGCTCCGCCGGTCCGCAGGCGCCGCCCCCGGTGGGGGGAAGGCGAGAGCCGACCGAAGGGAGCGAAGCCTGGGGGAGAGCTACTTCACTCTTCCGGCCTTCCAAGCCGACAGCAGCGTGTCGTAGGCGATCGTCTCGCCCTTCGGCTTCTCGTTGTCGAGCTTGGCCCAGGGCGCGCCGTCCATCTTCAGCCACTTCTGCGGGTCTTCCTTCTTGTTCAGCTTCGGCGGGCAGTGCTCCATGCCGGCACGTTCGAGCCGCGCCATCACCTGATCCATCTCCTCGGCCAGGTTGTCCATCGCGGCCTGCGGCGTCTTCTCACCCGTCACGGCCACGGCGACGTTCTTCCACCAGAGCTGCGCGAGCTTCGGATAGTCGGGCACGTTGTTGCCGGTCGGCGTCCAGGCGACGCGCGCCGGGCTGCGGTAGAACTCGACCAGGCCGCCGAGCTTCGGCGCCATGTCGGTCATCGCCTGACTCTGGATGTCGCTCTCGCGAATCGGCGTCAGCCCCACGATGGTTTTCTTCAGCGACGTGGTCTTGGCGGTGATGAACTGCGCGTACAACCACGCAGCGGCCGTCTTCAGGTCGTCGTGCGCGGCGAAGAAGGTCCAGGAGCCGACGTCCTGATAGCCGTTTTGCATGCCCTCCTTCCAGTACGGGCCGTGCGGGCCGGGCGCCATGCGCCACTTCGGCGTGCCGTCGGCGTTCACGACCGGCAGGCCGGCCTTGGTCATGTCGGCCGTGAACGCGGTGTACCAGAAGATCTGCTGCGCGATCTGGCCTTGCGCCGGCACCGGGCCGGATTCGCCGAACGTCATGCCCATCGCCTCCTTCGGCGCGTAGGCTTTCATCCAGTCGATGTATTTGGTCAATGCATAGACCGCAGGCGGCGAGTTGGTGGCGCCGCCGCGCGACACGCTGGCGCCCACCGGCGTGCACTTGTCGTCCGCCACGCGGATGCCCCATTCGTCCACCGGCATGCCGTTCGGGATGCCCTTGTCCGCCGTGCCCGCCATCGACAGCCACGCATCGGTAAAGCGCCATCCGAGCGACGGGTCCTTCTTGCCGTAGTCCATGTGGCCGTAGATCGGCTTGCCGTCGATGGTCTTCACGTCTTCGCTGAAGAACTTGGCGATGTCCTCGTACGCGCTCCAGTTGACCGGAACGCCGAGCTCGTAGCCGTACTTTTCCTTGAACTTCTGCTTCAGGTCGTCGCGCGCGAACAGGTCGGCACGGAACCAGTAGAGGTTCGCGAACTGCTGATCGGGCAACTGATACAGCTTGCCGTCCGGGGCCGTGGTGAAGCTGGTGCCGATGAAGTCCTTGATGTCGAGGCCAGGATTCGTCCACTCCTTGCCCTTGCCCGCCATGTAGTCGGTCAGGTTCATGATCTTGCCGTAGCGGTAGTGCGTGCCGATCAGGTCCGAATCAGAGATCCAGCCGTCGTAGATCGACTTGCCCGACTGCATCGAGGTCTGCAGTTTCTCGACCACGTCGCCTTCCTGGATCAGGTCGTGGCGCACTTTGATGCCGGTAATTTCCTCGAATGCCTTGGCCAGCGTCTTCGACTCGTACTCGTGCGTGGTGATGGTCTCCGACACGACCGAGATTTCGTTCACGCCTTTGTCTTTGAGCTTCTTGGCCGCGTCGATGAACCACTTCATCTCGGTCATCTGCTGGTCTTTGGACAACGTCGACGGCTGGAATTCGCTGTCGATCCATTTCTTTGCGGCCGCTTCGTCGGCCCAGCTGTTGCCCGTGACGGCGCAGGCCGCCGCGACCGCGAGCAGTGTGGTCTTGAACTTCATTTTTTCAGTCTCCTGTCGATTGATCTGGCACCCCTCCCGTTTCACACAACCTGGATGTGTCGGCCCGGGGAGGGGCGAGCCGCTATCCGTACGGAAACCATTTTTCCGGTTCGTCGCCCTGGCTTCAGCCCTTGCCCAGAATCAGCACGAGCAGCCCCATCGAAGCCACGAAGCTGATCCAGATCGACGGGTCCTCACCCAGCTTGAACCATTCCGCGAAGTGCCCGCTCATGCCCGACGAACGCGAGGTTCAGCCAGGCCGCCGCGACGAGACCGATAAACAGCCGGTCCCCGCGCGTCGTCGCCATCGGCAGCCAGCCCTTGCGCAGCACGGTCGGCGACTTCAATTCCCACACCGTCATGCCGACCAGCATCAACGCGATGCTGATGAAAAACACCGCCACCGGCAACGTCCAGGCCATCCAGTTAAACATCGACGACTTTGCTATAAATTAGGTAGCCAGACTCGCTTGCTCCACAAGCGTCCCCAGCCGTTTTGGTAAAAATATTTCGGCAAATAGCTCTGCGCCCTGACCGCAAACCGTGCCCCCTCTTCCGTTCCAGCAGGGGCCGCGGAGCCGGCTTCGCCGGGCCGCAGGCGCCGCCCCCGGTTGGGGGAAGGCGGGGGCGCGAGGCGGGGGCGAGAATCCACCTGGGGGCGAGTCATACCCTACCCATGGCGAAGCCTTTGGCGATGTAGTGGCGCACGAACCAGATCACGATCGCGCCGGGCACGATCGTCAGCACGCCGGCAGCCGCCAGCGTGGCCCAGTCCATCCCCGATGCACTCACCGTGCGCGTCATCGTGGCCACGATCGGCTTCGCGTCCACACTCGTCAACGTGCGCGCGAGCAGCAGTTCGACCCAGCTGAACATGAAGCAGAAGAACGCCGCCACGCCGACACCGGCCTTGATCAATGGCAAAAAGATTCTCAAAAAGAAACGCGGGAACGAATACCCGTCGATGTACGCGGTCTCGTCGATCTCGCGCGGAATGCCGCTCATGAAGCCTTCCAGAATCCAGACCGCGAGCGGCACGTTGAACAGCAGGTGCGCAAGCGCCACCGCCAAGTGCGTGTCCATCATGCCCAGCGTGCTGTAGAGCTGGAAGAACGGCAGCAGGAACACCGCGGGCGGCGTCATGCGGTTGGTCAGCAGCCAGAAGAACACGTGCTTGTCGCCGAGGAACTGATAGCGCGAGAACGCATACGCCGCCGGCAGCGCCACCGTGATCGAGATCGCCGTGTTGATCGCCACGTAGATCATCGAGTTGATGTAGCCCGAGTACCAGGACGGATCGGTGAAGATCGTCTTGTAGTTGTCCCAGGTGAAATGCTGCGGCAGCAGCGTGAAGCTCGTCAGGATCTCGCCGTTCGTCTTGAAGCTCATGTTGAGCATCCAGTAGATGGGCAACAGCGCGAACACGAAGTAGGCGAGCAGCAACCAGGTGCGGCCCTGCGGCATGAAGCGCCGCGCGGCTGCGCGGTCGTTGCGCGCGGCGGGCAGCGCGGGTGTGTCGGCCACGCGCGTGGCGGCCACCGCCGACGGCACCGCGGTGCCCGGCTGCAGCCTGCTGCTCATTCGACCACCTCCTTCGTCGCGGTGCCGACCCGCTGCATCCAGTTGTAGAGGATGAAGCAGAGCACCAGGATGATCAAGAAGTAGATCAGCGAGAAAGCTGCCGCCGGCCCCAGGTCGAACTGCCCGACCGCCTTCTGCGTCAGGTATTGCGAGAGGAACGTCGTCGCGTTGCCGGGCCCGCCGCCGGTCAGCACGAACGGCTCGGTATAGATCATGAAGCTGTCCATGAAGCGCAGCAGCACCGCGATCATCAGCACGCCGCGCATCTTCGGCAGCTGGATGTAGCGGAACACCGCGAAGCGGCTCGCGCCGTCGATGCGCGCGGCCTGATAGTACGCATCCGGGATCGAGCGCAGGCCCGCGTAGGCGAGCAACGCGACCAGCGGCGTCCAGTGCCAGACGTCCATCACCAGCACCGTGACCCAGGCGTGCGTGGCGTTGCCCGTATAGCTGTAGTCGAAGCCGATCGCCTCGAGCGCCTTGCCGAGCAACCCGATGTCGGTGCGCCCGTAGATCTGCCAGATGGTGCCGACCACGTTCCACGGGATCAGCAGCGACAGCGCGACGATCACGAGCGTGGCCGACGCCTTCCAGCCGGCGGCCGGCATGCACAGCGCAAGCGCGATGCCCAGAGGAATTTCGACCAGCAGGACGGACAGGGAGAACCCGAGCTGCCGCAGCAACGCGCTGTGCAGCTCCTCATCGCGCATCACGGAGACGAACCATTCGGTGCCGACGAACACGCGCCGGTCCGGCGAGATGATGTCCTGCACCGAATAATTGACCACCGTCATCAGCGGCAGGATCGCCGAGAACGCGACGCAAATGATCACCGGCAGCACCAGCAGCCACGCGCGTTGATTGACGGGTTTGGTGGTGCTGCTCATGCGGTGACCAGTTCCTCGTTGCGATAGAAGCAGGTGTGCGGGCCCAGCACGCGCAGCCAGGCAGTGGCGCCGGGCTGCGGCGCCAGCGCAGCCTGAGCAGGGTCCAGCCGGACCTTGATCGCGTGCTCACCCGCGCGCGTGGTCAGCATCAGATAGGTGCCGACGTCCTGCAGTTGCGTGACGCGCGCGGGCAGCGCGCCGATGCCCTGCACTTGCGCGAGCTCGACGTACTCGGGCCGCACGCCGAGCTTGTAGTCGCCATCGGCCAGCATCGGTTGCTCGGCGGTCAACTCGAGCTGCTGGCCTGCGATGAGCAGCCGGCCGCCATCGACCCGCGCCGGCAGAAAGTTCATGCCCGGCGAGCCGATGAAATGGCCGACGAACGTGTGCTCGGGCCGCTCGAACAACGCGTCCGCCGAGCCGACCTGCACCGCCTTGCCGCGCGACATCACGACCACCTGATCGGCGAACGTCAGCGCCTCGACCTGATCGTGCGTCACGTAGATCAAGGTCAGCTTCAACTCGTGATGAATCTGCTTCAACTTGCGCCGCAACTGCCATTTCAAGTGCGGATCGATCACCGTGAGCGGCTCGTCGAACAATACGGCCGAGACGTCTTCGCGCACCAGCCCGCGGCCCAGCGAAATTTTCTGCTTGGCGTCCGCTGCCAGCCCGGCTGCACGGGTGTCGAGCTGGTCGCTCATCTCGAGCATCTCGGCGATCTGGCCGACGCGCGCCTTGATGCGATCGGCCGGCACCTTGCGGTTTTTCAGCGGGAACGCGAGGTTTTCGGCCACTGTCATGGTGTCGTAGATGACCGGAAACTGGAACACCTGCGCGATGTTGCGCTGTTGCGGCGAGCGCTCCGTCACGTCCTCACCGTCGAACTTCACGCTGCCGTGTGACGGCATGACGAGGCCTGAGATGATGTTCAACATCGTGGTCTTGCCGCAGCCCGAAGGCCCGAGCAGCGCATACGCGCCGCCGTCGTCGAAGCGCATCTTCAGCGGCAGCAGCGCGTAGTCCGCGTCGCGCTGCGGATTCGCCCTGTAGGCGTGGGCGAGGTCGAGGTCGATGCGTGCCATGTCGAAACTTTGCGCTGATCGATCAGGCGCCGCGCGCCGGCGCCTGCAACAGCCCGCCGTCTTCGGCGAACACGAACACTTGAGCGGACGACAGGTGCAGCGTCAGCGGCATGCCGATCTCGAAGTAATGCACGCCCGTCAGCTGCGCGACCAGCGGGCCGGCCGGGCTGTCGATGTGCACGAACGTGTCCGAGCCGGAGATCTCGGCCAGATCGACGCGGCCCGCAATCGCGACGTCGCCGTCCCTGGGCTGCACACGCAGCGCGCCGGCGCGCACGCCGATGGTCACCGCGCCGCCAGCCTGGGCCTTCGAATCCGTCAACGCGCCGAGCCCCAGCAAAGGGCCCGCGTCGAGTCGCACCCCACCTTCCGCACCGCGCGCGCTCAACAGGTTCATCGGCGGATCGCTGAAGGCCCGCGCCACGCGCAAGGAGCGCGGCCGATGGAACACTTCCGCCGTCGGACCGTACTGCAGCAGCTCACCCGCGTCGATCAGCGCGGTGTAGCCGCCGAGCAGCAACGCCTCGGCCGGCTCTGTCGTCGCATAGATCACGGTCGAATCGCCACTGCGAAACAGCTCGCCGAGTTCTTCGCGCAATTCTTCGCGCAGCTTGTAGTCGAGGTTCACGAGCGGCTCGTCGAGCAGCATCAGCGGTGCGCCCTTGGCCAGCGCGCGCGCCAGCGCCACGCGCTGCTGCTGGCCGCCGGACAATTCGGCCGGCAGCCGCTGCAGGAACGGGTCGATGTGCAGCCGTTCGGCCAGCGCATGCACTTGGGCTTCGATGTCCGCCTCACGCCGCAGCTTCAGCGGCGACGCGATGTTGTCGGCCACCGTCATCGACGGGTAGTTGATGAACTGCTGATAGACCATCGCGACGTTGCGCTCGCGCACCGGCGTGCCGGTCACGTCCTGGCCGTCGACCCGCACCTTGCCTTTCGTCGGCACGTCGAGCCCGGCCATGATGCGCATCAGGCTCGTCTTGCCGGCCTGCGTGGCGCCCAACAGCACCGTCACGGCACCGGGCTGCGGCGCCAGGTCGATCGGATAAAGCCACTGCGCCGAGCCGACGCGGCGCGTGATGCCTTCAAGCGTGAGCTGCATGGGGCTCCCGGCGGATCAGGCGCACCGCAGCCATCCGCGCCTGCGCCATCGACTGCGCCGCCGCATCACATCGCCGATCGGCTGGGCGCGCTGCAACCCGCAGGTCCACGGCACGGACCGCGCACGCGCCGTTGTGCTTCCGGCGGACGCAGCGCGCCTCGAGCGGCAGGCCCAAAGGTGTCGCACCGGGCGACCGGGCTGGACGAAGCAGAAGGAAGGCGTATTGCATGATCGATTGGTCAATCGGGTTCATTCTGGTTCGTTTGTGTGCGAATTCGAAGCATGGTTTTCCCTAGATCGATTCCTTTCTTTTCGATTCGCGTACAGAATCGAATTCCAGATGCACGCCAATCCCCGCCAACTGAAGCTGCTCGAACTGGTGCGCGAACGCGGCTCGGCCTCGGTCGAGCAACTTGCCGATGCCTGCGGCGTGACCCTGCAGACGGTGCGCCGCGACGCGCAACGGCTCGCCGAAGCGCATCTGTTGCTGCGCTTTCATGGTGGCGTGCGCGTGCCCGGCTCCACGGTGGAGAACATCGGCCACGCGCAACGCGAATCGCTGCACGCGGTGGGCAAGGCGCGCATCGCCCGAGCGGTGGCCGCACAGGTGCCGAACGATTGCTCGCTGATCATCAACATCGGCACCACGACGGAGGCGATTGCCAAAGCCTTGCTCGGCCACCGCGGCCTGCGCGTGATCACGAACAACCTGAACGTCGCAGCAATCCTGTCGGGCAACCCGCATTGCGAAGTGATCGTGGCCGGCGGCGTGGTGCGCACGCACGACCGCGGCATCGTCGGCGAGGCGGCGGTGGACTTCATCGGCCAATTCATGGTGGACATCGCGTTGATCGGCGTCTCGGGCATCGAAGCGGACGGCAGCTTGCGCGACTTCGACTTGCGCGAAGTGAAGGTCGCGCAGACCATCATTGCGCACGCGCGCGAAGTCTGGCTCGCCGCCGACGCGAGCAAGTTCAACCGGCCCGCGATGGTGCAACTGGCTACCCTGCATCAAATTGACCGGCTGTTCACCGACGCCGAGCCGCCGGAGCCGTTTCCGGCGCTGCTGGCCGATGCGCAGGTGCGGTGCGACGTGGCAGCAGATGCGGCAAGTCCAGCCGCTTTGCCCGGTCGGCAGGCCCCATGTGTGCAAGCCGCGCAGTTCGCATCACCCCACCGCAAAGCCAGAGCCCATCGATGACGATCACGACCAAACCGACCTATCTGCTCGCCTTCGACCAAGGCACCTCCAGCTCGCGCACGATCGTGTTCGACGAGCGCGCGCGCATCGTCGCCTCCGCGCAGCGCGAGCTGCCGCAGATCTATCCGCAGCCCGGCTGGGTCGAGCACGACCCGCGCCAGATCTGGCAGACCCAGCTCGACACCGCACGCGAAGCACTTGTCAGCGCCGGCATCCAGGCCGATGCGGTGGCCGCGGTGGGCATCACGAACCAGCGCGAGACGACGGTGCTGTGGAGCCGCAAGACCGGCCAGCCCGTGCACCACGCGATCGTCTGGCAGGACCGGCGCGCCGAGCCGCTGTGCGCCGAACTGCGCGCGGCCGGCCATGCCGAGACCATCGCCGAGAAGACCGGCCTCGTGATCGATGCGTACTTCTCGGCCACCAAGCTGCGCTGGCTGCTCGACCATGTGCCGAACGCGCGCGCCCAAGCCGAGCGCGGCGAGCTCGCGTTCGGCACGGTGGACAGCTGGCTGGTCTGGCAACTCACCAAAGGCGCGATGCATGTGACCGACGTGACGAACGCCGCGCGCACCATGCTGTTCAACGTGCGCACGAACGATTGGGACGCCGAGCTGCTGAAACTGCTCGATATCCCGCCGTCGTTGCTGCCGAAGGTGTTGCCGTCGAGCGCGCACTTCGGCGAGATCGATGCGAGCCTGCTCGGCGCGGCCATCGCAATAGGCGGCGTCGCCGGCGATCAGCAGGCCGCGCTGTTCGGCCAGGCCTGCTTCGCACCCGGCATCGCGAAGAACACCTACGGCACCGGCTGTTTCCTGCTCACGCACACGGGCCACCGTTTTCAACGCAGCGCCAACGGTTTGATCACCACCAGCGCCGCGCAGACCGACCGCGCACAGCCCGAATACGCACTCGAAGGCGGCGTGTTCGTCGGCGGCGCGGTGGTGCAGTGGCTGCGCGACGGGCTCGGCGCCATCTCGGCCAGCAACGAGGTCGAAGCGCTCGCGGCCAGCGTGCCGGATGCGGGCGGCGTGATGCTGGTGCCCGCATTCACCGGCCTCGGCGCGCCGTACTGGAAGCCGAACGCGCGCGGCACCATCACCGGCCTCACGCGCGGCAGCAGCGTGGCCCACATTGCGCGCGCCGCGCTGGAGAGCATCGCTTTTCAGAGCGCCGCGCTGCTGAACGCGATGAACCGCGACGTGGCCGCATCGGGCGCGGCGCCAGCCGCCGAGCTGCGCGTGGACGGCGGCGCGGTGGCCAACGATCTGCTGATGCAGTTTCAGGCGGATCTGCTCGGCCTCCCGGTGCTGCGCCCGGCCGTGACCGAGACGACGGCGCTGGGTGCGGCCTGGCTGGCGGGCCTGTCGCACGGCGTGTATGCAAGCACTGCCGAGTTGTCCGCGCTCTGGCGGGCCGAGCGCCGCTTCGAGCCCACCCTGTCCAAGGAGCACGCAGCCGAGCGGATGGCGCATTGGGAACATGCGGTGCGGCAGGCGACGGCGGCGTAGGTGCTCGCAGAAAGCGGCCTGCGCCCGCCCGATTTCGGTGGGCTGCGTCGGGATCGCCCTGCTAGCATGACCGCCCCCTGAACCCTACCCTTCCATGGCCGCTTTTGTCCTGCGCCGCCTGATCCAGGCCGTGATCGTGATGGTCGCGGTGGCGTTCATCGCCTTCCTGCTGTTCCAGTACGTCGGCGACCCGGTGGTGTTCCTGCTGGGGCAGGACGCCACGCCCGACCAGATCCGCGCGTTGCGCGCCGACCTCGGGCTGGACAGCCCTTCTTCGTGCAGTTCTGGCACTTCCTGCGTCAATGCGGCGCAGGGCGAGTTCGGCCTGAGCCTGCGCCAGGGCGCCAAGGTCTCGCGGCTGATCGGCCGAGCGCTTTCCGGCCACGCTGGAACTGGCGCTGGTGGCCGCCGTCCTCGCGCTGGCGCTCGGCATCCCGATGGGCGTGTACGCGGCGCTGCGGCGCGGCACCTTCATGAGCCAGGTGTTCATGACGCGTGTCGCTGCTCGGCGTGTCGCTGCCGACCTTCCTGATCGGCATCCTGCTGATCCTGGTGTTCGCGGTGCATGCTGGGCTGGTTCCCGAGCTTCGGCCGCGGCGAGACGGTGCAGCTCGGCTGGTGGAGCACCGGCTTGCTGACGCGCCGACGGCTGGCACCACATCGTGCTGCCGGCGGTCACGCTGGCGATCTTCCAGCTGACGCTGATCATGCGGCTGGTGCGCGCCGAGATGCTGGAGGTGCTGCGCACCGACTACATCAAGTTCGCGCGCGCGCGCGGCCTGTCCGACCGCGCGATCCATTTCGGCCATGCGCTCAAGAACACGCTGGTGCCGGTGATGACCATCACCGGCCTGCAGCTGGGCGGCCTGATCGCGTTCGCCATCATCACCGAGACGGTGTTCCAGTGGCCCGGCATGGGCCTGCTGTTCATCCAGGCCGTGACCTTCGCCGACATCCCGGTGATGGCGGCCTACCTGTGCCTGATCGCGCTGATCTTCGTCGTCATCAACCTGGTGGTCGACCTGCTGTACTTCGCGGTCGATCCGCGCCTGCGCGTCGGCAAGGCGGGAGGACATTGATGCATGCTGCCGACTCGACCCGCCGCGCTGCCGGGCCAGCGGCCGCGCGTTCGCCGCACATCGCGCAGTTCCATCCCGAGCTCACCGCGTTCCGCCGCGACCTGCACGCGCATCCCGAACTCGGCTTCGAGGAGGTCTACACCGCGGCGCGCGTCGCAGGAGGCGCTGCAGGCTCTGCGGCGTCGACGAGATCCACACCGGCATCGGCAAGACCGGCGTGGTCGGCGTGATCCGCGGCCGCAGCACGGCCAGCGGCCGCATGATCGGCCTGCGCGCCGACATGGACGCGCTGCCGATGACCGAAGGACAACGACTTCGCCTGGAAGTCCGCCACGCCCGGCCTGATGCACGGCTGCGGCCACGACGGCCACACCGCGATGCTGGTCGGCGCCGCGCGCTACCTGGCCGAGACGCGCAACTTCGACGGCACCGCCGTGCTGATCTTCCAGCCGGGCGAGGAAGGCTTCGCCGGCGCCCGGGCGATGATCGAAGACGGCCTGTTCGACCGCTTCCCGGTCGAGGCGGTCTACGCGCATGCACAACTGGCCGGGCATGCCGCCCGGCACCATCGGCATCAATCCGCGGCGCCGATGATGGCCGCGGCCGACCGCATCACGATCGAGATCACCGGCAAGCGGCGGCCACGGCGCGCATGCCTACCTGACGGTCGATCCGGTGCTGGTGGCCGCGCACATCATCACCGCGGTGCAGAGCATCGTGTCGCGCAACGTGCGGCCGATCGACGGCGCCGTGGTCAGCCTCTGCGCGATGCAGGCCGGCGACCTGGGCGCCATGAGCGTGATGCCGGGCAAGGCCACGCTGGTCGGCACCGTGCGCACCTTCAGCGCGCGACGTGCAGGACCTGGTCGAGCGCGCCTGGACGAGCTGTGCAGCGCCGTCGCGCTGGGCTTCGGCGCCACCGCCACGGTGAACTTCGAGCGCATCTATCCGGCCACCATCAACACGCGCGCGCGAAGCCGATGTTCGCCGCGCGACGTGGCCGAGTCGCTGGTCGGCGCGCGACAACGTCGTGCGCGACATGGAGCCGAGCATGGGCGCCGAGGATTTTTCCTTCATGCTGCAGGACAAGCCCGGCGCCTACCTGCGCATCGGCCAGGGCGCGCGAGGGCAGCTGCATGCCTGCACAACAGCCGCTACGACTTCAACGACGACATCCTGCCGCTGGGCGCCGCGCTGCACGCGAGCCTGGTCGAGCAGGCGCATGCCGCTGGCGGCCAGCGCTGAACGCTCGTCGCGACCGCTTCCACCGCCGATTCCTCAACCACAAGGAGCTTCACCATGAAATCTCAAGACCACAACCTGCTGTCGCCGCCGCTGGCCTGTGCCGCGCTGTGCGCTGCCGCCGGCGCCAGCGCGCAGACGCATGCGCATCGCCAACCAGGGCGACGCGCTGTCGATGGACCCGCATTCGCTCAACGAGTCGCTGCAGCTGAGCGTCACCGGCAACGTCTACGAGCCGCTGGTCGGCCGCAACAAGGACCTGAGCCTGGCGCCCGCTGCTGGCCACCAGCTGGAAGCAGACCTCGCCCACGGTCTGGCGCTTCGAGCTGCGCAAGGGCGTGCAATTCCACGACGGCACGCCGTTCACCGCCGACGACGTGGTCTTCAGCTGCGCGCGCGCCGCCGGCGAAGGCTCGGACATGAAGAGCAACACCAACGACATCAAGGAAGTGCGCAAGGTCGACGACTACACGGTCGACATCGAGACCAAGGCGCCGTTCCCGATCCTGCCGGACGTGCTGTCACCACGCTACGATCATGAGCAAGAAGTGGTGCGAGGACCAACCAGGCCACGCGGCCGGTCGACCGCCGCAAGGGCATCGAGAACGCCGCCTCGTTCAAGCGCCAACGGCACCGGCCCGTTCCGCGTGCGCGAGCGCCAGCCCAACGTGCGCACCACCTTCGTGCGCAACGGCAACTACTGGGGCAAGATCGAAGGCAACGTGCAGGAAGTGATCTTCACGCCGATCGGCAACGACGCCACGCGCGTGGCGGCGCTGCTGTCCGGCGAGATCGACGTGATGGAGCCGGTGCCGGTGCAGGACATCGCGCGCATCAACGCCAGCGCCAACGCGCAAGCGTGCATCGCCGGCCCCGAGCTGCGCACCATCTTCCTGGGCATGGACCAGAAGCGCGACGAGCTGCTGTACTCCAGCGTCAAGGGCAAGAACCCGTTCAAGGACAAGCGCGTGCGCCAGGCCTTCTACCAGGCCATCGACATCGAGGGCATCAAGAAGCACCGTGATGCGCGGCGCGTCGCAGCCCGACCGCCCTGATGGTCGGCCCCGGCATCAACGGCTTCGCGGCCGAGCAGAACAAGCGCCTGCCCTACGACGCCGAAGCGCGCCAAGAAGCTGCTGGCCGACGCCGGCTATCCGAACGGCTTCGAAGTCACGATGAACTGCCCGAACGACCGCTACGTGAACGACGGCGCAGATCTGCCAGGCCGTGGCGGCCAACCTGGCGCGCATCGGCGTCAAGATCAACCTCGCAGGCCGAGACCAAGGGCACCTACTTCCCGAAGATCCTGCGCCGCGACACCAGCTTCTACCTGCTGGGCTGGACGCCCACCACCTACGACGCGCACAACGCGCTGAACGCGCTGATGGCCTGCCCGGACGACAAGGGCGCCGGCCAGTTCAACCTGGGCGCGTACTGCAATCCGAAGGTCGACGAGCTGACGCGGCAGATCCAGTCCGAGACCGACAAGACCAAGCGCAACGCGATGATCAAGGAGGCGTTCGAGATCCACAGCGACGACATCGGCCACCTGCCGCTGCACCAGCAGGCGCTGGCCTGGGGCGTGAGCAAGAAGGTCGACCTGGCGCAGCTGGCCGACAACTACATGCCCTTCAAGTGGATCAGCGATCAAGAAGTGATCGGCTGATCGCTGCAACGCGGGCCGCTGCCCGCGGCAGCGCTCCCACCCCGATGAAACCTGCTCGCCCGCTGGCTCGACAGCGACGTCGGCTACAGCTTTCGCACCTCGCCGGTGGCGATCGCCGCGGCGCTGATCGCGTTCGTCTGCGTGTTCTGCGCGGTGTTCGCCGGCTGGGTGGCGCCGCACAACCCGTTCGACCTGACGCACGCTGGAGCTGGGCGACGCGCGCCTGCCGCCGGCCTGGATGGAGGGCGGCAGCAGCCAAGTACCTGCTGGGCACCGACGACCAGGGCCGCGACATCCTGTCGGCGCTGATGTACGGCGCGCGCATCTCGCTGGTGGTGGGCGTCGTCTCGGTGCTGCTGTCGGTGGTGGTCGGCGTGGCGCTCGGCCTGCTGGCCGGCTTCCGGGGCGGCTGGATCGATGCGTTCCTGATGCGCCTGTGCGACGTGATGCTGTCGTTCCCGGCCATCCTGGTGGCGCTGCTGATCGCCGGCGTGGGCCGCGCGCGTGTTTCCCAACGCGCAGGACATCGCTGGCCTTCGGCGTGCTGATCCTGTCGATCTCGCTCACCGGCTGGGTGCAGTACGCGCGCACCGTGCGCGGCTCGACGCTGGTCGAGCGCAACAAGGAATACGTGCAGGCGGCGCGCGTCACCGGCGTGGCGCCGCTGCGCATCATGCGCAGCCACGTGCTGCCCAACGTGATGGGCCGGTGCTGGTGCTGGCCACCATCCAGGTGGCCACGGCCATCATCACCGAGGCCACGCTGTCGTTCCTGGGCGTCGGCGTGCCGCCGACTTCGCCTTCGCTGGGCACGCTGATCCGCGTCGGCAACGACTACCTGTTTTCCGGCGAATGGTGGATCACCGTGTTCCCCGGCCTGATGCTGGTGCTGATCGCGCTGTCGCGTGAACCTGCTGGGCGACTGGCTGCGCGATGCGCTGAATCCGCGACTGCGCTGACGGTCGACCCGATTCATGAGCCTGCTCCAAGTCCAGCAACCTGGTCGTCGAATTCCCGCACCGGCGCGGCACGCTGCGCGCGCTCGACGACATCTCCTTCGACGATCGCGCCGGGCGAAATCCTGGGCGTGGTCGGCGAGTCGGGCGCCGGCAAGTCGCTCACCGGCGCCGCCATCATCGGCCTGCTGGAGCCGCCGGGCCGCATCGCCGGCGGCCAGATCCTGCTGGAGGGCCAGCGCATCGACAACCTTGGCTACGACGCGATGCGCCACATCCGCGGCCGCAAGATCGGCGCGATCTTCCAGGACCCGCTGACCTCGCTGAACCCGCTCTACACCGTCGGCCGGCAGCTGACCGAAACCATCCAGCGCACCTGCCGGTGAATGCGGCGCGAGGCGCGCCGCGCGCGCCATCGCGCTGCTGGAAGACACCGGCATCCCGGCCGCCGAGCAGCGCATCGACCACTTACCCGCACCAGTTCTCCGGCGGCATGCGCCAGCGCGTGGTGATCGCGCTGGCGCTGGCGGCCGAGCCGCAAGCTGATCGTGGCCGACGAGCCGACCACGGCGCTCGACGTGTCGATCCAGGCGCAGATCATCCAGCTGCTCAAGAGCATCTGCCGGGAGCGCGGCGCCGCCGTCATGCTGATCACGCACGACATGGGCGTGATCGCCGAAACCTGCGACCGCGTGGCCGTGATGTATGCCGGCCGCATCGCCGAGATCGGCCCGGTGCACGAAGTGATCAACCAGCCCGCGCACCCCTACACCGCCGGCCTGATGGCGGCGATTCCCGACATGACCGTGGACCGCGAACGGCTGCACCAGATCGACGGCGCCATGCCGCGGCTGAACGCGATTCCGACCGGCTGCGCCTACAACCCGCGCTGCCCGCGCGCGTTCGACCGCTGCCTGGTCGAGCGGCCGGACCTGCTGGATGCCGGCGCCACGCGCGCCGCCTGCTGGCTGCACGACGATCAGCGTACGCGCCGCGCAGTGGCTGATCAGCCCCGGGGGTCGCCGCATGACCCGTACACCCGCTGTGACGAACGTCCTCGTCGGGGACGGTGCTGGTGCTCGGTGCTGGCTGCTCGGCGGCTGGCGCCATGGGCACGCGATGCCCCCCGGCCAGGAGGCACCGCTCAACGTCACGCCCGGCAGCGCTGGCCGCTGGTGCAGGCGCGCGACCTGGCCAAGACCTTCGACGTCTCGCCGCCCTGGCTCAACCGCGTGCTCGAGCGCAAGCCGCGCCTGCTGCTGCACGCGGTCGACGGCGTGAGCTTCGACATCGAGCGCGGCAAGACACTGGCGCTGGTCGGCGAATCGGGCTGCGGCAAGAGCACGGTGGCGCGCCTGCTGGTGGGCCTGTACGGCCCACGCGCGGCGGCCTGCAGTTCGACGGGCAGGACGCGCATGCCGCGTTCAAGACCCCCGCCGGCCGCAAGCTGCGCCGCCGCATCCAGATGATCTTCCAGGACCCGTACGCGAGCCTGAACCCGCGCTGGATCGTGGAAGACATCGTCGGCGAGCCGCTGAAGCGAGCACGGCCTCATCACCGACAAGGCCGCACTCAAACAGCGCGTGGGCGAACTGCTCGAGTCGGTCGGCCTGTCGCCGCTCGACATGGTGAAGTATCCGCACCAGTTCTCCGGCGGCCAGCGCCAGCGCATCTCGATCGCGCGCGCGCTGGCCACCGAGCCCGAATTCCTGGTGTGCGACGAGCCGACCTCGGCGCTCGACGTCAGCGTGCAGGCGCAGGTGCTCAACATCATGAAGGACCTGCAGCGCAGCGCAGGGCCTGACCTACCTCTTCATCTCGCACAACCTGGCCGTGGTGCGGCATGTGAGCGACCAGGTCGGCGTGATGTACCTGGGCCGGCTGGTCGAGCTGGCCGACAAGCACACGCTGTTCGCCAGCCCGCGCCATCCCTACACGCGCATGCTGCTGGACGCCATCCCGCAAGATGCACGACACCGGCCGCGCACGCACGCCGGTGCAGGGCGAAGTGCCCAACCCGCTGAACCCGCCGACCGGCTGCACCTTCCATCCGCGCTGCCCGCATGCCAATGAGCGCTGCCGCAGCGAGCGGCCGCTGCTGCAGCAGATCGAGGGCGTGCGCGTGGCCTGCCACGCCGTTGAGGAGCGGCGTATCGCGACGACCGGGCGGGCACCGGCAGCCGGCGCCGTCTGATCCGCGTGCAGGCCAGATATTCATGCTGCTGACCGCGGGCTGCACCAGGCCACAGGCAGGGGACACAGTCGGTCCGACATCCGGCGCTTGAAAATCGGCAGGCGCACCCCATCAAAGGTCTATGGTCAGTTCTCGGGGGACGAACACCATGGAACCGCTTAGGAAACTCATGGAACGCGCAGCGCAAAGATTGAAAAACGGCTGGCGGGGGCTGCTGATGCGCGACAGCGGCGCGCTGACCTATTTCGGCACCGAACACACGGAAGCAAACGAATCGACGCCCGCGTTTCCGCACTGGAGTCGGCTTGCTGCGGAGACCTGGGAGACGGCCTTCTCGGTCGTGATTCGCCTGGAGATTCCCGGTACGGACGAGCACGATCTGAGCGTCGACATCCGTGGCCACGTCCTGCGCATACGCGGAGTAAAGCGCTCGGGCGGCGCGCAAGAAGGCCGGCACTACCACCTCATGGAGCGGGCATACGGGCGCTTTGAACGCAGCCTCCGGCTGCCCCGCGGCGTCGATCCGGACCAGGCCGAGATCTCCTGTCGCAACGGGGTGCTGACGGTGATCCTGCCCAAGACGGACACGCTGCCGCCGCGCGGTCCGGTGGCGCCGAAATGAGGACACGCCGTCCGGCGAGACGACTTGGAAATCCACGCAACCATCGCTGGTTTTGTCGATATTTACGGAGGACACGATCATGACCGTACGAAAACTGTTGGCCGGCAAACGTGGCAACGTTTCAGTGATCCCGGCGAATGCCAAGGTGCACAACGTCATCGACCAACTCCAGGCCGATGAGGTCAGCGCGCTGGTCGTTAGCGACGACGGGGCGAATATCCTGGGAATCGTTTCGGCTGGGGATATCGTCGGCGGGCTGAAAGCCTTCGGCCGCGACGTGATCGACCGGCCGCTCGCCGACCTGATGACCCGCAATGTGATCTCATGCGATATCGGAGAGCCGATGAGCAGGATCTACGAACTCATGGACTTGCACCAGATCCGCCATGTGCCCATCACCCAGAACGGGGCGCTGTGCGGCATCATCAACATGCTGGACGTCGTCAAGTACCGCCTCGACGAGATCAACGCCGAAGCCGAGGCGATGAAAGCGTATATCGCAGGCAGTCCGGCGTCCGTTCGTCAGGATCGGTGACGCGCACCCTCAGTCCACGGCGGCGTTCGCATCGCACCCGCTCCATGCGCCGCCATGGCGTGCGGTCCCTGGGTCCGTCTTGGTCGGGCCCCCCGGCGTTTTTACAGCCTCGTCTGGGGGTCCGGACATCGGGGCCCCGCCGCCCCCGCCCACGCGCAAGGGGCGGCGGCCCGTCTTAGCTCGCCTCGACGGCGATCCTGCGCGGCTGGGCATGCTCGGCTTTCGGGATGCGCAGACTCAGCACGCCATGCTCGAAGTCGGCGGACACCTTGGCGGTATCGAGCTCCTTGGACAGCGTGAAGACGCGCCGGAAGCGGGGCACGCCGATTTCGGCGTAAGTCGCCTCCATGTGCTCGGCCATCGGAATGCTGACCTCGCCCTCGATCGTCAGCGTGCCGGCTTCCACCAACAGTTTGAGCTGGTCTTTGGGCACGCCCGGCAGATCGGCGCGCAGCGTGATGCCGGTGCTGTCTTCGATTACGTCAACCGGCGGCATCAGGGTCGCGTCGCTGCGCGGCGTTGCCGTACGCGAAGCCGGTTCGTTCTTGGTGACTGCGGTTGTGTCGTTCATGATGAATCCTCCAAGATCACTGGACGGTGATGCGTCGGGGTTGGGCCGATTCCGGACGTTTCACGTGGATGTGCAGCACGCCGTTGCGATAGTCGGCGGACACGGTGTCGGGATCCACGTCGTCGGGCAGGCTCACCACGCGTCGGAACCGGCCGCCGAAACGCTCATTGATGTGCACGGCGGCCTGGTCGTCGTCGCCAGAGGGAAGCTCCGGGTTCCGCTCACCGGCAATGGTCAGCAGGCCACCGTCCAGATTCACTTCCATCGCAGCCGGATCGAGCCCGGGAGCAAAAGCGTAGATCTCCACCGACTGCGGCGTCCCGCCGACGTTCAGCGCGGGAAAGCCGCCGCGGCCAATACCGCGGATGCTGGGGGACAAATCGAACGCCTCCTGCATCTCGTGCTGCAGGCGATCCAACTCGGCGAATACGTCTCGGGCAAATAAAGCTCGGTTCATAGGACGCTCCTATCACTAGGTTGAACCAAACGCCCCGGCAGGTGCCGCGGCGCCTCCGGTGGTTGATCTGGGAATGGGGCCAGGGAATTTCAAGGGCCCGACCTTCGGTGCAGCGCGCCTTGAAGTGCAGCGGCTTGCGAGCGTGCCGGCGGGGCAGCGCAAAAAGAGGTTGAGGAGGACAAGGCCGAACGGCCACGCCGCGGTTGGACGGCGGGAGAGGAAGCTGAAACGCGGGCGAATCACTCGGCGACATCGAGCGGTTCGACAAATCGCGCAGAAAAAAACACTCACAATTGAACTCCCTCAGCCCAGTTCAATTCGAGGAGCGACACCGCTTGAAGGGCCAGGAAAAGCGTCCGGGAAACCGGGAAAAGCCCGGTCTTGTGTGAAGGGGGATTGGTTCAATACAGAGGTGGAGCGCCCGATCCGCTGCGGGACAAAAAAACGTACGTGTTGTTTGGCGAAGCCACTGGGCTTGCATGCGGTCGAATCGACACTTCGTCACGCCGGGCCCATCGATCTTCGGCACGCGCGGATGGCACGGTGCGGTAGGCCGTGCGGGCATAGGGCCAGCGCCTTCTCGGCATACTCGCTGCTTCGTGTGCAGCTACTCCCAGGCGGACCTCGCGCACCGTGCGTGCGCAGCAGCGGCGCTTGCCCACCCAAAGAAAGTGTTCGATGAAGATGCCGTTCAATGGCCGCTCCTGGCTGCCCACCATGATGGGCGCCGCCCTGGCGATGACCGCCGCCACCGCCCACGCCGACGCCGTTACCGATTGGGACACGTTGACGTTCGAGACCATGCTGGCGAACGACTGGAACCCGTTTCTGCAGGGCCGCGACGCCGCGCTGGTGCATGTGGCGATGTTCGAAGCGATCAACTCGATCGAGCGCGGCGCGAGGCCCTATACCCAGCGCATCCCGTCCGAGCCGGGCGCCTCGCTGGAGGCGGCCGCCGCCACGGCCGCGCACCACGCGCTGCTGGAGCTGTACCCGTCGCAGAAGGTCATGCTCGACGCCGCGCTGGCCAGGTCGCTGGCCGAAATCGTCTCGGCCAAGGCACGCGACGACGGCATCGCGGTCGGCGAGATCGCCGCGCGCCAGATGCTGGCCTTGCGCGCCAACGACGGTATCAACGACTTCCTGCCGTATCGGCCGCCGCACCTCTTCGGCGCTTGGGTGCCGCGGTCGGGTTCGGTCGCATTCGGCGTGAATCTCGCGCTGGTGCCGCCGTGGGTCATCCGCGACCCGGCACAGTTCCGCCCCGGGCCGGCCCCTGCGTTTTCGAGCGCGCAGTTCAAGCGCGACTATCTCGAAGTGTTCAAGCTGGGCAGCGAGGCCAGCGCCGCGCGCACGCCCGAGCAGACGCTGGTCGCCCGGTTCTGGACCGACAGCGGCCCGAAGCTCTGGAGCTCGGTCGCGCGGCAGTTGTCCGCCGCCTACGGCCTGACCTTCATGCAGAACGCGAAGCTGTTCGCGTTGCTGCACATGGCGCTGGCCGACTCGTCCGCCGCCTGCTTCGACGCCAAATACACCTACGCCGTCTGGCGACCGGTCGGCGCGATTGCGACCGGTGCCGGTCAGACCGATCTGCCGGCACAGCGCGGCTGGGCGCCGGTGATTCCGACCCCGCAGTTTCCGGCCTACCCGTCGGCGCACGGCTGCTATGCGGGCGCGGCAGCCGCGGTGCTCAAGTCGGAGTTCGGGGACACCCAGTTCCCGGTCACGGTCACCTTGAAGAGCGTAGCCACCGGGGACAGCGAACGCCGCTACGGGCGCTTGAGTGAAATCGAAGCAGAGGTCGCCAACGCGCGCATCTGGGGCGGCATCCACTGGCGCGTCGATCAGACCGTGGGCAGCGCGCTCGGCTATCGGGTCGGCAACTTCGTCGTCGCCAACGCGCTGCGCCCGGCGTTGTGATCGCTGTTCGGCTGTGGTGCAGTGGCTCGCCGATGGGGGGCCTGGTCTGGGCCGCCCCGGGCAGCTTCGGCACGCCAGCGTCGTCATCCGCACAGCGCACACGCCGGTGATGGACGATCACCGCGGGCCCTCGCACCCCGTCGGCCGCCGGCGATTGCTGGCAGCGGCGTTGGCCGCGTCGGCCGGCATGACGGGTTGCAGCGGCCACGCAGGGGTCGTCGCAGCCACGCGGCAGCACGCGCCGCTCCGGTTGCTCGGCAGCGCCACGCTCGCCTACCGCCAGCAGTTCAAGGACACGACGGTCGGCGGCCTGTCGGGCATCGACTACGACGCGCTGGATGACCTCTGGTATGCGATCAGCGACGACGATGCGCCGGCGCGCTTCTACACCTTGCGCATCGGGTTGAACGCGCAGGGCATGGCAGAGCCCGAACTGCTCGATGTGGTCACGATGAAGCAGGCCGACGGCACGCCGTATCCGCGCCGTGGCCCGGGGCGGTTGCTGGCCGACCCCGAGAGCATCCGGCTGCGCCCCGACACGCGCACGCTGCTGTGGACCAGCGAAGGCAGCCGCCGGCGCGGCATCAATCCATTCGTGCGCGAGATGACGCAGGATGGCCGGCATCTGCGCGAGTTGGCGCTGCCCGCGATGTTCGCGGTGCATCCGGACGAGGACCGCGGGCCGCGCCACAACGGCGTGTTCGAAGGTCTGGCGCTGACCCCGGATCACTGCGGCGCGTGGGTCGCCATGGAGCATCCCCTGCTGCAGGACGGCCCCGCGTCCAGCGCCCTGGCGGCCGGGGCGCCGTGCCGCTTCACGTTGTTCGACCTCGCATCCGGCCAGGCGGTGCGGCAGTTCGCCTATCGGCCGGAGCCCATCCGGCGGCTGCCGATTCCCGGGCTGGGTTTCGCGGACAACGGCGTGTCGGAAATATTGATGGTCGATGCGCACCGCATGCTGGTGCTGGAGCGCGGTTTTTCGCTCGGCGCGGGGGTGTCGCTGCGCCTCTTCATGGTCGATGTGCGGCAGCCCGCGGACACGCTCGGATTGCCGACGCTGCGCGCTGCAGAACCGGTCGAGGTCGCACGCAAGACGTCGATCGCTGACTTCGATCAGCTCGGCCTGCCGCGGCTCGACAACACCGAGGGCATGGCCTGGGGGCCGCCGCCGCCAGGCGCGCGCCCCGATGGCACCGATGCCGCGCGCCAGCGCACCCTGATGTTTGTCAGCGACGACAATTTCAACCCGCTGCAGATCACGCAGTTCGCCGCGTTCGCGTGGCACGATCCGGCGCCCGTGCCGGCGCCGCCCGCCACCTCTTCGCTGTCTCCACTGAAAGCCTGAAAACCCATGAGCGACACCGCAGCAGCCAACGACCTCCCGCCGATCGCGTTCATCGGCGGTGGCAACATGGCCGCGGCCATCATCGGCGGGTTGATCGCCGACGGCCTGGCCAGCGCCGACATTCATGTGGTCGAGCCGGCGGCCGATGCGCGCCAGCGGCTGCTGGCCCAGCACGGCGTGACCGCGCAAGCCGCACCGGGCGCATTCCTGGAGCGCGCCGAAATCGTGGTCTGGGCCGTAAAGCCGCAAGTATTTGCCGAAGCCGCCGCCGCAAGCGCGCCGCACACCATGCAGGCGCTGCACCTGAGCATCGCCGCCGGCATCCGCACCGGCAGCATCGCGCAGTGGCTCGCCAGCGACCGCGTGGTGCGCGCGATGCCGAACACGCCCGCGCTGGTCGGCATGGGCATGACGGGCCTGTATGCACGCACCGGCGCCAGCGACGCGGACCGCGCGCTGGCCGAGCAGGTGATCGCGGGCACCGGCCAGCACGTCTGGGTCGACGAGGAAGCCCAGCTCGATGCGGTGACCGCGCTGTCCGGATCCGGGCCGGCCTATGTGTTTTATTTTCTGGAGTCGATGATTGCCGCCGGGCAGCGGATGGGGCTGACGCAGGAGCAGGCGCACACGCTGGCGGTCGGCACATTCGTCGGTGCGGCCGAGCTGGCGCGCGCCTCGACCGAATCGCCCGAGCAACTGCGCAGCCGCGTCACGTCGAAGGGCGGCACCACGCACGCGGCGATCACCCGGCTTGAGGAAGCGGGCGTGAAGGATCGCTTCATCGCCGCGATGCAGGCGGCGCAGCAGCGCGCGCGCGAATTGGGGGACGAGTTCGGAGCGACATGAATTCGGGCGTGGCCACCTGGCCGCGTCGCAACGGATAGCGTCACACGGACCCTCCTGCGCGGCATGACAAAAACACAGCCACCGAACTGAAACTCCAGCCAAAACAGCCGCAGGCGCTTGACCGACCTGTGGGGCTAGCTCTTTTTTCTATAGCGCGTTGTTGGATGGAGGCGGGTCATTGCCCTGCCCACCTCATGCGCCGCCGAGGCCGTCAGTGCAGCGTGCCCCAGCGCGCCACCGCCGGCTCGGCAGACGCCCAGCGCCAGCCCTGTTCGCCGCGGCAGGCGGTGGTCAGGTATTGCTGCCGCGCCGGCTTGACCTCGGCCGGCTTGGCGTCGACCGGCCTGGTCTCTGCCGGCTCGATGCCTTCTTCTGGTTCCTCGTCCTCCACCGTGAACAGCGCTTCCTTGCATTCGGCCAGCGCGCTGGAGAACGCGCGCAGCACGCGCACGCGGCCCTGGCTGTCCTGGTACGGCACCACATGGCGCACCTGCCACGGTGCTTCCTCGCCGACTTCGAGCGCACCGATTTGCGTGGCGATGCTTCGTTGTTCCTCGGCGTGCCAGTAGCGGTCGAATCTTTTCTGCGCGGCATCGATCGCGGTCTTCACGCCGATCGCCACCGCAATGCCGACCCCCGGATTGCCGCTCGCGGTGCCGGATGCCGCGCCCGCGACCGCGCCCGTGATGCCGCCGAGCGCGTTGCAGCCCGACAGCAGCACGGCGGCCAGCAGCACCAGTGCCGGTGCGGCCGCGGTGCTGCTGCGCGGCGATCCGCGGCCGTGGTTGCCGCCGCCGCTCATTGCAGCGAACCCCAGCGACCGGTGGCCGGCTCGGCGGCGGCCCAGCGCCAGCCGGCGTTGCTGTCCTTGCAGATCGACGCGACGTAGAAATTGCTCTGCACCACGGGCTCAGTCGGCTTGTCGGCCGCATCGCCGCCGCCGCTGCCGTCGCCGGTCCTGTCGATCGAAAACACGATCTCCTTGCAATCCAGCGCCCCGCTGGCGATCACGCGGCTGACCGTGACGCGGCCGGCTTCCTCAGGCTCCAGCGGCAGCGAAAGGCTGGTCTGCCAACGTGCGATCTCACCCACCGCGAGCGGTCCGGCGACTTGGGCGATCTGCGTCTGCGCTTCCGTATGCACCTTGCGCTGGCCGTACTGAATGACCGTGCGCACGCCGGCCTGCACGCCGATGCCGATGCCGGCCGCCACGCCCGCGTCGTTCGTGATCGCGCTGGCGATGCCGCCGCCGGCGATACCGGCCACGGCCGAGCCGGTCTCGGTCAGCAGCGAACTGCAGCCGCTCATGCCCAGCGTGACGAGCAGCAGCGCGGGGGCGATCGAATGTCTCTTCATCCAAGCCTTTCGGGTTCGATTCATCTTTTTTCTTCGCGGCATCGCCAGTCGGGCGCGACGACGCCGCGTCAAACGAGCGCTTCACCGCCCGTTGCAATCCGCACGCCCGCACAGGGCGGGCGCAGTCGCCGTCAATGCGCCGCTCCGGCACCACGCGGCGCGTGCAATGGCGCTGGCACGGCGCATGATAAATCGGCCCGCGAGGCGCGCTGCCGTTTCAGGGATGGAGCCGGGATGCATCGGCGCGGGCTGCAGGCGGCGGCGAGTGGCAATGCGCATTGCCGTGAAACACCCCTGCGGATCGGCGCGCCGCTGCCCCGCGCCGCGCTCAACGCAAAGCATGGCCAAGCGCCACCCCCCCGAAGACCGAAAAACCGAACCAATGGTTCAGGCGAAACGCCTGGAAGCACCCGTCGCGCGTGCGGTCCCGGATCAGCGTGTGGTGCCAGACGGCCTGCGCCGCCGCCGCCGCCAGTCCCAAGTGGAACGGCCAGCCCAGCCCGCGCCCCTGCAGCGCAGCCCACCAGATGCCGAGCGCGACGAAGTAGCACGCGGTGACGACCACCACATCGAAGCGTCCCAGCGTGATTGCCGAAGTCTTCATGCCGATCTTCAAGTCGTCGTCGCGGTCGACCATCGCGTATTCGGTGTCATACGCAAGCACCCAGAACAGGTTGCCGAGCAGCAGCACCCAGGCCAGCAGCGGCACCTGACCCGTCGCAGCCGCGAACGCCATCGGAATGCCGAAGCTGAACGCCACGCCGAGCACCGCCTGTGGCATCGCCACATAGCGCTTCGCGTACGGATACAGCAACGTGATGGCCAGCGCTGCGAACGACCAGGCGATCGTGGCCGCGTTGGTCGTCAGCACCAGCGCGAAGGCCCATGCGGCGAGCACCGCGCCGAAGGTCAAGGCCTGCCGCACCGACAACGCGCCGCGCGTGACCGGCCGCTGCGCCGTGCGCTTCACATGCCGATCGAACTCGCGATCGGCGACATCGTTCACGCAGCATCCCGCACTGCGCATCAGCACCGTGCCGAGCACGAACACCAGCAGCAAGTGCCAGCCCGGGTACCCATCGGCTGCGACCCACAGTGCGGACAGCGTCGGCCACAGCAGCAGCAACCAGCCCGCCGGCCGGTTCCAGCGGATCAGGTCGAGGTAGAGCGCGATGCGCCCCTGATGCACTGCCGTCATCTTTGCTGCACCGCCCGCCACTCAATCTCCGCGCACACCGATCGTGTGTGAGGCGGCAAGAAGGCCAGTACGGCATCGCCAAATTGAAGCGGCCAATGCGGCCCCCGACCGCGGATCAGCAGGAAGAATCGGTGTGACGCCACCCCCTGAGCTGCCCCAACACCCCTTCCAGCAGAGGCCGCGAAGCTGGCGCCACCAGTCCGCAGGCACCGCCCCCGGTGGGGAGTAGGCGAGAGCCGACCGGAGAAAGCGAAGTCTGGGGGAGAGCTAGAGCCTCTCGACACCATCGAGCTCACAGGCCTCGATCGAACAACGCAGCGCGTCGATCGCCGCTTCGCGCGTGAAGCTGCGCCGCCAGACCAGCGCCACGCGACGCGACGGCGCCTCATCCCGAAACGGCAGGTACTTGACATAGATGTCGTCGTGGCTGCGCCGTTGCCGCTGCACGTCGCGCGCGTCGAACGCCGAGCGCGGCACCGACAGCCGCGGCACCAGCGTGACGCCCATGCCGGCCGCCACCATGTACTTGATGGTCTCCAGCGATGAGCCTTCGAAGCTCTTTCTGATGCCTTCGGCGCTGCTCGACAACCGCGCGAACTCCGGGCACACCTCGAGCACATGATCCCGAAAGCAATGCCCTGTGCCCAGCAGCAGCAACGTCTCATCCTTCAACTGTTCGGTCGTCACGGTGTCCTGCTGCGCGAGCGAATGATGGCTGGGCACCGCGGCCATGAACGGCTCGTCGTAGAGCGGCACCACCACCAGCCCCGAGTCCGGGAACGGCTCGGCCAGGATCGCGCAGTCGATCTCGCCCATGCGCAGCATCTCGAGCAGCTTGACGGTGAAGTTCTCCTGCAGCAGCAGCGGCATCTGCGGCGTGCGGTCGATGCACTGGCGCACCAGTGCGGGCAGCAGATACGGCGCAATCGTGTAGATCACGCCGAGCCGCAGCGGCCCGGCCAGCGGGTCCTTGCCGCGGCGCGCGATCTCCTTCACGTTGGCTGCCTGTTCCAGCACGCTCTGCGCCTGGCGCACGACTTCCGAGCCGATCGGCGTCACGGTGACTTCGTTCGCGTTGCGTTCGAACAGCCGCACTTCGAGTTCGTCTTCGAGCTTCTTGATCGCGACCGACAGTGTGGGTTGCGAGACGAAGCATGCCTCGGCTGCCTTGCCGAAATGCTTTTCGCGCGCGACCGCGACCACGTATTTGAGTTCGGTCAAGGTCATTGGCGGCTCGCTGATGCGCGGCAAGTTGCAGGTGCTTGGCGGCCGCACACAAGCATAGGCAGGAATTGATGTTCTTTTTGTTTCATAACCGGAAAGTGCACGATTTTCAAGCCGCCGTCAAACCTTGAGATAGTCGGCGTTGCCGGCCAACCACCGCTGGACGTGCTGCTCGGCCACCTGCGGCCTGCGCTGCAACAGCTCGGCCGCCTGCTCGTGCGCCCACTGCAGCAGCGCGGTGTCGGTAGCCAGGTCGGCAAAGCGCAGCAGCGGCAGGCCCGACTGGCGCGCGCCCAGAAACTGGCCGGGGCCGCGCAACTCCAGATCGCGCCGCGCGATCTCGAAGCCGTCGTTGCTCCGTACCATCGCCTGCAGCCGCGCGCGCGCGATTTCGCCGAGCTTGCCCGATTCGCCGGCCGCGAACAGCAGCACGCAGGCCGACGCCGCCGCGCCGCGCCCGACCCGGCCGCGCAGCTGGTGCAGCTGCGACAGGCCGAAACGCTCGGCATGTTCGATCACCATCAGCGAAGCGTTCGGCACATCGACGCCGACTTCGATCACCGTGGTGCTGACCAGCAGTTGCACGGCCCCTGCGACGAAGCGCCCCATCGTGTCTTTCTTCTCGGTCGTGCTCATGCGCGAATGCAGCAACGCCACCGTGGCTGCCGGCAGCGCTTCGGCCAGCGCCGCGTGCGTCTCGGTCGCGTTCGCGAGATCGAGCGCTTCGCTTTCCTCGATCAGCGGACAGACCCAGTAGGCCTGCCGGCCCGCCTGCAGTTGCGCCCCGATGCGCGCGACCACCTCGTCGCGCCGCGCATCGGGGATCAAGCGCGTGACCACCGGCGTGCGACCAGGCGGCAGCTCATCGAGCGTGGACACATCGAGGTCCGCATAGTGGCTCATCGCCAACGTGCGCGGGATCGGCGTGGCGCTCATCATCAGCAGGTGCGGCTCGTGGTGCTCGGGCGCTGCCATCTTGGCGCGCAGTGCGAGCCGCTGCGCGACGCCGAAGCGGTGTTGCTCGTCGATGATCGCGAGCGACAGCCGCGCGAACTGCACCTGCGACTGGATGATCGCGTGCGTGCCGATCACGAGCTTCGCCGCGCCGGACGCGATCTGCGCGAGCATCTCGGCGCGCTCCTTCTTCCCCTGGCTGCCGACCAGCCAGGCGACCCGGATGCCGAGCGGCTGCAGCCAGCCGACCAGCTTGGCGAAGTGCTGGCTTGCAAGAATTTCTGTCGGCACCATCAGCGCACACTGAAAGCCTGCATCGATCGCAATGGTGGCGGCCAGCGCGGCGAGCACCGTCTTGCCGGAGCCGACATCGCCCTGCAGCAGCCGGTTCATCGGCGTGGCACGAGCCAGGTCCGCGCGGATCTCTTCGGCCACGCGCCGCTGCGCGCCGGTCAACGCGAATGGCAGGGTTGCCAGCAACTGCGTGTGCAAGCTCCCGTGCGTTGCAACGAGCGGCGGCGCCTGCAGCAACTCGCGCTCGGCGCGCGCCTGCAGTTGCGCGATCTGCTGGGCGAGCAGCTCCTCGGCCTTCAGGCGTTGCCAGGCCGGGTGGTTGCGGTCTTCCAGCGCGGCAATCGATGCGGCCGGCGGCGGATGATGCAAATGGTCGAGTGCCGCGTGCAACGACCAGGCGGCGGCCGGCGCAGTGCCAATGCCCGTGCGGTCCGCAGCACCTGCGACCGCCGGCAACGGCGCAAGGCCTGCCAGGGTGTCCGACAGATCGGCCCGCGCGAGCCCGGCTTCGATCGCGCGTCGCAGATAGGCCTGCGGCAGCCCGGCCACGGTCGGATAGACCGGCGTCAGCGTCTGCGGCAGCGGCCCGCCCGCAGTGCGATACGCCGGATGCATCATCGTCCAGCCCGCGAAGCCGCCGCGCAACTCGCCGCGGATGCGCAGGCGGCTACCTGCCGCCAGCGCCTTCTGCTGCGACGGATAAAACGTGAAGAAGCGCAGCGTGCAGCAGTCGCTGCCGTCGTCCACCGTGACGAGCAATTGCCGCCGGCCACCCAGCCGCACCTCGCTGCCCGTGACGGTGGCCTCGATCTGCGCGATGTCGCCGTCGCGCGCGTCCGCAAGCCGCACGATGCGGGTCTCGTCCTCCCAGCGCAGCGGCAGATGCAGCGCGAGGTCGATGGGGCGCTTCAAACCGAGTTTCTCGAGCGCTCTCTGGGCGAAGGACTTCGGCGGTTCCGCCCTGGCCGGGCCGGCGGTGCTGGTCGATCGATCGGCATCCGGCGTGCTGGCCGAACGCGCTGGGCTGTCGGCCTTCGACCGCGCCTTGGCGGGCGGCTTCGCGTGTGGCAGCGAGGGTGAGGGAACCGACATACCGCCGATTTTGCAGTGCCGCGCGCTGGCCCTGGGCGGCAGTGGCGGCTCGGCCCGTCGAGCACGTGGCGATGCGAGCAATCGGCCGCCTGGTGACGAACGTTCGTTGTCGTGTGTCGACCGTGAATCCGGTGCCCCGCGTCGCGTGCTTCGGGTCCACGCTTCGCCGCTTGCGCGACGGCAGACCCGTCACGCTGATGACTCGCCCGTGCCGGGCGCGACCCCCTGCCGCAAAGGCCCGTTGCGCGCATGGAAAGCACCAGCGCCCATGCGCATCGCTGGCTGTCAGAATCCCGTCTCTGCACAACGCCGATCGACCGGTCGCGTCGATTCCATCGGTTCGATCGACAACCGGTTCGCGGCACGGCTTTGCGACTTGATCCGTCGCCGATCGGTGCGCCATCCAGCGCAGCCGGGTGTCTGTCGTTCGCGCTGTCGTCCCTCATTCCGGTGCGGCTTTCCGCTCCCCTTCCCGTCTGCCTGTTCTCAGCGTTCATGCCTGCATCGAATCTCACGCCATCCTTGCACCAGCACACCCTGTCCGACTTCGACTTTGCGCTGCCGCCCGAACTCATCGCGCAAACGCCATCGATCGAGCGCAGCGGCTCGCGGCTGCTGGACGGCACGCGTGCGGATGCGGCGGCAGACCGCGTGTTCCGTGACCTGCCATCGCTGCTCGACCCCGGCGACCTGCTGGTGTTCAACGACACGCGCGTGATGAACGCCCGCCTGTTCGGCCACAAGGCGAGCGGCGGCAAGGTGGAACTGCTGGTCGAGCGCGTACTGGGCGAAAGCGAGCAAGGCTTCGAAGTGGTGGCGCACATGAGGGCAAGCAAAAAGCCGGCTGTCGGCGCCGTGCTGCCGATGACCACGCGCGACGGCGCCTCCGACGCTTTCACCGCCACCCTGCTCGGCCGCTGGCCCGACGAACACGGCACGCTGTTCTGCTTCGCGTTCTCCGCCGAGCCGCACGCGCTGATGGCGCAGCACGGCCACGTGCCGCTGCCGCCCTATATCGAACACGCCGACTCCCCCGCGGACGCCGAGCGCTATCAAACCGTGTTCGCCGCGCGCCCCGGCGCCGCCGCCGCACCCACCGCCGCGCTGCACTTCGACGAAGCGCTGCTGCAGGCGTTGACCGCCCGCGGCGTGCAGCGCGCCGCGCTCACCCTGCATGTCGGCGCCGGCACCTTCCAGCCCGTGAAGACCGAGAACATCGCCGAGCACACGATGCACAGCGAATGGTATGAGGTACCCCCCGCAACGCAGCACGCCGTGCAGGCTGCCAGGCAACGCGGCGCCCGCATCGTCGCCGTCGGCACCACCACCGTGCGCACGCTTGAATCCTGGGCGCTGACGGGCCAGACGACAGGCGACACCAGCATCTTCATCACGCCCGGCTTCGAGTTCAAGCTGGTGGACCGGCTGATCACGAACTTTCACCTGCCGAAGAGCACGCTGCTGATGTTGATCAGCGCGTTTGCGGGGTACGAGCAGGTGATGAGGCTGTACCAGCACGCGGTGCGGGAGCGGTATCGGTTTTTCAGTTATGGGGATGCGATGGTGCTGGATCGGTCGGGGATGAGCGTTGGTGCGACGAATCAACAGCCACCGGAAGAGCCCCTGTCGAGGGATTGAAAGCCGAGCTCCATTCGATCAGCCTATGCCCAATCCCGTTTCTCGTCCATGCAGCCAGAAATCGTTTCCGTCAACGCCAGCCCGAAGCACGATTTTTCAAAATCGGCACGCGGTGCCATTCGACTGCTGCAAGGACTCGGCGTCGAAGGTGATGCGCATTGCGGTGCGTCCGTCAAGCATCGCTACCTCGCGCGCAAGAATCCGAAGCTGCCGAATTTGCGGCAAGTGCATTTGATCCAGTGCGAGCTGTTCAACGAACTGGCTGCGCGCGGCTTCACCGTCTCGCCCGGCCAGATGGGCGAGAACCTGAGCACGCGCGGCATCGACTTGCTGGCCCTACCCACCGACACCGAACTGGCGATCGGCGCCAATTCGGTGGTCCGGCTCACCGGCCTGCGCAACCCCTGCGTGTTGATCGATCGATTTCAGCCGGGCTTGATGGCTGCCGTGCTTGATCGGGATGGGGACGGCAAGCTGCTGCGCAAGTCCGGGGTGATGGGGGTTGTGCTCCAGGGCGGCACGGTGCGTGCGGGCGATGCGGTCCGGGTGCGGCTGCCGTCCAGCCAGCCGCACCGTCCGTTGGTGCCGGTTTAGGTCGTGCCGGCACCAGAGCAATGCGTCCATCGAGAACGCAGAGGTGTCGAAGCAGTGCCCCCTCGCACTGACGATCCGTTTGGCTTTGCTCTGATTTCAGTGGGCCCGCGTGGTCACTTCCTGCTGCGGAGATCGACATCGACGCGCGCTTCGAAGTGCGCATCGCAAGTGAGCAGTTCGGCGCCGTGCTGCAGCGCCGTCGCGTAGACGATCGCATCGGCCGTTGCGAGCCGGTACTTTGCATGCAACTCGGCCGCCCACAGCCAAAGCGCTGCCGAACGGGCTCTCCACCAGCCATTCGATCCACACCGACGTGTCGACCAGGCGCAGCAGCACGCCCGGCATCAAATCAGACATGCCCGCGCCTTTCGCAATGCCGGCAAGCTGTTCGAATCGCGGCACTCGCATCATGAGCATGCCGATTCCTTTGGGAAGGAATACGAGTTCTTGCCCGGTTGTCCGCCGTTGCTGTTCGCGGACCGCTTTGGGCATGGAAATCTGAAATCTCGAGGAAAGTGTCGCTGTGGATGCCCTTCTTACCGTCTGCCGACAAATCGAAGAAAGGTAGGAATATGGCAGCTGAGCGGTCTTGTCCAGACTCGGCGCTGAGACCGGGACCGGTTCAGCGGGCGGCACATCGAGCCTTCAATGCACCGCCCGTGTTCCCCGTGCCTCGCTGCAGATGCAACCGACATTCGCGCTGGTGATCATTTCAGGCTTGCCTTGTCAAAGGTTGTCGATCTTGCAGTCCCGCAGCCGCTTGAATCGCTCCGGCAGTAGGACGAAACAGGTGCCAGCGGAGCCCCGGCAGAGCGGGACTGCATTCGCGGACAAGTGATGCGGCACAAGTTGACTCGCACACAGAAATTCGGGCACCCCCAAGACGCCAGCGCCCTCCAGGGCTTTGTCCGATGCACTTGTTAAAAGCTGCCACACGGCCATGCAGCTTCTGGCCAAGACGATCTGCAAGACACGGATTCATCCGGCTCGCGCAAGCGCCGCGTCGAGCAGTTCGATCCAATGCTTGACCGGCGTTGCCGTCCCGCTTTGCAGATGCGTGATGCATCCCACATTCGCACTCGCGATCACGTCCGGCTTGCCTTGCTGCAGGTTGTCGATCTTGCGGTCGCGCAACTGCTTCGAGAGCTCGGGCTGCAGCACCGAATACGTGCCGGCGGAGCCGCAGCACAGGTGGGATTCGTTGGTTGCGAGGCGAATCTGAAAGCCGAGCTGGCCGAGTGATTTTTCGACACCGCCGCGCAGCTGCTGGCCGTGCTGCAACGTGCACGGCGGATGAAAGACGACGCGCTGTTCTTTCGGCGCGCTGACCTTGTCCTTGATCAGCGGCACGAGGTCGGGCAGCAGTTCGCTCAAGTCCCGCGTGAGGTCGCTGATGCGCTTGGCCTTGTCGGCGTAGGCGGGGTCGTCTCTGAGCAGGTGGCCGTAATCCTTCACGAGCACGCCGCAGCCCGATGCGTTCATCACGATCGCCTCAGCCTGGCCACGTTCGACATGCGGCCACCACGCGTCGATGTTGTTGCGCATCTGCTGCTTGCCGCCGTCCTGATCGTTCAGGTGAAACTTGACGGCGCCGCAGCAGCCGGCCTGGGGCGCGACGATGGTTTGAATGCCGGCCGCGTCGAGCACGCGCGCGGTGGCGGAATTGATGTTCGGCAACATCGAAGGCTGCACGCAGCCGGCCAGCATCAGCACCTTGCGCGCGTGCTCGCGCGTGGGCCACTTGCCGGCATCCTGCTTGGGCGGCACCTTGGTCTTGAGCACCTCGGGCAACAGACCGCGCACGGTTTTGCCGAGCGCCATCGCGGGTGCGAACAGCGGCGAGGTCAGGCCTTCTTTCAACGTCCAGCGCAGTGCGTTTTCAGCAGCCGGGCGCGGCACTTTCGCATCGACGATTTTTCGGCCGATGTCGACCAGATGGCCGTACTGCACGCCGCTTGGGCAGGTGCTCTCGCAGTTGCGGCAGGTCAGGCAGCGGTCGAGATGCAACTGAGTTTTCCTCGTCGGCGCCTCGCCTTCGAGCACCTGCTTCATCAGGTAGATGCGGCCGCGTGGGCCGTCGAGTTCGTCGCCGAGCAGTTGATAGGTCGGGCAGGTCGCGGTGCAGAAACCGCAGTGCACGCACTTGCGCAGGATCGCCTCGGCTTCCAGGCCTTCGGGCGTGTCTTGAAATTCCGGAGCAAGGTTGGTTTGCATCAGGCGGTTCGCATGGGGATGAGCACGGCGTTTGGCCCCTGGCTTTCAATAGTCGGGCGTGAGCCGGCCGCGGTTGAAGATGCCGGCGGGGTCGAGGCTGGCTTTCAGATGGCGCTGAATGCGGTCCAGCGGCGGTTTTATCAAATCGAATCGCGCTGGGGCGCTCCTGGAATCAGCGTTTCCAGCTATGAATAGCGTAGCATGACCACCCGCAGCGCTGGCCGCCGCGCGCAGCCGTTCGGCGGCCTGCCCGTCGCGCGCCACACGCACCCAGCGCTGCGCGCCGTGCCATTCGATGAACGGCGCTTCCGGGGTGTCGAGCACCGGCGCGGTCTGCGGTACGGAAAGCCGCCACAGGTCGGAATCGGGCCGGCGTTCCTTGAACCACGGCAGTTGCTGCTCGCGGCAGGCGGCCCAGTCGGACGTGGCCTGTGCGTCATCGATGCGCTCACCGCCGAGCCGCTTGCACGCTGCATCGACGGCAGCGACCGCGCCGCGCAGACGCAGGTAGAGCGTGCCGGCCCCACCCGCAACATGGCCCGATGACGCTTCCTGCACCCAGCAACTCGCATTCAGCGGCAACGGCTGGCCGCCCCACTCGTTCAGACGCTGCAACGCCTCGGCTTGCGTCAGTTCGAATTTCAATGTGGCTTCGGCGCTCGCCTTGGGCAGCACCTTGAGGCTGACTTCGGCGATCACGCCCAGCACACCGAGCGAGCCGACGAGCAGGCGCGAGACGTCGTAGCCCGCGACGTTTTTCATCACGGTGCCACCGAATGTCAGCAGCTCGCCGCGGCCGTTGAGCAACCGCGTACCGAGCACGTAGTCGCGCACCGCGCCGACGCTGGCGCGCGCCGGGCCGGACAGGCCGGCTGCCACCATGCCGCCGACGGTCGCCTGGCGGTCGGCACCGCACGTGTTGCTGAAGTGCGGCGGCTCGAACGGCAGGCACTGGCCTTTTTCATCGAGCGCCGCTTCGAGTTCGGTAAGCAGCGTGCCGGCGCGTACCGTCACAACGAGTTCGGTCGGCTCGTAGCTCACGATGCCGGCCAGGCCGAGCGTGGACAAGGGCTCACCTTCGTAGTCGCCATCGGCCGCACCCGCGCCGTAGAAATCCTTCGTGCCGCCGCCGCAAATGCGCAGCGGAGTGCCGGCGGCGCTGGCTGCGCGGATGCGGTCGGTCAGCTCGCGCAGCGCAGGTGCGTCTGCAGAGGTCGCAGCCGACTGGCGTGTTGCAGGCGCTTCCGTCTTGGTCGTCTCGGTCATCGCTGTGGTTCCCTGTTCGTCCGCGTGTCGTCGGTCGGCCGATGCTGCCGGCCGCCCGGCGCCCGCCCTGACCCCGACACCGCCCCTCTTGTGGTCGCAGTCGCAGTGATCAAAACCGCGGCAGATCGGGATGCGCCAATCGCCCACCGCGCACGATCTCCTTGCCGTATTCGGCGCAGCGCGACAGCGTCGGAATCACCTTGCCGGGGTTCAGCAGTTCCTGCGGATCGAACGCGCGCTTCACGGCGAAGAACTGCTCACGCTCATCGGGCGTGAACTGCACGCACATGCTGTTCAGTTTTTCCACGCCCACGCCGTGCTCGCCCGTGATGGTGCCGCCCATCGCGACGCTGGTCTCCAGGATGTCGGCGCCGAACAGCTCGCAGCGGTGCAGCTGGTCCGGATCGTTCGCATCGAACATGATCAGCGGGTGCAGGTTGCCGTCGCCCGCATGGAACACGTTCGCGCACTTGCAGGCCGTACTTCTGCTCCATCTCCGAGATGGCCAGCAGGATGTCGGCCAGCCGCTTTCTCGGAATGGTCGAATCCATGCACATGTAGTCGGGGCTGATGCGGCCCGAGGCAGGGAACGCGTTCTTGCGGCCGCTCCAGAAGCGCAGGCGCTCGGCTTCGTCCCGGCTGCACGGTGATCGCGGTGGCGCCGCAGTCGCTCAGCACGGCGGTCATGCGGCCGATCTCTTCCTCGACCTCTTCGGGCGTGCCGTCGGATTCGCACAGCAGGATGGCTTCGGCGTCGAGGTCGTAGCCGGCGTGCACGAAGTCTTCGACGGCGGCCGTCATCGGCTTGTCCATCATCTCGAGGCCGGCCGGGATGATGCCGGCGGCGATCACGGCGGCCACCGCGTCGCCGGCCTTGCGCACGTCGTCGAAGCTGGCCATGATGCAGCGCGCGAGTTGCGGCTTCGGGATCAGCTTGACGGTGACTTCGATGGTGACGGCCAGCATGCCTTCGCTGCCGATCATCGAGCGCGAGCAGATCGAGGCCCGGCGCATCGAGCGCGTCGCCGCCGAACTCGACCGGCTCGCCTTCCACCGTGAAGCCGCGCACCTTCAGCACGTTGTGCAAGGTCAGGCCGTACTTCAGGCAGTGCACGCCGCCGGAGTTCTCGGCGACGTTGCCGCCGATCGTGCAGGCGATCTGGCTCGACGGATCGGGCGCGTAGTAGAGGCCGTGCACGGCGCCGCGGCTTCGCGAGATCGCGAGGTTGCGCACGCCGCACTGCACCACCGCCGTGCGGCGCGACCGGATCGATGTCGACGATCCGGTTGAACTTGGCGAGCGACAAGCGTCACGCCCTGCCTGTGCGGCATCGCGCCGCCGGACAGCCCGGTGCCGGCGCCGCGCGCGACGACCGGCACCTCCAGCCGCGTGGCAGACCCGCAGCACCGCCTGCACCTGCGCTTCGGTCTCCGGCAGCGCAACCACCAGCGGCCGCTGCCGATACGCGGTCAGGCCGTCGCATTCGTACGGCGTGGTGTCCTCCGGCGTCCACAGCAGCGCATGCTTGGGCAAACAAGCCTGCAGCGCTTGTACGACATCCGCCTGGCGCTGCGAAGTTTGTAGCGCCTGCTGTTGCTCGGTGGTCAGTGGTGCGTTCATGGCATTCCTCCGTTTCGTGGGTTGCCCCTTGTCAGGCAGCGCTTGTTCCCCAGTATTGCGGCAAACCGATCGATGCGTTGCGCGGTGTTCGCCAGCGGGGGCCACAGAGCCGGCCGCAGGCAGCAGAGCCTGGCGTGTTCACCTCACGACCATCAGCGTGAACGGCCAGACATAGGCCTGCAGCGTCACGTACAGGCCGACCAGGCACGCCAGCGCGATGCGAGTGGAAGAACACGTAGCGCAGGATGTCGCCTTCGTGGTTGAACCAGCGGGTCGCGGTGGAGGCGACGACGATCGACTGCGCATCGATCATCTTGCCCATCACGCCGCCCGAGCTGTTGGCCGCGCCCATCAGGTTCGCGCGACAGGCCGAGCTGCTCGGCCGCGACCTTCTGCATGCCGCCGAACAGCACGTTCGACGCGGTGTCGGAGCCCGTCATCGCCACGCCGATCCAGCCCATCAGCGTGCCGAAGAACGGATAGAACACGCCGGTGTTGGCAAACGCCAGGCCGAGCGTGGTGTCGGTGCCCGAGAAGCGCGTGAGCGTGCCGAGCGCCAGCATCAGCACGATCGTCAGCAGCGAGAAGCGCACCAGCCAGAGCGTGCGAAACCAGGTGGCGACGATCTGCACCGGGTTGTACTTCATCACCAGCGCGCTCACGATCGCGGACAGCAGGATGCCGGTGCCGGTGGCCGACAGCAGGTTCAGCGTGTAGACGGCGGCCTCCTTGTGCGGCGTCGGCACGACCGGCGGCACCTTCACGATCAGGTTGTGCAGGCCGCCGATCGGGAACGCGGGCGCGAACAGGCCGTTGAGCCAGGCCTTGACCGGCGGCAGGCCCCAGACGAACACGAACACCGACAGGATCGACCCACGGCGTCCAGGCGCGCACCAGCTCGGCGCGGCGTGTGCGTGACGATCGGCGCGCGGCGGCTTGGCCTCGGCCGCGCTCGACGTCGTGCCCTCGCAGCGACGGCGAGGTCCAGATCTTCTTCGGCTGCCAGACGCGCAGGAACAGCACCAGGCAGACCATCGAGACGATCGCCGCGATGATGTCGACCAGCTCGGGCCCGATGAAGTTCGACACCAGGTACTGCGGGATCGCGAACGACAGGCCGGTGACCAGGATCGCCGGCCAGATCTCCATCATCGCCTTGCGCCCGGCGAACGCCCAGATCAGCCAGAACGGCACCAGCAGCGAGAAAAACGGCAGCTGGCGGCCGATCATCGCGGTGACTTCCATCAGGTCGTAGCCGTGCACCTTGGCCAGCGTGATGACCGGCGTGCCCAGAGCGCCGAACGCGACCGGCGCGGTGTTGGCGATCAGCGACAGGCCCGACGCGGCCAGCGGCGAGAAGCCCAGGCCGATCAGGATGCCGGCGGTGACGGCCACCGGCGTGCCGAAGCCGGCCGCGCCTTCGAAGAACGCGCCGAAGCAGAACGCGATCAGCAGCAGCTGCAGCCGCCGGTCCTCGGTGATGCCCGAGAGCGAGTCCTGCAGGACCTTGAAGCTGCCGTTCTGCTCGGCGAGCTGCTGCAGGAAGATGATGTTCAGCACGATCCAGCCGATCGGCAGCAGGCCGGTGAAGCCGCCGAACATCGCCGCGCGGCCCGGCCATGTCGCGCCGGCATGCCGTAGGCGAAGATCGCGACCAGCACCGCGGCGAGCAGACCCAGCGCCGGCCGCGATAGTGGGCCTTGATGTGCAGGAAGCCGAGCGCCACCAGCATCACCACCACCGGAATCGCCGCCAGCGCGGTCGAGATGCCATCATGTTGCCGAACGGGTCGTAGATTTGCTGCCAGGTCACGTCTTGCTCCAGAAAGATGGTTGCTTGGGTGCGGGAATGAATCGAGAGGGCTGCTCAGCGAAAGCGCCGCACGTTCGTCGATGCATCCGCGCCCCGGCGACGCGCCCGGCTCCTGCCGGGGCCGTGCGGCCACCGCGGACTGTAGGGAATGCGCGGCGGCGTCGCGTTGAGCTTTTTTGACGATAGCGTTGAGGATTTTTCGCAAGCGGTCTGTGGAAAAATGAACGGTGCCTGCAGGCACTGCGATTGCTTTTCCCGAGGCTGCCGATGCCGGACGGACACGGCACCTTGTTTCGCCGACCGCGCCGACGCGGCCCCTACCCGAGAGACCCCACCCATGCTGAACGCCATCCTGACCGACCCCGACAACGGCTACCTCTACATCCGCGCCGACGGCGAACTCACGAAAGAGGACTACGCGAGCTTCGTGCCCGCATTCAACACGGTCACCCGGTCCGGTGACCGACAGATTCCGATCATGGTCGAGCTCGGCACCGATTTCAGCGGCTGGAGCATGAAGGGCTTGTGGCAGGAGCTGAAGTTCGACGAGCGGCACCGCAAGCAGTTCGGCCGCATCGCGGTCGTCGGCGACAACCGCTGGGAGAAGTGGGGCACCGAGTTGTCCAACGTGTTCTTCGACGCCGAAATGCGGTTTTTCGAGCACGCCAAGCGCGCGAATGCCGAGCAGTGGCTGATGGGTGAAAAGATGACCGAACTGCCCTGAGCGTCGCCGGCCCCGCCGGATTGCCGCAGCCGCGGGTCTATGCCAGCGCTTCGGTGAGCCAGTCGACGAAGGCCGCGCACTCCCAGCGCTCCAGCGCGCCGGGCTTCCAGCCGATGTAGTGATGGTGCGGTGACGGCACCGAGCGCGCCGACAAACGCACGAGACGGCCGCTGTCGAACCACGCCGCCCCGAGCTTGAGCCGCACCAGCGCAATGCCGAAGCCGCTCGCGGCGGCATCGTAGGCCAGGCCCAGATCGTTGAACTGGGCGCCGGTGGCCGGCTCCGGCAGCGGCACGCCGCAGGCGGCAAACCACGGGGCCCATGGCTCCAGCGGGCTGCGCACCAGCCGCAGCCGCCTCAGTTCGGACGCGCTGTCGCAGCCGGCGAACGGGCCCGCTTCGTTCAGGTAACTCGGGCTGCAGGCGGGCGTGACTTCCTCGCGCAGCAGCAGCCGGTGCTGCAGATCCGCGTAGCCTCCGGCGCCGAAGCGGATTTCCAGATCGGCCGGCTCGGCCGTCACGTCCAGCAGCGGGATCGACACCTGAAGCACCAGCTCGATGTCCGGCCAGGCGTTGCGAAACAACTCCAGCCGGGGCATCAGAAACTGCCGGCAGAACGTCGGCGTGGCCGCAACCCGCAGCCGGACGTTGCCGACCGGCGCGGTCGGCGCAACCGTCTGGCGCAGTGCATCGAGCGCGATGCGCACGTTGGCAAGATAGTTGATGCCGTCGGGCGTCAACGTGAAGTCGTTGCGCGCAAACAGCTTGCAGCCGAGTTGCGCTTCGAGCTGGCGGATCCGGTGGCTGACCGCACTTACCGTCACGCACAACTCGTCGGCAGCGCGGCCCGCGTGGCGCAGCCGCGCGAGCGTCTCCAGCGTCAGCAGGCACTGGATCGGCGGTATGTGCTGGGTTGTCATGGGCGAGGAGGTTGATCGGGCAGGCGATGCCGTCATCGAACCGGAACCTGCTGCCGTGGCCGATCGTAGCGAAGCGGAATTTGCTGTGACGGGTTGGCGCTACAGTGAAATCCGATCCGTTCAGAATCTTGTTCAAAGGAAAACATCCATGTCAGCCAAACCAGCCGCCGCAAGGGGCCACAAAAACAGCAGAGAAGCCGTCCGAACAAGCCGTGCTTGCGCGCCTGAACAAACGTGCTGCCGAACTGGAAACCGAGATCGCCAGCAAGGAGCAGCGCCAGCCTGCGCACGACGGCCAGCAGCAACAGCACGAAGTGATGGACCGCGGGAGGAAGCCAATGCGCACGTGCGCACCGAGATCCGCAACGCCGAGATCGACCGGGACCGCACCGAGCTGCGCAACATCGCGCTGGCGCGCGAGCGCATCGAGGCCGGCAGCTATTTCGACTGCGTCGATTGCGGCAAGATCGATCGATGCCGCCCGGCTCGAAGCGCAGCCGACCGCCACGCGTTGCATCGCCTGCCAGGAAAAGGCCGAAGCCGCGCGGAGCCGCACGCAATAGCCGATCGGCCGGTTGCGCCCGCGCGCTGGGATGGCGGTGTGGGTTGCTGCAGCCTGAGGCGCCGCTGACACGCAAAGGTGCGCGTGCCTACCATCTGAAAAAAACACCCGCCAGGCGCTCAAGGCGCCCTGGCGGGTGACTCTCGCAAGGAAGGGTTCGCCTTGCTCGCTGGACGCCTGGCTGCCGGTGCTCGTTTATCGCCCGTAAGCCGCTTCGCCGTGCGACGTGATGTCCAGGCCTTCGCGCTCGGCTTCTTCGCTCACGCGCAGACCGATCACGAGGTCGACGATCTTGTAGGCGACGACGGAGACCACGCCCGACCAGACGATCGTCAGCAGCACCGCCTTGGCCTGGATCCAGACCTGGGACGCGATCGAGTAGGCCTCCGGTGTCGATGGTGGTGGCCGTGACCCAGTCGGCCACCGCGCTCGGGCCGCCCAGGCGCGGGCGAATTGAACACGCCGGTCAGCATCGCGCCGACGATGCCGCCGATGCCGTGCACGCCGAACACGTCGAGCGAGTCGTCCGCGCCCAGCATGTGCTTCAGGCCGCTCACGCCCCACAGGCAGGCGACAGCCGGCCGACCGCGCCGATGACCAGCGCGCCGCCGATGCCGACGTTGCCGGCCGCCGGCGTGATCGCGACCAGCCCGGCCACCGCGCCGGATGCGGCGCCCAGCATCGACGCCTTGCCGCGCAGGATCGCCTCGACCAGCGCACCAGGCCAGCACCGCGGCGGCGGTCGCCGACCAGCGTGTTGATGAACGCCAGCGCCGCGAAGCCGTTCGCTTCCAGCGCCGAGCCCGCGTTGAAGCCGAACCAGCCGACCCACAGCAGCGAGGCGCCGACCATCGTCAACGTCAGGCTGTGCGGCGCCATCGATTCCTTGCCGTAGCCGATGCGCTTGCCGACCATGTAGGCGCCGACCAGGCCGGCGACGGCCGCGTTGATGTGCACCACGGTGCCGCCCGCGAAGTCGAGCGCGCCCCACTGCCAGATCAGGCCGGCCTTGGCGTTCAGGCCGTCGACCAGATTCGCCGCCGGTGTAGGCGTCCGGGCCGATCCAGAACCAGACCATGTGCGCCATCGGGAGGTAGCTGAAGGTGAACCACAGCACCATGAACAGCAGCACCGCCGAGAACTTGATGCGCTCGGCGAACGCGCCGACGATCAGGCAGCAGGTGATGCCGGCGAACGTGGCCTGGAACGCGGCGAACACGATCTCGGGAATCACCACGCCCTTGCTGAAGGTCGCACCGTTCGGCGAAGGTGCCGGCGACGTTGTCCCAGATGCCCTTCATGAAGAGGCGGTCGAGTGCCGCCGAAGAACGCGTTGCCTTCGGTGAAGGCAAAGCTGTAGCCGTAGAGCACCCACAGCACGACGATCAGCGAGAACGTGACCATCACCTGCATCAGCACCGACAGCATGTTCTTGGCGCGCACCAGGCCGCCGTAGAACAGCGCGAGGCCGGGCACCGCCATCATGATGACGAGCAGGGTGGAGACCATCATCCAGGCGGTGTCGCCCTTGTTGGGGACCGGCGCGGCCGCGGCGGCCGGCTGCGGCCGCGCAGCGGCGGGTGCGGCGGCCGCAGCCGGCCGGCGGCGGCCGCGTGCAGCCGGCGCCGCGCCCGGCGCCGGGGTGGCGGTGCCGGCCGGCGTGTCGGCTGCGAAACCGCCGACGCTGGCAAAGCGCCAGCAGCAGCATCAGCGTCGAGACTAGTTTGCGCATGATGAGACGGGTCCTGAAGGCTCGTTGTTGTGGGGTCGAGTCGCTGGCTGCTGATGAAAGCGGCGGCGTCGACGTGCGGCGGCTCAGAGCGCCTCGGCGCCGGTCTCGCCGGTGCGGATGCGGATCGACCTGCTCCAGATCGGTGACGAACACCTTGCCGTCGCCGATCTTGCCGGTGCGCGCGGCGTTCTCGATGGCTTCGATCACACGGTCCAGCAGCGCGTCGTCGATCGCGGCTTCGACCTTGACCTTGGGCAGGAAGTCGACCACGTACTCGGCGCCGCGGTACAGCTCGGTGTGGCCCTTCTGTCGGCCGAAGCCCTTGACTTCGGTGACGGTGATGCCCTGCACGCCGATGTCCGACAGCGCTTCGCGCACCTCGTCGAGCTTGAAGGGTTTGATGATGGCGGTGATGAGTTTCATGGATTCAGGCTCCTTCGGGAATTGCCTTTTCTTCGCGCACCGAAGGTGGGTTCGGTACAGCGAACGGGCGGCGCCCCGGGGTTTGCTTGGTAGCGGCGGTCAGAACACCTTCTTCAAGCCGACCACGATGGCGGTCTTGCCCAGTTTCTGGTCGCTCGCGCCGCGATACAGGCCGGCGCCGCTGGTGGCAACCAGAGCGGCCGACAACGTGAAGCCGTACAGGTCCTTGTTCAGCGCGACCGAGTAGTCGGTGTAGGAGAAGTCGTGGTTGTTGGCCACGCGCTGGTGCCCGATATGCGGCACCACCGTGAAGCCGGAGCCCACATCGAACGTGGCCGACGCGTCCAGATAGCCGCTGTTCTTGCTGTCGGCAAAGCCAAACAGGTTGGTCACGCTGTGCGAATACTTCAGGTTGAAGATGTTGTAGCTGCCCCCCACGTAGATCTCGGTGGTGTTGGCGCTCGGACTCAGATGGTTGCGCGAATACTGGTAGCGCAGCACGCCGACGTCATAGCCGAAGTCGCCGACCGTGCCTTTGTAGCCACCGTAGACGTCCACTTCCACGCTGGCATCGCCGCCCGCATCGCGGATCCATTTGATGCCGCTGGCCCAGGCGCCGACATAGAAACCCAGCTTGGTGCCGAAGTCGATGCCGCCTTGCAGCGTCGGATTCAACCGCGTCTGCGAAATCCCGCGATAACGATAGTCCGTCACACCACCGATGTTGTAGGCCAGCGTGTAATCGGGCTCCACCTTGGTGGGCGTTTCGGTCGTCGCGTTGGACGTCGGCGCTACCGCCTGGGAGGCCTGTGTGTTGGTCTGCGCCGCAGCGGCAGTCACAAAGCCGAGCGCGCAAAGCACGAACGTCCATTGGCAGGGTGCGGTGCGAATCATGAAGGCAGTTCCTTTGTTGGATGCGGCGAGATATGAGAGACAATGGCGGAACATTTCATTGCACGGACCGTGCCATCTGCAGGCTGCTCGGCTGTTTGCGCTTGTTGCAGTGCAGCAGAGACGGCTTGTCGGTCAAGATGAATCGCAGCCGACACGCATTCGTATGTGGGCCAAGCGCCGCAATGCATTGAAGTGGTGCGCATTTGCGCGCGACGTTGGCCTCTTATGCACCGAGTCAGTGCATCTCGACGGTTTTCCGTTGCGGCCTTGCCCGTCGAATGTCCCCACGCGCCCGCATGCCCACGCTCGATGCGCACTGGCCGCCCGGCAAGCCTGGATCGACGCGACACCGTGGGGTGCTGCCGCATGAGCCTCGCACTCGTGCAAAGCCGTGCGCTGCTCGGGCTTGCCGCAGCGCCGGTCACGGTCGAGGTGCATCTGGCCAATGGACTGCCGAGCTTCACGCTGGTCGGTTTGGCGGATGTCGAAGTCAAGGAAGCGCGCGAACGCGTGCGCTCCGCATTGCAGAACGCGGGGCTCGAGTTCCCGCACAACAAGCGCATCACGGTGAACCTCGCACCGGCCGATCTGCCGAAGGATTCGGGCCGCTTCGACCTGCCGATCGCGCTCGGCATCCTCGCGGCCAGCGGGCAGGTCGACGCGGCGCGGCTGGCGGGGTACGAGTTCGCAGGAGAGTTGTCGCTGTCCGGCGAGTTGCGCCCGGTACGCGGCGCGCTTGCGATGAGTCTCGCGCTGCGAGCGGGCGGTATGCGCACGCGGCTGGTGCTGCCGGCCGGCAATGCCGAAGAAGCCGCGCTGGTGCCGGACGCGATGGTCTGGCGTGCCGCCCATCTGAGCGATGTGGCGTGTCACTTCCGTCCGGCCGCAGCCGGGGGCACTGCGCCAACGGCCGACAGCGGGCTGGTGCGCATCCAGAGCCGACCGCTCGCGGTGCGGCCCGACTACCCCGACCTGGCCGACGTGAAAGGCCAGGCCGGTGCCCGGCGTGCGCTCGAGATCGCCGCAGCGGGCGGCCACAGCGTGCTGATGCGCGGGCCGCCGGGCTCGGGCAAGTCGATGCTCGCGCAGCGCTTCGCGGGATTGTTGCCGCCGATGTCGCAGGACGAGGCACTGGAAAGCGCGGCGGTGGCGAGCCTGGGCGGCGACTTCGCGCTGGCGCATTGGGCGCGCCGCCCGACGCGCCAGCCGCATCACACGGCCAGCGCGGTCGCGCTCGTCGGCGGCGGCTCACCGCCGCGGCCCGGCGAAATCTCGCTTGCGCACCATGGCGTGCTTTTTCTGGATGAGCTGCCGGAGTTTCCACGCGCCGCGCTCGAAGCCTTGCGCGAACCGCTCGAGTCCGGCCGCATCACGATCTCGCGCGCGGCACGCCGGGCCGACTTTCCCGCGCAGTTCCAGTTGATCGGCGCGATGAACCCGTGCCCGTGCGGCTATGCGGGGGCGCCGGTCGGCGCGGTGCGCCACTGCCGCTGCACGCCCGAGCAGATCGCGCGCTACCAAGGCAAGTTGAGCGGCCCGCTGCTCGACCGGATCGATCTGCATGTCGAGGTGCCGGCGCTCTCGGCCAGCGAACTGATGGCGGCTGCGCCAGGTGAAGCTTCAGCCGTCGTGCACGCACGCGTCACGACCGCGCGCGAACGGGCCGTGCAGCGCCAGGGCAAACCGAATCAGGCACTGGCCGGGCTCGAGCTGGACGCGCACCTGCAGCTCGAAGCACCGGCATCCGCGCTGCTCACGACCGCTGCCGCGCGCCTGGGCTTGAGCGCGCGCAGCACGCACCGCGTGCTCAAAGTGGCCCGCACGATCGCCGACCTGGGCAGCGCGTCGACCACCGGTGCCGTGCACGTGGCCGAGGCGCTGCAGTACCGGCACACGTAGCGCAACTCGACGGGAAGTCTTGCCGCGCTCAGCCGTCGAGCGCTGGAAGCATGTGCCGATGCACCACGGGCGCGGTGGCGCGCGTGTTGCCGGTGAGCGGCTGGGAACGGGGCCCTTCACTGCCACGGCACGCGCGCATGTTGCGTGCTCGCGTGCGCTCGAACCGTTTTTCGGCATCGCTTCGAACGCGCTGGCCGCGACCCCTTTCAGCGCCGCACGCTGTCGCGTGCGACCGGTCCAGCAGCCGCGATCCAGCCATTCAGAAATGAAAACCCGTGATTTGTTGCAGCTTGACGACCTGAGCTGCCAGGTAATGCGCTTGTTTATCCACGAGGCATGCCGGCTTCGACCCCTGCTGCGACGCATCGGCCCCGCATCCGAAGCGACAGCATCCGCTCGTCCGAAGCGATGGCGCGGTGTCGCGGTGTCGCCAGATCGCAAATGCGACCGCCTCCCATGCGCCTCGGCAGACCCTGCACAGGCGACAAATTCCCTGTTGTGGTTCGATGCGGGTGCTGGTTCGGGCGGCGACACTACGATCCCTTCCATGAATATTCAGCTGCTGTCCGACCTGCACCTGGAAGTCCGGCCGAACTTCTGCCCACCCGCCGCATCCGGTGCCGATCTGCTGATCCTGGCGGGCGACATCGGCTCGTATCAGCCGGGCTCGGGTCTGCTCGAAGCCGGTGACGCGGACTTCGGCCTCGCGCGGTTCTCACCGCTGCCGCGATACGGCGGCTGGCCGACGCCGGTGCTGTTCGTGCCGGGCAATCACGAGTACGACGGACTCGACTTCGATGCGGCACACACGCGGCTGCGCGCGACCTGCGATCGGCTCGGCATCTCCTGGCTGGATCGGGAAGCGATCGAATTCGGTGGCGTGCGCTTCATCGGCAGCACGCTGTGGAGTGACTTCGATGCGCTGGCCGAAGCGGGCGATGCGGCGCTGACCCGCAACCTGAAGGCACGCGAGAAGGCGTTCCGCGCGGCCAATCACTACCTGCGCAGCACCGGCGGCACCCGGCACGGCGAGCTGCTGCTGGCTGCCGAGGTGCGTGCGCTGGGGCTGCAAGCGCAGCAGTGGCTGCGCACGGCGCTGGCCACGCCGTTTGCGGGCAAGACGGTGGTCGTCACGCATTTCGCGCCGAGCCTCGAGAGTGCCGATCCGCGCTACGGCCTGACGCCCGGGACCGCGGGTTTCTGCAACGCGCTCGACGATCTGCTGGCGCACGCGCAACTGTGGCTGCACGGCCATCTGCATTGCCCTTCGGACTACGTGGCGCGGGGTTGCCGTGTGGTGGCGAATCCGATGGGGTACGTGGAAAAAGGCGAGACCGCGCACTTCGATCCGCTGCGGTTGATCGAGATTTGATTGAGGTCGCAACGAAGCAGACGCGGGCCGGCGCGCCGCGGTGGCGGCTCGGCAAGGCGCACGTCGATTGCTAGACTGCGGCCAGCTCCGTGGGCCACCGCCGACGCTCCGACGTGGTGCGCGCGCGGCGCGGAGCGCCGAAGACCACCGCATCGAGAGACGCCATCACCATGAAAATCCTGCTTGCTGTCGACGGCAGCGACTACACCCAGCGCATGCTCGACTATCTGGAGACCCACGACAAGCTGCTGGGCCACGACAACGATTTCACCGCGCTGACGGTGGAACAACAGTTGCCCCCCCGCTCGCGGGGCGCGCTGAGCGTGGAGGAACGCAACCGCCTACACCGTGAGGAAGCGCAGAAGGTGCTCGATCCGGTGCTTGCGTTTTTGCAGCGCTATGGCAGCTCATCGGTGCAAGGGCACTTCGAGGTGGGCGAGCCCGGCGAGACGATCGCACGCTATGCGCGGGACGGCCAGTTCGATCTGATCGTGATGGGCTCGCACGGCCACGGGCGGCTCGCGAACCTGATGCTCGGCTCGGTCACGACGATGGTGCTTTCGCACTGCGGCGTGCCGGTGCTGTTGATCCGCTGATTCGCTGGCCCGTGCAAGCGCCGCCGCTCCAGCGCGCTGCTTTTCTTTCTTCGACTTTTCAGCGCGCGCGCAGACCGTCGAAGCAGACGGCCAGCACGTATTCGACGATCTCGCCGTCGGCCATGTCGCCTTGCGCCTTCAGGTAGTCGACCACCGGGCAGCAGGCGCGCGCGTAGAGCGAGTGCAGCACCACGGGCGCCGGCAGCCTCGGATTCAGCGACCCATCGGCCTGGGCTGCGGCGATCCAGCCGAGCAAGGTGTCGCTCACATCGTCGAGCGTGGCCGAATAGTCGGCGCTGTTCATCAGCGTGTTGCGCAGCGTCGAGCGCTGGCCCGGCACCAGCGGCATCTCGCCATCGAGCTGGGACTGCATGGCCCAGACCGCAAAGCTTTTCAGCTTGTCCGCGGGCGCGTCCTGCGGCTCGATCTGCTGCTGCAGAAAGTCGAGCGCACGTCGCATCACGCGCACCATCGCGGCGGTGGCAAGCGCTTCTTTGCTCGGGAAATGCTGAAACAGATTCGCTTTGGCGATCCCGACGGCCGCCGCCACTTCGTCCACCGTCATTGCATCGAACCCTTTTTGCGCAAGCAGTCGGTTCGCGATGGTTACGATGGCTTCTTCGCGCGAGCGCAGCATCTGCTGCTTGAACGAAGAAGAAGAAGGGCTCATGCCCGCAGGCGGAACGGCGGGGGAAGCGGCGGTGCTCATGGACAAGAATTTTAGTGCTGCGGCGCAGCCTGTGCGAGCCGCCTGCTCAGCAGCAGGCCTTCGCTGCGGTAACAGTGGTAAGGGGGAGCTGCCTTGTCCGCGCCGCCGGTGCGCTCAGGGGTCCCCATTCGAGATGCGAGGCGTAAATCATGAGCACAGACAACCACCCCAGCGGCGATGCGACGCGCTTCCCCTGCTTCATGGTGCGCGCAGACGTCAGCCGCGGTGCGCTGGGCGCGTACGAGACGCTGGCCGACGCGCAACTCGACGCCGGCGACGTGCTGCTGCGCGTCGCCTACTCGAGCGTCAACTACAAGGATGCGCTGGCCGCCAGCGGCCGGGGCAAGATCATCCGGCGCTTTCCGTGCATCGCGGGCATCGACGCGGTGGGCGTGGTGGAGCGGTCCGACAACGCGCGCTTCGCGCCCGGCGACGCGGTGATCGTGCACAACCACGGCTTCGGCGTGACGCAGCATGGCGGCTGGGCCGGGCGGGCCCGCGCACCGGCCGCGTGGGTCAACAAGCTGCCGCCGCGCATGAGCTTGCTGGAGGCGATCACCATCGGCACCGCGGGCTACACGGCCGCACTCGCCGTCGATGCGATGGAAGCGAACCGTCTCGCGCCCGGACGCGGCAAGGTGCTGGTCAACGGCGCGACCGGTGGCGTCGGCAGCATCGCGATCGATCTGCTTGCGCAGCGCGGCTATCACGTGGTGGCGGCAACGTCCAAGCCTGAGCAGTCGGACTACCTGCTGGCGCTGGGTGCGAAGGAGGTGATCGAGAGCAGCAGCCTGCCGACCGGCACGCGCGCGCTCGAGTCCGCGCTATGGGCCGGCGCGGTCGACTCGCTCGGCGGCGCGCCGCTGGCCGCGCTAACGCGCACCGTGCAAAAAGACGGCGTGATCGCGAGCATCGGCAATGCGGCCGGCTTCGAACTCCACACCACCGTGATGCCGTTCATCCTGCGCGGTGTGCGGCTGCTCGGCATCAATTCCGACAACGACGTGCCCGAGCGCGAGCACATCTGGCAGCGCCTGGGCACCGACCTTCGGCCACGGCATCTGGACAAGATTGCCAACGTGCAGTCGTTTGACGCGCTGCCGCAGATCGTCGAGAGGGTGCTGGCCGGTCAGGTGCGGGGCCGCACGGTGATTGCGGTGGATCAAGCGGTGACGGGGTAAGGCACTGTCATGCCCCATCGGGCAGCGTACGACTCCATGGCTCGGCGGGAAAGGCCGTTGTGTTGGCTCGGCCGCAGCCGCAAGGACCAAATCGCGCTCCCGTCGGACATCGGGCGTTCGTTTGGTCATGCGCTCTCGCTGGCACAAAGCGGCGATCGGCACCATTTCAGCAAAGGTGTCGAAGGGTTCCGGCGGCTCGGGCGTTCTCGGACCGGTGGAGCGTGACGCCGAAAGCAGGCATGGCACCGATCCAGACACGGCTCTTGGCAGCCGGAATGCTGGCCAGGGAGTTGGCAGATGAAAACCCGGGTCGTGGACGGAATTGAAGTGCACGCAGGTTATGGCAACGTTCATGCCGGTCTCGGCTTGCCCGACGCGCAGAAGCGCAAGATCGAGGCCGGCTCGATGATCGAGATCAGAAAGGCAGTTGGCCGCCTGAGAGTAACCCGGGAATCAGCGGCTCATTGCATGGGAGTCGGTCAGGCCAAGCGCTTGCGCATGATGGGTGGAGACTTTTCAAATCTTTCCGAGCGCAAGCGGATGGACTGCCTCAATCGCCTTGGCTATGACATCGAGATCAAGACAAGCCTGCGAACGAAGCAGTCGGCCGGTTGCGGATTTCAGCCGTTTGAAGCCCATTCGGCTTCGTTTTTGCTGGCGCCAGATGACCAGATCGATCGGGCCGGGGCTACGGGCTGGGCGGCACGCAAGCATCTTCCGGCGCCGCGATGCCGATTCGCCTGTGCCTGCTGCGGCCCACCCGAACTGCGCTGCCTACTTCTTCGCTGCCGTCACCAACGAACAAGCGCTTGCCGACAGCGGCTGAAACGCCTTGTCCCCCGGCACGGTGGATTTCACGTTGTAGTAATCCCAAGGCGCCTTCGACTCTTCCGGCTTCTTCACCTGGAACAGGTACATGTCGTGCACCATGCGGCCGTCTTCGCGGATGCGGCCGTTCTTGGCGTACATGTCGTTGATCGGCGTCTCGCGCATCTTCGCCATCACCGGATCGGTCGCGTCGGTGCCGGCGGCCTTGACCGCATTCAGGTAGTGCAGTGTTGCTGAATAAACGCCGGCCTGGCTCATGTTCGGCATCTTGTTCATCTTGTCGAAGAAACGCTGGGACCACTTGCGCGATGCGTCGTCGCGGTTCCAGTAGAACCCTTCCGTCAGGTACATGCCCTGGGTTGCGCCGAGCCCCAAACTGTGGATGTCGTTGATGTAGACCAGCAGGCCAGCCAGCGACTGCTTGCCGTCACGGCCGATGCCGAATTCGCGCGCGGTCTTGATCGAATTGATGGTGTCGCCGCCCGAGTTCGCCAGGCCGATGATCTTGGCGCCCGAGGCCTGCGCGCTCAGCAAGTAGGAAGAAAAGTCCGAGGCGCTGATCGGATGCCGCACGTTGCCGAGCACCTTGCCGCCTTGCGCCTTCACGACCTCGCTGGTGTCTTTCTCCAGCGACTGGCCGAATGCGTAATCGGCCGTGATGAAAAACCAGCTGTCCCCGCCGTTTTCCACCACCGCGCGGCCCGTCACGTTGGCCAGCGAATAGGTGTCGTACGCGTAGTGGATCGTGACCGGCGTGCAGGCTTCGTTGGTCAGCCGCACGGAGCCCGGGCCGTTGAACACGGTGATCTTGTTCTTCTCTTTGGCGACCACGGCCACGGCCAGTGCGGGGGCGCTGGCGGCCACGTCCATCAGCGCGTCGACCTTGTCGCTGTCGAACCATTCCCGCGCCTTGCTCGCGGCGATGTCGGCCTTGTTCTGATGATCGATGTAGACCAGTTCGATCGGCTTGCCGAGCACGGTGCCGCCGAAGTCGGCGATCGCCATGCGCGCCGCTTCCACCGAGCCGGCGCCGGTGATGTCGGCATACAGGCCCGACATGTCGAGGATCAGGCCGAGCTTGACGACGTCGTCCGATATTTTGTTGTTGGACTGCGCCGATGCGCACAGCGGTGCGGCGAGCGAGGCGGTGGCGATCACGCCGGCGGCGGCGATGGTCGAGAGGCGGTGCTTCATCTGTTTGTCTCCTGATGTTTGGATGGCTTTCGCCGGTCATGCTGCCATGCCCGATGGGTGGCACGCGACAATGACCCGGCCACGTCACCATACCAAATCGGCTCCAGCAAAGACCCCGCCCATGAACTCCTTCAACGACCGCCCGCCCGATGTCGTCACGCTCGGCGAAGCCATGGTGCTGCTGATCGCGAACGAACCGGGCCCGCTCGATGCGGTGCGGTCGTTTCACAAAAGCACGGCCGGCGCCGAGACGAATGTCGCGATCGGGCTGGCGCGGCTCGGCCTGCATGTGGGCTGGGTCAGCCGGCTCGGTGACGATTCGTTCGGCCGCTACCTGCTGAGCGTGATGCGCGCGGAAGGCATCGATTGCAGCCGCGTCACGGTCGACGCAAGCGCCGTCAGCGGCATGATGCTCAAGAGCCTCACCACCGCGGGCGAGGATGCAAGCATCGAGTACCACCGGCGCGGCTCGGCGGCCAGCGCGTTGTCGGCCCACGACCTCGACGCCGCCTGGCTTCGCTCGGCGCGCCACCTGCATCTGACCGGTGTGCATGCGGCGGTCTCACCCGCGTGCTATGCCGCCGGCGAGCGCGCGATCGCGCTCATGCGCGCGGCCGGCCGCACGATCTCGTTCGATCCGAACCTGCGGCCGGCGCTGTGGCCGTCGCCCACCGTAATGGCCGAACGCCTGAACGCGCTCGCGTTCCAGTGCGACTGGGTGCTGCCTGGCATTGCGGAAGGCCACATCCTGTGCGGCAGCGACGACCCCGCGCGCATCGCGCGCTTCTATCTGGCGCGAGGCGTGCAGGTCGTGATCGTCAAGCTCGGAGCCGAGGGCGCGTATTGGGCGACGCAGGACGCAGCCGGGCGGGTGCCGGCGTTTCCGGTTGCGCAAGTGGTCGACACCGTCGGCGCCGGCGACGGCTTCGCAGTCGGCGTGATCAGCGCACTGCTCGAAGGAGACAGCGTCGAACAGGCGGCCCGCAGGGGCGCCTGGATCGGTGCGCAGGCGGTGCAGGTGCGTGGCGACACCGAAGGGCTGCCGACGGCACAGGCGCTGGCCGCAGCCGGTATTTGAGCGTCTCCACCTGCTGTGCAGCCGGGTTGCCGGCAAATATTCAATCAAAACGCCTCGGGTCACATGCATTTGCAACGGTCTCAGCTACCAAATATGTAGCAAAAATACGTTGTCCGTCGCTTCGGGCCGGTTGCCGTCGCCTCCCGCATGCGCGGGATTCCCGATCTCGATGGCACTGTCTAGCATGGATTCATCCGATCCGTCGGCCCGTTGCATCGCTCTCGATGCAGTTGCGTGTTCTTCTTCCACCAGGAGTCCGTCATGACCCAGCCGATCCCACGCATCCACGCAGCCAGCGCGCTGCGCCCATCGCGGCACTGCCGCCGTGCGCTGCGCGCCAGTCTGCCCGCGCTGTGCAGCACGGCGCTGCTGAGCGCCTGCGGCCTGCTGCGCACCGACGCATCGGCGCCGCCGGCCGCCTCGGCCCAAGCCACGGCGCAGTCGCGCAGCACCGCAGTGGCCGCCGTCGCTGCCCAACCCGCCGCACCGGCACCCGCCACTTCGTTCAACGAAGCGGTGCAGCGCGCGGGCGAGAAAGTGTTCGCCGACGCCGTGAAATTGCTCGGCGCCGAACCGCGCCAGATCGTGATCGACCCGCTGATCGATGCCAACACCGGCGCGCAGACCGCGAGCACGGTGCTGATGGGCGAGCACCTGAAGACCATCGTCGAGAAGGGTTTCCCGACCCTTGAAAATGCCCGCTTCACGCGCGACGCGATCGCGGCGAAACCGCTGCTGGTGATCGGCACCGTCACGCCGATCCATGGCGCCGGCGCAAAAGACGCGGCGCCCGATGTGTTCCGCGTCTGGCTCACCGTCATCGACCTGCGCACCGGCCGCGTGGTGGCGAAGAACATCAACCGCGCGACGATGGAAAGCGTGGACACGAGGCCGCTCAAGTTCTATGCCGACAGCCCGACCTGGCAGAAGGACCGCACCGTCGCCGGCTACATCAACTCGTGCCAGGTGAACACCAAAGTGGGTGACCTGGCCGATCCGATCTACCTCGAGCATCTGCCTGCTGCGGCGGTGCTGAACGAGGCGATCACGGCCTACGGCGCCGGCGATCTGACCGAAGCGCGCGACCGCTACCGGGAGGCGCAGACACTGGCGGACCCGGGCGACCTGCGGGTTTCGAACGGGCTGTACCTGACCCACTGGAAGCTCGGCGAACACAAGGCCGCCAGGCAGGCGTTCGACAACATCGTCGCGTTCGGCCTCGAAACCGGACGCCTGCCGCTCAAGCTGCTGTTTCGCACCGGCACCACCCGGTTCAGCCAGATCGGCGACTGGCCCGAGCAGTATCAGGTCTGGCTCGCGTCGGTCGCGCAGCAAACGGGCAAGTTCGACGCATGCATGAATGTCGTCGGCCATTCGAGCCGCACCGGCGACCCGGCCGCGAACCAGGTGCTGTCACTCAAGCGCGCCGAAACCGTGCAGGCCTTGTTAGAGCAAGGCAACCGCGAGCTGAAGCCGCGCCTGAGCGCCAGCGGCATGGGCTCGCAAGAGCTGCTGGTGGGCCTTGGAACCGACGACCTGCGCGACGCGCTGGACCGGCGGGTGGAGTTTCGGGTGATCGATTGCGAGGGGGGTGCCACGAAGGCGGCTGCGGTTGCGCGGTGAATGGATTCGAAACCAACAGAGCGCCTCATGAACGGGGCCTTGGCGGGCGGTGGTTGGTCTTCTGAGATCAACCTATCCCTGTTCTTTGTCTCTCTACCAAAGCTCGCGACGCAAGCGAATTGCTCGACAACCGCTTTGCGCAGACCGATGTGTCTCCTATCGGTTCGACGCCCATGCCCGGAAACAGGCATTCGATGCGACCATGCCACGTTCACAGTACACCGACCACCGAGTCGCAGAACAAATCGCAGGTTTGGTCAAGGTCCGCCGCTTCCAGCACGAAGCAACGCGCCTTCGAGGCGACATGCAAGACCGCGTCGAGACCGCGTCCCGAGTGCGCGAGCGCGTTCAGCGTCGCCGTGTACAGGCGTGCAGCGGCTTCTGCGGAGCTCAGCTCTCGCACCACGGGCGCGGTGCGTTCGCAGGCGTAACGCACGAAGACGATGGCCTCGATCGGGCAGACCGCGGGCCCCACCGCAGCGGGCAGGCTTGCGACCGGCACATGCATCGTCGCGCCGAGGTGCTGGACGCCGGCCAGCGGCAGCGGGTGCGTCGGCGGCGGATGGTTCTTCATGCACAGCGCATGCGGGTACGCATGGACCTGCAAGCTGCAGGTCTCGACTGGACTCAGCTCGTCGCTGAGGTAGCGGAACCGACGATGCAAAAGACCCCACGCGGTCGTTGACTTTCCGTTGCCCGACTCGCCGGCAAACAGGTACGCGCGGCCGCCCTGTTCCAGTGCCGCCGCGTGCAGGAACAGCAAGTCAGGTCGTCGGCGCTGCAACGAGATCGTCAGATCCTTTTCGAGCGCGTAAAGCAGATTGCCCATGTCGACGAAGTCGGCGAACGACTCACCTCGACATGAGAGCATCAGCGGCATGCCGAAATCGTCAGCCCGCACGCGATATGAAAGCGCTCTGGGATCACCGCTTTCGCCGCACACGAATTGGGCCATTGCGGCGAAGTTGGAGCGCAGCACTGCTGCCGCTGAAACATCAGCGCAGTCGATTGAAACAGGCTGGTCAACGACACTGAAACAAAACACTTTGGCGGATGCTCAGGTGGCCGGGCATGGCCTGTACCAAGCCAGTGATAGCCAGTGAGGGTGCGACGCAGACTGGCTGAATGCATCAATCGACGCATCCACCGGTGCTGACGCCCAACGGCAAGTCCTTGCCGAAGTCGTTCGACTGACTCAGCCCTTGTCGCCCTTGTCGCCCTTATCTTCCTTGTCGGGCTTTTCGGATCCGGACTTTGCGTACGACGACGCGGCTGCAAGAGTCAAGACTGCTGGTGCTACGTATGCAGCCTTCTTGACAAAGCTGCGGCGGGTGTCCAAAGATCCTTCCATACTGCCTCCGTGCACTTGTGAACCACTATGCTTTTCAAGCACTCCACTCATCTGCGAGCGAGCAACTCCAGCGCTTCGAGACGCGCCATCGTCGAACATACATCTTTATACGCCTCGGCAAGTTCGATATCGTATTCAGACGTTACCGCGGCAGCGATCTCGTCCACGCCGCAACCGTCCGCCGCGAGGCGCCAGATCAGGCTGGCGGTCGCATTCAGCTGATGCACCAGGTTTGCCCGCGTATCAAGCGCAACGAGTTCCCCGTCGATTTCCCGGACCATGATGGTCGAATCGACAGCGTCGCTCACTGTGCTTGGGGTGGTACCACGCGGGGCTTTCACCGGGCCATTATCGTATTCCGGGGTGCGCTCGCCAAGAACCTTGATGTCTGGGATTGACAACCTGCTCGGCGGACGATCGCCGGCGCGTCGCAGGCGCCAGTCGCTGGTTGCACAGCTGGTACGGCAGGCAGCACGAACCTTGGGAGACCAGGGGCTCGATCTCGTCGATATCCCGGCGCGCGAGTTCCGTTGGGTGCTCGAGGGCGGCCTCGGCCCTTTGCTCTGGCACGCTGCACGCGCAACGAACTCCGCCATCCCGCAGGATTGGCAGGCGGCGTTTCGCAGCGCCGACCTGACAGCGCGGATCCGCCACGAAGATCTGATCGAAACCGCCTGCGACGTGATCGACGCCGGCTGCGCCGTGCGCGTACCGGTGACCCTGCTGAAGGGCGTCTCGGTCAGCGAGCAGCTCTACCCGGCCGAACATCTGCGACCGATGGGCGACATCGATGTGCTCGTGCCACGCGATGGATATGCGCAGGTCGAAGCCGAGCTGATGGCGGGCGCTTACCGGCGGATCGGCTACCCCGAGATCGCAGGCCGTCACCACGGCGCACCGCTGCGCCATATCAAGCGAAACACGCTGATCGAACTGCACGTCGAACTGTTCCCGGACGACTCGCCGCTGCGCCGGCCCGGTCGAGTGCTGAGCGCCGCAACCGTCGCAGCCGAAGGCGTGGTGTCGAGCTGCTACCACGGGCGGCCGGTCCTTCGCCTCGCGCCGGAAACGCAGTTGCTCTACATCGCCGCCTCGTGGTTCAACGACCTGACGCTTTGCCCGCCGCACCCGAGTTTCCTCGCTTCCCTGATCGACGCCGTCTACCTGACGACCCGCTTCAATGACTTGCTGGGAGACGATCGGCCATGCACAACAATTGACAACCCGTTTGCGCGCGGTTCGTTGCTGGCGTTGCTGACCTATCTACCGCGCTTCGGTCTCCGGGCGCCGTCACCGCAGCACATTCAGGCCCTGCGTCGAGGTCAGTCGATCGTCGGTACGGTGGAGCTTCGCATGATCCACGCGATGCTTGACCGGTTCCAAATCGGAGGGCGCGAATGGCATCTTCCCTTGCCGCCGCCTGTGCCCGGACGATACAGCGTGATGCATCAACTGCACAAGAGATTGTGGGTCCGGTCGCGCAAGTGATCTGCCGAAGCGCCGGCTTGTCCCGACGCAGCGCGCACTCGGTACACCAGCACGTCGCTTCTGCGGCCGCCTGGGCGCAGGCTTGGCCGCATTTCGCCTGGGTGACCCACGGCCCGTCCATGCGTCTGCGGATCTGAAGATCGGTCTTTTTCCTACGGCGTCGCGCCGTGGTTGATCCAGTAATCGATGCGGTCGATCTCGTCGCTGGTGAGCGTGGGTGACGCTGCCGGGTTGTAGACACCGCCCGCCTGATTCAGGCAGCGCCGCTGCGGGGAGCCAGCGGGGCAGGACTGCGGCATCCTGGCGCCCGCCGAGCCGGTGACCCGCTGATGCAGGATGCTCGCGCCGGTGTTGTTGGCCACCACTTCGGGTCCGCCGCCGAACACGCCCGTGCCCAGCAGGGCGTTGTGCGTGTCCGTTGCATTGCCGCTCAGCGCCGCATGGCAGGTCGTGCAGCGGATGCCGTTGTTCCAGTCGCGGCTCCAGAGCAGGTGCACATGGGTCGAGTAAAAGCTCGGCGGCGTGCTGCCGGCGCCGGTGAACGGCCCGCACAGCCGCCCGTTCCAGGCCGGCGGCCAGGCTTCGCCCGCAGGCCAGCCGGCCGGCCGTGCCAGCGCCTTGATCGTGTCGCCGAACGCCTGGAACTGCGCAGGCAACGTGGGGCTGAGCGTGCCGAAATCGCTCGGCCAGTATTGCCCCCAGAAGATCTCGTGCGTGCGCTTGGCATGCGGCATCACGTGATCGACGCAGACCCGCTGTTCGGCCGCGCTGAACGGGCTGAAGCTGCCGCCGCCGCCGATCGGCTGGCTGCGCAGGAAGTCGCGCGCGCTGCGGAACTGCAGGTCCACGCCCGCGCGTTCGCTGCTCGCGTTCGCGAACGGCTGCGCGATGTGGCAGGTGCGGCACGCGTTGCCGATCACGCGCCGGTAGAACTGCTCCTGCGCCGCTGTGTTGGGCAACGTCGACTGCTTCCAGCCGTCGACCACGAACTCCTCGTGCTGTGTCGCCGAGCCGCCCGCGTACATCGCACCGATCACGCTCGCAATCGCGTCCGTTCCCGGCGCCAGCGATGGTGCGTGTTGCACGATGTCCTCGTTCAGGCGCTTGATCGCGGCCTGCTGCGCCGCCTTGTTCGGGCTGGCCGGATAGGTGTAGAAGCGGTTGTCGAACGGCAGGAAGCGCGCGCCGAGCTTGACGCTCGCAGGTGTCGTGAACGCGGGCACGCCGGTGGTGCCACCGCCGGGATAGGCGCCGCCGTGGCAGACCATGCACAGCTGCGGTATCGGGCGGGCACCCAGGCCATCGAGGTCGGCCCGGTTCACACGGTTGCCGGCGTTGTTGTAGACGTAGAACTTGACGTGCCGTTCGTCGACCGGGTCGGCTGCCGCGACTTTCGAGAACTCCATCGCCACGGTGGCAACGAGGCCCGAGTTGGTGCGCGCGTTCTGCGCATCGAGCGCGTCGTCGGTCGTGATGTCGCCGTAGTTGCTCACGTAGCACGCATAGTCGAACCCAGAGCCGCTCGCACGGCGCCGGCAGTGCATGTCGCGCCCGAAGCCGAGGTCGCCCGAGTTCGCGAACACCGCGTTGATCTCGACGTCCGGGTCGGTGCACGCCACGCCACCGCAGAGCTGGAACCCCGGCGGCTTCGTGAACCCGTTCTTGGCCAGGAAGCCGGTCAGCGTGGCGCGCTCACCGCTCGGGTCGACCTGCGTGTAGTAGTTGGTCGTGGCCTGGTCCAGCAGTTGCGAAATCGATCCCGCCGTGCCGAGGTCGGACTCGTTGATCGCGGTCGCGGAAAACGCGAACAGCCCGTGCAGGAACTCGCCCGATGCGGGCACCGCGGGGAAGGTCTGCACGCTCAGGGCGACCTCGCTCGCGCAGGCCGATGCCGGCGGCGGCGAGCCGAAGCCCGCGGCCTGCGGCGGTCCGGTGTCGACGATGAACACGCCGAGCGAGCGCGGCGGCACGCCCGGGCCGCCGGCCGGCGCGATCGCGACGATCGTGATCGGCGTGTGGTTGGGCAGGTTGTAGATCACGTGCGGCGGCGCGTCCGTGATCGTGGTCTTGCTGATCCTGGGTGCCAGGCCTGCGCCGAGCGGGATCGTGACTTCGAGCTCGTAAGGCGTGGGAATCGTGCTTTGCACGCGCACGCACGACGGGTTGGTCTTGACCAGGTCGGTGTTGAGCGACGAGAAGTGCCGGACCCGGGCCACGTAGTTTTTCTTCGCCGCATCCAGCGTGAGCACGCCGTCCTGCTGCCAGATGCCCTGCACTTCGTCGTAGTAGAGCAGCGGCGCGGTGGCAGGCAGGCTGCCGCCGGCGGCCAGCTGCGCCGGGTCGACCGGAATCGAGACGTCGGCGGTCGCACCCGGCTTCAGGTTCAGCGGCAGGCCGCTCGTGCTGTCGTGCAGCGCGATCGAGCCGGCGCCATAGCTGATCATCCAGCCCGGCGTCGGGCCGCCGACGCGCACCGAGTCGTCGCCCGGCATCTGCCCGGGCGTGCTGACGTCGACGGTGGCCAGGCTCAGTCGAACCGGGCCCGTGGGCGCCGCGCCGCCGGCCGTCTGCAGCGCGTTGGCCGGGATGCGCACCGAGATGCCGGGCCCGCATTCGTTTTTGCGGCTGCGCTGGCTCTGCCACGGCAGGACTGCGCGCCGGCTTTGCTCGGGATCGGTCGGCGGGGCCACGTTGTTGCCTTTGCCGTCCTGCCAGTAGACGCGCTGCAGCACCGGGCTTTGCGCCCAGGCGATGTCGGCCGAGTCGGGGCCCGGGCAGTTGCGCGGCGCGCGCCGGTCGCTGAAAACGATGGCGGCGCGAGGGTCGAACTCGGCCACGGTCGCCGCCACGAGCGTCCAGCGGCCACCGGCCACGCTGCGGTCGTAGATGCGCGAATAAAAGCCGTAGCCGGGCTTGCGGATATTGAACACGTAGCGCCCGGCTTCGGGCACGAAGCCGATGAAGCGGCCCTGCGCGTCGGTCGTCTCGTGCTTGCCGTTGATCTCGACGTCGGCATTCGCCAGCAGCATGCCGTCGGTGCCTGCCACGACGCCACCGAAGGCCACGCCCGGGGCCCCCACGGACAGCCGCACCACATGGCGCGCATAGCCGCCGCGGCCGTCGGCGGCAATTGCCGTGACGCTATGGCGGCCGGCCTGCGCGGGCAACTTCCAGTCGGTCTGCGCGCCGGTCGGTACCGACAGCGTGCCCGAGCCCGGATTCAACAGCCACTGCACCGCGACCGGGTCGCCGTCACGGTCGCGGGTGTCGGCGACGAGGCGCACGGTCTGACCGGGCGCTGCGACCTGAACGCGCTGGCCGGCGGCATCCAGCGGCGTGATCGCAAGCAGGCGTGGCGGCGTGTTCTGCAGCGCGAGGTGCAGGCGCACGACGCGCGGGTTCCGGACATACGTGTCCGGCAGCACGAGCAGCGCCGACTCGGCCTTCTCGATCGCGGCCACGAGCGTGACGGGTTCGTTGCGGGGCAGGTACGGCAGCAGGTACTCCCCCTGGTTGTTGACCGGGACCTCGGCCAGCGGCCGGTTGCGCGCGTCGAGCAGGCGCACGACGGCAAAGCTGTTGATGTCGGCGAACGGCTCCAGCGTGCGCGTCGGCGAGTCGTCGGCGAAGCGCACCTTGCCGAAGCTCGCGACGTGGTCGTCCCGGCGAGCGAGCTGCACGCGCTGGGTGCTCAGGAACAGCGGTTCGTGCCCGGCGCGAAACGGCGACTGCATGCACGCACCGCCGTAGACCTCGGACTTCCAGCAAAGCCGGTACTTCGCGTCTTTCGGCGCATGGAGCGTGAAACGGCCGGACAGGTCGGTGCGCACCGCGGGGCCTGCCGCACCGCCGCCAGCCGCATCCTCCAGATAGACCGTGACGCCGGGCAGGTGGATGTCCTGCGCCTCGTACTCGCGGCTGTAGATGCCGCCGCTCTCGGCCTCGGCCGAGCGCCCGACCGCCACGGCGAGATAGCCGCGAACGATCGCCGGGTCGCCGATGCTCCTGACGACCGGCTGGGTCGGGAAATACTGCAACGCCGCACAACCCGCCGCAACAGCGAGCACGACAAAGGCGAAGCCGAACCAGAAGCGGCGCGACTGCAACAAGGTGGTCATGGTGTTTGCCCTCCTGCCGATGGTCCGGTTCATTCTGAAACGATCCGGCGATCTGCACAAACATTTCGGCCTCGTCGCCGGGCGCGCCCTTGTTTCGCATGGTCGACACGCCGTGTTCACGGACCCGCGGCGGCAGGCAGAAAACGAGTTCGAATCGGATTGAACCGGTTTCGCGGCCGCTGCAACCCAGTTTGCGTGAGGACGGTGTTGCGTCCTTCATCGAGCCACCTAACATGGCCCGATCGACGTTTGACCAGCAAGGCTGACATGGACAACGAACGGGTCAAGGTGCTGCTTGCAAAAATCGCGAAGGAGGACCAGTCCGCCTTCAAGGAGCTGTACAAGGCGTTCAGCCGCAAGGTGTTCGCCTATGTCCTGAACATGGTGAATGATCATGCGCGGGCCGAGGAGATTCTGGTGGATATGATGCATGAGGTCTGGCGCCAGCCGGGCCGTTTTCAGGGCAATGCGCAGTTCAGCACCTGGCTGATCGGCATTGCGCGCAACAAGGCGCTGATGGTGTACCGCGCGCGCCGCCCGGACGAGGTGCACGGCGACCTCGACGACATCGCCGAGACGCACGCATCCGATACGCCGGACGGCTTTGCGCAGCTCGCCGGGCGGCAGCGCGCGGAAGGCGTCAAGCACTGCATGGAGCGGCTCTCGGAAGAGCACCGCGAATGCATGCACTTGGTGTTCTTCGAAGGCCTGTCGGTCGCCGAGATCGCCGACGTACAGCACTGCCCCGAGGGCACGGTCAAGACGCGGCTCTTTCATGCGCGGCAGAAGATCAAGGGCTGCCTGGAACGGCTGCTTGCGCGCGAAGGCGCCGACCCTGCGGTCAGGGGAGCGCTCGCATGAACGAGAACGACATCCATGATGGCGAACGCTTCGAAGAACTGCTGCCCTGGTATGTGAACGGCACGCTCGGCGAAGCGGACCGCGCATTTGTCGAACGCCACTTGGCCGAACATCCGGAAGCGCGCCCGGAAGTCGACTGGTACCAATCACTTCAACTGCGCGTGCGCGAAGCCGCGCCGGCCGTGCCCGAGACAATCGGCCTCGCGCGCACGATGCAACTGATCCGCGGCGACCAGCCGACCTTGTCCGAGCGCATCCAGGCGTTCTTCGGCAACTTCGGCATGCGCCCGGCGCTCGCGCTCGCGGGCCTGGCGGTCGTCGCGGTGCAAAGCGGCGTGATGCTCGACATGATGTACGGCGCGAAGGAGAACGAAGCCGAGATCCGCTCGCTGCGCGCGACCCGCGTCGAGGAAGGGCCGTTGCTGAAGATCAACTTCGCTGCGGACGCGAAGGAAGTCGACATGCGGCTGCTGCTTGCGTCCGTGCAGGGACAGCTCGCGGGTGGCCCGGGGCAGCTCGGCGACTGGTATGTGCGCGTGCCCGAAGGACGCCAGCAGGCGGCGCTCGATACGCTGAAGTCGAATCCGCTCGTGCTGTCGGCCGCGTTGTCGGCGGGCGTGCCGTCGCGCGATTGATGAACCGACTGGAGCCATCATGCAGACGCCACTCATGCAGACCCGACTCTCGCGCCGCGCGTTGCCTGCGGTGCTCGCGGCGCTGGCTGCTGCAACGCGCACCGGCGCAGCAACCGCTGCAGCAAATGCCGAGCGCATCGCGCTCGTGATCGGCAACGGCGCGTACAAGCAGGCACCGCTCAAGAACCCGGTCGGTGATGCGCGCGCGATCGCGGGCAGCTTGGCGCGCCTCGGCTACGACGTGAACCTGCGCGAGAACACGACCTTGCGCGAGCTGATCGAAGCGCTGCGCGTGTTCTCGCTGCGCGCGCCGAGCAGCGCGGTGCGCATGCTGTTCTATGCGGGCCACGGCGTGCAGGTCAAAGGCCGCAACTACCTGCTGCCGATCGACGTCGACCCGCAGTCGCCCGAAGAAGTCGCGCGCCAGGGCGCCGACGTCGGCGAATTCGTCGACCGGCTCTCGCAGATCGAGCACGGCGCGAACATCGTCGTGCTCGATGCGTGCCGCGTGAATCCGTTCGCGGGGGGCGTGGTGGTTGGCCCCGACGGCCGCCGGCTCAAGTTCCGCGGCAGCACACCCGGCGGCCTGGCGCCGGTCGATGCGCCGATCGGCACATTGGTCGCGTTCTCGACCGCGCCGAACGGCGTTGCGCTCGACGGTGCGGGCAGCGACCACAGCGTCTACACACGCTATCTGCTCGAACACATCGCGACACCGGGACTGCCGATCGAAAAGCTGTTCAAGCAGGTGCGCATCGCGGTCGCACAGGACACCGCGCGCGTTCAGGTGCCGTGGGAGTCGTCGAGCCTGACGGCGGACTTTTGCTTCAAGCCGAACGCGCAGGGGCGGTGCGGCGCCTGAGGCTGGACCGGCCCGGCGCCCTCCAAGCGCCATGCAAACGGTAAGCGATGCAGTATTTCTTATCAAAAAGGTGCTTGCACGCAAGCCCCGCCCATGCTTTTTGCTATGATTTCCGTAGCACACACCGGCACCAAGCCATCGCCCCGCTGTCCCCGCGTCAACCTGTCCAGCACCCAAGGAGTGAACCATGTCCCGCCCGACAGAGACAGCAACAGCGGCCGTCCTGGCCCTGCTGATTGCGGCATCCGCAAACGGCCAGTCGATCGACCCGAAGCAATTGAAGGACGCGTTGACGGGCGATGCCAAGGGCCCCGCAGCGGCCAATCCGCAGTGCAAGCTTTTCACCGTGGCTGAAATCACGGCACTGGTCGGCGCGCCGGTGGGACCGGGAGAAAACGCCGCCGGTGGTTCGGGGTGCAACTGGCACAGCAAGGACTACGCAGCGCGGGCAAGCGTGACCGTGGTTCCTCCAAATTACTTTCCGGAGCCATCTGCGGTACCTGGATTCAAGCTCCTGCCAGGCATTGGCAACAGGGGTTGGGTGGCGCCGGACGACGGCTGGTCCGCCGGCGCCGTGGTTCAGGATATGGGCGTCGTGGTCGGCGTATCCGGCAAAGCGGCGACCGAAGCGGCGGTGCTGGGGCTGCTCACGCAGGCGATCGAACGGCGCAAGAAATAGCGTCTCGAGAGGAAGGCGGCCGAAGCTCAGGCGTGGTCCGTCAGGAACTGTTGCAGTTCTTGCGCAAACCGCAGCGGCTCGGTGTAGTGCGGCGAATGGCCGGCGCGTGAATACACGCTGACGCTCGCGTGCGGCACGCTGCGCTGGTACCACTCCGCGAGTGGCACATTGCCGTAGTGCGGACTGTTGCCGCCAAGCACGATCTTCAGCGGCACGTCGAGTCGCGCGATCGTCTGGCGGAAGTCGGCATCGGCGAGCGACTGCGCAAGGTCGAGCAAGGGCACCGCGTGGTGCGCGATCTCCTTCAGCCAGCCGCGCAGCCAGCGGCCGAGCAGCGCATCGGGCGCGACGCGGCGCTTGAGCCAGTCGCCCGCGTCGGCTTCGATCTGATGCAGCACCGTGCCGGCGAGGTCCTTGCGTGCACCTTCGATCAGGCCGCGCAGCATCTGCACGCTGCAGCCGCCGAACATGCCGAGCCGCCACGCGTCGTCGGTCACGATGCGCGGCGACTGATCGACCAGGCAGGCCGCCGAGACCCGCGCGGTGCCGAACGTTTGCAGATACTGCATGACGGTCAACGCACCCATCGAATGCCCGACGAGCACGGCGCGTGCAAAGCCGAAATGATCGAGCAGCGCGGCCAGGTCGCGCCCGAGCTGTGCGAGCGTGATCGAAGCCCCGGGACCGACGCGGCAGGCGCCATGGCCACGCGCGTCCCACGCGAGCACGCGATGGCTGCGCGCCAGGCGCCGCGCGACCGGCCACCAGTGGCGGTGTGAGCAACCGAGGCCATGCACCAGCACGATCGGCGGTGGCTCGCTGCCGGCTGCGCGCAGCGGAATGCGCTGGCCGTCATCGGCCGCAAAGAACTCGAGCCTGCGCGCGTTGCCGGCCGATACCCGAATCAACCCCAGATTGATCAGCGAGCCGATCAGGCTGGCCAGGCCAGTCAGTCGCTGGGGTGCATGCGCGGGGTCGTGAGACATGGGCGGGGAGAGCTGGCGCTCATGGTACGACGCGCCACAGCCTGCCCGTCGAAGTGCGCTGCAATTGGCGAGGCGAACACACCCGCAGTCGCGGTGATGAAAGAAGCCACACGAAAAGGCGTCAGAAAAGCTTGTGAGGCGGCGTTAAAAAAACCTGAACCGTTTTCAAGCACTGCGCAACTTATTGGCGGGTGGCAAGCAGACAGCGAAACCACCAAACCCCTGAAATTTTTATCCAACCTTGCACTGGAGATCATCATGAAAGCAGCATTCGTCAAATCCACTCTCATCGCCGCCCTGAGTCTGTCCGCCCTGGGCGCGATGGCCGGCACCATCGACAACAGCAGCATCAACGCGAGCAATGCCAGCAACACCGCCGCCGGCCTCGGTGCGAGCGCGCTGCAGAACATCGGCGTCGCCGAAGGCAATGGCGTGATCCGCAATTCCAGCGTGAACGTCAACGGGGCGCGCAACACGTCGGCCGGCCTGGGCTCCAGCGCCAAGCAGTACATCGGCTACGCGTCGGGCAACGGCCGCATCGAGAACTCGAGCGTTCGGGTCCAGAACGCGACCAACACGTCGGCTGGCCTGGGCTCGAGCGCCAAGCAGATGATCGGCTTTGCGACCGGCAACGGCCGCGTGCAGAACGCGTCGATCCTTGCGACCAACGTGCGCAACACGTCGGCCGGCCTGGGCTCGAGCGCCACGCAATTGATCGGCGGCGCCGAAGGCAACGGCGTGCTGCGCAACTCGACGGTGGTGGCCAACAATGTGTCCAACACTTCGGCCGGTCTGGGCAGCTCGGCAACCCAGCGCATCGGCGTCGCTCGCTGATCATCGACTGCGGTTTTCCTCTCGCTCCGACCCGGACGCCGCGGCGCTTTTGCGCCGCGGCGTTTTCGTTGATGGATACGGCTGGCACGATCGTCGCAGCCGACTCGCACCGCATGCGGGCGGCGCAATCAATACCGGCAAATCGGGTCGGGCCGGCATCCGGCTTGGGAATTCCAGCAGGTTGCGGATCGTCGAAAAAGCCGAAAAAAATGAACCGATTTCCGAACCCGCGCAACCCATTAGCGGATGGCAAGCAAATTCGCACAGCCACCCGCAACCCCTGAAACTTCTTTCGAACCTTGCACTGGAGATCATCATGAAATCAGCATTCGTCAAATCCGCTGTCGTTGCCGCCCTGAGCCTGTCTGCCCTGGGCGCGATGGCCGGCACCATCGACAACAGCAGCGTCAACGCCAACAACGCGTCCAACACCGCTGCCGGCCTCGGCGCGAGCGCGCTGCAGAACATCGGCGTCGCCGAAGGCAATGGCGCGATCCGCAACTCGTCGGTGAACGTCAACGGCGCTCGCAACACGTCGGCTGGCCTGGGCTCCAGCGCCAAGCAATACCTGGGCTACGCGTCGGGCAACGGCCGCATCGAGAACTCGAGCGTGCGGGTGCAGAACGCGACCAACACGTCCGCCGGCCTCGGCAGCAGCGCGACCCAGAAAGTGGGCTTCGCAACCGGCAACGGCCGCGTGCAGAACGCGTCGATCCTTGCGACCAACGTGCGCAACACGTCGGCCGGCCTGGGCTCGAGCGCCACGCAGATGATCGGCGGTGCCGAAGGCAACGGTGTGCTGCGCAACTCGTCGGTGGTCGCGAACAACGCGTCCAACACGTCCGCCGGCCTCGGCAGCTCGTCCACGCAGCGCATCGGCGTCGCGCGCTGATCGATGCGCAAAAGCTCGTGCAGGCGCCGCGGCTCCAGTCTGGCCGCGGCGTCGCTTTAGAAGCAGAATCAAATTCGATGAAAGAAATCCGATGAAATCCGTCTTGCTCAGAGCCGCTGCCGTTGCCCTGCTGATGACGACCAGCTTCCACTGCTTCGCCGACGAGGAGATGCTGGACATCGACACCAAATGGCGCGCAAAGATCGCCAAGGAAAAAATCAAGCAGTCGGCGCGCGATCGCGCCGAAAACGCCAAAGGCGACGGTGCTGACAACGGCCGGTGTGGCAGCCAAAGCATCGGCAACGTCAACACCGGCGGCCGACCCGGATCGGGCCCGCGCGAAGTCTTTGTTTTTGCGCCGAACGCGATCAACATCGTCGGCCCCGGCGGCTGTCGTTGAATCCGTCCTTCATTGCCTACTCAAAAGAACCGAGCCGCTCATGTCACCTGACAAGCCCCTTGCCTTGCGACGTCTCGCGCTGCCGCTGTTGATCGCGGCCGCGCTGGCGGGCTGCTCGACGCTCGACGCGCACAAGGAGACCGTGGAGCAGACCGACGCCGCGCGCACCGGTCCCGAGCAGGCCCCGTTTCGCGCGATCACCGGGTTTTCCGACGGCCTGCGCTGCATGGACAATCTGTTGATCGTCTACGGCGTACGCGACATCAGCATGCTGGTCGAAGACATCCTGGATCAGACCAAGAAGATCAACGCCGGCACCCGCGACATGCTGATCACGGCACTGTCCGACATGACGCGGCGCAGTCGCGCGATCCGGGTCAACGCGTTCGGCAAGGACGCGACCAATGCCATCAGCTTTCTGGCCTCGGCGCAGAGCCAGAGCGCCTATCAGGTGGTGCCGCCCTACGACATCAAGGGCTCGGTTTCGCAATTTGACGAGAACGTGATCCGCAACCAGAAGGATCTCGGCGCGGGCTTCTCGCCCTTCATCAATCTTGGCATCGCGCGCGACGCTGCGTCGTCGATCATGGGACTCGATCTGAGCATCCTGTCGACTTCGGACTTGTCGGTGCTGCCAGGCGTCACCTCGCGCAATTCGGTGGTGATCCTGAAGCAGGGCAAAGGCTTCGACGGTGACGCCGCCTACAGCAAGTTCGGCATCAATTTCAGCATGACCCTGTCCAAGTCCGAAGGCCAGGCGCAGGCGCTGCGCGGCCTGGTGGAACTGGCCATGATCGAACTGATCGGCAAGCTGACCAAGACGCCCTACTGGCAATGCCTGGGCATCGAGCCGCGCGTCAACGAGGAGATCCGCCGTGAAATATCGGACTGGTACTACGCGATGGCCGCAAGCCGGGTCGAGCTGATCGCGTGGTTCCAGAACCAGCTGCGCCGGCGCGGCTACTACGACGGCCCGATCGACGGCGAGTTCAATGCCGCTTTCGATGAAGCGACCGCCAACTACCGTGTGGCCATCGGGTTGCCCAGAAAAGACGTGCTGGACGAAGCGTTCTTCACCGCCTACCTGAACACCGATCACTCGAAGATTCCGCGCCCCGTCGAGCCGGCGCGCGCCGCGGCCAGTCCGGCGCCGGCTTCACCGGCCCAAGCCGTGCAGCAGGCCCATGCGACGTCTGCGGCATTGCCCGCCGCGGCCCAAACCACCGCTGGGCCGAATGCGCTGAAGCTCGCGTTGACCAGCACCGACGGTCGGACCCATTTCGCACGCGCCGAGCCGATCGCGCTGACACTGCAACCAAGCCGCGACGCACATGTCTACTGTTATCTGCAGGACGAGAACGCGAAGATCACGCGCTTTTTCCCGAACCGGTTCGTGCGCGACTCACTGGTGCCCGCAGCCAGGCCGCTTGCAATTCCCGGGACGATGCGGTTTCAACTGCTGATGAACGAACGCGGCGTGCCGGAAACCGTGGCCTGCTTCGCCACCGACCGCGATGTGGCTGCCGAGTTGCCGCAGGGCGTGCTCGGCACCGACTTCGATCCGCTCGCCGTGGGTTCGCTCGAACAGATCCGCCGCGCGTTCTACCAAGCCACCACCGGCGCTTTCGCCCAGGAGACATTCCGTGTTCAAGCCAAGTAACAAAACAGGCTGCGCTGCCGTGCGCGGATTTGCGGGCCGCCGCTCGGCATGGCTCGCCACCGTTTGTCTGATGCTGTTGCAGGCACCGCTTGCCGCCTCGGCCGGATTGGCCGGCGTCGAAGAATCACCGCCGGGCATCGACCGTTCTGCGCCGGCAAGGAAGACCGCGAGCGGATACCGCCTGCGCTGCTGGCAGCACGGCCGGCTGCTGTTCGAAGAGGACAACATCGCGCTGCCGCCCGACGGCTCACGCTATGCGTTGAAGCTCGCAGGCAGCGATAGCAATGGCCGGCCGATGTACGTTGCCGAGACGGCCAACGCGACGTGCCTGGCGCGCCATGCAACGGGCGTGCCGCCCAACCCGGCGTTGCCGCGCTAGCGCCTGGTGGCACGTGGCGGAGCGATGGTGATGGACCGAAACCTTCGTGCGATGAATCGCAGCCGGCGCGTCTGGCTGCTGTGGGCCGGAACGGTTCTGGCCGTTGCCGCAGCCCAGCCTTCCGTCGTCCGCGCTGCGCAGACCGCGCTGGAAACCCGCAGCGTGAGCGGCTTCGACGACGTGCTCTTTGCCGCCGCAGGCCAACTTGAAATCGTTCAGGCGCAACGCGAACGCCTGACGATCGAGGCCGAGCCGGAGGTGTTGCGCAAGATCACCAGCGAAGTCCAGGGGCGGCAGCTCGTGCTCGGCTTCACATCGGGCCATGTGATCGCGCGTGCGCCGATCCGGTTTCGGCTCGAGATGCCGAATCTGCGCATGCTCGATCTGCAAAGCGCTGGCACCGTCCAACTCGGCCCACTCGATGTAGAGAGCCTTTCACTGAGCCTGTCGGGCAGCGGCGATATCCGGCTCGATCGACTGAACGCTCGAAGCTTCGGGCTGCGCCTGTCGGGTTCGGGATCTGTCTCGATCGCAGGCGGTCAGGTCGATTCGCAGCGCATCGAACTCGGGGGGTCCGGCACGGTCGACACAGCCGGCTTGGCGAGCCAGACCGCCGAAGCGTCGATCATCGGCAGCGGCGACATCCGGCTGACTGCATCGAAGCATCTGAAGGCGAGCATCTCAGGCAGCGGCAACGTGCGCTACTCGGGCCACCCGCAACTCGTTTCATCGATCACCGGCGCCGGAACGATCGATCGCGAATGAGTGCCGGGCATTCCGGTGGCGCGGCAAAACTGTTTGAACCGAACCGGCAAGGGCCGCAACACAGGGGCAGTCCGATTCCATTTTTCGAAGGAGCCCCGCCATGATCATTCGCCAACTGACCCTTGCCGCCATCGCCACCGTGGTTTCCTGTGCATCGTTTGCGCAGTCGGCCGTGCATTACCGCGAAGGCCAGCGCGTGGATCCGCTCGACGTGGCGCAGATCCTCGGCTCGGTGGCAGCCGCGCCGCGGATGAAGACGCGTTCGATCCGTCTGCTGGACAACGACGCGGTGCAAAACACGGTGGCCGCCGCAGCCGATGCAGGCCCGAGCACGCTGTCGCTGCCGGTGCACTTTGCGTTCGACTCGGCCGACATCGCTGCCGACGCGCGTCCACAACTCGACGCGCTCGCGCAAGGCATCAAGATGCTGCCGGGCGGCCAGCCCGTGCTGATCGAAGGCCACACCGATGCGACCGGCAGCCATGACTACAACCAGCGACTGTCCCAGCGCCGTGCGCTGGCTGTGAAGGACTATCTGGTGCGCGGCCACGGCATCGACGCGGCGCGGCTGCGCACCGCGGGCGTGGGCGAAGTCCAGCCGATCGAAGGCGCCGATCCGTTCGATGGCCGAAACCGCCGCGTGCAGTTCAGCGGCGGCTGAATGGGCTCGTCCCCAGGCTTCGCTCGCTACGCTCGGCTCTCGCGTGCTCCCGGCCGGGGGCAAAGCCGGTGGACCGGCAGTGCCGGCTCCACGGCGTTTGCTGGCGAATACCGTGAGCTTGCTGGCGTTGCAAGTTGAGTCGGTTGAGACCGGGTCGCCGGCCAGGACCGTGCTCCAGCTACGAAGCGCAGTCCTTCACCTTGAACTCCACCCGGCGGTCCAGCGCATCGCGCACGTCGTCGGTGCCGAGGCCGGAGAGGGTCTGGCTCGATCCCTTGCCGGCTGCGGTGGTTCGCTGCGCCAGCGCAGGCACTGCGGCGTCAAGGCGGCGTTCGATGGTCTGCGCGCGCATCAGCGACAGCCGCTCGTTCATCGGCTCGGGGCCGGTCTTGCTGGTGTGGCCGTCGATCTCGAGGCAGGCACTGCGCAGTGCGCTGCGCTGGGCCACCTTGCCGATCCACATGTGATACGGGCCGCTGACTTCCGGGTTCGCGATGAACTGCGTGGAGCCGGGACGGAACAAAAACTTCAGACCCAACTGGTTTTGCGCGAGGCCGAAGTCGACGATGCGCGTGAACGCATCGGCCGCTTCGTCCTTCTTGCCGAGCTTGGCTGCGGAGAGATACATGCCGTTGTAGACGCGAAGCTGGTCACCGCCGGGCTGGCGCATCACGCCGCGGTACAGATCGAGCGCTTCGTCGTAGTGGCCGTCGTTGTAGGCTTTGACACCGTCGTTGATCATCGCCGCGGCCATGATCCGGTCCCAATAGGCGGGCTTGATCTGGTCGCCGGCCTTGGTGCCCTGGCAGGTCTTGACGTAGCCCTCGGTGGTCGGGTCCGGCGCCCAGGCCGGGCTGTCGAGGAAGAACGCGGTCGGCGTCAGATCGACGCCGTCTTTTGCGGCGCGCGCAAAGCCTTTCGACACGATGGTGCCGGTGCGCAAGTCCACCAGCGCCAGACACACGCGATGCCAGTCGTGGCCGGGCCTGTTGTCGTTGCCCAGGGCGGTCAGCGTGCCGACGAACAGCAGCGGCGCTTTTGCGAGGCTCGCGGTCGAGAACGGCTGCAGGTCGAACTTGTCTTCGTACTTCGCTTTCACCAGATCGGTGATGCGTTGCTCCATCGTCTCGGTCGCGACCGACTGGAAGCCGCTGTTGCCATCGACCAGCGGATCGATCACGAGCGGCAGCTTCGCAGCGCTGCGGCCGAACGCGGTCGGATCGACCTTGACGTTGCTGAACAGGCTGTTCGCGGCCAACAGCACTGCTTCGTCGAACGGCAGCACCGGAGGCGGACTCGCGGCGGCCGTGGGGACGGCGGCGGGCGCGGCCGCTTTCGCCACTGCGGGCGTGACCTGCGCGGTTTGCGCACCGGGCGCGGTCGCCGAAGAAGCACTTCGTGCCGTGGTTACCCCGGACGACTCGGTCGGCGTCATCGACTCACAGCCACCGAGCGCAATCAACGCAGCGGCAGCCAGCCAGTGCCTACCAGGCGACGTACGCGCCTTGGCGGATGCATTTTTCGTATTCATCAACGGCACTCCTTCTTCAGGTAGTCCATCTCGTTCGGCTGAATTGCCTCGCCGAGCTGGGCGCGAATCAACAGGGCGACGCAACGTTCGGAGCCGCCACCGAGGGCTGCAGCCCGCTGGGCCGGGTGCGACAGGGCAATGCGGTCGATTGCGGTGCCGGAGGTTTCGACCGGAGCCGGGCGTTGCGGGGACGCCGCCACCGCGTTTTGCACCGGGGCAGGCGCCGGCATCGGGTCGCTGGGCCGCGCGGCCTTCGCATGGGCGCGTGCAGCCATCCAGGCTTTTGCTGCCTCGTAGGCGGCTTGTGACACCCCGCCCGGCGGAGGGTTCGCGTCAGGCGCAGGCGAAGTAGGCACGGGATCGGCTCGCTTGGCGGTCCACGGTGCCGGCACTTCAACGGGCGCGTTGAAAGCAGGCGGTCGCGTCGGCCTCGCTTCCTGAGACAGCGCCACAGCAGGAGCTGAAGGTCGAAGCGCCGTCGGGCTCGACGGGCCGGGTGACGGCTGCACGCTTGCACTCGTCGCGCTGCCATCACCCACAACGGAGCCCGCTGCCGCGGCAGCCGCCGGGCTCGTCGGTTGCGCGGTTTTCTGCTGGGACGCGGCCAGCCGCTTGGCCATCTGCTCAAGCTGAGATTCGAGCTGCTTTTGCTCTTTCTCGCGCTGATCGAGCAGCGCCTGCAGCCGGGCCAGGTCCGCGCGCCGCGCCTCGTCATCGCGGCTATTGGGGAGCACCGGATTGAAACTGAAGTTGTTGGTCATCGAGGTGTTGACCCACGGGATCTGGCGCTGCTCGGTGTCACGCATGACTTTCACGCGCACGTTCTTGAACATCTGCTCGACCTCAACGCCCTCGGCCAGCATCTCCTTGGCCAGATGGCGCGTGAACACGCTGTTGGTGCCGGGCGGGCCGTCTTCGGCTACCGAGCCGGGTGCGGTCGCATAGGCGATCAACGCACCGCGCGCGGCCATCTCGGCCAGGCCGCCGGCGCCGCGCACCGCACGGCTCTTGGTGGTGAACGGGTTGTCGCGGCACGCGTCGAGGATCACGATGCGCGTCTGGCTGCGCGCGCGCTCCAGCCGGCCGATGAATAACTCGTCGATGTCCACGCCTTCATCGCGAATCTCGTACTCGTCACGCAGGTTGATGTCCACCGGCAGCAGGTAGTTGCGCCCTTCGATCTGCACGCCGTGGCCGGCGTAGTAGAAGACGCTCGCACCCTCTTCGCTTTCGACCTTGCGCGCATGGTCGCGCAGCACTTTGCGGAAATCCTTGACGCCGAGATTCACGTACTCGGTCACCTCGAAGCCAAGCCGGCGCAGGGTAGAGGCCATCACGCGCGCATCGTTTTCCGGATTGGTCAGCGCCATCTGCGGATAACGCGCGTTGCCGATCACGAGCGCCATGCGCTTGCCGCCGGGAGCAGTCGTCGCCATGCTCGACTCGGACGCGAGCAGCAGGACGGCGAACACGAGACAAAGCAGCGCCCAGCACCGCCAATGGTTGGCGAGCCGCTGCGGTGAATGCGTCGTCATCTGCAAGTTGCTTGGCCTCGAACAGCGCCGCGCACGGCCTCGGTCTGCTTCGACTGCGGGCGCGTACAAAAAGCTACACCGCATCGTAGTTCGTTCTTCGCTGCAGCGAAAGTACCGCGGAAGCGGGATGGGGTTAGGAATGCCGCGCCGGCGCGAGCATCGTCGGGCCGAAGCCGGCGCAGTAGAAATTCCAAGCCGGGGTGCCAGCCGCTGCACGCGGTTTTTCATCGGCGTGTTCCGATGGAGAAATAGCCATTGCCGCTTGTGCCGCAGCGATCTGCGCTATCGACACAGGAGCGGTCCTACCAGAACACGCCGACCGGCAACGGCACTTTGAGCGCGAAGCGAAACAACGCATACAACCCGAGCAGCACCACGGCTGTGGCTGCGCCGTAGAGCAGGCCGGTGCGCGGGGTCCAGCGGTCGTGCTGCGCTATGCCCAGCAGCGCCAGACACGCACAAATGCTCGTGAACAGAAAACCCAACGGCGCGAGCAGAAACGACCAGGCAAGGATCACGACCGCCACGCCGATGCGCCGCGGTGTGGAGGCAGCAGGCTCGGTCAGGGTGGGGTCGCTGCCCGTGACAGCCCCCCGCTGCCGAAACGCCAGCACGACGTACAGCACCGCCAGCACGATCATCAAGCCCGCGATGGTGCGCGGGAACACCGAGCCGAGTGCCGAGAACTCGCCCGAGCTCGCAATCGCGAGCACACCGATCACGAGCGCGATCGCGCAGCCTGCGATGCCGCGCCGATCGACGGCTGGTTTGCCTGACGGTTCGTTCATGACACGGGCCGGCCAGCCGCCGGGCGTTGGCGCCATTTGATCCAGACCGGGTAGATCAGGCCGAGCACGATCATGCACATGATGCCGATCGAGATCGGCCGTGCGATGAACTCGGCCAGCACGTCGCCACGCGCACCGCCGATCAGATGGCCCTGCACGAAGCCGCGCTCGGCGATGCTGCCCAGGATCAGCCCGAGCACGATCGGCGACGCCGAGAACCCGAGCCGCGCCGCGCCCCAGGCCAACACGCCGAGCACCGCCATCTGCTGCACCTCGTGCACGTTGTTGTGCACCGCGAAGCTGCCGATCACGGTGAGAAACGCCACCACCGGCACCAGCACCGCCTTGGGGATCGCCACGATCGACTTGAACGCGTAGCGGCCGATCAGCAGGCCCGCCGGCAGCATCAGGATGGTCGCGATCAGCAAGCCCCAGATGAACGTGTAGACCACCGCGCTTTGCTGGGTGAACAAGGTCGGCCCGGTGCGGATGCCCTGCACCAGCAGCGCGCCGAGCACGACCGCATCCGGCGGCGTGCCGGGAATGCCGAGCACAAGCGTCGGGATGAAGCCGCCGCCGACGGTGGCGTTGTTCGCGGACTCGGTGGCCAGGATGCCGTCCGGCTCGCCCTTGCCGAACTGCTCGCGCCGCGGCGACGTGCGCCGGGCTTCCGAATACGCGACGAGCGAGGCGATCGAGCCGCCCGCGCCGGGCAGGATGCCGACCAGCGTGCCGATGACCGAGCTGCGCGCGAGGTTGAATTTGCCGCGGCCCAGGATGCGGCCGGCCTCCGCGAGCCGGTAGGCCGAGACACGGCCGCCGCTGTCCAGATGCGCGACCGGCGTGCCCACCAGATCGATCAGCACCGGGATGCAGTAGAGCCCGATCAACGCCGACACGATGTCGATGCCGCCCAGCAAGGGCTGGAAAGTGCCGACATAGCGCACGTCGCCACCGACTTCGGCCACGCCGACCATCGACAGCAACAGCCCGATGCAGCCGCCGATCAGCCCCTTGATCGTGCTGCCTTCACCGAGCGAGGCGATCAAGGTCAGCCCGAATACCGCCAGCCAGAAGTATTCGACCGGCCCGAATTTCAACGCGAACTTCGCGAGCGGCGGCGCGAGCAACAGCAATGCGAGTGCGCCGACCAGCCCGCCGACCACCGATGCAAGACACGCCAGCGTCAGCGCCAGGTCCCCGTCGCCACGGCGCGCCATCGGGTAGCCGTCGAACGTGGTCGCGATCGACGACGGCGTGCCCGGCGTGTTCAGCAAAATCGCCGCATACGCGCCGCCGTAGATGGCGCCGGTATAGATCGCACCCAGCGCGATCAGCGCCGGGCCGGGCTCCATCGTGAATGTGAACGGCACCAGCACCGCGACCGCCATGGTGGCCGTCAGGCCGGGCAGCGCGCCGATCACGGTGCCCGCCACCACCCCGCCCAATGCCAGCAGCAGACTCCACGGCGTCAATGCCGCGAGCAAGTGTTCGAAGATGTGCATGGAAAATTCGTTCAAGCGGACCACGCTGGCTCAGCCAAGCCAGGCTGCATACCGGCGACACCCACGGCCCAACCACATGGCCCGTCCCTTTCCAGCAGGCGCTGCCCCCCCGTGGGAGAAGGGGGGGGGAGGCGGGAGCCTGTCGCAGGGATCCAGGCCTGGGGGAGAACTCTATTTCTTGATGCCCATTTCCTGCGCCAGCTCGCCGTAGCGCGCCTTCATCTTGTCCATGAACGCCGGCATCTCGGCCTGGCCGATGTGGATCAACGCGAAGCCGCCTTCTTCCATCTTCTTGATGAATTCGGGGTCGCGGTTGACCTTGTCGAATATGTCCGACAGCTGCTTTTGCACATCGGCCGGGGTCGACTTGGGCACCGCCACCCCGCGGTAAGCACCACCCACCAGGTCGTAGCCGAGTTCCTTGAACGTCGGGCAATCCGGAATCTTCGGATGACGCTGCTCCATCGCCACGCCGAGGCAGCGCACCTGATCGCCGAGCGTCAACTGCACCGTGGTGTAGCCCCAGCTGCCGTTCACCTGGCTGCCGAGCAGCGCGGTGTTCGACGGGCCGGTGCCGCCGAACGGGATGTAGGTGGTCTTGATGCCCGCAAGCTTGTCGAACTGCTGCTTGGCCAGATGGTTCGCCGAATTGGTGCCCGAGCCGGCCAACGTGATCGCGCCCGGCGACTTCTTCGCGGCTTCGACGAAGTCTTTCAGCGTCTTGTACGGGCTGTCGGCCGGCACCATCAGCGCGTCGGGCGTGAACTGAAACCAGTAGACGGTGGTGACGTCGTCGGTCTTGTAGCCGACCGCTTTCTCCATCGGCTGCAGCACGATGTGCGGCAGATTCGTGCCCATCACGGTGTAGCCGTCGGCCGTCATGCCGTTCAGCTGCGACCAGGCGGCCGCACCGCCCGCACCGGGCTTGTACTGGATCGTCAGGCCCTCGTTGGTCAAGCGCTTGAACACCGGCTCCTGAAGCCGCGCGGCGATGTCGGATTCGCCGCCCGGGCCGAACGGGATGATGTAGTTGATCGCCTTGTCGGGGTAGGCGGCGTGCGCGGACAGCACGGCGGCGGCCCATGTCGCAGCGAGCGCGTGCTTGATGAAGGTGGGTGCCTTGTTCATGATCGATGTCTCCTGATGGTTTCGAGTTGTCTGTCGTGGCCGTGGGTGGCTCGGCCGCCTGCGGGCGATGCGATGGTTCGACATCCGCATCGACTCGGTCACCGCCTGCCTACCGCATCTGCGGCGTTGTCGCTCGATGGGGCAACCTGGACTTTCCTTATAGACCGCGGTCGCCGTGCGCGCAGTCCTGAATTACCCTGCGCCCGGCCCAGGACCAGCGCCGGCCGTCGACGTCCCGGCTCGGGACAGCGGCCACCGGCCGACCGCCCTGCATGCGTCACCCCACGTTCTTCGCTGCGAGTTCGCGCACGGGCTCCAATGTCGCTTCGGCCACCTCGATCCCCTGCTGCGCGGCTTTTCGCGCCAGCGCATCGCGCCGATAGCCCGGCACGCGCACGGCGTCGTCCTGGAGCATCGCGGCCAGCAGCGCCTCGACCCGCGCGCCGTAGGTCCGGCTGCCCGCCAGCGCGCCCGGATCGATCACGATGAACGCCTGGCCGATGCGCGGCTGGTTGCCTTGCTCCACGAAAAACGAATCGGCTTCCGCGCCGAAGCGCGCGCCGGTCAGCGCCGTCACGAGCAGCTCGACCATCAGCGCGAGCATCGCGCCCTTGGTGCCGCCCATCGGCAGCATCGAGCCGGCCAGCGCGGCCGTCGCATCGGTGGTCGGCAGGCCCTGGGTATCGACCGCCCAGCCGAGCGGGATCGCTTCGCCCTTTTTTGCCGCGACCATGATCTTGCCGCGTGCGACCTGGGACAAGCGACAGGTCGATCACGACGGGCCCGCCCTGGCCTTCCGCGCGGGGAAAGGCGGCTGCGATCGGATTGGTGCCGAAGATCGCGCGTTGGCCGCCCGCAGCAGGCATCGCAGCCGGCGAATTGCCGAACGCAAGCCCGACCATGCCCGCTTCGGCGACTGGCCCCAGGTGATACGCGGCCACGCCGAAATGATGGCTGTTGGTGACCGCGCCGATCGCGATGCCGCAGACGCGCGCGCGCTCAATGGCTTGCTGCACCGCCAGTGCACAGGCTGGGAATGCGAAGCCGTCTTGTGCATCGATCAGCACGGCCGCGGGTTTTTCCGCGATGACCTTCGGCACGGCGGTGCCCACCACGCGCCCTGCGCGCAGATGACCCGCATACATCGGCACGCGCGACAGACCGTGTGAGGCCAGCCCCTGCGCTTCGGCCGCGACCAGCGCACGCGCAGTCGGCCCGGCTTGCTCGGGCGAAGCGCCCGCGGCCTGCAGCGCCTGCTGCGTCATTCGTTCGAGTTCCTGCAAGGTGTTCATTTGCCGCCTTCGTTCAATGGGCTGTGCGCGCGCGGGGGCTTCAGGCCAACGCCCTGGCGACTTCGTCGGCGATCAAGGTCGATACGCGCGTGTTCGATTCGGCCGTGACACCGGCGATGTGCGGCGTGAGCAGCACGTTCGGGCAATCGGCCCAGACATTGCCGGCGGGCAGCGGTTCGGGCTCGAACACGTCGAACGCCGCGCCGCCGAGCCGCCCGCCGCGGATCGCACGGACAAGCGCGGCCTCGTCGGCGATGCCGCCGCGCGCGGTGTTGATCACAACGGCACCCGGCTTCATGCACGCGATGCGCTCGGCCGACAGCATGTTCTTCGTCTGCGCGGTCAGCGGCACATGCAGGCTGACCACGTCCGCCGCGCTCAGCAACTCGTCGAATGCCATGCGCTGCACACCGAGATCGCGCCAGACGCGCGCATCGGCGGGCAGCGCCGGATCGGTTGCGATCACGCGCATCCCCAGGCCGCCTGCCAGTCTCGCAGTGAGCTGGCCGATGCCGCCGAAGCCGACCAGACCCAGCGTCTTGCCACCCGCTTCGCGCCCGTTCGACAACGCCGCACGCGGCCAGGTGCCGTTGCCGACCGCGGCGCTCGACTGGTAGGCGCCGCGCAGCAGCAGCATGGCGCTCGCGATCACGTATTCGGCCACCGCGAGCGCATTCGCACCCGTGGCCGGAATCACGCGGATGCCGCGCGCTTCACAGGCGGGCACGTCGATGTTGTCGAGCCCGACACCGAGCCGGCCGATCACCCTGGCCTGCGCACAAGCCGCGAGCAGTTCACCGCGCACCTGCGTACGATTGCGCACGATCACCGCATCGGCATCCACGACTTCGCGCTGCAACTGCCCCGCGTCTTCCACGAGCTTCGGGTCGTACACGACGTGAAAGCCCGCCACACGCAGCGACTCGACTGCGGGCGGGTCCATGAACTCGGTGATGACGATCTTCCTGGTGGTCATGGGGATGTCCGTTGGCTGGTTGGCGAGGTGGGTCGCGCTGCGGTGGACAATGCGCAGCAGGCATGGATGCAGCACGCCGCTCTGAAGGCAGGGCCGGTCCGTCGTTCATCACACAAAGGCAATGGACCGCGATGCAGCGAATTCACGACGCGCAGGAACTCAAAGCACTCGCAGACCAGCAGGCCGAGCCCGCCGCGCCCTGCCACTGCACGGTCGGTCCCTGCGCGGGCTGGGAAAGCGTGGGCGATGCGCAGTGGCCGGCCACGCAGATGACGCCGCTGGGCACCCTGCGCGACCCCGATCTCGCGGAGCCGACGTTCGAGGAACGCCACGTCGCCGGCACCCGCTATGACTCGGCCGAAGCGCCGATCGCACCCGCGTGCTTTCCGTACAACCGCTGCGAGCTGTGGAGGTGCGGGCCGTGTCGGCGGCTGCTGCTGCGCTACACCGAGTTCGGCGGCTACTACGTCGATCATCGGGTGCGGGCACTGAACACCGATCTCGTGATGGATTGATTCGGCCAGCGGCATCCGGCAACAGCGGGCAGTTGGGCGCCGAACCGCTCAGGCGCTTTCGAACAACCGCGTGAGCACGAACTCGCGATGACCGAGCGCCTCGGCCGCGGTGTGCCGGCCGTTGATGGTGCGCATCATCATCTCGAGCAACTGGTCGCCGGTCTGGTCCATCGTGCGTTCGCGCTGCAGCAGGCCCGAGCAGTCGACGTCGATGTGTTCGCTCATCGTGCGCACGGTGCGCGGATTTGCGCAGATCTTGATGACCGGCACGATCGCGTTGCCGATCACGTTGCCCTGGCCGGTCGGGAAGAAATGCACGACGAAGCCGGAAGCCGCGCACAAGGTCACCATCTCGGCGGCGGCCGACGACGAATCCATGAACCACAGGCCCGGTCCCGATGGCACCTCGGCTTTGTCGATCACGCCGTCGACCGTACATTTCTTGCCGATCTTCTGGATGTTGCCCATCGCCTTTTCTTCGATGGTGGTCAGGCCGCCCGCGATGTTGCCCTTGGTCGGCTGCGAATCGGACAGATCGGTCGTCTTGTTGCGCTCGATCATCGCCTGGTAGCGGTCGAACATCTTCATGAAGTCGGCGCGCACCGCATCGTTCGCGCAGCGCGCCGCGACGATCTTTTCGCCGCCCGTGATCTCGGACGTTTCGCCGAACACGAGCGTGGTGCCGAGCGGATGCAGCTTGTCGAACGCGTTGCCGACTGTCGGGTTCGAGCCGCAGCCGGACGTGGTATCGGACTCGCCGCACTTGGTCGACACCCAAAGGTCGCTGATCGGGCATTCGACCCTGTGCTGCTCGGTCGCGAGCTGCACGAATTCTTTCGCGGCCTTCGATGCCTTCATGATCGTTTCATGATCGCCGTGGCCCTCGATGCCGAAGCCGACCACCGGCTTGCCGGTCTTCGCGATGCCGTCCACCACCTTCTTGGTCCACGCGTCCTCGATGCCGATTACGACCACAGCCGCGACGTTCGGGTTCGAGCCCGCGCCAATCAGCGTGGCGAAGTGCAGATCGAGGTCCGCGCCGAACTGCAGGCGGCCGTACGGATGCGGAATCGCCATCGTGCCCTTGACGTTGTGTGCGACCGCTTCGGACGACGCGTTCGACAAGTCGTCCAGCGGCAGGATGATCACGTGGTTGCGCACGCCGACCCGGCCGTTCTCGCGCTTGAAACCCCAGAAGGTTGTGTCTTTGCTGATGATGTGGGTGGTCATGGGTGTTCCTAAAAAATTTGCTTGCAATCGATTGGCGGATTTGCAGGCCGCTCAGCACGTGCAACGCAGAGGGCCCCAGTCCAGCAAAGGCCGTGGAGCCGGCTTCGCCGGGCCGCTGGCGTTGCCCCCGGCAAGGGGTCGGCGAAGCGACACGCAGTGCGCGAAGCCTGGGGGCGAGCTACCACCTTTTCGTCTTGATGTTGTGGACGTGGGCGTGCTCGCCGGTGGCGATGGCTTTCACGACCTTGCCGATATCCACGCCGTACTTGATCACGGTGTCGCCTTCGGCCAAGTCCTTCATCGCGACCTTGTGGCCGAGCGGAATGTCCGCCTTGCACGGAATCTCGATCGTGCGGTCCTCGTCGAGGATGAGCGCGGTCAGCTTCTGGCCGGCCTTGACGCCTTCGGTGACGATGACGGCGACGCTGTCATCGGGGTCGTGCAGTACGCAGTGAATCATGGGTTGGGTCTCTTGGTGAGAAGGAAAACGAAGGGGGCGGCGAACGGCAACCGCGTGGCTCGTGGACGGCTCGAAGCAGGCCGCCATCTGCAAAAGTCAACTATATGATCTATATGAATTTTTGTGTATAGGGTTAACCCTTGATTGAGGATCCGCCGATCGCCGCGCGGCCTGCAGGGGCCATCGAACCGCCCTGCCGCGCGAGGATCAGACCAGCGTCGCGCCTCGTATCAACAGGCTCGCACCGCTTGCGATCAACAGCAGCCACACGACCTGCAGCGCGCGTTGCACCGGCAGCATCGCGTGCAGCCCGCTGCCCGCGAAGAACCCGATCAGTGCGGCAGGCAACAACCACGCGGCGAGCGGCAGCAGACCGGGTTGCTGGTAGAAGCCGCTGCCGGTGAACAAGGCCAGCCGGACCAGCGCGGTGCCGAAGATCAGCACCCCGATGCTCGCGCGCAGCACGTTCTTGTCGAACAGGCGGCGCGCGAGATAGATCGTGTAGATCGGCCCGCCGGTGCCGTACAGCGCGGTGAACGCACCGCCGGCAAGTCCGGCCGGCACGGCCCAGCGCGGCGAAGCGCGGCGGGGCTGCGACCGATTCAACAGACTCCAGCACGCAAACAAAAGCACGAAGCTGCCGAGCAGCAGCAACAGCCAGCGTTCGGGCACCCTCACGAGCAACGTGATGCCGATCAGCATGCCGGCCAGCAGCCACGGCGCGATGCGCAGCAACTCTCTTCGGTCCACCAGCCGGTGATTGCGCAGCCCCAGCAACAGGCCCGCGCCGAGATCGAACACCAGCATCAGCGGCACCGCGAAGCGCAGCGGAAACAGGTGCGCGAGCAGCGGGATCGCGACGATCGATGCGCCGAAGCCGGTCAAACCGTAGACGACGTAACCCAGCATGACGATCGACCCGGCAGCCAGCAGGACGGGCCAGGGCAGTTCGGTGATCGACATGGGGCGGGCCCGCCGAGAGGGTTTTCAGCGCTGAATGTTCGGCGCGGCCAGGCCTTCGATCATCACGTTCAGGCAGGCCGGCAGCGCGCTGGTCTGCGCGCGCTGCAACGCGTCGGACATGTTCGCCGCGTCATCGATCTGTTCGCCATATCCACCGAACGCTTCGGCCACCGCGTGATAGCGCGCCGGCTGCAGTTCACAGCCGATCAGGCGGGCGGCGCCGTACTCGCGCAGCTGGATTTGGTACTCGGCGTTCCAGCGCGCGTCGTTGCCGACCACGGCGACGAACGGCAGGCCGTAGCGCACTGCGGTGTCGAACTCCGCAATGTGGAAACCCACGGTGCCGTCGCCCATCACGGCCACCACCGGCGCATCCGGCACCGCGCAGCGCGCAGCCAGCGCGTAGGGCAGGCCGGCGCCGATCGCGCCGGCCACACCGTTGATGACGCGGTGCGGCGCATCCAGGCAGGCGCTGGCCCACTGGCCGATCTCGCCGCCGTCACAGATCAAGACCGAGTCGCAATGGCTGTCGAGCAACGCCTGCAAGGGCTTGAGCATCTGCACCGGATGCAGTCGGCCTGGCTGTTTCGACGTGGCGGTGCCCCAGGCGGGCGGCCGCCAAGCGAGGGCGCTGTCAACGTCCGCGAGCCATTCGCGGTCGCGCTTGGGCGGCGTGGATCGGCCTGCACGGCTGATGAGCGCCTCGAGCGTCGAGCCGGCATCGGCCAGCGCCGTCTGCTTGAGTCGTACACCAAGCGCATGACGGCTGCGGTCGAGCTCGCTCTCATCGGCATCGACCTGATGCAGCACCGCATCGGCAGCAATGGCCGGCACCTGCCCGAACTTGAGCGTGAAGTCGAGCCGCTTCGCCAACAGCACGATGCAATCGGCTTGCGCCAGCACTTGCGCGAACGCGCCGAGACGCGGATCGTTGATGCCGCGCGGGCTGTCCATGCCGATCACCGGCACGCCGAGCGCGTCCTGCAACCCGGCGAGCCGTGCGCGCCCGGGCCGGGTCATGCAGGACGGGCCGGCCAGCACCAGCGGGCGACGTGCGTCGGCCAGCGCCTGCAACAGGCGGTCCGCCACTTCTGTGCTCAGAGGCATCGCAACGGGCTCGAACGCGTCCGCAACGGGCGCTCCATCTGTCTTGACCAGGTTGTCGAGCACGTCGGTCGGCAGACTCAGATGCACCGGTCCAGGCCGCCCCGAACGGGCCAGTGAAACAGCACGCGCCACGTCGTCAGCCACCGCATCAGCGCTCGCCACAGTCCAGGCCGCCTTGCAGACCGGCGCCGCCATCTCGGCCTGCCGCATCTCCTGGAACGCGCCCTTGCCGAGCTGCGCGTTCGGTGCGTGGCCCGACAGCAGCACGACCGGCGCCTCGGCCATCTGCGCGGTGTAGAGCGCGGACACCGCATTCGCATGCCCCGGCCCACCCGTCACGAGCGCGATGCCGACCGTGCCGGTGATGCGCGCATGCGCATCGGCCATGTGCACTGCCGCCGCCTCGTGCCGCGTGTGGATCAGCGCCATGCCGGCACCGAACGCCGCATCGAACACCGGCATGATGTGGTTGCCCGAGAGCGTGAAGATCTTTTGTACGCCGGCAGTCTGCAGCGCCTGCAGCAAGGCGTCGCAGCCGCGCCGGGATGAAGTGCTTTTGGTCATGTGCGTGATGAATCGCTCGTTCGTCGTTTTCGTGAAGGTGCAGCGGCATGCCGGCAGGCGCCCCGCTACTTCAACTCGATCTGCAACTGCCGACCGAGCCGCTGGTAGACCTCGAACTGCGCGGCGGCGAAGGGCTCGGCTTCGCGCGGCTTCAACAGATGCGGAATGCTGCCGGCTTTCTCGGTCGCGCCTTTCCACTGTGGGCTGTCGACCAGCTCGGCCAGCATGCGCGTCCAACGTTCGATCACTTCGGACGGCAGCCCCGGCGGGCCATACAGCGCACTCCAGCCGATGATCGCTTCGAGCTGCGGATAGCCGGCTTCGCGCGCGGTCGGCACCTGCGGCAGATCCTTGATGCGCTGCGGCGTCGTCGTGATCAGCGCACGCAGCCGGCCGCCCGCGATGTTGCCGATCATCGAGGTCAGGTTGCCGCAACTGAAATCGACGTCGCCCGACATCAACGCCAACGCCGCTTCGCTGCCGCCCTTGTAGACGATCGGCTGGGCCGCATCCTTGCCGAGCTTCAGCACGTCGAACAGCAGTTGCGGCGCGAAGTTCAGGATCGTCGCCGGGCCGGTCGTGCTGTAGTTGAGCTTGCCCGGCCGCGCGCGCAACGCATCGACCAGATCCTGCATGCTGTGCTGCGATGAGTCGCCGCGCACCGCGCAGACCACCGGGTTCAACTCCAGCACACCGAGCATCGTGAAGTCGTTGAACTGGTAAGGAGGCGGGTTCTGCAGCGCGGGCAGCACGACTTGCGAGCCGACCCGGCCGAGCAGCAGCGTGTAGCCGTCTGCCTTGGCGCCGCGCACGACGTTCGAGCCGATCGCGCCGCCAGCGCCGGGGCGGTTCGTCACCACGACGGGCTGGCCCAACGCGGTCTGTGCAGCGGCTGCGAGATTCCGTGCGGCCGTGTCGGCATCCCCGCCTGCGCTGAACGGCACGACGAGCGTGATCGGTCGATCGGGATAGACGGACTGCGCGTGGCTGCTGAGCGACACGGCAAGCCACAGCGTGCCAAGGCCGGCCAGTCTGGCGGCTTTCCTGACAACGCCATATTGGTGAGGTGCGAATCCAGGTCGCGTAAAAGCACACATCGTCTGTCTCCAGTTGCGGGGCGTTGTCGTTCTTCTGACTTTTTCCTGCCGAGTTTCGCGCGCGATCGGCCGGTCGGCGTCGATCGTTTCGAGAAGGGAATCCGGCGAGTCCCGCAGACGCCGGATCGGCCGCGATCACACATAAGAATCAAGCCATGACGGTGGCAGCCTCTTCCAGAATCGTCTGCCCCGGCACCACGCGCGTGAAGCGCACGGGCTCGCGCCGCATCTCGAGCGCGTCGCCGCGTTGCTGCACCACGATGTAGGTCGAGCCGGGCAGGTCGCCCGTCCTCGGAAAGTCCTCGCGGAAATGCGCGCCGCGCGAGTCTTCCCGCGCGAGCGCCGAGGTCGCGATCACGCGGCTGACCGCGATCAGGCTCTGCAGGTTCAGCCAGTCGTGCCAGCTCAGGTTGAAGCCGCGGTCGCCGTCGGCCACGCCCGTGCGCGCAAGCTGTGCATCGAGTTCGTCGAGCCGCTGCAGCGCGCGCTCAAGCCCTGCCGCATCGCGCAGGATGCCGACGTCCTGCCACATGCAGTCGAACAGCGCTTCGCGGATCGGTTCGAGGTCGCCGCCGGTCAGATCGAACGGTGCCAGATGCGCGGCCACGCTGGCCTGCAGCGCCGCCTCGTCGGGCGTGCGCAGCGCGCCTTCCCGCTGCACCCATTCGGCCATGCGGTCGCCCGCAATGCCGCCGAACACGGTCGAATTGGCCACGCCGTTGCCGCCGAGCCGGTTTGCACCGTGCACGCCGCCGGTATCCTCGCCCGCCGCGAACAGGCCATGCAGCTCCGTGCGGCAATCGGCCTGGAACACGACGCCGCCCATCATGTAGTGCGCGGTCGGCACGACCTCGACCAGACCGCCCGCGAGATCGAAGCCGCAGTCGCCGCAGCGCTCGACCATGCCCTTGAACTGCTGGCGCACCTTGTCCGGCCCGAGGTGCGCCATCTTCAGATAGACACCGCCGTTCGGCGAGGTGCGGCCCGCGCGCATTTCGGCGTAGATCGAGCGCGAGACGATGTCGCGCGTGGCGCGCTCGGCCCGCGGGTCGTAGCTTTCCATGAAGCGCTGCTCATCGCCGTTCAGCAAGTGCCCGCCCGCGCCGCGCAAACCTTCTTCGAGCACGGTGCCGGTCATGCGCGTGCCGGTGCCCGCGAGCAACCCCGTCGGGTGGAACTGCACCATCTCCATGTCGCGCAGCGGCAGCCCCGCGCGCAGCGCCATCGCGAGGCCGTCGCAGGTCTTGTCGCCGGACGGCGTGTGGTACTTGTACATGGTCGGGCCGCCGCCGGTTGCGAGCAGGACGGCCTTGGCCTGCACGAACACGAAGTCGCCGCTGCGGATGTCGATCATCAGCACACCGGCCAGCGAGCTGCCGTCCGCGGTCTTGATCAGTTCGACCGCGCGATGTTCTTCGAGCCGGTCGATGCCGCGCGCCCAGACCTGCTCGGCCAGGCGATTGATGATCTCGATGCCGGTCAGGTCGCCCTTGTGCACGGTGCGATCGAAGGTCTGGCCCGCGAACGCTTTCTGGTGGATCGAGCCGTCCGGGTTGCGGTCGAAGAAGCAGCCGAGTTCGTTTTCGAGTTCGCGCACGCGCTCGACTGCGGTGCTGACCAGCGTCCATGCAAGGTCCTGCTCGGACAACCACTTGCTGCCTTCGATCGTGTCCATGAAGTGGCGCTCGACCGAATCACCTGGGGCCAGCGCGACGTTGTAGCCGCCCTGCACCATGCGCGTGCAGCCGCACTTGCCGAGCAGGCCCTTGACCGCGATCGTGATGTGCAGCGACGGGTCGACCTGGTGCGCATGCAGCGCCGCGAACAGACCGGCGCCGCCGGAGCCGAGGATCAGGATGTCGGTTTCGAGCCGTTTGACGGAGGATTCAAGCATTGGTATATTTTTGATAGCGCAATGCGCTTGCTGGACAGGCGCAGACGGCCGATTTCACTGATAAATCGATCGGAGAGCGCAAGACCGCAATCGGTATCAGGCTTTCACCCCGAGACCGGCGAGCACCGCAGCGCGGCGCGACTGCGCGTCGTCCCGCACGCCGTCGTACAAACTGCCGCCGTGGCTGTCCATCGCGACCAGCAACGGCCCGAAATCGCGAATGCGAAACTGCCAGAGCGATTCGGGATTCAGGTCGTCCATGTCGACGGCTTCGATCTGCTCGATCCAGGTGGTCTCCAGCGCCGCGGTGCCGCCGACGATCGCCAGATACGCGCCGCCCAGTTCCTTGAATGCCGCCGCCGACGATTCACGCAAGCCCCCCTTGCCGACGATCAGCCGCACGCCGTATTGCGCCATCAACGGCTGTGTGAAGCGCTCCATGCGGTCCGACGTGGTGGTGCCGATGCAGACCGGCTCATAGCCGGCCGGGTTTTCTGCGCTGGGCTCGACCTTGCGCACGTTCGGCGCGGTGTGGATCACCGCATGGCCCCGCAGATCGAAGCGCGTCGTGCGGCCGCGATCGAACAGGTGGATTTGCGTGGCATCCCGGATGCCGAACAGGCGCTGCTGCAGGGTCACGGTGTCGTTGACCTTCAGCGCACGCACCTGCGCTTCGGTCGCCGGCATGGTGAGTTCGTGATGGGCCATGCAGCTAGAACCCGTAAGCCACGCCGTCCGGCGTGAACGTGGCGCGCGCACGGCGGGCCGAATGGCATTGCATGTTGACCGCGATCGGGTTCATCGTGATGTGCGTCGCGGCCAGTTCGATCTGCACGGCAAACGCGGTCGAATCGCCGCCCAGGCCTTGCGGGCCGACGCCGAGCCGATTGACTGCCGCCGACAGTTGCTCCTCCAGCGCGGCGCCGTCCGGGTCCGCGCAGCGGCTGCCGAGCGGCCGCGTGGCCGCGCGTTTGGCCAGCGCGACCGACAGGTCCGACGTACCGCCCAGCCCCACGCCCACGATCGTCGGCGGACAGGTCTTGCCGCCGGCCGCCAGCACGCAGTCGATCACGAAGGTCTTGATCGCGTCGATGCCTTCGGCCGGAATCGCCATCTTCAAGAATGAGTTGTTCTCCGAGCCGCTGCCCTTGGGGATCATCTCGATCGTGAGTTCATCGGGCACGTCGCTGAAATCGATGTGCAGCACCGGCACCTCGATGCCGCAGGAGCTGTGTTCGTTCTTGCGCGTGAGCGGATGCACGACCGAGCTGCGCAATGGGTATTCGCGCGTCGCGCGCTCGCAGCCGCGGCGCACCGCGTTTTTCAGCGCATGGCCGTCGACTTCGATGCCGCGGCCGATCACGACGTTGTAGATCGGCACCCCGGTGTCCTGGCACAGCAGGTTGTCGGTGTCCTCGGCCACCGCGATGTTTTGCACCATCGTCGCGAGCACGCGCTTGGCGGTGCCACCGGACTCGCTGGCCTGCAGCTGCGCAAAGCCGTGCTTGATGTCGGGCGGCAGGACTTTCAACGCGCGGATGTACAGCTCCTTGGCGGCGTCCTCGACGGCTTGCAGATCGATTTTCATGAGGTGTGGGGCCGCGTCGAGCCCGGTCAGTTGGTCTGGATCTTGCGGTTTTTCACAACGGTCGCCCAGCGCTTGGCCTCACCGTTCATCGCGGTCTCGAATTCGGACGGGGTGTTGCCCACCGGCGTGAAGCCGAGCACGTCCAGCTGTGCCTTGGTCTCCGCCTCGGCCAGCACTTTGGCGGTGTCCTTCTGCACTTTCGCGATGATCGCCGCTGGCGTGCCGGCCGGCGCGAACAGGCCGAACCAGCCGGTGTTCTCGAAACCGGGCAAGCCGCTTTCCGCCACGGTCGGCACATCGGGCAACTGCTGTGTCCGTTCCTTGCCCGTGACGGCCAGCGCACGCAGTCTCCCTTGCCCGAGCAATGCCTGCGCCGCCGCGATGTTGCCGACCATCAACTGCACCTGATTGCCGATCAGGTCGGTGTAGGCTGGCGCCTCGCCTTTGTATGGCACGTGCGTGATGTCGATGCCGGCCGCGTCCGCGAAGCTCTCACCGGCCATGTGCACCTGGCTGCCGACGCCGGCCGAGCCGAAGTTGAGCGCGCCGGGCTTTTCTTTCGCTCTTGCGATCAGCTCCTTGATCGAATGGATCGATGAGCTCTCGGGCACCACCACGAGCATCGGGCCGCTCGCGACGTTGGTGATCGCCGCCAGGTCCTTTCTCGGGTCGAACGGCATGTTCTTGTAGATCAGCGGGTTGATCGTCGGGATGCTGCCGGATGCCATCAGCAAGGTGTAGCCATCGGCCGGCGCCTTCGCCGCCAGATCGGCGCCGACGTTGCCACCGGCACCGGATCGGTTTTCGATCACGACCGGCTGTTTCCAGAGCACGCTGAGCTTCTGGCCGATGATGCGCGCGACCACGTCGGTCGAGCCGCCGGGCGAGAACGGCACGACGATCTTGACCGACTTGTTCGGCCACCCGTCCTGTGCGGCAGCCAGTCCGCAGAAGGAGAGCGCCGCCGCTGCAGCGATTGCCGTCAGTGCCTTGCGGCGCATTGACCGCAGTGATTGGTTTCGGTGATTCATGCTCGTTGTCTCCTCGCTTTCGTTTGTCGTATCTGGCCGATCAATCAATCCATCCGTCTCACATAACCAGAGCAAGCGCAAACGCGAGCCCCGCTGCCAGCGAGAACGCGGCGGCAACCGCAATCAGGTCCTTGCGCAGACCGGAAGCGGTGCCGAACTCGATCAGCAACAGCCGCACGCCGCCCGCCATGTGCAGGGCCAGCAACACCACCAGGCCCCACTCGGCGAACTTGAACAGGCCGCGATCGGCGAAGTGCAAAAAGCCGTCCAGCTCCGCCGCGCCGTTGAGCGCCTGCCCGAGCGCCCAGAAATGCAGCGGCAGAAACAACCCGAGCGCGAGGCCGGACAGCCGGTGCATCAGAAATGCCCACCAGGCCGGATGGCCGTGCGCGCGGGCTCCGGTGCGCTGGACGGCAGATGTCGTGGGGGTCGTGCTCATGGTCATGCCCCGAAGCCCGCCGGTGCGACCACGGCCCAGACCGCCCGCAGGCCCGCAACCAGCAGCAACAGGCCGAACGCACGCGCAGCCCACAGGGCCGCGTTCTGGCCCATACCCCACCATTCGCGAGCGATGTTGGCCAGCCCGATCGGCACATGCACCGCGCAGGCCAGCACAAAGACCGCATAGAACAGTCCGAAGCTCCAGCTCCCGTGCGTGCGGCCCAGAATTTCAGCCGCGCTCAAGCCGCCGCGCACCGCATAGACGATCACCACGAGATGCACGAGCACGCAGACCGCAAGCACCATTGCGCTGATGCGTTGCCAGTACCAGCGCTTCGCTTGCGCAATCGCCAGACCGCCGCTCGTCACAGCTCGCCCCGCACGGCGGCTTTCGCGACGCGCCGCTTCAAGCCCGCGATCGAGAACGTCGGCGACAGATGCTTCGGGCAGCGTTCGGTGCAAGACCCTTGCGTATGGCAGGTGTGGCAGCCCGCGTCGCCCGCGACCGCGCGCAGCCGCTCGGTCTGCTGCACGTCGCGCACGTCGTTCACCAGCGTCCAGGCGCGGTTCAGCGCGGCTGGACCGAGGTAATCCGGGCGCCAGCCCACCACATCGCACGAGGCGTAGCAAACTGCGCAGCCGATGCATTCGATGCCCGCGTTGGCGGCGGCGCGCTCGGGCGATGCGGGAGAGACTTTGGCGAAGGGCTCATGCCGCGTGCTGGCCCCTTTGAACTGACCTTTGGCGCCCGCCCACTTGTCGAAGAACGTGCTCATGTCGCAGACCAGGTCCTTCACGACGGGCAGGTTCGCGAGCGGCGCGATCTCGATCGAGCCTTGCGCATCCACCACGTTCGCCACATGCGTGCGGCAGGTCCAGCGTGCCTTGCCGTTCACCGTCATCGCGCACGAGCCGCACATGCCGACGCGGCATGCGAAGCGGTAGCCGAGCGAGGGTTCCAGATGCCGCTGGATGTACGTCACCACGTCGAGCACGGTCTGACTGGCTTGCCGCGGCACTTCGTAGCTGCTGAATGCGCCTTGAGAGCGGCCGCGCCATACCTTGACGTTCAACGGATCGGGCGACGGGTCCGGGCTTGCTGGCGTGGTGACGATGCTGCTCATTGCGGCGGCATCGTAGGCGATCGCACCGCAAAGCAAAAGCCAGATATTCTTGGCGTGAACGAAAGGATTTCTTTAGCATCGGAAGTACGCGAACAACCGCGCCACATATGCTTCTGGAGGCTGACCTGCCATGCCGTCGATCCGAACGCTCAAGACGTTTCTTGCGGTGGCCCAGTGCGGCAGCTTCGCCGCAGCAGGCAAGCAGATCGGCCTTACCGCCGCCGCCGTGGGCCTGCAGATTCGCACGCTCGAAGGCGAGCTGCGCCAGCCGCTGTTCGATCGCAGCGGCCGCGCGGTCGTGTTCAACACGGCCGGCCGCGAACTGGTCGCGCCGGTCGCCGATCTGGTTGCACGCTATGAGGCACTGGCAACGCGCACCGGCGGTGAGCGGCTCGCCGGCAAGCTCGTGATGGGTGCGCTGGTGTCTGCGCTGATGGGTGCTTTCGCCGACGGATTGCTCGCGCTGACGCGCCAGCACCCGTTGCTCGAAGTCAAGCTGCTCGCGGGACTTTCGGCCGACTTCGCGCAGCGCGTCGAGCACGGCGAACTCGACGCCGCAATCGTCACGCAACCACCGTTGCCGCCGGCCTCCCACTTGGTCTGGACCGCGCTCTACGACGAGCCGATGGTGCTGATCGCGCCGCGCCGGCCACACTTCCCGGTGCCCGCCGATCCACGCCGGATGCTCGCCGAATGCCCGTTCCTGCGCTTCGACCGGCAGGCCTGGACCGGTCACCTGGTCGCGCAGGCACTCGTACAAGCCGGCGTCACCGCGCGGGAAGGCATGGAACTCAACTCGGTCGAAGCGATCGTCGCGCTGGTGCGCCAGGGTTTCGGCGTCTCGATCGTGCCGCAGCTCGCCAACGTGCAGTGGTCGCGCGACAGGTCGCTGCGGCTGGTGCCGTTGCCAGCAGTCGATGTGAAACGCCGCGTCGGCATCCTGGAGCGGCGCCAGCACAGCCGGCAGGCGTTGACCGATGCGATCAAAGCGTGCTTCACACCGCCGGCCGAGTCCGACGCAAGCAGCAGGCCGGCAATGCGCCGAGGCCGATCGCCTCGTTGAGGACCGAAGCGTCGTCGTTCACCTGCCTTGTTTCGAGGTTGCGCGAGCGGCGGCACGGCGAACGCCTGGGCGTCGACAAGCCGGCCGCCAGAACCAATGCCGCAAGGCAGGGCAACCCCGAGCGCATCTTGAAGGTCGTGCATGTCGGATGCGTTGCGCAGGGCTCGAAAAGCCCACGCCCCGCAGATTGCCTCATGTGTCGGTCCCCGGGCTCGGCTTTCGTGTCTGGCGCATTCGTTTGAGTGCGAACTCGACCGCGACCTGTCTCGACGCCGGATGCCATCGCTGCGGGTTTGTACGGGTGCGACGCTTTCTCGCGAAGAACTTCGCGACCACCGTGTCGCCCTGGATCGTCACGATGGAAGCGCTTGCGCCGTACCGCCAAGCCTGGACGCGGCCTGCGGAAGATCCGCAGCCGCTCGACCATCTCGAATCGAAAGCAAACCGCGAACACGGCGCGATCGACATCCGGCTCGAAGTCTGGCTGGAGAGCGAGAAAGCGCGCAACGGAGGAAGTGCCCCGACGCGCATTTCCTCCACCAGCTTCCGCCACCAGTACTGGAGCGTCGCGCAGATGGTCACGCACCACACGGTGGGCGGCTGCGCGCTGAACGCGGGCGACCTGTTCGGCGGCGGCACGGTCTCCGGCCCAGGCGTTGGCGAAGCCGGCGCAATCATCGAAGTCACGCGCGGCGGCCAGCAGCCGATCATGCTGGACACGGGTGAGGAGCGGCGCTTTCTCGAAGACGGCGACGCCGTGGTGCTGCCGGCCATCGGCCATCGGCCGACTGCCCGACCGCGCCTTGCGACCCTTGTCGAACGGGAAGCCTTCATGAAGATCGAAAACGCAGTCGTCTTCCTCACCGGCGCCAATCGCGGCGTCGGCCTTGCATTGGCCAATGCGGCGCTCGCAGCCGGCGCGCGCACGGTCTAGGCGGGCAGGCGCAACCCCGTGCCGATGCCAGGCGTGCAGCCGGTGCGGCTCGACGTGACGGATACGGCGCAGATCACGCGGGCCGTGCAGGACTGCAGCGACGTCACGCTGCTGATCAACAACGCGGGCATCGGGCTGCCAAGTGGATTTTTGTCCGATCCCGACAGCCCGACAGCGAAGCCGCGATCCTGCGGCATCTGCGGGTCAACGTGTTCGGCATCCTCGGCATGTGCCGTGCGTTCGCGCCGGTGCGGGCGGCCCACGGCGGCGGTGCAATGCTCAACGTGCTGTCGGTCGCAAGCCGGGTCAACTCGCCGCGGCTCAGACCGCACGGTCTGAGCAAATCTGCTGCATGGGCGTTGACCAACGGATTGCGGACCGGGTTGCGCGGGCAAGGCACGTTGGTCAGCGCACTGCACATGGGGTTCGTCGTCACGGAACTCGTGCGCGGCTTCGACTTTCCGCAGATGACGCCCGAAGACGTGGCGACGCAGGCACTTGCGGGCGTCGCAGCCGGTTCGGAAGAAATCCTGGCCGCTGCGAAAGCGCATGGGTTCAAGCGCGGTTTGACAGTCGAGCCTCCGGTTTACTTGAATCTGCAAGATTGCTCATGTCGGCAACTCGCGTTCGGTGGCAGCCCGGTCGCGAAATCGGTCCGTCGTTGGCTTGTTCGTCCCAGACCCAGGCGTCGACGACGGTGCGAGCGCTCGGCAAATGCCCCGACACGCTATCGAGCTGAGATCGGCTTCGCCATGTTGTTCGAGCGGCAGCTGCGAAAGTCGGTTTCAACCCATCACGCACTGGCGCCCCAGCGGTTGCGAAAAAGCCGATTCACCCCGGAAAGTTGTCTGGAATCTTCGCTTTTCCCCTGGCCTCCGCCGGGCTGATCATGTTGCGCTTGACCAGATCCGTAAGATTTTGATCCAGCGTCTGCATCCCGACGCTGTACCCGGTCTGAATGGCCGAATACATCTGCGCGATCTTTGCCTCCCGGATCAGGTTGCGGATCGCGCTGGTGGCGATCATGATTTCATGCGCGGCGACGCGGCCTTGGCCGTCTTTGGTTTTGCACAGGGTCTGTGAGATCACGGCCTGCAGTGATTCGGACAGCATCGCGCGGACCATTTCTTTCTCGTCGGCAGGAAACACGTCGATGATCCGGTCGATGGTTTTGGCGGCGCTCGACGTGTGCAGCGTGCCGAACACCAGGTGGCCGGTCTCGGCCGCCGTCATTGCAAGCCGGATGGTTTCCAGATCGCGCATCTCGCCGACCAGGATCGCGTCCGGGTCTTCGCGCAGCGCGGAGCGCAGCGCGGCCGAGAAGCTCAGCGTGTGCGGGCCGACTTCGCGCTGATTCACCAGGCATTTTTTCGATTCGTGCACGAACTCGATCGGGTCTTCCACGGTGAGCACGTGGCCGTATTCGTTTTCGTTCAGGTAGTTGACCATCGCGGCCAACGTGGTCGATTTGCCGGAGCCGGTAGGTCCCGTGACCAGCACCAGGCCGCGCGGCTTCAACGCGAGTTCGCCGAAGATCTTCGGCGCGTTCAGTTGCTCCAGCGTGAGGATCTTCGACGGGATGGTGCGCAGCACCGCACCCGCGCCGCGGTTGTGGTTGAACGCGTTGACGCGAAAGCGCGCCAGGCCTTCGATCTCGAACGAGAAGTCGACTTCGAGGAACTCCTCGTAGGCTTTCCTCTGCGTGTCGTTCATGATGTCGTAGACCATCGCGTGGATCGTCTTGTGATCGAGCGCTTCGACGTTGATGCGGCGCACGTCGCCGTGCACGCGGATCATCGGCGGCAGGCCGGCCGACAGGTGCAGGTCGGACGCCTTGTTCTTGACGCCGAAGGCGAGCAGCTGGGTGATGTCCAAGGTATTCTCGACAGTGAATTTCGGGGATGGGCCGGGCGTTGCGGCGCGGAGCTGAACATGCGCGTTCTGCGCGCGCCGATGCCATCGTTCGTTTTTATCCACCAAACTCAGCCGATGAACCCAGTAGCCGACAACCTCGAAGCGGTGCGCGTGCGGATTCGCACGGCTTGTGCTTCCGCCGAGCGCGCGACCGACGCGGTGAAGCTGCTGGCGGTGTCGAAGACGTTCGATGCGGCTGCGGTGCGCGCGGCGGCGGCCGCCGGCCAGTGCGCGTTCGGCGAGAACTACGTGCAGGAAGGCGTCGCCAAGATCGCCGAGCTGCGCGACGCGGGCCTCGATCTGGAGTGGCACTGCATCGGCCCGCTGCAAAGCAACAAGACGCGCGACGTGGCCGGGCACTTCGACTGGGTGCAAAGCGTGGACCGCAGCAAGATCGCGGAGCGGCTTTCCGCCCAGCGGCCCGCGCACCTGCCGCCGCTGCAGGTATGCGTGCAGGTGAACGTCGATGCGGCGCCGACCAAGTCGGGCGTGCGGCCGGACGAGGCGCTGGCGCTGTGCCAGGCGATCGCGGCACTGCCGCGGCTGCAACTGCGCGGGCTGATGGCGGTGCCGGACGCTACTGATTCCGTAGCGCTATCCGCAGCGTTCAAGAGCGCCCGGGCGTTATTCGATCAGATTCGCTCGGCTGATCTCCCCGGCGCCACGCAATTCGACACCCTGTCGCTCGGCATGAGCGCGGACCTGGAAGCGGCGGTGTGTGCCGGCAGCACGATGGTGCGTGTCGGCAGTGCGATCTTCGGCACAAGGCACTACGGCTGAAGGACTGCGCCAGCGCCGGGATAATCGGTCGCCGTGATGAACGACAGCAGCAAATCCCCAGACGCCGGTCGCATGCAAGGCCGCCCGCAGCGTGTGGTGGTCGGCTTGTCCGGCGGTGTCGACTCGGCCGTTGCCGCATGGTTGTTGAAGCGCGCGGGCCATGAGGTGATCGGCATCTTCATGAAGAACTGGGAAGGCGACGACGACGACGAATACTGCGCGTCGCGCCAGGACTTCATCGACGCCGCCGCGGTGGCCGACGTGCTCGGCATCGAAATCGAACATGTGAACTTCGCGGCCGATTACAAGGACCGCGTGTTCGCCGAGTTCCTGCGCGAATACGGCGCCGGCCGCACGCCGAACCCGGACGTGCTGTGCAATGCGGAAATCAAGTTCAAGGCGTTTCTGGATCATGCGATGGCGCTCGGCGCCACGAAGATCGCAACCGGCCACTACGCGCGGGTGCGGCAGCGCGGCGACCAGGTCGAACTGCTCAAAGGGCTCGATCCGGCCAAGGACCAGAGCTATTTTCTGCACCGGCTGAACCAGAAGCAACTCGCGAACACGCTGTTTCCGATCGGTGAGCTGCACAAGACCGAGGTGCGCCGCATCGCAGCGGAAATCGGCCTGCCCAACGCAAGGAAGAGGGATTCGACCGGCATCTGCTTCATCGGCGAGCGGCCGTTCCGGGATTTTCTGAATCGCTACATCGCGAAGGCGCCGGGCCCGATCAAGGCCGACGACGGCCGCGTGCTCGGCGAGCATCAGGGCTTGAGTTTCTACACGCTGGGCCAGCGCCAGGGCCTCGGCATCGGCGGCGTGAAGGCGCGCGGTGCGGCGCTGGCCGCGGTGCGGCAGCAGGGCCTGCGCGGCGCGGGCGAGCACGCGCCGTGGTTCGTGGCGCGCAAGGACATGGCAACCAACACGCTGTGGGTCGTGCAGGGCCATGACCATCCGTGGCTGCTGTCGCACGAGTTGGTCGCTGATGACGTGAGCTGGATTGCCGGCAAGCCGCCAACCGACGGCGCACTGGCTGCAAAGACGCGCTATCGGCAGACCGACGCGGCGTGCGTGTTGACGCGGGGCAGCGATTCGCAGCGTTTTGCGCTGCGCTTCGGGGCAGCGCAGTGGGCCGTCACGCCGGGACAGTCGGCGGTCGTCTACGACGGCGAGGTATGTCTCGGAGGCGGTGTCATCGCGTTGAGCAGCGCACAGGACGGCAATGCCGATGCGACGCCGACCGGCCCGGCAGGCACAACCACGGACCGTGCGCGAAGATCGCCCGGGTGCGGCCAGCGAAACCCATCGCCATGCACCCAGGCCTGACGCTGGCAGCGCCCATCCTGGCCCGGTTTCGTGAAGATCACCACATCACCCGGCCTGCCCTGTTCCGCTCCCGCTCGAAAGACACCGCGCGCGCCGAAAGCGACGTCGACCCGTTCGTTGAATTCGAGCCGGCGCACGTGCCTGGCTTGATCCGGCTGTCAGGTGTCGATTCCGGGCTGTCGGATCTGCTCGACGGGCAACGGGTCGATCCGCGAACCGTCGGTGACCTGTCGAGTCATTTCCCCACCGAAGTACTGAAAGGCGCCGAGGTGCAACATGCGCGCTGACGATGCCGTTCGGCTTCCGCCTATGGTGAGCGCCATCGAACGGTCGCTGGGGCACCACCTTCCTGCGTTGCTCGGTCAACGGAAGGTTCCTTGGCCTCCATGAATCGCGATGGAATCGTGAACCACCTTCTGGCTCCAGTGCGCACTTGCTTCGATCGCGCATTCCTGCGCTGGCCCTCTTACTGAAACGCAAAGGGATTCCATGTCCGATTTCGACTTCGACTTTTTCGTGATCGGCGCCGGCTCCGGCGGCGTGCGCGCCGCGCGCATGGCGGCGCAGCACGACGGCATCCGCGTGGGGCTGGCCGAATGGCAAGCGCTCGGCGGCACCTGTGTGAACGTCGGCTGCATCCCGAAAAAGCTCTACAGCTACGCCGCCCACTACGGCGAATCGTTCGAAGACGTGAAAGGCTTCGGCTGGGATCTGCACGCGCAGCCGACGCTCGACTGGCAGCGGCTGAAGGCCAACCGCGCGGCCGAAATCTCGCGCCTGAACGGCGTGTACGAACGCATGCTGAGCAGCGCCGGCGTGCGGTTGCTGCGCGGCTGGGCCAGATTGATCGACGCGCACACGGTCGAAGTGCGCGCGGACGACGGATCGACCACGCAGCATCGTGCCAAACATATCCTGGTGGCCAGCGGCAGCCGGCCGCTGATGCCGAGTTTTCCGGGCTGCGAACTCGCGATCGTGTCGGACGACGTGTTCGATCTGGCGCCGTTTCCGAGGCGCATGCTGATCGTGGGCGGCGGCTACATCGGCTGCGAATTCGCGTCGATCTTCAACGGCCTGGGCGCCGCCGTCACGCAGCTCTATCGCGGCGAACAGATCCTGCGCGGCTTCGACGACGAAGTGCGCCATTTCGTCGCCGACGAGATGCGCAGGAACGGTGTCGACCTGCGCGTGCAGACCGATGTCGAGAAACTCTCGAAGCGCGGCGACTGCATCGAGGTGCTGCTCAAGAACGGCGAACGCATCGAAGTCGACGCCGTGTTGTATGCGACCGGGCGTGAGCCGAACGTCGGCTCGCTCAACCTGAAGGAAGTGGGGGTCGAGCAGGACGACAAGGGCGCGATCGTGGTGAACGACGACTACCGCACCAGCGTGCCGTCGATCCACGCATTGGGCGACGTGATCGACCGGCTGCAGCTCACGCCCACCGCGCTGGGCGAAGCGATGACGCTGGTCGACCATCTGTTCGGCAGAGGCGAGCGCGAGATGAGCTACCACTTCATCCCGACCGCCGTGTTCACCCATCCGAACATCGGCACCGTGGGCGTGACGGAAGAAGAAGCGCGCAAGAAGTTCGGCGCGATCACGGTCTACCGCACCGACTTCAAGCCGCTCAGAAACACCTTGTCCGGCAACGGCGAGCGCACGTTGATGAAGTTGATCGTCGAAGAAGCGACCGATCGCGTGGTCGGCCTGCACATGGTCGGCGACGACGCGGGCGAGATCGTGCAGGGCTTCGCGGTCGCGCTCAAAGCCGGTGCAACGAAAGCCGTGTTCGACAGCACGATCGGCATCCATCCGACGGCGGCCGAAGAATTCGTGACGATGCGCGAGGCGACGCGGCACTGACTCGTCGGCCGCTTTGCGCTGCGGCCCGCTACACGGCCTCGGCACAATCGGGCGATGCCTTATCTGCCTCCCTTCATCGCCCCGCAACGCTTCACCGATCCCAACGCGGCACTGGCCCAGGTTCGCGCCATCTACGACGAGGGCATTGCGCACCTGCGCGATGCAATGCAGCGCTTCGTCGCGGGCGAGCCGCTGCCCGGGCCGCAGAGCAACAGCCCGCGCGGGCCGGCGCGCTTTCGCGCGTTCTATCCGTTCGTTCGGATTCACACCGACACGGTGGCGCGGCAGGACTCGCGGCTGTCGTTCGGCTTCGTGGCCGGGCCCGGCCACTTCGAAACCACGCTGACGCGCCCCGACCTGTTCGCGAGCTATCTGCGCGAGCAGTTCCAGTTGCTGATCGACAACCACGGCGTGGCGCTCGAAGTGGGCACCAGTGCGCAGCCGATTCCGGTGCATTTCAGCTTCGCCGACAACGAGCATCTGGAAGGCAATCTGAGCCCGAGCGTCGGCAGTTGATGCGCGACGTGTTCGACCTGCCCGATCTGGCCGCGATGGACGACGGCATCGCGAACGGCACGTATGAAGCGGCGGCCGGCCAGCCGCAGCCGCTGGCGCTCTTTACCGCGCCGCGCATCGACTATTCCCTGCAGCGGCTGCGCCACTACACCGGCACGGCGCCCGAGCATTTCCAGAACTTCGTGCTGTTCACGAACTACCAGTTCTACATCGACGAGTTCGTGCGGCTCGGGCATGCGGCGATGAACGATGCGGGCGGCGACTACGTCGCGTTCGTCGAGCCCGGCAACGTGGTGACCGGGCGCATCGCACCGCAGGAAGAAACCGCTGCGCAACCGCACGGCGCCGCGCCCGCGCGGCTGCCGCAGATGCCGGCCTACCATCTGGTGCGTCCGGGCAACGGCGGCATCACGATGGTCAACATCGGCGTCGGCCCGGCGAATGCGAAGAACATCACCGACCACATCGCGGTGTTGCGCCCGCACGCGTGGATCATGCTCGGCCACTGCGCGGGGCTGCGCAACACGCAGCAGCTGGGCGACTACGTGCTGGCCCACGGCTACGTGCGCGAGGACCACGTGCTCGACGAAGAGCTGCCGCTGTGGGTGCCGATTCCCGCGTTGGCGGAAATTCAGGTGGCACTGGAGCAGGCGGTGGAGCACGTCACGCAGATGCGCGGCGCGGACCTGAAACGCATCATGCGCACCGGCACCGTGGCCAGCACCGACAACCGCAACTGGGAACTGCTGCCCGGCAACGAGCCGCAGCGCCGCTTCAGCCAGAGCCGCGCGGTGGCGCTCGACATGGAGAGCGCGACGATCGCCGCGAACGGCTTTCGCTTCCGGGTGCCGTACGGCACGTTGTTGTGCGTGTCGGACAAGCCGCTGCACGGCGAGATCAAGCTGCCGGGGATGGCGAATCATTTCTACCGGGAACGCGTCGATCAGCATCTGCGCATCGGGATTCACGCGCTGGAAGCGTTGCGCGAGCAGGGCATTCGCCAGTTGCACAGCCGGAAATTGCGCAGCTTCGCGGAAGTCGCGTTTCAGTAGCAGCGCTCCGGCCGCGTGAGATGGGTTTGCAGACGAGATCGATGCGGCACACGGAATGCCATCTCGACGCCGCTGCCGCTGCTGCCGCGATAGGCCCGCAGGAATGGCTGCTGTGGTTTGCGCAACCGCCGCTTCGTTTCCACACTGAGGCCGAGCGGCGCCACCGGCGTCCGCTTCTCTGCATACAAAGGCGCGCGATGAGCCTGACCTACATGCAAGCCCTGTTCGGCTCGGACCCGAAGTGCAAATTCAATTCCAGCCGCGAAGGACAGGATCGCGTGCTGTTCTGGCAGGCGTTCCAAAAGCGCGTGCGCGCCGAGTTCGCGGGCACCATGATTACCGACCGCCGCCGCGTGCAGGCGCTGCACGAGACCGGGCACATGGCGGTGAAACTCGGCGTCATCGATCACGGCCGCGTGCTGGGCGCACCCGTTGGCGCAGGTTTGGTCGCCGGGGGCGGGCCTGCGGCATTCAACGGCGTTGCGCCAGAGCCGCCACAGGCGCCGGCGAGGCTTCCAAGCAGGCCAGCAAGCGGCCAGGCGAGCCCGTAGAAGCGCGTGCGCGGCGGGATCGTTGCGTTCATCGACACGACTCCCTCTCGATCGGTCGCGGCTGCGCGGTCGTCTCTGAAGGCCGTCGATCCGCAATGACCCGATCCGCTGCATCGAGCGCTGCAGCGCCGACTACCCCGCCCGCGCCATCGCCTCACCCAGCCGCACCGCACGCTCGGGCGCCCAGTCCGGGTTGAAGCGCAGATCGCCGGGCGGCAGCAGCAGCACGATGGTCGAGCCGAGCAGAAAGCGCCCCATCTCCGCACCCTTGTCCAGCTCCACCGGCTGGTCGTCGTAGCGCCACTGCCGCACCTTGCCGGCCGCCGCGCCGCGCGGGTTCACCACGCCGTGCCAGACGGTCGCCATGCTGCCGACAATCGTCGCGCCGACCAGCGCGAGCACGAACGGGCCGAACGCGCTGTCGAACACGCAGACCACGCGCTCGTTGCGCGCGAACAGGCCCGGCACGCCGCGCGCAGTGGTCGGGTTCACCGAGAAGAACGCGCCCGGCACATAGATCATCTGGCGCAAGCGGCCCGCGCACGGCATGTGGATGCGGTGGTAGTCGCGCGGGCTCAGGTAGATGGTGGCGAACTGGCCGCCTTCGAGCTGGCGCGCAAGCTCGTCCTCGGTGCCACCGAGCAAGGTGCGCACGCTGTAGTCGTGCCCTTTGGCCTGGATGATGCGGCCCTGCTCGATGGCGCCGAACTGGCTGATCGCACCGTCCACCGGGCAGACCAGCGCGGCGTCCGCCAGGGGCCGTACCCCGTCTTTCAACGCCCGCGTGAAGAATGCGTTGAAGGTCGGATAGTTGGCCGGGTTCGAGTCCGCCGCCTCGTTCATGTCGACGCCGTAGCGCCGTATGAACCAGGGGATCACATTGCGCGTCCACCAGGCGGTTTGCGAACCCGCGCAATGGCCCGCGAACACGGTCATCGCGCGTTTGGGCATCAGGTATTGCGGCAGGACGCGGTAGCGGTCGGACATCCTTCAAGTCTTTCTGGCAACGGGTTGGCGCTACACAACTTTATAGCGCGGAGTGCAGGCAGGCCGTACGCGGGCGGCCGAAATGATGGCCGCCGCATCAGGGCAAACGGTTCGCAGCGTCGGGTGCGGATGCAGACGTGGATGCGGGCACCAGGTCGGATGTGGCCTGCTCCGCCAGCTCGAGATCATGTACGGGCGCGGCTGGGCGCAGCATCGGCCCTACAGGATGCCGCGGCTCCAGGTGCACGTCGAAATTGATGAACGACAGCAGCAACTGCACGCCCACGATGATCGGCAGCGCGGCCACCATCACGGTGCCCGCGGTGGCCGGCGCCGCGCCGGAATTGGCCGCGAACCAGTGCAGCGCGCCGAACACGGCGCCGAACAGCGACAGCGCCAGCCCCAGCACCAGTTCCACCGAGGCGACCGAGAATCCGCGCAGGTAGTAGTTGTAGTAGACACGCTTGCCGATGTTCCTCAGGTGCCCGAGCGCAAAACGCGGCAACACCCTCGTCACCTTCAGGTTCGACACTTCATCGGCGTAGACCGCGCGCATCGGCACATCGACCACCACCGCGCCGATCAGGTTCAGGCGGAACAACAAATCGGACTCGAAGAAGTAGCGCGTGGCGACCTTGTCGAGGCGCAGCTGCGCGATCACGCGCGCATCGATCGCGGTGTAGCCGTTGGTCGGGTCGAACACGCTCCAATAGCCGCTCGAGAGCTTCGACAGAAACGAGAGGCCCATGTTGCCGACGAGCCGCGCCCACGGCATATCGAGCGTGTCTTCCGGGTGGAAGAAGCGGTTGCCCTTGCTGTAGTCGGCGCGGCCGGCCGCGATCGGCGCGACGAACAGCGGCAGCAGCGCCGGATCCATCTGGCCGTCGCCGTCGATCTTCACGACGCAGTCGAAGCCGTCGGACAGTGCGGCGCGGTAGCCGGTCATGACGGCGCCGCCGACGCCCTGGTTCACCGTGTGGCGCAGCACGCGCACGCGCGGGTCGGTGCATTGTTGCTCGATGAATTCGCCGGACTGTTCGGGGCACGCGTCGTCGACCGCGTAGATGCCCTGCACTTCGCTGCCGATGCGCGCGAGCACGCCGAGAATGTGGGCGCGCACCTGAAAGCACGGGATCGCGACGGCGACGCGGTAGCCGGCCGGCCACGCCGACGCCGCCTCGGCGCGGGTGGCGTCGTGCAGTGCGTGCCGTCCGATCGTGCCGGCATCGGCGTGCGACAGGCCCGTGGCAACCATGCGAGCGCCGGTCTTCTCGTCGGCCCTCATGCCCACCTTCCCTTCATGGCTGCGGCACCCGGTAGACCCAGTGGCGTGAGATCAAAAAGCCCAGCAGGAACAGCAGCGCCTCCACGCCGATCTTGCTGATCGCGATCCAGCTTGCGCGCGCGATCTGGTCGGGCCGCAAGTCGTGCAGCCAGGAGATCGACGCGGTGCTGAGCAGCGTCATCGACAGCCACATCACGACATAACGCACGATCATTCCGGTGCGCGGCAGCCGCCGGGGTTGCCCACGCTGGCCGAACGTGACCTGCGAGTTCAGCAGCAGCCCGAGCACCGCGGCCATTGCGCGCGACAGCGGATTGGCCACCTCGACCGACACGCCGGCATGCGTCATCCCCACCAGCAGCAGCGTGTCGACCACGAACTGGGTGCAACCGAACGCGAAATAGAAAACGAGTTGCCGGGCGATCAAGGGTTGACGTGCTGCGTTTCGGAAATGCGGGCGAAGCGTTGCCTGCCGGTGCGATCCGCGGCCGGGATTCGGCGCGGGGTGTGAATTATCGGCTGCACGCGCACCGTGGCGACCGACGTCGGGCACGCGTATTGTCCAGTCGAAGCGATACCGATGAGGGCGGCGCGGGCGCAGCACCGCGATGCCGCGCGGGCGGCTCCGCACGTGGCCCCATGTGCTGCTCCGCACGGCAGCAAGGGGCCGCGGCAGGTCATCGTGAAGCGTGGGCGCATGGAGCGCATGGAGCCGGCATTCGGCTGCAAATGCACCGACCGATACCGCAGCCGTGTGCCTGAGCGAGCTGCTGTGGAGGCAATCAAGGTCGACGCCGGGCCGCTTGTGCGGTCTCTTGCTGCAGCGCGCCGCTCTGCCGACTCAATAGGACTTCGGCAAGCCCAGCGCACGCTCGGCGATAATGCAGAGAATCAGCTGTGGGCTGACCGGCGCGATACGCGGAATCAGCGATTCGCGCAGGTAGCGCTCGACGTGAAATTCCTTCGCATAGCCCATGCCGCCGTGCGTCATCACCGCGGTCTCGCAGGCCTTGAAGCCGGCTTCGCGCGGCGAGATATTTCGCGGCATTGGCCTCGAGCGCCGCACGGCAGGCCGCGGTCGTAGAGGTCGGCCGCCTTCAGCACCATCAGGTTGGCGGCTTCGAGCGCCATCCAGCATTCGGCGAGCGGATGCTGGATCGCCTGGTTCTGGCCGATCGGGCGGTCGAACACGATGCGCTCGTTCGCATAGCGCGACGGCCTTGTCGAGCGCCAGCGCGGCCGAGCCCGACGGCTTCGGCGGCGATCAGGATGCGCTCCGGGATTCATGCCGTGCAGGATGTATTCGAAGCCGCGGCCCTCGTCGCCGATGCGGTCCTGCGCCGGGCATGCGGCAGGCCGTCGATGAACAGCTCGTTGGAGTCGACCGCGCTGCGGCCCATCTTGTCGATCTCGCGCACGTCGACATGGCGGCGGTCGAGGTCGGTGTAGAACAGGACTCAGCGCCGTCGGTGCTTGCGCTGCACTTGCTCGATCGGCGTGGTGCGGGCGAGGATCAGCATCTTGTTGGCGACCTGCGCGGTCGAGATCCAGATCTTCTGGCCGTGCACGACGTAGTCGCCGCCGTCGCGCACCGCCCGGGTCTTGAGCGCGGTGGTGTCGAGCCCGGCATCCGGCTCGGTCACCGCGAAGCAGGCCTTGTCCTCGCCCTGCGATCAGCGGCGGCAGCATGCGCGCGCTTCTGCTCGTCGGTGCCGAACACCACCACCGGATTCAGCCCGAAGATGTTCATGTGCAGCGCCGAGGCGCCGCCGACATGCCCGCCGCCGCACTCGCGCGACCGCCTGCATCATCAGCGTGGCTTCGCGTGATGCCGAGCCCCGCGCCGCCGTAGGTCCTCCGGCATGCAGATGCCGAGCCAGCCGGCCTCGGCGATTGCAGACACGAAATCCGAAGGGAATTCGCCGGTCTTGTCGTGTTCGCAGCCAGTAGGCGTCGGGGAAGCGGGCGCAGACGGACTGGACGGCGTTGCGGACTTCTTCGAGGTCGGTGGCTTCCGCAGTGTGTTCAGTTTGATACATGATCGTTTCAATCGGGCGCTGGATTCACAAACATCGGATCGGTTGTGCGTCGCCTGGGTCGAGTCGCAAGTGGGGGGAAGCAGCGAGCCGGCTGTTGCCAGCGGATCGGGTTCGGAAGTCCATCCACCTTCTGTCATCTGCTTCATCCTACCGGCCGGTCGGAAGAAGCCCGGTTTCCGGCGTGCGGTGCACAGCAGTCATGCCGCGCGGCCGTCCGCTTCTTTGTTCAGCCGCGGATCGAAGCACGGACAAGTCGAGTCGTAGCGGGCTATCCTTGAGCAGATGCTGCGCCAGCTCACCACGACACTCGTCATCGACACCCCGGGCCGCGGGCTGCACGAGATCACGCAACAGGCCGCAGCGTGGGTCGCGCATAGCGGCATCACGGAAGGGCTGCTGACGCTGTTCGTCCGCCACACCTCGGCCAGCCTGCTGATCCAGGAGAACGCCGATGCCGACGTGCGCGGCGATCTCGACCGCTTTTTCCACCGGCTCGTGCCGGACGGCGATGCGTTGTTCCGACACCGCGACGAAGGGCCGGACGACATGCCGGCCCACGTGCGCGCCGCACTGACCGCTGTCCAATTGGCGATCCCGGTGCGACAAGGCCGTCTGGCGCTGGGCACCTGGCAGGGCATTTACCTGTGGGAGCACCGGCTGCGCGCGCATCGGCGGGAAGTGGTGCTGCATCTGCTCGGTGCGTAGGGACAATCGATGGGGTCACGGGCTTGCAGGGCAGCGGGTCGGCAGCTCGACATGCCTTGGTAGTGGGAGCGCTTGGAAGCGCTCGGCGCAAGCGCGGACTTTCCAAGTCGGCTGTGATGCGCGAAGCGCTCGAGCAATCGCTGTTGGCTCAGGGCGTCGTGGCCGGCGCGGCCGAGCGCTGGGTCAAACAGTGGCAGGGCAGCTTGAAGCTGCCCGAGGCAAGCTCGGTGGAAGCCGCCGACCCCCGGCTCGCCCAACTGCTTGCCAAGCACGTCCACTGAGCCGCCGTGCGTCTGTTGATCGACATCGGTGTGCTGCTCGATGTGGCGTTGCTGCGCCCCGGCGCACCCGAGTCGGCCCGGCTGTTGGCCATGTGCGGAAGACAGCACGAAGGCTGGCTGGCGTGGCATTCAGTGGCCACCCTGACCTACCTGATCGAGCGCCAGCTGTCGGACATTTCGAGCCGCGATTTCATCCGCGGTGTGCTTGACTGGGCAGACATTGCAACGACCGGCCGGCCCGACGCGCTGGCGGCACTCGATTTGCCGATGCGCGACTTTGAAGACGCGCTCCAGGCGGCGGCGGCCATGGCTTGCGGGGCGCAGTTCATCATCACCCGCAACGAGCGCGACTTCAAGGCTTCGCCCGTTCCCGCATTGAGTCCCGATGCGTTCCTGCGGCGCCGCCCTTGACTTTCAGGCCAAGCCGCCGATGTCGATCGAGGCGCTCACCCACGCGTTCCGGCTTCTTGCGCAGGCGCTGACCGGCGCTTTTCTTGAGCCGCCGAATGCGCAAGTGCTTGACCACCACTGCGCAACCGCTGCAGTTTCGCTTCCGCTGCATCCAGCCGGATCGCGCCCTGACTCACCAGCGCCTGCGCTACCCGGACGATTCCGTCGCCAGCTGCGCTGGAGACCAATCGCGATGCCTGATCGTGCGACCCCTGCTGGAGCCCGGCGACACCGTGCCGATGGACGCCCCCAGCCACTAACCCGCTGTTCGGCAAACTGTAGCTCGCCAAGATCACCATGCTGGGCGTGCCGCCCGAGCCGACGGGCCGGACATGGACGCCTTCAAGACGTTGCTGACCCAGCACTGGCTTCAGATTTTCTTCACCCGATCGCCTGCGCACAATTTCACCGGCGGCTTCATCCGAACCGGTTGAAGACACGAATCGGCAAGGCACACGCCCGAGCCCCCCAGATGTCAACCCGACTCGGCCTGAAGGTGCATCCAGCCAGCCGGGGCGGGATGCGCCTGGCCGGATGCCCACATGCTTGGCGATCCTTGCGGGTCTATGGTAGATAACGCCACCCGAACACGCCCGAGGAGACGACAACCCATGCCATCGATGCTGTCAGGATCTTCCCCCACCCCTCGCCGCTCGATCGAACAGGCGATCGCATGGGTCATGGTGCTGGCCGGTACGGGGTTTTCCGCGTCGGCAGAGCAGATGGCAACCTACCAATCCGGCAAGGAAGCCGCCATCATCCTGCTGGACGAGGCGTGCCCCGGCGAAGCGAACGCAGGGTCGAAGCTGGCCTATCAGAAAAAAACCGAGAGTGACCTGGTCGCCGGGTGCTGGTCGTTCAACGAGAAGAACCAAACGGTCATCACGTGGCGCGGCGGCCGCGTGCAGACGCTCGACTCGACCAAGATCCAGTACGAGCCGAAGTACGCGCGGACCACTGAGCCGAAACGCCCCGACCCCGCTCCGCAGGCCAAGGCGCCGCCGCGAGCTGTGACCCCGCCAAGGGCCAATCCACCACCGCAAGCCGCGGTTGTGCCGCCGGCCCCCAAGGCGCCACCGAAAGGGATGGTCACGCCTCCGATCGAGGCGCAGCCCCCGATCGCGGCCGCGCCACAGATCAGCGCGCCGCCCCGGGTCGCGGCCGCACCCTCGGTCAACACACCACCGCAAGTCGCGATCGCTCCGCCACCCATCGCGCCACCGCAAGTCGTGGTCGCGCCACGTCACAACCTGCCGCCGCGGGTCGATGGGCCGTACGCCGTTCGGGCACCAGCAACCCCGCCTTCGCTATCACCGTCGCCAGTGCGTCCGGCCTGGTGCAAGGATGCCAAGCGCGCGCATGAGCTGCTGATCTGCCGCGACGCCGAGCTGTCGGCCAACGACCTGGCGCTAATCCCGTACTGGCGCTCTTACCGAAGCCGGATGCAGCTCAGCCGGGCCGAGGAAACGCGCGTCAAGAACGACTTCTACGGGCGGCAAAAAGCGTGCGGCAGCGACCGCGCGTGCATCGGCCGCGAGCAGGCTGCGCAGATGAGGTTTTATCGCAGGGTGCTGGGGTACGAGTAGCCATTTTTTGCTGGCGCGGTCTGGCTGGGACGACGCAGTTTCGGTTTCAGACTCTGACTCTGAGCTGCTAGCCAGAGGTGCGAATCTTGCTGGGGCAGCGCAGCCCGACTGTGGTGTCAGTAGGCCGGCGCAGCCATACTGGCGTGTCCACCGGCGTACAGGTGACACTGCAACCCCACGAAGACCCGTCGCATTTGGTCAGGCCTGCCCAACTCGGCAAAGGCGTCATCCAACCCGAGGTACTTGAGCTGCAGCAACGGTGACCAAGTCGCTGCGGCCAACAGGGCCGGGCGTTGAGCCAAGCCCGAGCGCGAGGCGCGTCGTGACCACCGGGGTGTCGTCAATAGGGCGAACTGCTCAGCTGGTGATTCTGTCGCGATAGCGAGGCCAGGCAAGGTCATCCGATGAAGTTTGACCGTACGAAGACGATTGCAGGGCTGCGCCTGTCGCGACAGAACCTCGTCACACGGCGAAGCCGACCATTTACCCGAGCCGCCCCGGTGTGAGCGCATCACCTTCAGCCACCAAGCGCGTCACGCCGCTGATCTAGCCGAAATCGAAGTCATCGCCCTCAAAGTCGCCGACGTCACTGTCACTGCTGGCTTCGGCGCTGGTATCGCTGGCCGTGTCGGCGGATGCGTCGTGAGCGTCCGATGCGTCAGCGGAGGCAGAGTCCCCAAGGAACGACTGGGCGATCGCGCTGCCGATGACCGCGCCGGCGATACCAGACAGCAAGCCACCCGCCATCATGCCGCCCATTCCCAGGCCACGCCCACCCATGCCCGAGAAGGTACGCTCCAGGGTGCCTGGCTGGCGAACTTCAGCGCGTGTCGCAAGCCGCGCCAAGGATTGGGGATCGTCCTGTGTCGCAGTTCCCGGTGCAGAGCGTTCAGCTTGCGGCAGCTCGGCGGCCAGCTGCGTCAATAGCAGGCTGCGCTGCTGCGGACTGAGCTTGGCGAAAGCCTCAGTGTGCGCCTGCTCGATGGTTTGCGGTGGCGCCGTCTGGAGCATGTAGCGGTACTGAGCGAGGGCTCGCTCGTCCGCCGACTGCGGCGGTCCCGCCGCTGGCTGTGGTACTGGCGTGGCTTGCGGCTTTTCAGTCCCGCCGAACAGTCTGTCAAGTAATCCCATGCTGGCTCCAGTCGTTGGTTCGGAAGCTTAGTCGTTCCCATGGCCTCTTGCGAGCAGCCGGGACGGATTCTGTCGCATGGCGGCTGTCCGGTTGCGCTGGAGCAAGACAGTGAACCGCTCCGGGAATCATGGAAGCTGTTTGGTTTGAGTCATGCCACCGTTGCGGCGGCTTGACTGTTGAGTTGCCGGTAGTAGTTTGCTTCAGCTTCTACCGGCGGGACATAGCCGATCGGTCCTGGGAGCCGATGGTTGTTGAACCAAACCACCCATTCCAGCGTGGCAATTTTTTCTGCCGTGATTACGCTGGAACTACACAAAGCGAAACGGCTTGCAGTGCCTAAACGCATACAAGCCGTTGATTTGATTGGTGGCCTGGGGCGGAATCGAACCACCGACACGCGGATTTTCAATCCGCTGCTCTACCAACTGAGCTACCGGGCCAACTGGGGTCGAAGTATAGCAGTGAGGTACGGTCGACCGTTATGGTGGACTGGCCGTCAAAGCCGTTTGCCGCGGCTCAGGTCGACGCCGAGTTGCTTCAACTTGCGATACAGGTGCGTGCGCTCCAGGCCGGTCTTCTCGGCCACGCGGGTCATGGAGCCGCCTTCCTGCATCAAATGAAATTCGAAGTAGCAACGCTCGAAGCCGTCGCGTGCTTCGCGCAGCGGGCGGTCAAGGTCGAACGATTGGCGGGACTGCGGGCCGGTCGGTGCTTCGGCCTGCAGCATGGGCTGCATGGAAGACGAAGACAGCGAGGACGACGGCAGGCCGATGCGGTGCTGGAAGTCGGGCAGCGAGGAAGAAGCCGCAGCCATCCCGCCGATCAGGTTGTTACCGCCGACCAGGCCCCCGAGCGATCCGCCCATGCCCATCTGCGCATTGCCGATCATTGCCTTGGCCGGCTGGTTGCGCATCAGGCCCTGCTCGACCGCCTTGAGCAGCTTCTGCATCGTGATGGGCTTTTCGAGGAACGCCTGCGCGCCGATGCGGGTGGCCTCCACCGCGGTGTCGATGGTGGCGTGGCCGCTCATCATGATGACGGGCATGGTCAGCAGGTTGGTGGCGGCCCACTCCTTCAGCAGGGACACGCCGTCGGTATCCGGCATCCAGATGTCGAGCAGCACCAGGTCGGGCCGGGATGCGTTGCGCGCGGCGCGGGCTTGCGCGGCGTTTTCGGCCAACTCCACGGCGTGCCCCTCGTCGTTCAGGATTTCGGACAGCAGGTCACGAATCCCGAGCTCGTCGTCGACAACCAGAATATTTGCCATGGTGAAAGCGGTGTTCTCCCGGTGGACTGCGCGCGGTTGCTGAAGGCTTGTGATTCGACGAGCGGTCGGGCCCGTCAACCGGCGGTCGCAGCCGACCTTACGGGGAATGATAACGACACTTGCGCGCCGCTGAGTTGGCCGTCGGCGTCGCTGCGGTTGCTCAACTCGATGCGCGCGCCGTGCTCGTCGATGATCTTTTTGACGACAGCCAGGCCCAGGCCCGTGCCTTTGGCCTTGGTGGTCACATAGGGCTCGAACGCGCGCTTCAGGATCGCTTCCGGAAAACCGCCGCCGTTGTCGCAGACGGTGAGCTGCACGCGGCTTTTGGCCTCCGACCAGTTCGTGCGCAGCGTGACTTCGCGCTGCGGCTTGCCTTCGCTCGCGTCCTGCGCGTTCTGCAGCAGGTTGTGCAGCACCTGGCGCAGCTGCTGGGCGTCGCCTTGAATCGGCGGGCAGGCGGGGTCGAGTTCGGCGTGCAGCCTGACGTCCGCCTCGTCGTGCGCATACAGATGCAGCACGTCGCCGGCCAGCGCGTTCAAGTCGAGCGGCTGCAGCACCACGGCGGGCAACCGCGCGTAGTCGCGAAACTCGTTGACCAGACGCTTCAGCGCTTCGACCTGGTCGACGATGGTGCGCACGGACTTGGTCAGCACGGTCTGCTCCAAGGTGCCGAGCTTGCCGTCGAGCTTCATCTCGAGCCGCTCGGCGGACAGCTGGATCGGCGTGAGCGGGTTCTTGATCTCGTGCGCAAGCCGGCGCGCGACTTCACCCCAGGCCTGCGCGCGCTGGGCGGAGACCATCTCGGAGACGTCGTCGAACACCAGCAGCCGCGCGTTGCCGGGCAGCTCGGCGCCGCGTGTGATCAGGTTGATGGTGTTCATGTCCACGCCCTGCGCGCTGGCGCCGAGGTCGAACGACTGCTGCCAGTGGTCGAGCGCGTGCTGGCCCTGGCGCAGAAAAAAGCCGTCGAAATGCGCCTGCACGCTTTGCGCGAAGGCTTCCAGGCCCGGCACTTCCGCCAGTGGCCGGCCGATGTGCGCGGCCAGCGGCGTGCGCAGGATGCGCGTGGCGCCGGGGTTGGAGGAACGGATCACACCGCGTTCGTCCAGCACGATCACGCCGGCGGTCAGGTTGTCCAGGATGGTCTGCAGATTGGCGCGTGCGGCGTCCACCTGGCCGATGCTTCGCTCGACAGCCGCGCGCGCATCGGCAAGCTGCTGCGTCATGTCGGCGAATGCGCGGGTCAAGCCGCCCAACTCATCGCGCCCTTGCAGCACGGCTTTGGGTGACAAATCCCCGCGCGCGACTTCGCGCACGCCGTCGGCCAGCACCAAGAGCGGCCGCGCGAGTTGGGTGCCGAGCAGCACGGCGAGCAGCACCGCGCCGAACACCGATAAAAACAGGCTCAACGTCAGCGTGCCGATATACATGCGGCGCAGGCCGGCGCGGGCCAGGGCACGCTCCTGGTACTCGCGGTTGGCCTCCTGCACGGCGATCGCGTTGGCAACCAGTGTGGGTGACAGGCCTTCGATCACCTGCAGAAAACGCGGCTCGGGCTTCAAGGCGACGTTGGCGCTGGGCGCGAGTGCGAGCGCGTTGATGCGCGCGCGGCTGGCGGCGGGCGCGGCCGGGTCGTCGAGCCCTTCGATCACGACCATCACACGCTGCTCGCGCGCGACACGAAACTGCTGCGCGCTGGGTTTTTCCGGGCTGAGTTCGTAGCGCGACTGGCCGGCGCTCGCGATCAACTGGCCGCTGCCGTTCCACAGCAGCAGGTCGCCGGTGGACAACTGGCCGCGCAGCCGCTCCAGTGCGAGCACGGCCTGCGCGTCGGGCAGCTCAGCGAGCTGATCGGCGGCGGCGCGCGTCTTGTTGGCCAGATCGTTGCTGAGCGTGTCCAGCGTGGCGCGGCCCAGGTTCAGGCCCGCTTCGAGCGCGCCTTCGACCTTCACGTCGAACCAGCTTTCGATCGAGCGTGTGACGAACTGGTAAGACACCACGTAGATCAACAGACCCGGCAGCAACCCCACGAGCGCGAAGATCATCGCCAGCTTCACGAGCAGCTGGCTGCCGAACTTGCCGCGCCGCAGCCGCAGCCACAGCCGCAACACAGCCCAGAGGATCACCAGACTCAGCAGCACCGCGACCAGCACGTTGATCGCGAACAGCCAGGCGTAGTTGCGTTCGTAGAGCTCGCGGTTGTTGGTGGCCTGCGCGAGCATGAACATCAGCACGAGGCCGAGCGCAGCGAACAGCGCAGCGGCGACGCCGAGCGCCCAGCGGCGGCCGCGGGAGCTGCGTGGTGCGAGCTTGGCGACCGATCCGGGCAGGGCCGAGTCGGGCGCGGCGCGGCCGCCGGTGGCGTGGTCGTCCGGGTGCAGCCCCTGCGACGCCGCGGCCGGATCAGAGGACATGCTGCTCATCGATCGATTTCAGCGGCTGTCGTGGACGCTTCACTGCAGTTGCCGGTCGGGACGGACAGCGCCTTGCGCATGACAGCAAGACAGAAACCGCCGATGCAGTTCTCCATCCGGGCAGCTTCGCGGTCACCGTGCTTCTCGCAGAAGCCCGGCGCTTGCCATTCGAACGTCTCCGGTGCAGCGTCGTTGGCGCCCATGCCGAGTGCCATGCGCTGCGCTTCAACGAGCAGACGCGAGCCGACGCCGTGGCCCCGAATCGCCTCACCGACCCAAAGCACCGCGACACGAAGCCAGTGCATGGCCACGACCGCTCGAAGTCCGCCGACCACTTGGTTGCCAGCGTCGCGCGCGTGTTCAGCCGAATGCGTTGCTCCCGCGGGTGTTCGCCGACGTGGCCGCAACTGAGTTCCCGCAGCTGTCGGCCGACGCAGCCGCTGCGGAATTCTTCGTCTGTGGCGGGGTGTATGGCGACTTCCATGGCAGGTGGCGTCACTTGGGGGTTGCATCGGACAGCGGCTTGGACGCATCCGCTGACGGCTCCGCAGCTTGCGGCGCGGCTTCAGGCACCGCCTGCAGCGCCGGCAGCCGCTGGCCCCGCCGGGCTGCCACGTTCCATTCGTTTTGCCCGACCGCGCCGATCTGGAACGGCCGGGGCAGTTGCGACAGATCGAGCCGGAAGCTGAGTTCGACCCAGTAGCGAGCGTCCGGCGCGATCTCCTGCCCGTCGGCGATCTTCCAGCGGCCGATGCGCTGCAGCGCGGTAAGCGCTTCCGCCAGCGAGTCGTAGTGCTGCGTGAGGCCGACGTTGAGGCCCAGCCCGCTGGTGTCGTTCGGCTCGCTCGACACCGACAGCCGCCAGCGCCGCGTGAGCGGCAGGTAAGCCAGGCGCTGATGCCGTTCGTTCTCGATCACGCGCTTGTCGGTCCAGTACCAGCGGTCGCGCAGCAGCGTGGCCTCCGCCACGAAGAACATCGGGATGCCTTTTTCGAGCGCGGTCAGCACCAGCGGGGGCAGCTCGAAACGCAACTGGGCGGTCAGGAACACGCCTTCGGCATTGCGGTCCAGTTGCATCTGGGTGACTTCGGTCTCGGGCTGCGCGTGGGCCGGGGCCAGCAGCAGCACGCATGCCGTGACCAGCGACAGCAGGGCTTGCAGCCACCCGTGCAGTCGCCAACGCGCGCCCCGACGCACGGCCCACCGCGCAGGCTCAGCGGCGGGCTGCCGTTTTCTCGAGTCGCGCATAGAAAAAGCCGTCATGTCCACCGCCGCCATTGTGCGGGACCGGCTGCGGGCCGAGATGGCCGCCCGGCAGCAACTGGCCGGGCGCGGGTAGCCTGCGCGCATCGGGCTGCCTGTTCACGAACGCGACGATCTGGTCTGCACCCTCCGCGCGAAAGATCGAGCACGTCGCATACAGCAGCCGGCCGCCGACCGCAAGCAGCGGCCAAAGCGCCTGCAACAGCGCGGCCTGGGTGCGCGCGAGCTGCGCGATGTCGGTGGGCCGGCGCAGCCAGCGCACGTCCGGCTGGCGGCGTGCGATGCCCGACGCGGTGCAGGGAGCGTCGAGCAGGATCGCGTCGAATGGCTTGCCACCCACGGCTTCGAACCAGCCTTGCGCGGGTTGCAACGCATCGCCGGCGAGCACGTTGGCCTGCAGGCCGAGCCGGGCCAAGGTCGCTTCGACGCGCTCGCAACGTGCTGCGTCGATGTCGAGCGCAGTCACGTCGCAATCGGTCGTCTCCAGCAGATGCGCGGTCTTGCCGCCGGGAGCGGCGCAGGCGTCGAGCACGCGCAGGCGGTGTGGCGTGCCAGCAGGTGCTGCGCCGGTGTTCTCCAGCAGCAACGGCGCGGCAAGTTGTGCGGCAGCGTCCTGCACCGAGCACAGGCCCTCGGCAAAGCCGGGGATGCGCTGCACGGGCAGCGGCTGCTCGAGCCAGACAGCGGTTTCTCCAACTTGGTGAGCGGCGAGGCCGGCTTGCTGCAGTTGCTTCAGATAGCCCGCCAGGGACGTCCGCCGCAGGTTCACACGCAAGGTCAGCGGCGGATGCACGTTGTCGGCTTCGAGCACGCGCGCCCAGTCGTGCGGGTGTTCGGCCCGCACGCGGTCGATCCACCAGCGCGGATGGTTGTAGCGGGCCACCGGGTCGGCGGCTGCGGCGGTCAGCAGTGCGGCACGTTCGCGCAGGAAGCGGCGCAGGCAGGCGTTCAGGAACGCGCTCTGGGCACGCGCGTCGGCCCGGCGCTTGGCAGCTTCCACCGCCTGGTCGACCAGCGTGTGCACGTCGTAGCGGGCTGGCCCATCGCTGGCCAGCAGCGCGAGCACGCAGCAAAGCAGCGCATCGGCAGCAGGCGGCGGGGCCCGCCGGGCGAGCTGGCTGCGCAACCATTCGGCACGGCCCAACTGGCGCAGCACGTCGAACGCGAGTGCCTGCACGCCGGGCTGCAACGCGGGTGAGATTGCGCGCAATGCGACCGCCGTGGTGCGGCCGGCACGCACGGCCAGCAGCACGTCGGCCGCGCCGTTGAGCAACTGCCACAGCGGGGCGGTCGGTTGCGCGTTCACGGCACCCGACGCGCTCGGCGCGTCGTTCGGCTCGAGCGGCTGCCACACCCGTGCGGTCGATGGCGCGGTCGTCGGCTCCGGGCCATGACGGCACAGCAGCTGCCGCCGATCGGGCATCGCGAGCGTTCATGCATACGAAGATTCCATAAAAAAAACGCCACAGGCCCCCATCGGGACTGCCTGTGGCGCTAGTGCTTTTATAGCGGGATCAGGACGGGTCGGACGCCGCGCCTTCTGCCGTCGTGGCCACGGTCGCTTCCGCATCCGACCCTTCAGCCGGCGGATCGTTGAACAAGCTGGCCGGCTCGCCGTGCAGCTCGGCCAGCTCGGCCGCTTCCGAGTCCGCAATCGCGCGGCGCTCGGCGTCGTCCATCGCTTCCTTGACCTTGCGCGCCTGGTGGTACGCAAAGCCGGTGCCGGCCGGGATCAGGCGGCCCACGATCACGTTTTCCTTCAAGCCGCGCAGCTCGTCGCGCTTGCCCATGATCGCGGCTTCGGTCAGCACGCGCGTCGTTTCCTGGAACGACGCGGCGCTGATGAAGCTGTCGGTGGACAGCGACGCCTTGGTGATGCCGAGCAGCAGGTTCGTGTACGTCGCAGGCGTCTTGTCTTCGCCGCGCAGCCGGTCGTTTTCGTCCAGGATTTGGGAACGCTCGACCTGCTCGCCGGCGATGTAGTCCGACTCGCCCACGTTGTCGATCACGACGCGACGCAGCATCTGGCGCACGATCACCTCGATGTGCTTGTCGTTGATCTTCACGCCCTGCAGCCGGTAGACCGCCTGCACCTCGTCGACGATGTAGCGCGCGAGCGCCTCCACCCCCAGCAGGCGCAGGATGTCCTGCGGATCGGGCTGGCCGTCGACGATGCCCTCGCCGGTGTTGACCACCTGGCCTTCGTGCACCAGGATGTTCTTCTCCTTGGCCACCAGGTCTTCCCAGACCTTGCCTTCCGGATCGGTGATCTGCAGGCGTACCTTGCCCTTGGTCTCCTTGCCGAACGACACGGTGCCGGTCATCTCGGCCAGCGTGCCCTTGTCTTTCGGCGTACGGGCTTCGAACAGCTCGGCCACGCGTGGCAAGCCACCCGTGATGTCGCGCGTCTTCTGGCCTTCGACCGGGATACGCGCGAGCACCTCGCCCGGGCCCACATCCTGGCCGTCGCGCACCTGGATCAGCGCGCCGACCTGGAAGCCGATCGTCACCGAATGATCGGTGCCGGGGATCTTCACTTCGTTGCCGGTCTGGTCGATCAGCTTGACGAGCGGGCGCACCACCTTCGCGGACTTGCCCGAGCCCAGGCGCTTCGGATCGATCACCACCAGCGTGGACAGGCCCGTCACCTCGTCGAGCTGCGTGACCACGGTGCGACCTTGCTCGATGTTCTCGAACTTCACCTGTCCCGCGAACTCGGTGATGATCGGGCGCGTCAGCGGGTCCCAGTTGGCCAGCACGGCGCCGGCCTTGACCTGCTGGTCGGCCTTCACCGCCAGCGTCGCGCCGTAAGGGACCTTGTGGCGTTCGCGCTCGCGGCCGTGCTCGTCGTGAATGACGATCTCGCCCGAGCGCGCAATCACGACCAGCGCGCCCTTGCTGTTCGTCACATAGCGCATCGTCGTGTTGAAGCTGATGATGCCGTTCGAACGCGCTTCCACGCTGGACGCGATCGCCGCACGCGACGCCGCACCGCCGATGTGGAACGTGCGCATCGTGAGCTGCGTGCCCGGCTCGCCGATCGACTGCGCGGCGATCACGCCGACCGCTTCGCCCAGGTTGATCAGCCCGCCGCGGCCGAGGTCGCGGCCATAGCATTTGGCGCACATGCCGTAGCGGGTGGCGCAGGTCAGCGCGGTGCGGACTTTCACTTCGTCGACACCGGCGGCTTCGAGCATGTCGATCTCGTCTTCGTCGAACATCGCGCCGGCCGGCAGCAGCATCTGCTGGCTCTCCGGGTGCAGCACGTCCTCGGCCGCGCTGCGGCCCAGGATGCGGTCGCGCAGCGATTCGATCACCTCGCCGCCCTCGACGATGGCGCGCATGAACGAGCCGTCCGACGTCGCGCAGTCCTGCTCGGTCACGACCAAGTCCTGCGTCACGTCGACCAGGCGCCGCGTCAGGTAGCCCGAGTTGGCGGTCTTGAGCGCCGTGTCGGCCAGACCTTTTCGCGCGCCGTGCGTCGAGATGAAGTACTGAAGCACGTTCAGGCCTTCGCGGAAGTTCGCGGTGATCGGCGTCTCGATGATGGAGCCGTCCGGCTTCGCCATCAGGCCGCGCATGCCGGCCAGCTGGCGAATCTGCGCGGCGGAACCGCGCGCACCGGAGTCGGCCATCATGTAGATCGAGTTGAACGACTCCTGATCGACTTCCTTGCCGTGCCGGTCGGTCGTCTTCTCTTTCGCGAGCTGCGCCATCATGACCTTCGACACTTCGTCGCCGGCCTTGCCCCAGATGTCGACCACCTTGTTGTAGCGCTCGCCGGCCGTCACCAGACCGGACGTGTACTGCTGGGCGATCTCTTTGACCTCTTTCTCGGAGCGCTCGATGATCGCGTACTTCTCCTTCGGCACCAGCATGTCGTCGATGCAGATCGAGATGCCGGCCTTGGTCGCGAGCCGGAAGCCGTTTTGCAGCAGCTTGTCGGCGAACACCACGGTCTCCTTCAAGCCGCACTTGCGGAACGACACGTTGATGAGCTTCGAGATTTCCTTTTTCTTCAGCGCCTTGTTCAGGTTGGAGAACGGCAGGCCTTTGGGCAGGATCTCCGACAGCATCGCGCGGCCGGCCGTGGTCTCGACCAAGGTGGTTGTCGGCGTGAACTCACCGCTTTCCTTGTCCTTGACCCAGTCGGTGATGCGCACGCTGATGCGCGCGGTCAGCTCGACCTGGTGCGCATCGAACGCGCGCTGCACTTCGGCCGGGTCCGAGAACATCAGCCCTTCACCCGTGCCGTTGATCTTCTCGCGGGTGGCGTAGTAGAGGCCCAGCACCACGTCCTGCGACGGCACGATCGACGGCTCGCCGCTGGCCGGGAACAGCACGTTGTTGGACGCGAGCATCAACGTGCGCGCTTCCATCTGCGCTTCCACCGACAGCGGAATGTGCACGGCCATCTGGTCGCCGTCGAAGTCGGCGTTGAAGGCCGAGCAGACCAGCGGATGCAGCTGGATCGCCTTGCCTTCGATCAGGATCGGCTCGAACGCCTGGATGCCCAGGCGGTGCAAGGTCGGTGCGCGGTTCAGCAGCACCGGGTGTTCCTTGATGACTTCTTCGAGGATGTCCCAGACCACCGGCGTGCCGGATTCGACTTCCTTCTTCGCCGCCTTGATGGTCGTGGCGATGCCCATCGCTTCCAGGCGCGAGAAGATGAACGGCTTGAACAATTCGAGCGCCATCAGCTTCGGCAAGCCGCACTGGTGCAGCTTCAACGTCGGGCCCACGGTGATCACCGAGCGGCCCGAGTAGTCGACGCGCTTGCCCAGCAGGTTCTGACGGAACCGGCCGTTTTTGCCCTTGATCATGTCGGCGAGCGACTTGAGCGCGCGCTTGTTCGCACCGGTCATCGCCTTGCCGCGGCGGCCGTTGTCGAGCAGCGAATCGACGGCTTCCTGCAGCATCCGCTTTTCGTTGCGCGCGATGATTTCCGGCGCCTTCAACTCGAGCAGACGGCGCAGCCGGCTGTTGCGGTTGATCACGCGGCGGTACAGGTCGTTCAGGTCCGACGTCGCGAAGCGGCCGCCATCAAGGGGAACGAGCGGTCGCAAGTCCGGCGGCAGCACCGGCAGCACATTCAGCACCATCCACTGGGGCTTGATGCCGGACTTCTTGAACGCTTCGAGCAGCTTGAGCCGCTTCGAATTCTTCTTGATCTTGACTTCCGAGCCGGTCAGGTCGCCGCGCAGCCGCTCGATCGACGCATCGATGTCGATCGATTCGAGCAGATCCTTGATGCCTTCGGCGCCCATCTTGGCCGTGAACTCGTCGCCGTGCTCACGGAACTTCGCGTCGTAGTCGTCCTCGGTGAGGATGCTGAATTTCTTCAGCGGCGTCATGCCGGGATCGGTCACGACATAGGCTTCGAAGTACAGCACACGCTCGATGTCGCGCAGCGTCATGTCGAGCACGAGACCCAGACGCGACGGCAACGACTTCAGAAACCAGATGTGCGCGCACGGGGCAGCCAAGTCGATGTGACCCATGCGTTCGCGGCGAACCTTGGTCTGCGTGACTTCCACGCCGCACTTCTCGCAGATCACGCCGCGGTGCTTCAGGCGCTTGTACTTGCCGCACAAGCACTCGTAGTCCTTGATCGGCCCAAAGATCTTGGCGCAGAACAGGCCGTCGCGCTCGGGCTTGAACGTGCGGTAGTTGATCGTCTCCGGTTTCTTGACTTCACCGAACGACCACGAGCGGATCTTCTCCGGCGAGGCCATGCCGATCTTGATGGCATCGAAATGCTCATCCGGCGTGAATTGCTTGAACAGGTCGAGTAGCGATTTCATAAGCGAATTCTTTCCTTTTCGACTGCTGACTTAAGAGCGTTCCAGTTCCATGTCCAGGCCCAGGGAGCGAATCTCCTTGACCAGCACATTGAACGATTCGGGCATGCCGGCTTCGATCGCATGTTCGCCCTTGACGATGGACTCGTACACCTTGGTGCGGCCCTGTACGTCGTCGGACTTGACGGTGAGCATTTCCTGCAGGGTGTATGCCGCGCCGTAGGCTTCCAGCGCCCAGACTTCCATCTCGCCGAAGCGCTGACCGCCGAACTGCGCCTTGCCGCCCAATGGCTGCTGCGTGACGAGCGAGTACGGGCCAGTGGAGCGTGCATGCATCTTGTCGTCCACCAGGTGGTGCAGCTTCAGCACGTGCATGTAACCGACCGTGGTGGGCCGATCGAATGCTTCGCCACTGCGCCCGTCGAACAGATGCGCCTGCGTGCGCGCGGCGGTCAGCCCTTTGGCAGCCGACACTTCGTCCGGGTACGCGATCTTCAGCATCGCGCGGATTTCCTCTTCCGACGCGCCGTCGAACACCGGCGTTGCAAACGGCACGCCGTGCGCGAGGTTGCCCGCCATCTCGATCATCTGCTCGTCGCTGATGGCCGAGAAGTCTTCCTTGTGGCCCGAGCGGTTGTAGATCGTCTCGAGATACTTGCGCAACTCGGCCGCTTTCGCTTCCTGCTGCAGCATGTCGCCGATGCGCTGGCCGATGCCCTTCGCGGCCCAGCCCAGATGCACTTCGAGCACCTGGCCGACGTTCATGCGCGACGGCACGCCCAGCGGGTTCAGCACGATGTCGCACGGGGTGCCGTCGGCCATGTAGGGCATGTCCTCGACCGGGACGATCTTCGACACGACACCCTTGTTGCCGTGGCGGCCAGCCATCTTGTCGCCCGGCTGCAGGCGGCGCTTGACGGCCAGGTAGACCTTGACCATCTTGAGCACGCCGGCCGGCAACTCGTCGCCCTGCGTGAGCTTCTTGCGCTTTTCTTCGAACGTCAGGTCGAAACTGTGACGCGTCTGTTCCAGCGACAGCTTGATGCTTTCCAATTGCGACTGCGCGGTGTCGTCGGCCAGGCGAATGTCGAACCAGTGGTGCTTTTCCACCGCGTCGAGATACGCCTTGTCGAGCGTGGTGCCGCGACCGAGCTTTTGCGGGCCGCCGTTGGCGACTTTGCCGACCAGCAACCGCTCGATCCGCTGGAACGCATCGGCTTCGACGATGCGCAGCTGGTCGGTCAGGTCGAGCCGGAAGCGCTTCAACTCATCGTCGATGATCTGCTGTGCGCGCTTGTCGCGCTCGATACCTTCGCGCGTGAACACCTGCACGTCGATCACGGTGCCTTGTGAGCCTTGATCCACGCGCAGCGACGTGTCCTTCACGTCCGATGCCTTCTCGCCGAAGATCGCGCGCAGCAGCTTTTCTTCCGGCGTCAGCGTGGTCTCGCCCTTCGGCGTGACCTTGCCGACCAGCGTGTCGCCCGGCATGACTTCGGCGCCGACGTAGATGATGCCGGACTCGTCCAGGCGGTTCAGTTGCTGCTCGGACAGGTTCGGGATGTCGCGCGTGATGTCCTCAGCACCCAATTTGGTGTCGCGCGCCATCACGACCAGCTCTTCGATGTGGATCGAGGTGTAGCGGTCGTCGGCCACGACTTTCTCGCTGATCAAAATCGAGTCTTCGAAGTTGTAGCCGTTCCACGGCATGAACGCGACGAGCATGTTCTGGCCCAACGCCAGTTCTCCGAGGTCGGTCGAAGCCCCGTCGGCGATGACGTCGCCTTTGCTGATCTTGTCGCCACGCACGACGATCGGGCGCTGGTGGATGTTCGTGTTCTGGTTGGAACGTTGGTACTTGATCAGGTTGTAGATGTCCACGCCGACCTCGCCAGCCTGCGCTTCGCTGTCATCCACGCGCACGACGATGCGGGTCGCGTCCACGTAGTCGACCAGGCCACTGCGCGTGGCGGTCACGACGGTGCCGGAGTCGACCGCGGAGACGCGCTCGATGCCGGTGCCGACGAATGCCTTTTCCGGCCGCAAAACGGGCACGGCTTGGCGCTGCATGTTCGCGCCCATCAGCGCGCGGTTCGCGTCGTCGTGCTCGAGGAACGGCACGAGCGAGGCCGCCACCGACACGATCTGCGCAGGCGACACGTCCATGTACTGGACCCGATCGGCGCCGACCAGAATCGATTCGCCCTTTTCCCGGGCAGACACGAGATCGCCGGTCAGGCGCCCCACATCGTCGAGCGCCGCGTTCGCCTGCGCGATCACGTACTTGCCTTCCTCGATCGCGGACAGGTAGTCGATGTCGTAGGTCACCTTGCCATCGGCCACGCGCCGGTACGGCGTCTCGATGAAGCCGTACTCGTTCAGGCGCGCATAGAGTGCCAGCGAGTTGATCAGGCCGATGTTCGGGCCTTCCGGCGTTTCGATCGGGCAGACGCGGCCGTAGTGCGTGACGTGTACGTCGCGCACTTCGAAGCCGGCGCGCTCGCGCGTCAGACCGCCCGGGCCGAGCGCCGAGACGCGCCGCTTGTGCGTGATCTCGGACAGCGGGTTCGTCTGGTCCATGAACTGGGACAGCTGCGACGCACCGAAGAACTCTTTCAACGCCGCCGAGATCGGCTTGCTGTTGATGAGGTCGTGCGGCATCAGCGGTTCCTGCTCGGCCTGACCGAGCCGTTCTTTCACGGCTTTCTCGATCCGCGCGAGGCCGGTGCGGTACTGGTTCTCAGCCAGTTCACCGACGCAGCGCACGCGGCGGTTGCCGAGGTGGTCGATGTCGTCGACTTCACCGCGGCCGTTGCGCAAGTCCACCAGGATCTTCACGACCGCGAGGATGTCTTCGTTTTCCAGCACCATCGGGCCGGTCGACTTGTCGCGGCCCATCTTGGCGTTGAACTTCATGCGGCCGACGCGCGAGAGGTCGTACGTGTCCGGGTTGTAGAACAACCGCTGGAACAGCGCCTGCACCGCGTCTTCGGTCGGGGGCTCGCCGGGGCGCATCATGCGGTAGATCGCCACGCGGGCGGCGAACTCACGCTCTTTGTCACCCGCGGCATCGATGCCGTCGATGCGCAAGGTCTGCGACATATACGCGCCTTGGTCGAGCTCGTTCGTGTAGATGCAGTCGACTTCCTTGATGCCTTCGGTACGCAGCTTTTTCAACAGCGCTTCGGTCAACTCGTCGTTCGCGTTCGCCATCACTTCGCCGGTGTCGGCATCGATGATGTTGCGCGCGACCACGCGGCCGATCAGGAAATCTTCCGGCACGCTGATGTGCGTGGTGCCGGACTGCTCGAGCTCGCGCGTGTGCTTGGCGGTAACGCGCTTTTCCTTGGCAACCACGACTTTGCCGGACTTGTCGGTCAGATCGAACCGGGCGATCTCGCCGCGCAGCCGTTCGGCGACGAACTTCATCTGCGCGCCGCTGTCCATCAGCACGAACGAGTCGTTCACGAAGAAATTGGCGAGGATCGATTCCGGGCTCAGGCCGATCGCTTTCAGCAGAATCGTCGCGGGCATCTTGCGCCGGCGGTCGATGCGGAAGTAGAGGATGTCCTTCGGGTCGAACTCGAAGTCGAGCCAGGAGCCGCGGTAAGGAATCACGCGGGCCGAGAACAGCAATTTGCCCGAGCTGTGCGTCTTGCCCTTGTCGTGCTCGAAGAACACGCCCGGCGAGCGGTGCAGTTGCGAGACGATCACGCGCTCGGTGCCGTTGATGATGAACGAGCCCTTGTTGGTCATCAGGGGCACTTCGCCCATGTAGACCTCCTGCTCCTTCACTTCCTTCACGACTTTCGATTGCGAGGTCGAGGAATCGCGGTCGTAGATGATCAACTGCACGCGCGCACGCACGGCGGAAGAGAACGTCAGGCCGCGCGTCTGGCATTCGCGCACGTCGAACGCGGGTTTCGCGAGGTTGTACTCAACGTACTTCATCTCGACGAAGCCGTTGTGTGAGACGATCGGAAACGCCGCTTCGAATGCGGCCTGCAGGCCTTCGGCGGTGCGTTTCTTCGGGGACATGTCTGCCTGCAGGAACGCGGTGTACGCGTCTTTCTGCATCTGCAGCAGGTAAGGCACTTCGACGACGCTGTCGCGATTGCCGAAGTTTTTTCGGATACGCTTGCGTTCGGTATAGGAATAGGCCATGAGATCTCCGGGCGGTTGAGGTCTTTAGGCGACTGTCGCGTTGAGCGGCACTGCGGGGGCGGCGGTGTCGGCGCTCGATCTTGGTGGTTGGCCACTACCAACCATTGGCGGACGGCGATGCGTTGCACATCGCCCGTACCAAGGCATCTTCTGCAGTCGGCAAGCCAGAAGACACGAGAAAAACGGCCTGAAGCACAGGCGGCGTCTTTCTGATGTGCTCTAGAAACCAGAGCAAGGCGGGGGCCCGATGTCGGGCACCCCAACCTTGAATGGAGTGCAACCCCTTACTTGAGTTCCGCTTTCGCGCCCGCGTCTTCCAGTTTTTTCTTGGCGGCGTCGGCGTCGGCCTTGGCGATGCCTTCCTTCACGGCTTTCGGCGCGCCATCGACCAGGTCTTTGGCTTCCTTCAGGCCAAGGCCGGTGATTTCGCGCACGGCCTTGATGACCTGCACCTTGTTGGCGCCGACTTCCGTCAACATGACGTTGAATTCGGTCTTTTCCTCGACCGCTGCGGCGGCTGCGCCACCGCCGGCCGCCGGTGCCGACATCGCTGCGGCGCTCACGCCGAATTTCTCCTCGATGGCTTTCACCAGATCGTTGAGTTCCATGACCGTCATGCTATCGAGGGCGGTCAAAAATGCGTCTTTATCGAATGCCATTGGGTTACCTGCGAAAAATTTTGATGAATGAAGTTTGCGTGCGTACTTGGGTCGGCCGGATCATCGAACGATCAAAGGAGCCCACCCGTTGCCTGCCATCAGGCCGGTGCGCTTTCCGATTCCGCCGCTGCGGGTGCCGCATCCGAATCCGCAGATTCGGCTTCTGCACCGCCGCCGCGCTGCTCCGCCAGAGCGGCCAGCACCCGCGCGGTGCGCGAGATCGGCGACTGCATCAAGCCAAGCAACTGGGCCAGCAACACTTCTTTGGACGGAATGTTGGCGAGCTGCTTGACGGCGTTGGCATCCAGCGTCTTGCCGCCGTACGCGCCACCGCGAATCACCAGCTTTTCGTTGGTCTTCGCAAAATCGGCCAACACGCGCGCGGCCGCGACGGCGTCTTCGGAAAAACCGTACATCAACGGGCCGGTCATCTGATCGGACACCACTTCGAACGGCCCACCGGCGACAGCGCGCCGCGCCAGCGTATTTTTCAGCACGCTCAAACTCACACCGCTCTCGCGCGCCGTCTGACGCAGACGCGTCATGTCGGCCACGGCGATGCCACGGTATTCGGCCAGCACCAACGTCTGTGCGTTGGCAGCCAGCCCGGTCACTTCCGTGATGACCGCTTCCTTTTCACTGCGATTGAGACTCAATGGTCACGCTCCTGTTCATCTGTCGGTTCGCCGGTTCAATCGTTGCATCCGTCTTTTGATCGAAGCATTCGGTTGAGTCCGGGTCACCCATCGTTTCAGCGACCTAACCGATTGACCTGCAGCGAGCCTGCGACGGCTTGCTCGGATTCGGCGGGATCGCCATCTGCGTTGGTCTCTCGGCAGAGAAATTAAGCGCTGCGCCGATCGCTGAACCGACGCCGCTCACCAACGGTCTTGGATGGCCTGCAACAGCGACGAGCGTCGGAATCGGAATCCCTTTGCCCACCATCGCCACAGCCCACCGTACCCGAGGCAACCGATGACAAATGTCAACGCCT
>CAVXGG010000007.1:0-261108 GCA_963761295.1 uncultured beta proteobacterium
ATCCAGCCCAGCCCAGCCGCGCGGTGCAAAGGTCCGCGGCATGCGTGCATTCGACTGCGCCGCAATCTGGTCCAGCTGCGCCGGGCCAAGCGCCAACGTCATTGGCTGAACCGTGCAGCGTTCGGCAGCAGCACTTTTTGCGCCGCGTCGACTTCCATGTCGACGGCCGCAGCGCCTGGCCTCGCCACAGCAGCGTGGAGGCGGCCACGCCGGTGCTGGCAAGCCGGCGCATCGATTCACGACGTGAGAGCATGACCATTCCCCTGTTTTTGCGGAACGACCGAATCAAAACCGCGCTGGAGCTGCACGCCGCATTCGCTGTGGCAACCGGTGCGAAGCCATCTGAACACGTCGCCGCCCCCGCAGCTAAAAGTGAAAGCCGAGCCCGACGTTGAAGCGGTCGAACTGGTGGTTGGCGAGGAACGTCTGGTAGTCGGCTTTGAGCACCACCTGCGGATGCAGATAGAAGCTCGCGCCGAGCGTGACGACGCGCATGTCCGGCTCCAGCGCGGGCGCGAGCCCGGCGGCAGCCCGGGATAGCCGAGTGCGGTGTTGAAGCGTTCGTAGCGCACGAACGGATCGAGCGCGTGGTCGCCGCTTTGCCAGAGCCGGTAGGCGGCCTGCGCGTACCAGCCGCCGAAGCGGCTCGGCACCGGCGTCTGCTGGCCCGCGAACGTCGCATTCAACGCCGCGATGTCGGAAACCCGCCCCGCGCGATCAGCGCCGACAAGTCCCACTTGGCGGGTTGCCAGCGCGTGTGCAGCTCGCCCAGCGTCATCGCGCATCGGGCGCGGCAAAGCCGGGTTGCTTTTGCCCCGCGCCGCCCGTGAACACGCTGCCGCCGACGTTGAAGCCCGGGATGCCGTTGTAGTTCAGCGCGCCGTAGAACGCGACATTGCGCGCTTTCGCGAGCTGGCCCTCCTGGTGGATCGAGCCGAGCGGGGACTCACGGCCTTCCGTGCTGCCGGCGTCCCACTTGGTCAGGTCGAAACTCGTGACCGCGCCCGCATCCCACCGCAGGCCGCCCTGCGTGGTGCCGCGCAGGCCCAGGCCCAATTCGCGCCAGGTGGTCGGGATGATCGCGGTCTCCACGAAGTTGCGCGTGACGCCGTAGTAGCGCGTCGGCTCATGCACTTCGTTGAGATAGCCGATCGGCAACAGGAACAGCCCGGCGCGGGCCGACACGCTCGGCGTGAAATCGCGTTCCACATAGAACTGTTCGAGCGCGACTTCGCCGCGGTCACCGGCCGACGCCACCGCGTTCTCGACTTCGAGTTCGGCCGCGAAGCGCGTGCGGTCGTCGAAACTGTAAGCCCAGCCGAGCACGCCGCGGCGCACGGTGGCGATTGCGTCGGCCGCGTTGCGGCGCGGGCGGCTGTAGCTGAATTCGCCGTAGCCGAACAAGCTGGTGCGCGGCGCGGCCTCTGAAGCTCCGACCGAGGCGGCCGCCGTCATGCCGACACGGCCACTGGCGGCCTGGGTTGCGTTGGCTTCTGCCGCGCCGACCGAGGCGGGCGGCGGCGTCGCGTCGGAGGCGGCGGTTTTTCTGGCCACGCCGGCACCGGCTGCACCGGCCGTGATCGGCGCCACGGCGGCGGGCTCGGTTGTGGCAGTCGCTGCGCGCTCACGCTGCTTGACCGTGTCGAGTTCGCGCTTCAACTGCTGCATCTCGGCGCGCATCTCGCGCAGTTCGGCGGCGAGCTGCTTCGCGGTCTGCGCGGCAGCGGGTAGGGCGGCCAGCGTGGCGGCCAGTGCGAAGGCCAGTGGTGTCAGGCGGGGGCGTGGTGGCTTCAACGGATCACTTTCTTTCGTGGCAGGACAGGGTTCGGCCCGCGGCGGGGTTTCGGGGTGCGCGTCGATCCGCTCACGCGGTCGTGCAATCGGACTCACGGCTTCCAGCCGTCGCTCAACGTGCGCAGGAAGGCGACCAGGTCCTGGATCTCCTCCTCGTTCAGCCGCGGCGCTTCACCGCGCTTGCGGTCGTACGGCACTTCCGTGGTGTTCACGTTGGCGCGCAGCGACGCGGGCAGGTCGTTGAACTTGTCCACATTGCCCGCCGCGTCGGCCGGGTACCAGAGCTCCGGATTCGTGTCGCGCTGCACGTAGAAGCGCACCACCTGCTCGAGCGAATCGAACGCACCGTTGTGAAAGAAGCGCTTGCGCAGTGCGACGTTGCGCAAGGTCGGCACCTTGAATGCGCCGCACAGGTCGTTGCGGTCGTTCAAGGTCGGTGCGGGTCGGCCCGCACAGGCCGAGGTCGAAATACGCCGGGTCGCGATTCGCAGCGATCGCCGGGTTGCGCGGCACGCCGAGGTTGTCGTAGGTGAAGTCGGTGAAACAGCGCGCCGGGCGCGTTCGCCGGCTTGGTGCTGGTGTGGCAGGCCGCGCAATTGCCCTTGTCCGTGCGGTTGAACCAGGCCAGGCCGCGCTGCTCGGCGGGGGTAAACGTGGCCTTTGCGGCCGTCACGTAGTCAAACTTGGATGTGAACGGCGTGAAGTCCGGGTCGCCGAGCTGATAGCTCTGCAGCGCGAACGCGATGCGATCGAACGCCAGCTCGGTGTCCTTTGTAATGTCGGCGCCGAACACCGCCTTGAAGTCTTCCGCGTAGCCCGCGCGCAGCACCTTGGCGACCACGTCGGCGCGGCTGTGGTTGCCCATTTCGTTGTCGGACAACAGCGGCCGCTCGGCCTGCGCCGCGAACGTCCGGGCGCGTCCGTCCCAGTCGAAGCCGCCCGCCGGCGTGCCGTCCGGTTCGAAGTGAAACGGCGTGTTGTAGCGCAGGTAGCCCAGCGTGGGCGGCAGCCGCGTGCCGGGCTTGTCGAGGCCGAGCCCGCCCATCGCGGTCGGTGTGGAAAACGGCGAGGCGTGACCTTGCGCGGGCGCATGGCAGCTCGCGCAAGACAGCGTGCCGGAGGCCGACAGCGACGGGTCGTTGAAGAGTTTGTCCCCGAGCACGAACGCGGTTGGCCGGGTGTTGACGGATGGCGCGGGCGCCGAACCGCCCGCGACTGGTGTGCTGCTGTCTCCGCCGCCGCCGCAGCCGCCGAGGATCGCCGCAAGCAAGGCCATGCCGAGAATGGACAGGGCTTGCCGCGAGACGCGAGCGGCACACGTCGAACCGAGACGCCGGAGCCACGCAACGGCTGGACGGCGAATGCGTGTTGCAAAGCGGGAAGACAACAGAACGGACGACATCTGAATGCCTGCGTGTTCCAGGCCACTGCAAAAGAAGGAGTGGTAATGATAATCGATCGCATTCGCATTCCAGTCCTGCGGGGGTCGTTGCCGATTGCGCGGGTGTTGAAAACGGGCCGCAGCCGGTCTGCTGGAAGCGCCGACCCTGCCGAGAGATGCGCGCACCGCGTTGCCCGACAATCGCCGGGCGTCCGCAGGGCCGGCCGATGTGCATCACCCGAGCTCCGGCGTCTTCCCGGCGTCTTGTTTTCCCGTTCGCTGTCACCTCCCATTCATCGATGAGCGCTGCACCCCGTTCGGACCGCCCCGACGCATCGGCACCGGCCGCCGCGCCCCCGCCGGTTTCGGCGCCCGGCAGCGGCCCGGCCGATCGCGCCGCTTTCAAGCAGCGCCGACTGGTCCGCGCCAAGCGGCTCGCCACCACGCTGCTGGTCGCGATGCTTGCGCTGATGCTGCTGAGTGCGTGGCTCGCGCCGCGGTACCCGTGGCTGCAATGGGTGCTCGCGTTCGCAGAAGCGGCCACGGTCGGCGCGCTGGCCGACTGGTATGCGGTGGTCGCGCTGTTCGGCCGGCCGCTCGGGCTGCCGATCCCGCACACCGCGATCATCGCGGCGCGCAAGGACGACATCGGCCGCGGGCTGGGCGATTTCGTCGAGACGCACTTCCTGACGCCGGAAAACGTGATCGCGCGCATCGAAGACCAGAACGCCGCGCTGCTGCTGGCCGACTGGCTGGCGCAGCCCGCCAACAGCACGAGCCTCGCGCGTACGCTCACGGACTTCGTGCCGAGCCTGCTGAACGCCGCGCAGGACAAGGATCTGGGCCCGTTCGTGGAGCGTGTATTCACGCCGCAGCTGCAGCAGCTCGACATCGCCAAATGGTCTGCTGGCGCGCTCGAATTGCTCACCGCGGGCGGCCGGCATCAGGTGCTGCTGGACCGCTCAATCCACGCGCTCGACGGCTGGCTGCAGCGCAACGAGGCGCTGATCCGCGCCAAGTTCAGCGCCGCGTCGCCGTATACCCCGCGGCTGGTCGACAAGTTTCTGGTGCGGCGGCTTGTGACGGCTGCGATCGATCTGATCCACGAAGTCGCGCAGTCGCCCAACCATGAGCTGCGTGCGCAGTTCGATGCGTCGGTGCTGAAGCTGATCGATGAATTGAAAGCCTCACCCGAATACCGCGCCCTCGGCAAGGCCGTGGTGGCCGACCTGATCGAGCACCTGCGCGCGGAACGCTACTACCGCGTGGTCTGGGCCGATCTGCGCGCGCGCATCACGACCGATCTGGACCGGCCCGGCGACGCATCGGTGCTGCGCCAGGCGGTGGCCGACGCGTTGGTGTTTCTGGGCCGCGAGCTGCAAGGCGACGAGGCGGTGCAGCAGAAGCTGAACGCGGGCTGGCTGGCCCTGGCGCGCCGCATCGTGCTGCGCTGGCGCCATCAGTTGTCCGTGCTGATCACCGACGTGGTCGGGCGCTGGGATGCGGGCGACATGTCGCGCCGGGTGGAACTCGAGATCGGGCGCGATCTGCAGTTCATCCGCATCAACGGCACGGTGGTCGGCGGGTTGGTCGGGCTGCTGCTGCACGCGTTGGCGGTGCTGGTGGGGGGCTGAGGACATCCAGCCACATTTGCTATGCTTTGTGTAGCGCAAGGCGATGAGGGTAACTGCGCCTGCGCCACTTTTCGTTAAAAAATGCGGGCCGGAACCGCTCCGTGCGGCGCGGAGAGCGCCCAGCGCGCCCGCTGGCTAAAATCGCCCGCTTCCCGAGGAGCGTTGCAACGAGCTTCGACACGGTCGGTTTTTCTGCGCGAAACCACGACGTCGACGGCTTCAGTCAGGCTCGGGAAACGGTTTGCCCCGCCGGCTTCAGCGCCGCGCGCTTCGAGCCTCCAACGACGCTCACCTGACTCATTCGTTGCAGTCCACTCAGGTGCGTGCCATGTCCGATTCCGTCGTTGTTTCCCCGTTTTCGTCCGCTGCGTCGGTCGTGCCACCCCCGTCGATGAAGCTCTCCGGCCTGGAGCCGGTTGCCATTGGCCAAGGCAGCCTGTTCGTCAACATCGGCGAGCGCACCAACGTCACCGGCTCCAAAGCGTTCGCCCGCATGGTCCTGGAGGTGAGTACGAGCAGGCGCTGGCGGTCGCGCGCCAGCAGGTGGAAAACGGCGCGCAGGTCATCGACATCAACATGGACGAGGCGATGCTCGACAGCGAGGCCGCGATGGTGCGGTTTCTGAACCTGATCGCGGGCGAGCCGGACATCGCGCGCGTGCCGATCATGGTCGACTCCTCCAAATGGTCGGTGATCGAAGCGGGCCTGCGCTGCATCCAGGGCAAAGGAATCGTCAACTCGATCTCGATGAAGGAGGGCGAGGACGAATTTCGCCGCCAGGCCCGCTGCGTGCGGCGCTACGGTGCGGCGGCGGTGGTGATGGCGTTCGACGAGCAGGGCCAGGCCGACACTTATCGAGCGCAAGACGAGATCTGCGAGCGCGCCTATCGCATCCTGGTGGATGAGGTCGGCTTCCCCGCGGAAGACATCATCTTCGACCCGAACATCTTCGCGATCGCCACCGGCATCGAGGAGCACAACAACTACGCGGTCGAGTTCATCGAAGCCACGCGCTGGATCAAGGCACAACCTGCCGGGCGCGAAGGTCTCCGGCGGCGTGTCAGCAACGTGAGCTTCTGCTTCCGCGGCAACGACCCGGTGCGCGAGGCCATCCACACCGTGTTCCTGTACCACGCGATCCAGGCCGGCATGGACATGGGCATCGTCAACGCCGGCATGGTCGGCGTCTACGACGAACTCGATCCCGAGCTGCGCGAGCGGTCGAGGACGTGGTGCTGAACCGCCGCCCGGATGCGGGCGAGCGGCTGGTCGAGATCGCGGAGAACGCAAAGGGCGGCACCGAAGGACGAGAGCAGCGCTGCGCCTGGCGTGGCACGCCCGATGCACCGGTCGACGTCGGTCAGCGCCTGAGCACGCGCTGGTGCACGGCATCACCGACTTCATCGTCGAGCGACACCGAAGAGGCGTACCAGGGCATCTGGCCAAGACGGCGGCCGCCCGCTGCACGTGATCGAAGGGCCGTTGATGGACGGCATGAACGTCGTGGGCGACCTGTTCGGCCAGGGCAAGATGTTCCTGCCGCAGGTGGTGAAGATCGGCGCGCGTGATGAAGCAGGCCGTGGCCCACCTGGTGCCCTACATCGAGGCGGAGAAGCTGGCGCAACGAAGCCGCCGGCGGGACGTCAAGACCAAAGGCAAGATCGTGATCGCGACCGTCAAGGGCGACGTGCACGACATCGGCAAGAACATCGTCACGGTCGTCCTGCAGTGCAACAACTTCGACGTCGTCAACATGGGCGTGATGGTGCCGTGCCACCAGATCCTGGCCAAGGCCAAGGACGAGAGCGCGGACATCATCGGCCTGTCGGGGCTGATCACGCCAAGCCTGGAAGAGATGCAGTACGTGGCTGGCGAGATGCAAAAGGACGACTATTTCCGCGAGCGGAAGACGCCGCTCATGATCGGCGGCGCCACCACCTCGCGCGTACACACCGCAGTCAAGATCGCGCCGCATTACGACGGCCCGGTGCTGTACGTGCCCGATGCGTCGCGCAGCGTCGGCGCCGGCTCCGGCCTGCTGTCCGACCAAGCCGCCAAGTACATCGCCGAAGTCAACGCCGACTACGAGCGCGTCCGTACGCAGCATGCGAACCGCAAGCAGACGCCGATCTGGCCGCTGGACAAAGCCCGCGCCAACAAGACGCCGATCGACTGGCAGGCTACCAGCCGCCGAAGCCGCAAGCTTCATCGGCCGGCGTGTGTTCAAGAATTTCGACCTGAGCGAACTCGCGCGCTACATCGACTGGGGGCCGTTCTTCCAGACCTGGGACCTGGCCGGGCCCTATCCGAAGATCCTCGATGACGAGATCGTCGGCAGCGAAGCGCGCAAGGTGTTGGCCGATGCACAGCAGATGCTGAAGAGAATCATCGAAGGCCGCTGGCTCACCGCGAACGGTGTGGTCGGCCTCTACCCGGCCAACGCCGTGCAGGACGATGACATCGAGCTATACACCGACGAGCGCCGCACCGACGTGGCGCTGACCTGGCACGGCCTGCGCCAACAGACCGAAAAACATGTGATCGACGGCGTGATGCGGCCGAGCCGGTGCCTCGCCGACTTCATCGCACCGAAGGGCATTGCCGATGACTACATCGGCACTTTCGCCGTCACCACCGGCATCGGCGCGGAGAAGCGCGAAGCCGCATTCGCCGCCCAGCACGACGACTACGCATCGATCCTGTTCAAGGCCATCGCCGACCGGCTGGCCGAAGCGTTCGCCGAATGTATGCATCAGCGCGTGCGGACCGATCTGTGGGGCTATGCAACGTCCGAGTCACTTGACGTTGACGCCATGATCGCCGAGCAATACCAGGGCATCCGCCCCGCACCCGGCTACCCCGCCTGCCCGGACCACAGCGTCAAAGCCCCGCTGTTCGACCTGCTCGGCTGCGGAGAAATCGGCATGATCTTGACCGAGAACCTCGCGATGCTGCCGGCGGCGAGCGTGAGCGGCTTCTATTTCAGCCACCCTGAAAGCAGCTACTTCAACGTCGGCAAGATCGGGGACGATCAGGTGCAGGACCTGGTGCGGCGCAGCGGGCGGGATGAGGGGAGGGTTCGGCGGATGCTGGCGCCGAACCTGTAAGGCGATCTGGCTCGATCGGCAGCCAGTTGCTAGGATCATGCTTGTTGAATGTTCGTCTTCCAGGTACCAAGGCATGAGCACCGTTGTCACCAGGGACCTTCCCGAACCGTTGCACGCGCGGCCGAAAGAACGCGCCAACATCAATCACCGCTCGATGACCGGAGAGGCGATCCATCTGGTCGAGACGAGGCGGGATGGCGCGCAAGGGAAGCGGGCTTCTCGGCATGGCGGCGAGCCGGACGCGCCCGCTGCGCGGGCGATGCATGCAGCCGCGGTGCTGCGAAGCGCTTCCGATGGTGCATCCGACGGCCGGAAGGCACTGCGTGCCGCACTCGTCGGGCAGTCCGATGGCTGTCATCTGAACGGGCTTGGTGTCGAGGACGAGTCGTTCCTCGAAATGCTCGAGCGCTTTCGCGCCGAAACGCCGGTGCCGAACATGGATGGCCTGTTCGATGAGGCGGCCTGATGGATGTGCCGGACACGAACGTACTGAGCGAACTGGTCAAGCCGCGTCCCGATGTCGGCCTTGTCGAACGCGTGCTCGGCGCGCCGAAAGGCAGCCTGTTCGCCAGCGAAATCACCCGCTGCGAATTGCGTGCCGGCGCTGCCAGGCATGCCAATCCCGCACCCATGTGGGCAAGCATCCAGGCGCCGATCCTGACCGTACCCACAGGGGTGCCGGTGTCAGGCACACCACCGGCCACTTCATGCGGATCGACGGGCTTGAAGTCATGGACTGGTACGTGGCGCAACAACTGAAGCTCCCAACAGTCTGCGCCTGCCCCGGACCAGTGTGTTTTTGATCACGCAGCAAATGCGCACTGCGTGCTGGACCGGCACTTCTCCACCTTCGACGACATCCCCCAAAAATGGTCCCTGTCACTGCCCTGCCCTACACCGGCCTGCGCGTCCTCGACATCAGCCAGGGCATCGCCGGCCCCTACTGTGCGCAGATCCTGTCGGAGCAGGGTGCCGACGTGATCAAGGTGGAGCCGCCGAGTGGGGATTGGGGACGCTTCATCGGCGTAATCCGGGGTGAGCACAGCGCGATCTCGATCCAATACAACGCGGGCAAGCGGGCGGTGGCGATCGATGCGCGGCAGGACGCGGGCAGACAATTGCTGCGCAAGCTGGCCGATCAGGCCGATGTGATCGTGCAGAACTTTCGCCCGGGCATCGTGGAGCGCATGGGGCTTGGCTATCAGACACTTGCGGTGGAGCGGCCCGGGCTGGTCTATGTCTCGATCAGCGGCTACGGTGCGGACGGCCCGTACCGCGATGCGCCGGCCACCGATTCGGTGATGCAGGCCGACAGCGGCCTGATGGTGACGAACCAGGACGAGCAGGGTGCGCCGCGGCGCATCGGCATGCTGGTGGTCGATGCGGCAACCGGCCTGTATGCGGCGCAGGCGGTGTCGGCTGCGTTGTACAAGAAGGCGGTGCAGGGCAAGGGCAGCCACGTCGAGGTCAGCTTGTTCGAAGCCTGCGCGTCGTTCCAGGGCACCGCCTTCATGGAACACCAGATGGCCGGCAAGCGGCCGTCCGGCGCGGTGTCGGCACCCAACGGCGTATTCGACACCGCGGACGGAAAGCTGACGCTTGTCACGCTCAACAACGAGCAGTTCGCAAACGCCTGCCGAGCGCTGGCGCGCACCGAATGGTTGGACGACGCGCGCTTCAAAGACAACGCCTCGCGCATCGAGCATCGCGCCGAGTTGCACACGGACATCAACGCATTGCTCAGCCGCCGGACCACCGCGTTCTGGATGGACCAACTGAAACGCCATGACGTGCTGCACGCCCCCGTGCGTGATTACGACGCGGTGATGGCACACCCGCAGGCGGAACATCTGCAGATGTTCAAGCCGCTTGCGCAGCCGGGGCTGGACGGCATTTGCCATCTGGCGGTGCCTGCGTCACCCTTTCGCCGGGCGTTGTCGGCTGCGCCGCGCATCGGCGAACATTCGGTGCAGGTGTTGCGGAACGCCGGCATGGATGCCGCCTCGATCCAGCAGTGGATCGAGGCGGGCGTGGTACTGCAAGCAACCGAGATGAAAACCAACGGAGACAAAACACCATGAAGCGCACGAAATTTCTTGCGTCCACCGCGCGCGCCGGATCGCTGCTGGCGCTTGCGCTGGCAATCGGCGCCAACGCCCGGGCACAGTCCACCGACACCTATCCAGACAAGCCGATCCGCATGGTCGTGCCCTATCCGCCGGGCGGTCCGACCGATCTGGTCGCGCGGCTGGTCGCAGCGGAAATGAGCAACACCCTGGGCCAGCCGATCGTGGTCGACAACAAGCCGGGCGCCAGCGGCATGCTCGGCGCGGAGACGGTCGCACGCGCTCCAGCCGATGGCTACACGTTCCTGGCCAACGCGTCGCTGCACGTGATCAACCCGAGCATCTATTCCGAGATGCGCTTCGACGCATTGAACGACTTCGTGCCGATCACGCAGCTCGCCGCGGTGCCGCTGGTGCTGGTGGTGCCGGCCGACTCGAAAATCCGCTCGGTGCAGGATTTGGTCGCGGCCGGCAAGGCCAATCCGAATGCGTTGAACTTCGCATCGGCCGGCAATGCGTCGGCCCAACAACTCGCCGGTGAGTCTTTCAAGATGGCCGCGGGCTTCGACATGCAGCATGTGCCGTACAAGGGCAGCGCGCCGGCGTTGGTGGACCTGATCGGCGGGCAGGTGCAGCTGATGTTCGATTCGATGCCGTCCGCCATGCCGCACGTGCAATCGGGCAAGCTGCGTGCACTGGCCGTCACGACGCCCAAGCGCGTGCCCGCATTGCCGGACGTGCCCACCATCGCCGAGTCCGGCTATCCCGGCTATGACATCAGCACCTGGTACGGCCTGTGGGCGCCGAAAGGCACGCCGCAGCCGATCGTGAACAAGTTGTACCAGGCGGCGGCTACCGCTTTGAAGACGCCGAAGCTGATCGAGCAATACGGCGGCATGGGCGCCGAGCCGGTCGGCTCGACCCCGGCCGACTTCCATGGCTACAACGCGAGCGAAGCGCTGAAGTGGGGCGAGATCGTGCGCAAGTCGGGCGCGAAAGGTGGGTAGGCACCAGCCGGCCAGCGAGACCGGGGCACCGGGCGGCCCGCTACCATCGACGCCATGAAAAACCCCTGGACCAAGAAAAACCCGTTCATGAGCATGTGGCTGTCGGGCGCCAACGCGGTGCTGGGCCGGGCGCGTGGCCAAGCCACGGCTGCTGCCAAGCGCGAGACCAAGGCGGCCACCACACGCGGAATCGGCAGCATGCTGAACTTCTGGACCAAGGCGGCGACGGGTACGGTCACGCCAACGCCCATGTCAGCGCCCGTGAAGGCGAAGAAAAGCGCGATCGCGCCAACCGTCGGCGCCGCCTCCACGCTCGCCAGAAAAACAACTGCCAGGAAAACGCCAGCCAAAAAGACCGCTGCATCCCGCGCCCGGAAAAAGCGCAGGTAGCCGCGGCTGCCTCGACATCGCTGCCATTGATACGGCGATTGCGGCGCCCCCGGCTGGGCGCTGCACAACGTCGACCAAGCGCCGACCCGACGCCATCGGAGCACGGCAGCCGAGCCACCGGCCGACCGATCGATGTGGAGACCCAGAGCGAAGGGTCACCGGCGCCTGAAGCGCACAACTACCGGATCGGCGTTCCCGCGGGTGAATTGCCGGCGCCGGCCGGGCTGATCGCCGGGCTCCCGTTGCTGTCCGGCCGATCGGCGCCGCGAGGCTGGAGCCGCTGTTCGACCGATTCGGGCAACGGCCGCTCGTCACGGCCTGCAGCGGCGCGTGCAGCGCCGGCATCGATGGGCGTGGCCGGCGTCAGATCGGCGGAGCGGGGCGCGACCGGCGCGGCACCGAGCTGGCCGTTGGCGGTGGTGCTCGTGACCGGCGGCGGGCCCACCGGCGCTTCGAACGGCGTGGGTGCGGGCGATACGGTCTGTGCGAACGCGCCGAGCGCCACGCTGAGCGCAAGGCCACAGGCCAGCGCGGTGCGAACGCGGCGCGCGAAACGGGTGGGCAGGAAGTGGTGCAAAACGTTCATGTCGAGTCGAGTCTCCGGTGGATGGCTGAATTCTTCGGGCGGCCGTTGGATTCGAACATGGTAAGTCCGACGGTGTCCTGGCGGCAATGAACAAGCCCGGCAATCCGGGTGCCGGGGCGTCGGTTCGAGAGACGACCTGTCCCGCGGCCGACCCTGCGGATGGCTATAGTGAGTTGCCTTCGTGAATCGCCTTCGCTGGCGCACGACATCCGCCTGTTGTCGCTCGGCCGATCGAAGAATCGACGCCTGCAGCTGCCCCGACCCACAATGCAAACCGACGAGGAACCGCAACATGCGCATCTGGAAGCAGGACGTCTCGATCGAAAAACTGACCGACAGCCACGTCGGCACCGCAGTGGAGCGGCTCGGCATCGAGTTCCTCGAAGTCGGCGACGACTTCATCCGAGCGCGCGTGCCGGTCGACGAGCGCACGCGCCAGCCGTACGGGTTGCTGCACGGCGGCGTGTCGGTGGTGCTGGCGGAAACGCTGGGCTCGTGCGGGGCGGCCTACGCGGCGCCGCTCGGCACGCGCGTGGTCGGCCTGGACATCAACGCGAATCATCTGCGCGGCGCGACATCCGGCTGGGTCACCGGCATCACGCGGCCCGTGCATGTGGGGCGCAGCACGCAGGTCTGGCAGATCGAGATGACGAACGACGCGGGCGAGTCGACCTGTGTTTCGCGCATCACGATGGCGGTGTTGCAGCGCAAGTCGTAGCCGCACGCAGGCCACTCTCTGTTGCTGCGCTGCTGCGCTGCTGCGCTGCTGTGCGGGACAGCGGTCGCCGGGCCTGCAAGCTGTCGATGCGACCGAACTTTTCGATTGCGCGGCGTGCGAGGTTGTCGACCCGGGCACGGTCCGCCACGTCTACGACGAACGCAATCGCGGTGCCAGCGGAAGCGTTGATGTGCTGTGCGATCTGCTGCAAGGCAGCTTCGCTGCACGTGGCGAGCACGACCTTCGCGCCTTCGTGCGCAGCGACCGGCGCGGTGGCCATGCCGATGCCGCTGGATGCGCCGGTGATCACGATGACCCGATCTTTCTAGGCTTTCAGTTCGGGTTTCACAAAGATGGGCTCGGGACGGTTGGAATGTGATGTCGGCCGTCGCGGGCCGCACCACACCAGGCAATCACGGTGCCTTGCCACCATCCGGGCGCGCGCTACGCCTATTCGGAAGCCGCGCGCGCGAGCCGCTCGCTGCGCCAGTACACGTCGTCGCCCGTCGAGCCGTCGCTGCGATGCCGGTTCAGCACGCGGGACAGCACGAACAGCAGATCCGACAGCCGGTTCAGGTACTGGCGCGGCGCATCGTTCAGCGGCTCTTCCTCGCCGAGCTCGACCACCGCCCGCTCGGCGCGCCGCGCCACGCAGCGGCACACGTGCGCGAGCGACGCAGCGCGCGTGCCGGCCGGCAGGATGAACTCCTGCAGCCGCGGCAGGTTCGCGTTGTGGGTTTCCAGCGCCTCGTCGAGCGCGAGCACCGCGTTTGTCTTCAGCAGTTCGTAGCCGGGAATCGAGAGTTCGCCGCCGAGATTGAACAACTGGTGCTGCACGTCGATCAGCAGTTCGCGCGCGGCGCCCGGCATCGGCTCGCACAGCAGCACGCCGATGTTCGAGTTCAGTTCGTCCACGTCGCCCATCGCCCGCACGCGCAGGCTGTACTTCGGGACCCGCGTGTTGTCGCCGAGGCCGGTGGTGCCGTCGTCGCCGGTGCGCGTGGCGATTTGTGTGAGTCGATTGCCCATGATTTCCCGTCCAGAAAAATTGAACCGACAAAAAGAGCGCTCGCAGCACGCGCCTGCAGGATGCGCATTGCGGTTGCCTTCACGTCGGCCTCATGCAAGTGTGCCGCAGCTGCTTGCTTCGGGTCGCTCGCGCGGTGCGAACAAACGTGCTGACGAGGGATGTTCGGCGCGTTCCGCTTGGCAGATTGCGTGTCCAGAGCCCCTCCCCTGTTCGCGCGATCGACGATCGATGCGACTGTCAATAAATTGCGGTCTCCGCGATGTGCGGGATGTCATTTTCTCGAAAGGGGCGATCGATGAAACCGATCAAATCACCCGGCCTGCGGCTTCGGCGCACCGGCATGGTCTCGATCATGCTGGCAACAGCATTCGTCGCATGGGGCGGTCCTGCGCAAGCGGGCTACCCGGCTGCCTACTGGAAAGCGCGCACCCTGCGCGTGCCGTTCGACAACTGCCAGGCATTGCGCACAAAGGCCATGCGGAGCGCCGGGTTCAAAGACGTCGAGGTGGATGCGAACGAAGCGCGCGGAACAAGTGGACAGGCACGTGGTTTCGCCACCTGTGTCCGGCTCCCGCGTGCCGGCGCATGCAAGCGCGACGGCGCGACCTTCATGATGGTCGTCGCTGGCAACGACGCCAACGAGGCGCATGCGCTGCTCGACAAGGTCGACCGCGGCGCCGGCGATCCGATTCTGTTCGACTGTAACTGAGACGCAGCGGCTGTTTCGACGCGGCCACAGTCGATGCGACGCAAACGCTAGGGCAACTCGGTGGCTGCCATGCGGGAGACGATGACCCGGCTGCGGCGCGCCAGATAGCTTGAGTTCGGCAGCTGTTCGAAGTAACGCGGGCGCGGCAGCATGACAGCGAGCCGCGCGGCCTCGATCGCGCTCAGGTCACGCGCGCTTTTTTTGAAATAGTGGCGCGCGGCGGCTTCCGCGCCGAACACGCCGCGGCCCCATTCGACGTTGTTCAGATAAATCTCCAGGATGCGCGGCTTGCTCAGCAACGCTTCGAGCAGCAGGCTCAACAGCAACTCCTGCCCTTTTCGCAGGTAGCTGCGCTCGCCCGAGAGCAGCAGGTTCTTTGCGAGCTGCTGCGTGATGGTGGAGCCGCCGTAGATTTTCTTGTTCTGAATCCGGACGTCCGCTTCGTCGTCCGCGCCGGCGGCGGCAGCCCGCGCCGCCGCGCGCTGCGCGGCCGTGCCGTTGCGCTGCCAGGCCTTTTTGATCGCCTCCCATTCAACCCCGGGATGCCGCGCAAAACCGACGTCCTCGGATGCGATCACCGCGCGCTTCAGAGAGTCGGCGATCTGCGCATACGGCAGCCACTGCTGGCGCCACGCAAGCGGTTGCTTGTCCTGGGCGTCGGTCGCGAGCCGCCAGAACTCGGAGCGCTGGAACGCGGTCGATTGCGGATCGATGCGCGCCATCACCGCGATGCGCGCTGCAAAGAACAGCTGCAGCGCAAACGCCGCCGCGAGCAGCCAGCCGAGCCAGCGCCACATCGGCGCCCATGCACTGGCACGCCGCTTCGTCGTCGCCCTCGGGTCCGCGCAGCCGGCCGACGCCTGCATCGCGCCGTTGTTGCGGCCCCAATCCCTCACGTTGCAGTGAGCGATTCGCGCAGTTCGTCCAGCACGCGTTTCGACGGAGGCCGCACACCGCGCCAGATCGCGAACGACTCGGCCGCCTGCTCGACCAGCATGCCCAGGCCGTCGCGCGCCGTCGCGCCGTGCGTGCGCGCCCAATGCAGAAACGGTTGCGCGGCCGGGCCGTACATCATGTCGTAGGCAAGCGCGCTGTCTCTGCCTTGGAACACGCTTGGCGGTATCGGCGGCAGCGCACTGTTCAGGCTGCTTGCGGTGGCGTTGATCACGAAGTCGAACGATTCGTCCAGCGCCTGCGCATCCGCCACGCAGACGTCGACTTCGAATTGCGCAGCGAGTGGTGCGTGGCGCGCCACCAGCGCTTCGGCCCGCGCGCGTGTCCGGTTCACCAGCACGATGCGGCGCGGCGCGGCCCGCAGCAGCGGCGCCAGCACGCCGGCTGCCGCGCCGCCGGCGCCGAGCAGCAGCAGATCGCGCCCGGCCAGCGCCAGGCCGGCATTGATCTGAATGTCGGCCACCAGCCCGAGCCCGTCGGTGTTGTCGAGCCGGATCGTGCCGTCGGCGTTGAAGCTCATCGTGTTGCCGGCCTGCGCAAGCCGCACCGCGTCACTGGTCGAGTCGGCCAGCGCCGCCGCTTCGAACTTGAACGGCACCGTCACGTTGCAGCCGCGCACGCCCAGGGCGTGCAGGGCCCGCACCGCATCGGCAAAGCCATCGAGCGGCACCGGCTGCCGGCCGTATTCGAGGCGTTGCCCGGTCAGCTCGGCGAAGCGCGCATGAATCCACGGCGACTTGCTGTGCTCGACCGGCTGGCCGAGCACGCAATAGCGGTCGATGGATGCGGTCATCGCGTCTTCGCCTCCAGCGTCTGGTCGCGCGTGAAGCGAAATCGCGACTCGACCAGGATCTGTTCGCCCTTCAAACGCATCGCCTCTTCGAAGCTGTCGAACGGCCCGGCCGCGCGCACGATCGCCTCGGCCCGGCGGTCCAGCGCCGGGTTGCCCGAGCTTTGCACCACGTGGGTCGCGAGCACCCGGCCGCGGCTGTCCACCGTGATCAGCATGGTGAGTTCACCGTACAGTTTTTTGCCGGCGGCTTGCGGGAAGTTCAGCGTGCCTTTGTCTTCGATGCGACGGCGCAGCGCGTCGTAGTAGAGCGCGTAGACGGCTTCGCGCGTGGCGGGGCTGACCAGACGACGTTTCGGGCCGGCGGCGTCTTCGTTCAGGCTGCGTTCGATCTCTGCCATCAAGGTGACCAGGCGGCGGCGCTGTTCTTCGGGCGTGTCGGGCTGCGGCTCATCGGCGGCCACGGCGCGCTCGGGCTGCGGCTCGGCGGACTGCAGCTGCGCAATGCGCTGCTCGATCTGCGCGATCAACACGCGCCGCGGGTCGGGCAGCGACGCGTCGTTGCGTGGGGTCACCTCGACAGCCGCTTCACCGGACTCGGCGCGCGGCGCGGGCGGCAGGGGGGAGGTGGGGCGGCTCAGGCGCGCCTTGTCGTCCTCGCGGCTGCCGCCACCGGCCAGCGTGGCCTGCGCGATCGCCTGGGCCTGCTCGGGCGGCTGCGCGGTCGACTTGGTGTTGACCAGAATCACTTCGAGTGGCGACTCCTGGAACACGCGGTCGAACGTCGCCGGCGCGGCAAAGCGCAGTGCCAGCAAGCCCGCGTGTACCGCGACCGAGACGAACAGCGCGATCTGCAGCGCGCTCAAACGGCGCCAGAAGGACTTCATTGTCAGGGCGCAACCGGCTGCTGCGCTTTGGCTGACTCTGGCACGGCCGGCTCGCCTTCGTCACCGAGGTCGACCGCGATCGCGAGCGGGCCGGCGCTGGCTTCTTCACCTTCGTCGTCGCTGTTCGCATCGGCTGCCGTGCGTGACGCAGCGTTCGCGTCTTCCAGGTCGAGCCGCTCCAGCACCGTGCCCGCCAGATCGAGCGTGATGAAGTCCGGCGCGCCCAGCTGCACGCGCACCTGCGCGCCGCGCGGCAGGTCGGCCGCGCCCAGCAATTGCAGCACCAGCGGCAGCGCGTCGGCGCGCGCCAAGCCGTTGTTCAGCACCGCCGCATCGATCCGCTTCACATCCTGCTGCTCAAGATGGCGCAGCGTCCAGAACCGCTCCATCTGCGACTGAAAACCGTTGTAGGCCGCGTACGCTTCGTCAAAGCCCGAGATCACCGCGAACAGCGCCGCGTCCTTCGGCTTGAACGGCGCGGCCAGCGCGGCCGTCTTGCCGTGCTGCGCACACGCGATGATCTGCCACTGGTTCACCAGATCGACATAACGGCGCAGCGGCGACGTGCTCCACGCATAGCTCGGCACGCCGATGCCCGCGTGCGGCAGCGCCTTGGTGCCCATTCGCACCTTCACACCCGGCGCGAGGCTCGCCTGGCTGCGGTAGATGCCCGGCACGCCGTGCTCGGCCAACATGCCGCCCCAGGTGCTGTTGGCGACGATCATCGCTTCGGCCACGATCAGGTCCAGCGGTGCGCCCCGGCGGCGCGTGGTGATCTGAACGGTTTCGGTGCCGTCCGGCTCGTCGCCGGTCACGCCTTGCAGCTTGAAGTTGTAGTCGGGCCGATTGAAGTTCTCGGGTTTGCCGCGGACTTGCTCGCGACCGGCTTTTAGGTGCTTGGCGAGGCGGTACAAGAACGACAGCTGATTGTGGCCGACCGGCCCCAACTCTGCCGCGTTCTGGTCTTCAGAACCAGCGGCCGGACCGTCCGCCAGCCATGCTTCGGTGACCAGCGCGTCGAGCCGGTCGTGCCGCAGATTCGCGGCGATCGGCACCTTCTCGAGGCGGGTCTGGTGGCTTTTGAAGTCCAGCGTGGCTTCGTCGATCTCCACATACAGCGACACCGCCGCGCAGTCGCGGCCAGCCTCCAGCGTGCAGGCCTGCACGACCGCGTCCGGCAGCATCGTGATCTTGTGGCCCGGCAAGTAGACGGTGGACAGCCGCTGGCGCGCGGTCTGGTCGATCGGGCTGCCGGGCAGGGCGGCCAGGCCCGGCGCCGCGATGTGGATGCCGAGCGTGACGGTGCCGCTGCCCAGGCCCGTGACCGACAACGCATCGTCGATCTCGGTGGTCTGCGAGTCGTCGATCGAGAACGCGGCGACCGATGCGGTCGGCAAGTCGTCAGGCAGCTCGGGCGTGGGCAGCGCTGCGAATCCGGTGCCTTTGGGAAAGCAGTCGAACAAAAAGCGCCGCCAGTGGAACTGGTAGGCGGATTGGATCGCGCCGGCCTGCTGCAGCAAGGCCAGCGGTGCAAGCTGCGTGGCGCGCGCGGCCGTCACCACGGCCTTGTACTCGGGTGCGTTCTTGTCCGGCTTGAACAGGATTTTGTAGAGCTGTTCGCGGATCGGCTCCGGGCAGCGGCTGGCGGCGAGCTCTTCGGCCCAGCCGTCGATCTGGCGCTGGGTTTCGGCTTTTTTCTCGATCGCGGCGAGTGCGAGTTGCACGACATCGGCCGACGCCTTGCGAAAGCGCCCCTTGCCCGCGCGGCGGAAATAGTGCGGCGCATCGAACAGCTTCAGCAGCGCGGCGGTCTGCTGCGCGAGCGTCGCCTTGTCGTTGAAATAGTCGCGCGCCAGATCGGCAAAGCCGAATTCGTCTTCCGGCGCAAATTCCCAGGCCAGCTCCAGCTCGATCGTCTCGGCGATGCCGCGGGCCTCTTCCAGCAACTCGGCCGGCGTGGGTTTTTCAAACGCCAGCAGCACGTTGGCCGCCTTCACCTTGACCCGCTTGCCGCTGTCCAACTCGACCTGCGACGACGCATCCGACTGCGACAACACCCGCCCGGTCAAAAACTTGCCGGCTTCTTCGAACAATGCATACATGGACGGAATTGTCCCATCCCGGGTGGCGGCGCGCGCCGCGTGTTTTCAGCGCGCGAGGTCGAGAAAGCGGAGCAGGCCGTCGATATGGTCGTCGAACGCGCCGATCGCGTGGTCGCTGCCTTCGAGCAGTGCGCCATGCGCTGCGGGATAGCGAGCGGTCATCTCGCGCCAGTCGAGCACTTCGTCGCCTTTCGCAATCAGCGTGTAGTAGCGCTCGGGGCGCGTGATCTCGGCCGGTGCGATCGCGCGCAGTTCGTCGATGTACGCCGCGCGGAATTCGAATCGCTCACTCGGATCGTGCCAGCTCGTGAGTGTGCCGACCTGGGCCGTCAGGTCGCGTGCCGGATCGACCGCCGGATTCAGCAGCGCCGCTTTGCAGCCACGGGCCTCGGCAACCGCTGCCGCGTAGAAGCCGCCGAGCGAAGAGCCGACGACCGCCATCGTCTCGGTCGGCCAGCCGCCCGTGCTGCGCGCGATCAGCGCCATTGCCGCCTTCGGCGACGCGGGCAATTGCGGGCAGCACCAGGTCACGGCGGGGAACTCGGCGACGTTCCGCTGCAGCTTGCGCGCCTTGGTCGAGGCCGGAGCGGAGCGAAAGCCGTGCAGATAGAGCAGATGGGTGGTCGGCATGGTGAGTGATCGGGCTTTCTTTGTGTCGGGGCAGCGCCGATTGGAACAGCGCCGGCACGGCTTGGCACTGGATAATTCGCGCCCATGGCAAACCTCGGCAGCCGCACCCTCAGCTTCGATCAGCCGACGCTTTGGCAGCGGATCGCGCCGCACCTGCGCGGCTTCGATCCGTGGCTGCTCGCGGCCATTGTGCTGCTGGCGGGCATCGGGCTGGTCACGATGTATTCGTCCGGTTTCGATCACGGCACGCGGTTTCAGGACCACGGGCGCAACATGCTGATCGCGCTGGTGATCCTGTTCATGCTCGCGCAACTGCCGCCGCAGCAGCTGATGGCATTTGCGCTGCCGCTCTACACGGCCGGATTGCTGCTGCTGGTGGCGGTTGCGATCTTCGGGCTGACCAAGAAGGGCGCGCAGCGCTGGCTCGACATCGGCATCGTGATCCAGCCCAGCGAGATTCTGAAGATCGCAATGCCGCTGATGCTGGCCTGGTGGTTCCAGAAGCGCGAAGGGCAGCTGCGGCCGCTCGATTTCCTCGTGGCCGGCGTGCTGCTGGCCGGGCCGGTCGGGCTCATCATCAAACAGCCCGATCTGGGCACCGCGATGCTGGTGCTGGCGGCCGGCCTGTCGGTGATCTTCTTCGCGGGCCTGAGCTGGAAGCTCGTGATGCCGCCGCTGCTGGTCACCGTCGTGGGCATCGTGCTGGTCGTGTGGTACGAGCCGCGGCTGTGCGCCGACGGCGTGCGCTGGTTCGTGCTGCACGACTACCAGCAGCAGCGCATCTGCACGTTGCTCGACCCGACGCGCGACCCGCTCGGGCGCGGCTTCCACATCATCCAGGGGATGATCGCGATCGGCTCCGGCGGCCTCTACGGCAAGGGCTTCATGCAAGGCACGCAGACGCACCTGGAGTTCATCCCGGAGCGCACCACGGACTTCATCTTCGCCGCGTATTCGGAAGAGTTCGGGCTGCTCGGCAACCTGCTGCTGATCGCGGCGTTCCTGTTTCTGGTGCTGCGCGGGCTGCTGATCGCGCGCGACGCGCCGACGCTGTTCACACGCCTGCTGGCCGGCGCGATGACGATGATCCTGTTCGCTTACGCGTTCGTAAACATGGGCATGGTCAGTGGCATCCTGCCGGTGGTCGGCGTGCCGCTGCCGTTCATCAGCTACGGCGGCACCGCGATGGTCACGCTCGGCATGGCGCTCGGCATTCTCATGTCGATTTCGCGCGCGCAGCGGCTGGGCGCGGCGGCCAACGACCAACTGCGGGTGGCGCCCCACACCGCCTTGCACAGAGCGACCCGCGGCCGCTGACAAACAGTCTTCGCAGGACTGCGAATTGCTGGTGCTCGGGTGGAATCGAGCAACCCACTCAGGCAATTCCGACAAAGCCATGGGCCGACCGGTCCGCGGCCTGCAGACGCCGATGGCCGAAGGTAGGATTGCCCTCTCGAATCGGAACCCGACGATCTGCAAGAAGGAATGGAAATGGCAAAAAACGAAACCGCCACACCCGGCGCCGCGCAACTGGCCGACAAGCCGCTGTCCACGCCCACCGACCTGGACAGCAAGGACACCCAAGACATCGCTGGCAGCCTGAACGTGCTGCTGGCCGACGTGTTCGCGCTCTACATGAAGACCAAGAATTTTCACTGGCACATGAGCGGGCCGCACTTTCGCGACTACCACCTGCTGCTCGACGAACAGTCCCAGCAGATCTATGCGATGACCGATCCGCTGGCCGAGCGCATCCGCAAGTTGGGCGGCATGACGCTGCGCTCGACCAGCCACATCTCCCGGCTGCAACGCGTGAAGGACAACAACGAGGACTACGTCGAGCCGCTGGCCATGTTGTCCGAACTGCGCGAAGACAACAGCGCGATGGCCGCGAACTTGCGCGACGCGCATGAAGTCTGTGACGACCGCCGCGACATCGCCACCGCGAGCCTGATCGAAAACTGGATCGACGAGACCGAGGAGCGCACCTGGTTCCTGTTCGAGTCCTGCCGCCGGGCGGACTCGGGCGGGCATTAAACCCACCCCCAGGTTTCGCTCCCTACGGTCGGCTTTCGCCTTCCCCTTGCACGGGGCGGCGCCTGCGGCCCGGCGGAGCCGGCTCCGCGGCCCCTGCTCGACTCGGGCGGCATGCGCTCCACAGGTGGCAATCGAAGCATGTGGCTCGCGTGGTCCCAATGGTTCCGGACTGCAAGCACTTGATCCACGAAGTTGCTCAAGTCGCCGCGATCACCGAACGCACGAACGTCGCTGCGCGGACCAACGAGGCTGCGGCGACAGGCCACCACGGTGCCCACGCCTGTCCCATATGCAGCCCTTCAGGCTCGATGTGCAGCGTCACTTGTATGCCGGCACGGCGCGCGCGTTCGGCCAGCACGAGGCTGTCGCCGAGCAGCACTTCCTGGGCGCCCACTTCGAGAAAGGTCGGAGGCAGGCGCCGCAGGTCGTCCAGCACGGGCGAGACTTGCGGATGGTCTGACGGCATGTCTCCGAAGCACCGACGCGCGAGCTTCCGGTCCCCCGCTTCATCGACCATCGGATCGAGCGGATCGTTCCGCAACCGCGTGCGTGACAAGCCACTGCGGTCCGTGTTCGGCGAGAACAGCAGCAGTCCCGCAACCGGGCTGCTGCGCCGCGCCAGTTCAAGCGCAGCGACCAGCGCCAGATGCCCGCCGGCCGAGTCACCGGCCAAAATCACAGGGCCTGAAAGACTGCGCACCAGGGCGATCACGGCATCGCGCTGCGCCGGCCAGACGGACTCCGGCGCCAGTGGGTAAGCCGGCAGCAGCACGCGCAAGCCGGTGCGCTCGAACAACCCTCGTCCGACGCGTGCATGCGTCTGCGGCGAGCCGAACACGTAACCGCCGCCGTGCAGATAGACGATCGTGCCGTGCGTCTCGGGGCCATATCGCGCGTCGACCCTTTCGACCTTCCGTGTGGCCTCGGACGACGGCGAGCCGCGCATCAGACGATCGAATGCGATCCGTTGTGCCTCAGGCTCGTCGCCGAGCGGATGCGCCTGAATTCGCGCGTGGATGTCCTCCCGCGTGACCGGCCCGTCGAACGGCGCGTCCACCGCGCTGCGGCTCAAATGTTGAGCGACTGCACGGCGCCGCCGTCGATCCGGTAGTTCGAGCCGGTCACGAACGAGGCGCGCTCGGACAGCAGACAGGCCGTGATGAACGCGACTTCCTCAGGCTGGCCGCGGCGCTTCAACACCAGATGCGGGCGGTCTTCGTTCAGAAAGGTCCGGATCGCCTCTTCCTTGCTGACGCCCAATTTCTTCGCGCGTTTTTCCATCATGCCGTTGGTCATGTCGGTCTCGATGAAAGCCGGTGCGACGCAGTTGATCAGCACGCCGTCCTGTGCGTAGGCCTGGCTCATCGATTTGGTGAAGCTCAGCGTGGCCGCCTTGGCCGCGTTGTAGACCGCTTCGTCCGGATACGGTTGCGCGACGTTCTCGGACACCACGTACACCACTCGGCCCCAGCCGGCTTTGCGCATCGGCGGGATGAAGACTCTGGCCATCCGCACGCCGGTCATGAAATCGTTGTTCCACGCATGCGTCCAGTCTTCCTCCGTGATGTCGTCGAGCGGGTCGCCTTTGGCGCCCGTCACGCCGGCGGCGTGGAACATCAATGCAGGCTGCCAGTCCGCGTCGCCCCGCGCGCCTTCCTTTTGGACCTGCTGCGCGCCTTCGAGCGTGGACAAATCCGCCACCACCGAGCGCACCGCGCCACCGCCGCCCAGGCGCTCGACCGAGGTGGCGAGTTCTTTCTTGTCCAGGTCGGTCAAGATCAGGCGGCAGCCTTCGGCCAACAGAATTTTTGCGGTTTCATGCGCGATGGCGCCAGCGGCGCCGGAGATGACGGCGGTGCGCCCGGAAATACGTAGATCCATGGGATGACTGGCCTTTTTCGATGTGCCGCAGGGGGCGGCGATGGGTGTGAACGGGTACTGGCTGCCTGCGCATCGGCCATCCGGTCAGGGGGCCCGAGCGGGGGGAGGGGGGCACGACCTTGCAGGCGGCAGGAGTGTCGATCAAACCCGAAAACACAAGGGCTTGCGCCAGCGGATGTCCTGCTTCATGGTGTAAGACAGTTGCCGAACCTGCGGCGTGAAGGAGCAACCGGGCAACCGGGCCGCGTGGGCGCATCGGCAGCCGGTCGAGCCAGGGGTTACGGGCATCCGACGAATGCGACCCACATCCCACGTGGCGCGCAGATCGGCAGACGCTCGATCTGTCGGCTCAAGCACCCTTGGTCGAGCCGGTTTCACAGGCGACTCCTAGAATTGCCGAATGATCTCCCGCGAACCCACCATCGAACGCCTGGCGATTGCCCGGCGCCTGTTGCTCGAGCCGTTCGGACTCGACGAAACGCATCTGACACGCGCGCTGTCCGAAATCCGCGCGCACAAGGTCGATGACGCCGACCTCTACTTCCAGTACACGCGCAGCGAAGGCTGGAGCCTCGAGGAAGGCATCGTCAAGACCGGCAGCTTCAGCATCGATCAGGGCGTCGGCGTGCGCGCGGTGAGCGGCGAGAAGACGGCGTTTGCCTATTCCGACGACATCTCGGAAGCTTCGCTGCTCGACGCGGCACGCACCGTGCGATCGATTTCGGGTGAAGCGCGCATCGGGCCATCGAAGTCTGCTTCGGAAAAAATAGCAAAGAGCCGATCGCTCTACGGTGGGCTGGACCCGATCGCCACGCTCGACAGCACCGCCAAGGTGCAACTGCTCGAACGCGCCGAGCAGGCCGCTCGCGCGCGGGACCCGCGGGTCTCGCAAGTCATGGCCAGCGTCGCGAGCGAATACGACGTCGTGATGGTCGCGCGCGCCGACGGCACACTGGCGGCCGACGTGCGGCCGCTGGTGCGCATGAGCATCACCGTGATCGCCGAGCAGAACGGCCGGCGCGAAATGGGTTCGGCCGGCGGCGGCGGGCGCTTCGGGCTGGCTTATTTCGACGAAGCGCAGGTCGCCAAGTACGTGCAGGAAGCGGTCGATGCGGCGCTGACGAACCTGGACGCGCGGCCCGCGCCGGCCGGTGAGATGACGGTGGTGCTCGGGCCCGGCTGGCCCGGCATCCTGCTGCACGAGGCGATCGGCCACGGTCTGGAGGGTGACTTCAACCGCAAGGGATCGAGCGCGTTTTCGGGCCGTATCGGCAAGCGGGTGGCGGCCAAGGGTGTGACGGTGCTCGACGACGGCACCATTGCGGATCGGCGCGGCTCGCTCAACGTCGACGACGAGGGGCAGGCCACGCAGCGCAACGTGCTGATCGAGGACGGCATCCTGAAGGGCTACATCCAGGACTCGCTGAATGCACGACTGATGAAAGCCAAGCCGACCGGCAATGGCCGGCGCGAAAGCTACGCGCACGTGCCGATGCCGCGCATGACCAACACCTACATGACCGGCGGCGACAAGGACCCGAAAGAGATTGTCGCGAGCATCAAGAAAGGCCTGTATGCGACCAACTTCGGCGGCGGCCAGGTCGACATCACCTCGGGCAAGTTCGTGTTCTCGGCGAGCGAAGCGTACTGGGTCGAAAACGGCAAGATCCTCTATCCGGTGAAGGGCGCCACGCTGGTCGGCAGCGGCCCGGACGCGTTGAAGCGCGTGACGATGATCGGCAACGACATGAAGCTCGACAGTGGCGTCGGCACCTGCGGCAAGGACGGCCAGAGCGTGCCGGTCGGTGTCGGCCAGCCGACCTTGCGCATCGACGGGTTGACGGTGGGCGGCACGGCCTGACGCCGGCGCCGCACGCGGGCCCCCACGCGCAGGCTCGGTGCAACGCCGAAGGTTCTTGGGCCTTCGCGTGTGATGGCGGGTCGCTAACCGAGTGTTACGTCCATGTCGGTGGACGCATCCGGCGGGTGTGAGTAGCATGAAAACGACCACGCAAAATCTGCGTGGCTTTTGCCTGAAGAACTCAAACACTTAAGAAGACAAAGATGCAACACGATACATCCCCGACCACGGCACTCCGCCGATGCCTGTCGGCTGCGGCAGCCACCGGCCTGATGCTCACAGCCACCGGCGCGCTGGCGCAAGACGACTGGTGCAAGTCCAAGTGGGGCCCCAATGACGAGATCGGCGCGGCCAACATCCTGACGCCGCAGATGGCGCAGGACGCGGCCAAGCTCGTCACCACGGGCAAGAGCTATCCGCTCGGCTTCGAGACCAACTCGAAGTCGGCCGCGTATCCGCCGCGCACATTCTCGGTGACCGTGGTGCAGCCGGGCCAGGCCGGCGGCGGCTCGCTCGGCCCGACCAAGTCGACCTACAACGACGACATCATCATGGGCTGGGTCGGCATCGGCTCCCAGATCGACGGGCTCGGCCACCTGGGCGTCGACAACGTCTACTACAACTGCAACAAGGCCAAGGATTTCGCGAAGCCGGACGGCCTGACCAAGCTCGGCATCGAAAAAGTCCCGCCGTTCGTCACGCGCGGCGTGGTGCTCGACATGACCGCCCACTTCAACACCGACATGGTGAAGGAAGGCACCGCGTTCAACAAGAAAGAGATCGACGAGCAGGCGAAGAAGCAGGGCATCGAGATCAAGAAAGGCGACGTGGTGCTGTTCCACACCGGCTGGCAGGCGCTCGAAGGCAAGGACAACAAGCGCTTCCTCGCGGGCGAGCCGGGCCTGGGCAAGGAAGGCGCGCAGTATCTGGCCGACAAGGGCGTGGTCGCGATCGGCGCGGACCAGTGGGCGCTCGAAGTGATCCCGTTCGAGAAAGACGCGGGCGTGTTCGAGATTCACCAGATCCTGCTGGCGAGGAATGGCGTCTACATCCTGGAGAACATGAACACCGGCCCGCTTGTGAAAGACAAGGCCTGGGAGTTCATGTTCGTGCTGGGCGCGGCGCGCACCACCGGCGCGGTGCAGGCGATCATCAACCCGGTCGCGATCCGCTGATCGCTTGCGTGACTTGTGACGCAGGCGCTCTCTGATTTTCCTGTGCTACATTGGCCGCCCATGAACGCGCGCGCCACTTTCTATTTTTCGTTTTTCTGGTTTCGATGCACCGGCGAGACGAAGGGTGAGCGCGCGAAGTAGTCAGACAAACAGACCTCACGCAATACCTTCCGAACCGCCGGCCTTCCAAGGGCCCGGCGGTTTTTTTCATTGGCCTTTCCGAAAACCTTCTCCAACCACCATGAACGCTCCCGCCACCACGCAAGACACGAGATCCTGGCAATCGTCCGCGCTCGACCGTACCAGCAACACCGACGACGAACGCATCAAGGACATCACCGTGCTGCCGCCACCCGAACATCTGATCCGTTTCTTCCCGATCCGCGGCAGCGCGGTCGAATCGTTGATCGCCGACACGCGCCAGCGCATCCACCAGATCATGGCGGGCGAGGACGACCGGCTGCTGGTCGTGATCGGGCCGTGTTCGATCCATGATCCGGTGGCCGCGCTCGACTATGCGCGCAAGCTCAAGGTGCTGCGGGACCAGCACGCCGACGCGCTCGAAATCGTGATGCGCGTCTACTTCGAAAAACCGCGCACCACGGTCGGCTGGAAAGGGCTGATCAACGATCCGTACCTGGACGACAGCTACCGCATCGACGAAGGCCTGCGCATCGCGCGCCAGCTGCTGATCGACATCAACCGGCTCGGCCTGCCGGCCGGCAGCGAGTTTCTCGACGTGATCTCGCCGCAGTACATCGGCGACCTGATCTCCTGGGGCGCGATCGGCGCGCGCACCACCGAGAGCCAGGTGCATCGCGAACTCGCATCGGGACTGTCGGCGCCGATCGGCTTCAAGAACGGCACCGACGGCAACATCCGGATCGCCACCGACGCGATCCAGGCGGCCGCGCGTGGCCATCACTTCCTGTCGGTGCACAAGAACGGCCAGGTCGCGATCGTACGCACCGACGGCAACCCGGACTGCCACGTGATCCTGCGCGGCGGCAAGGCGCCGAACTACGACGCGGCTAGCGTGCGGGCGGCCTGCGCGGAGCTGGCCGAAGCCGGCATGAACGCGCGGCTGATGGTCGACTGCAGCCACGCGAACAGCAGCAAGCAGCACCAGCGCCAGCTTGACGTCGCGCGCGACATCGGCGGCTCAGGTCGCGGGCGGCGCGCGCCAGGTGTTCGGCCTGATGGTGGAGAGCCATCTGCATGCGGGCAGCCAGAAATTCACGCCGGGCAAGAACGATCCGCAGGCGCTCGAATACGGCAAGAGCATCACCGATGCATGCCTGGGCTGGAATGATTCTGAAACGTTGCTGAACGACCTGGCCGAATCGGTGCGGCAGCGCCGTCGCGGCTGATCCCGATTCAGTTCGAGGAGACGTTGATGCAATACCAGAGCTTGGGCAAAAGCCCCCTGCAGGTGTCCCGGCTGTGCCTGGGCACGATGATGTTCGGCGACCAGACCGAGCTGGCGGAGGCCCGCAACATCGTCGCGTTCGGCGCCGGGCGCGGCGTCAACTTCATCGACACGGCCGACGTCTACACGACGGGTGCTTCCGAGACGATGGTGGGCGAACTGCTGCAAGGCCAGCGGCACGACTGGGTGCTTGCAACCAAGGTCGGCAACAAGATGTCCGAGCGGCCCAACGAAGCGCGTTATTCGCGCAGCTGGATGCTGCGCGAATGCGAAGCGAGCCTGCAGCGGCTGGCGACCGACCACATCGACATCTACTATCTGCACCGCGACTTTCTCGGGCTGGACCTCGAAGAGCCATTGCGCGCGATTCAAACGCTGCTTGCGGCCGGCAAGATTCGCTATTGGGGTTTGTCGAACTTTCGCGGCTGGCGCATCGCCGCAGGCCGTGCATCTCGCGCGCGAACTGGGCATGCCCGCGCCGGTGGTCTGCCAGCCCTACTACAACCTGCTGAACCGCCTGCCCGAAGTCGAGGTGCTCGAAGCCTGTGCGGACTACGCCATCGGGGTGGTGCCGTACAGCCCGATCGCACGCGGCGTGCTGTCCGGCAAATACGCGCCGGGCGCGGTGCCCGACGCCGACACGCGCGCCGGCCGCAGCGACCCCCGCATGATGCAGACCGAGTTCCGTGCCGAGTCGCTCGAGATCGCGGGCAAGCTGAAAGCGCATTGCGCGCAGAAGGGTATCGCGCTGTCGCATTTCGCAACCGCCTGGGTGCTCGCGAACCGGGCGGTGAGCGCCGTGATTGCCGGGCCGCGCACGCTGGCCCAGTGGCAGGATTACTTCGGCGCGCTCGATTGCGTGATCGACGAGGCCGACGAAGCGCTGGTCGATTCGCTCGTGCCGCCCGGGCATCCCTCCACGCCGGGCTACACCGATCCGGCCTATCCGCTGGCTGCGCGCCGGTAGCGCGGCGGCGCTGCGGACGAATCGTCGATGCATGCTTTCACCATGGCCATCGATCGCGCCGCCATGCTGCGTCTGTTTCCCGGCTTCGCGCATCGCATCGTCGAGGTCGAGCCCGGCGTGCACATCAACGCCGTGATCGGCGGCAGCGGCCCGCCGCTGTTGCTGCTGCACGGCCATCCGCAGACGCTCGCCATCTGGCACAAGGTGGCACAGCAGCTTGCGCAGACCCATACGGTGGTGGCGGCCGACCTGCGCGGCTATGGCGATTCGTCGAAACCGCGCGGCGCGGCCGACCATTCGAACTATTCGAAACGCACGCTCGCGCGCGACCAGCTCGCGCTGATGCGCAGTCTGGGTTTCGCCCGATTCGCCGTGCTCGCGCACGACCGCGGCGCGCGGGTCGCGCATCGGCTGGCGGTCGATCATCCACAGGCGGTCGATCGCCTGATCCTGCTCGACGTCGCGCCGACGCTCGCGATGTACGAGCAGACCAGCGAGGCGTTCGCGCGCGCCTATTGGCACTGGTTTTTCCTGATTCAGCCCGCGCCGCTGCCCGAGCGCCTTATCGAAGCCGACCCGGCCGCCTATCTGCGCGACGTGATGGGACGGCGCAGCGCGGGCATGACGCCGTTCGATGCCGACGCGCTGGCCGAGTACGGGCGTTGCCTTGCGCTTCCAGGCACCGCGCACGGCATCTGCGAAGACTACCGGGCCGCCGCTGGCATCGACCTCGATCACGAGCGCGATGATCGTGCGCAGGACCGCTGGATCGAGGCGCCGCTGCGTGTGCTGTGGGGCCGAGACAGCGTGATCGACCGCTGCTTCGATCCGCTTGCCGAATGGCGACTGCTTGCGCGTCGAGTCGACGGCATCGCTTTGCCGTGCGGCCACTACATCGCGGAAGAAGCGCCCGATGCGCTGCTTGCGCAAGTGCTGCCGTTGCTGGGTGTCGATGGACCGGAACCGACGACCTGAGATCGAAAGCAGTCGTCGGTGCGAAACCAGCGCGCAAAGCCATGGCTGACGCGTGGTCAAGTCGTTTTCCTACCTGCCTGAGCGCATGAATTGCCAACAATGCAGGGAGTGTCGGATCCGCCCGGCATGGCGTTCGGCAATCCACTTTTCCAACCCCTTACGAAAGCAACCCAATGGCCAAAATCACCAAACTCGAAGAACTCTACGTCGACGAATTGAAAGACCTGTGGTCTGCCAATGACCAGATGGTCCGCGCGTTGAAAAAGATCTCGCCGCAAGCGAGCAACGCAAAACTCAAGACCATGCTCGACAAGTCGCCCGAAGGCATTGCCAAGCACACCGAACTGCTCAAGAAGCTGATCGAAGCGCAGGGCGAGACGCCGTCCAAGGAGCACTGCAAGGGCATGGAAGGCCTGGTGTCCGAAGCCGTCAAGCACACGGTCGAAGAAGCCCCCGAAAAAGGTCCGGTGCTGGATGCAGCCATCATTGCGCAGTACCAGCGCATGACGCACTACGGCATCACCGGCTTCGGCACGGTTGCCGCGTTCGCGAAAGCGTTGAAGCTCGACAACGACGTCAAGCAACTCGATGCGGCGACGAAAGAGATGTACAACAGCGACGAGCTGATGACCGAACTGGCCGAAGGGGCCGTAAACCGCAACGCGGTCAAGTAACTCGTCGCAGGCCGCTTCGCCCAGGCTTGCGATTCAAGGACTGCCCGCCCCCGAAAGATCGTCGAGGATCGGGCAGTCCGGTCGCGTGTCACCCGCGCAGCATGCGACCAGGTTATCCAGCGTTCGCTGCATCGACTGCAGCGCTTCGATGCGTTCGGCGAGCGCTCTCGCGTGTTTCTCGGCGATGCGTTTGACCCGCGCACTCGCGCGTCGCCGGTCTCTCCACAAGCCGACCAGCTCAGCGATTTGCTTGATCGAGAATCCGAGATCACGGCCGCGCTTGATAAAGCGCAGGGTGTGTATATCGGCCGCGGCATACTGCCGATAGCCGCTTTCGCTGCGCGCCACGGTGCCCAGCAAGCCGAGCGACTCGTAGTGCCGCACCATCTTGGCCGAGACGCCGGACTGCGCGGCCACGGCGCCGATGTTCAACATGGGTGTCGCCTCAGCCGAACTCAAGCAACCTGGTAGCCTTCGTCGGCGATTGCATTCGCAAGCACGTCACGCAGTTGATCCGACTGCACCTCGACCCGGTTTGCGGCCCGATCCACTTCGACCCGAGCCTGCGGATCGACCGCTCGAATGGCCTCGGCCACCGCGCGTTCGCAGTGGCCGCAGGTCATGCCCCGCACATCGAATGTCTGATGCATGGATAACGCTCCTCGAGTGGGTTGGAGAGATGTGCTGTCTGCGGCGTCTGGTGTAGCGCAGCCAGCCCGAAGCAGCAAGATTAAACCTTTCCCTCGTGGGAAGCTCAAGCACTTCCACGAATCTTTTCATTCGAGCCAAGCACGTTGCAAGCACGTCGTGCCCAGCCTGTTTGACCTTCACCGCATGACAAGGATTAGGCTGTCGCCATGACCACCGTTGCCGACGCCGCCTCCATCGTTCCCACTGCTTCAGATGCCGACCGGGCGGCCAGCGCAGCCGCCACGCATGACTTTGCCGTGGGCGGCATGACGTGTGCGTCGTGCGTGATGCGTGTGGAGCGCGCAATCAGAAAAGTGCCCGGCGTGCGGGAAGTGAGCGTCAATCTGGCCACCGAGACCGTGCATGTGGCTTACGACGCGGCCGCCGGCACCGAGGCCCGCTTTGCGCGCGCCGTGCGCGACGCCGGCTACGAGCCGCGCAGCAACGCGCAGGCCGCGCTGGCGGCCGAGATGGCCGCCTCGCCGTGGGCAGGCGCCGCACCGGTGGCGATTGGCATCGTGCTGTCGCTGCCGCTCGTGCTGCCCATGGTGCTGGCGCCGTTCGGCATCCACTGGATGCCGCCGGCCTGGCTGCAGTTCGTACTGGCCACGCCGGTCCAGTTCTGGCTCGGCGCGCGGTTTTATCGCGGTGCCTGGCACGCGATCAAGGGCCGTGCGGGCAACATGGATCTGCTGGTCGCGCTCGGCACGAGCGCGGGCTGGGCGCTGTCGGTCTGGCTGTGGCTGAGTGCGTCCGCGGCGGGGCACACCCCGCCGCATCTGTACTTCGAAGCCTCGGCGGTGGTCGTCACGCTGGTGCTGCTCGGCAAGTGGCTCGAAGCACGCGCCAAGCGCCAGACCACGAGCGCGATTCGCGCGCTGCATGCACTGCGGCCGGCGCAGGCCCATCTGCGCCGCGCCGATGGCCGCGAGGTCGATGTGCCGATCGACGAATTGTTGGCCGGCGACCTCGCGGCCGTGCGCCCGGGCGAGCGCGTGCCCGCCGACGGCACCGTGGCCGAAGGTCGCACCGAGGTGAACGAATCGATGCTGACCGGCGAGCCGTTGCCGGTGCCCCGCCAGCCCGGTGATCGCCTGACCGGCGGCAGCATCAACGGCGACGGCCTGGTGCTGCTGCGCGTGGACGCCACGGGCGCGGACAGCGTGCTGGCGCGCATCATCGAGCTGGTCGAGCAGGCGCAGATGGGCAAGGCGCCGGTCCAGCGGCTGGTGGACAGGATCTCCGCGGTGTTCGTGCCGGTCGTGCTGGTGCTGGCTGCGCTCACGCTGACTGGCTGGCTGCTGCACGGCGCCGCGTTCGAGATCGCGCTGATCCATGCAGTGACGGTGCTCGTGATCGCGTGCCCCTGCGCGCTCGGGCTGGCCACGCCGGTGGCGGTGATCGCGGGCACCGGCGTGGCCGCGCGGCACGGCTTGTTGTTCAAGGATGTGCAGGCGCTCGAGACCGCGCACCGGGTCGATACGGTGGCCTTCGACAAGACCGGCACGCTGACAGTCGGCCGGCCGCGCCTGGTCGCGTTCGAGCCGTTGGCGCTGCATGATGGTGAATCCGAGGATGCGTTGCTGGCTGCGCTGGCCGGCGTGCAAAGCGCGAGCGAACATCCGCTGGCGCAAGCCGTGCTCGACGCGGCGCGCGCGCGCGGCCTGCAGTGGTCGGCGCCAAAGCAGTCGCGCGCCCTACCGGGGCGCGGCACCGAAGGCGAAACCGCAGGCCGTACGTATCTGATCGGCAGTCTGCGCTGGGCCGAAGCGCTCGACGCGAACTGGGCAGCCGACCCCGCGCTGGCCGAGCGCATCCGCACGTTGCAGGCCACCGGCGCGACGCTGTCGTGCGCGCTCGAACGACTCGCCGATGGGCGACTGCAGCCGCGTGCGCTGCTTGCGTTCGGCGACGAGCCCAAGCCCGGTGTGGTCGAGGTGTTGCGCGGGTTGCGCAAACGCGGCCTGCGGGTCGTGATGATCACGGGCGACAGCCGCGCCGCAGCGCTTGCGATGGCCGAGCGACTCGGGCTTGCGGCAGCGCAAGTCCGCGCCGAGGTGTTGCCCGGCGACAAGGCGGCGGTGGTGCAGCAGCTGCAACGCGGCGACCCGCAAGAAGCACCTTCGGGCAAGCCGCTGCCGCGCCGCGTGGTCGCCATGGTGGGCGACGGCGTGAACGACGCGCCGGCGCTGGCGGCCGCCGACGTGGGCCTTGCGATGGGCACCGGCACCGACGTGGCGATGCATGCGGCCGGCATCACGTTGATGCGCGGCGACGTGGCGCTGGTGGCTGCGGCGCTGGACCTGTCGAGGCGCACCACCGCCAAGATCCGGCAGAACCTGTTTTGGGCGTTCATCTACAACGTGCTGGGCGTCCCGCTCGCGATGTTCGGTCTGTTGAGTCCGGTGGCCGCCGGCGCCGCCATGGCGCTCAGCTCGGTCTGCGTGACCGGCAATGCGCTGCTGCTGCGCCGTTGGCGGCCGAACGTGGATTGAGCGGGCCTGCCGGAGGATGTGTCGGCTCGCTTCTTGCCAGAGTCGACTCCACTGTCCACGGCGGTTGGGGTTTCCGGCGCCGTCATGCAGAAATTGGCGGTTTTGCCTGACAAACCCGACCAGATGCTGCGGGTAAGCTCGGGGGCCAGTCCAGATCGGGCGGAAAGCCGGCTGGCTTAACATGAATGTTTTTGTCAAGCGAAAAAATCGACGGTTCTACGGTCTATTTACGGTCTAACAAGGAGCAGCTGATGGCAACGGGAAGTTATTCGGGTACGGGAGGATACGATCCTTCCAAGGGAGCCACGCGCAGTGGTTCGAGCAGCTTGGAAGACAGCGCCAACATGGTCAAAGAGCGGGCCGGCGCGATCTTCGAAGATGCGAAAGGTGCCGCCCAGTCCAAGCTCAACGAGCAAAAAGACGTGGCAGCCGACAGCATCGAAGACGTCGCGCAGGCGCTGCGCGACGCGGCCGGCCGCAAGGGCGACGGCAGCAGCGGTGGCGATGCGATCGCCGAGATGACGGGCTCGGCCGCCGACGGCCTGGAGCGGTTGTCCAACACGCTGCGCAGCAAGGACATCAGCGGCATGCTGCGTGACATGGAGTCGTTCGCCCGCAATCAGCCGGTCGCCTTCTTCGGCCTCTCGCTGGCTGCCGGCTTCCTCGCGGTGCGCTTTTTGAAGGCGACGGAAGAGCCGCGTCATGGCGCATCGGGCATGTCGCACACGTCGGGCACGGCCGGCCGATCAAGCGGTTCCACCGGCTCCGGCTACGGCGGCTACCCGTCGTCGGCCGGCCGGTCGACTTCGACCCCCGGCGCAGGCGCATCGACTTCGTCATTGGCCAGCCGCAAGACCTATCAGGAGGACCCATGGACAGCACGCTGAACACCCGCACCACCACCACTGGCGCCACGATCGATCGCGACCGCGACCTCAACGACGTGCCAACCTTCGACGCAACGATGCCGCGCGAGCCGCGCACCGCGCGCAGCGAATCGCTGACCGGCCTGTTCGGCGACCTCTGGCGCCAGACCACCACGCTGGTCCATCAGGAAGCGGCATTGGCCAAGGCCGAGCTGTCCGAGAAGATCAGCCACATGGCGCTGGGCATCGGCGGTATCGCAGCCGGCGGCGCCGTGATCTTCGCGGGCTTCATCATTTTGTTGAGTTCGGCCGTGAACGCGCTGGCGCCCTATCTGCCGCCGGCCATGGCCGCCTGGCTCGCACCGCTGATTGTGGGCTTGGTCATCATCATCATCGGCTACATCATCTATGCCAGTGGCAAGAGCGCGCTGGACGCGAGCAACCTGAAACCATCGCGTACGGTGGCTTCGTTGCAGCAGGACGGTCAACTGGTCAAGGAGCATGTGCAATGAGTTACGACGACAAGAAATACGATGACCGGGTGCGCGCGGACGGCATTCGCGACGATCGGGCTTACGACGTCCGCACGCGCGACGAGCGTGCGCACGACACCAGAAGCTACGACGACAAGAGCCCGGAAGAAATCGAGTCCGAGATCGAACTCACGCGCAGCCGGCTCGATGAGACGCTGCTTGCGATCGAACGACGTCTCGAGCCGCGCCAGTTGGTCGACCGCGGGATCGAGTACGCGCGCAATCACGGTGCGAAAGAGTATTTGGTGAACCTGGGCCAGTCGGCCAAGCGTGAACCGTTGCCACTGGCACTGGTCGGCATCGGTCTGGCCTGGCTGATGATCTCGAACAAGCGCGACCGTATTCCCCCGGCATATCGTCTCGGCATGGATCCGTCGCTGCGTTCGCGTGGCAGTTCCGCATTCGACCAGGCAGGCGCGAAGGTCAGCCGCACCGCCGACGATCTGCGCTATCGCGCAGGCGAAACGCGTGACCGCATCGCGGGCGCCGCGGACGACGCCAAGCACAAGCTGTCGGATACGGCCAGCGACCTGCGCCACAAGGCATCCGACGCGGCAGACGATCTGCGTCACAAAGCGTCCGACACCGCGGATGAGTTGCGCTACAAAGCATCGAGTACGGCCAACGAAGTGCGCAACCGCGCAGCCGGCGCCGTTGCCGACGTGCGCGACGCTGCAGCCGACGTACGCGACCGCGTCTCGGACACGGTCTCCGACGTGAGCGACCGGGTGTCCTCCACCGCACGCCAGACGGCGCAGGCGCTCTCCGACACCGCGCACGCAGCGCGTGAGCGGGCCGATCAGTTGGCTGACAGCGCGCGCCACGGTGCCGAACGCGCCCGCGAAACCTACGACTCGGTGGTGCGCGAGCATCCGCTTGCGCTGGGCGCGATCGGCTTGGCCGTGGGTGCCGTGTTGGCCGCATCGGCACCGCGCACGCGGCGCGAGAACGAGTGGATGGGCGCCACCAGCGACCGTCTGAAAGACGAAGCACGCGAAGTCGGCGAAGAGCAGTTCGAGCGCGCCAAGTCGGTCGCGACGGCTGCGCAGGACGCCGCCGCCGAAAAGGTCAAGTCGGTCGCCGACGAAGCCGAATCGAAGGCCCGCAGCGCCATTGATTCGGTGGGCGCTTCTTCCTCGGCGGGCAACAAGTCCGCTTCGTCGACCTCTTCGTCCTCGCCCGCATCGAGTGGACAAGGTTCGGGCACTTCGTTGTCGGGCAAGTCGGAGTCGGACTCGATCGCCGGCGTTCGGCCGTCCAGCGGCGGCCTGAGCAGCAGCTCCGGCTCCTCGGCCACGCCGTTGTCCTCCGGTTCGTCTGGCAGCGCGTTGTCGTCGTCCGGTTCATCGTCGTCATCGGGCTCGTCCTCGCCGTCCTCGAGCGGGGCTTCGGACAGCACCAAATCGACAACCGGTGCCGGCAGCGCAACGACCGGGACCGGCCAGAAGCCGGCGGCCTCACCATCGCCGAGCACCGGTGGCTCATCCGGCAGCGGCATGGGCGGCACGGGGTCTTCATCGGCGGGCTCGTCCGGCACCAAGCCGACGGTGTCGCCGATGGCGGGCTCAAACTCGCCTTCGTCGTCGAGCACGGGAACCGGTGGCGCAAGCGCCTCCGGCTCGAGCGGCATGGGCGGCGCGGGGTCTTCATCGGCAGGCTCGTCCGGCTCCACCGCCTCTGGAAGCAGTTCCAGCGGCAGCGGGTCGAGCGGCGCGGCAGGCAGCGGTTCGCCAGGCAGCTCATCCGCCCCATCATCTGCATCCACTTCTCCGTCGTCGTCCAGCGGTGCAGCGTCGGGTGCGGGCGGCTCGTCGATGGGAGGCTCGAGCGGCTCGTCGGCCGGCAGCGGCAACGCAGGCAGCAACGCACCGAAGCCAAGCTATCCGTCGACCGGCACGCCGGGCACCAGTGCATCTGCCAACGTGAATCCATTGGGCAATCCGGCGGCCGCACAATCGAAGGACAACAAACCGGGGAGTGGCACGCCGGGTTCGAGCGGGTCTTCGTCGCCTTCGAGCAAGCCCTGACGCAAAGGGCTGGTCCCTGACGAGCAGCCGAGGCGCAGGCCGTCGGATCGATGACGGTCCGGTTGCTGCAACGCTTTCGGCATTTCGCGCCACTTTTCTTCAAGCTGAGGCAGGCTTGACCGAAAAAGTGGCGCGAAGCCGTTTTCGGAACGTCGTTCTCCTGCCTTTTTTGTCTGCCAACTGCCTGAGCCAGATGGCTGCGGCATCGACCCCGGTCCTCTCCCACGAATCCAAGCGCGCATGAAAATCGAGCAAGACACGGTGCCCACGGTCGCCTATCGAATCACCGATGACAAAGGTCGGCCCATCGATGCCGGCACCGACCCGATGGAGTATCTGCACGGCGGCTACGAAGCCACGTTGCCCAAACTGGAAGCGGCATTGAGCGGCCATGAAGCCGGTGACAAGCTCACCGTCGAGTTCTCCGCCGGCGAGGCGTTCGGAATGCGCGACGAAGCCCTGGTGCGTGCCATCGACAAGGCCGATTTTCCGCCCGGCGTCAAGGTCGGCGGCCAGCTCCAAGGCCATGACGACGAAGGCAACGCCCATGTGTTCACGGTGAAAAAGATCAAAGGCAATCAAGTGATGCTCGACGGCAACCATCCGCTGGCCGGGCTCGCCTTGAAATTTTCGCTGCAGGTGCTGGCCGTGCGTGCGGCAAGCGCCGAAGAGATCGCGCATCGGCACGTGCACGGCGCGCACGGGCATCACCACTGAGCCTCCTGTGCATCGCAGGGTCGAACCGCGGATCGGACACGGTGCACAGACGAGCAGATGACACAGCCCGCACACCCCAAGCCGCTGCCTCGATGGCTTGAAGCCGCGCGTGACCACTGGCAGTGGCGCGGAGCGAAGCGCCCGGCGTTCGCCGTCGCGCCCGCGCCGGGTCAGGTATCAGTCTGGGATTTCCCGCGTCCGCCGCGCATCGCACCGGATTCGCGCGAGATCGTCGTGCGCTGGGGAGACATCGAGATCGCCCGCACCCGGCGCGCCCAACGCGTGCTGGAGACCGCCCATCCGCCGAGCTTTTATCTGCCGTGGTCCGATGTCGATCGGCAGTGGTTCGAGGCGGCCGGCGGCGGTTCGTTTTGCGAGTGGAAAGGGCCCGCGTCCTACTGGAGTCTGGTGGACGGCGAGCGAACGTTGCACCGTGTGGGCTGGAGCTATCCAGCGCCGCTCGACGGCGCGCAGAGTTTGTCCGGCTGCGTCGCGCTTTATCCGGCCGATCTGCATTGCACGGTGGACGGTGCCCGCGTGCAGGCACAGCCCGGCGGTTTTTACGGCGGCTGGATCACGCCCGAGCTGGTCGGCCCGTTCAAGGGCGCGCCTGGCAGCGAAGGCTGGTGATCCGGTCATTCGGTTTGGCTTCAACGGAGACTCGACGATGTCGTCGCATGAATACAAGGTCGGCGAGCATGTGCGCTGGAATTCGGACGTCGGCCACGTCACCGGCAAGATCAAGAAGGTCCATGTGAAAGATTTCGAATTCATGGGCCGCACGCGCCGTTGCAGCGCGGACAAACCGCAGTACGAGGTCGAGAGCGACGACACCGGCAATCACGCCGTGCATTACGGCAGCGCATTCACCCGGGTCAGCGACTGAGTCGCGCCCACCGATCGACACGCGCGGCCCACCCGTCGCCCCGAAACCGCAGATCAGGAAACACCGATGGCAAAAGCAACGCTCGAAGGCAAACGCATCCTCGTGACTCAGGCCGATGCGTTCATGGGTCCGGCGCTGTGCGAGGTGCTCGAGCAGCGACACGGCGCGGTGGTCGCGCGCAGCACCGAACTGCTGGTCGAGCCCGCAGCGGCAGGGCGCGCGATCGCCGACGCGGGCGAGATCGATGTGCTGGTGGCCAACCTCGCGATTCCTGCGCCGACGAGTGCCGCAGCCGACGTCAACGACGACGAATGGCGCAATGCGTTCGCCGCGCTGGTCGATCCGCTGCCTCGACTGCTGCGTGCGCTGCTGCCGCAGATGCTTGCACGCGGCGCGGGTCGCATCGTCGTGATGGGCAGTTCGTCCGCACTGCGCGGCATCAAGCGCACGTCGACCTACAGCGCAGCGCGCGGCGCGCAGCTCGCCTGGACCCAGGCGGTCGGCGTTGAACTCGCGCCGCGCGGCATTCAGGTGAATGCGGTCGCGCAGAACTTCGTCGACAACCCGACCTACTTTCCGGCTGAAGTGCAGGCCGATCCGCGTTTTCAGGAGCGCCTGAAGCGCGAGGTGCCGCTCGGCCGTCTGGTCAGCGCAGAAGAAGACGCCGAGTTTGTTGCGTACCTGTGCAGCGACGCCGCCGCCTGCTTTGTCGGCCAGGTGTTTCCGGTCTGCGGTGGCTGGGTGACTCGATAGGCAAGTCACAACGACGACAAGGACGCGAGGCGGGAACACCGACTGCTCTGGATCAGGCTCGGGGTCTCTCAGACCGGTTTGATTCATGAACCACAGGGTGATCGTGCTGGCTGGTGCGTCCAGCGGCATCGGGCATGCCACCGCACTGGCATGCGCGCGCTCGGGCGCCCGGCTCGTGCTGGCCGCGCGCGGTGTCGAAGCGCTCGGGCGAGTCGCCCACGAATGCGAGCAGCGCGGCGCACAGGTGCTGGTGGTGCCGACCGACGTGACCGACCCGGAGGCGGTTGAGGCGCTGAGGCGCGCGGCGATCGACCGCTTCGGTCACTTCGACGTCTGGGTCAACATCGTCGGCGTCGGGGCCGTCGGGCGGTTCGACCAGACCCCGCTCGACGTGCACCGGCGTGTGATCGAGACCAGCCTGATCGGTCAGATGAACGGTGCGCACGCGGCGCTCGGGCATTTTCGTGAGCGGCGGCGCGGCACACTGATCCACATGATCTCGATCGGCGGCTGGGTGCCGTCGCCTTACGCGGCTGCGTACAGCGCTGCAAAGTTCGGACTGCGCGGCCTCACCGAAGCGCTGCGCGCCGAGACGTCCGATCTGCCGGATGTGCATGTCTGTGCGGTGTATCCGACCTTTGTTGACACCCCGGGCCTCTCGCACGGTGCGAACCACACCGGCCGCAATCTGAAGCCACCGCCTCCGCTGCTCGATCCGCGCACCGTGGCTGAGGCGGTCGTGGGCCTGATGGACGCACCGCGCGCGACCACGCCGGTCGGCAGCGTGGCCTGGCCCGCCCGCATTGCGTATGCGGTCGCGCCCGATACGGTCGGCACAACCAGCCGCTGGCTGATCGGTGCCGCGCTGCAGCGGGCCGACCGGGCCGGCATCACGGACGGCAACCTTTACGCGCCTTCGGTCGGCACCGATGTCGACGGCGGCCATCGGCACCCGGCGCAGACCCTGCTGGCCGCCGGTGCGGTGGCGGTCGGCGTCTCGGCGCTCGCTTGGTGGTTCGGCTCGGGTCGCTCCCAAGACATGCGACGCGAGCGGGCGCTGCCGCCGCGTCGGCACGACTGAACCGCGCCGAGCCATCGCCAGCGGTCGACCGATCGCATCGAACACCGGACGTCCTGCCGCACCAGGCAGCCGGATGCGCATGCGGTCGATGTGCAGCATGCTGGGCTGTACCGGAGTTTTCCAGACCCACTGACGCCCGGCCGTGAGGCGCGGGCAGCAGCCTGGGCCGGCCGTTGGATGCCGTGCAGAAGGTATGCGGGGTCGCAGCTGTCGGCTGGCAGCGCCGCAGCCTGGGCACTCGATCTGCAGAAGCCTCGACGGACCGCCGCAAGCGTTCGGTGCCGCCACTTGCAACAGGTCTTGAGGCCACAGACCGTCCGGCGCAGCGCTGCGGTTGACCGATCCACGAACGACGAAGGTGGATGTGTGGCGTCAAGGTCACCGAGCCTGCCTCGCCAGTCCTGGGGCGCGCATGCGAACAAGGTGCCGACGCGAAACGGCCTGCGTCCCGCGCCCGCCTTTGCACGGTCCTGGCAAGGCCCACGTCGCTCAAGCCTTGCTCAAGCGCCCTTGCAACCCACGTGGACGCCATCGATCTTCCGTAATGGTGCACTGCACAGTTAGCGTGCGCTTTCAGACATTGGGCGTGGCCGCCGTGCGCCCACTGACAGAGCAAACGGTGCTGCAACGCAGAGCGTTTGCCGAAATCCAGGGGGTGGCACAGCCTTTGCGTAGGTCAAGCTGCAAAACGGTGGTGGTCGGGGGACATGCAGCGGCTCGACGCGGCCAGCCACTCGAACAAGGGTGCGCTCATCGCGCCGAACGATGGCACACGGCGCAGACGCCGCTGCCGTTTTTCGCGCACCGCTTCCGTACAACCGATTCTGGAAACCCAATGTCTCTCGATCCCCGTCTCCCTGTTGCCGCCGACACCGCTTGCGCTGGGTCCGTCCCCCACGTCGCAACCGTCGTGCCCCGGCGCCGCTTCATCGCCGGCGCCAGCGCGCTGGTCGGCAGCACCGCCATCGGCCTGCCCGCGCGGGCCGCTGGCAAGCGCGTACCCCGAAAAGGAAGCGCTCAAGTTCGGCTTCATCAAGCTGACCGACTGCGCGCCGCTGGTCATCGCCTACGAAAAGCGCTACTTCGAGGACGAGGGCCTGAACGTCACGCTCGAAGCGCAGGCCAACTGGAAGGTGCTGCTCGACCGCGTGATCGACGGCCAGCTCGACGGCGCGCACATGCTGGCCGGCCAGCCGCTGGGCGCGACCATCGGCTTCGGCACCAAGGCCGACGTCGTCACCGCGTTCAGCATGGACCTGAACGGCAACGGCATCACGGTGTCGAACGCGGTCTGGGACGAGATGAAGCCGCACCTGCCGATCGAAGGCGGCAAGGTCGGTGCACCCGATCAAGGCCGACGCGCTGAAGAAGGTCGTCGACAAGTGGAAGACCCAGGGCAAGCCCTTCAAGATGGGCATGGTGTTCCCGGTGTCGACGCACAACTACGAGCTGCGCTACTGGCTCGCCGCCGGCGGCCTGAACCCCGGCTACTACACCGCCACCGACATCAGCGGCACCAAAGGCGCCGACGTGCTGCTGTCGGTGACGCCGCCGCCGCAGATGCCGTCGACGATGGAGGCCGGCACGATCAACGGCTACTGCGTCGGCGAGCCGTGGAACCAGCAGGCGGTGGTCAAGGGCATCGGCGTGCCGGTCATCACCGACCTCGAGATCTGGAAGAACAACCCGGAGAAGGTGTTCGGCGTCACGCGCGGCTGGGCCGACAAGAACCCCAACACGCACGTCGCGGTGGTCAAGGCGCTGATCCGCGCCTGCATGTGGCTCGACGCGAGCATGGCCAACCGCGTCGAGGCGGTGAAGCTGCTGGCCAAGTCGCAACTACGTCGGCGCCGACGCCGAAGTGATCGGCAACAGCATGACCGGCACCTTCGAATACGAAAAGGGCGACAAGCGGCCGATGCCCGACTTCAACGTGTTCTTCCGCTACTTCGCGACCTATCCGTTCTACAGCGACGCGATCTGGTATCTGACGCAGATGCGCCGCTGGGGCCAGATCGCCGAGGCCAAGCCCGACAGCCTGGTACATCGAAACCGCCAAGAAGGTCTATCTGCCCGACGGTCTACCTGCAGGCGGCCAAGGCGCTGATCGCCGAGGGCAAGGCCAGGCGAGGCCGACTTCCCCTGAAGACCGACGGCTTCAAGGGCGCGCAGGGCGGCTTCATCGACGGCGTCACCTACGACGGCCGCAAGCCCAACGACGTACCTCGAGCAAATTCAAGATCGGCCTGAAGGCCAAGCGACAAGGTCTGACCGACCGCAGACCGCGCCATACGCTCGGAAGACTTCTCATGGAACTCGTTGAATCCCTCTACGGCCGCGCCGGCAGCCTGTCGCCGCGATCCGCGCGAGCTCGTCGCGCGCGCTTCTGCCTGGCCATCGGCGTGCCGCTGCTGTCGCTGGCGCTGTTCGTCGCGCTGTGGGCGGCTGGTCGCGCCGCGCATCCAGACCAGCCTGGGCGCGGTGCCCGGGCCGGCGCAGGTGGTCGAGCAGGCACGCGCGCTGGTGGCCGACCACTTCGCCGAACGCCGCAAAGCGCGCCGAGTTCTACGAACGCCAGGACGAGCGCAACAGCGGAGCGGCTGGCCGAGGACCCGAGCTACCAGCCACGCGCACTTCGCCTACACCGGCAAGCCGACCTACCTCGACCAGATCGTGACCAGCCTGATCACCGTGTTCACCGGCTTCCTGCTGGCCACGCGTGATCGCGGTGCCGCTGGGCATCCTGGCCGGATCGTCGAAGATCGTGCAGGCGGCGATCAACCCGATCGTGCAGATGTTCCGGCCGGTGTCGCCGCTGGCCTGGCTGCCGATCGTCACGCTGATCGTCAGCGCGGTCTACGTGACCAGCGGCACGCCGATGTTCCAGAAGATCGTTCCTGATCTCGGCGATCACCGTCACGCTGTGTTCGCTGTGGACCGACGCTGATCAACACCGCGATCGGCGTGACCTCGGTCGACAAGGACCTGGTCAACGTCGGCAAGGTGCTGCAGCTGCCGCTTGCTGACCCGGGTGCGCAAGATCATCCTGCCGTCGGCGCTGCCCTACATCTTCACCGGCATGCGCCTGTCGCTGGGCGTGGGCTGGATGGTGCTGATCGCCGCCGAGATGCTGGCGCAGAACCCGGGCCTGGGCAAGTTCGTCTGGGACGAATTCCAGAACGGCAGCACCGAATCGCTGGCGCCGCATCATGGTCGCGGTGTTCACCATCGGCCTGATCGGCTTCGCGCTCGACCGGCTGATGCAGGTGCTGCAGAACCTCGTCGCCGCGCGCTGACGCGAGGGACACGGCGATGAACCTCGCGTTGAAAGACTCGCGCTGGCGGGCCTGCCGAACGTCGCGCGGCGCGTCGCCGGCAAGCCCCGGGTCGCTGCCGCGGCCTCCGTCGCGCCAACGTCGGCGCCGGCCGCCGCCGCGCTCGAACTGCGCGACGTCTGCAAGGGCTACGGCAGCGGCGCCGCGCGCACCGAGGTGCTCGACGGCCTCGACCTGCGCATCGAGCCGGGCGAGTTCGTCGCCATCGTCGGCTTCTCCGGCAGCGGCAAGACCACGCTGGTCAACCTGCTCGCCGGCCTGATCGCGCGCCGACAGCGGCGAGGTGCTCAAGGACGGCCAGCCGATCACCGGCGCCCGGCCCGGACCGCGGCGTCGTGTTCCAGAGCTACTCGCTGATGCCCTGGCTGACCGTGCGCGAGAACGTCGCGCTGGCGGTCGACCGCGTGTTCGCCGCCGACAGCGCCGCGCAGCGCGCCGAGCGCGTGATGCGCTACGTCGCGATGGTCGGCCTGACGCCGGCGGCCGACAAGAAGCCGGCGCAGCTGTCCGGCGGCATGCGCCAGCGCGTGTCGGTGGCGCGCGCGCTGGCCACCGATCCCGACGTGCTGCTGCTCGACGAGCCGCTGTCGGCGCTCGACGCGCTGACCCGCGCCAACCTGCAGGACGAGATCGTCCGCATCTGGAGCGAGGACCGCAAGACGGTGCTGCTGATCACCAACGACGTGGACGAGGCGCTGATGATGGCCGACCGCATCATCCCGCTCGAGACCGGGCCGCGCGCGCGCCTCGGGCCCTCGTTCAAGGTCGACATCGAGCGCCCGCGCGACCGGCGCGAGATGAACCACGACGCCGCGCTTCCAGGCCCTGCGCGCCGAGATCACCGCAGCACCTGCTGGCGCTGGCGCACCAGCGCGACGCCGGACCAGGGCGCGCAGGTGATCCCGCTGCCGGCGCTGACGCCGCGCGACGTCGACCCCGGTGCGCTGGCCCACGGCCGCGGCCGCTGCTGCGGCTGCGCCACGCCGCGCAGGTCGAGGCCATCGACGCCGGTGCCGAGCGCGCCGCCGCGCCGGCGACCGACGCGCTGGACCGCGTCCGTCGCACGCGCGCGGCGACGACCGCTTCGTCGACTTCTCGCAGGTCGATCAAGGTCTACCCGGGCATCAACGGCAAGGGGCCGCAGACCGTGGTCGACGGCTTCGACCTGAAGATGAAGCGCGGCGAGTTCATCTCGATCATCGGCCACTCGGGCTGCGGCAAGTCGACCGTGCTGTCGATGGTCGCCGGGCCTGACCGACATCACCGAGGGCGTGATCGTGCTCGACGGGCGCGAGGTCGCCGACGCCGGGCCCGGACCGCGGCCTGGTGTTCCAGGCGCCGAGCCTGGTGCCCTGGCTGACGCGCCTACGAGAACGTGATGCTCGGCGTGGCGCGCGTGTTTCCGCACGCCACGCAAGGCCGAGCGCCACAACACCGTCGCCTACTACCTCGACCGCGTCGGCCTCGGCGCGGCGATGGACAAGCGCGCGGCCGACCTGTCCAACGGCATGAAGCAGCGCGTCGGCATCGCGCGCGCGTTCGCGCTGAACCCCAAGCTGCTGCTGCTCGACGAGCCGTTCGGCATGCTCGACTCGCTCACGCGCTGGGACCTGCAGGAAGTGCTGATGGAAGTCTGGGCGCGCAGCCAGGTCACGGCGCGTGATGGTGACGCACGACGTCGACGAGGCGATCCTGCTCGCCGACCGCGTGGTGATGATGACCAACGGCCCGAACGCGCGCATCGGCAAGGTCATGAACGTGCCGCTGCCGCGCCCGCGCACGCGCGAATCGCTGCTGGCGCATCCGCGCTACTACGAGCTGCGCGAGGAACTGATCGGCTTCCTCGAAGACTGCGGCAAGCAGCATTGAGGGCGCGCGCCGCACGCACTTCGACCCCGTTCATTCCCACTTCAAAGGAGCGTTTCTTGGCCTACCTTGCCCCTACCGAATTCGTCACCAAGATGGTCGACGCCGGCGAAGCGAAAATCTTCATGTCGACGCGCGACACCGTGATCCGCGCTTACATGGCCGGCGCCATCCTGGCGCTCGCGGCGGCCTTTGCCGTGACCATCAACGTGCAGACCGGCCAGCCGTTGGCGGGCGCCGTGCTGTTTCCGGTCGGGTTTTGCCTGCTGTACCTGCTGGGCTTCGACTTGCTGACCGGCGTCTTCACGCTGTGTCCGCTGGCGCTGATCGACAAGCGCCCGGGCGTGACGGTGCGCGGCGTGCTGCGCAACTGGTCGCTGGTGTTCATCGGCAACTTCGCCGGCGCGCTGACCGTGGCGGTCATGATGGCCATCATCTTCACCTTCGGTTTTTCGACCGAGCCGAACGCGGTCGGCAAGGCCATCGGCCATATCGGTGAGGGGCGCACCGTGGGCTATGCGGCGCACGGCGCGGCCGGCATGCTGACGCTGTTCATCCGCGGCGTGTTGTGCAACTGGATGGTCTCCACCGGCGTGGTCGGCGCCATGCTGTCGACGCACGTCTCGGGCAAGGTGCTGGCGATGTGGATGCCGATCATGTTGTTCTTCTACATGGGCTTCGAGCACAGCATCGTCAACATGTTTCTGTTCCCATCGGGGTTGATGCTGGGCGGCCAGTTCTCGGTCTACGACTACATGGTGTGGAACGAGATCCCGACCGTGCTCGGCAACCTGGTCGGTGGCCTCGCGTTCGTCGGCCTCACGCTGTATTCGACGCACGTTCGCACCGGCAGCAGGCGCGTCAGCGCCTGAACGGTCGAAGCGTCGAACGGCCCATCGCCCGAATCCAACGCGGTTTCGCTCGCGGCGCCATGAACGCTCCCGCCCACGCGGTCACGCCGCGCGCCACGCTGCAAGTGACCATCGGCCAGCACAGCGACCGCGGCCGCAAGGCGCTGAACCAGGACTTTCACGGCGCCTGTCTGCCCGGTCCAGCGCAGCGCATCGCCAAGGGCATCACGCTGGCGCTGGCCGACGGCATCGGCAGCAGCGACGTAAGCCAGGTCGCAAGCGAGGCGGCGGTGCGCAGCGCGCTGGAGGATTACTACTGCACGTCGCAGGCGTGGAGCGTGAAACGCTCGATGCAGCAGGTGCTGGCCGCCACCAACGCCTGGCTGCACGCGCAGACGCGGCGCAGCCCCTACCGCGACAACCTCGACCGGGGCTACGTCTGCGCATTCAGCGCCCTGGTGCTCAAAGGACGCACCGCGCACGTGTTCCACGCGGGCGACACGCGCATTGCGCGCCTGCAAGGGCGCACGATCGAACAACTGACGCAAGACCACCATGTGAAGCCGGCCGACGGGCACACCTACCTCGGCCGCGCGCTGGGGTTTCGGAGCCTGCTCGAGATGGATTACCGCGCGCTGCCCATCGAGGTCGGCGACGTGTATGTGATGACCAGCGACGGTGTGCACGACACGCTGGCGCCCACGCACCTGGCGAGCCTGGTGCGCGAACATGAAACCGATCTGGACGGCGCCGCGCGCGCCATCGTCGAAGCCGCGCTCGCGTTGGGCAGCTGCGACAACCTGAGCGTGCAGATCGTGCGCGTGGACGCACTGCCCGAGCACGACGGGGCCGAGCTGCTGCACGCCTGCCAGGCGCTGCCGCTGCCGCCGGTGCTCGCCCCGCGCGAGCTGTTCGACGGACACCGCATCGAGCGCGTTCTGCACGCCAGCCACCGCAGCCACGTGTACCTGGCAACCGATCTGGCCAGCGACGCGCGCGTGGTGCTGAAAACACCGTCGACCGAACTCGGGCAGGACGGACCGGCCCTCGACCGCTTCCTGCTCGAGGAGTGGATCGCGCGGCGCGTCCACAGCGCGCACGTCCTGCAGCCGCGCGCCGTCGAGCGACCGCGCAGTCATCTGTATGTCGCTTTCGAATACGTGCAGGGCCGCACGCTCGCACAGTGGATGCGGGACGAACCCCAGCCCGCGCTCGAATCGGTGCGCGGCGTCATCGAGCAGATCGCGCGTGGCCTGCAGGCCTTTCATCGCATGGAGATGGTGCATCAGGACCTGCGACCCGAGAACGTGATGATCGACGAACACGGCAGCGTCAAGATCATCGATTTCGGCTCCACGCGCGTCGCCGGACTGGTCGAGGGCAACGACCGCAGCACGCCGGCCGCGCTGCTGGGCACGCTGGGTTACACCGCGCCTGAACTTTTCCTGGGCGATGCAGGCAGTGAGCGGTCGGATCAGTTTTCGCTCGGCGTGCTGGCCTACCAGCTCCTCACCGGCCGCCTGCCTTACGGCACGCGCGTGCCCGGCGTGCGCTCGCGCGCCGACCAAAGCGGGCTGCGCTACCACAGCGCACGCGATGCGCACGGCCGCATTCCGGCCTGGGTGGACGCCGCGCTGCAAAAAGCCGTGCATCCGCTGCCGCACAAGCGCTACGACGCGCTGTCCGAATTCGTGCACGACCTGCACCATCCGAATCCGGCCTGGCTCGCGCGCACCCGGACGCCGCTGATCGAACGCAACCCGCTGCTGATGTGGAAGGCGCTGTGCGTCGTGCTGGCCCTCGCGCTGGTCGGACTGCTGGGCGCGTGGCCGGTGCGGGCGGCTTCGCCACCCGCACAAAAAGCCGTCGTTGAACGCGTGCCTGCGAAAACGGGGCCGGTCGCTGCGCAGCGGACACATTCGCCCGTTTTCGATCGAACACGACTTGCCGCGACCACATGAACTTTACTTCAAGGACGCAACGATGAAAAAAACGAAACTGGTGATGGTGGGCAACGGCATGGCCGGGGTGCGCGTGATCGAGGAGCTGCGGAAGATCGCGCCGGACCTGCACGACATCACGGTGTTCGGCGCCGAGCCGCACCCCAACTACAACCGCATCCTTCTCTCGCCGGTGCTGGCGGGCGAGCAAACGCTCGACGAGATCGTACTGAACAGCTGGGCCTGGTATGCGGAAAACGGCATCACGCTGCACGCGGGCAGGAAAGTCACGCAAGTCGACCGCATGAAGCGGATGGTGCGGGCCGAGAACCCGGACGGCAGCGTCACCGAAGCCGCCTACGACCGCCTGCTGCTGTGCACCGGCTCCAACCCCGTCATCCTGCCGCTGCCGGGCAAGGACCTGGCCGGCGTGATCGCCTACCGCGACATCGCCGACACCAACGCGATGATCGAGGCCACCAGGACCCACAAGCATGCGGTCGTGATCGGCGGCGGCCTGCTCGGCCTGGAGGCCGCGAACGGCCTGATGCGGCGCGGCATGGACGTGACCGTGGTGCATGTGAACGCGTGGCTGATGGAGCGCCAGCTCGACGACGTGGCCGCCGGCCTGCTGCGCCGGTCGCTGGAAGCCCGGGGCCTGAAGTTTCTGCTCAATGCGCAGACGGCGTCGCTCGAAGGCGACGCCGACGGCCGCGTGCGGTCCGTGAAGTTCAAGGACGGCCTCGAAGTGCCTGCCGACCTGGTCGTGATGGCGGTCGGCATCCGGCCGAACACCGCGCTCGCCGAATCGATGCGCCTCTACTGCAACCGCGGCATCGTCGTGAACGACACGATGCAGACCGTGACCGATGCGCGCATCTATTCGGTCGGCGAATGCGCGGCGCATCGCGGCATCGCGTACGGGCTGGTTGCGCCGCTGTTCGAGCAGGCCAAGGTCGCGGCCAACCACCTGGCGCAGTTCGGCATCGGCCGCTATCTGGGCTCGACCACGTCCACCAAGCTCAAGGTCACCGGCATCGATCTGTTTTCGGCCGGCGACTTCATGGGCGGCGAGGGCACCGAGCAGATCGTGATGAGCGACCCGTTCGGCGGCGTCTACAAAAAGCTCGTGATCAAGGACGACAAGCTGGTCGGCGCCTGCCTCTACGGCGACACGGTCGACGGCAGCTGGTACTTCAAGCTGTTGCGCGATGGGCGCAGTGTGAGCGACATCAGGGACCGCCTGATGTTCGGTGAATCGAACGTCGGCGACACGGGCCACGAAGGCCACAGCAGCGCGGCGACCATGCGCGATGATGCCGAAGTCTGCGGCTGCAACGGCGTCAGCAAAGGCACCATCTGCAAGGCGATCCGCGAGCAGGGCCTGTTCACGCTCGACGACGTGCGCAAGCACACGAAGGCCAGCGGCTCGTGCGGCTCGTGCACCGGGCTGGTCGAGCAGATCCTCATGTTCACGGCCGGTGGCGACTACTCGGCCGCGCCGAAGAAAAAAGCGATCTGCGGCTGCACCGACGCCACGCACGAAGACGCGCGCAAGGCGATCCGCGAGCACCACCTGCTCGCCCACGATGCCGTGTTCCAGGCGCTGGGCTGGCGCACGCCCAATGGCTGCGCGAGCTGCCGCCCCGCGATCAACTACTACCTGATCAGCACCTGGCCGAAAGAGGCCAGGGACGATCCGCAGAGCCGCTTCATCAACGAGCGCAGCCACGCCAACATCCAGAAGGACGGGACTTACTCGGTGATTCCGCGCATGTGGGGCGGCCACACCACGCCCGACGAACTGCGCCGCATCGCGGATGCGGCCGACAAGTACCGGATCCCCACGGTCAAGGTCACGGGCGGCCAGCGCATCGACCTGCTCGGCGTGAAAAAGGAAGACCTTCAGGGCGTGTGGAAGGACATCGGCATGCCCAGCGGATTTGCCTACGGCAAGTCGCTGCGCACGGTGAAGACCTGTGTTGGCAGCGAGTGGTGCCGCTTCGGCACGCAGGATTCCACGCAGATGGGCAAGGACCTGGAGCGCGCGCTGTGGGCGATGTATTCGCCGCACAAGGTCAAGCTCGCGGTGTCCGGCTGCCCGCGCAACTGCGCCGAAGCCGGCATCAAGGACGTCGGCGTGATCGGCGTGGACTCGGGCTGGGAAATCTACGTGGGCGGCAACGGCGGCATCAAGACCGAGGTCGCGCAGTTCCTGGTCAAGGTCAAGACGGCCGCCGAGGTGCTGGAGTTCTCGGGCGCGTTCCTGCAGCTCTACCGCACCGAAGGCTGGTATCTGGAGCGCACGGTGCACTACATCGCCCGCGTCGGGCTCGACCATGTGAAAAAACGCATCGTGGACGACGCGGTCGGCCGCGCCGCGCTCTGGGACGAATTGCAGTTCGCGCTCGACGGCGTGCCCGATCCATGGTTTGAATCGGTGCAGGCCTCGGTCGATGTGCGGCAGTTCACGCCCGTGGCCGATGCCGCCGCGCCGACTCCGATCGAGCACATCGTCCGCGTGCCGGCCCCTGCGGCGGCGGTCGAGGCCGCGCTGCAGTCCGATTGATCGATGACCCCAGAAAAAGGCGCACACATCATGAGCGAATGGACCCCCATCTGCCGCGTCGATGACATTCCGCTGCTCGGCGCGCGCCGCGTCGTGCGTCCCGTGGGCGTGGCCGTCGCGGTGTTCCGCAACAGCCAGAGCGACGTGTTCGCGCTGCTCGACCGCTGCCCGCACAAAGGCGGTCCGTTGAGTCAGGGCATCGTCTTCGGCACCAGCGTTGCATGCCCGCTGCACAACCAGACCATCGGCCTGGACGACGGCTGCGCCAAGGCGCCCGACGAGGGTTGCACGCCGACCTTCGCCTGCAAGGTCGACGACGGTGTCGTGCTGCTCGATGCCCATGAGCTGGCCACGCATGCGCTCGATCTGGAGCCGCCCCGCGCCGGGCCGAACGCCGCGACGGCTGGCGCGATCGGCGGCCGGACGTTCGACGTGCAGACGCCGCACAGCGGTTGACGCTCGCATGCGGGAGACGAAATCGACTTGCCCCTACTGCGGCGTCGGCTGCGGGGTGGTCATCGAGTCCGACGGCGACCAGATCACCGGCGTGCGCGGCGATCCGGAGCATCCGGCCAACTTCGGGCGGCTGTGTAGCAAGGGCTCGACGCTGCACCTGACCGCCACGGCGGCGGTGACGAAGCAGACGCGCCTGCTGCAGCCCCTGCTGCGCGTCGATCGCCAATCGGCCGCGGCGCCGGTGAGCTGGGACGCGGCTCTGGACACCGCCGCCGACCGATTCGCGCAGGTGATCGAAGCGCATGGCCCCGATGCGGTCGGCTTCTACGTTTCCGGCCAGTTGCTGACCGAGGATTACTACGTGTTCAACAAGCTCGCCAAGGGCTTGATCGGCACGAACAACATCGACACCAACTCGCGCCTGTGCATGAGCAGCGCGGTGGCCGGCTACAAGCAGACGCTGGGCGCCGACGCGCCGCCGACCTGCTACGACGATCTGCAGCACGCCGAGTGCCTGTTTATCGCCGGCAGCAACACCGCCTGGGCACACCCGGTTCTGTTCCGCCGTATCGAGGACGCCAGGCGCGCCAACCCCGGGGTGAAGATCGTGGTGGTCGACCCGCGGCGCACCGAGACCTGCGAACTCGCCGACCTGCACTTGCAGATCCAGCCCGGCACCGACGTGATGCTGTTTCACGGCATGCTGCACCTGATGCTGTGGGAAGGCTGGACACGGCCGGACTACATCGCAGCGCACACGAGCGGCTTCGACGCGCTCCGGGCGACCGTGCGCGACTGCACACCGGACCGCGTGGCGCAGGTCTGCGGCATCGACAAGGCGGCACTGGTGGAGGCCGCGCGCCTGTTCGCCACCTCCGCGGCCACCCTGTCGCTGTACTGCCAGGGCCTGAACCAGTCGTCGTCGGGCACCGCCAAAAACGCCGCGTTGATCGGCCTCCATCTGGCCACGGCGCAGATCGGCAAGCCCGGCGCCGGGCCGTTTTCCCTGACCGGCCAGCCCAACGCGATGGGCGGGCGCGAAGTGGGCGGCCTGGCCAATCTGCTCGGCGCGCACCGCGATCTGGCCAATGCCGATCACCGTGCCGAAGTCGCGGCGTTGTGGGGTGTGGCGGATGTGCCCGCCGAGCCAGGCAAGACGGCCATCGAGATGTTTCAGGCGGCGGCGGAAGGTGGAATCCGCGCGCTGTGGATCGCCTGCACCAATCCGGCGCAGTCGTTGCCCGACCAGGCGATGGTTCGCCGCGCGCTGGAGCGCTGCGAATTCGTCGTGCTGCAAGAGGCCTTCGCCACCACCGCGACCGCTGCCCACGCGGACCTGTTGCTGCCCGCCACGACCTGGGGAGAGAAGGTCGGCACGGTGACCAACAGCGAGCGCCGCATCTCGCGTGTGCGCCCGGCTGTGGCCGCACCAGGCGCGGCGCGGCACGACTGGTCCGCCGCGAGCGATTTCGCGCGCCGGCTCGAACGGCGTCTGCCGAAGCGCGCCGCTTCATCGCTGTTCCCCTACGAGCCGGACAGCGACTGCGGCGCCGAGCAGATCTGGAACGAGCACCGCGAAACCACGCGCGGCCGAGATCTCGACATCACCGGACTGAGCTGGCGGCTGCTGGACGACCGAGGCCCGCAGCAGTGGCCGATGCCGGAAGGCGAATCCGGCGGCTGCGCACGCCTGTATGAGAACGGCGTGTTCCCCACGCCCGACGGCCGCGCGCGCTTCGTGGATACGCCCTACAAAGCCGTGGCCGAGCCGACCGATGCGCGTTTCCCGTTCGCGCTGAACACCGGGCGGCTGCGCGACCAGTGGCACGGCATGAGCCGCACAGGCACCGCGGGCCGTCTGTTCGGGCACGCAAGCGAGCCCGCCGTGCAACTGCGCGGGCAGGACATGGCGCGCCGACAGATCGCCGAAGGCGAACTGGTGCGGGTCACCTCGCGACGCGGCACGGTGGTGCTGCCGGCCCAGGCCAGCGCGGACATCGGGTTGGGCCAGGCGTTCATCGCGATGCATTGGGGCGCCGAATTCCTGGGCGGGCGGCGGGAGGCGGATGCGAAATCGCCGCAGGAAGAGGGCGGCACCGGCACGATGGCCGGCGTCAACGCACTGACCAACCCGGTCTTTTGTGCCACCTCCAAACAACCCGAACTCAAGCACGCCGCGGTACGGATCGTCAAGGCGGAACTCCCCTGGTCGCTGCTGGCCGCCGCCTGGCTGCCCGCGGACGAGGCGCTCGCGGTGCGCGAACGGCTGCGCGCGTCGATGGGCGACTTCGCGTTCGCCAGTTGCGTGCCTTTCGGCAGCCAGGCGCCGCTGGCCGAAGGCGTGTCGCCGGTCACCGGCCTGCTGTTTCGCGCCGCCGACACCGCCCCCGCGCCGGACGCGCTGCTCGAGCACATCGAATCCCTGCTCGCATTGACCGATGCCCGGACGCTGCGCTATGCCGACGCCAGCACCGGCCAGCGGCGCGCGATGCGGCTGCAATGGCAGACGGGCGAGCCGGCCGCCGGCCAGCAACGCACTGCGCTGCTCGAAGGCTTCCTGCTGGCCGGTGATACGCGCGCCGAGCGCTGGATTCGCGCGCTGCTGCAAGACCGCCTGCCCGCACAGACGCTCGGCCGCCAGTTGCTTGCTCCGGGTCCCAAGGCCCCGACCGGCCTGATTGCGCGCGGCAAGGTCGTCTGCAACTGCCTGGCCGTCACGGAAGACCGGATTGCGGCGCATCTGGCGCAAAGCGGCGGCCCCGACGGCGAGCGGCTCGCGGCCCTGCAAGCCGTGCTCCGATGCGGCACCAGCTGCGGCTCGTGTCTGCCCGAACTCCGGCGCATGGTGCGCGACGGGGGCCGGTTGCAGGCGGCGCCGCAGCCGGTGAACGCACTGGTTCGACAATGAGTGCCGATGCGCTACGGGGCCAGGCTCAAGGCTCGGCCAACCCGCCGCGCAGCCGCGCCGCGGTCTGCTCGACCATCGACCAAGCCGGCTTGCCGGGCGCAAACCGCGTGCGCATGTAGCCGACGAGTTGCGCGATCTGCGCGTCGTCGAAGGCCTCGCGAAAACCCGCCATGAAGCCCACCTCGCGGCCGGGCGGTTGCTGCACGCCTTCATAAATGGTGCGGATCAGGTTGTCGCGGCCGGTCGCTGTGCAGCTTGCTCGACAGCACGAGCGGCGTGTTCGTGCCGAGCAGGGTCGGGCCGCTGCCGTCGTGGTGACAGGCCGCGCACGCGTGGTCGAACAGGCGCTGGCCGGGGCCGGGCAGGGGCGCTGTCGTGGCCGGGGCCGCGGCGGCCCCCAAGGCCGCGTCATCGGCCGCCTGCGCACGCGGCTCGTTGAACGAGGCGAGATACACCGCCATCGCGCGGATGTCCGCATCGGGCACGTCGGCCAACTCGCGCACCACCGCCGCCATCGGGCCCAGTGCGCTGCCATGCGCACGCGAATGGCCATGCCGCAGGTAGTCGTAGAACGCGGTCGTGTTCCAGGCAACCGGTGCATGGGATTTGAAGCTCGTCAGCGAGGGTGCTTCCCAGCCGTCGATCGTTGCGCCGGCCAGATAGTCGGTGCCGCTGCGCTGCGCGCCCAGCGCATTGCGCGGTGTGTGGCAGGCGCCGCAGTGGCCGAGCCCGTCCACAAGATAGGCGCCGCGGTTCCATTCGGCCGACTGCGCGGGCTCGGGCTGAAACGGCGCCGGGTCATGAAACAACGCATTCCAGGCCGGCATCAACGCGCGCTGGTTGAACGGGAAGCGCAGGTCGTTCGCCGGCGCGACGCTGGCCACCGCAGGCTGGCTCATCAGGTACGCATAGAGCGCCATCAGGTCGTCGTCCGTCGTCTTCGCATAAGCCGTATACGGAAATGCCGGATACAGATGCCGGCCATCGCGCGAGATGCCTTCGCGCATCGCACGCTGGAACGCGCTGAACGACCAGGCGCCGATGCCGGTGGCCACGTCGGGCGTGAGGTTCGTGCTGTGGATGGTGCCGAACGGCGTGGGCAGCGGCCGGCCGCCGGCGTGGGTCGCGCCGCCTTCCGCGGTATGGCAGACCGCGCAGTCGCCGATGGCGGCGAGCCGTCGGCCACGCTCGATCGTCTCGGTGGTGTAGAGCGACGACGCCGGCGCCGTGGCCGCGACCGGCGCGACCTCCGGGCGCCAGCCGAGGGCGGCGGCGGTCAGGCCGGCGGCTCCCGCAAACATTGCTGCGGTGCGCCGCCACGGCCGGCGGCGCGCGGGTGCGCGCGCCGCGGCAGGCCAACGCCCGGCAGGCCGCCTGGCGGGCGTTGCCGGAACGTCGGCATCGTGGGGTGGCGCGAAACCGTCATCCCTCGCCAACCCGTTTTGCACCAACGCCGCGCGCACGACTTCCGGCGTGAACGGCGGTGCACGCAGCCGCACGCCGGTCGCGTCGAAGATTGCGTTCGCAATCGCCGCCGTGCCCGGCACGGAGGCGCTCTCGCCCACGCCGAACGCGGTGTCGTCGTCGCCCCGGCGCGGCATCGTCACCACGTCGATCACCGGCACCTGCGTGAAGTTCAGGATCGGGTAGGCGCCCCATTCGCGCGCGGCCGGCATGTTGCCTGGCGGCGCAACCGGCAACCGCTCGAACAGCGCGCGGCTCGTGGTCTGCAGCACGTTGCCGTGGACCTGGTGCTCGACGCCCTTTGGATTGATCACGAAACCCGCGTCGTGCCCGACCACCACGCGGCGCACCTGCACTTCGCCCGTCTCCCGGTGCACGTCCACGTCGGCCACCCAGGCCGACCAGGCGGCGCCGAAGCCCGGCCATTTGCTGTGCACATAGCGCGCGTAGGCCACGCCCTGGCCGCGCAGCCAGTGGCCATCGGGCGGCTGCTGCCTCGCTGCGGTGTGGGCAAGCCAGCCGGCCTTCTCAGCCGTTGCGCGCAACAGGTCGGCGGCGCGCGCATCGGGCAGATGGCGCAGCCGGTAGGCGAGCGGATCGACCTGCGCCGCAGTTGCGAGTTCATCGATGTAGCTCTCGTGCGCAAACGAGTTCGGCAGTGCCGAGACGCCGCGCAGCCACGACGCGCGCAGGATCGGCGCCATGTCGCGCACGGTCACGCGCAGGTTCCGAAAATCGTATGGCGGGCGCGCGGTGCGGTCGCCCATCTCGAACGCGTGCGCACCAGGCTCGATCGTGCGTGTGAGCAGCAGCGCGAGCGTGGGCGCCGCGTTCGACGGGTAGCTGCTCTCGAAGTCGTAGGCGGCTGGCGTGCCGTCCGCGCTCAGCCCGCCGCGCACGGTCATCAACTGGGCGGCGCCTTTCGGCTCCCAGACGTGCTCCTGCTCGCGCGTGAGCTGCACGCGCACCGGCGTGTTCACGGCCTTGCTCAGCAGCGCGGCATCGGCCGTCACGTCGTCGGCACCGTTGCGGCCGTAGCAGCCGGCCGCCTCCATGCGGATCACGTCGACGGCCACGTCGGGCAGCTGCAACAGCCGGGCGAGGTCCGCGCGCAGCACGTGCGGGTTCTGCGTGCCGCTCCAGACCGTCATGCGGCCGGTGTCGGGCTGCCAGGCCGCCACGGCGCAGGACGGGCCGATGGAGGCGTGGAGCTGATACGGCCACAGATATTCGCGCTCGAGCCGCTGGCTGGCCCCCGCGATTGCACCGTCCACATCGCCTTCGTCAATGAGCTTGCGCGCGGTGGCCGGGTTGTTGCGCAGCGCCTGCGCGACGTCGCTCAAGTCCGGCATGCCGGGCCACGGCTTCCAGCGCACTTGCAGCTCGCGCAATGCCTGCTCGGCGTGCTCCTCGCGCTCGGCCACGATGCCGACGAAGTCGCGGATCACCACCACCGCGCGGATGCCGGGGATGTGCGCGATCGATGCTTCGTCGACCGCCTCCAGCGTGTTGCCGATGAAGTCGCCGTGATCGGCGCCCGCATACGGCGGCCGCACCACGCGGCCGTGCAGCATGCCGGGCAGGCGCAGGTCGTGCACGAAGGTGAGTTCACCGCGCGCTTTTGCACCGATGTCGGTGCGCGGCAGGCTGGTGCCGACGATGCGGTGGGCGGCAGGCGGCTTCGTCGGCGTGCCCGGATCGAGGTCGAGCTCGACGTGCTGGCCGCGCACGAGGTCGGCGTAGCGGATCGAAGCGGGTGTCCTGCCCGACATGGCGCCATTTTTGCTTTCACTCGAGCGCACCACGCCGTCCTCGACGCGCAGACGATGCGCCTCCACATCGAACCGCGCAGCGGCCTGCGCAAGCAGCCAGCCACGCGCCTGCGCCGCCGCCGCGCGCAAAGGCGCCGCGTGCACCTGGATCGACGAACTCGCGATCGTCGCGCCCTGGTTCGGCGCGCTCGCGGTGCTGCCGAGCACCATGCGGATCGCGGCCGGCGACACGTCGAGCTCTTCGGCGACGATCTGAGTCAGTGCGGTCGCGATGCCGGTGCCGAGGTCGACGTGACCGTGCAGCGCGGTCACGCTGCCGTCGTCCCAGACGGCGAGCAGGATCTCCGGGCCTTCTGCGGGATTGCCGGCAACGAACGTGGGCTGGCCTTTGGCGGGCGGCAACGCCGGCGGCGGCGCGCGTTGCACGAGCAGCACGCTGGTCGCCGCGCGGTAGTCGGCGCGCGCGTGCGGCTGGTCGGCGCGGCGGCTCATCGGCTCGGCGCGGCTGCTGCTGCTGCTGCTTCTCGACGCTCGCGCAGCAGTCGGGCGGCACGGTGCGCGGCGCGCAGGATTTCGAGGTGCGTGCCGCAGCGGCACAGGTTGGCCGACAGCTCACGCCGCAATGTTGCGTCGTCGGGCTCCGGCTCGCGCTCGAGCAGCGCCACCGTCTGCATGATCATCCCGTTCAAACAGTAGCCGCACTGCGCGGCCTGCTCGTCGATGAAGGCTTGCTGCACCGGATGCAGTGCGGGCGCCGTGCCGGCACGCGCGGGCAAGCCTTCCAGCGTGGTGATCTCACGGCCCGCCACGCCGGCCGCCGGAATCACGCAGGACCGTGCTGCGATGCCGTCGACCAGCACGGTACAAGCGCCGCATTCGCCCAGGCCACAGCCGTACTTCGGGCTGTTCAGCTCGAGGTCATTGCGCAGCAGATGCAGCAGGGTGGTGGTGGGGGTGACGACATGGCGCACCGCCTGTCCGTTGACCCGCCACGCGCTCGACCCGATACCCGTCACCGCACAACCTGCTGTTTGCTATGAAAATAAGAGCTGAAGGTGAAGCAGATACATGCGCGTTCGTGCGGTTTGGTTAAAAACATGCATCGACGCGAGTCGCGCGGGCACGCCATGGGTCACACGGCCGCGATCTCACCCGCCCGAATGCGCTTCACGCCCTGGTCCGCCATCCGCTTCCACGCGTCCGCGAGCGAACCGTTCAGATCGATCGCGCGCGTGGCGTCTTCCACCACGTAGGTGTCGAGCCCGCGGGCTCTCGCGTCCAGCGCGGTCCAGGCGACGCAGAAGTCGGTCGCCAGGCCACTGACGAACACGCGTTCGATGCCGCGCTCGCGCAGGTAGCCCCCCAGGCCGGTGGGGGTTTGTCGGTCGGCTTCCTCGAATGCGGAATAGCTGTCCACGCCCTGGTGGTAGCCCTTGCGGATGATCAGCGCGGCGTGCGGCAGATCCAGGCCGTCGACCAGCGCGGCGTCCTTGGTGCCCTGCACGCAGTGGTCGGGCCACAGCACCTGTTCGCCGTACGGCATGGTGGTGGTCTGAAACGGCTGCTTGCCCGCATGGCTGCTGGCGAACGACGCGTGGCGCGGTGTGTGCCAGTCCTGCGTGACGACGACGTTCTCGAACGACCTGGCCATTTGGTTGATGAGCGGCACGACCTGCGCACCGTCCTTCACCGGCAGCGTGCCGCCGTCGACAAAGCAGTTCTGCACGTCGACCACGATCAACGCGTCCTTCGCGCCGGGCCGGATCGGCTCGGCCGCGCGCACCAGGCTCGGGTGCAGACCGAACGCGCCGCAGACGCCGGCGGCGGCGCCGACTTGCAGGAAAAAGCTTCTGCGTTGCATCACGACATGACTCCTCGGGGGGGTGGATCAAAGACTCAGATAAGCGCGCCGCACGTCATCGTTCTCGGCCAGTTCTTCCATCGACCCGGCAAACCGGATCTGACCTTTCTCGAGCACGTAGGCGCGATCGGAGACGAGTTCGGCGAAGTGCATGTTCTGCTCGGACAGCAGGATGCTTACCCCCGCGCGCTTCAACTCCATGATCATCTGCGCCATCTGCTCGACGATCAAGGGGGCCACGCCTTCCGAGGGCTCGTCCAGCAGCACCAGCAGCGGATTGCCCATCAACGTGCGCGCCACGGTGAGCATCTGCTGTTCGCCGCCGCTCATGCGGCCGCCGGGGCGGTTGCGCATCTCGGCAAGGTTCGGGAACAGCTCGAACAGGCGCTCGGGCGTCCATTGCGGCGCGCCGCTGCCGCTCGCATGGCTGCGTGCGTTCTGGCGGCCGACTTCGAGGTTTTCCATCACCGTCAGGTCGGTGAAGATGCGCCGGTCTTCCGGCACGTAGCCCAGCCCCAAACGCGCGGCCTGGTGCGGCTCGGCGTTCGAGATGTCATGGCCGATGAACGTGAGGCTGCCGCGGCGCCGGTCCATCAGGCCCATGATGCTTTTGAGAGTCGTCGACTTGCCCGCGCCGTTCCTGCCCATCAGCGCGACGACTTCGCCGCTGGCGACCTGCAGGTCTACACCGAAGAGAATCTGCGCGGCACCGTACCAGGCGGCAAGCTGGCGCACGTCGAGCAGCGTGGTGGTGGCGGGGCCGGTCGTCATGGCGCGGCGTCCTGTGCGGCCGGATCCGGCTGCGACTGGGGGTTTTTCTTTCGCTTCTCGAACGTGTTGCCGCTGCCGAAGTAGACCTGCTGCACCAGCGGGTCGTTGCGGATCGCGGCCGGCGTGCCTTCGGCGATCAACTGCCCGCGCGCGAGCACGATGAGGCGGTCCGCATACGCGAACACGACGTCCATGCTGTGCTCGGTGAACAGGACGGCCAGGTTGCGCTCCTGCACGAGTTTTTTCGTCAGCGCCATCAACTCGTTGCGCTCCTGCGGCGCCATGCCGGCGGTGGGTTCGTCCATCAGCAGCAGTTTCGGCGCGTTGGCGAGCGCGATTGCAAGCTCGACACGCTTCACGTCGCCATAAGCGAGTTCGCTGCAGGGCCGGTCCGCCTGGCTGGCCATACCGACCTGGTCCAGCAGATCGATCGCTTCCCGGCGCTTGTGCGCGGCGGCCTTGCGCCACGGGTTGAACAGCAGCCGGTCGAACGACAGCAGCGCCATCTGCACGTTCTCCACCACCGACAGCGACGCGAACGTGGCCGCGATCTGGAATGTGCGGCCGACACCGAGCTTCCAGATTGCGCGTGGGGGCAGGCGGTTCAGCTCGGTGCCGGACAGCCGGATGCTGCCGGTGTCGGCCCGCAGCTGGCCGTTCACCATGTTGAACGTGGTCGACTTGCCCGCGCCGTTCGGGCCGATCAATGCAAGCAGTTCGCCGGCTGCGATCTGGAACGAAACCGCATCGACGGCCCGCACACCGCCGAACGACTTGCCGAGACCTTTGACTTCGAGCAGGCTCATCGCGTGTCAGCTTCGCGCACGCCGCTGCGGCTCCGCCTTGTGCAGATAGACGCTCAGGCTGTCGCGTGGCGGCGGCAGCGATGCCTGAGCCAGGATGCGGCCGACCGCGCCGCGGTGGCAGCTGCCGTGCGTGGTGACATGCAGCAGCATTTCTTCGCGCGACATGCGCCCGTTGTCGCCGTCGGTGTAGGTGAATGCCAGGCGCTCGGCCAGCGCATCCGCCGGGATCGATGCCGCGCAGTCGATGTACCAGCGGTCCGGTTCGGCGGTCGCGGCGCGAAGGTCTTCCAGCGCGGGCGTCTCAGGCGTGTGGGTCGCCGTGTGGGCGTGCGCGCGGCCGCACAGATGCGCGCTGAATATCCGGTCCGCCACATGGATGTGATTGAGCAGGCGAATCGCGATGCGGCGTTCGGCCTCATGCGCGGGCAAATCGAGCTTGCCGAGCGCTGCAAAAAGCGCTTCATCGCCCCAGGCTTTGTGCTTGAACAGCGAAAGCAGAACGGTCGATGTGCTCATGCGGTATCCCTTGGAATGGCGGCCGCCGGTGTGACGGCCGCACCTTCGGCCTCGTAGGCCAGCCCGCGCTGCGGATCGCCTTTGCGGCCCTGCCAGCGCGCCGCCACCTGCTGCGCAAAGCCCGCGATGCCCTGCGGAAACAGCAGCACCAGCAGCAAGATGATGCCGCCGAGCATGGCGCGCCAGTAGTCGGTGTTGCGCGCGACCGTATCGTGCAGCCAGGTGAATGTGAAGGCACCCACCACCGGCCCGGCCAGCGTCTGCAAGCCGCCCAGCAGCACCATCACAAGACCGTCGACCGAGCGGCCCACCGACAGCGCCTCCGGCGAAATGCCGCCTTTGGAGAAAGCGAACAACGAGCCCGCCACCGCTGCGAAGGTGCCGGCCACGACGAACGCGGCCCATTGCACACGCCGCACGTCGATACCGATCGCATCCGCGCGCAGCACCGAGTCGCGCGCCGCGCGCATCGCATAGCCGAACGGTGAGAACAACATGCGCCGCAGCAGCACCAGCCCGATGGCGACCAGCGCGAGCACGAGCCAGTAGTAGCCGTCACCGCCGCTGAGCCAATCGGCCGGCCAGACGCCGTTGATGCCGTTGCTGCCTCCGGTCAGGTGGTCCCACTGGTAGCAGATCGCCCAGGTGATCTGCGCGAAGGCCAGGGTCAACATCGTCAGGTAGACCCCCGACAGCCGCACGCAGAACCAGCCGAACAACAATGCGCCGGCCGTGCCCAGCAGCGGGCCGAGCAGCAGCGCAGCTTCCATCGGCAGGTTCAGCGAGGTGACCAGCAGCGCCGCCCCGTACGCGCCCAGGCCGAAGTACGCCGCGTGGCCGAACGAATGCAGCCCGGCCGGCCCCATGAGGAAGTGCAGGCTGGCCGCGAACAGCGCCGCCATCAAGAGATCGATCGCCAGCACGGTCACGTACGGCGAATGCGCGGTCAGCCACGGCAGCGCGGTCATCAGCGCAAGCACGCCGAGCAGCGCCCAGCGGTAGGCACCGCCCGAAGGCCGCAGCGGCAACTCGGCTGCGCCGCCATGCCGGCTCATCGCCAGCGGCCGCCCGAGCAGCCCCCAAGGTCGTGCCACCAGCACCACCGCCATCACGACGAATTCGACCACCAGCGTGAGCTTGGAAAACGAGATCGTGAGGCCGGCCACATCGACCAGTCCCAGCCAGATGCAGATCGCCTTCAGCTCCGCGATCAACAGCGCGGCCACATAGGCACCGGGGATCGACCCCATGCCGCCAACCACCACGACGACGAACGCGGCGCCGATCGTCAGCAGATCGATCTCCAGATTCGCCGGCTCGCGCGGCAACTGCAGCGCGCCGCCCAGGCCCGCGAGCAGCGCACCGAGCGCGAACACCGCGGTGAACAGCCACGCCTGATTCACGCCCAGTGCGCTGACCATCGCGCGGTCCTGCGTGGCCGCGCGGATCAGGATGCCGAAGCGCGTGCGGGTCAGCAGCAGCCACAGCAAGCCCAGCACCACAGGGCCGACGACGATCAGGAACAGGTCGTAGGTTGGATACAGCCGCCCGAGGATTTCGATCGAGCCGCGCAGGCCGGCGGCACGCGGGCCCAGCAGTTCCTCCGGCCCCCAGAACCACAACGCCGCATCTTTGATGACCAGCACCAGCGCGAACGTCGCGAGCAATTGGTACAGCTCCGGTGCCCGATAGATGCGCCGCAGCAGCAGCACTTCGACCAGCGCACCGAACGCGCCCACGAGCAGCGGCGCGAGCAGCAGCGCGGGCCAGTAGCCGATCGCGCCGCCGAGCGTGTCCACCAGCGAATAGGCGATGTAGATGCCGAGCATGAAAAACGATCCATGCGCGAAGTTCACGATCCGCGTGACGCCGAAGATCAGCGACAGGCCGACCGCCACGAGGAACAGCGAAGATGCGGACGCGAGCCCGTTGAGCAGCTGAACGATGAAGCCGGACATCAGAAGAACAGATCAAACTGGGTCATTGCCGCCAAACCCCGTATTCAGACTCATCATTCCCGTCAGGGCTGTCCATGCGCGCAATCGGTCGATCGACGCATTCCCAACCCGGCAGGGGCCATCGGGTCGGCTCTGCCGTGTCGCAGGCGCTGCTCCCCGGTGGGGAGCAGCCGAACGCCGACCGAAGGGAGCGAAGCCTGGGGCAAGCTATTCCGCCGGACGCCACTGCTTGACGTCGGAGTCTTTCGGCTGGAAGTCCGCACCATCGAGATAGCGGTAGTCCACCATCACGCCCTTGCCGTCCACGTTCTTGGACAAACCCACAAACGCGCCCATGGTCGACTGGTGATCCTGCGCGCGGTAGGTGACCGGGCCGAACGGGGTGTCCACCTTGAGGCCGCTGAATGCGGTGATCAGCTTCTCGGTATTGGTCGAGCCGGCTTTCTCGATGCCCGCAGCCAGCGATTTGATCGCGCTGTAACCCACGACCGAGCCGAGCCGCGGGTAGTCGTTCCACTTCTTCTTGTACGCATCGACGAACGCCTTGTGCTCCGGCGTATCGATGCCGTACCACGGGTAGCCGGTCACGATCCAGCCGTTCGGGGCTTCGTCCTTCAGCGGGTCGAGATACTCGGGCTCGCCGGTCAAGAGACTCACCACGGTGCGGCCCTTGAACAGGCCGCGCGTATTGCCTTCGCGCACGAACTTCGACAGGTCGGCGCCGAACAGCACGTTGAAGATCGCATCCGGCTTCGCATCGGCGAGTGCCTGCACCACGCTGCCCGCGTCGAGCTTGCCCAACGCCGGCGCCTGCTCGGCCACGAACTCGACGTCCGGCTGTGCTTCTTTCAACAGCTTCTTGAACGTGGCGACCGCCGACTGGCCGTACTCGTAGTTCGGATACACCACGGCCCAGCGCGTTTTTTTCTGCTTGACCGCATCGGGGATCAGCATCGCGACCTGCATGTAGGTCGAAGGCCGCAGCCGGAACGTGTAGCGGTTGCCGTTTTCCCAGACGATCTTGTCGGTCAGCGGCTCGGCCGCGAGGAAGAAGAATTTCTTCTGCTTCGCGAAGTCGGTCAGCGCCAGACCGATGTGGGAGAGGAACGTGCCGGTCAACACATGGACCTGTTCGCGCGAGACGAGTTCTTCGGCTGCGCGGACCGCGTCACCGGGGTTCGCGTTGTCGTCGCGTGTGATCAGCTCCAGCTTTTGGTTGGTCACGCCGCCGGCTGCGTTGATCTGCTCGACAGCGAGCTCCATGCCCTTTTTGTAGGGCTCGAGAAAAGCGGGTTGCGCCTTGTAGCTGTTGACTTCGCCGATGCGAATGGTGCCGCTCTGGGCCGATGCGGCGGACGCGAACGTCAGCCCGACCACGCCGAGCGCAGCGGCGCAGACGAACGAGGGGAGGAACGCCGGGGTGGCAGGGGTCTTCATCTTGAGGCTCCTTGGTTGTCTATCTGAGGTGCAAACGCTCGAACGCAGGTGCGTGATCCGGGTTGGCGCCGACTCAGTGTCACACGGTCGCAGCCAACGCACCACGCGCACCAACCCGACGCACCATGCAAACGCCGGGCCAGCCTGTGAGCGTCGACGCACGTCAGCGCAGGCCGTCTTCGCCCTTGATCTCATCGGCTTGCAGCCCGCCGATGCGCGGCAGCGGCCGACCGCTGGCGGTCACCGCCACGGCGACCACGATCTCACCCGCGCGCGGCGCATCCGACACGCGCGCTTCGATCGCATCGAAATGGCTGCGCACGTAGGCCGCATCCTTGTGGCCCAGTGGCACATCGATGGCGGTGCCGAGCCCGCCCATCTTCTTGGCGGAAGGCACCAGCGCCGCGCCTTTGTCCACGGCTGCGCGCAGCGGGGTGCCGAGCTTCGGGTGCAGGATCGCCGCCGCGTGTTCGAGCTCGCCGCCTTCGCCGACGATGGCCGCCTTGCCGTAGCTTTGCGCGGCGCCGGGTTCGATGCCGAGCGCCTGCACGCATTTGTCGCCCAGCAGGCCGCCGAGCTCTTCGCCGATCGCGATCAGCGCGTCGAGCTGCTCCGCATAGCGCCCGGCATACGGGTTCGCAATCACCGCGATGGCCACCGCGCGGCGCGTGGGCGGCTCGACAGCCCGACCCATCTCGATGCGGGTTTCGTCGACCTGCACGATCAATTTGCGGATGTTGGCGGGCATGTGTTCGTTCTCCTTGGATTCAGGTGCCACACCGCACTACGGATGGCGGCAATGTCGAGCGGCAATGACAGACCAGCCCCCTTCCAGCAGGGGCCGCGGAGCCGGCTTTGCCGGGCCGCAGGCGCCGCCCCCGGTCGGGGGTAGGCGAGAGCCGACCGGAGGGAGCGGAGCCTGGGGGCGAGTTTCATCTCAACCCGTCCCAGCGCGCGATGTCCTCGGCGCGCAGGCCGCCGATGCGCGCATGCACGCGCGCACCGGTGCTCATCACGAGGATGAACACGAGTTCATCGGCCGCTGGTGCACCGGGCACGCGCACCTCGATGGCGTCGTAGTGGCTGCGCACGTAGCTTGCATTGATGTGTGTGAGCGGCACGTCGAGCGAGCAGCCGGGCGCACCGACCTTCTTGGTCGACGGCACGATCGCCAGGCCGTTGCCGGGCTGGCCCTTGGCCTCATCCACCGCCTTGCCCTGCTTGTAGGCGGCCGCGTCGCCCTTCCAGCCGAGCAGTTCGCGCATCGCATAGCCGCCCGGCACGTGCCAGAGCGCGCCGTGTTCGAGCTCGCCGCCCGCGCCCACGATGGCGCCCTTGCCGTAGCTTTGAACGCGCTCCACCGGCACGTCCATCGCGGCGCGCAGGCGCTGCGCCATGTCCAGGCCCACCGGGTCGAGTTCGGCCATCCAGGGCAGCAGATCGGCTTCGTAGCGGCCCGCAAACGGATTGGTCAGTACGGCCGCGATCGCACCGCGCAATAGCGGCTCGGCCGGCGGCGGGCCGAACTCGTGCCGGATGGTCTCGACGTGGGTCAGGATGCGGCGGATTTCGATCATGAAAATCAGGAGGAAGAGGAAGGCAGTGGTGCGGTGATCACGTGGTGATGGCTTGGCGGCAGGTCGATGGCGGTCCGATGAAGAGCCGATGCGTTCAGTGCGGCGCCAGCACCGCGTCGCCCGACACCGCGATCAACGGGCCGCCGACGCAGCTCGGATCGAACCCGGCGGTCGTGACATAACGCTGCTGACAGACCAGCACAGCCGAGTCGATCAACTGCGCGCCCTGCAGCTCGGCCGCCTTGGCAAGTCCGGCAGTCAGCGCCGCACGCACCTCGCGCGGCGCCAGAGCCGGCACGTCGATCGTGACCTGGCGCTCGCCCAGATCGCTGTCGTCCTTCAACTGATTTGCGGGCCGGCGCACGATCCGCGGGTGGTTCACGTTCACGCAGTTGGCGATCACGGTGGCGGCCGCGTCGGCGGCGGCGGCGTTCGTGGCCAGCACCGTCACGCTGTCGGCGATGCCGAACGAAAAACTGCGCCCACGCCAGCCGCTGGTGGCCACGCCGCGCACGGGTGCCTCGGCCGGGAGTTCGAAGCGGCCGTCGATCGGCAGCAGTGCCGAACGCAGTTCGTCGGGCGCGTCGACGCGCGACAGGTCGGACACGAGCCCGACCTTCACCGCGCTGCCCGGCGTCAGGTGCAGTGCGATGTCGCCGCCGTTGTTGACCCAGGCGCGTTCGATGCCGGGGTGTTGATAGCACCGCACGATCTCTTGTGCGATGGAGCCGGCGACGGCTGCCATCGGTGTGATGAAGCCGCCGCTCGCGGCCCGCAGCGACGCGCAGGCGTCCCACATGCGACGCGCGACCGGGCCCTGCAACTGGTTGGTGGCGGCTGCACCGGCGATCGGCAGGCGCAGCCTTGGCAACTCTTGCACCAGTTCGGCCAGCACCGTCTGAAAACGAGCCCAGGCGCGTTCGTGAGCGGCTTCCAACGCGGTGGCATCGCCACTTGCGCCGATCGTCATGTCGATCGGGCCATGCAGCAGCCGCATGCGGCCTTCGGGCAGAAAAATTCGTTGTGCGGACATGGGTCAGGTACGGCGCTGACCGTCCTGTGGATGCGCCTGCCCGCCGGGCTCGAAGGGATGCGGGACAAACCCGACCGGTCGTTCGATCGGCAAGAACGCTCGTCGCCCGGCAACGATGCGACCGCCGCAGCCGATTTCAGCAGGCGCCGCAGACAGGCTTTGACCGGCCGCTGGCGCCGCTCCCGCTGGAGAGGGCCCGAGAGCCGACCAGAGGCAGCGCTGGGAAGGGGGGCGCTTCATCTCAACCGAGAAGGGGCAGCGAGCCGAGCGGCCACGGATTGCCTGCGCCCTGCGGCGCCCAGACGCGCGCCGTGGGCGCACCGTCGTCGTGCCAGGCGCCATGCGCGAGCACATCGCTCAAAGTCCGCAACTGCGCCATGTGGCCGCCCAGCGCGCGGTAATCGTCCTGCCGCATGCTGAACTCGATCGGCGCGACGATCGCGGGGGTCGGCACGGTGCCGAAGCTCTTGTCCGGCATGCGCGCCACATCCACCATCAACGTGATGCCGCCGCCGGGCCACAGATAAGCCGGGGCGCCGCCGCAGGTCACGTTTACCAAAGCGCGCTTGATTGCCCGCGTGAGCTGCACGGGGTTGTCCGTGACACCGGCGCGCAGACTGCCGCCCGCGCCCCCCAGGAACAACACGCTGCACAGCGACGGCTCGCAGTTCTCGCCGATGCGGTCCACCACTTGGCGCACCGCGTTCGGCAGCTCGGCCTCGACCGGCCGCAGGTGATCGTCCAGCACGTACCAGGCCGCATGTTCGCCGGTGGTCGATGTCATCAGCACACGCATGCCCGGCCTGGCCACGCCCGCTTCCCAGCCTTCGATGATCGACAGCGGATCGGACAGATCGGTGCCGCCCCAGCCGGTGCCGGGATTCGCCACCTGAAAGTACCGCCCCGGCGTTGATTTGCGCCCGCGCAACTCCACACCCGACGCGGTCATCCCCAGACACTTGCCGGCCTGATGCTCGGTCAGCACGCCGGTGATGTGGTCGTCCACCACGATCACCTCGTCGGCGAGGCCGTGGAACTGCTTGGCGAAGATGCCGATCGTGGCCGAGCCGCAGCCCACCCGCATGCGCTGTTCTTCCACGCCGTTGACGATCGGCGCGCGGCCGGCCTGCACGACGATCCGCGCACCGCCGTCGATCGCAAGTTCGACCGGCTGCTTGTTGCCCAGCGCCGCCATCATCTGCACCGTCACGCGGCCTTCCTTCTTGCTGCCGCCGGTCAGATGCTGCACGCCGCCGAGCGAAAGCATCTGCGAGCCGTATTCGATCGTCGTCACGTGGCCGACGACTTCGCCCTCGCAGCGCACACTGGCCTGCTCATGGCCGAGGTGACGATCGGTATCGATCTTGATCTTGAAGCTGCAGTAGCTGAAGATGCCTTCGGTCACCACGGTGACCATGTCGACGCCCTCCGCTTTGGACGCGACGATGAACGGGGCGGGCTTGTAGTCGGGGTACGTGGTGGAGGAGCCGACGCCCGTGACAAAGAATTCCTGGTCTGCCAGCAGCAGATCGCCGGACCATCCGGGCGCATCGGTCTCGCCATCGCCAGACCGCGGTGCAAACGGCACCAGCACCACATCGGCTGCTTCCGCCGCGGCGCCGTTCGCCATGCGCCGCAGCAGCACCACCGGATCGAGCCGAACCAGCGTGCCTTCGTGATTCGCGTACCGATCGCATGCACCGCTCCTGCCCGGTGAGATGCGACACAGCACCGGGCACGCATTGCATTCGATCTTGCCGATCTGGTCCGCGCGGGCCGGGCGCGCGGCGCCTGCAGCGGGCATCGGCAGCACCGGCGCATCCATGCCGGGCAGGCCGTCAGTCCTGGTGTGTTCGGTCATCGAGGGAGGGGGAGCAGGCAGTGGAATTGCACAGCCGGCAGAAATGTTGCGTTCACTAATGTTGCGTTCACTACATTTCGAAAGCTTAAAATATAGCGTCTGCGGCGGCCCCCCGCAAGCAGGGTTTCCCGTTGCCGTGTGCAACCGCCGCGCCGCCTGCATCGATCTTCCCTTTATCTCTTTCCTTCCCCCTTCCATTCATGAGCAACCTGAACGAAGAGCGCGTACTGACCGTGCACCACTGGACCGATCGACTCTTCACGTTCACCACCACGCGCAGCCAGTCGCTGCGCTTCCTGAACGGTCACTTCACGATGATCGGCCTGCGCGTGAACGAGAAGCCGCTGCTGCGCGCCTACAGCATCGTGAGCCCGAACTACGAAGAGCACCTCGAATTCCTGAGCATCAAGGTGTCCGACGGCCCGCTCACGTCAAAGCTGCAGCACATCCGGGTGGGCGACACCGTGCTGGTCGGCAGGAAGCCCACCGGCACGCTCGTGATCGACTATCTGCTGCCGGGAAAACGGCTGTACCTTATGGGCACCGGCACCGGCCTGGCGCCGTTCATGAGCATCATCCGCGACCCGGCCACGTACGAGAAATTCGAGAAAGTCATCGTCGTGCACGGCGTGCGCATGGTGGACGAACTCGCCTATCACGACCTGATCGGCGAAGAACTGGCCGAGCACGAGTTCCTGGGTGAGATGGTGAAGAACCAGCTCATGTACTACCCGACCGTCACGCGCGAGTCGTACCGCAACATGGGCCGCATGACCGATCTGATCGAGACCGGCAAGATGTTCACCGACCTGGGCCAGCCGCAGTTGAACCGCGAAGAAGACCGCGTGATGATCTGCGGCAGCCCGGCCATGCTGCGGGACTTGAAGACGATGCTGGAAGGCCGGGGTTTTCACGAAGGCAGCACGACCGAGCCCGGTGACTACGTGATCGAGCGCGCGTTCGTCGAGCAGTGACGGAGAAGACGGCGGCGAATGGGACTGGAGGCACCGCGTTGCGTTCGGCGGTGGCCGGCATCGGTTCGCGACGCAGTGCCGCAGCTGCGCTGCATCCATGCGCGGCCAGCAAGCGCGCGGAAGCCAGAACAGGCGCGGCCGATTCGGAAGAGGCCGACGACAACCCTGTCGCAGCAAAGCCCGCGGCTGCCAAAGCCGGTGCGGCAAAGCCCCCTGTCGCCAGGGCCGCGCCGAAGAAAAGCGCCACCCGCGACAGCATCCTGCGCGCCGCCGCGCATGTCTTTGCGCAGCATGGCTACGACGGCGGCAGCGTCGAGAAGATCTCGCGCCGCGCGAAGTCCGTGGACCGCATGATCTATTACTATTTCGGCAGCAAGGAAGGCTTGTTCGTCGCGGTGCTGGAGCAGGCCTATCAGCGCATGAACGCGGCGGAGGCGAAGCTGTCGCTGGACCTGGCAGCGCCCGCCGAATCGCTGGCCGCCGTGATCCGCTTCATGCTCGGCTACTACCGCCGGCACCCCGAATTCGTCACGCTGCTCAACACCGAAAACCTGCACCAGGGCAAGCACATCGCGAAATCCGAGCGCGCGCGCGACTACTCATCGCCCGCGGTGCGCTTGATCGCCGGGCTGCTTGAAGCCGGCCAGTCCAGCAAGCTGTTTCGCGCCGACGTCGACGCGCGGGATGTCTATTTATTGATCGCAGCGAGCGGCTACTTCTACATGTCAAACCGCTTCACGCTCTCCGTTTTTCTGGGCGAAACCTTGCTCGCGCCCGATGCGGTTGCGCACTGGGAGCGTTTCGTCACCGATGCGGTGCTGCGCGCGGTGCGTGCCTGAACCCTGTCCAGCCAAAGCTTTTGAAAACACATGCGTTGAATCTCGCGCTGCAGGGCGGGGGCGCGCACGGCGCATTCACCTGGGGCGTGCTCGATGCGCTCGCAGGCGACGCGCGGCTGGACTTCGAGGGCCTGAGCGGCAGCAGCGCAGGCGCCATGAATGCCGTGCTGTTCGCGGAAGGCTGGCGCCGCGGCGGACGCGATGGAGCGCGGCGCTCACTCGACGCGTTCTGGAAGGAGATGGGTCGCCAGCTGCCTTTCGAACTGTTTGTCACCGGTGAAGGCGAGACGACCGCGCTGTCGCCCGCAAGCCGCCTGATGATGCGATGGGCGCGCCAGTTCTCGCCCGCGCAGATCAACCCGCAGGGACGCAACCCGTTGCGCGAGTTGTTGCTGGAACATGTTGACTTCACGGCGCTGCGCAGCCACTGCCCGTTCAAGCTGTTCCTCGGTGCGACGGAAGTCCACACCGGCAAGCTGCGCGTTTTTCGCGAGACCGAACTGAGCGTCGACGTGATGCTTGCGACGTCGTGCCTGCCGCAGCTGCATCATGCGGTGACGATCGACGGCCATACCTACTGGGACGGCGGCTACTCCGCCAACCCGGCCGTCTATCCGCTGTTCTATGACTGCCAGGCGTCGGATGTGTTGCTGGTGCTGCTGAGTCCGCTGCGCCACGAGTCGCAGCCGCGCACGGTCCAGGAGATCGAGCGGCGCGCCTTGGAGTTGAGCTTCAGCGCCAACTTCATGCGCGAGATGCGCGTGTTCCGCGACGCGACGGCCGTTGCGCGCGCGTCGTGGCTGTCGTTGGGCAAGCTCGAGCGACGGCTGCGTAAGATGCGGTTTCACATGATCGATTCGCAAGGCATCGCCAGCATGAAGCGGACCGAGACGCAGTTGATCGCGCACGCGCCGTTCCTTGAGTTTCTTCGCCAGCACGGCAGCGAACGTGCCGGTGCGTGGCTGGGCAAGCACGGGGATGCGGTCGGGCGCACGGCATCGATGAGTCTGGACGACTGGTTCGGCTGACCGTTTCTCCGCCGACGCGTTCTGCCCTTCCCCCAGGCTTTCACGAACCGTGCGTGAGCGTGCCACTGACAACGCTTTGTCGGTCAACCCAGAAGGAGTTTTTAGATGGCAGCCGCAACAGCATCGGTCGAGAAGTCGGGCAAGGTGGTGATCCGCAACATCGGGTTGCTGCTCTCAGGCGATCTCGACAAGCCCATTCTGGACGCCGACACCATCGTGATCGATGACGGCCTGATCACCCAGGTCGGCAAACGCAAAGACTGCCATGTCGAAGGCGCGCAGACCACCATCGACGCGCGTGGCACCTGCGTGGCACCGGGCCTGATCGACAGCCATGTGCACCCGGTTTTCGGCGACTGGACGCCGCGCCAGGGCCAGCTCGGCTGGATCGACTCGACCATGAACGGCGGCGTCACCACGATGATCTCGGCCGGGGAGGTGCACCTGCCCGGCCGCCCCAAGGACATCGTCGGCCTGAAAGCCTTGGCCATCACCGCGCAGCGCGCCTACGACAACTTCCGCCCCGGCGGCGTCAAGGTGCTGGCCGGCGCGCCCGTGATCGAAAAAGGCATGGTCGAGAGCGACTTCAAGGAACTCGCCGATGCCGGCGTCGGCCTGCTCGGCGAAGTCGGCCTGGGCTCCGTGAAGGCCGGCTACGAAGCCAAGGAAATGGTCGCCTGGGCGCGCAAGCACGGCATCCAGAGCACGATCCACACCGGCGGCCCGTCGATCCCCGGCTCCGGCCTGATCGACAAGGACGTGGTGCTGGAAGCCGACGCCGACATCATCGGCCACATCAACGGCGGCCACACCTCATTGCCGGAGCGCGACGTCTGCGACCTGTGCGCGCAAAGCAGCCGCGCGATCGAACTCGTGCACAACGGCAACGAGAAAGTCGCGATCGCCGCTGCGAAAGCCGCGATCGAACTCAAGTGCCCGCACCGCGTGATCCTCGGCACCGACGGCCCGGCAGGATCGGGCGTGCAGCCCCTCGGCATCCTGCGCATGATCGCGCTGCTGGCAAGCATCGCCGGCATCCCGGCCGAGCAGGTGTTCTGCTTTGCCACCGGCAACACCGCGCGCATCCGCAAGCTGAACTGCGGCTTGATCGAGCCGGGACGCGACGCCGATTTCGTGTTCTTGGACCGCGCGCAGCACACGGCCGGCAAGACGGTGCTCGAGAGCATCGAGCTCGGCGACCTGCCCGGCGTCGGCATGGTCATGATCGGCGGGATCGTGCGGTGCGGGCGGAGTCGGAATACGCCGCCGGCGATGGAGGCGGCGGTGGTGGTGCATGCCTGACTGAAACGGCCTCAGTCGAGGATTGCGCGCAGCCTCGCCAGCGCTTCTTCAACAATTTCCGGCGGTGCCGCTTCGACCTTGCGAACGCTGCGTTGCTTCAGATCCAGCATGCGCTCCGCGTTGACCAGCACCACGCCCCGGGTGTGCGTTCCGCTGCCCATCAGCGTGACGGCAAAACTGACTGCGTGGAGTGCTCAAAACGGAATATCGTCATCAGACTGGCCCATCGCTACAACACGCTCTCTATGCTCCCAATGGCCGCAGATTCGGCATGCGCCTGTAGAAGAACTGACGGCAATGGCTCTGCAAATTGAACATTGGGCCTGTTTGGTAGAAGTTACGCTGACTGAAACCTGACTTCTTTTCTGGATTGCCGACGCGAACGGCTGATTTACGTGGATCAAATTCTCATAGGTGCTATCTTGTCGCGTCCGGTAACCAAAGAACGAATGCTCCAAATGACGCAACGAGAATTCCAGTGCAAACGCCAGTCCTTCGCCAACGATCAGTTCAGCCTCGGATTTGGTATTGATCCAGATGTAATGTTCAATAGCACTGCGTGTCGAGCGAAGTGAGCGGATCAGTTCCTTATCTTCTTCGCTAAACACGATACCTCCGATCTTTGTCAGTCGCGCCATTGCTCCATCGGCAGTCACGGTCCGAGCGTTCAGGTCTGGGTACTTGTCAACGTTTTCCCAGAGCAAAGAAGGATGGATACGGCGAGGCCGCTCCTTCAAGAGCAGTTCAACGTCGTGTGCAATTGCTTGAACTGAATGCTTCAGACGTTTTGCGTCTTTTTGTCATCCGCCCAAGCAACAAGATCGACCGCCCTGTGGATTGAGTCGGTGGCGTTGGAGAGCAAGTCAAATTCGATACGCATTGGCAAGGTGCTCTGTCATGGAAACTCATCCACAGCCGGATCATGATTCAAAGTTGATCGGGCCGGCAAATTGCCCAGGACGTAGCCGCTCAAACACAGCAAACTCCTCTTCGCTCAACTTGGCTTGCCGGCCCATGTCGGCCAGCAGCGAACCCAGCTTCACCCGGCCCTGCGGGCTGACTGCGGTTTTCAGAATCTCGCGCACCTCGGCTGCCATGCTGTGGCCGTGCCGAGCGGCCCGCGTGCGCAAGCCTCGACGTACCTGATCGGGAATATTGCGTATCGTCAGCGTCGCCATATTCGTCACCTCGCAGCGCACCCATGCATGCAACGCAAAGAAGTGCGTGCACAAGTGCAAGTTTTTACTGGAGCCCCCTCATGTCCCATCCACACCTCTCCCGCCGCCTGTTCAACCTCTCAGCCGCCACCGTCGCCGCAACCATCGCAGCGCCGGTCCTGGCCCAGAAAAGCACCTGGCCCGACAAGCCGATCCGCATCATCGTGCCCTACACACCCGGCGGCTTCACGGACCAGATGGCGCGGTTGGTGCAGCAGGGGTTGCAGCAGCGGCTCGGTCAGCCGGTCGTGATCGATAACAAGCCCGGCGCCAACAGCCTGATCGGTGTCGATGCGCTGGCCAAGGCACCGGCCGACGGCTACACGTTCGGCGTCGTGATCGCGGCCTACGCGGCCAACACCACGCTGTATCCGAAGCTGCCGTACGACCCGAAGAAGGATCTGGCCGGCGTCTCGTTGATGGGTGTGTCGCCGCTGCTCGCCGCCGTCAACAACGACGCGCCGTTCAAGACCGCACGCGAGCTGGTCGACTACGCGAAGGCGAACCCGGGCAAGGTCGCGTTCGGCTCGTCGGGCAACGGCTCGGCCGCGCACCTGACGAGCGAACTCTGGAAGTCGCTCACCGGCGCCGACATGATCCATGTGCCGTACAAGGGGCGCCGTGCCGGCGCTGACGGACCTGATCGGTGGCCAGATCCAGTTGTTCTTCGATGCGCCGACCGGGCTGATCAATCAGGCGAAGGCCGGCAAGGTGCGGCTGATCGGTGTCGCTGGCGAACGACGGCTGCCCGTGCTGCCCGATGTGCCGACGTTCATCGAGCAAGGCTTTGCTGGCCTCGTCGGCAGCACCTGGGCCGGCATGCTGGCGCCCGCGGGCACGCCGCGGCCGATCGTCGACCGGATGTCCGCGGCGCTTGCCGAGATCATCAAGTCGGATGAGACGCGCGCCAAGCTCGACGCGATGGGCACGTTCGCCGTCGGCAGCACGCCACAGGCGTTCGATGCGTTCATCACCGAGGAGACGGCCAAGTGGGGCGCGGTGATCAAAACGGCGGGCGTGAAGCTGGACCAGTGACCGATGGCCGGGGCGCCGGCCGGTTCGATGCGGAGTCGACGATGGGGCGGCAAGCGCGCAGCACCATCGGTTTCGGTTCGCCCGCTCGCCGAGTCGCCGTTGGCACAGTGGCCGACAGGCATCCTCACCGATGCCGGGGAGCTGCTCTGTCGAGCGATCGCCCCGCCCCGCGGCTACCGCAACGCCGGCAGCACCGGATCGATCGTCTCCGCCGGCCGCTTCGGACCGTCCGGTGCCAACCTTGCATAGACGCCCAGCGCGTCAGGAGGCAGCCGGCCGACCCAGCGGGACAAGTCGCTGAAACGGGCGCCCTGGCGCACCAGATGCGCGATGTAGCTGTGGCGCAGCATGGCAGCGTCCACTTCGCCGGGATGCGGCAGGCCGGCGTCATGGGCTGCGAACGCGACTGCGCCATCGATGTCGGACGTGCCGTGGCGCCGCTGGGCGCCGGCCGTCCTGAACACCGGTGCGTCCGGCGTGCTGTCGCCGCCGTCATCGGCGGTGGCATCGGCCGACAGCAGCGCCTCGGCCAAAGGTTCGGCCAGCGGCACGCGGCGATCGGGCAGGCGAATCCAGCGTGCTTCCAGGTCCAGATCGGCCCGGTTCAGCGCCGCGGCTTCCTCGGCCGTGAGGCCGGAGAGCAGCGCCATCAGCAGCGGACGCGTGGCGGGGTCTGCGGCGTCGAGCAGCGCCGTCGTTTCTTGCGGCTCCAATTCGCGCGGCATCGGCGCCGCCACCTCCAGCAGCGGCGCGTCCTGCTGCGAGCGCGGCCGGTCCGGCAATTGGCGCGCCGACGCGTTCTCGAACGCAAGCGGGGGCGGCATGGCCCGCACCGGCAGGCCGGGTGGTCCCCAGCCGTGTTCCATCATCCGCCAGTCGGACGGCGCGGCACGCTCGGGCCGGTTGAACACCTCGGTCAGCGCCACCATCAGCAGCGCCAGCAGCAGCGAGCCGGCGCCGGCAATGGCGGCGTCGCGCGTGTAGTCCGGCCGGATCGGATGCGGCGGCAGGCTCGCGGGCTCCAGCATCTGGACCGACGGCGCGATGCGACGGCTGCTCGTCTCGAGCGCGGTGGCGCGCGTCACGGCGGCCTGCCGCTGTTCGTCGAGCCGGTCCAGTTCCTCCTGCATCGATCGGTATTCGGCCAAGCGCGCGGTAAACGTCTGCACGCTCTGGCGCGATCCGTTCATCTGCTGATTGATGCGCTCGGCCGATGCGCGGGCGCTGGCCAGTTCTTCCTCGGCCTCGGACAACGCGGCCTGCCGCGCCGCGCCGCGCGCCTGGCCGATCTGCTCCTCCAGATTGGTCAGCCGGGTGCGCAGGGCTCTGACGTTCGGGTCCAGCGCGAGGTAGTCGTCGGTGAACTGGCGCTGCAGCGCGCGCAGTTCTTCCTGCCCTTCCGACAGGCGCTTTTCCAGGCTGGCTACCGTGGGGTCGTCGCGCGCGCGCACGGCGCCCTTGCCGGCCGCAAGGGCGGCGCGCAGCGACTTGAGCCGGCCTTCCGCCGCGGCGGCCTTTTCATTTGCCACGTTCAGCGAGGCGCCCAGGCCCTTGACCTGCGACAGCACCGGGCTTTCCTCCCGATCGAGCGACACGATGTTGTGCCGCGCGCGGAATTCGTCAATCGCGCGGCGCTTCTGCGCAACGCGCGCCTGCAACGCCACCGCCTCCTCTTTGGCCTTGACCCCGGCGTCGTCGGTGCGCGAGCGGTGGCGCTCGTCGAGCTGGCGCTGGTAGAGCGTGAACAGCGTGTTGATCGCGGGCGCGAGCGGCTCGGGCGTCAGGCCTTCGGCGGCGACTTCGACGATGCTGGTGCCTGCAATCGGCAGCACTTGCAGCGAGCGGCGCAGCGCGTCGACGGCGTCTTCCCGAACCTCGGTCACAGGCAGCGGCAGCCGGCGCCGCTGCAGCTCGGCTTCGAGCTGTTCGAGCAACGGGCGGCTCGTGATCACCTGCAGTTCGGTCAGGAATGCCGCATCGGCTTCGGCCGGCCGCCGCTCGGGCGACGGCTGGTCGCGTTCGGTAAAGACGAACTGCCAGCGCGCGCTGGTCTGGTACTCCGCGGGTCTTGCATACACCCAGTACAGGCTGGCGGCGCAGGCCAGCACCAGCGTCAGACCGAACACCCAGCGTCGGCGCCGGTTGGCGCGGGCCGCGGGTGAGGGGCCGAAGGGGCTGACGTAGGGGGGCGTGGTGTCGAATATCGGCGTCATGTTTGCCCCCTTCAAGAAAAACTCGGGAGTCGGTTATCGGACGACTGTGCGTCGGGCCGCCGCTAGCATCGCACAAACCGCTGTTTGTACGACATAACTGGCCCCAGCGCATGTGCCGTCATAGGTTTCAGCTATGAAATTTGTAGTTCCATGGTGTTTGTCACGAACCACGGCCCACCTTGGCGAAGCGCGCTTCGGCGGTTTCCAGGGAACCGCCCCGCGTTGCGCGAACGACTCGCGAAGTCCGGCAAGGCGCGCAAGTCGGTTGCGGAGACCGAGCCGTCAGCCGTCCGCCGGCTCGCAATAGCGCAGGCGATTGCCGAACGGGCCGGTCACTTCGAGCACGCGGCCCCAGTCCATGCTTTCGATACCAGGTCTCGCGAGCGGATGGGCCTTTGCACGCGGTTCGGCGTGCAGCGCAGCCACGTCGTCGACCCGCAGGAAGGCAGTCGACCCCGGTGCGGCCTCGCCGTGATGATCACTCAGGTGCAGCGTCGATTCGCTCCGGCCGATCCGCGCATAGAGCGGGAAGCCGGCGCCGCAGCGATGCGCCCAGGCAAGCGTGAAGCCGAGGAAGTCGAGACAGAACGCGCGTGCCTGATCTTAGGAGAAGATTCTCAGGATAAGGATCGGATCAGGGGATGCGTCTGCATGACGCAATTTTTTCATTCGAAGGGCTCGGACTCTCCAAAGAAAACAGGCTGAATGCGCTTGCATTCGCACGCTTTTCAGCTATCAAAAACAGATCAGCCAGCGAGCTGGTTCGGCGTTTTCAGCGAGGCAGCCGGCGTGTTGCGCAGCAGCAAGTGGCATGAAACGACGGTTCGACAAAGACGCGCACGCGCTTCGCCGAAGTCCATCTCGCAGCCGGCTCAGGTGCCGCAAAAGGTTCGATAGCCCGCAGCCTGCTCGATTGGCGCGGATTCGGCATAAACGGCCAAACCGGCACGCTCATCGAATGGTCGCTCGAGCACCGAGAGCAGTTTCTCGAACGGCGCCTGATCGCCTTGCCCAACAGCCGCCGCGAGCGCCTCTTCGACTTTGTGATTGCGTGGAATGTAGAGCGGGTTGACGGCGCGCATGGCGCTGGCGCGGTCGGCCGCTTGCGCTGGGTCTTGCGCCAGACGCGCGCGCCAGCGCGCGAGCCAGCGGTTCAGTGCAGAAGCATCGGCAAACAGCGCCTGCAGGCTGAAAGCGGTGTCGTGCTCGGCTGCAGCACCGAGATGCCGAAACGCCAGCGTGAAGTCGACGCCTTGCCCTTCCATCGCGCTCAGAAAATCGCTGGCGAGCGCCTGATCTTCCGGTTGCTCGGTCGTCAGCCCCAGCTTGGCGCGCATCCCGGTCAGCCAGTGGTGCTGGTAGCGCGCCGGAAACTCGTTGATCACTTCCGTCGCCTGCGCAATGGATCGCTCCGCGTCCTCATCGATCAGTGGCAACAGCGTCTCCGCCAGCCGCGCGAGGTTCCAGCGCGCGATGCCCGGCTGGTTCGCATACGCATAACGCCCGCCGGAGTCGATCGAGCTGAACACGGTGGCCGGGTCGTAGTAATCCATGAACGCGCAGGGGCCGTAATCGATCGTCTCGCCGGACAGGGTCATGTTGTCGGTGTTCATCACGCCGTGGATGAAGCCGAGGTTCATCCAGCGCGCGATCAGCTCGGCTTGGGCTTCGGACGCGGCGCGCAGCAGTCCGAGGTGGCGATCCGGCTGTCCGGTCAGTTCGGGGTAGTGGCGCGCGATCACGTAGTCGGCGAGCCGGCGCAGGCCGTCGGGGTCGCGCCGCGCGCGCGACGAACTGGAACGTGCCGACGCGGATGTGGCTGGCGGCCACGCGCGTCAGCACCGCGCCGGGCAGGGCGCCGGACTCGCGCAGCACCGACTCGCCGGTCGCCACGGCCGCGAGCGCGCGCGTGGTCGGCACGCCGAGCGCGTGCATCGCTTCGCCGATCAGGTATTCGCGCAGCACGGGGCCGAGCGCGGCCTTGCCGTCGCCGCCGCGCGAGAACGGCGTGCGGCCCGAGCCCTTGAACGCGATGTCGCGGCGCCTGCCCTGCTGGTCGATGACTTCGCCGAGCAGCAGCGCGCGGCCGTCGCCGAGCTGCGGGGAGTAGCCGCCGAACTGGTGGCCGGCGTAGGCCTGGGCGATCGGGGTCGCGCCTTCCAGCATTGCGTTGCCGCAGAAGATCGCGGCACCCTGGGGGCCGTCGAGCGCATCGGCATCGAAGCCGAGTTCTTCCGCGAGCGCACGGTTCAGCTTGAGCAGCGTGGGCTGCGGCGCCTGCGCGGCATGCCAGGGGACGTAGAGCCCTTCCAGCTCGCGCGCGAAGGTGTTGTCGAATGCGAACCTGTGGGCGGCGGTCTCGGCAGGTGTCGGCGCGGCGGAAGTGGTTGGCATGGCTGTGAGACGAGTTCGGAGAAAAAAACAAGGTGGTGCGGCGGGCACATGAGGCCATCGCATGGCCGTGCCGCATGCGGCATGGAGGCCCCTACCCATCAATGCGCCAGCGTACACCGTGGGCCATGCCCGCAGCCGTCGGACGCAGCGACGGCAGCAACGCCGAAAAGGTCAACGCTGCGCGGGCGCCCATTGCAGACAGCGGGGTGGGGCGGCTTCGGATGCGGCGCCGCACCGGGCGCAACGGGCTTGTGCGCGCTGTCGATCCGCTACGCTCGCAAGCTCGCCGTAACCCGCCGAGACCGCCAGCCATGTCAGAACCGATCGCCTTCATCCTGAACCGCCATGCGGGCAGCAGCGCCGATGGCGGCTGGCTCAAGACCCATCGCACCGCGGTCGAGGCGGTGGCCGCGGGCGGGCCGATCACCGAAGCAGCCGATGGCGACGAGATTCGCGCGGCGGTGGAAGCCGCGCTGCAGCAGGGCTGCAAGACGATCGTGGCCGGCGGTGGCGACGGGACATTGAACGCGGTGGCATCGCTGCTGATTGGCAAGCCGGTCACGTTCGGCGTGCTGCCGCTGGGCACGCTGAATCATTTCGCGAAGGACTTGGGGGTCCCGATCGATCCGCTGCAGGCGTTGCAAGGGCTGCCTTCGGCGGCGGCCATCGAGGTCGACATGGCCGAAGTGAACGGCCACTACTTTTTGAACAATTCGAGCATCGGTCTGTACGTCAACATCGTGCATAGCCGCGAACGCCAGCAGACCCGACTGGGCCGCGGCAAATGGCCGGCGTTCGCGTGGGCAATGGCCGCAGCCCTGCGGCGCTTTCCGTTCCTGACGGTGGCGTTGAGCACCGACGGCAAGCCGGTCGAGCACCGCACGCCGCTGGTGTTCGTCGGCAACAACGTCGTATCGCACCGAAGGCCTGCAGATCGGCGAGCGCGACCAGTTGCAGGCCGGCGTGCTGTGCGTCTATCTGACCGAACACACCGGCCGCTGGCGGCTGCTCACGCTCGGCCTGCGCGCGCTGGCCGGCCGGCTTCGAGGTGAAAAAGATTTTCAGGTGCTGCTGACCGATACGGTGCAGATCGATACGCGGCACAGCCACGTGCCGGTCGCAATGGACGGTGAGGTCAGGCTGCTGGAGGCGCCGCTGCGCTACCGCATCCATCCGCGCGCGTTGCGGGTGCTGGTGCCACATCCACCGCAAAACGCTTGAGCAATCGGCCGCTATTCGTCGAGCCGGATTTCGCCGTCGAATTTGGCATTCAGGCGCAGCGTGCCGATTTCCAGCGTCATCGTCGCGGGCAGCGTCTCGGTGCCTTTCAGGCTGCCGTTGGCGATCGCGTCGCGCACGGCCTGTTCGATCTCGCGCTGAGAGTTCACGCCCACCATTTTGAGGAACTTGCGGATGCTGATGTTGAAGGTTTCGTCGTTCATGACGGGATTGTCACCGCATCGCCATGAGTACATGAATCCGATCCTGTCTGCACCGATCGATCTCGACTTGATTGCCTGATCATGAACACCGAATCAATAGCTTCGCCGTGCAGGCTTCGGCGAACGTTGCTGGCCGCGTGGCTGGTGCTGTCGTTGGCCGCGTGTGTCACGACACCCGAACACACCGAGCTTGCGCGCGATGCTCCGGCGTTTTCGCCCATCGGGTTTTTCACTGGCCATACAGTCGGTGAAGGCACGCTGAAAGTGCTGCTGGCCGGCACCTCGCACACGCACGTCGAAGGCAACGGCCATGTCGAGCCCGACGGCACGCTGGTGCTGGCGCAGCGGATCGAGCGCGACGGCAAGCCGTTTCAGACCCGCGCCTGGCGCTTGTGGCAGGCTGGCGATGCGCAGCGCTACGTCGGCACCTTGACGACGGCCGACGGCCCGGTCACGGGAGAAGTGAACGCGAACGCGCTGCATTTGCGCTTCACCGCCGACGGCGGCCTCGACACCGAGCAGTGGCTGTACCTGCAGCCCGGCGGGCGGGTCGCGCTCAACCGGATGGTGGTGCGCAAGTTCGGGCTGCCGGTGGCGGAGTTGGAGGAGACGATCCGGAAAATGGATTGAATTCCCGCTGGTTCAGTCGACCAGGCCGAGCGCCGGCAGGATTTCCTCCGGCGTGATCGGCTGCGAATGCACGGCCGCGTGGTGCCCCGAGAGCGCGTCGTTGATCGCATTCATCACAGCCCCCAGGGCGCCCGCGGTGCCCGCTTCACCCGCGCCTTTGGCGCCGAGCTGCGAACTGGCTGTCAACGTTTCGACGTGCGCCGTTTCGATGTCCGGCATCTCTGCCGCCATCTGCACCAGACAGTCGGCCATGCGTCCGACACCCTTGACCGGTCCGTTCTCGGCCGAGGCGCAGGACCAGGTGCGCGCTGCAAGGCTCGCGATCGAAGACTTCAACGCCGCCGGTGGTTTCAACGGCCGCATGGCCGAACTGCTGGTGTGCGACATCAAGCTCAATTCCGGCGAGGCGGCAACGCGCACGCTTGAGCTGATCGAAAAGGACAAGGTCGATTTCATCGTCGGCTCGCTGTCTGCGGCCACCCAGTTGTCGATCGACGCCGTCGCACGCGATCGCAAGATCATCTTCAATTCGATCTGCCAGTCCGACACCATCAACGAGGCCAAGGGCTGGAGCCTCCACACGTTCCACGAGGCGCTGAACCCGCACATGACCGCAGGCGCGGTGGCGCGTTATGCGTTTCCGAAGTTCGGCAAGAAGATCGTCTACCTGACGGCCGATTACGCCTACGGCCAAGAGAGGGTGCGCGGCTTTGAGCGCGCCGGCAAGGCGCTCGGCGCCACCAAGCTGGCTGACATTCGGCATCCGCTCGGCGCCGCCGACTACTCGGCCTTCATCCCGCGCCTCCAGTCGCTCAAGCCGGATGTGCTGGTGCTGTGCAATTTCGACCGCGATCTCGTGAACTCGGCCAAGCAGATCACCAATTTCGGTCTGAAGGAGCCGACCAAGGTGATCACGCCGGTGCTGCTATTCACCGCACGCCAAGCCGGCGGCGCCGACGCGCACTGCGCATTTCAGACCCGGCTTACATCCTGGGCCAGGGAACCATCGTGCAGGAGGGCGGTGGTGCGGAGCCGCTGTCGGACAGGGACATCCAGGAACGTTGCTGCGCGGTCTGATCGGCACGGACAGAGGCTACAGCTTCTCCGTCTCCCCACTCTTCGGCTGCCACTTCATCAGCCGTTTCTCGATCCGGCCCACCAACCCGTCGAGCACGAGCGCGAACACGGTCAGCACGACGATGCCGGCCATCACGGTGTTGATGTCGAAGCTGCCTTCGGCCTGCAGGATTAGATAACCGACGCCGCGGCTGGAACCGAGGTACTCGCCGACCACCGCACCGACGAAGGCGAGACCGACCGACGTGTGCAGCGAGCTGAACACCCAGCTCGTCGCGCTTGGCAGGTAGACATGGCGCAGCAGCTGGCGCTGGCTCGCGCCGAGCATGCGTGCGTTGGCGAGCACGACCGGGCTGACTTCCTTCACGCCCTGGTATACATTGAAAAACACGATGAAGAACACCAGCGTGACGCCGAGCGCCACCTTGGACGCGATGCCGAGCCCGAACCACACCGCGAAGATCGGCGCCAGGATGATGCGCGGCATCGAGTTCATCGCCTTGATGTAAGGCTCCAGGATCGCCGAGACGAACGGCGACAAGGCAAGCCACAGCCCGCCGGCCAGCCCTGCGCCGGCGCCGATCAGGAACGCGAGCACGGTTTCGATCAAGGTGACGGCCAGATGTTCGTAGATGTCCGCGTCGGTGATGAACCAGGCCCAGATGCGCTCGGCCACCGCGATCGGCTCGCCGAAGAAGAACGCGGCCTGCCGGTCGTTGTCGAACATGATCGGCGGGATGAAGCCCGGCTTGGTCATGGCCCACCAGAACACGATCAGCAGGACCAGCAGGCCGAGTTGCCAGAGCAGCAGGTTGCCTCTGCGTGATTTGATCAACGACGCCATTCGAATCAATTTCCAATGAAAGAAAAACGCGGGTGAGTCGCGCCGTTCGTTGCTACGCGGCAGTCAGTTGCTGCTGATAGCCCTTGAGGACTTCTTCCCGCAGCACGGCCCAGATCGCGCTGTGCAGTTCGATGAAGCGCGGGGCCGTCTTGACTTCGGCCACGTCGCGCGGGCGCTGGATGTCGATTCCGAATTCACCGATCGGGTGGCTCGCCGGCCCGGCCGAGAGAATCACCACGCGGTCGCTCATCGCAATGGCTTCGTCGAGATCGTGCGTGATGAACAGCACCGCTTTCTTCTTGGCGGCCCAAAGTTCGAGCACCTCGTTTTCCATCAGCTGGCGCGTCTGGATGTCGAGCGCGGAAAACGGCTCGTCCATCAGGATGATGTCGGGGTCCAGCGCCAGCGTCTGCGCGAGCGACGTGCGCTTTCTCATGCCACCGGAGAGCTGGTGCGGATAGCGGTCGCCGAAGCCGCCCAAGCCCACGCGCTTCAACCAGCCATCGGCTTGCTCGTGCGCCTGCGCCGGTGGCATGCCACGGAATTCGAACCCCGCCATCACGTTCTGCCGCGCGGTGCGCCACGGCATCAGGCTTTCGGCCTGAAACATGTAGCCAGCGCGCGTGTTGACGCCGTTGAGCGCTTTGCCGAAGCAATGCACGCTGCCGGTGCTTGGCTCGAGCAGGCCTGCCGCGACGTTCAGCAGCGTGCTCTTGCCGCATCCGGTCGGCCCCACCACGCTGACGAATTCGCCGGCGCCCACCGTCAGCGTGACGTCCTTGACGGCGGTGTAGCGCTGGCCCGGATCGTTCTTGTCGATGAAGGTGCAGGCGACGCCCTGCAAATCGATCGCGGGTGCCGCCGCCGATGTCGAAGACAACGACATTGCCGATCCGAGCGCGCCGCCTTGCAGCGCGGCGCCGGTCGGATCGTCAGACCTTTGCACGCTTGCCGCCGCCGGCATTGGCCTTCTTGACGAATTCGTTCGTGTAGACCTTGTTCAAGTCGAGCTTGGCCGCGGCGATCTTGTCGTCGATGCTTGCGAGCGCCTTATAGGCGGTGTCCGCGCCCTTGGCCGGGAACATGCCGTCCGGGGACAACGCTTCCTTGGCCGACTCGAACGCGTCGATGTAGACCGCGCGGTCGCCAAGCAGATAGCTCTCGGGGACGGCTTTCACGATGTCGCTCGGGCCGGCCGACTGGATCCATTTGTTGGCGCGCACCATCGCGTTGGTGAGTGCCTGCACCGTGTTCGGGTTCTTGTCCAGAAACGGCTGCGGCGCGTACAGGCAGGCCGCGGGCATCGGCCCACCGAACACCTTGTCGGACTCGGCCAGGATGCGCGTGTCGGCCACGATCTTCAGATCGCCCGAGCGCTTCAGCAGCGTGATGACCGGGTCCAGATTGCTGATCGCATCGATCTGTCCGGCCCGCATCGCAGCGACCGCGCCGTTGCCCGCGCCGACACCGATGATGCTCACGTCGCTGGGCTTCAAGCCGGCTTTGGCCAGCACGAAGTTGACCATCACGTTGGTCGAACTGCCAGGGGCGGTGACGCCGATTTTCTTGCCTTTCAAATCGGCTATCGATTTGAAGTCCGGCATGGTCTTCGGGTTCACACCGAGCACGATCTGCGGTGCGCGGCCCTGCAGCACGAAGGCGCGCATCGGCTGGCCTTTGAACTGCATGTTGATGGTGTGCTCGAACGCACCGGACACGACGTCCGCACTGCCGCCGACCACCGCAGCGAGCGCTTTGGAGCCGCCCGCGAAGTCGACGATCTCGACGTCCAGGCCTTCGTCCTTGAAGTAGCCGAGCTGCTCGGCGACCGTCAACGGCAGGTAATACAGCAGGTTCTTGCCGCCGACTGCGATCGTGACCTTGGGTTTCTCGATCGCTTGGGCGAATGCCAGATGGGGCAGGGCGGCGGCGGCGGCCGCGCCGACGATGAGGTCGCGTCTTTGCATGAGGTTTGTCTCCTGGTGTCGGAAGTTCGTTCGATTGAATCGGGTTCGAGCGGTCTCGATTTCTGCCTGAACGGCGCTGCGAACAGGAGCGGTCCAGGCAGGCCGCATCACTTCGGCGCCAGTCGGATCGCGCCGTCCAGGCGGATCACTTCGCCGTTGAGCATGTCGTTTTCGATGATGTGCCTGGCCAGTTTTGCGTAATCGTCCGGTGTGCCCAGCCGCGACGGAAATGGCACGCTCGCGGCCAGCGAATCCTGCACGCTCTGCGGCATGCCGAACATCATCGGCGTGCCGAAGATGCCGGGCGCGATCGTCATGTTGCGGATGCCGCTCCTCGCCAGATCGCGCGCGATCGGCAGCGTCATGCCGACAATGCCGCCCTTCGATGCGCTGTAGGCGGCCTGACCGATCTGGCCGTCGTAGGCGGCAACCGATGCGGTCGAGATCAGCACGCCGCGCTCGCCGGTGCGCTCCGGCTCGTTCTTGCTCATCGCGTCGGCTGCCAGCCGGATCATGTTGAAGCTGCCGATCAAGTTGACCTGGATGGTCTTTGTGAACGCGCCCAGCTTGTGCGGACCGTCCTTGCCGACGGTTTTCTCGCCGATCGCGATGCCCGCGCAGTTGATGAGCCCCATCAGCTTGCCCATCGAGACGGCTTTGGCCACCACGGCCTGGCCTTGCTGCTCGTCGCTCACGTCGCACTTGACGAACGCGCCGCCGAGCTCCTTGGCGATCGCCTCGCCCTTGTCGGCCTGCATGTCGGCGATGACGACCTTGCCGCCAGCTTGCGCCAGCATGCGGGCCGTGCCTTCGCCGAGGCCCGACGCGCCGCCGGTGACGATGAAAACTTTGCCTTGGATATCCATGGGATGAAGTGCTCCGTATCGATGAGGGGCAAGCATGAAGCCGATCGCGCTGCTGCGATCAAGGCCCGTGCCGGGAGCAAACGAGTTTATCGCCCGGTGCAGCGGGCGACGACCGGCCGCCAGACGAACCAGCGATTGCGCGGCGGTCTCGTCCTGGATGCAAAAAATTGCGAGTGCGTTCCCGCTCATGAAGCGGCAAGTGCCCGAGCGCGCATGATCCTCGTCGCCGGTCCGTGCGTGCCGGCCGATGCGTTCCCGCGGCTCGACGGACTCGAAGTGCGGCCCTGCGTGCACAACCTGTTCGAGCACATGGCATGCTGCGATCTCGCGCTGGTGCAAGGGGGACTGTCGACCTGCATGGAACTGGTCGCGACGCGCCTGCCGTTCCTGAGCTTTCCGCTCAAGAACCACTTCGAGCAGAACGTGCACGTGCGTCGCCGACTCGCGAACCACGGCGCGGACCGGTCGCTCGACCACCTTGCCGTCAGCGCCGAAGCGCGCGCCGACAGGGCGCTCGCTGCGTTGCACGAGCCGGTGCGCTACAAGCCGGTCGAAACCGACGGCGCGGCGCGCGCGGCGATGCGGATCTCGCAGGTGCTCGACAACGCTGGTGGGTCGGCGCATGATCAGCAGGCCGGCTCCCTCAATCGCGCGGATCGCCGCACGCCTGCGTGCGCGCGAAGACGCGTGGCCGGGGCCGACCGCGTTGCGACGACGCTGTGCCCGACGCGACCGCCACCGCGCCACGAGGTCATCGCTGTTTTCTCTGCGTCATGCAGGGCACCCGTCCGGGCGGCGGGCCGATCGCCCGACTTCCTCCTCGAAGGAGGTTTCATCATGCTCGACGAACTTCGCCCTGATCCGACCTTTCTACCCCTCGCCGCGCCTCGCGATGGAGGCCGAACCCGAGCGGCTCGCCTACACGGTGCTGCTCTCGCCCGATGCTTCGCGTCCCGACGCGCTCGCGGTGGTCGATGTCGATCCGGCTTCCAAAACCTACAGCCAGGTGCTGCACCGGCTCGACATGCCGAATCGCGGCGACGAATTCCACCACTTCGGTTGGAACGCGTGCAGCTCGGCGCTGTCGCCGCTGTCGGGCCATGCGTTCCTGAAGCGGCGCTACCTGGTCGTGCCGGGCATCCGCTCGTCGCGCATCTACGTGATCGACACCCAGCCTGACCCGGCTCGACCGACGATCGCACGCGTGATCGAACCCGAGGAGTTCAAGCGCAAGACCGGCTACTCGCGGCCGCACACGGTGCACTGCGGACCCGAGGGCATCTACATCAGCACCCTGGGCGGCGCGGGCGTCGACGGCACCGAAGGGCCTCCGGGCATCTTCCTGATGGACTGCGAGAGCTTCGACATTCTCGGCAAGTGGGAGATCGAGCGCGGACCGCAGCAGAAGCTGCACTACGACTTCTGGTGGAACCTGCCGCGCAACTACATGGTCTCGAGCGAATGGGGCCTGCCGCCGCAGTTCGAGAACGGCATCGTGCCCGAGGATCTGCTGGCCAACCGCTATGGTCATCAGATCCATTTCTGGGAGCTGAGCTCGCGTCGCCACCTGCAAACCATCGACCTCGGCGCGAACCATCAGATGGCGCTGGAACTGCGGCCGGCGCACGACCCGACGCGCGAATACGGCTTTCTTGGCGTCGTGGTCGACACCACCAATCTCGAGGGCTCGATCTGGACCTGGTGGCGCGAGGGCGGCGAGTTCCATGTGAAGAAGACCGCGACCATCCCACCCGAGCCGGCCGACGCGGCTCTGCTGCCGGATCTGCTAAAGGGCTTCGGCGCGGTGCCGCCGCTGATCAGCGACATCGACCTGTCGCTTGACGACCGGTTCCTCTACGTCGCGTGCTGGGGCACCGGCGAGCTGCGTCAGTACGACGTCACCGATCCGATGCAGCCGCGGCTGGCCGGCAGCGTGCACATCGGCGGCATCGTGCGCCGCACGCCGCATCCGAACGGCTCCGCGTTCGGCGGCGGCCCGCAGATGACCGAGATCAGCCGCGACGGCAAGCGCGTCTATTTCACGAACTCGCTCTACAGCAGTTGGGACAGGCAGTTCTATCCGGACGGCGTGCCGGGCCGGCAGGTGATGTGCAACGTCGGCGAAGACGGCGGCATCACGCTCGACGAGAAGTTCGTCGTCGACTTCGGCGACCGACTACGGCGCGCACCAGATCCGGCTGCAGGGCGGCGATTGCTCGACCGATTCGTTCTGCTACCCGTCGGCCTGAGCGCGGGTTGATCTCGTGAGCGAGCACAGCGCGCTGCTGTGGCTGGGCGTCATTGCGGTCGGCGCCTGGCACGGCCTGAACCCCGCGATGGGCTGGCCGCTCGCGGTTGCCAACGGCCTCAGCGCAAAAGCGCGGCGCGGCGGTGTTCGCGACCTTCGTGCCGCTCGGCCTCGGGCACCTTCTGGCGATGGCGCTGGTGCTCGTGCCGTTCGCGCTGCTGTCGTGGCTGCTCGCATGGAGCCGCGAGATCCGCATCGGCGCTGCGCTGCTGATCGTGCTGTTCGGCATCGCGCGGCTGTTCTTGCGCCGGCACCCGCGCTGGATGATGCGCATCGCGCCGACCCGGCTCGATGCTGTGGTCGCTGCTGATGGCGACCGCGCACGGTGCGGCGTTGATGCTGCTGCCATTCGTGCTGGGCCTGTGCGGGGCGCCTGCCGCGGCAACCACCGGCCAGGCGCCCGACGCATTTGGTCACGAAAGCGTGATGGCACTGATGCGCTCGAATGTCGGCACCGCGGTTCTCGTCTCGCTGCTGCACACGGCCGCGATGATCGCATGCGGGCTGGGCGCGGCCTGGCTCGTCTACCGCCACCTCGGCCTGCGCGCGCTGCGTTCGACCTGGCTCGATCTGGACCGGGTCTGGGCCGCGAGCCTGATCGTGTCGGGCGGCGCCGCGGGGGTCATGGCGCTGGCGTCGGCTTAGGTGTTCGGTCCCCTCCTGACAGGCCGATTCGAACAGCGTCCGGTGGCGCGCTGCTCAGTGCACGCACATTGCACGGCATCTGCAGGAAGCAGGGCTTTGCGGTGGCGCTGGCGGTGACGTTCTGACGCGCGGCTCGCGGCAGGCCGCCGCAACGCGCGGTGACGGCTTCATTGGATTCGTCTGCTTCGAAGCACGCAGTTGGTGCGTCCGTGCACGCTGTGCGTAATGGATTGCAGCGCCCGTGCCCCGCGAAGGGGCCAAAAAAAAGCCCCGCTTTCGCGGGGCTCTGAAGGGATCCCTGAACCGCTCGGGTGTCGAAAGGATCCGAGGAGACACAGTGGGGGCCAGGCGGTCGCAGCATCCGCGATCACCGACCCCGACATCAAGGGTCTAGCAAGAAGCCGGCCTGAATTTGCAGTGCTCGAGCGATCAACGCTTTTTGGATGTGGCTTTCACGGTCGCATCGGTGGCTGTCTTGGCCGCCGCGTTGAAGTTGGCCTCGGCCACTTCGGAAGCCTGCTTGACGGCTTTTTGCATGGATTCGACCGCCGACGTGGCGGCCGCAACAGCGTTTTTCATGACGGCGACTGCGGCTTCGGAACCCGCCGGTGCGTTCTTGGTCGCGTCTTCGAGCATCGCGGTGAATTTCTGCTGGGTCTCGGCCGATTGCGCCTTGAACGACTCGCCGAGATCGGCGCCAGTGCCCTGCGCGATGTCATACAAATGGCGGCTGTAAGCAGCGGCTTTCTCGGCCAGCGGCTGGAACAGGCTGGCTTGCAACGCGAGCAGTTCCTGCGCGTCTTTGGCGCTCAATACGGCCCGGCTGTGTTCGGTCATGTCGGCAAGCGCGGCCTTGGATGCGGCCACGTTCAGTTCGAGCAGCTTCTCGATGCCCTCGAACGCCTTGTTGGTCAGCCCGAACAGGGTTTCGACGTTGGCTTTTTGCGAGGCCATGATTTGTTCTGCGGTCAGCATGGTGGAAGTTTCCTTTTTTCTCTCGAGTCAAATGGATCGGCGCCGAAGGCGACGTTTGCTGTCCTGAACCACCGATCGGCTTTGGACGCGCAAATAACGCGGAGCCATTTATGTTGCAGTGCAGCAAACTCGAATTATAGGGTTTCCACGCAGATGCGCAAGTGCTGCGTCTGTCTTTTCGTGCGTCACCGGACAAAGGGATCGAAGTGGAGGGCGTGGGCCGATGCGTTTTCGGCACCGCGGCCCGAGAAAGCGCTGCGGCATCGCCATTCGAAGCGCGGCCGCGTTTCGTGCAGCCGTCAAGCGCTCAGCTCAGATGCTTGCCGACCAGACTCGTCATCTCGAACATATTGACCTGCGGCTTGCCGAACACTTCCTTCAACTTGTCATCGGCGTTGATCATGCGGCGGTTCGCCGGGTCTTGCAGATCGTGTTTCTTGATGTATTCCCAGAGCTTGCTGATCACCTGCGTGCGCGGCAGCGGCTCGGCACCCACCACGGCGGCGAGCTCGGGGCTCGGCTTCAGCGGCTTCATGAACGCTGCATTGGGGCTGCGCTTTTTCGCTGCCGGTGTGGATTTTTCTGCCGCTTTTTTTGCTGTGGCCATGAATTGGTTGTCCTGTCGTTATTGGTGAGGGAGATCCGCGCCGTCGCACGCGGAAGCGGCGTGGGGGCGCAAAGCGCAGCATCCGCGTTCGTGCCGTACCTGCGGGCGCTTGGGGCAAGTGCCAACGATGCGCTGAGGATGCTACTGTGAAACGCAAAGCATTCCAAGCGTGCCCTCCCGATGGGTGAAAACCCGTGCTCGGGCGTGAAGCTGTCTTTCGGCGCTGGATGCGGCGTGCCGCAGATCGGATGCGCGCTGCCCGGTGCGCCACAATCGGCTCGATGATGCCAAACGACTTGCCGCATCCGCCATCCGGCACGCTGCCGAATGCGTCAGCCGCTCCCGGCCGCTTCCGCGTGGCCGTGCAGACCGAGGACTTCGACAGCGCCGCGGAAGTGGCTGCGCTGCGCGCTGCGGACGCTCGCATCGGTGCGGTCTGCAGCTTCATCGGTGTCGTGCGCGATCGCAGCGAAGGCAGCGCGGTCGCCACGCTCGAACTCGAACACTACCCCGGCATGACCGAGCGCTCGATCGAAGCCATGCTGGATGCCGCACGCAACCGTTTCGGCTTGTTTGGCGCGCGTGTGATCCACCGCGTCGGCCTGCTCGCGCCTTGCGACCAGATCGTGCTGGTCGCGGTCACTGCGGCGCATCGCGGCGAAGCGTTTCAGGGCTGCGAATTTCTGATGGACTATCTGAAGACGCATGCGCCGTTCTGGAAGAAGGAGCAGACGCCCCAGGGTGCGCGCTGGGTCGACGCGCGGGTGGCCGATGATGTGGCGCTGGCCAAGTGGGGACTGGCACCGCCCGTTTGAGCGGCCAACGCGGCAAGAGCAACCCGGCGTGCAGGCGCCGCGCGCTCGAAGCAGCGCGTCCTGCGCGACCACGCTCACCAGCAAGCTCGAGCCGAACAAAAAACACAACAGCGCCGACTTCGCACGCTCGACAGGCGCTGCCGGCGCATCGAATGCGGTCGGTCGTGGCGGGCTGAATGACGCTGCGCTTGCCTGCCGCGGCCGCGCATGTGCAACGGCTCACCATTCGCTCGGGCTTGCCACCGAAGCGTTCCTTGAAAGAACGCGAGAAGTGCGCAGTACTTTGAAAGCCTGGGCGCCAGCCGACCTCCACAATCGACAGCGACGCGACACCCTGCGCTGCGCGCATCCTGCGGCGGCGATCGGATGCCGCTTGGGGCACGCGCCGCCGCATCATGCGATCATGGTCACGAGGCTTGCTGCATCACGTCGTCGACAGCCGAACACATCGGTGATGAAGCGCCTGGCCGAGCTTCGCCCAGGCCGCACGCGAGCCTCGATCTGTTCCAACCGTCCACCTGAAAGCTGCTCATGCGCAATCGCCCCCTCGGCCGCACCGGCCTGTTCGTCTCCGAGCTGTGCCTCGGCACCATGACCTTCGGCGGCGAGTCCGGCATGTGGAAGCAGATCGGCGACCTGGACCAGAAGGACGCGGAAAAACTGGTCGGCCAGGCGCTTGACGCCGGCATCAACTTCATCGACACAGCCGACGTCTATTCGGGCGGGCGTTCGGAAGAGATCACCGGCCAGGCGCTGAAGAACCTCAAGGTGCCGCGTGAGAACCTGGTGGTTGCAACCAAGGTGTTCGGTGAGACCGGCCCCGGTGCCAACACGCGCGGCGCCTCGCGCGCCCACATCATCGATGGCGTGAAGGCGAGCTTGAAACGCCTGCAGCTCGACCACATCGACCTCTATCAGATTCACGGCTTCGATCCGGCCACGCCGATCGATGAGACCTTGCGCGCGCTCGATATCCTCGTGCAGCACGGCCATGTGCGCTACATCGGTGTGTCCAACTGGGCGGCCTGGCAGATCGCGAAAGCGATCGGCATCTCGGAGCGGCTGGGCTTGGCGCGCATCCAGTCGCTGCAGGCTTACTACACGCTGGCCACGCGCGATCTGGAGCGCGAGTTGATCCCGATGCTGAAGAGTGAGAGCGTCGGCCTGATGGTCTGGAGCCCGCTGGCCGGCGGACTGCTGAGCGGCAAGTACGAGCGCGATGTGCAGTCGTCAAAGACAGCCGAAGCCGGCAGCCGCCGCAGCACGTTCGACTTCCCACCGGTCGACAAGAACCGTGCGTTCGACTGCATCGACGCGATGCGGCCGATTGCCGAGGCGAAAGGCGTCTCGGTCGCGCAGATCGCGCTGGCCTGGCTGCTGCACCAGCCACAGGTCACGAGCGTGATCGTCGGCGCCAAGCGGCCCGAGCAACTGGCCGACAACCTGGCCGCGGCCGATGTCACGCTGTCTGCGCAGGAGCTTGCGCAACTTGGCGCCGTGAGTCAGCTACCGCCCGAATACCCAGGCTGGATGTTCGAGCGGCAGGGCGAATATCGGCGCAAGCAGCTCGCCGAAGCCGGCACCGCCACCCGCGCATGACCGACGCGGCGATTGCCGACAAGGTACTCGCGCTGCTGGAAAAGCGCCGGCCCGAAGCGACGATCTGTCCTTCGGAAGTGGCACGCGCGCTGGTGCCACCCCATGATGAGGATGGCTGGCGCGCCGCCATGCCTGCGGTGCGTCGTGTCGCGGCCCGAATGGCAGCGGAAGGTCGGTTGCGCGTGACGCAACGCGGTTTGCCGGTGGCCGAAGCGGAGCATGCGGGAGGCCCGATCCGGTTGGGCCGGCCCTGAAGTCCTGGGGCGGCGGCTACGACAGTGCGCGCAGTGGAGTGCACCGCCTTCGCGGCAGTGTGTCTTGCTTGAATCGGCGCGATTCGGCCACATATGACGAAGTATTGGGCTTGTCAAAGCCCCACCTCATCAAAAAGAACCGAATCCACCATGCGACAAGACAAATTCACCACCAAGTTCCAGGAAGCGCTGAGCGACGCGCAGACGCTTGCGCTCGGCGCCGACCACGCCTATATCGAGCCGGCCCACATCGTGGTCGCCATGCTGCGCCAGCAGGACGGCCCGCGCCCGCTGCTGCAACGCGCGGGCGTGAACGTCCAAGGGCTGCTCGCAGCGGCCGAGAGTGCGATGAAGAAGTTGCCTCAGGTGCAGGGCCAGGAGCAGGTGCAGGTCGGCCGCGACGCGGTCGGCTTGCTGCAGGCGGCCGAGAAGGAATCGATCAAGCGCGGCGACTCGTTCATCGCGAGCGAGTTGTTCCTGCTCGCACTGGCCGATGCCAGAACCGATCTGGCTCAGGCCGCGCGCGACAACGGCCTGTCTCGCAAATCGCTGGAGTCCGCGATCGACGCCGTGCGCGGTGGCCAGAACGTCGACAATGCGGACGCCGAAGGCCAGCGCGAAGCGCTGTCCAAGTACACGATGGACCTGACCGAGCGCGCACGCATGGGCAAGCTCGATCCGGTGATCGGCCGCGACGACGAGATCCGCCGCGCGATCCAGGTGCTGCAGCGGCGCACCAAGAACAACCCCGTGCTGATCGGTGAACCCGGTGTCGGCAAGACCGCGATCGTCGAAGGGCTCGCGCAGCGCATCGTCGCGGGCGAGGTGCCCGATTCGCTCAAAGGCAAGCGCGTGCTCTCCCTCGACATGGCGTCGCTGCTCGCTGGCGCGAAGTATCGCGGCGAGTTCGAGGAGCGGCTGAAGAATGTGCTCAAGGAGCTGGCCAAGGAAGAAGGCCAGACGATCGTCTTCATCGACGAGCTGCACACCATGGTCGGCGCCGGCAAGGCCGAAGGCGCGATGGACGCCGGCAACATGCTGAAGCCCGCGCTGGCGCGCGGCGAGCTGCACTGTGTGGGTGCGACCACGCTCGATGAATACCGCAAGTACATCGAAAAGGATGCGGCGCTCGAGCGGCGCTTCCAGAAAATCCTGGTCGGCGAGCCGAGCGTGGAAGCCACGATTGCGATCTTGCGCGGCCTGCAGGAAAAATACGAGGTACACCACGGTGTCGATATCACCGATCCCGCGATCGTGGCCGCCGCCGAGCTTTCCCACCGCTACATCACCGACCGCTTCCTGCCTGACAAGGCGATCGATTTGATCGACGAGGCCGCGTCGAAGATCAAGATCGAGATGGACTCCAAGCCCGAGGTGATGGACCGGCTCGACCGCCGCCTGATTCAGTTGCAGATCGAGCGCGAGGCGATGAAGAAAGAGAAGGACGAAGCGTCGCAGAAACGCTTCGGCCTGATCGAAGAAGAGATCGGCAAGCTGCAAAAAGAGATCGCCGACTACGACGAGATCTGGCAGTCCGAGAAAGCCCAGGCGCAGGGCAGCGCGAGCGTGCGCGAAGAGATGGACAAGATCAAGTTCCAGATCGAGGAGTTCACGAGAAAGGGCGACTTCAACAAGGTGGCAGAGCTGCAATACGGCACGCTGCCGGGGCTCGAGAAGCGCCTGAAAGAAGCGCAGGAGAACGAGTCGAAAAAAGGCGCGGAAGGCGCCCGCCCCACCTTGCTTCGCACGAAAGTCGGAGCCGAAGAAATCGCCGAAGTGGTTGCGCGCGCCACCGGCATCCCGGTGTCCAAACTGATGCAAGGCGAGCGCGACAAGCTGCTGCTGATGGAGGACCGCCTGCACAGGCGCGTGGTGGGGCAGGATGAAGCGATCTCTGCGGTGTCGAACGCAATCCGGCGCTCGCGCTCGGGCTTGTCGGACCCGAACCGGCCGACGGGATCGTTCCTGTTCCTCGGCCCCACCGGCGTCGGCAAAACCGAGCTTTGCAAGTCGCTTGCAAACTTCCTGTTCGATTCGGAAGACCATCTGGTCCGCATCGACATGAGCGAGTTCATGGAGAAGCACTCGGTTGCGCGTCTCATCGGCGCGCCGCCTGGTTATGTCGGCTACGAGGAGGGCGGCTACCTGACCGAGGCGGTGCGCCGAAAGCCCTACAGCGTGCTGCTGCTCGACGAGATCGAGAAGGCCCACCCGGACGTGTTCAACGTGCTGCTGCAGGTGCTCGACGACGGCCGCTTGACGGACGGTCAGGGCCGCACGGTGGACTTCAAGAACACCGTGATCGTGATGACCAGCAACATCGGCTCACCGCTGATTCAGGCGATGGTCGGCAAGCCGACCGAGGAGGTCAAGGATGCGGTGACCGATGAGCTGAAGAACCACTTCCGCCCGGAGTTCCTGAACCGGATCGACGAGATCGTCGTGTTCCATGCGCTCGATGCCGCCCAGATCGAGAAGATCGCCGCGATCCAGATCGAGAGCCTGCGGAACCGGCTCGCGAAGATGGACCTGCGGCTTGAAGTGGCACCGGCCGCATTGGCGGAATTGGCGAAGGTCGGCTTCGATCCGGTGTTCGGCGCACGGCCGTTGAAGCGCGCGATTCAAAAGCGCATCGAGAACCCGCTCTCCAAGCTGCTGCTCGAAGGCAAGTTCTCACCGGGTGAGACGATCCCGGTCGAGGTCGATCCGATCCAGGCGCCGGGTGAATTCCGGTTCGAGCGCGTGGTGCACTGAAAAACTCGGCATGGGCGTACCACCTGCGCCCAATGCTGCTCTGCGCGTGTGCACGACTTGTCCACCCGAAAATTGCACACGCGCTTCTTTTTGAGGGCCTACAGCTGGCCCTGGAGTTGCCCACCTGCGGACGGATCCGTGCGGTTGACGAGCTGCTCATGATGCTCATGAGATTGAATTTGCGGTTTTTGCCAGCGTTTGAATTTTGTGGGCCAATCTGCTGCCATTGAGTCGTGATGAAATGCTTGCGTAGCAACGCCGGTGTCCTGCAACGACAAGCTTAAGCCGCGGCTGGACTGCTATAACCTTGCTTCTGATTTCTTGTTGTAACCCGGAGCGGCATCTGATTGCACAACGTCGACCCGAGGCCGCCAGCCACTGCGATCGACGCCTACGGCTGGCCTGCCCGCGTCTGTCTATTCACCGGACTTGCGCTGACGAGTTACGGGGTGGCGACTTATCTCAGTGGCGCCGATAGCGTCGGGGTCGCACTGCATCGCATCGGCGGCAACGCCATGGTGGCTGGCGTGACCGCCACCATCGTCTCGCTGTTGGTGCGCGCAGGGCGATGGCAGTTAATTTTTCAACGACTCGGCCATCGACTGCCCTATCCAGTGCAGGTGCGCATTTACTTGAGCGGACTTGCGCTGTCCTCGACGCCCGGCAAGGTGGGTGAAACGTCGCGATCGCTGTTGCTGCGTCCGTACGGCGTCCCTTACGCCGATTCGCTGGCCGCTTTTATTTGTGACCGGTTGTCTGACGTCATCGGAGTCGCCGCACTCGGTGCCGTGATGGCAGCTCTGGCGGGAACCCGCCACTTCGTTCTCGAGGGCATTGCCGTGGTCAGTCTGCTAGGCAGCCTAGCCCTGGCAGCACTGTGGCGCTCGCAGCCTGACGGGGCGTGGCTGACAAGGCGATGGCGCTGGGTGGCCAGGGCAGTCGCCCCCGCTGCGATATGGGCCCGTTCGTGGCGCGGTGGGAGTCTCGCGATATATATGGGAATGGCTGCACTAGCCTATGGCATCCAGGGCATGATCTTCGCCGCTTTCGTCGCGCAGGTGTACACGGGCATGGATTGGACGTCCTGCCTCGTGATCTTCATGAATGCCACGTTGATCGGCGCGGCGAGCATGGTTCCGGGCGGACTGGGCACGATGGATGCGGCGCTCGTCGTCCAATTGCAGTCCGCCGGCGTGCCGGCCGGCGAGGCGCTGGCGGCGGCCATTGCCACCCGTGCATGCACCTTGTGGGTTGCGTGGACGCTGGGTCTCTGCGCGTTGCTTACTTTCAGCAGGTCGTCCTTAGAGCCATGAACTTTGTCGCTGCTCCGCACCGAGCGGGTCGAGACTCGTCCGATGTAGTGCCGCTCATCGTCGATTTGGACGGAACTCTCATTCTGGGGGACTTGCTTCATGAATCGGCGTTGAAACTGGCGCGGCTGCAGCCGATGGCGGCGCTGCGGATCCCGTCTTGGCTGCTTCGCAGCAAGGCGGCGTTGAAGGATGAGATTGCGCGGCGCGTCGAAATCGATGCTGCGACGTTGCCGTTCAACGAAGAGTTTCTGACTTGGCTGCGCGAAGAGAAGGCAGCCGGTCGGCGGCTGGTACTCTGCACATCGGCCAACCATCGTTACGCGAGCGGCGTTGCGGAGCACCTTGAGCTTTTTGACGAGGTGATCGCCAGCGACGCGCAGACCAACCTGTCTGCCGAGCGCAAGGCGGACGTCCTGGCACAGCGCTTCGGTCATCGGGGCTTCGACTACGCGGGCAATTCGAGCGACGATCTGTCCGTCTGGGCACATGCACGGCAGGTCATCGTTGTCAATGCGCGGGATCGGGTGGCGCGCATCGCACGCCAACGTTTCGACGTTGCGACCGAGTTCTCGGCGCCACCCGCTTCCGTACGCACTTGGCTGCGTGCATTGCGCCTGCATCAGTGGCTCAAGAACCTGCTCGTGCTGCTGCCGCTTGCGGGAGCCTTCCAGATGGACGAGCCCAAGCTCCTGTTCCAGGCGATAACAGCCTTCTTCGCCTTCGGCTTGTGCGCGTCGGGCGTCTACGTCCTCAACGACCTGATGGACCTCGACAACGATCGGGCGCATCCCCGCAAGCGCCTGCGTCCGTTCGCGGCAGGGGTGCTGTCTCCCGCAGCCGGCCTCTTGGCGGCCGGGCTGCTGCTGATCGCCTCGGCAGGGCTGGCTGCCTCGTTGCAGCCGGCTTTCCGGCTTTCGCTGGCAGGCTACTTCGCGTTGACGCTCGCTTATACGATTTTCCTCAAACGCAAGGTCATCGTCGACTGCTTGGCCCTGGGCGGGCTCTACACGCTGCGCATTGTCGCCGGCTGGTCTGCCGTGGCGCTGCCGGCGTCTTTCTGGCTGCTTGCGTTCTCGCTTTTCCTGTTCCTGAGCCTGGCACTCGTGAAGCGTTACTCGGAACTGCAAGTGGTGGCCAAGCTCGGCCGCCCCGACATCGCAGGACGGGGTTACCTGGCCAGCGACCTTCCGTTGATTCAGACAATGGGTGTGACCGCCGGCTTCGGGTCGGCCATGCTGTTGGCCCTGTATATCAATGGCGATACGGTGATGCGGCATTACTCGTCTCCGGAACTGCTTTGGCTGCTGGTGCCAATCCAGCTTTATTGGGTCAGCCGCATGTGGATGCAGGCCCAGCGAGGGCACATGCACGATGACCCGGTCGTCTTCGCCGTGCGCGATCGGGTCAGCTTGGTTTGCGGCCTGCTGTTTGGATTGACGCTGATAATTGCCCGGTGAGCGCGGAGGCTGGCCTTTCCATATCGCGCGCTTCGCCAAGCACGCGCGTCACATCGTGGGGACGGCTGTCCAACCTGCCGCACCGGGTGGTGCCGTTGCAGAGCCGATCTCAGCTGCCGCCGCGCGCTTCCGGAACTCCGGTTCTCGCCTACGGCAACGGACGCAGCTACGGCGATGCATGTCTGAATGCAGGCGGTGATCTCTGGCTTGCGCGCGGCCTCGATCGCTTTATCGCGTTCGACGCCACGACAGGCGTGCTTGAATGCGAGGCCGGCGTGATGCTGGACGACATCATCACGGTGTTGCTGCCGCGTGGATGGTTCCTGCCCGTGACGCCCGGTACCCGCTTCGTCACGCTCGGAGGCGCAATCGCCAACGACGTACATGGCAAGAACCACCACCGAACCGGCACGATAGGCCACCATGTTCTGAGCCTGACGCTGTTGCGCACCGATGGATCGCGCATCGACTGCAGCCGGGAGCACGGCGCCGACTGGCTCAGAGCCACGGTCGGCGGCCTTGGGCTGACCGGGCTCATCACCACCGTGCGGCTGCGGATGCTGCGCGTGGCGGGGCCGTGGATCGAAAGCGACGTGCTGACGTTTTCGACGCTCGACGATTTCTTCAGGCTTTCGCGCGAGTCCGAAGCAGCTTTCGATTACATCGTGAGCTGGATCGACTGCGTGCACGGCAGCGCGCGCAGCACCCGCGGGGTGTTCTTTCGGGGCAATCACTCGGCGTCAGCGGAACCGCCGCCCGTGCAGCGCGTGTGGACGGTGCCGCTGACGCCGCCGCTGTCGCTCATCAATCGGATGTCGCTGCGCGCGTTCAACAGCGTCTATTTCCATGGGCAACGTCGGCATACCGGGCCACGCCTGGAGCCTCTGCTTTCGTTCTTCTACCCGCTCGATGGCCTGCTCGGCTGGAACCGCATCTACGGCCCGCGCGGTTTCTACCAGTACCAGTGCGTGGTGCCGCGTGCCGTGGAGGCCGACACCACGGCCGAGCTGCTGGCGACGATCCGACGCGCCGGTCGCGGCTCGTTTCTGGCCGTGCTCAAGACCTTCGGCGAGCGCTCCGCTGCCGGCATACTGAGCTTTCCGATGGCCGGCACTACGCTCGCGCTGGATTTTCCGAACGAAGGCGTGGTGACCGAGGCGCTGTTTCAGCGGCTCGATGCTGTGGTGCGCGAGGCCGGCGGGCGGCTGTACCCGGCCAAGGACGCCCGGATGGGGCGCGACCTGTTTCAAACCGGCTATCCGGGCTTGGTCGAATTCCTGCGCTATCGTGATCCAGGTATCGCGTCCGATCTCTCGCGCCGCCTGTTCGACAACTGAAGATCCGTTTTTCAATGAACTCTGATCGAGCCACCACGAGCCCCGCCGCCGCAACCCGGATCTTGATCGTCGGCGCCACATCGGCGATCGCGCACGCCTTGGCGCGCCGGTATGCGGCGCAGGGAGCGCGCTTGACGCTGCTGGGCCGCCGGCTCGATGCGCTGGAGGCTGTCGCGGCCGACCTTCGCGTGCGCGGCGCGGCCGAGGTCGTGACCGAGCCATACGATGCCGAAACGCCTGAACCGCCTGGCTTGCTGGTGCAGCGGGCGTGGGCGCGCTGGCACGGTCTCGACGTCGTGCTGCTGGCGCACGGCGTGCTGCCCGACCAAGCCATGGCGCAGGAATCGGTACAGGAAACGTTGCGCTCGTTCGACATCAACGGGCGCTCGGTGATTGCGTTTCTGACTGAGCTTGCACCGCACTTCGAGGCACAGCGCAGCGGCGTCATCGGCGTCATTTCCTCGCCGGCCGGCGACCGCGGCCGAGCCAGCAACTACGTTTATGGTGCGGCCAAGGCAGCGGTCAGCAATTTCTGCAGCGGGCTGCGCCACCGATTGTTCGCAAGCGGCGTTCGCGTGGTGACGATCCTGCCGGGTTTTGTGGACACGCCGATGACTGCGGCGTTGCCGAAGACGGGCCCGCTGTGGGCGCAGCCCGATCGGGTTGCCGCCGACATCCACCAGGCCTTGGAGCGCCGCAATGGTACGTTGTACACGCCGTGGTTCTGGCGCTGGATTATGCTGATCGTGATGCGACTGCCACAAGCGGTCTTCTTGCGCAGCAAGCTTTAGTGACAATCTTTCAAGGCGCCTAATGGATGCGACTGCTCTCTAACTGCTTGGTTTGCGACAGCGAGAACAACAAATTGCTGTACCCGTCAACCTACAGTGGCGGCCTGCAGGAGGCGCATCGGTACTTCCTTGCTGAGCGCAAAGCCAGTGCGCACGGCGATATTCGCTGCTGCACTTCATGCGGGTTCATGTTTACCAGCCCCCAGTTCGAAGAAGCCGAGTACGACACCATCTACTCCCGTATCGGCACAGAAGCCCGCAACCGAACGGTCACTGGCGGTGCGGGCGCAGCGGCGACGGAGAGGCGATTTAGGCGCCTGCGCGAACTAGTTGCAATTCATACTGCCTTCGACGTGCCATTCCTAGACTTTGGGTGCGGCGACGGAGATTTCCTTCGTGTGGCGGGAAGCAACTCTGGGACCGGTTTTGAAATTGGCGAGCCAGGGACGCGGACCGGACTCAACGGCGGCAAAATATTCAGCGGGCGCTTCCAGAATTTGGCGGGCACTTCAGACATACCGTGGGAGAGTCAATCCTTCGCAGTCGCGTTCGATGTTCTTGAGCATCTACCAGCGCTGCTGCGGGAAATAGCGCTGCTCCGCCGGGTAATCCGGCCCGGCGGCTACCTTTTCGTCACCGTACCGGATACAGGAAGCGTCATGGCCCGTACGGCGCGTGGGAGGTGGAACATGCTATTGCTGGAGCATCTTTGGTACTTCAGCCAAACGACCCTTGATGCTTTGCTCAGGCGTGCTGGATTCCTGGCAATCGCACACAGCAGCGTGCCTTATGACGCAAGTGTTGGACATGTGGCAAAGCGCGTCGGTGAGTCGTTTGGCCTCAGTGGCGTTGTCCTGCCGACACGACTGGGCAATATCGTGGTGCCGGTGCCTGCAGGGGTTCTATTCGGGGCTTATCGGCGCAAGGACTGATTGAATGTCCAAACCTTATGTGCGGAGTGATTCGGTGGAGGCCGCTACAGCCGTCCCGATAGCATGTGACCAGAAGTCAGAATGCCATGTGAAGCCGGTGGCGCGGACGCCGAAACAGACCTGTTCAAGCGCGTCGCGATCTTATACAACCGGAGGCACGGCCATTACACGCCGGGGTCTTACTCGTCGAGTCGGTTCTTGCTGAGCCGGTTCGGCAAGCATGGACTACAGCAATCAGAGGCGGCATAAGAGCGATTCACAGGAAGGCGAAAACAGAAGGCGCTTCAGATTGGTTCAGCGCTTGAGATGGGGTCCGACAGGTTGTCTTCGCAGCAATGCCCGTAGTCGTGCTGCCGATCGCAGCTTGGTAGAGCATTGGTCAAGCGATTTGCGTCTGCCAGTTCAATGCATCTGCGGCGCTGACGCTGCCGTTGACGCGCATCGGATTTTTGCTGTCAGACAACTACGCGTTCGATCCGGTTTGGACCAACAGTTCCCAGCATTCATGGTCGCACTTGCCATGCTATCCGTCGTGCCGCCGCGAGTCGGCTGGGCAAAACACCGCTTGATCTTGGTCGGATCGCGGGGATCAGGCTGCTCAGCGTGGTTGCCGTTGGAAAGACAGCAGCTGTTGTTCGGCTCGAACGACCCCGGCTTGCTTATCTCCCGTCCCCCCTGGAATCTATGGGCCGGCTGGCGGAAAGCGGCAGAGGTACGTGCGACTGACCAGCCAAGTTCGTGCCACAACCGATCCGGATGAAACGATCCTGTCGGGTACGTCTCACCTCGATTGCTCGTTCATCAACGATGCGTTGCCGTACTTCCTCGCCGAACGCGGATTGGTGACCCGTTCCATGGAGCCGGAGCGGGGTTTGACCGACACGGAGGCAGAACAACGAAATTTGGTTGAAACCTTCGATGAATCTGCGCTCTGGGCCGTCGTTTTTCAGGATGCGACCAGCGAAGCGCTCATTCGGATGGCACTATCGCTGGGCATGGGAGCCTTTGATGATTACTCGCGCCGCCAGCACTGGCCGACGTTGAAATTCGACGACTGCAAGATCCGGGTCGGGTCTGCCATGAGCGGATGGAGGCGTCACTCATGAGTTCGACAGCAACTGCCGGCCGCAACCGAACCCAATTCATTGGTTTCGTGCTGGTCGGCATCGTTTCGACAGTATGCAACCTGTCGGCACGTTACGCGTTCGAGATTCTGGTCCGCTACGAATGGGCGCTGTTGGGCGCCTACGTCGTGGGCGTCCTCAGCGCTTTCTTTCTCAATCGTTGGTTCGTCTTCACGGCCAACCCGGCTGGCGTGGCAGGCAGCCTGATGCGATTCACATTGGTCAATCTGGTGGGCATTGCGCTGGGCTGGGTCACCGCGGTCGTGTTCTACCGGCAGGTCTTCCCGGCTGTAGGATTCAACTGTCACACCGATCTGGTCGCCCATGCGATCGGCATCGCCGTCCCGGTTTTGCCCAATTACGTCGCCCACAAGCGATGGACCTTCTCGAAACGATGAATGGGCCTCCAGCGCCGCCCGCGTCAGCGCTGGAGGCGGGACGGTTTCGGCTCGGTGCTCTCCAAGACTTGGCGCCAGTTGGGGTCGCAACGCACGAAAGCCTGATCGACCCCAGGGGTCCGCGGCACGCCGATCTTGTGAAATGCCCACTCCAGGGTCGTGCTGCCGGCGTACACCGCTTCGACGGTAAAAGGTTGAGGCAGGACCAGCAGCGGCAGCAGGCATGCAGCGGCCAACGACCACCCGGGCGGCACATCGGACCCGTCGCAGTCGTGCTGGCTCGACGCGCCGAACAACCACAAATTGACAGCTGCCAGCATTGTCCATCTCGAGATGTCGTTTGCGACGATGCACAAAAACGCAAACGGCAGCAGCGCCGAGAGCGCGGCCCAGGGCAGGTGTTTCGTGAGGTGCGAGGTCGTGACGGTATAGACCAACGCCAGAACGATGAAGCCGCTTGCGGGATGCGTCCAATAGGACGGGTCTGTCAGGTTCTGACACATGCTCATGACGACGCCGCGGGCACCACTCAGCGCGAAAAAGATCGCCCAGTCGACATGTTCGTGCGGGTCTGCCTTCGCACGGATCGTCTGCACGATGGTTTCGTGATCCGCATGAGGCAAGTACCTCATGGCCAGATAAACACCCAAGGCAACTGCCAGCAAGGCGAGCGCTCGATATGTAACCGCCGGGGGAAAGGGGGTCCTTTTGCCTCTCAACAACACGAGTGAGCAAAGGAGGGGAAGGCCGAAAATGAAACTGGTCTCGTGAACGAACAGCCCCACGCCAATCGCCAGCGCGGCCCAATCCAGGCGTGCCCGCTGGGTCGCAAGTGTCGCCCAGGCCAACAGGGCTGCCACCATGACGTCCGTGCGGCCGACGTCGTTCGACCACTGGAAGGCAATGCCCACCAAGACGATTGCGCTGGCGAGGCGATGCGCCGGCGTGGCTACCAGGCGGCGATGCAGCATCAAGGCGGCAGCCGCGAAGGCGAGGGCCGATACCAGTTGAAAGCGCCATGCAGCGACGAGGATTTCGTCGCTCAGGAAATAGGCGATCGTGCCACCGAGGCCCCGCCGTACCGCGCCGAATTCGACGTAGTTGAAGGCCAGCGTCGCTGCGTTGTACAGCCCCGGTTTCCGACCCATCCCCAGAACATTTGCAGCGCCGGCGACGATCAAAACCAGCAAACCGAGCGACTGCCAAGCCTTGCCGTTAAAAGCGAAAGTCGGATTCGGCATGGATTGGACTGCAGCCTCCCTGAGATCAGGATGACCTGCGCCACTCCATCGCCTTGACCACTTCCTCACATCCCCTGTTCGCGTCGCCGACCGCTGTCATCGTTTTGTCCAAGTAATGCAGATCGTTGCTCAGGCCCACGCGGCCAGCCGTCATGGCGCTCTTTGACTATCACGGTCTTGGCCTGATTGCTTGGTCCCGGCATTTGGCAGATCGGGTTGCCGCTGCTGCGCGCAGCGGAGGTCACTGCGTTGTGTGAAGCTTTGGATGATTCTATAGACTCTCGCCGCTACTCTCGGTCTGTGGTGCCCCTGCCCATTCAAGCCATGAAGGACTGGTACGGTGCGCGTCCACACCGGTTCAACAAGCGGACTTGCCATCGTCCTGGATTGACAACCGGCTCTGCCACACAGCGCGTGCTCCCTGTCTTGGATACGAAACAACGGTCCGGTATGAATGCGGACAATGCACCCACAATATTGGCGGGCATCTCATATTTTCTGGAGAATTCTTTGAACTGCCAAAGTCGGCATTTTGTCGTTATCGGTGCAGGCCCGATGGGTTTGGCGGCAGCCCACGGATTGTGTCAAGCTGGCCATCGCGTGACGGTGCTGGAGGCTGATAACCGCATCGGTGGTATGTCGGCCACATTCGATTTCGACGGCCTGCCACTGGAGCGCTACTACCACTTCGTCTGCAAGACCGATCACTCGCTGTTTGACGTGCTGAGCGAGTTCGGCCTCAAGGACAAGCTGCGGTGGGTGTCTACCGAGATGGGGTTTTACTACGAGGGCACTTGGTACGACTGGGGCAAGCCCAGCGCCCTGTTGACCTTTCCTCACCTGAGCACGATCGACAAGGTGCGCTTCGCGCTGCATGTGCTGAGCACCAAGCGCATCACCGATTGGCGCGAACTCGACAAGTTGCAGGCCACAGGCTGGCTCAAGCGCTGGCTGGGCGAGCGCGGCTACAGGATACTGTGGGACAAGCTGTTTGAACTTAAGTTCTTCGAGCACCAGCATCAGGTCTCGGCGGCATGGATCGGAACGCGCATCAAGCGCGTGGCGCTGTCGCGGCGCAATCTGTTCCAGGAAGAGATGGGGTACCTCGAAGGAGGCTCGCAGGTGCTGCTGGATGCGTACGAAAAGCGATTGCGCGCGGCTGGCGCCGACATCCGTTTGTCCATGCCGGTGCGGCGTATCGTCACAGAGCAAGGGCGCGTTACGGGGGTCCATGCCATGGACGGTTTCTTGCCGGCCGACGGCGTGCTGTCCACCGTGCCGCTGAAATACGTGTCGCGATTGGTGCCCGACCTGAGCGCGGCCGACCGTCAGCGCATCGACGCCGTAGAGAATATCGGCGTGGCCTGCGTACTGATGAAATTCCACAAACCGGCAACCAAATACTTCTGGATGAACGTGAACGATGAGCGGATCCAGGTTCCGGGCTTCATCGAGTTCTCCAACCTGAACCCGCTGCCTGAATCGGTGGTGTACGTACCGTATTACATGCCCAAGAATCACCCGAAATGGTCCTGGGATGACGAACGTTTGATGAATGAGGCGTGCGATTACTTCCTGCTGAGCCAACCGCACCTGAAACCAACCGATATCGTTGCTCGACATGTCTCACGCTATGAGTTTGCGCAGGCGGTCTGTCCTCCGGGTTTCTACGACATGCTGCCTGCGATGGATACTTCAGTACGGGGTTTCTACATGGCTGACACGTCGTACTACTATCCTGAAGATCGGTCGATCAACGAGAGCATCGTCGTCGGGAGGAACTTGGCAGACCTTGCATCGGCACGCATAGAGGATGTCTTGAGGCAGTGAGGCCCGATTGAAGCGGCCTCTCTTTCACACCGACTTGTTATTCTTCGAGGCCAGCACGGAAGCCGAACCTGAAAGAGCGCAGGCGGATGCATGCCGTGACTCAGGTTCCTCGTCGCACCAATACCTCATACCTGCCGAACTTCCGAGTGGACACAAAGGTCCGATGGAGGTATTTGTCGAACAAGTGGATCCCGTTGCTTCGCGACGTGGCATTCGGTTCGTCAACCTTCAGAGCCAGCAGTACAACCGTGCGCACATTTCGGGTTTCGAGCGAAGCGATCAACTCACGCTGCCCGTGCTCGGTATTGGTCAGCCCGGGCTCCATTTCAACCCAGCGTGTCGCGGCAGGCCGGTCCGCCAGGAAGTACAGCATGGCATCGTTGACGAAAAGGCGGCTGGTATCGGCCACTGCGGACAGGATGGGTTCGCCTTGCTGGGTCGTGGTGCGGACATGACGAACCAGATCAACATACTCGTCCCACCTCTTCTGCTCCGTCGATCCATTAGACCGCATCAGCGTGGCTTTTGGCAGTTCGGTTCCGCCGCTGCTGACGGCATTCACCAGTGCTTCACGCACCCGATCCTGCATCAAGTACAACGGGGCCACGATCATTGTGATAGCCAGTGTGGCGCTCAGTGCAGCCAGTGCGCCTCGCTGCGTTGGGGTTTGGGCAGGGATGGCTGTCACAACATAGCCGATGAGTGGCAGTGACGCGACGAGGGCGGGGAATCCTTGCGGAAATCCGGCCCGAACACGCATCTGATTCATCAGGAACAGCGTCGTGAGTCCCAAAAGCAGTGCCATGGCATCGGCGCCTCCGATCATGCATCGCTTCAGCCAAATCCGCCGCAAGGCGATCATGATGGCCGCCAATGCGGCGCATGGCGCGGCTGCGACATAGGCCAGACGCACGACATCTCCGCTGGGCGCGAGCAAGTTGCCGGCCATCCAGGAGCTTTTGACATTCCATAACGCGGGTCTGACGAATTCAAGATTGCGCCAAGTCTTGAACTGCGTCAGAAAATAACCTGGCACCTCGTTGAACCAGCGCACGGCGTCGCCGGCAATGATGAAAGGAACGAACGCCACCATTATGAGGACGAGTCCCGGCATGACCGCCGTCGCGATTGAACGACCGGCAGAGCTGCGGGAAGCATGCCGGGCGAAGAGCAGTCCGCTCGTGGTAATAGTCAATGCCACTAAGCCGAAAATACCGAAGTCCCAGCGGAAAAAACCGGCAAGGCCTGCGAGCGACGACGCTGCGAGCAGACTGGTTTTCGCCCCCGTTTCGGTCCACTGCGCGTACATCAGACATCCACCCAGCAGCAACAACGCAGCCGGAATCGAGGCATACCCTGAGTTGATCTGCAGAGTGCCGGCGGCGAACAGGTAAGCAAGCGCGGTCAGCACGGGCCAAAGCCGAGACCGAGGCATCAGTACCCAACTACAAGCAGCCACGGCTGCTCCAAGCAGAGCCAGCAGCAGCACATGCAGGGCGCGTGAAACCAGTAAATCCTCGCCGAACAACTCGAACGCGCCAGCCGTCAGATAGTACTGGCCCGGCCCGTAGATTACGTAAAAGTCGCGGATCGGCAAGGCGCCTTGCCGAATGAGCATGGCTCCCGACGCGACGAAGCCTTCATCGAAGATTTCGAGTGGTTTGCTGAACACGAGCGGTGCAAGTGCTGCAGCAGCGATCGAAAATACGAGAAACAGCGCCATCGGGCGCCGACGTGATGGATGCGCCGCTGCGTCGGCCAGAATTGCCAGAATGGCCGCCACCGCCAACAATGAAACAGCAGCCACGCGCGTGAACCTCGAAAAGGCTGCAAGATATTCGCCAACGGGATGATTCTGTTGACCGGTGATCAATGAATTTAGAATCGCGAGCGACCGACCTTCATAGGCAGCTGTAAGAATTTCAGGGGCAAGGAATTCAAGGATCGGCCACACCAAAATGGCCGTCAGCACAATACCGGTCGACAAACAAATGAGAAAGGTAGCCAAGCGCCCCGACGCATTGCGGACGTGGCCCAGAAGGTCGACAGGCAGGCCTAGTGTCATGAAAGCCGGGTTTTCTTCCCGTCCAGCAATCGAGGTAATTGTGGTTGAATCCGCCCGAGTTCGACAGTTGTCCGTAAGTGTCTGATTTGATTGAAGAAAAACGTGCCACTACAAAATGGCTGTTTTCAATGAGATCAACAACTTACGTCCCGTAAGTACCGAACTCGGGAGGCCGACAACAGAAAGTGCTTGCCCATAGTATTGCATCTTGCTCAGCACAACTTGAGCGGCTGGCGGAGATTGCTACAGCGCCGCTTCCAGTTCTGCCAAGCAGCATAAGAAAAGCCGGCACTAGGCACGCGCGTCGCCACTGCGCGATCACGGGTACGCGCTGGCCCGTTGTTTGGGGCCCCGTCTGTCGGGTTCGAGGCAACAATGATTGAAGTCGCTGTCCACCTTTGGCCCCGGTAGTCGCACGACGTAGAGGCAGGCGTGGGATCGGGTCGTTCGCGTCCGAACAAGAGCTGCGCCCCCGTGCTGGCGCTGCGGCTGCTCAGGCCGCTGACGAATCGGCCGCGAGGACCGCTATGCGCTGTCGGCCTCGCGCGATGCGCGCGTCCTGATGGCGTACCTCGAGCTCAGCCAGAGAACGCTTGCTCGTGCGCGATGGTGCGAACTGCTTCGGGACTTGCCGAACGACTCGCGCGGCGAATCGCGCGGGTGTTTGAGCAAGATCAGGGGCGTGCTCGGCCACCCGAAGCGCAGGCGGGTCGAGGCGAGCGGCGACCAAGTCCGGCTCGATCTGAGCGGCTGCTTCGTCGATGAAGTCGAGTTCCAGCGCGCGCCAGCGCAGGTTCTCACCGGGCGAGACGATCCCGGTCAAGGTCGATCCGATCCAGGCGCCGGGTGAATTCCGGTTCGAGCGCGTGGTGCATTGAACGCTCGGCGAGCGCTGGAGAAAACGGCGACGGATCACACCGTCGTCGTTTTTTTTGAGGCGGTTGCCAGCGCTTGCCCAACAATCGCATCGCTACTTGCGCGATCCTCTTGCCGGCGCCTCGAGCTTGTAGACGAACACGTTCTCATCGATCCGGTTCACCGCGACGAACGCGCGCTTGGCCGGCGCGTACTGAAATCGCCCATAGGTGCCCGCGTCGGGCGCCTTGCCCGGGGTGGCGGAGCCGGACGGCACCGGCAGCGTGGTCACCTCCCAGCTGTCGGGCGTGATCACGAAGATCGTGCTGCCGCCGGCCCAGCCGTAGTACTTGTCGGTTTCCTTGACGTAGACCAGACCCGGATACCACCGGTCCTTGATGCGCGTGTCCCCGCTCAGCGCGATGGCCTTGTGCGTGCGGGCCGCGATGTCGTAGACGAACGCGCTCTTGTTGCCCAGATAAAGCAACTGGTTGCGCTTCGGATCGAACGTGCCGTAGAGGCCATAGGTGTCGCTTCCGTCGGATTGCACCATTGTCCACCGGTCTGCCTTGGGGTCGAAGCGCATCAGATTTCCGGCGGCTTGCAGCGCGGTGCCGGTCGTTTCGTCGTAAGCCAAGATGGTGCTGTGGTACGAGCCTTGTTTCTCATCCGCTTTGCGCTCCCAGCGGTTGTCGGCAAGGTGGAACAGCCAGGTGCCGACCGTGCCACCGCCGGAGCTGAACAGCGAACCGCCGTGCGCGAGCATGCTGTCGAGGTTCGCCAGATACGCCAGGCCGCCGTAAGTGTGGCGCGACACCGGGTTGCCGTCGGTGGCCGCTTCGGTGTCGTTGGCCGGCGGGTTGCTCGCATCGGTCAGTCGCAGCCAGCGGGTCTGACCCAGATCGAATGCATACACCTCGTTGCCGGCGTAGTCGGCATGGCCGCCGCCCCAGACGAGCAGTCGATTGCGCTTGGTGTCGAACGCGCCGCCGCTCCAGGCGATCATGATCGAAGCGGGGCCGGTGATCGAACGGATCGGGGCATCGAAGTAGCTTTTGGGCACCACGGACTGCATCTGCGTGCTGCCGAGTTCGGACCACTGCCCGGCCGGCAACCGGTCAAAGTCGCCGTTGATGCCGACCGGTGCCTGGATCACCGGTGCTGCCATCACAAGGGGCGCGGTTGGGGCCGATTCGTCTGTTCCGTCGCCCGCTGCATTCGCAGCGACCTCGACGCCAGCCGCGCGGGACGGGGCGCTGCCGCCCCGCGCACCGTAGTTTGCAATGCCTTCTTGCTTGGACTGAAAAGCACCGATGTCCGGCGCGCGGCCTGCTGGCCCTTCTGCGATGTTCGGCAGCACTCGGCCGGCGCCGGCTGCGACCGATCCGGCGGCCAGTCGAAAGTCCTGTCCCAGAACGGACCGCCGGGGCCCCAGGCCTTTCACGCCCGGCTCGGCGAGCAACTTCGCCCCCGAAAAACCGCAGCGTCTGTGATCAACACATCGCTTTGGCCGCGCGCGGTCCTCGCGTGATCGGCGAATGACGAGGCGAACTGATCGCTGAACTGAAACAGGCCGTCGTAGATGAACGCGTTGTGGCTCCAGACGAGCCGGTTCAGCTTGGAGCTGTCGAGCCGCACCACGTCCTTCTCGGTCTTGTCGCCTGTGAACAGATTGTTCACGATGAAGAAATCGCTGCCACAGGCGCTGTGGTTCATGAACGCGCGGCCGCGGTTCACCGCCGTGTTGTTCAGGATGTAGACGCCGCTGTTGCACTCGGCTTCCGGCTTGATCTTGAACGGCCCGCGCTCGCCCAGCGTGTTGTAGATGACGTTGCCCCACGCGTAGCCGGGGCCGTCGATGATGTATTGAAAGCTGATGCCGTCGCCGGTGTTGGTCAGCAGGTTCTCTCTAGCGGCCACGTTGCGATAGCCGAAGTCGAGTTCGACGCCGTCGTCGCCGCCGTACAGCACGTGGTTGTGGTGGATGTCGACCGCTCGCGACCAGCGCCGGCTGAAGCCCAACGAATCGCCGAAGCCCGAGATCGTGTTGTGGGCCACCTCGCTGCTCTCGGCCACGACGACGATGCCCTCGTCGTCCCAGGTCGCGTTCGATACGTCGCCATACGCGTTGTTGCCTTCGAGCACGTTGTCGGCGATGTAGAGATCGCGGTGCGCGGGCGCGTCCGCGCCGTTGCTGACCGCGCGGATGCCGATATCGACCTTGCTGATGCGGCTGTCGCGGATCACGTTGCCGCGGGTCGCCTTGTCCTTGTCGGTCCAGTTGCGAATCTCCACGCCCTGCGGGGAGTCGGTGATGTGCAGCCGTTCGATGTGGATGTAGTCGCTTTCCTCGATCATCAGCGCGCGTTGCTCGCCGCCGCGGATCACGCTCGTGAAGTCGTCGGCGCCGCGCAGCGTGATCGGTGCGGCGCGGGTGCCTTTTTTGCGGTGGATGCGGACGGTGCCGTCGTACGTCCCCGGCGCCAGCAGGATCACCTGGCCGGGCTTGGCCTGGTCGATGGCGGCTTTCAGTTCGGCCGTGGTCGACACCTGGGTGGTGTTGTGCGCTTCCGCGCGAATGACCGGGGGCAGCGCGCGCGTGCGCAGCGTCACGGTCTGCTGCGCCTCGCCCTCGACCCCGTCCGGGTCCTGCACCTTGATGCGCACCTCGTAGCGCGTGTCGGGCCGCAGGCCGAAGATCATGCCCGCGTAGGGCGCGACTTCCGACTTGTGGTGCTTGAACAGGTCGAGCGCCTGCCGCCACGGTCCACGGCCCGCTTCCCGATACTCGACGAGCACCACACTGTCGTCGTCGGTGTCGCCGCCGAGCAGCGGCAAAAACAGGCTCAGCGTCTCCGTCGTGGCGCCGTCGAGCAGCAGCTTGCCGACCCGGATCGGGCTCGATGAGGCAACCGCCGGTCGCGGAAAGACCGGCGCCACCACAGCTGTCGGCGCAGCGGCGCTCGGCTGCGCCTGTGCCTGTGCCTGGCAGGTCGACATGGCTGCGACGGCTGCCACGCATTGCAGCGCTCGGATGACGAATTTTGCGGGTTGCTCGAGTGCGCGGGTGGTGATCGAAAGCTTCATGACCATACCTTATACGAGTTGCCCGCGCAGCGGCCCAGCCAGATCGCTGAGCAGCCGGTTTCTGGAAAGCCGCAGTGCCTGCGAATCGGCACCGGCACGAGCGGACTGCTGCAAGGAGGTGCGCCCGCGCATCGAGGGTCGTCACGCGCCGCGCCGGCGCACGCCCTGGACCGCTGCCCGCTTCGCTTCCACGTACGGAGCTGAACCCGGAGGGTCCTGCAGAAAACCTCAACGCCGCGCGATCACGATCTGGAGGTATCCGCCCGGTGCCACCAGGGTCTGATCAGCGGATCGATTGAACCGGCCGATCGATGCCTTCAGCTCCTTGTCGAACGCTGTCTGGCCCGAGGCATCGAGCGTGCCGAACGCCTTCAGCAGAGGCCCATACCAGGTCCTGAACACGTCGAGGAAATGCGCGGGCGAGCGATAGCGGAAAACGAAGTCGCGGGCCCGGCGTTCGATCGACGCGGCGTCCTTTGCGGACAGCCCGTGCCGCCGCGCTTCGGTGCCCCAGAGCATCGGCGACCGGACGCCAGCCGGCGGTGGCACATGCCGGCCGCTGGTCTTGAACAGCGCGCCGATGAAGCCGCCGGGCGTCCGGTTGGCCAGGCCGATCTGGGCGCCGGGTCTGCACACGCGCGGCAGCCCGGCCGCGGCCCGGTCCTGGTCGGCGGTGAACGTCACGCCGAAGCTGGCATGACCGCGTCGAAGCGCGCGTCCGTGAACGGCAGGGCTTCCGCATCGGCTTCCTGAAACGTGACGTCGAGCCGCTCGGCTGCGGCGCGCTCGCGTCCGCGCTCGAGCAGCGCTGGCACGTAGTCGGTCGAGGTGAACTTGCACCAGCGCCGCGCCGCCGCGAGTGTCGCGTTGCCGTTGCCCGCGGCCATGTCGAGCACTTGCTGGCCGGCGCGCAGGTCGAGCGCTTCGCACAGGTCCTCGCCGACAATCTGCAGCGTGGTGCCGATCACCGCACAGTCGCCCGCGCCCCAGGCGCCGCGTTGGCGCGCCTGGACGGCGACGAGATCGGCCGAAGCCGGGATCGCAGCGCGATCGCTGGCAACCGTTGTCAATGCGTCCATCCGATTTCTCCTTCGGGCATGGATCGATGCGGTGAATTCGTCTGCCCGCCGAGCGACGAAAACCCGCGAGGTGTTTTTTTCGCGCGAAGCGGCTGTGCCGCATCGCACCTGGCCCCTTCGCGGGCAGCGACTTTGCGCAGCTAGCTGACCATCTTTCCGAGCATGTGATCGAGAACCTCGGTGTGCTCGTGCTGCGGGCTGAACAGGATGACTTCGGCGTCCTTGCCGACTTTCACGCTGTGTCCGGGCGGCCAGTAAAACAGGTCGCCGCCGCAGATCACCTCACGGATGCCGAGGGCGTAGGTGACGGTGACTTCGCCCTCGATCAGGTAGCCCCAGTGGGGGGACTGGCACATGTCGCCGGGCAACCCCTGCAGCAGCGGTGCGATGTCGGCGCCGGCGCTGAGCGAGAAGTACTCGCCGCCGATCGTTCCGTAGCCGGCTGCATCACCGAACTCCGTCTGCTGGCGTGCCATTGCGCCCGGCGCGTCGAGCTTGATCGGGATGTCGTTTTTCGCGATTCGCATTTGGTGTTTCTCTTTCTTGGTGATGTCGTTGACGACAGGCCGGGTTACTGCTTGCGCGGGTCGTCGCCCGGATTCACATAGATCACGTCGAACGGCCCGGTGGCATTGATCTGGAGTACGGTTTCTGCTTTGACCCAGGCGAAGTGCGCCATGCCGGCCGGCAGGTGCACGAAGCTCGCGACCGACAGCTGCTTGCCGGCGGCGCGGTCGAGCTTCTCGCCCGCGCCGACGTGGACCGCGCCCGCGATCACGGTGACCATTTCATCGGCCGAATGGCGATGCGGCGGGATCGTGTAGCCGGCGGGCAGTTTCAGTCGCAGAATGAACGGCTCCGCTTTGCTGGGGTTTCCGGCCAGCACGGCGGCCTCGGCGCCCGGCGGCAGCGACGGCGGCGCCGGGCCCCACTGGACGGCATCGGCCATCACGATGGTGTGGTGTGGATCGGCCGCGTCGGCCGGGACGACCGCGCCGAGCGTCAGGCTGGCGACAGCGATGGCGGGGATGAAAAAGCGGTTGCTGGTGTTCATGATGCGTTCTCCTGCGGGCGTTGACTGGTGTGGTGATGAATCTGCCTGCCCGTTGCCCGGCAGATTCCAGCAGGTCCGGTGCGACCGATATGTCGCTTCCGCCTGCAATCCCAAGTTAGCTGCGGCGCGAGGAGCCCAACGTGGTGGACAGCGTGGAATCAACCGTGGAATCGGGCATGCCCGGCAGCGTCATGCCTGCGCTCGAACTGCGACTGCTCGGGCCGTTCGCCGTCCGCCGGGCCGGCCAGGCGGTGCCGTTGCCGGCCTCACGCAAGGTGCGCGCGCTGATTGCCTACCTCGCGTTGTCTTCGCGTCCGGTCTCGCGCAGCCATCTGTGCGAACTGCTCTGGGATGTGCCGAACGATCCGCGCGGCGAACTGCGCTGGTGCCTGAGCAAAGCTCGCAGCTTCCTCGACGAGCCGCAGCGGCGCCGCATCGAAAGCGTGGACGAGGCCGTGCGGCTCGATGTGTCCGACGGTTCACTGGATGTTGATGCGCGCTCGATCGATCAGGCCCTGCGGCCGGGCATCGACCAGCTCGATCGCGCCGCGCTGCAAGCGCTGTCGGCGCGCTTCACCGGTGAGTTTCTCGACGGGCTGGAGATCGAGCGCAGCGCGCGCTTTTCCGCCTGGCTGCTCGCGCAGCGGCGGCGCTTTCGCGCGGGCCGGCTGGCGGTGCTCGAGCACCTGGTCGAAAGCCTTGCGCACGACGAACCGGCGCAGGCCTTCGCGCACCTCGAAAAATGGCTTCAACTCGCGCCCTTCGATCGGCGCGCGCACGAACTGGTGCTGGCCGCGCTGGGCCGCGGCGGCCAGTTGCCCGAAGGCGAAGAGCACCTCGCGCGGACCGCGCGCCTGTTCGAGGCGGAAGGGCTGGACTGGCGGCCGCTGGGCGCTGCCTGGCGCGCGGCGCGGGCGCCGCCCTCGGCGATCGAGGCGGTGGCCCTGCCGACGGCGGCGCTGCAGCAGGCGCCATCTGCTGATGCGCTGGCGTCGTTCGAGCCGCCGGAGATTGCGCTGACGAACGCGCGTCGCGCATCGATCGCGGTGATGCCATTCGGCGACCTGCCAGGGCGGTGGACCGTGCAACAGGAAGAGCACGCACCGCCGCCCGCGCTGGCAGGCGGTTTTGCACACGATCTGATCATGCGCCTGTCGAAGCTGCGCAGCCTGTTCGTGATTGCGCAGGGCACGATGCGCGCTCTGCACGCGCGCAGCATCGGCGCGCAGGAAGCCGCACGCACGCTGAATGCGGACTATGCGGTCGGCGGCTCGATCCGACGCCAGGGTCAGCGGGTGAGCGTCGAGGTCGAACTGATCGAAACCCGCAGCGCACGCGTGCTCTGGGCCGAAACCTTCGAGCGAGAACTCGATGAAGCCTTGCTCGTTTTGAAGGAAATCGGTGACGGCGTCGTCGCATCGATCGACAGCGAGATCGAGGCGGCCGAACGCGACCGCGCGATGCTGATCCAGAGCACGACGTCGCTCGACGCCTGGGAGGCGCACCATCGCGGTCTCTGGCACATGTACCGCTTCGATCGCGCGGACAACGAGCGCGCGCGGCACTGGTTCGAGACCGCGGTGCGGCTCGACCCCGGTTTTTCACGTGCGTTTGCGGGCCTGTCCTTCACTTACTGGCAGGACGCATTCCAGCGCTGGGACGCGTGGGAGACCGCGATCGGGCGTGCGCATCGAACCGCCCAGCAGAGCTTGCGCGCCGACGAGCGCGACCCGGCCGCGCACTGGGCGATGGGCCGCGCGCTGTGGCTGCGCGGCCAGCAGGAGCCGTCTGTGGTCGAGTTGGAAGCGGCGGTGGCGATCAGTCCGAGCTTCGCACTCGGCCACTACACGCTCGCGTTCGTGCATGCGCAGTCGGGCGACCCGGCCGCGGCGATCGCCTATGCGGATCATTCCCGGCATCTGAGTCCGTTCGATCCACTGATGTTCGGCATGCTCGGGGCGCGTGCGATGGCGCTGGTGCGCCAGGGGGACTTCGAAGCCGCTGCAGACTGGGGCGTGCAGGCGGCGGCGCGGCCGAATGCGCATGTGCACATCCAGGGCATCGCGGCACTCAGCCTTGCGCTGGCCGGGAGGCTTGGCGAAGCGCGCGACTTTGTCGCCGGCATCCGGCGGGACGTGCACGGTTACTGCATCGACGACTTCCTGGCCGCGTTTCACTTCGACCCGCAGACGCAGGCGTTGTACCGGCGGACTGCCAAGTCGATCGAGATCGCATGACGGCAACGGCTGCCTGCCCATCGGGACCATCGCAGCCAGCGCGCCGGTGCGGTCGACAGGAGTCCTGCGCCGGGCGAAGGATCGGCGCGCCTGGGCCGTCTGCAGGGCTGCGCTCGGGTCCTGCGATCGGTGCCGCTCACGTCGTCTGGCCTCAACGGCCCGAACCATCCGCCGCGCCCCGCCCGGGCAACACAGAAGCGCCGGCGAACACCGCGTCGGCGCCGAGCGCTTCCTCGATGCGCAGCGCCGCGTTCCACTTCGCCATGCGCTCCGACCGTGCGAACGAGCCGACCTTCAGCTGGCCCGCGTTCCAGCCGATCGACAGGTCCACGATGCTGGTGTCCTCGGTTTCGCCGGAGCGCGCGGAGACAATGGCGCCGAAGCCGGCCGCTTGCGCCGCCTGCAACGCCACATGCGCTTCCGTCACGGTGCCGACCTGGTTGACCTTGATCAGCACCGCATTCACCGACCGGTCATGCACCGCCTGCTCGACCAGCGCCGCCTGCGTGACGAGGTAGTCGTCGCCGATCACCTGGATGCGGTTGCCGACCGCGGCGGTGAAGCGGCGCATGCCTTCCCGGTCGTCTTCGGCCAGCGGGTCTTCGATCGACACGATCGGGAAACGCTCGCACCAACGCAGCAGCAGGTCGCACAGGCCGTCGCTGCTCAGTTCGCGCTTGTCCAGCCCGAGCCGGTAGCGGCCGTTGCTGCCGAACTCCGACGCCGCGATGTCGAGTGAGATCGCGGCGTCGACCCCCGGTGTATAGCCGGCCTTCTCAATGGCGCGCACCAGGGTTTCGAGCGCTTCCTCGTTGCTGTCGAACGCGGGCCAGTGGCCGCCCTCATCCGCCACACCTTGCAGCCGGCCGCTCTGCTGCATCAACGCACCGGCCGCGGCGTAGATGTTGGCCGTAATCTCCAGGCTTTCGGCGAACGTGCGCGCGCCGATGGCCATCACCATCAGGTCCTGGATGTCGATGCGCCGCCCGGCGTGCGCGCCGCCGCCGAAGATCTGGATCTCCGGCAGCGGCAGGCGCACGGGCTCGCCCTGCGCGAGGTAGCGCCACAGCGGCTGGCGCGCGCTGGCCGCCGCCGCGTGCAGACAGCCCAGCGATGCAGCCACCAACGCGTTGCCGCCGAGCCGCGCCTTGTTCGGCGTGCCGTCCAGCGCGATCAACGCCGCGTCGATGCCCGGCTGGTCGCGCACGTCGCGGCCGATCAGCAACGGCGCGATTTCATCCTGCACGCCGCGCCGCGCCTGCTGCACATCCAGCCCGCCGAACGCGCTGCCGCCGTCGCGCCGGTCCACCGCTTCCCGCGAGCCCCGCGAAGCGCCGGCCGGCGCGATGCCGCGGCCGACGCTGCCGTCGGCCAGCGTCACATCGACTTCGACCGTGGGGCGCCCGCGTGAGTCCCAGATGCGGCGGGCGGTGACGTGGGTGATGGTGGGGTCGCTTGTGGTGTTCATGGGGCGCTTGGGTCCGGGTTCGATGCGGCGTTCGGTCGGATGCGGCACTGACCCTGCCGCTGTGCGTCGCTACTGAATTCGTAGCGCATCACGCAGACGGGGTGATCGCTTGCGCATCGTTCATCTCCGATCTTGCCGGATGGGCAGGTCGCTCCGCCCGACCGATCAACCGATACGCTCCGTCCAGGCTGTGCGCACCGCCGACAGCGAGGCCGGTGACTGCTCGATCAACGGAACCGCGCGCCGTCGCACCGAGTCGCGCACGGCATCCTGCGTGAGGTATTCAACCGGCGACTTGCCATCGATGCGCGCCAGCGCCAACGCCGGCAGCAACCGGGCAGCACGCGCTTCGAAGTCGGCGCGCGGCTCCCAGCCGACGCCGTTCAGATAGGCGTTGGCCAGCGCATCGAACGCCGCGAGATATTGATCACGCCATTGCGGCGCCCAGGCGGCTTTCAGCAGCAGATGGTTCAGGCAGAACGCGAGGTCGAACGCCGGGTCGCCCCAGCATGCGCACTCGGCGTCCAGCAGCACCGGCCCGCGCGGGCCGACCAGGACGTTCTTGGGGCTCACGTCACCGTGGACCAGCGCCTTCTTGGTGGCGAGCGTCTCGTCGGCGATCGCGTTCAATCGATCGCACAACCCGGGGTGCTTGATGCCGGTCGCACGCAGGTAGGGCTCCAGCCGGATCGGCTCGAACGTCGCGTCGTTGGCAAAGCGAGCGGCCAGTTCGGCATCGCCCGCGCTGCGCTGATGGATCGACGCGAGCAGCCCGCCCACCGCGGCAGCGAATGCCGCATCGATCCGTCCGCGCAGCAATTGCGCCTTCCAGACCGGATGGTCCTGCTCGGGCAGGAATTCCATCGCGAGCAGCCCGAGCGTCGCGTCCTCGCCGAGCACCGCCGGCACGCTGCCCGGAAACCACGCGCCCACTTCGCGCAGCCAGGCGGCTTCGGCCGCGTTGCGGCCGATCGGCGCCTCCCACACGGCAGCCACCTTCAGCCGCGGCAGCGCACGCTTGATGCAAAAACGCCGAGCGCCAGACTGCACGCAGAAGATGTCGGAAGACACACCGCCGCTGAGCGGAACGAACGCGCAAGGGGCACCCGCCTGCAGCAGACCCATGCGGATCAGCGCAGCCGACAGGCGCGCCTCGGGGTCATCTGGTGGGGCTGCGCAAGACATCGTGGTGGCTTTCGGCTGGGCACTCGGGGTGCAGTGTCGCAAATTCGGCTGTCGATGCGCGCAGACGTCGAGGCGTTGCAAAACCCGCCGATTGCCGTGGTCCTTCGAACGCGCGTCAACCGACCATGACTTGTTCGGCACCGACGCGATCGGTCGGGTGGGCGGTGGTGGTCGAACGGGCCCGGATCGTTCCATCCCGATGCATGGGTTTTCGCGCGCTCTGGGCCAATGGGCACTCACCACCCGCAGGTTGCTCATCGGGACGATCGATCATGCATTTCATTCGTCTGACCTTTTGAGCATCGTGCATCTGCGCGTTGTTCGCCGCCGCACTGCCGGCCGCTCATGCGCAAGCGCCGGCTGTCCAGGCGACGTCCATCCGGATCGTGGTCCAGCGCGGCAACCACTCGGCGATCGTCTACAAGGTCGCGACCGAGCGCGGCTTCTGGGCGGAAGCGCGCCTGCATCCGTCGTTTCAGACATTCACCGCCGGCGCGGCACGGATCGAGGCGCACGAGCGTTGGGACTTCGGCACCGTGGGCGCGGTGCCCGCGCTCGTCGGCGCGCGCGAATACGATCTGGTCACCATGGCGGTCGCCAACGACGAACCGCCCCCAAGGTGTTGATGGGCAGCAAGGAGACGGTCGCCAAGATCAAGGCCGACAAGGCGATCCCGGACCACATCCGAATCGCGGTATCGCCACATTCGACGGTCGACTACGTGGCGCAGACGTGCCTGGCCTTTCTGGGCGGCAAGAACGAGAGCAGCATGACCTGTCCAGATGGCAGTCCCGCGTAGACGATGGCTGCAGGCACCACGGGCAAGGCCGATCTGATCGGTGTGTGGGCGCGCGACGCTTGCGCGATGGCGGAGAAGCACGGGCGCGAAGTGCTTTGCACGGGCAAGGATTTGTCGCCCGGCATGCTCGGCGTGACGACCGTGAATCGCAAGGGGGCAGACAGGCCGATCCCGATCTGACCGCCCGTGCGCTCGCGGTGCCGTTGCGCGCCAACCAATGGATTCAGAAACACCCGGCCGAGGCGCAAAAAATCCCCATCGACGGCACTGCCAGAGAGGGCGTTACGCCGTCCGCCGATGCCGCGCGGCAAGACGACGCACTGCGCCGGTTGTTCCGGCTCGACCAGCAGATCGGTCCGGTGCGGGGCGCGGCGCTGGTGGACCCGTCCTATCTGGAACCCATCAAAAGCACCCCGGCACGGATGGCGACCGTCAAAAAGCCCTGACGGGGGGCATACCGCGCGATCGCCTGGCCGCCCAAGGCCGACGAGCGGCCACCGTCGCGTTCAGGAGCCCACCCGGTACAACCGTCTTGCACAAGCGGATGCAACGGGTCCGCAGCTGCGGACGCCGCATCAGTCGCGCAAGCCCGCTGCCCGGATGCGCGCCCGCAGACGGCCCACCTCTTCCATCAAGTCGGTCGCCAGCGCAGCGAGTTCGGGATTCGCATCGAACCCTTGCTCCAGATGCACCATGCGCCGCGCGCGCACCAGACTCGCGCTGGAGAACCGCCACTGCCGGTCGTGCGCGGACCCGAACGACTCGAGCAGGCCCGCTTCCACCCGCTCGACCACCCATTGCGGGCCCACACGGCATGCGCGCGCCAGTGCATCGACGTCGAGCGGTGCTTCGTCGTCGATGACCACGGCTGCGACGCGCAGCGGCTGGGACGACGATTCATGTGGTGATGTGCTCATGTCGCTGTTTCCTCCTCAAGCGTTGGCGCGTGGGTGGAACGACGCACCCAGCTCGCGCTGCATCGTTTCATAAATCTCGCGCGCTTTCGGCGTGTCTGCCGTGGGCAGCGCGAGGTCGAGTTCGAGGTACATGTCGCCGCCCGCATCGTTGTCGGACCGGCCCGGTATGCCGCGGCCTTTGAGCCGCAGCTTCTTGCCTTTTTTCCAGCCGCCGGGCACGGCGACTTCGATCGCGCCGCCCGCAGGCATTGGCACTTCGACCTGCGCGCCGAGCGCCGCTTCCCACGGCGCGAGCAGCACGCTTTGCGTGACGTCGCGGCCCTGCACCCGAAAGCGCGCATCGGGCCGGAAGCTGACTTCAAGAAACAGGTCGCCGTTCGCACCGCCGCCGAAGCCCGCGCTGCCCTGACCCGCGAGCCGGATCTGCTGGCCTTCGCGCACGCCCTTCGGAATCGACACATTCAGCGTGCGCTCGTCGCTGACGACGCGGCCTTGCGCGTCCAGATGCGCGCCGCGCAAGGTGATCGCGCGCTCGGCGCCCTGATAGGCGTCGAGCAGATCGAGTTCGATCTTCGCGTGATGGTCTTCACCGCGAAAGGACTGAGCTTCGGCGCGCCGCGAACCAGCACCACCGCCGCCCATGCCCCCGGAGCGAGCGGCCCGGGCTTGACGCCCGAACAGCTCTTCGAAAAAGTCGCTGTAATCCTGGCCCGACGCGCCTGTGCCGCCACCGCCCCCCGTGAACTCGTAGCCCGCATCCCAGTTCGGCGGCGGTCGGAACTCGCGGCCGGCCTGCTGCTGCCGCCCGAGTGCGTCGTAGGCGGCGCGCTTTTCGGGGTCGGAGACGACCGCGTTCGCCTCGTTCAACTCGCTCATGCGCGTGGCCGCGTCCGGCTCCTTGCTCACGTCCGGATGGTACTTGCGCGCAAGCCGCCGATAGGCTTTCTTGATCTCCTCGGCGGTCGCGGTTTTCTCGACGCCGAGGGTTTTGTAATAGTCCTTGAATTCCATGCAGCGAGCTTCCTTCGAACCAGAGAGGATCGCATTCAAAAAACGCGTGTGGCGTGGCGGCCTGACGGCACATGGCAATGAGTATGCCGTGCCGTCTCGAACCGCTGTCATGGCGCTCGCCGCAGCGCCCGGCCAAGCCACCGCAAAAAGATGCCGAGACGCCCATCGCGCGACGACAGCGCAACCCGGCCGCTTGGCCGCTTTCAGGCAGAGCGAGCCTGCTCGGCATGCATGAAATGTCGGGGCGACTGCCCCATCGCCGCGCGGAACATCGCGGAAAACGCGCTGTCGCTCGCATAACCGCTGCGCGCCGCCACCTGGCCGACCGGCACGCCGCGCGCAAGCAGCGGCAGCGCATGCGCAAGCACGGCCTGCTGGCGCCAGCGCGGATAGCTCAGGCCCAATTGCTCACGAAAGAGCCGTGCCATCGTGCGCTCGCTCGCCCCCACATCGGCAGCCCATTCGGCCAGCGTCGCGCGCTCGGCCGGCGCGTGCAGCACCGCTTCGCAGAGCGCGCGCAACCGCTTGTCACCGGTGCGCGCATCGGGCAGCGGCACACCGATCGGCTGCACGTGCGCCTGCGCGATCTCGTCGAGCACCAGCATGGTCAACATCGCTTCGCGCCGGCGGCCGGCGCCCACGTCGAGCGCGCCGATCAGCTCGCGCAGCAACGCCGACACGACGATCACGCGGCAGCCCTCGGCAAAGCCGGGCGGTGCCACGGCCGCATCGATGTAGAGCGTGCGCAGTTGCGCGGCTTCCACCACATGCACCTGATGCAGCGCGCCCGGCGCGATCCACACCGCGCGCGATGGCGGCACGATGAACGCGACCTGGTCCCCGGCGTCGGCCCGTCGCGCGGCCGTCACCTGCACCACGCCGCTGGCGCAGTAGGCCAGCTGCGCCCATGGATGGCGGTGCGGCTCGAAGTGCGAATCGGCCGGGAAACTGCGCGCGCGCAGTCGCACCGGCCGGGCGGCATGGGGTGTGAATGCGCCGAGATCGTCGGCCGACGTATCGACACGGCGGCCACGGTGGATCGGCTCTGCACGGTGCATGACTTGCGCCATCGTGGCTTGGCGGGTTCTGGTGAAAGCCTGGCGGCTTTTGGCGAAAGCCTGGCGACTTTTCGCTGAAAGCTGGCGTTTTATCGCATTTCAACCGGGTCGCCCACGGCTAGCATTTCGCCAATGAATCCGAAGTCCGCCCCCGCAGTCGCCAACTCCACGCCGGCCGCGCCGGCTTTCCGTGCCGATGCGCGGCTGATCGGCCTGGTCGGCCTCGCGCACGGCATCAGCCACTTCTGCCAGTTGCTGCTCGCGCCGCTGTTTCCGTGGCTGAAGGAGGCGTTCGACGTCAACTACACCGAACTCGGCATCGTGCTGACGGTCTTCTACGTCGTGTCGTGCGGGGTGCAGGCGGCGTCCGGCTTCGTGGTCGACAAGGTCGGGCCGCGGCCGGTGCTGTTCATCGGGCTCGGGCTGCTGTCGGTGGCAGCGCTGTTCTACGCGAGCGCGCAAAGCTACTGGATGCTGATCGTGGGCGCGGTCATCGCGGGCGTGGGCAACGGCGTGTTTCATCCTGTGGACTACACGTTGTTCAACCGCAAGGTCGCGCCCACCCGACTTGGCCATGCATACAGTGTGCACGGCATCACGGGCAGCCTGGGCTGGGCGCTGGCGCCGCTGTTCGTGCTGCCGATCGCGATCGCGTATTCGTGGCGCGTTGCGCTGGTGGCCGCGGCCGGCGTGGCGTTCGCCGTGCTGACCGTGCTGTGGTTCAACCGCGGCGTGTTGATGCTCGAAGCCAAGGCCGTGCAGCAGGCCACCGGCCAGGAGCCGGACGTGCCGCTGTCGGACGGCTCGTTCGACTTCCTGAAGATTCCCGCGGTCTGGATGTGCTTCGGTTTCTTCTTTCTGTACGCGATGGTGATCAGCATCGTGCAGACCTTTGCGCCCGTGGCGGCCGGTCATCTGCACGACGTGCCCGTTGCGCTGGTCGCGAGTTTTCTGACCGTCTACATGGTGGCGAGCGCGGGCGGCATGGTGGCCGGCGGCTTTCTCGCGACCGACCCGGCACGTTGCGAGCGCATCGTCGGGATCGGCTTCGGCATCGCCGCCTGCATGGCGCTGCTGCTCGCGCTGGCCGACATCGCGCCGCCCGTGGTGCCGGTGCTGTTCGGGCTGATGGGCTTCGCATCGGGCCTGGCCGGTCCGTCGCGCGATCTGCTGGTCAAGCGCTCCACCCCGGCGAATGCGAGCGGGCGCGTCTACGGCGTGGTGTATGCGGGGCTGGACATCGGGCAAGCCTTCGCACCGCTGATCTTCGGCCGGCTGATGGACCACGGCCGCGACGCATCCGTGATCCTGGGGCTGGCGTTGGTGCAGGCGCTGCTGATTGCGAGCGCGTTCAACGTGCGCAGGGCCCGGCGGGAAGCGGCGGGGGTGCCGGCGGCGGCGGTCTGAGAATCACGTCGGCAGAAGGGAGACATTCGGCTTCGGCATGGCGAGCGGCGCTGACCAGCCCTGGGGGGCCGCTGGTTTCGTCAATGCTCGTCGCCTGAGGCATCGGGCCGATGCAGCGCCCGGCGCGCGCGCCTGAGCGCGAGGAACACGACGCCGGCCACCACCGGGATCGACACGCCGACCCACAGGTCGGGCTGGAGCGCAACCAGCCCGCTCGCCTTGCCGGCCTTCGCCAGGTAGCCGATGAGTCCGACCACGTAGTAGACGATCGCTGCAACCGATAGACCCTCGACCGTCTGTTGCAGCCGCAACTGCAGCTTGGCGCGTCGATCCATCGAAGCGAGCAGCGCCTGGTTCTGGCCCGCGCGCGCGATGTCGACGCGGGTGGACAACAACGCGCTGGCTTGCGCCACCCGATCCGACAGGCCGTGCAGTCGCAGCGAGGTCGATGCGCAGGTCGCCACGGCAGGCGTCAGTCGGCGCGCCATGAACTCGCCGATCGGCTGAACGCCCGGCAGCCGGGTCTCGCGCAGTTCCTGGATGCGGGACGTCACGAGCTGGTGATAGGCGCGGCAGGCGCCGAAGCGAAATTCGCTGGTCGACAGGCCCTGCTCGATCTCCGCCGCCAACCGGGTCAGATCGTGCAGCAGCGCCTCGTCCTGGCCGCCTTCTGCTGCGATCTGTGCGGTCAGCATCACCAGCGAAGCCTCGATCGCCGCCATTCGCGGGGCCAGTTCGCGTGCGAGCGGAAAGGCGAGCAGCGCCAGCATGCGATAGGCCTCGATCTCGAACAACCGCTGAACGGTGCGTCCGGCCTGTCCGTCGGTGAAGTGGTGGTCACAAACGACGAAGCGCGCGAACCCGTCGGCGTGGATTCTGAAGTCGGTATAGGCATAGCCGGCCCCGTCGCTGACGGGTCCGCCCACCACCGTGGCGCCGTCGAAGTGCGCCGCCAGCGCCGCGGCGTCCATTGGCGGTTCCTCGGCGGGCATCAGTTCGGCGTGGGCCGCCGCGATGGTGGCGCCGGGCAGCGTGGCCAGCCAGCCGACCGGCAACAGGGTCGTGACGGGCTCGGTGAACGGGCGCGGGCTGCAGCCCGGGGTCATCATCGTGAAGCCGGAGAATTCGCCGTGCCGCTCCCAGGTGAACCGGATGGCCCCGAGCCGGGCGCAGAAGTAGCCGGTGTCCTCGGCTGGAGGCGTCACCCGGAAATGCCGGCACAAGTCGGCGATGTGCAGGCGTTCGCGCGCGCGGTCCTCGTGCGCGGTCAACACGGCGATGTGCGTCACCCGACAGGGTGTGTCGAGCGGCTGCGGTGGCCTTGCATGCACCTCTTCGGACAACGCCAGCCGGGCGGGGTGGTCAGGGGGAAGCACGTTCATTGCAGCAGTTTTGTACTCTTGTTGGTTTTGGGCCGGACGCCGATCGATCGATCATCGCCGACGGCGGTCGGGCCTGCGGTTCGACCTGGGGCGCGCACGGCGATCGCCCGGGAGGCAGGCCGGAACACAAGAATGACGAGGGGCGACGAATGGGTCGACGCGCTGCACGAGTTGCTGGACTTCGGTGCACGGTCCGAGCCCGATGGACTTGGCGGCGGCCATCGCAACGAGGCATTCGACCCGAGTCGGTCGGCAAGCGCACGCGGAAAGTGCGCGGCCCGGCGCGGCCGAACTGTCAGCCATGCCTCGGCGGTCGGATGGCTGTGGGTGTGTGGTCGTGTCGGGATGCGACGCGATGATCGTACGACCCGGAGAGCATGGGTGCCTCTGCCCGCAGGAGCCCGCAGAGGCGGGTGGTGTTCCCGCCGGCTTTCGCGGTGCGCAGCGCTAGACGAAGCTGCGGTGCCGCTCGATGCAGGTGTCCAGCACCGCGTCCCCGTCGCGCTGCCACCAGTCGCGATCGGAAAAGATCTCGACTTCGCTGAAGCCTGCGAAGCCGGCTGCTTCCATCCAGCCGCGGATTTTTTTCAGCTCGATCACGCCGTCGCCCATCATGCCGCGGTCGGCCAGCAGGTCACGCGTGGGCGTGAGCCAGTCGCAGACATGTAGCGCGTGCAGGCGCTCGCTGCCCAGCGCGCGCGATCTGCGCTTCGAGCTTCGGGTCCCACCAGACGTGATAAGCGTCCACCGCCACGCCGAGTGCGCCGGTTTGCTCCGGGTCGAGTTCATCACACAGGTCGAGCGCCTGCTCGAGCGTGTTGACGCAGGCGCGGTCGGCCGCCTGCATCGGGTGCAGGGGCTCGATCGCAAGCGGCATGCCGACCGCGCGCGCGTATTCGAGCGACGCCGCGATGCCGTCACGCACTTCACCTCGCGCACGCGCGATGTCTTTGTAGGCGGGCTTGCCTTCGAGCGCGCCCGGCAGCGCGCCGACCACCAGCACCAGGCAAGGTGCGCCGAGCGTCTTTGCCTCGTCGATCGCGCGCCGGTTGTCGTCGAGCGCCGCATGGAGTCCCGCATCGTCGGCGGCCGGGAAAAAACCGCCGCGGCAGTAGCCGGACAAGCACATGTCGTAAGCCTTCAACTGCGCGGCGACACGCTTCAAGCCGACTGCCGCAACCTGATCGCGCCACGGGCTGATCGCGCGAATGCCGCGCGCGTTGCATTGGTCGACGATGCGGTCGAGCGGCACTTCCAAGCCACGCTGTTTGCGCACGGTGGCGGTGTTGATCGACAGCCATTCGTGTGTCTGAGAAAAGTCTCGCATCGCGTTCACCTTTGTCTCGCACAAATCGGTCCGATTTTTTCTTTGCCGGGTGACACTGCCAAATCTTGGCAAATCCCTGCGGCCATACCCGAATACGCGCCAGCCGCGGCGCCGGATTCAACACATTCGTCGCATCGCATCGAACACCGGCCGCGCGGAACTCGCAAAGCCCGGGCCGTCGAGCGACGCCAATGCGATGCGCCCGCCTTCGATGCGCAGCCGCACCGCGCCGTGCGAGTGTTCGTAGACGTCGCCATGCGCATCCAGAAACGCTTGCTGTTCCGCTCGCGGCAACGCAGCCATGCCGTTCACGTAGTGATGCCCATTGCGCTCGACGTGCTCGATGCCCAGCAGGTTCACGAGCGCCAGATCCTGCTGCACCGCGAGGCCGGCCTGCGTCGTCAGGTCTTCGGCCGACATGAAGTAACGCGTCTCACGCTGCTCGGCATTCCAGGCCGCACAACGCGCCGCGTTCAGGATCGACTTGTAGACGCCCTTGCAGGTCTTGGACGACACGCCCGCGTAGCCGCACGCGCGCGCCTGCACGAAGGTCGACAACTCGCCGTCGGACTCGTCGATGATGACCGGCTTGCCGAGCGTTCGCGCCTCGGTTTTCAGATCGACGTCGAGCGCGGTCTTGCGGCCGATCGGCTGCTCGATGAACAGGATCGACTGCGTGCAGCCGCGCGAGCTGCCGGTGTCTGTCGCATCCGCGCCATCAATTCGGCGATGCCGGCCGCGTCGCCGTATTGCTCGTTGCCGTCCAGCGAGGCGAAGTAGGGCGCGGACAACTCGGCATCCAGCACCGCCGCGATCTCGGTCAGGCGCGCGAGATCGGCTTCGATGTTGCCGGCGACCTTGAGTTTGAAATAGCGATGACCGTAAGCCCGCACGACTTCGCGCAGCGTCTCGGGCAGGCCGTCGTTCACGCGGTCCGCCGGCGCGAGCTTCGTGATCGCATCGACCAGGCCGACCGTGTGGCGCGCTTCGATCGAAGTGGCTGGTCGCAACGCGCTGAGGAAAGTGTCGATGCCAAGCCCGTCGAACTCGGCACGACCCGCACCGATGCCGGCGAGGTTGCCTTGCACGGCTTGGTAGAACGATATGCCCTCAGCGCAGCACAACGCATCCAGCACCGCACGGTCGAGCAGCGCCGGGCCGTAGCTGGCAAGCAGCGGGTTGAAGCCTTTTGCGGACGCAGCCTGGCTGTGCGCGTCGTGGTGTCTTGCGAAGTGACCGAATGCGGTGGCAGTGGTCGCATCACTCAAGTACGCCTCGCGCGCCATCGTCGTGACGCTGCGCAACTGCTCGAAGTTGTCCTCGTTGCTGAGTTCCAGGTTCTTGTCGAACCACTTGGGCGCCATCATTTCGGCTGCCGCGCCCCAGGCGGCTTTGCCACCCTGCCGTTCGATGCGCACGCGCGCGAACGCCTGCGGGCAGCGCGTGAGCGTGACGACGCCGAAGCGAAACGGCAGCCGCAACTCGACCGGGCGCTCGTAGAGCTCGATCTCGGAAATCCTGAATGCGACCGATGCGGCATCAGGCATGAAAAGCTTCCTCGAGGCCGCGCAAATAGCCGATCGCGCGCGCCGCCGAGCCCATGCCGTCGGGCACGTAGTCGAACGGTTCCACCGCGACGATGCCGTGGTAGTGGCCGCCGTTCATCATGTCCTGCAACGCCGCGAGGATCGGCGCGAAACGCATCGCGCCCTGGCCGGGTCCACGCCGGTTCGGGTCGTTCACCTGCACATGCGCGATGCGACCGCTCGGCATCCAGCGGCGCATCAGGTCGGCGACGTCTTCGGCTTCGACCTGGCCCGCCGCGCTGCAGTCGATCATCGTCTTGAACGCGGGCGAGTCGATCGAATCGACGAGCGCCGCGGCCTGGCCCACCGTGTTGATCAGATCGGTCTCGGCGGTGGACAGCGGCTCGACGCAATAGACCACGCCGCATCGGCGCGCGTGCTGCGCGGCCTGCGCAAAGCAGGCTTGCGCACGCTCGTAAGCTTCGCCGTACATCGTGTCGGGCGGGACCGAACGCTGTTTCGGCGAGCCGTGCACGAGGTACTTGCCGCCCAGCAACGCGCACAACTCGACCAGCCGCAGCATGATCGCCGTGGTGCGCGCACGCAACGCGGCATCGGCGCTCACGATCGAGAGTCCTGCGGGCGCCACCAGCAGCCAGTGCAGCCCGCTGATCGCGATGCCGTGGTCGGCCGCGATGCGCGCGAAGTCGCGTGCGTCCGCGTCGGTGATCGTGCCGGGGTCGTCGGCCAGCGTGAACGGTGCGACTTCGAGTGCGTCGTAGCCGAGCGCGGACGCGACCCGGCACTGTTCGGCGAAGTCGAGTTGCTTGAGCACCTCGTTGCAAAGAGCGAATTTCATGGAGGCAAGGGTATTCGAGCTTCGATTCTCGTCTATGCGTCGCGCCGCGTCACCGCCTGCCGGACTGCGGCATAGCCGCTGCGCAACCGGCGGTTGAACGCCGGCACATACATCAGCATCGTGAGGATCGTGATGCACGCGAGCGCCAGGCAGATCGGCCGCGTGAAAAATGGTGCCAGACTGCCGTCCGACAGCACGAGGCCGCGTCGCAGGCTCTTGTCCAGCAGTTCGCCGAGCACCAGGCCCAGCACGAACGGCGCCATCTCGTAGCCGCGCCGGCGCAGGAAGAACGCGCCGACGCCGATCACGAGCATCGCGTAGACATCGAACAGCCGCGACGCGATCGCGAACGCGCCGACCACGCACAGCACGAAGACGATCGGCATCAGCACGGCGCGCGGCACGCGCAGCACATACAGCAGCGGGCGCACCAGAAACAAGCCGAAGAACAGGATCGCAAACGATGCCAGCGTCGTCATCGCGACCACATCGTAGATGAAGTGCGGCGTCTTGATCATCAGCATCGGCCCGGGCTGGATGCCGTGGATGATCATCGCGGCCAACAGCACCGCAGACGGTGCCGAGCCCGGGATGCCGAGTGCGAGCGCGGGAATCATCGCGCCGGGAATCGCCGACATGTCGCCGGTCTCCGCCGCCATCAGCCCGTCGATCGAGCCTTTGCCGAACTGCTCGCGGTCCTTGCTGGTGGCTTTGGCAGCGGCATACGACATCCAGGCGCCCGAGTCTTCGCCGACGCCGGGCAGGATGCCGGTGACCACGCCGATCGCACCGGAACGCAGCACGGTCTTCCAGTGCGTGACGACTTCCCGAAAGCGCGGCAGCACCGAGTCGCGCATGTCCACCATCTTGCGCTCGATCGGATCGGCGAGCGCCGTCAGCACCTCGGCAAAACCGAACGCGCCGATCAGCGCCGGGATCAACGCGATGCCGCCGCCGAGTTCGTCGAAGCCGAACGTGAAGCGGTTGTAGGCGTAGATGCCCTCCTGCCCGATCTGCGCGACGAGCAGACCCAGGCATCCCATCAGCCAACCCTTGAGCGGGTCGTTGCCGACGATGCTGCCGGAGATCGAGACACCGAACAGTGCGAGCCAGAAAAACTCGAACGCACCGAACGACAACGCGACTTCGGCCAGCGCCGGCGTGAACATCGCGAGGCACAACACGCCGAACAAGGTGCCCGTGAACGAGCCGGAGGTGGCAATGCCGATCGCGCGGCCCGCCTCGCCGCGGCGCGCGAGCGCATAGCCGTCCGCACACGACGCCGCGTTCGCCGCCGTGCCCGGAATGTTCAACAGGATCGCGGTGCGGCTGCCACCGTAGATGGTGCCGACATACGAGCAGATCAGGATCAGGATCGCGTCGTTCGGCGGCAGCTTGATCGTGAGCGTGGTCAAGAGCGCGATGCACAACGTGGCCGACAAGCCCGGCAGCACGCCGACGACGATGCCGAGCAGCGCCGCGCCCAAGCCGTACGTGATCGACGTGACGTTCAAGAAGCCGAGGTACGACTGCCCCAGCATGGAAAGGCCATCGAGCATAGGCTTCGCAGTCGGCTAACGATTCAGGGGAGTCGAACGAGAAACAAATCCTGAAACAGGAACGTCGTCGCCGCACCGGTTGCCAGGCCCGTCGCCAGCGCAAAAATCAAACCGCGCCCACGTTGGCCACGCGCGGCGCGCTCGGCAAACTGCAACACGCCGATCGCGACAGCGACGAAGATCGAGGTGGCCAGCCAGAACGGCAGACCGTGCCCCATCAGCCCCGCTGCATAGCCGACGCACAAGGCCAGCACGATGGCGATGCGCCTGCGTTCGACCTGCTCGACATCGCCCGCGCCGGGCGCCGGCGCGAGCGATGCGGCGGCAGGCTTCGCTTCCGCCGCCTCCTTGATGCGCCGCCAGGAACGCCACAGCAACAGCGACCCGAACAGCACCACCGCCAGCCCGAGAAAACCCGGCAACAGGCCCGGCACCGTGTAAGGGTTGATGTCCTGCCGCTCGAGCCGGTCCATGCGCCAGGAAAGCGCGATCACGATCAGGCCGAACGCGATCCAGCCGATCGCCTGGCGCAGATCGGCGCGCGGCGAAGTCAGGCGTGCGGACGCTTCGCTCGGTGCCTGCGTGTCGGCGTCCGCCGTCACCGTGGCGGCCGCTGCGGCATGCGGTGGTCGGGTCATCGCCGGGTCGGATCACGGACGCTGGATGCCGAGCGTGTCGGGTGAGACCTTCGCCTTGCCGCTGTCGAAAAGCAGCCAGGTGTTGGCGGCGATCGCCGGTGCCACGGCCTCCTGCGCGGCCTGGCCCGACAGCGGCGAGAACAGCGCGCCTCGGTTGTTCGCGTATTTCTTCAGCGCCGCGTTGTCGGCCATCTTGGTGGCCCAGATTTTTTCCATCGTCTTGACGACGTTGTCCGGCACGCCGTTCGGGATGAAGATGCCGAAGTAGTTGACGGGCGCCTTGAAGCCCGGCACGGTTTTCGACAATGGCTCGATGCTGCCGTAGCCCTCGAGATCGAGCGCCTTGTCGCTGACGGTCGCAAGCGGCCGGATGCGCTTGCCGCGGATCATGTCGGCCTGCTCGACCGCGAGCTGCGTGGTCACATCCGTCTCGCCCGAGACGGTCGCGATCACGGCCGGGTTGCCGCCGTCGTAGGTCACGTGCTTGTACTTGACGCCGGTGGCTTTGGTGATGAGCTCCATCGCGTTGTGGCCGGCGGAAGTCACGCCTGCGGTGGCCACGCTGATCTGGCCGGGCTTGGCCTTCATCGCATCGAGCAGCTCGTTCGCGGTCTTGTACGGCGTGTTCGGATTCACGCCGATCAACTGCACGTTGGCGACGCTCAGAAACAGGTGCCAATCCTTGATCTTCGTGTTGAACATGCCGAGCGTTTCGTAGCTGCCCAGGTCCTGCGCGGCACCGGCCGTCCAGGTGTAGCCGTCCTTCGGCGCGTCCCACGCGCTTTTGCTGCCGATCGAGCCGGACGCGCCGGGCTGGTTCACGATCACGATCTTCTGATCGAGCGCTTTCTCGAGTTCGGCCGCCGTGACGCGCGTGACCTGATCGGTCGAGCCACCGGCGGCCCACGGCACGATGATCGTGATCGGGCGATCGGGCTTCCAGTCCTGCGCGAAAGCGGAAGCACCGAGCGCGCCGGCGACGGCCGCGAGCGCAAGGCCGCGAATCAAGGTGCGTTTTTTCATCATGGCGAGGTCTCTTTCGTGGTTGTAAAAAAGTCTTGTCCGGCTCAATCGCCGAGCCAGCGCTCGCGGTGCTGGGCGACGAACGCGTCGTCGTTGAGCTCGGGGTAGGCCGCCTGCACGCGCGTGAGCTCAGCGGCCTGGCCGGGGCTCAAGCCTTCGGCGGGGTCCAGGCACCAGATGCCTTCGAGCAGGCCCTGGCGGCGCAGCACCTCGTGGCAGCCTGCGATGCAGCCTTGAAAATCATGCGCGACGTCGAACAGCGCCGCGTTGCAGTCGGTCACCTGCGCGTCGAGCGTGAGCCACTCGGCCGGCAGCGGCGCGTCGTGTTCGACCGCCTGATGCAGCCGCTGCAGCAACTCGACCGCACGGCGCGTCCAGACGCTCCAGTGGCCGAGCAGTCCGCCCTTGATGCGCAGCGTGGCCATGCTGCCGTCTGCGCGCCGAAACTGGAACCGCGTGAGCAAGTCGAGCACGATGTGGTCGTCGTTGCCGGTGTAGAGCGTGACGCGATTTTCCGCGCCCGCTTCGATCACGCCGCGGATCACGTCCTGCGTGCGATAGCGGTTGAACGGCGCGATCTTGATCGCAACCACGTTGTCGATCTGCGCGAAGCGCCGCCAGAACGACACCGGCAAATGGATGCCGCCGACCGCCGGCTGCAGATAAAAACCCACCAGCGGCAGCACGTCGGCGACGGCTTCGCAATGCGCAATCAGTGCGTCCTCCTCGCTGCCGCGCATCGCAGCCAGGCTCAACAAGCCCGCCTGATACCCGAACTCGCGTGCGGTCTGCGCTTCGGCCACCGCCTGCGCGGTAACGCCCGCCAACCCCGCGATCATCACCAGCGGCCGCCGTCCACCCAGCGGCTCCCAATGCAATGCTTCATGCATCGCCAGTTCGAGCACGGTGCCATACAACCCGACTTCCCGAATCGCGAACTGCGTCGAATGCACGCCGACGGCCAGTCCGCCCGCGCCCGCATCGAGGTAGTACCGACTCAACGCGCGCTGCCGCCGCGCATCGAGTCTGCGTTCCGCATCCAGCGCCAGCAAGTGCGCCGGAATCACCGTTCCGCGTCTGAGCAGCGCAAGCGATGCGGGGGGAAACGTGCGGGCCGCCCTCATCGAGCCCCCACCGCCGCGACGCCGACGGCGCAAGCCGCATCGTCCGGGAGATCGATGCGGCCCCACCGCAAACGCAGCGCGACGAGCCCCACACCGCCAGCACCGGTTGAATGAGCAATGAAACCCCAGCAGGCGCCGCGGAGCCGGCTGTGCCGGGCCGCAGGCGCTGCCCCCGGTGCGGGATGGGCAGGAGCCGACTGAAAGGAGCGAAGGCTGGGACGAAGCATCAGTACCTCCCGTCCCGTGCTTCGTAATGCGTCGGCTTGTTCAGGCTCGCCATGCCGCGCCGCGTCCAGTCGGCGGTCCAGTCGAGCATGCGGTCGAGCGCGACCTGCGGCGGACCGAACAGTTCGAACGCGCGGCCACAGTCGACCAGCCACGCGGTGTCTGCCGGCTCCCCGCTGAACCGCACATCGACGCCGAGGCGCTGTGCCAGCCCGGTCGCGGCTTCACGGATCGAGATCGCCGGGCCGCTCAAGTTCAGCGCCGAAGTGGGCGCCGTGCAGTGCGCGAGCGAACGCAACGCCCAGTCGTTCGCCTCGCCCTGCCAGATGACGTTCGCATAGCCCATCGCGAGGTCGATCGGCTCGCGCCTGGTGATCTTCTGCGCCAGGTCGTGCAGCACGCCGTAGCGCATGTCGATCGCATACGACAGCCGCAGCAACCGGCCCGGCGTGCCGTGCTGGTGCGAGAAATGCTCGAACAGCCGCTCCCGCGCGACGCACGAATTCGCATATTCGCCCGACGGTGCGGTCGGCGCCATCTGCTCGCTGGCGCCGCGCCCGTGCACATCGACGAATGGGTAGACGCATGCGGTGGAGAACGCGACGATGCGCGAGGCTTTCCAGCGCTCGGCCACCAGCGCCGGCACATGCGCATTCATCGCCCAGGTCAGCCACTCGCTGCCCGTGGAGCCGAACTTGCGGCCGGCCATGAACACGACGTTGGCGGCATCCGGCAGCTTCGCGATCTGCTCGCGCGACAGCAGGTCGGCTTCGATGCATTCGATGCCGTGCGCCTGCAGCCGCTCGCGCAGACCACTTTCCGAAAACCGCGCCACGCCGATCACGCGACGGCCCGGGTGCGCGCGCTTGGCCATGCGCGCCAGCGTCGGCCCCATCTTGCCGCCGACGCCGAGCACGAGCAGGTCGCCGTCCACACCGTCGAGCGTGCGCACGAGTGCATGGGACGGTTGCGACAGCGCGTCTTCGAGCCGCTCGAGATCGTCGAAGCGGTCGGGCAGGGCGTCGGACTTCATCATCGCATCAATCCTCGACGCCGTGCAGGGCGAGCAGCGTCTTCATGCGACGCACGGCAAGTTCCGGCTGCTCCAGCAGATCGGCCGCATCGGCGAGGCGAAACAGCTCCGCCAGATGCACGAGCGACCGGGTGCTCTGCTGGCCGCCGACCATCGTGAAGTGGCGCTGGTGCCCGTTCAGCCAGGCCATGAACACCACGCCGGTTTTATAGAAACGCGTGGGTGCCTGGAAGATATGGCGCGACAGCGGCACGGTGGGCGCGAGGATCGCGTGGAAGCGCTCGACGTTGCCGTTTGCGAGTTCGACCAGCGCGTTGCCGGCTGCGGGTGCGATCGCATCGAAGATGCCGAGCAGGGCGTCGCTTTGGCCCTGCTCGGCGCGTTTGCCGAAGCCGTCGCCCGCGATCAGCTCGGCGTAGTTGAAATCGTCGCCCGTGTACATGCGCACGCCGGGCGGCAAGCGCCGCCGCATCGCAATCTCCTTGTCCTTGTCGAGCAGCGAGATCTTGATGCCATCGACTTTTTCCGGATGCGCGGCGATCACGCCGAGCGCGGTGTCCATTGCGGTGTCGATGTCCGCGCTGCCCCAGTAGCCGGTGAGCGCCGGATCGAACATGTCGCCGAGCCAGTGCAGCACGACGGGCTCACGCGCCTGGCTCAGCAGGCGGTCGTAGACGCGCTCGTAGTCGGCCGGGCTGCTGGCGACGCGAACCAGCGCGCGACTGGCCATCACGATCAGCTTGCCGCTCAGGTTTTCGATCGCGGCCATCTGTTGTTCATAGCCGCGGATCACGTCGTCAACGGTCTTCACGGCATCGATGTCGAGATGGTCGGTGCCGCAGCCCGAGGCGACCAACGCGCCGGGCACGTCCTTCGCGGCTTCGAGCGAGCGGCGGATGAGATCGAGCGAGGTCGGCCAGTCGAGCCCCATGCCGCGCTGCGCGGTGTCCATCGCTTCGGCGACGCCGAGGCCCAACGACCAAAGGTGCCGCCGGTACGCAATCGTCGCATCCCAATCGATCGCGCACTGCAGCCACGGGTCGATCGCTGCGAGCGGGTCGGCCACGACATGCGCGGCCGAATAGGCGATGCGGTTGAACTTCGGCCGTTTGCCAGCGACCGGACGTTGCGGCGCGGTGCCGCGCAGCGTGTGACGTGCGAGCTTGCCGGCGCCATCGGGCAAGGTCAGGGTGAGAGCCATGGGACGGTCGCTTCTGGGCAAGTTCTGGATAAAAAACGGGATGGCGGCTTATCTGATGAGCGCTGTTTGCTACTAAATGTCTAGCGCCGGCACATCCACCCAACGCCGCTCCTGCGACGACTGCAAGGCCGCTTCGACGAGCTGCACGCCCTTCGCGCCTTCCGGCAACGTCCACTTGTAGGGCGCGTCTTCCGCGACATGGCGGATGAAATGCTCCCACTGAATCTTGAAGCCGTTGTCGTACGCAACCGAATCCGGAATCTCCTGCCACTGGTCGAAGAAGTTCATGGTCTGCTTCTGGTCCGGATTCCATACCGGCCGCGGCGTGGCCACGCGCGACTGCGCGCGGCAGCTGGACAGGCCCGCGACCGCCGAGCCATGCGTGCCGTCCACATGGAACGTGACCAGGTCGTCGCGCCGCACGCGCGTGACCCAGCTCATGTTGATCTGCGCGATCACCGGCTCGCCCTGGTGGCCGACGAGTTCGCACGTCGCATAGGCCGCGTCGTCGGCGGTGGCTTCATACGGTTGGCCGTTCTCGTCCCAGCGCTTCGGGATGTGCGTGGTGCCCAGGCACGACACCGATTTCACTTCACCGAACAGGTTGTCGAGCACGTAGCGCCAGTGGCACATCATGTCGAGGATCATGCCGCCGCCGTCCTCCTTGCGGTAGTTCCACGATGGCCGCTGGATCGGCTGCAGGTCGCCTTCGAACACCCAATAGCCGAACTCGAGCCGCAGGCTCAACATGCGGCCGAAGAAGCCCGCGCGGCGCAGCATGTCGAGCTTGCGCAGGCCCGGGAGAAACAGTTTGTCCTGCACCGCGCCGTGCTTGTAGCCTGACGCCAGTGCAAGCCGCGCGATCTCGACGGCTTCGTTCAGATTGGTTGCGATCGGTTTCTCGCAATAGACGTGCTTGCCGGCCCGGATCGCCTTGGCCAGCAGAGCGGGCCGCATCTGCGTGGTGCCGGCGTCGAAGAACATCGTGTCCTCGGGATTCGCCAATGCCTTGTCCACATCGGTGCCCCAACGCTCGATGCCGTGCGCCTTGGCCAGCGCCGCTATTTTTTCGGCGTTGCGGCCGATCAGGATCGGGTCCGGCATCACCCGGTCGCCGTTGGAAAGCGACACGCCGCCCTGCGCGCGGATCGCGCAGATCGAGCGGATCAGGTGCTGGTTGAGCCCCATGCGGCCGGTCACCCCGTGCATGATCAGGCCGAGTCGTTGTGTCGCCATGTGGTGTTGCCAAGTTGCTGGAAGGTCGTGCGAAGCAGGGCGAAAATTCTGGTGGACTGCAGCGGGTCGAAATCAAGGACCGTCCGGGCTTGCAGTCGGCGCGGGCGAGTTGCCTGCGTGCAACCAAGCCGAACGCGTCGAGCGGCATCGAAGCGATCGCAAGGCCGGCGGCGTTTGCTTCGTGCATCGCGAGGAGGCAGTGCCAAGCCTTTCCATCAAGGCGAGCCATCGGATATTCATTTTCTTAACGATCGAGTGAATTGAGCGCTCGTTGGCTTACTTGCGAAGCAGATAACCCATCACGACTTCGGTCATGTGCGACAGGCGCTCGGACAATGCGGCCGGTGCCTGCAGGTCGCGGCCGAAGATGGTCGAAAGCGTGGGGTTGTTCGACAGGTAGAAGTAGCAGAGGCTCGCAATCGTGATGTAGAGCTGCACCGGATCGACCCCGCCGCGAAACAGGTTCTGCCGCTGGCCGCGCGCGATGATGTCGCCGAGCAGCTGCACCAGCGGCGAGTTCATCTCGCGGATGCGGGCGGACTGCTTCAGGTGCGCCGCGCCGTGCAGATTCTCGGTATTGAGCAGCGTGAGGAAATGCGGGTTCGCGAGGTGGTAGTCCCAGGTGAACTCGACCAGCCGGCGCACCGCGGTGGCCGGCTCCAGATCGGCCAGACGCAGCGCGGTTTCTGCCGCGCGGATGTCTGCATAAGTCTGCTCGAGCACCGCCAGAAACAACGCTTCCTTGCTACCGAAATAGTAGTAGATCAGCCGCTTGTTGACGCCGACGCGCAGCGCGATGCGCTCCATCCGCGTGCCGCTCAGACCGGTTGCGGAGAACTCGGCCACCGCAGCGTCGAGGATCGATTGCCGCGTGCGGTCGGCGTCCCGCGTGCGCGGCTCGCTCGGGCTCGCAGGAAGCGTGGGTGCGGCCATGACGGACTCGGTCGACTGCGTGAGCATGTGCCGGATAATTCACCACGCCGTGAATTGGGGCCATTGGGGTTTGCCCTGCCGGCGTCCCCGCCTCGGATCGCTGCCCTTGCGGCCAGCCGTCGATGCCGCCAATCGAGCGAGCCGGACCCGCCCGCTAAGATCGCCCGCCGTCGTGCCTTCTCGCACGACCGACAACGATGCCGCCATGCTGACGTTTCAACAGATCATCCTCAAGCTCCAGTCCTACTGGGACGCGCAGGGCTGCGCGCTGCTGCAGCCCTGCGACATGGAAGTCGGCGCGGGCACGTCGCACACGGCAACGTTCCTGCGCGCGCTCGGGCCCGAGCCGTGGAAGGCCGCCTACGTGCAGCCGTGCCGTCGGCCGAAAGACGGGCGTTACGGCGAGAACCCGAACCGGCTACAGCACTACTACCAATATCAGGTCGTGCTGAAGCCGGCGCCCGCGAACATCCTCGAACTCTATCTGGGCAGTCTGGAGGCGCTCGGCTTCGACTTGAAGCAAAACGATGTGCGTTTCGTCGAGGACGACTGGGAGAACCCGACGCTCGGCGCCTGGGGCCTCGGCTGGGAGGTCTGGTTGAACGGCATGGAAGTCACGCAGTTCACCTACTTCCAGCAGGTTGGCGGCATCAACTGCCGGCCGATCACGGGCGAGATCACGTACGGGTTGGAGCGGCTCGCGATGTACCTGCAGGGCGTCGACAACCTGTACGACCTGACCTGGACCCGAGGCGCGGACGGTTCAACGTTGACCTACGGCGACGTCTACCTGCAAAACGAGAAGGAACAGTCGGCCTACAACTTCGAGCATTCGAACGCCGAGTTCTTGTTCGCGATGTTCAACGGACACGAAACCCAGGCCAAGTACCTGATGGAGCAGCAGCTCGCGCTCCCCGCGTACGAGCAGGTGTTGAAGGCCGCGCACAGCTTCAACCTGCTGGACGCACGCGGCGCGATCAGTGTGACCGAGCGCGCCGCCTACATCGGCCGCATCCGCAACCTGGCGCGCAGCGTGGCGCAAAGTTATTACGAATCGCGCGAGCGGCTCGGCTTTCCGATGGCGCCGCGCGAGTGGATCGCGCAGATGGAGCAGAAGGCGGCTTGAGCGGCCGACGCGCACCGCCACGATAAAATGTAGAGTTGTGTATCTACTCGCAGCGCCAGGAGATCTCATGCAACTGCAGGTCAACCGTTGGGGCAACAGCCTCGCGATCCGTTTGCCGGCCCAGTTCGCGCGCGAGTTGCATGTGGAGGAAGGTTCCGCAGTCGAAGCAGAAGTCGTCGGCCCTGGCCAGATGAAACTGGCCGGCGCACCCAGGATGGACGTGAAGGCGCTGGTGGAGCGCCTGCGAGCGCTGCACGCCCAGATGCCGATGACCGAGCCGGTGGTGGAGCAGATGCGGCGCGATGCGCGCCATTGACGCCCATCGGCGCGACCCTGGCGCATGGTCTATGCCGACAGCAGTTGCCTGGTCGCGATGGTGGCCGTGGAGCCGTGGACGGCCGACGTCATGCAGTGGATCGAAGCACGGGCCGGCCAGCCGATGCACAGTGCCGACTGGTGCGCAACCGAGGTTGCCGGCGCACTGTCGATCAAGGTCCGCACCGGACAGTTGTCTTCCGCGCTGGCGGACGCGGCATGGACCGAGTTCGAAGGGGCCTGTGATGGCCTGCTGCGACTGGTGAGCGTGACCAGCGCGGACTTCGTGCTGGCGGCAAGGCTTTGCCGGATCGATGATGCAAACCTTCGAGCAGGCGATGCCTTGCACCTTGCGGTGGCGCTGCGCCTGCAGTGCCGCGCGATGTGGTCGCTCGACCGCAATCTGAATTTGAATGCGCGTGCTCACGGCATGCAGACTTTTTATTAATCCGTACTCCACGTTTCTCGCGTCTCGCCGATCCATGTCCCCTCCCAACCTGCTCGTCGAACTGTTCGTCGAAGAACTGCCGCCGAAGGCGCTGCGTCAACTCGGCGCCGCGTTCGCCACTCAACTGTTCGAGCAACTGCGCGCGCTCGGCCTCGCATCGAACGACGCATCGCGCCTGACCGGCTTCGCAACGCCCCGACGGCTGGCGGCGCACATCACGCAAGTCGCGACAGCGGCGGCCGACCATGCCATGGCGGTCAAGCTGATGCCGGTGTCGGTCGGGCTCGATGCCGAAGGCGAGGCCACACCGGCGCTGCTGAAAAAACTTCAATCGCTGGGCGCCGACGCGTCGGCGGTCAGCGGCCTGCAGCGCAAGGGCGAAGGCAAGGCCGAGGCGCTGTTCTTTGAGCGCACCGTGCCCGGCGCGACGTTGGCCGAAGGCCTGCAGCAGGCGCTGGAGCAGGCGCTGAAGGGCCTGCCGATCCCGAAGGTCATGAGCTATCAACTCGAAGCCGGCTGCGAACTGCCGGGCTGGACCAGCGTCAGCTTCGTCCGACCCGCGCACGGCCTGGTCGCGCTGCACGGGGCGGACGTGGTGCCGGTGTCGGTGCTGGGAGTGCAGGCCGAGCGTGACACGCGCGGGCACCGGTTCGAGGCAGCCGTCGATCCGATCAAGCTGCGCGACGCCGACGAGTACGCGCGGCGGCTGCAAGACGACGGCGCCGTGATCGCTTCGTTCGACGACCGCCGCGCCGAGATCGTGCGGCAATTGCAGGCTGCGGCAACGCACGTTGGCAACGGCGCGCGACCGATCGAAGACGACGCGCTGCTCGACGAGGTCACCGCACTGGTCGAGCGGCCGAACGTGCTGGTCTGCGAATTCGAGCCCCAGTTCCTCGAGGTACCCAGCGAGTGCCTGATCCTCACGATGAAGGCGAACCAGAAGTACTTTCCGCTGCTGGATGCAGCCGGTGCGCTGACGAATCGATTCCTGGTGGTCAGCAACATCGCGCCCGATGACCCAAGCGCGGTGATTCAGGGCAACGAACGCGTGGTGCGGCCGCGGCTGGCCGATGCGAAGTTCTTCTTCGACCAGGACCGCAAGAAGCCGCTGGCAGCCCGCATCGAAGGGTTGTCCAAGGTCGTCTATCACAACAAGCTCGGCAGCCAGGGCGAGCGCAGCGCGCGGGTTGCCGAAATAGCCCGCGCGATTGCGGGACAGCTCGGCGATGCGGCGCTGGTGCAGCGGGTGGGCGAGGCAGCCGCGCTCGCCAAGACCGATCTGTTGACCGACATGGTCGGCGAGTTCCCGGAACTGCAGGGCGTGATGGGCGGCTACTACGCGCGGCACGACGGGCTGTCCGACGACATCGCCACGGCGATCGAGGACCACTACAAGCCGCGCTTCGCGGGCGATGCGTTGCCGCGCAACACGACCGGCGTGGTGGTCGCGCTGGCCGACAAGCTGGAGACGCTGGTCGGCCTGTTCGGCATCGGCGCGCTGCCGACCGGCGACCGCGATCCGTTCGCATTGCGCCGGCACGCGCTGGGCGTGATCCGGATGCTGGTCGAGCGCGAACTGCCGCTGGCATTGCCTGCCTTGCTGGACACCGCAGCGGCCGCGTTCGGCACGCTGATGGCGAAGCCGGCTGAGAGCAATGCGCTGCTGTTGAACTTCATCCAAGAACGCCTCGAAGGCTATCTGCGCGAATTCGGCTACAGCGCGCAGGAAGTCGACGCGGTGGTCTCGGTGCGCCCGCCGTGGGCACTGCTGCCGCGCTGCCTGGCTGCGGTGCGCGCGTTTGCCCAACTGCCGCAGAGCCCGGCGCTGGCCGCGGCCAACAAGCGCATCGGCAACATCCTGAAGAAGTCCCCGGTCGACGGCGGCGCCGAGGTCGACGCGCTGTTGCTTGCCGAGCCCGCCGAGCAGGCCCTGGCCGCTGCGATGGCCGACGTGACGCCGCGCGCCGATGCGCTGTTCGACGCGGGCGACTACACCGCATCGCTGCAGACGCTGGCCGCGCTGCGCGCGCCGGTCGATGCGTTCTTCGACGGCGTCATGGTGAACGCGGAAGACCCGGCGCTCAAACGCAATCGGCTCGCGCTGCTGCGCACGCTGCACCAGGCGATGAACCGCGTGGCCGATCTCTCGAAGCTGGCGGCAGCTGTATGAAAACCAGCGCATTGAAGCTCGTGATCATGGACCGCGACGGCACCATCAACGAGGACCGCGACGACTTCGTGAAGTCGGCCGACGAATGGATCGCGCTGCCCGGCGCGCTGGAAGCCATCGCAAAGCTGAACCATGCGGGCTGGCACGTGGTGGTCGCCACGAACCAGTCGGGCCTGGGTCGCGGCCTGTTCGACGTGGCCGCGCTGAACGCGATGCACGCGAAGATGTTCAAGCAGCTCGCGGTGCTCGGTGGCCGCATCGATGCGGTGTTCTACTGCCCGCACACGCCCGACGAGAACTGCGCGTGCCGCAAGCCGCAGCCGGGCCTGTACAAGCAGATCGCGGAACGCTACGGGCTCGATCTGGCCAACGTGCCGGTGGTGGCCGACAGCGCGCGCGATCTGCAGGCAGCGCTTGCCGTGGGCGCGCCGCCGCATCTGGTGCTGACCGGCAAGGCGGCCACCTTCGTGCGCGGCGCGCCGCTGCCGGAAACCTTTCCGGCAGACACGCAGGTGCATGCCGATCTGGCCGAATTCGCCGCGTTCCTGGGTGCGCAGCAAGACGCCGCACTGAAAGCCGCGGCTGTCACCTGACCGTCTTTGGCACGCCCCCTGACCCGAAGCAACCCGACATGGCCGCACTGCGCTCGATCCTGCATCTTCTCTGGATGGCCGTCACGGTCATTCCGTGGGCCACGTTCGTGCTCATCGCATCGCTGTTCGTCAACAGCACGCGCGTCTACTGGCTGTGCGCGGGCTGGCTGAAGGTGGCGGTGCGCGGCGGCGAATGGCTGCTCGGGATCGAGAACCGCATCACCGGCATGCAGCATCTGCCGAAGGGCGGCCAGGACGCGGCGGTGCTGCTGGTCAAGCACCAATCGACCTGGGAGACGCTGGTGATGCCGGCCATCATGCCGCACCCGCTTGCGTACGTGTTCAAGCGCGAGTTGCTGCGGGTGCCGTTCTTCGGCTGGGCGATGTCGCGCATGGACATGATCCACATCGACCGCAGCCAGCGCGCGCGCGCCTTTGCCAAAGTGGTTGAGCAGGGCAAGCGGTTGACGGCCCAGGGCACCTGGGTCATCATGTTTCCCGAGGGCACGCGGATCGACCGCGGAGAAGTGGGCCAGTACAAGGCCGGCGGCGCACGGTTGGCGATCGAGTGCGGCGTGCCGGTGATCCCGATCGCGGTCACCTCGGCCAAATGCTGGCCGCGCAAGGCCTGGATCAAGACCCCCGGTGTGGTCGACATCTCGATCGGCCCGCCGATCCCCAGCCAGGGCCGCGAGCCCGACGACCTGATCCGCGAGGTGCGCGACTGGATCGAAGCCGAGATGCGCCGGCTCGACCCAGAAGCGTATCCCGACGACCCGCGCGACGAGGCCGCGCCGCCGCCGATCGCGCCCGGCGTGAACACCCTTTGATGCGGCGGCTGTTGCAGTTCGCGCTCGATCGGCTCGAGCCGGCGTCCACGCTGGCGCCAGTCGCCGCCCCCGCCCCAACCACGGCGTCCGCCGGGTCGTCACTGGCGCCGGCCGCGGCTGTGCCGGCGCTGGGAAAATACCGGCATCCGCGCGCGGACCGCGAGGCGCTGCTGGTCGGCACCGTGGTCGGCTACCAGCTCAAGCGCGCACGCCGGCGCACCATCGGGTTTTCGATCCGGGACGACGGCTTGGTCGTCACGGCGCCCGGCTGGGTGCCGGATGGCCAGATCGAGTCCGCGCTGCACGACAAAGCGCAATGGATCGTGCGCAAGCTCGGCGAATCGCAGCTGCGCGCCGAGCGGGCCGAACGCCAACGCATCGTCTGGCGGGACGGCGCGCAAGTGCCTTATCTGGGCGACTTGCTCACCGTGCGCATCGACGCGCCCGGCGGTCTTCTCGGCGGCGCGGCCGTGCTCGATCCGCGGGACCGCGGGGTGTTGCGCATCGCGATGCCTGCAGCAGCAACGCCGGAGCACATCCGCGATGCGGTGCAGGCGTTCCTGCATGCCGAAGCGCGCCGCGTGTTCGCGCAGCGGCTGCAGCATTTCGCGCCGCTGGTGGGCGTGCAATGGCGGCGGCTGACGCTCAGCGACGCAGCCACGCGCTGGGGCAGCGCGAACAGCAACGGCTCGATCCGGCTGCACTGGCGGCTGATCCAGCTCGCGCCCGCGCTGCTCGACTACGTGGTCGTACACGAGCTGGCGCACCTGAAGCACATGGACCACAGCCCGCGATTCTGGGCGCTGGTGCGCGGCGTGCTGCCGGACTGCGTCGGTCTGCGCCGCAAACTGCAGGCGCAGGCACTGCCACCCTGGGGTTGAGCGGGCGGGCCGGTGCGGCCGTGCTTGCCAGCGAATGGAAATCGACAACAATTCGGCTGCCCGGCCACACCGCAGCGGGCTGCCATCCTTTCATCCGTTTCCATGCCTGAAGAAAACCCATCCGACGATTCGCTTTGGCAGCGCGTTGCCGCAAGCCTCGCGCGCCAGGGAATGATGCAGCACCTGGGCGCGCGGCTGCTGCGCGTCGAGCCGGGCGTTTGTGAAATCGCGTTGCCGTACTCGGACCGCGTGACCCAGCAGCAAGGCGGTTTTCATGGCGGCGCGATGGGTGCGCTGGCCGACATCGCGGGCGGCTATGCGGCGTTGTCGGTCGTGCCGCACGGCATGGAAGTCACGACCGTGGAATACAAGATCAACTTTCTGGCCGCGTTCCAGGGTGGCGAATTGCGCGCCACCGGCCGTGTGGTGAAAGCCGGCAGACGCATCGTCGTGACCACCGCCGAAGTGCTGCACCACGCGCCCGATGCGCCGAGCAGCAGCACCGGCAGCGTCTGCGCGGTGATGCAGCAGACCCTGGTGCCGGTCGCAAAAACCTATTGATCCCCAAACAACGAGGAGACGCCTGCCATGAACCTGCCCGGACTCAACTTCCTGCTCGGCGACGACGTCGATGCGCTGCGCGACGCGGTGCATGAATTCGCGCAACGGGAAATCGCACCGCGCGCAGCCGAGATCGACCGCACCGATCAGTTCCCGATGGACCTGTGGCGCAAGATGGGCGATGTGGGCGTGCTCGGCATCACGGTGCCGGAAGCCTACGGCGGCTCCGACATGGGCTACCTCGCGCACATGATCGCGCTGGAAGAGATCTCGCGCGCATCGGCCAGCGTGGGCTTGTCCTACGGCGCGCACAGCAACCTGTGCGTGAACCAGATTCGCAGGAACGGCACCGATGCGCAGCGCGAGAAGTACCTGCCGAAGCTGGTCAGCGGCGAATTCATCGGCGCGCTGGCGATGAGCGAGCCGGGCGCCGGCAGCGACGTGATCTCGATGAAGCTCAAAGCGCAGGACAGAGGCGGCCACTACCTGCTGAACGGCACCAAGATGTGGATCACGAATGGCCCGGACGCCGACGTGATGGTGGTCTATGCGAAGACCGAGCCCGAGCTGAACGCGCGCGGCATCACCGCGTTCATCGTCGAAAAAGGCATGCGGGGGTTTTCCACCGCGCAGAAGCTCGACAAGCTTGGCATGCGTGGCAGCCACACCGGAGAGATGGTGTTCGAAAACGTCGAAGTGCCGGCCGCCAATATCCTGGGCGAGCTGAACGGCGGCGCCAAAGTGCTGATGAGCGGGCTGGACTACGAGCGCGCCGTTCTCGCGGCCGGACCGGTCGGACTCATGCAGGCCGTGCTCGACAACGTGGTGCCCTATATCCACGACAGGAAGCAGTTCGGCCAGAGCATCGGCGAATTCCAGCTCGTGCAGGGCAAGGTCGCCGACATGTACACGTCGCTGCAGTCCACGCGCGCTTACCTCTATGCGGTGGGCAAGAACCTCGATGCGCTGGGCGATACGCACGTGCGCGAGGTCAGAAAAGACTGCGCGAGCCTGGTCCTGCTGTGCGCCGAGCAAGCCACCAAAGTGGCCAGCGACGGTATCCAGTTGTTCGGTGGCAACGGCTACATCAACGACTACCCGCTCGGCCGCCTGTGGCGCGACGCGAAGCTCTACGAAATCGGCGCCGGCACCAGCGAGATCCGCCGCATGCTGATCGGCCGGGAGCTGTTTTCCGAGACGATGTAGGCGAGGTCGCGCGCAGCGCCGTCCGCGCGCTTCAGTGGACCTCGGCGGTGTGCGGAAACGCGATCTCGATCCGGTCGAAATCCGGGTCGGCCGCCAGGCGCTGCGCGAACAGCGCGAGCAGATGTTCGGCACTGCCGATCCACGGCGACGTGGTGCGAGCAACTGCCACCGACAAGCCGGTTGCGCTTTCGAGCCGGCGCTTCGAGCCGACCAGGCGGTGGTGCCTGACCTCGAGTTGAAAGTGCAGCTGCTCGGTGGCGCCCGATGCGGTCCGATGCGCGATCCGGCCCTCGGCGATGGTCGTACCGTCATGGTGGTCAACTGCAACCGGCGACACATCAAGCAAGTGTTCGCCCATCGTCAGATCGGAGACGGCAGCGCCGCGGATTGCTGCCTGAACGGCGGATTCAATGTTCATCGGTGCGAATCTTCAGGTGAGTTCCAAAAAAAAAGAGGACCATCAAATCATGAACCAGCGGGCTGCGCGAACGAACGACCGAATGGCAACGTGACGAAATACTTGGAAACAAGTTGCGCATTTCCGATGCATCGATCGGCCGGGCCCTGGTCTGATGACCGCGAGCCCCACATCGTTCCATGCTGCCGGGAACACCGGCGCCGATCGGCTGAGGACAAAATGCGTCTGCACCGCCCGAGCGACAGCACCCCACATGTCCCGCGAGGTTTTTGTCTAGACCCGGGCCTGCGAGCGGCGGCACAACCCAACCCAGACCACGACGCGTCTCGACAGCCATGAACGCCGAACGCGACCGGATGATCGCCGGCGAACCTTACGACCCGCACGACGCGGCACTGGTGGCCGAACGCGCGCGTGCGCGCGACCTGTGCTGGGCATTGAACGCAACCACGGAAGGTCGGCCAGATGAGCGGCGCCGAATTCTGGTGGACCTGCTCGGCACAGGCGGTGACACCACGTGGATGCAGCCGCCGTTCTACTGCGACTACGGCTACAACATCGAACCCGGCGAGCGCGTTTACTTCGACTTTAACTGCGTGGTGCTCGACGTCTGCCCGGTGCGCATCGGCAGCTTCACGTTGTTCGGCCCCGGCGTGCAGATCCATGCCGCGACGCACCCGCTCGATGCGATGGCACGGCGCGCCAAAGAGCTGGGCAAGCCGGTCGGGATCGGCGCGGATGTCTGGGTCGGCGGCGGCGCGATCATTCTGCCCGGCGTCACGATCGGCGCGCGTTCGGTGATCGGCGCGGGCAGCGTGGTCACGCGCGACATCCCCGCCGGCGTGATCGCGGTTGGCAATCCGTGCCGCGTGGTTCGGTCGACTGGACCGGCGTCGCCACCTCCAAGTGGCCACGACGACGGCGCATCGAAACCCTAGGCACAACGCCGGGCGCTGCCACCGATGGACCGACTGCGATCCCTGCAGACCTTCGTCCAAGTGGTGGACCATGGCGGCTTTACCGCGGCCGCGCGCAGCCTGGAGCTGTCGCCCGCGGTCGTGACACGCCTTGTCGGTTACCTGGAAGCGCAACTCGGTACGCGGCTGTTGCAACGCACCACGCGCCACATCGCATTGACCGAAGCGGGTGAGGCGTATCTTGCGCGGCTGCGGCCGATCCTGTTGGATCTGGATGAGGCCACGCAGCTCGCGCAGGCACAGACGCGCGAGATGAGCGGAGTGATCCGGATCGTTTCGAACGCCTCGCTCGCGCAGCACGTGCTGGCGCCGCTGGTGGCCGAGTTCCGCATCGAGCATCCGAAGATCACGTTCGACGTCCGGGTCGAGGCCATGGCACAGGCGTTCATCGAGGATTCCGACCTGACGCTGTTCGTTACCTACGACGCTTTCGACGGCGACGTGATCGCGCGTCGTCTGATCGAATCGGAAAGCCTGCTGTGCGCGGCGCCGCGCTACCTGCAGCGCTTCGGCACGCCGCGGCATCCGGCCGATCTTGCGCTCCATCCGGCGCTCAAGCCCAAACTGCGCAGCCACCTGTCGTGTGACGTCTGGCGACTGCGCAACAGTCACGAAGACGAGCCGGTCGCCGTGACCACCGAAACCGCGATGGTCAGCAACAATCCGGACGTGCTGCTGCGTGCCGCGCTCGACGGTGCGGGAATAGCAGCGCTGCCGGTGCTGCTGGCGGCGCCGTACCTGACCGCCGGAGAGCTGGAACGCGTGCTGCCAGGCTGGACCGCCGGGCACGAGGTCGTCTACGCGGCACTGCCGAGCCGCAAATTTCTGCCGACGCGCACACGCGCATTTCTCGACTTCCTGCTGAAGCACACGCGTCGGCAGATCGAGCAGCTCGAATCCCATCATGGCAGTGCCACCGTGGCATCGAACGCAGCCGACGCGTCTGGACGGTCTCAGGCAGCGCCGGCCCCCGAGGCGCGGCGAACAAGCCAATCTGCCCAGACTCTGAAAGCTGGTGGCAGAGCACGCCGCTCGACAGCGCCGAAGCCACCCGGGTCGAAAAAGTCCCGCCATGCCGATGAAGCAGATTAGGCGTATTTGCTGCAATAAGGAGTTGATAGAAACGCGGTCATTCGCCTTTCATGGCAACTGTAGAGTGACCCGATCGATGAGCCGAGGCCACAGTTGAGCGACTCACCGAGGCTGGACAACGCGGAACCGCTCAGCGAACCGTGCCTGTCCAGAAAACCTTTTTATCAACTGGTTTTTTGGTCAAGTGGCCATCCAAGGGAGATCGACACCATGAACACGAAATTGGCAACCGCCATGGCCATCGCCGCCACCGCACTGGGTGCTGCCTCCAGCAGCCTGGCCTATGACACCAGCAGCGCCCCCACCCCCATTGCGGTCAATCCGGACGGCGACACCATGACGCAGCAGGCGTTTCAAAGCACGATGAGCCGCAGTCAGGTCGGAAACGGCCTTGCGCAAATCCGTGCCGTGCCAACGGCATTTGTTATCAATCCGGAAGGTCTGATGGTCGTCGAACAGCCCGCATTCCAGGCCGAGCGCAGCCGTGCCGCGGTGCAGCAGGACGTGGTGCGAAGCCGCCGGGTAACGTTCGTCATCCTGGCGATCCCGGATGGCGACGATGCGCTGCGGTAGTCGGTCGCGCGAAGCCGCGTGACGAACCGGCAGCAGCAACGCGGCGCGCAGGCCGTGGGCGGCCCCAGCCAGAACAGCGCAGAGCAGGAACAGGCAGGCTGAAGCAGGGGCGGCATGCAGGCGCCTTCGGGCTGGTTACCCGACCCTGCGGCTGCCTGATCTTCGATGCTCGTCGTCGATGCGCGACATTGGTCATCACTGGAGCCAGCGCCGGCGGCGAATCGGCTTGTGACAGCCGCGTTGCGACGCCGCACACGGCTCACCTGTCACGCGAGGCCGGCCTCCCCATCGCTCGCCCCCGGCGCGCGCCTTCGGTTCAGCGGCAGACCGCCGGTCGACGCTCGCGGCACAATCCGGTTTATGTCCGCCCCAATCGACCACCTCCTGTCCAACAACCGCGCCTGGGCCACCGCCATGGAAGCCCAGCGGCCCGGGTTCTTCAGCCGGCTCGCGCAGCAGCAGTCGCCAAAATACCTGTGGATCGGCTGCGCCGACAGCCGGGTGCCGGCCAACGAGATCACCGGGCTCGATCCGGGCGAGGTGTTCGTGCACCGCAACGTCGCCAATCTGGTCGTGCACTCGGATCTGAATGCGCTGTCGGTGATCCAGTTCGCGGTCGATCATCTGAAGGTCGAACACATCATCGTGGTCGGCCACTACGGCTGCGCGGGCGTCAGAGCCGCGATGTGCGGCACGCGCGTGGGCCTGGCCGACAACTGGCTGCGCCACTTGAGCGACGTGCGGCTGCGACATCGCGGCCGCATCGAGCATCTTCCCGAGGCCGAGCGCGAGAACGTGCTGTGCGAGGTCAACGTGATCGAGCAGGTGGGCAACGTCGCGTGCTCGACCGTGCTGCAGGATGCCTGGTCGCGCGGCCAGGACGTCACGGTGCACGGCTGGGTCTACGGCGTGCACGACGGCTTGCTGAAGGATCTGAACGTGAGCATCAGACGCGCCGACGAGACGGTGCACACCTTCGCCGCCGCGTTGAAACGCTATCCGCGCGCCGCGGGCAGCAGCGAGCCGCCGCTGCGCGATTGAACCGCGTGGACGGCAACACCGTGTTCCCGCAGCGGCTCGATTCGCCGCTGGCCTACGACATCGCGAAAGCGATGATGGACGGCTTCAACCGCCACTATCAGCTGTTTCGCAGCGAGTCCGCGCGCGCCAAGCAGCGCTTCGAGACGGCCGACTGGCACGCGCAACAACGTGCGCAGCGTGAGCGCATCGAGTTCTACGACCTGCGCGTGCGCGAATGCGAACGTCGGCTTGAGAAAGAGTTTCATGCCGACGACCAGCCGATGGAGGTCTGGCATCAGATCAAGCTGCACTACATCGGCCTGCTCGTGAACCATCTGCAGCCCGAACTCGCCGAGACATTCTTCAACTCGGTCACGACGAAGATCCTGCACCGCACGCACTTCCACAACGACTTCATCTTCGTGCGGCCCGCGGTGAGCACCGAGTACATCGAAAACGATCTGCGCGAGGCCAAGCCGACCTACCGCGCCTACTACCCGGCGCAGGGCGATCTGGCCGACACGCTGCGCACACTGCTCGAAGACTTCGATCTGCAGTGCGCTTTCGAAGACCTGAACACCGATGTGCAGCAGGTCGCGCGCGCGATGAAAGCGCGCCTGGGCAAAGTCAAGCTGCGCGCGAACTTCCAGATCCAGGTGCTGACGAGTTTGTTCTATCGCAACAAAGGCGCTTACGCGGTCGGCAAGATCATCAACGGTTTCGGCGAGATCCCGTTTGCGCTGCCGATTTTGCACAGCCACGGCGCGAAGGTGGGCATCGACGCGGTGCTGTTCGGCGAAGACGACCTGCAGATGCTGTTCAGCTTCGCACGCGCTTACTTCATGGTCGACATGGCGATTCCCTCGGCTTATGTGCAGTTTCTGCGCTCGCTGATGCCCAGAAAACCGCGTGGCGAGATCTACAACGCGCTGGGTCTGGCCAAGCAGGGCAAGACGCTGTTCTACCGCGACTTTCTCTATCACTTGCGCCATTCGACCGACGCTTTTCGCATCGCGCCGGGCATCAAGGGCATGGTGATGCTGGTGTTCGACCTGCCGTCGTTCCCCTATGTGTTCAAGGTCATCAAGGATTACTACCCGCCGCAAAAAGACACCACGCGCGAACAGATCAAGGGCAAGTACCAGCTCGTGAAGCGGCACGACCGCGTGGGCCGCATGGCCGACACGCTCGAGTACAGCGAAGTCGCGTTTCCGCGCGCGCGTTTCACCGACGAGCTGATCGCCGAGATCGAGCAGTTCGCGCCGAGCCAGTTGGAGATCAGCGACCGCGACGGCGACGGCCAGACCGAAGTGATCCTGAAGCACGTCTACATCGAGCGGCGCATGATCCCGCTCAACATCTACCTGCAGGAGGCGTTCGACGTCGGGCTGGAAGACCCACACGCCAAACGCCAGATCGAGCGCAGCGTGATCGAGTACGGCAACGCGATCAAGGATCTGGTCGCGGCCAACATCTTCCCCGGTGACATGTTGTGGAAGAACTTCGGCATCACGAGGAACGGCAAGGTCGTGTTCTACGACTACGACGAGATCGAATACATCACCGAGAGCAATTTTCGGAAAGTCCCGAAGCCGCGCACCGAGGAAGACGAGATGAGCGGCGAGATCTGGTACTCGGTCGGCAAGCACGACGTGTTTCCCGAAACCTTCGGCCCGTTCCTGCTCGGCAACGACGCGGTGCGCGAAGTGTTCATGAAGCACCATGCCGATCTGCTCGACGTAGGTTTCTGGCAGGCCCACAAGGACCGGATCAAGGCCGGGCATGTGTTCGACGTGTTCCCGTACGAGCAGGCCAAGCGGTTTGCGGTGCGCGGTCAGACGGTGAAAACATTGCCGGTGCCCGAGGCGGCGCACAGCGGGCCGAACGACCCGATCGGGTGACGCCGACGCGGTGGCCGGTGCGATCGCTGCAATGCGACGACACGGCCGCCTGCCGCCGAGCCGGGTGGCAACGGGCACCTTTCCCAGGGCTTGACATTGGATACTCGCCGACGCCGGTTGCACCCCGTGCAGGCCCGTGGAACACTTGAGCGACATCGAGACCAGGAGCGAACAGTCAATGAACAGCAACGATTCCACCGACCCTATCGTGATCGTCGGCGCCGCCCGCACGCCGATGGGCGGCTTCCAGGGCGACTTCGCCTCGCTGGCCGCGCACGACCTGGGCGGCGCGGCGATCAAAGCCGCCGTGGAGCGTGCGGCGGCCGGCTCGAAATTCCGGCCCGAGATGGTTAGCGAAGTGCTGTTCGGCAACTGCCTGATGGCCGGCCAGGGCCAGGCGCCCGCGCGGCAGGCCGCGTTCAAGGGCGGGCTGCCAAAGAGCGCCGGCGCGGTCACGTTGTCGAAGATGTGCGGCTCCGGCATGCGCGCGGCGATGTTCGCGCACGACATGCTCAAAGCCGGCAGCCACGACGTGCTGGTCGCCGGTGGCATGGAGAGCATGACCAACGCGCCCCACCTGCTGCCCAAGGGCCGCGGCGGCATCCGCATCGGGCATGACCGCGTGCTCGATCACATGATGCTCGACGGCCTGGAAGACGCGTACGAGGCGGGCCGGTCGATGGGCACCTTTGGCGAGGACTGCGCGGCCAGGTACGGCTTCACGCGCGAACAGCAGGACGCGTTCGCGACCACCAGCGTGCGGCGCGCGCAGGAAGCGAGCACGTCCGGCGCGTTCAAGGACGAAATCACGCCAGTCAAGGTCAAGACGCGCAAGGGCGAGGCCGACATCGCGATCGACGAAGGCCCGGGCAAGATCAACCTCGACAAGATCCCGACGTTGAAGCCCGCGTTCAAAAAGGACGGCACGGTGACGGCCGCCAGCAGCTCGTCGATCAACGACGGCGCCGCCGCGATGGTGCTGATGCGTGCATCGACCGCCGAGCGCCTGGGCTGCCGGCCGCTGGCCCGAATCGTCGCGCACGCCACGCATGCGCAGGAACCGGAGTGGTTCGCCACCGCACCGATCGGCGCGACGCACAAGGTGCTCGACAAGGCCGGCTGGAAGGTCGAAGACGTCGACCTGTGGGAAGTCAACGAAGCGTTTGCCGTCGTGCCCATGGCGCTGATGACCGAGTTGCAGCTGTCGCACGACAGTGTGAACGTGAACGGCGGCGCCTGCGCGCTCGGCCATCCGATCGGCGCGAGCGGTGCGCGCATCATGGTCACATTGATTTACGCGCTGAAGAATCGTGGGTTGAAAAAAGGCGTGGCGACGCTGTGCATCGGCGGTGGTGAGGCGACGGCGGTGGCGCTGGAGCTGGTGGATTGAGCATCGCTTTGCCGGATCACGACGGCAAAACAGCCGATCATCCGCATGGACGGCTTGGCTGCTTCTGACCGGGACGCTGCGACGACTCGTCTTTCGACCGACATGGTTTTGTCTGCCTGAATTTTTGGAGAACGAAATGAAAAAGAGCCTTTGCTGTTGCGCGCTGCGATTGAGCGCCGCAGGCTGCGCGGCGCTGCTGTTTGCAGGCGTCACCGCGCACGCGCAAACCCGCGACGAAGCCTTGTTGGCCGCCGCCACGGCCGAGAAATCGGCCGTCATCGGCACGCTGGAAAAGCTCGTCAACATCGAAACCGGCACCGGCAACGCCGAAGGGCTTGCGACCTACGCCAAGCTGCTCGAAGAGGAGCTGCAAAAGCTCGGCTTCGAAGTCACGCGCTACAAGGCCGCCGAAGGCAAGGTGGGTGACAACCTCGTGGGCATGCGCAAAGGCAAGGGCGGCAGAAACATCCTGCTGCAGTCGCATATGGACACGGTGTACTTGAAAGGCATCCTCGACAAGGCGCCGTTCAAGGTCGAAGGCGACAAGGCGTACGGCCCCGGCATCGCCGACGACAAGGGCGGCAACGCGGTCGTGCTGCACGCCCTGAAGTTGCTGCGCGAGCGCGGCTTCGACGACTACGGCACGATCACGGTGCTGTTCAACACCGATGAGGAAAAAGGCTCGTTCGGCTCACGCGACTTGATCCAGGCGGAAGCAGCGAAGGCAGACTACGTGCTGTCGTTCGAGCCGACCATGGCCGGCAGCGAGAAATTCTCGATGGGCACTTCCGGCATCGCTTACGTGCTGGCCGAGATCAAGGGCAAGGCGTCGCACGCGGGCGCCGCGCCCGAGAAGGGCGTGAACGCGCTGGTCGAAGCGGCCGACCTCGTGCTGCGCACGCAGGACATCGACAACAAGGACAAGGGCCTGCGCTTCAACTGGACGATCGAGCAAGCCGGCAACGTCTCCAACATCATCCCGGCCGAAGCCACGATCAACGCCGACATGCGTTATGCGCTGGTCGAAGACTTCGATGCGGCCGTCAAGACACTGCAGCAAAAAGCGCAGCAAAAGCGCCTGCCGGAAGCCGAAGTCAAGATCACCGTGACGAAGGGCCGCCCCGCGTTCAATGCGGGCGAAGGTGGCAAGGCGCTGATCGACAAGGCGGTGGCGATCTACCAGGAAGCCGGTGGCGAAGTCGGCGTCGAGCCGCGCACCGGTGGCGGCACCGATGCAGCCTATGCGGGCCTCACCAACAAGGCCGTGATCGAAAGCCTCGGACTGCCGGGCTTCGGCTACCACAGCGACAAGGCCGAGTACGTCGATCTCGAAGCGATTCCGCGTCGGCTCTATATGGCAGCCAAGCTGATCATGGTGCTGGGCAGCGGCGCTGCGAAATAAGGAACGGCGCGCGCCATGCTGCTCAACGCGGACCAAGAAGCCGTGCGCGACGCGGTGCGCGCTTATGCGCAGGAGCAGCTGTGGCCGAACGCGCCGCGGTGGGACCGCGAACACACGTTCCCGAAGGAAGCCCTTGCCGGTCTGGCCGAACTCGGCGCCTATGGCATCTGCGTGCCCGAAGCATTCGGCGGCGCCGGGCTCGACTACCTGAGCCTGTCGCTCGTGCTCGAAGAAATCGCGGCCGGCGACGGCGGCACCAGCACGATCGTCAGCGTCACGAACTGCCCGGTGAATGCGATCTTGCTGAAGCACGCGAATGCGCTGCAGAAGGACCGGTGGCTGACGCCGCTGGCGCAAGGCCGCATGCTCGGCGCGTTCTGCCTGACCGAGCCGCACGTCGGCAGCGATGCGTCGGGGCTGCGCACGACCGCCGTGCGGGACGGTGACGAATACGTGCTGAACGGCGTCAAGCAGTTCATCACGAGCGGCAAGAACGGCGATGTGGCCATCGTCATCGCGATGACCGACAAGGGCGCGGGCAAGAAAGGCATGAGCGCGTTCCTCGTGCCGACCAGCGCAACAGGCTACGTCGTGGCCCGCGTGGAGACCAAGCTCGGCCAGCATTCGAGCGACACCGCGCAGATCAATTTCGACGGCTGCCGGGTGCCGGCCGAGAATCTACTGGGCGCGGAAGGCGACGGCTACCGGATCGCACTTGGCGGCCTGGAAGGCGGGCGCATCGGCATCGCATCGCAGAGCGTGGGCATGGCGCGCAGCGCGCTGGAAGTGGCGATTGCTTACGCAAAAGACCGCACCAGTTTCGGCCAGCCGATCTTTCAGCATCAGGCGGTCGGTTTTCGGCTCGCCGAATGCGCGACCAAGATCGAAGCCGCGCGCCAGTTGATCTGGCATGCGGCGGCGCTGCGCGACGCGGGCCTGCCGTGCCTGAAGGAAGCCGCGATGGCCAAGCTGTTCGCAAGCGAGATGGCCGAGCAGGTCTGCAGCGCCGCGATCCAGACGCTCGGCGGCTACGGCTATCTGGCCGACTTCCCGCTCGAGCGCATCTACCGCGACGTGCGCGTCTGCCAGATCTACGAAGGCACCTCGGACGTGCAGAAGATCATCATTCAGCGCGCGCTGGCCGCCTGAGACAGCGAGTCGCCGGCAGCACGGCTGCGGCGCGCTGCGTGCGCGAAGCTTGCCTGTTCTAATCGGACCGCCGGCACATGTGGCTGCCGAACCCGCCTGAAACCGATGCCTTTGCCGCCTGCATTGCATACCGAACGCTCCGAAGCCAGCCGCCTGCGCGCGCTGGTCGAATTGCAGGTGCTTGACTCGGCGCCGGAGCGTGAGTTCGACGCGCTGGTGCAGGCGGCTGCATTGATCTGCGCGGCGCCGATCGCGTTGATCACGCTGGTCGATGCCGAGCGCCAGTGGTTCAAGGCCGGCACCGGCTGGCCGGAAGCGCCTGAGACGCCGCGCGCGCTCTCGTTTTGCTCGCACACAATCGAGCAAGACAGCGACCTACTCGAAGTGCCGGACACCTGGCTCGATCCGCGCTTCGCCGACAGCCCGCTCGTGGTCGACGGGTTGAATGTGCGTTTTTATGCGGGCGCCGCGCTGACGCTCTCCAACGGCGCGCGTGTCGGCACCTTGTGCGTGCTGGACCGCCGGGTGCGCAGTCTCGACGCAGTGCAGCGCGAGACCTTGCGACTGCTCGCCGGTATCGCGGTGCAGGCGCTGGAAAGCCGCAGTGCGGTGTTCGCGCTGGCCGACAGTCGTGCGCGTTTCCGGGCGTTGAGCGATGGCTCGCCGCTCGGCGTATTCGCAGCGGATCGCGAAGGCATCTGCAGTTATGCGAACGAGCGCTGGCTCGGCCTGCTCGGCAGCACCTGGGAGCGCAGCATCGGCCAGCCCTGGACTGCGAACGTGTACGAGGACGATCGCGCCGCGGTGCTGGCCGACTGGCAACGCGCGACCGGCGCTGGCCATGAGTTCGACCGGCAGTTTCGCGTGCACGGCCGCGATGGGTTGCGCCACGTCCATGCGCGCGCCGCGGCCGCTGCGTCCGATGCGCAGCAGCGACCGATCAGCTATGTCGGATCGGTCGAGGATGTGACCGAACAGGTGCAGACAGCGCAGCAGCTCGCAGCCGAGCGGCACCGTGTCGCCTACATCATCGAAGGTGCCGGCCTCGGCACCTGGGAGCTGAACCTGCAGACGGGCGAGGTGCGCTTCAACGAGCAATGGGCGGCCATCATCGGGTACTCCCTGGCGGAGCTCGATTCCCTGTCGAGACGCACCTGGAAGGCGCACACACATCCGGACGACGTGGCGCAGGCCGAACTGCTACGCCAGCGCCATGTGGACGGTGCGACGCCGTTTTACGAATGCCCGCTGCGCATGCGCCATCGCGACGGCCGCTGGATCCAGGTGCTGAGCCGGGGCTGCCTGCTCACGCGCACGCCGGACGGCCGGCCTGAATGGATGTTCGGCACCCACGTCGACGTCACGCAGTTGCGGCAGCACGAGGAAGCGCTTGTTAAAAGCGAGGCGCTGCTCAATCGCGCGAGCGAGGCGGCGGGCGTCGGCCTCTGGGAGCTCGACCTCGTCACCAGCGAGGTGACCTGGTCGAAGCAGACGCGGCGGATCCATGGGGTGCCCGACGATTACCAGCCGACCATGGAAGAAGGGATCGGCTACTACGAACCCGATGCCCGGCCGGCCGTGCAGGCCGCGATCGAGCAGGCGATTCACTCGGGTCAGAGATGCGATTTCGAACTGCCGTTCATCCAGGCCGGTGGCCAACGCATCTGGGTGCGCGTGATCGGCAGCGTCGAGTACGGCGGGGATGGCAAGCCGGCGCGGTTGCTCGGCACCATTCAGGACGTGACACGGCTGCATTGGCTGGGCGCCGAGCTGGCCGACCAGCACGAGTTGATGCGCGTGACCCTGGAGTCGATCGGCGACGCGGTCGTCACCACCGACAGCCAGGGCCTCGTGAGCTGGCTGAACCCAGTGGCTGAACGCCTGACCGGCTGGCGGGCAACGGACGCGATCGGCCGCCCGGCCACTCAGGTGCTGCGGATCGTCGACGGCGAGACGCGGCTGCCTGCGCCGGACCCGGTCGCGCGTTGCCTGGAGCGCGGCGCGGTCACGGGCCTGCCCAGCCATTCGGTGCTGCAGTCGCGCGAAGGCCAGGAGTTCGGCATCGAAGATTCGGCCGCGCCGATACGCAGCAAGCAAGGCGAGCTGCTCGGCGTCGTGCTGGTGTTTCGCGACGTGACCGAACAGCGCCGTATGAGCGGCGAGATGACCTGGCGCGCCACGCACGATGCGCTGACCGGGCTGGTGAACCGCGCCGAGTTCGAAGCGCGCCTGCGCCGTGTGCTGAGCGAACCGCATGGCGCGCATTCGCTGCTGTTCATGGATCTCGACCAGTTCAAGATCGTGAACGACGCCTGCGGCCATTCGGTCGGCGATCTGTTGCTGCAGCAGGTCACCGCGCTGCTGCATGAAGCCGTGCGTGCCAGCGACACGCTCGCGCGACTCGGCGGCGACGAGTTCGGCGTCATCCTGGAGAACTGTGCATCGCAGCAGGCGCAGCGCGTCGCACAGCAGATCTGCGAACGGATGAATGACTTCCGTTTCGTGCACGAGAGCCGGCGTTTCCGTATCGGCATCAGCATCGGGTTGGTGCCGCTGGATGCCCGACTGGGCACCACCGCCGCGATCATGCAGGCGGCCGACAGCGCGTGCTACGCGGCCAAGGAAGCCGGGCGCAACCGCGTGCACGCGTGGCTCGACAGCGATCAGGCGATCCGCGCGCGCAGCGGCGACATGCAGTGGGCCACGCGGATCGAGCAGGCGCTCGACGAAGACCGGTTCGTGCTGTTCGCGCAGCGCATCGAAGCCATCGGCGACAACCGTCGGCAGGACTCGGCGCTCCACTTCGAAGTGCTGCTGCGGCTCGTCGAAGGCGACGGCGAACTCGTGCCGCCCGGCGCGTTCCTGCCGGCGGCCGAGCGCTTCCACCTCGCTTCGCGCATCGACCGTTGGGTGCTGCGCCACGCGGTCGCCGAACTCGCCGCGCTGCCGGACCTGCATCGCATCGGCACGATGTCGATCAACCTGTCCGGCCATTCGGTCGGCGACCGCAGTTTTCATGCTCATGCGATCGAGTTGCTGACGCAGGCCGGGCCGGAGCTGCGACAGCGCATCTGCCTCGAGATCACCGAGACCGCCGCCGTCACCAACATCACCGATGCGGCCGCATTCATCGAGCAGGTTCGTGGTTCGGGCGTGCGCGTCGCGCTCGACGACTTCGGCGCCGGTGCGTCATCGTTCAGTTACCTGAAAACCCTGCGCGTGGACCTGTTGAAGATCGACGGGCAGTACATCCAGAACCTGCTCGACGACGGGCTGGACGATGCCGCGGTGCGCTGCTTCGTCGATGTGGCGCGCGTGCTCGGGGTGCAGACGGTGGCTGAGTTCGTGGACCGGCCGGACCTGCTCGCGCGTGTGCGCGAGATCGGCATCGACTATGCGCAAGGTTTTTTGCTGCACCGCCCGGAGCCGCTGCGCAATCTGGCGACGCGGCACGCATCGCCCGGTTGACGCCGATCGCCCACGCGGGGTAGCGCCCGTGTCGTCCGGCGCATCCGCACGCGCGTTGTCTGGGTGGGTTGCCCGGTCCGCGCATGGCGACATCCGTGTCGCACCGGGCCGGTTGTTCGACTTCGCGAGCCGTCCGATGCACGCTTCCTGCCGACCCTCTCGTGGTGTGCTGCTGGCCGCCATTCTCGCCGTCTCGGCTGGTGGCGGCGGCGCGGTGTCCGCGCAAGGCGTGCCGCCCCTGCCAGCGCATACAGTCGGTCCTGCCGCGCCGACGACGCGCTCGGCAGTCGTCGCCGCACCGTCCACCCACGCGGCCGCCTGGCCGGTCGCCGCCTCTGTTCGAGGCGCCCGAGTACAGAACCGCGGCGGTCCCCAAGTTCAAGGACCCGATGCGCTACTTCACGTCGGCACTCAAGCTCATGCAGGGCGACCGCGTGATCGTGACATGACGCCGGTGCTGAACGCGCTGAACCGCATGGACGAGCCGTTGTACGGCCGGCAGTCGCCCGATGGCCATCCGCTCGACGGCGCGTCCTGGGCCAGCGCCGGGCAGATGGCCACGCGTTTCGAGGTCGCCCAGGCGATCGGCAGCGGGCAGATGCCGCTGCTCGACGAGGAAAGCACATCGCCGAAGGATCGGCGCCGTGCGGTGCCGCAGATCGACGACGCGACGTTCCGGCGCGACATCGCGCCGAAGCTCGTCGCAGCGACCCGCACCGCGCTGGGCCAGGCAGAAGGCCCACGGGAATGGAGCACGTTCTTGCTGTCGTCGCCTGAGTTCATGGAACAGTGACGAAGCAATCAGTCGCTCCTCTCGCTTGTCGGAGATTCAGATGAAACGCCGCCTGCTGGTCGTGTTCCTGCGCGGCGCCTACGATGCGTGCAACCTGCTGGTGCCGACATCGAGCGGCTTCTGTTGCGAATCAAGGCCCGACATCGCGATCGCCAGAGCGGGCAGCGGTGCCGACCGCGACGCCGCGCTGACCATCGACGCCGATTGGGGCCTGCACCCGGCGTTGCGCGATTCGGTCCATCCGATGTTCGCGCGCGGCGAGGCGGCGTTCGTCCCGTTCGCCGGCGCCGACGACACCTCGCGCAGCCATTTCGAGACGCAAAACAGCGTCGAACTCGGCCAGCCGCCGTCACGCCCGCGCGACTTCCGCTCAGGCTTCATGAACCGGCTCGCCGGCGTGGTGGGCCCCGCCGCGCGGCCGATGGCGTTCACCGCGCAGTTGCCGCTTGCGCTGCAGGGCGACGTGCAGGTGCCCAACACCGCGCTGAACCGGATGGCGATCAAGGCCGCGCTCGATCCGCGTCAGAGCCGCATCATCGCGTCGATGTACCAGGGCACCGCGCTCGGCCGTCCGGTCGACGACGGCTTTCGCGTGCAGGACGAAGTGTTGCGCGAGACCACGCGGGAGATGGACGCCGCGAGCCGCGACGCGATCTCGGCTCGCGGCTTCAGCGGCCAGGCGCGCCGCATCGCGCGGCGCATGAAGGATGGGTGGTACGACCTCGGCCAGGGGCTTGCGGCCTACGCGCAGGAGATGGGCGCCGCGTGGCAGCACGCCGCAGTGGTCGTGATCAGCGAATTCGGCCGCACGTTCCGGCAAAACGACAACTGCGGCACGGACCATGGGCATGGCACCGTGTACGGAGTGCTCGGCGGCGGGATGCGGGGCGGCACGGTGGCGGGCGAGCAGGTGCGCATGGAGCCGGCCATGCTGCTTCGGGAGCGGGATTTTCCGGTGGGAAACGAGTACCGCGTGGTGCTCGGCGGATTGTTCGCGCGGCAGTTCGACTTGCGGCCCGCGCAGCTCGACAAAGTGTTTGCGGCCGTGGCGCCGCGTGACCTGAAGCTGCTGTGAGACGGGCGATGCGTTCGCGCTCGGTGCCTGCTCGCTGGACTGGCGCGGCACCCGCGGGCAGGGGTGGGGCATGAGCCGCACGGCAGCCGGTGCAGCGGCGCAGGACTGCCCCTGCGGCCAGCTCGACGCGCGCGGCCGCCCGCTCGGCTTTGCGAGCTGCTGCGGGCGCTTCATCGACCACTTCGACCGAGTGCCCGCGCCGGACGCCGAACGGCTGATGCGCTCGCGCTACAGCGCGTTCGTGCGGGAACGCGGCGACTATCTGCAGGCCACCTGGCACCCGAGCACGCGGCCGGCCGAGGCACTGCGCTTCGACCCCGGCACGCGCTGGCTCGGGCTCGAGGTGCGCGCGCATCGCAGCATCGCCAGCGACCGCGCCGAAGTCGAATTTGTCGCGCGCCATCGCAATGCGGGCCGCGCGGTGCGGATCGCCGAACGCAGCCGGTTCGTGCGTGAGCACGGGCGGTGGTTCTATGTGGACGGCGACGACTTGTCGGCCGGTGCGGGTGCCGCATCGATGCCGTCCGCGGCGGCGGACCCGAACGCGGCGGCTGCCAACCGGCGCGCGTGATCGCGCAGATCGATGGGCCACGGCTCGGTCCGTGCCTGAAACGCTGCCTTGTCGCCCGCGTACAGCGCGCGTGCGGCCTCCTCGTAGCCCGGCGCGTCGCCGAGCATCGTCAGCATGAAGCGGTCCGCGGCCTTTTGCGCGCGCCGCGCCACATCGCGGCTGTGGTGGGCCACGCGCGCGGCGTCCACCAGCTTGCGCAGCGTGACCGATGCGCCGCCGGGCTGCTCGGCGAGCCAGTCCCAGTGCCGTGGCAGCAACGTGACTTCGCGCCCGACCACGCCGAGCTTCGGCCGGCCGGCGGCGCGCGGCGCGGCTGCGTGGTCGGCCGGTGCGGCGACCGGCGCCGGCGCATGGCGCGCCGCCACATCCGCTTCGGTGCCGCGCAGATCGAACTCGACCAACTGGCCGGTCGCGTCGTCGAAGGTGAGCACGGTGCTGCCCGCGTTGGCTTCGAGCGTGCGTTTGACCACCCGCGCGACCTCCGCGGGTGGGCCGGAGGCAAGCAAGCGGTGGTCGCAGAAGGCAGTACAAAGCGTCATGGTGCCGACAGATGGGTGGTTGATTCCCTATATTAGCCGGATAAAAAAGAGAAGTAAATTTATCCTGGTCAAAGTTATTGACTGGCAAACGAGTGGCCCCGGACTTCCGCTGAAATGCGACCGGCAACAATCGGCTGACGGCTTCGTCGGATGGCGACGCTTCCTCGTCCTTCTCCTCTTGTGTCCCAACCGAAATACCGCTGGGCGCATATCCCACCTTCAATTTCAGCCATGAAAACAGCAGTAGACGAGTTCGCAGGCCGATCACCGACCCCGCGTCATCTCAGAGCACCATGACCCCACCGCCGGCAATTCCGTACGACGCCGTGCTGTTCGACTGCGACGGCGTGCTCGTCGACAGTGAAGCCATCACCAACGGCGTGCTGCGCGACATGCTCGAAGAACTCGGCTGGTCGATGACACTGCCTGAGAGCATGGCGCTGTTCGTCGGCAGGGCGGTGCGGGATCGGCGCGCGCTGATCGAAGCGCGCACCGGCAAGCCGTTTTCGGAGGATTGGCTGGCCGCGTTCTGGCAGCGGCGCAATGCGGCGCTCGAAGCGTCGCTGCGGATCGTTCCGGGTGCGCTGCAGGCGGTGGCCGAACTGCACGATCGTCTGGAGGGCCGCATCGCCTGCGCCTCCGGCGCGGACCGCGGCAAGATCGAATTGCAGCTGCGCAAGGTCGGGCTGCTGCGCTACTTCGAAGGGCGCATCTTCAGCGGCCACGAGACGCCGCGCAACAAGCCGCACCCGGACGTGTATCTGGCCGCCGCGGCGGCGCTCGGCGTCGATCCCGCGCGCTGCGTCGTGGTCGAGGACACCGCCCCGGGTGCGGTCGCCGGGCTGGCCGCCGGCGCGACCGTGCTCGGCTATTGCCCGGGCGGCCTGGGCCATGACAGCGCGGCCGCCCTGCGCGCAGCCGGTGTGCGGCAGCTTGTTCGGCGACATGGCGCAATTGCCGAAGCGGTTGAACGGCGTCTCGTCGGGCTGACCGGCACGGCGCCACCGGCGCTGCACCCGGTCCGCGCGGGCACCTTGTTCCTCCCTGTGATTCGAGAAACCCGGCATCGGTCGAAGCCGACTTCCCGAAGCGCTGTTTTCGCGGCTCAGCCGCGCGCCGCATAGCGCCGCTGCAGCGCCACCGACGCGCCGAGCAGCGCCACCGCCAGCACCAGCGCGAGCGCCACCGTCGTCTCATGCCCCCACCAGCCGATCGACAGCGCAAACGCGATCGGTGCGGCCGCCGACAGCATGAACGCAGGCCGCAGAATCGCGCCGACGATGCGCCCGTAGCTGGCGGAGTCGAACAGCAGCAACGGCATCGCGCCGCGCGTGACGGTCGCAATCCCGTTGCCGGTGCCGTAGAAGAACGCAAACACCGCCGCGCCGACCAACGTGCTGCCGGCCAGCAGATACAGCACGAAGCAGCCGCAGAGCAGCGACGCCGGCAGCAGGTTCAGCCGCACCGCGTCGATGCGCCAGCCCCAGGCCACCACCCACGCGCGGCCCGAGAACTGGCCCACGCCGAAGACCGATGCCAACGCCACCGCGGTGGCCGCGTTCCAATCCGCGCCGCGCAGCAGCTCGATGAAGTGCGCAGCCAGCCCGATCTGCATGAACATCACAACCGCCGCGATGAAGCCGTACAGCCATTTGTCGACGTCCCGGCGAATCGAGGAAGGGGCGGCGACTTCCCCTGCCACCGACGGCGCGGCCGGTGGCGGCGAACCGTCCGCCGCGCGCGCCGGAATCGCCAGGTGCAACGCCGACGCGAACAGCAACAACGCCGCATACACCCACAGCGCGCCGCGCCAGCCGATGTGCTGCATCAGAAACTGACCGAGCGGCCAGAACGCGGTCGACGCGAACCCGCCGAACAACGTGATCTGCGACATCGCGCGCTTGGAAGCCGCCCCGCCCAGATCCGCGAGCGTCGCAAACGCCGCGTCGTACAGCGCCAGCCGCATGCCGCAACCGAGCAGCAGCCAGCCGAGAAAATATTGCGCTGATCCGTGTGTCGTCGCCAGCAGCGCGCAGCCCAGCGCGCCGCACCAGCAACCCGCCATCATCGCGCGCCGCCCGCCATATCGATTGATCCAGCCGCCGACGATGCCCGACGTCAGCCCCATCACCACCAGCGCGAGCGAAAACCCGCCCTGCACCAAGGCCGGGCGCCAGCCGAGCTCGGAGCCGATGGCCTGCCCGAACACGCCGATCAGATAGTGCATCGCGCCCCAGCCGACGAGCTGCGATACGCCCAGGCAGATGATGAGCCGCGCGCCGATCGGCTGCGCTGCGGGCGCGCCGGGCACGGTCGTGGATGCGGGCGGGGAGGGCGACGACAGCGGGCGCGGCTTTCTAGCGGTCGATCGTGATGAGCCGTGCGGGCGCGTCGAGTTCCTGCGGCGCCGCATCACCGACATCCGCGCCCGGGTCCGAGATCGGCCGCAACTTGCTTGCGTGGCAGTAGAACGTCCAGCCTTCGAACGCAACGTCGTAGTAGGTGCCCGGCAGGTAGCGCCAGTCCGGTGCTTCGTACGGCGCCGAGACGACTTCCACGATCCGGCCGACCGCATCCCTGGCCGGCGCTTCGGCGAGGCAGCTCGAGTCGACGTAGCAAAGGGTGCCGATGCGAATCATGGGCTTGTTCCCGGAAATTGCGTTTGCTCAGGGCGTAGCGGGTAGCGCACCGATTCTGACCGGTCGGCGCGATTCCTGCCAAACAACGCGCGCTCATCGAATGCAACAATGGCCCCGCTCCCTGCCAGGCAAACGCGCCGGACAACAACGATTTGAGAAGAGACCACCGATGGCCATTCTGGACACCCGACTCAACCCCCGCTCCGCCGAGTTCCAAACCAACGTCGAAGCGATGCGCGCGCTGGTTGCCGACCTGAACGCGCAGGTGGAGAAGTCCGCTGCGGGCGGCGGCAGCCAGGCGCGCGCCAAGCACACCGCACGCGGCAAGATGCTGCCGCGCGACCGGGTGCAGTTGCTGCTCGATCCCGGCACGCCGTTTCTCGAAATCGCACCGCTGGCTGCGCACGAGATGTACCGCGGCGACGCACCGGGCGCGGGCCTGATCACGGGCATCGGCCGCGTGGCCGGCGTGACCTGCATGGTGGTCTGCAACGACGCGACCGTGAAAGGTGGCACCTACTATCCGATGACGGTGAAAAAGCACCTGCGCGCGCAGGAGATCGCGCAAGCCAACCGGCTGCCGTGCATCTACCTGGTCGACTCCGGCGGCGCCAATTTGCCGAACCAGGACGACGTGTTCCCGGACCGCGATCACTTCGGCCGCATCTTCTACAACCAGGCGCAGATGAGCGCCGATGGCATCGCGCAGATCGCGGTGGTGATGGGCAGTTGCACCGCGGGCGGCGCCTACATGCCCGCGATGAGCGACGAATCCATCATCGTGAAGAACCAGGGCACGATCTTTCTGGGCGGGCCGCCGCTCGTGAAGGCCGCGATCGGCGAGATCGTTTCGGCGGAAGATCTGGGCGGCGGCGACGTGCACACGCGGCTGTCGGGCGTGGCCGATCATCTGGCGCACAACGATGCGCATGCGCTGAAGCTGGCCCGATCGGCGGTCGCGAACCTGAACGCGCAACAGCCGGCGCCGCAGCACCGGAATTTCGCACAAAAACCGGCGGGGACGCAGGCGGAGTCAATGCCTGTTGCTCCCAAATTCGCAGCAGAGGAGCTCTACGGCATCGTCCCTGCCGACACGCGCAAGCCCTACGACGTGCACGAGATCATCGCGCGCATCGTCGACGCTTCCGAGTTCCACGAGTTCAAGGCGCGCTACGGTGCCACGCTGGTCTGCGGCTTCGCGAGCATCGAAGGGATGCCGGTCGGTATCGTCGCGAACAACGGCATCCTGTTTTCCGAGTCGGCGCAGAAAGGCGCGCACTTCATCGAGCTGTGCTGCCAGCGCAGGATCCCGCTCGTGTTCCTGCAGAACATCACCGGCTTCATGGTGGGCCGCAAATACGAGAACGAGGGCATTGCGCGGCATGGCGCGAAGATGGTCACGGCGGTGGCCACCGCGCAGGTGCCGAAGTTCACCGTCATCATCGGCGGCAGCTACGGCGCGGGCAACTACGGCATGTGCGGCCGCGCGTTCGGCCCGCGTTTTCTGTGGATGTGGCCGAACGCGCGCATTTGTGTGATGGGCGGCGAACAGGCCGCGGGCGTGCTGGCCACCGTGAAGCGCGACGGCATCGAGGCGCGCGGCGGGCAGTGGAGCGCCGAAGAAGAAGCCGCGTTCAAGCAGCCCGTGCTGGACCAGTTCGCACACCAGTCGCATCCGTACTATTCGAGCGCGCGCATCTGGGACGACGGCGTGATCGACCCGGCCGATACGCGGCGCGTGCTGGCGCTGGGCCTGGCGGCGAGCATGAATGCGCCCACGGGCGAGCCGAAGTTCGGGGTGTTCCGGATGTAGTTGCCACGGCTGAGCCAAAGAAGTCCGGCGTCCATGAACCTGATCGAATATTTCACCGACCTGTCGCGCTATCACGCGTGGGCGACCGAACGCTTGCTGGATGACCATCTGGCACGGCTCACCGAGGAAGAATGGCGGCGTGACTGTGGCCTGTTCTTCGGCTCGATCCATCGCACCGTCAACCACCTGATCGTGACCGACGACATCTGGTGGGCGCGCTTCGGCGAGGGCCGATCGCTGCCGCTGGCGCTGGACACCGAACTGCACGCCGACCGGTCGACATTGGTTTCAGCGCTTGTCGCCGCAGTCAGACGCTGGCCCGACTGGGTGCCGGGCATCGACGTGGCGCGACTTGATGGCGAGCTGCGCTACACACGAGGCAATGGAGAAGCGGTCTGCGTCGCATTCGCGCCCGGCCTCGGCCATGTGTTCAATCACGCCACGCACCATCGCGGGCAGCTCAGTGCCGCGCTGACAGCGATGGGGCGGCCCGTGCCCGAGTTGGACTGGGTCCGTCTGCTGCAAACACAATCGAGAAGCCAGCCGGCGTCCAATCCATGAACAACATCTACACCACCCCCGAGCACGAACTGCTGCGCGATCAGGTCGCGCGCTTCATCGAGCGCGAAGTCGAGCCGCACGCCGCCGCCTGGGAAGAGCAGGGAAGCGTGCCGCGCGACGTGCTGCGCCGCATGGGGCAAGCGGGCCTGCTCGGCATCGCGTTCGAAAGCGAATACGGCGGCGCGGATGCGGACGCGCTGACGAACCTCGTGTTTGCCGAGGCGCTGTCGCAATCGACCTTCGGCGGCTTCATCATCACGGTGCTGGTGCATACCGACATGGCCGGGCCGCACCTGCATCATGCGGGCAGCGCGGAGCAGAAGGCGCGCTTCATGCCGAAGGTAACGGCCGGTGAGTCGATCTGCGCGGTCGGCATCAGCGAGCCCGGCGCGGGCTCCGACGTGGCGGGCATTCGCACGTCGGCCAAACGCGACGGCGACGAGTGGGTGCTGAACGGCACCAAGATGTTCATCACGAACGGCGTGCACGCGAATCTGTACTTCATCGCTGCCAAGACCGGCAACGCACGGCACGACATGAGCATGTTCATCGTCGAAAAAGGCACGCCGGGCTTCAGCGTCGGGCGGGCGTTGAAGAAGAGCGGCTGGCTGTCTTCGGACACGGCCGAACTGGTGCTCGACAACGTGCGCATTCCGGCCGGGAACCTGCTGGGCGAGGAAGGCAAGGGTTTCTACTCGGTGATGAAGAATTTTCAGACCGAGCGCATCGCGCTGGGTGCAATGGCGATCGGGCACTGCACGCAGGCGCTGCGGCTCACGCTCGACTACGTGCGCCAGCGCCAGGCGTTTCAGGCCACGCTGTGGGACAAGCAGACAATCCGCCAGCGCATCGCGATGCTCGATGCGAAGACGCGGGCTGCGCGGGCGTTCATGTACCAGTGCGCGTGGGCAGTCGATCAAGGGCACGACATCGTGCAGGAGGTGTCGATGCTGAAGGCGCTGACCGGCGAACTCGTGAACGAAGTGCTGCAGACCTGCCAGCAGTTTCACGGCGGCATGGGCTACATCCGGGAGACCGCGATCGAGCGGCTCTGGCGCGATGCGCGGGTGCTGGCCATCGGCGGCGGTGCGACCGAAGTGATGCTGGAGGAAGTGGCCAAGCGCTATTGATCGGTGCTGCGTCGCATCGATCGCACAATGGACCCAGCCGCCCCGAATTCGAATCTATGAAGCCGTCCGAAGCTCTTGTCCTGCACCGCCCTGCGCTGCGCGCGGTGGTCGAAGTGCACCGCGCCCGCAATGCACGGGTGTTCGGTTGCGACGTGCACGGGCTGGATACCGAACGCAGCGATCCGGACCTCCTGATCGACCCGACACCTGATGCCACGCTGTTCGACACCGGCGCGATTCGATGGGAATTGCGCAACTTGCCCGGTGTGCCGGTTGACGTACTCGCGCCGGACGCACGGCCGCAGAAATTTCGGGATCGCGTCGCTGCCGGGGCGGTGCCGCTATGAACGGCGGTGGACAACGTCTGGATGACTGCCACGCACACGCGTCGCCAGCAACTGCTTGAAGGAACCCCCATGACCAACGACCCCATCAAATCACTGCAGATCGCCGTTGACGGCCACGTCGCCACCATCGCGTTGAACCGCCCCGACGTGCGCAACGCGTTCAACGACGACGTGATCGCCGAACTGACCGCAGCGTTTCGCGTGCTCGGCGCGCGGGAAGACGTGCGCTGCATCGTGCTGGCTGCCACCGGCAAGGCGTTCTGCGCGGGCGCGGACCTGAACTGGATGCGCCGCATGGCCGACTATTCGCGCGAACAGAATCTGGCGGACGCAGCCAAACTCGCCGAGATGATGCGCACCATCGATGCGTGTCCGAAGCCGACCGTGGCGCGCATCCAGGGCGATGTCTACGCGGGCGGTCTGGGGTTGGTCACGGCCTGCGACATCGCGATCGCGGCCGATGTGGCGAACTTTTGCGTCAGTGAAGTCAAGATCGGGTTGATCCCGGCCACCATCAGCCCGTACCTGATCCGGGCGATCGGCGCGCGCGCCGCGCATCGTTATTTCCTTACGGCCGAGCGGTTCGATGCAGCCGAAGCCGCCCGCATCGGGCTCGTGCACGAGGTGGTCGCCGCCAACGCGCTGGACGGCAAAGTCGCGCAGATCGTGCAGGCGCTGCTGGCGGCCAGCCCGAATGCGATGAAGGTTTGCAAGCAGCTGATCCACGACGTGGCGGGCCGCGACATCGATGAGGACCTGATCAACCAGACCGTGTTCGGCATCGCCGACATCCGCGCGACCGATGAGGGGCGCGAGGGCGTGCAGGCGTTCCTGCAGAAGCGCAAGCCTGGTTGGCTTGCCGGCTAGACGGCCGGACAAGCCGCAACGAAGCACAGCATGGATACCATCTGGCTCGACCTCGTCCAGTGGCTGCACACGGCCGGCCTGCATCTGGACGATGACTGGACCCGCGGCGTGGCGCAGGTCGCCGGTGCGATGGACATGCCGAGCCTGCTCGCGCTGTCTGCCGCGCTCGGCTGGGCCAGCGGGTTCCGGCTCTACGCAGTGGTGTTCCTGGTCGGGTTGATGGGTGCCGCCGGTGGGGTGGTGCTGCCGCCGGGCCTGCAGCTGTTGCAGCATCCGGCGGTGCTGATCGCCAGCGGCTTCATGCTGTTCATGGAGTTCTTCGCCGACAAGATCCCGGGCTTCGATTCGTTCTGGGACCTGATGCACAGCCTGATTCGCGTGCCGGCCGGCGCGGTGCTGGCCGGCGCCGTGTTCTTCGGCGCGGACAGCGGCATGATGACCTTGCTGGCAGCCCTGCTCGGCGGCACGCTGGCTGCGACGAGTCAGGCTGCCAAGACCACGACGCGCGCGGCGATCAACACCTCGCCCGAGCCGTTCTCCAACATCGGCGCGAGTCTGGTCGAAGACGGGGCCTCGGTGGGCGCGATCTGGCTCGCGGCCACGCATCCGCTCGTGTTCGGCGTGCTGCTCGCGGTTGTCGTGGTGCTGATGTGGATCGTGACTTGGTGGCTCGTCAAATTCCTGCGCAGGGCGTTCGCACGGCTGTCGCAGTTCTTCTCCTCGGGCGCGGTGGGTCCGAGCCGGATTTGAAGGCGCTGCTGCAGGCCCCGTCGATGGCGGCCGTTGCAGGCGTTCCGGCCGGCCATCGGTTCCGGGCATGGCCCGCCGCATCGGCAACGGCGACATACACTGGCTCGCAGCGTAATGGTTTTCATCACGGGTCCCGGTCCTGCCGCTGCGCGTTCCGACCGGACCACGTCCACTCAAAGAAAGCAAGCAAGAACGTGTCTTCCGTAACGTCCGATCCTTCCTCCACCGCTTGGGCGCGGCGCCCGCCTTTTGCGAGCGTTTCGCTGCCTTATCGCCTGCTTGCGGTGCTGCTCGGAACCCTGTTTCTGGCGGCGAGCTCCTGGGTGTCGATTCCCATGCTGCCGGTGCCGATGACGATGCAGACGTTCGCCGTCACGCTGGTTGGCGCTTTCTTCGGCGCGCGGCTGGGCGGCCTCACCGTGCTGGCCTGGCTCGCTGAGGCGGCGCTCGGCTTGCCGGTATTGGCCGGCGGCACCGGTGGCCTGGCGCCGTTCATGGGCCCGACCGCAGGCTACCTGTTCACGTTTCCGGTCGTGGCCGCGTTGATCGGCCTGCTGGCCGAACGCGGCTGGACGCAGCGCGCATGGCACTGCCTGGCGCTCATGGTCGCAGGCAATGCACTGATCCTGCTGTTCGGAGCGACTTGGCTGGCAGCGATCGTCGGCCTGCAAAAAGCCTGGACACTCGGAGTCGCGCCGTTCGTGCTCGGCGGCTTGCTCAAGGCGGCGCTGGCGGCCACGACGGTCTCGATCTGGCAGCGGGTGGCCGAGGCGCGGCCCGACGAGGTCTGATCGAGGGTTCGCCGGTGCCTGCGGCGGCACCGCATTCACACAACACCGCGGAGATATCGATATGTTCAGCAAGACACGGATTGCCAACCGCGGCGACCAGCTGCGCAGCCAGATCGACTGGTGCGCGCAGCGCAAGCAAGCAATCTCGCCGCGGAGTCACACCCGTGTTTAAAAAAGTACTGATCGCCAACCGCGGCGAGATCGCCTGCCGCGTGGCAGCCACCGCACGCCGGCTCGGCATCAAGACCGTGGCGGTTTACTCCGACGCGGACGCGCATGCCAAGCACGTGGCGGTCTGCGACGAAGCGGTGCACATCGGCGGCAGCGCGCCCAAGGACAGTTATCTGCGCTGGGAGCGCATCCTGCAGGCGGCGGCCGACACCGGCGCGCAAGCGGTGCATCCGGGCTACGGTTTCCTGAGCGAAAACGACGCGTTCGCCACCGCCTGCGCAGACGCCGGCGTGGTCTTCATCGGCCCGCCGCCGCACGCGATCCGCGCGATGGGGCTGAAAGCCGAATCGAAGCAGCTGATGGAGCGCGCCGGCGTGCCGCTGGTGCCCGGCTATCACGGCGCGGACCAGGACGCGGCGCTGCTGCAAGCGGAAGCCGACCGCATCGGCTATCCCGTTTTGATCAAAGCCAGCGCGGGCGGCGGCGGCAAGGGCATGCGCATCGTCGAGCAGACAAAGGACTTCGCTGCCGCGCTCGCATCGTGCCAGCGCGAAGCGACGAACAGCTTCGGCGATGCGGCGGTGCTGATCGAAAAGTACGTGCAGCGCCCGCGGCATATCGAAATCCAGGTGTTTGCCGATACCCAGGGCAACGTGCTGCATCTGTTCGAGCGCGATTGCTCGGTGCAGCGTCGGCACCAGAAAGTGCTCGAAGAAGCCCCCGCACCCGGCATGACGCCCGAGATGCGCCAGCAGATGGGCGAGTGCGGCGGTGGCCGCGGCGCGTGCGGTCGGCTATGTGGGCGCGGGCACGGTCGAGTTCATCGTCGAGCAGGCCGACGACGGCGCGATGCGCTTCTTCTTCATGGAGATGAACACGCGGCTGCAGGTCGAGCACCCGGTCACCGAAGCGATCACGGGGCAGGATCTGGTCGAGTGGCAGCTGCGCGTGGCGGCCGGCCAGCCGCTGCCGCTCGCGCAGGATGACCTGAAGATCAACGGCCACGCGATCGAGGCGCGCATCAGCGCCGAGACGCCGGACAAGGACTTTCTGCCGGCCACCGGGCAACTGCAGGTCTATCGCAAGCCCGCTGCCACCAGCTTCGCGCGAGGGCCCGTGCGCATCGACGACGGCGTGCGCGAAGGCGACGCGATTTCGCCCTTCTATGACCCAATGATCGCCAAGCTCATCGTGCATGGGGACACGCGCGAGCAGGCGCTCGCGCGGCTGGACGAGGCGCTGTCGCAACTGCACATCGTCGGTCTGAACAACAACGTGCAGTTCCTGCGCCATGTGCTGGCCACGCCGTCGTTCGCGCAGGCGCAGCTCGATACGGCGCTGATCCCGCGCGAGCGCGCGCTGTTGTTCGATCAGGAGCCGGTCGGGCTCGCGGTGGCGGGCGCGGCGGCGATTGCGCACACGTTGCTGGCCGAGCGCATGCAGCAGGGCGCTAATCCGTTTTCAAGGCGCGACGGCTGGCAGTCGCACGGCGTGCGGACGCGGCGGTTCGAGTTCGAATTCCACGCGCAGCCCGCGTGCGCCGAGCTGCGCTGTCTGCACGACGGCGCGTTGCAAATGTCGATCGATGACGAGACGGCGCCGTTGGTGTTCCGCCGCATCGACGAGGAGGGTGGTGGCAAACGCAGTGACTCGAGCGCCATCGAACTCGAGTTCAACGGCCAGCGCGTGCGGGCCGAAGTGCACGCCCGAGGCGAGCTGTTGCACATCTTCACACCGGTCGGCGCCACGCGCATCGCGCTGCTCGATCCGCTCGCGCACGCGGGGGAGGATCAGACGCAAGGCGGCAACCTGAGCGCGCCGATGCCGGGCAAGGTGGTCGCGTTTCTGGTGAAGGCCGGCGACGTGGTCGAAGCGGGCCAGCCACTCGCGGTGCTGGAAGCGATGAAGATGGAGCACACGATGGCCGCACCCGCCGACGGCGTGGTCGAAGAGCTGCTTTATGCACCGGGCGACCAGGTCGCGGAAGGCGCCGAGCTGCTGCGGCTCGGCACCAAGGCGCAATGACAACGACGGCCACCATGCGCATCCTGTTTCATGCTGCCCACACCAAGGCCGAGCCGTGGCTCGAAGGGCTGCGCGCCGCATTGCCGCAGGCCACGGTGGAGCCTTGGCAAAGCGGTGCGCCGCAGGCCGATCACGCGGTCGTCTGGGCGCCGCCGCAGCAATTCATCGACGAGCAACCTGGCTTGCGCGGCTTGTTCAACATCGGCGCCGGGGTCGATGCGTTGCTGAAGCTCGAACTGCCGCCCGAACTGCTGCTGGTGCGGCTCGATGACGCCGGCATGTCGGTGCAGATGGCAGAGTTCGTCTGCCAGGCGGTGATCCGGCATTTCCGCGAGCTGGACGCTTATGCGCAGGAAGAGGCGCACGCGAAATGGGCATTTCGCAAGCCGAACCGGCGCGCCGATTTCACGGTCGGCATCATGGGACTCGGCGTGCTGGGCCAGCGCGTGGCGCAAGCGCTGCAGCACTTCGAGTTTCCGGTGCGCGGGTACAGCCGCATGCCGAAAAACGTGCCGGGCGTCGAATGTTTTTCGGGCGCCGAGCGGTTTTCGACTTTTCTGGCCGGCACGCGCATTCTGGTCTGTCTGCTTCCGCTCACGCCGGATACACGCGGCATCCTGAACCGGCAGACCTTCGCCGCGATGCCGGCCGGCGGCTATCTGATCAACGTCGCGCGCGGCGAACATCTGGTGGAGGCCGATCTGCTCGAAGCGCTTGCCAGCGGCCAGTTGGCCGGCGCCGCGCTCGATGTGTTCAGCACCGAGCCGCTGCCGGCCGAACATCCGTTTTGGGCGCACCCGAACATCGTCGTCACACCGCACACCTCGGCGCGCACATTGCGTGAGGACACCATCGCGCAGATCGCGCGCAAGATCGAAGCGGTCGAGCGCGGCGAGCCGATCCGCGGGGTGGTGGATCGGGGGCGGGGGTACTGACGTGCAATGCGTGCTTTTTTCCCGCGTCGCTGCTGGGTACCCGCCGGGCTTCGACGACTCTGCGTTGGCCGACCATGTGCGGCGCTGAGGTCAAGCCGCTGCCCGAAGGCGTGCGGCGGGTTGCGCGCGCGCTGCTGGACAAGGGACACCCGCACGCGCCCGTGCTGCTGGATCACTCGGCGCGGACCGCGCAGCAGGCGGCCGACGCGCTTGGCGTCGCGCTCGGTCAGATCGCCAAAAGCATCGTGTTCAGGCGCCGTGCCGATGCGGCGGCGGTGCTCGTGATCGCGGCGGGCGACGGCCGGGTGGACGAGCGTAAGGTCGAAGCGTTGATCGGGCCGATCGGCCGTGCCGATGCCGGGTTCGTGAAGACCTGCACGGGTTTTTCGATCGGCGGCGTCGCGCCGATCGGGCTTTCGCAACCCCCGGTCTGCCTGATCGACCGCTCGCTGTCGCGCTTCGGCGAGATCTGGGCCGCAGCCGGCCATCCGCATGCGGTGTTCCGGTTGCGCCCGGCCGATCTGACGGCGCTGACCGACGGGGCGGTCGTGGCGGATCTGCTGCTGCTGCCCGGCGAGCCGGTGGCTCCGGCCGGCTCGCCTTCGTCGCCGCCATGCGAGTCCGTATGATGAAATTCCATGCGCGCACCATCGCGACCACCGCGCAGCGGATCGACGGCAGCAACGCACCGGCGCCATCGCCCTGCGTGTCGGTCTGTCAGATGAATGAGGACACCGGTTGGTGCGAAGGCTGCTTGCGCACGATCGACGAGATCATGGACTGGGGTGCATTGGGCGAGCCAGCCAAGCGCGCCATCTGGCGCCATCTGGCGCAGCGCGCCGAAGTCGTCGCCAAAGACCCCCTTCGCGACTGAGCAACGTCGGCATTGCAAGCGCCCACGCGCATGACCGCCATGAAACAGATCGATTGCTACTTCGACTTCATCTCCCCCTATGCGTACCTCGCATTCGAGCAACTGCCGCGCGCGTTGCTGGACGCAGGCAGCTATGCGCTGACCTACAAACCGGTCGTGTTCGGCGCGCTGCTGAAGGCGCACGGGCAACTGGGCCCGGCCGAGATCCCTGCCAAGCGCGACTGGACCAGCCGGCATGTGTCGTGGCTTGCGCGGGAACATGACATTGCACTGCATCACCCGGCCACGCATCCGTTCAATCCGCTCGGCTTGTTGCGGCTGGCGATCGCGTGCGGCAGCGGCGCGGACAACGGGTTGCCGAACCGCCATAGCTGCAGCGCGATTTTTCAGCACGTGTGGCGCTCCGGGCTCGATGCGGCGGACCCGCGGCGGCTCGGCGCGTTGCGGCAGCAGTTGAAACCAGCGCGCGATCCGCAGGACCCGGCGGTGAAGGCGCAGTTGCGCGCGCTCACCGACGAGGCCGTTGCGCTCGGCGTCTTCGGGGTGCCGAGCTTCGCGGTCGATGGGCGCCTGTTCTGGGGGTTCGACGCATTGCCCATGCTGCGGGCGTACCTGCTCGGCGACGAGTGGTTTGCGCCAGTGCACTGGAGCGAAATGGCGGAGCGACCGATCGGCACGCAACGTCCTCGTTGAGGCGAGCGGCGCCCCGTCGTTTGCGCAGCGACGAGAGATTTTCCGAGCCGCGCACGGTCTGTGGCGGCATGCCATCAACTCCAGGGTTTATCCCCTCCGGTGATTCCCTGACGACGGCCAAACACCCAGCCTGCGCATCACACGATCGGTTACGGTCGCGGTTGCGGCTTCCACCGATCGGCCTGCGCCGCATCGGCCAAGTGACACGGTCACTTGCTCGCTTCCCCATTCATTCGAAAACAACGACAAGGATTGCGTATGTCACTCGACGATACGTCCCAGGCCTATTGGAGCGCGACGCTCCGGTTGCTCGGCGGCATTCTGGTGGTCTGGTTTTTGGTGTCGTTCGGCGCCGGCATCCTGTTCGCCGACTGGTTGAACCAGTTCCATCTGGGCGGCTATCCACTCGGTTTCTGGTTCGCGCAGCAAGGCTCGATCTACATCTTCATCGTGCTGATTTTTTACTACGGCTGGCGCATGAATGCGATCGACCAGCGCTTCGACGTCGACGAAGAACGACCGGCCAATCGTCTGCCCGCAAAACCGGCAATCCGATCGCAACAAACCACAACGACGACCACACGCCGTTAACAGGCTGCGCACTTCCATGGATCTTCAAACCACCATCTACATCGCGGTCGGTCTGAGCTTCGCGCTCTACATCGGCATTGCGATCTGGGCGCGCGCCGGCTCCACCAGCGAGTTCTACGCGGCCGGCGGCAGCGTGCATCCGGTCACCAACGGCATGGCGACAGCGGCCGACTGGATGAGCGCCGCCTCGTTCATCTCGATGGCCGGCCTGATCTCGAACATGGGCTACGGCGGCGGGCTGTTCCTGATGGGCTGGACCGGCGGCTACGTGCTGCTGGCCATGCTGCTCGCGCCGTATCTGCGCAAGTTCGGCAAGTTCACGGTGCCGCAGTTCATCGGCGACCGGTTCTATTCGCGCTCGGCCAGCACCATCGCGGTGGTCTGCCTGCTGACCGCATCGATCACCTACATCATCGGCCAGATGACGGGCGTGGGCATCGCGTTCTCGCGCTTTCTGGGCGTGTCGTCGGACGTCGGCATTTATGTCGGCATGGGCATCGTGTTCGCTTACGCGGTGTTCGGCGGCATGAAGGGCATCACCTACACCCAGGTCGCGCAGTACATCGTGCTGATCCTGGCCTACACGGTGCCGGCGGTGTTCATCTCGCTGCAGTTGACGGGCAGCGTGCTGCCGCAGATCGGCCTGGGCTCGAACCTGGTCGGCCACGACGTGTCGCTGTTGGCAAAGCTCGATCAGGTCGTGACCGAACTCGGCTTCGGCCAGTACACGACGTCGCTGCCGGGCAGCAAGCTCAACATGTTCATGTACACGCTGTCGCTGATGATCGGCACCGCGGGCCTGCCGCACGTGATCATGCGATTCTTCACCGTGCCCAGCGTGAAGGCCGCGCGTTCTTCCGCCGGCTGGGCGCTGGTCTTCATCGCGATCCTCTACACGACCGCACCGGCGGTGGCCGCCATGGCCAAGATGAATCTGTTGCGCACCGTGACGCCCGGCGTCGTGATGCAGGACACGAGCCCGTACGCAGCCGATTCCGCGCTGAAATACGACGAGCGTCCGGACTGGATGAAGCGTTGGGAAACCACCGGGCTGCTCAAGTTCGAGGACAAGAACGGCGACGGCCGCATCCAGTACTACAACGACAAGTCGAAAGACCCGGCTGTGGTGCAGAAGGCGCAAGCCGCCGGCTGGAAAGGCAACGAACTCGACGTGAACGCCGACATCATCGTGCTGGCCAATCCGGAGATCGCGCTGTTGCCGAACTGGGTGATCGCACTGGTGGCAGCCGGCGGCCTGGCGGCGGCGCTGTCCACCGCCGCGGGATTGTTGATGGCGATCTCGGCGGCCGTGTCGCATGACCTGATCAAGAACGTGTTCAACCCCAGCATCAGCGAGAAAAACGAATTGCTGGCGGGCAAGATCGCGATGGCGGTTGCAATCGTGATCTCGGGCTGGCTGGGCCTGAATCCGCCGGGGTTTGCGGCCGGCACCGTGGCGCTCGCGTTCGGTATCGCGGCCAGCTCCTTGTTCCCGGCCATCATGATGGGCATCTTCAGCAAGAAGATGAACAAGGAGGGCGCGATGGCCGGCATGCTCTCCGGCCTGTTCGTCACGCTGTTCTACGTGTTCGCGCACAAGGGCATCTTCTTCATCAAGGGCACCGGCTATCTGGAGCTGATCGGCGGGCCGAACAGCTTCTTCGGCATCACGCCGGAAGCGTTCGGTGCGGTCGGCGCGGGCGTCAACTTCCTGGTGGCGTTCCTGGTCGACAAGGTGACCAAGGCGCCGCCACTGCACATCCAGCAGATGGTCGAGGCGGTGCGGATTCCGCGCGGCTCGGCTCGGGTGCACGGGAGTCACTGAGCCCACCCATAGGCTTCGCTCCCTGCGGTCGGCTTTCGCCGTCCACCACCAGGGGCGGCGCCTGCAGCCCGGCGGAACCGGCCCCGCGGCGCCTGTCGGACCGAAGATTGAGGGTTGGGTGGGGCGAAGCACAGCACGGCCTTTGAACCGGCAGTGGGCTTCCCTGGTAAATTTCTTTTCGGCCGCTGCACATGCGGCCGTTTTCTTTTTTGACTCAGCAATCAGGAGCGACAGCGCAACGATGGTTTTCGATGTATCGGTCGCGTTGACCTGGGTGCTGTTTCTGGCGCTGTTTCCGATCGCTTTTTTTTGGCTGCGCCGGGCTTGGCGGATCGGCGTGCGGCGCGACTTCTCGGAAGTGGCGATCAAGGGCGGGGAGTCGCCGCCCGAGCCGGCGAAGTTCGCTTTCTGGGAGTTGGCGATCAACCTGATCGCGGGGGTGGCGGTGCTGATCGCGATCGGCGGTGTGTTGCTCGGCGCGTTCCACTACAACACCTGGACCGCGATCGCGGGCAGCACGATCTGGTGCAAGTTCTTCGCGAGCTTCGCGCTGGCCCGTCATGCCCATGTGCGCGCGCCGGTGCGCCGGGGTGGCAGCCGCTGAAAGCGGTGTATTCGGCGCCGGGGGCGGCAGTCGAGCCCCGACCGGCCAGCCGGGGCTGTTAGTCAACGTCGGAATTTGCCCTTCGGCCCGATGATCGAAAGTTCGGCGAAGTCCAGGCCGGTGTGGTCGTCCGGTGCATAGTTGATTTCGAGCCCGCCCAGGTCGAACTTGCGGATGCCTTCCAGCGCGGCAGCGAGTTTCTCGCGCGTTGGTTGAGGGCCGGCGCGGCGCAGGCCTTCAACCAGCACTTTGGCCGCTGCGTAGCCTTCCAGCATCGGCGGACTGACTTCCGTACCGTCGTGCGCCTTCGCAAGCTGGCGTATCTCTTTGACCATGGGATAGGCGTCGGTCCGCTCGGCCGGGAACACCTGGGTCACGATCACGCCGCGTGCGTGGTCGCCCAGGTCATTGACGAAGCCGGCCGACGCGTTGTTCGACAATGTGATCAGCTGCGCTTTCGAGCCCGCGTCGCGCAGCGCCTTGATGCCGTCCGCAGCCGATTTGCCGGGTGCGATCATCATCACCGCTTGGATATCGGCCTTGGCGAGTTTGTCTACGATGGTTTGGTAATCGGGCTTCTGTGCGTCGACTTTTTCAAGCATCGGCGTCAGCTGGGCAGCGGTAAAGCCCTTTTGCGCGCCTTCCAGGCCGTCCTTTCCAAAACTGTCGTCGCGGTAAACCACAGCGATGCGGGTCAACCCGATCGAGATGAGGTAGGCGATGCCGCGCTCGGCTTCGCGCTGGTAGGTCGCCCGGACGTTGAACACGAGGCGGTTCACCGGCTTGTGAAACATCATGCCGCCGGTCGACGGCGCAAGCAGCGGCAGGTTGTACTTTTCGATTACCGGCAGGAGCGCCTCGGTATGCGGTGTACCGCGCGTCAGGAACAGGGCGAGCACGTTCGGGTTCTCGGCGAGCTTTTGCGCGTTTTCGGCGGCTTTTTTCGGCACAAAACCGTCGTCCATCGACAGCAGTTCGATCTTCTGGCCGTTCACACCGCCTTTGGCGTTGATGCTGTCGAGGTACAGCTTGGCGCCAGCCGCCGTTTCTTTGACGCCGTCAGCGTTGGTTCCGGTATAGCCGGCCGTCTGGCCGATCACGAGTTGAGCCTGCGCGCCGGTCATGCAGGCCAGCAGGGCACCCACGCAAACCGCCGTCTTGAGCATCGTCGTCATACCCACCCCTTTTCTTGCAACAAATTTTGATCAACGGGGCAGTGTCGTGGTTGATCGGCGTTTGACCTGCGCAGTCCATCACGGATACCCATGCAGCAGGGAATTTCCAGACCGATTCCTAGAATATTCCGCTCTGCCCATTTCGAATAAGAAGACTGCTCGATGACCCAACAAGGCCTGATCCGCATCCGTGGCGCGCGCCAGCACAACCTCAAAAATCTCGATCTGGACATCCGGTGCGGCGAGCTGACGGTCGTGACCGGCCCGAGCGGCTCCGGCAAGTCGTCGCTGGTGTTCGATACGCTGTTCGCGGAAGGCCAGCGCCGCTACGTGGAAACCTTCAGCGCCTACGCGCGCCAGTTCCTGGACCGGATGGACAAGCCGGCGGTCGACAAGGTGGAAGGCGTGCCGCCCGCGATCGCGATCGACCAGACCAATCCGGTGCGCAGCTCGCGCTCGACGGTCGGCACGATGACCGAGCTGAACGACCATCTGAAGCTGTTGTTCGCCCGCGCTGCGCAGTTGTTCGACCGGGAAACGGCGCTGGGGGTGCGGCACGATTCGCCGGACACGATCTATGCCGAGTTGCAGGCGCGCAGCGCGGCGGCCGGTGACTCGCGGCTGGCCGTAACCTTTCCGGTCGAACTTCCCGCCAACACCAGCGCCGAGCAGGTCGAACAATGGTTGTCGGCCAGCGGCTTCACGAAAGTCCAGGCCGAGCGCGAAATCGTGACACCGACCGGTCCACGCAAGGTGCTCGACGTAGTGGCTGATCGGTTCCGGCTGGGCGGCACCGAGCGCGTGCGCGCGCTGGAGGCGATCGAGACCGCATTGAAGCGCGGCAGCGGCCGCCTGAGCGTGTACCGGATCGACGACGATGCAGAGCGCTCGGAGATCTGGCGCTTCTCCACCGGCCTGCACTGCCCGGACAGCGATTTGCGCTATGCGGACCCGGTGCCGTCGATGTTCTCTTTCAACTCGAGCCTCGGCGCATGCCCGGACTGCCGCGGTTTCGGCCGCACGATCGGCGTCGACTATTCGCTCGTGATTCCGAACGAACGATTGACCTTGCGCGCCGGCGCGATCAAGACGATCCAGACCCCGGCCTGGAAAGAATGCCAGGACGACCTGATGCGCCACGCCGAGACCCACGGCATCCCGCGCGACACGCCTTGGAACCAGCTCAGCGACGCGCAACGCCAGTGGGTGATCGACGGCGAGCCGGGTTTCAAGGAAGGGCAGTGGAACAAGAAATGGTTCGGCATCAAGCGTTTTTTCAAGTATTTGGAGAGCAAGGCTTACAAGATGCACATCCGGGTGTTGCTGTCGAAATACCGCAGCTACACGCCGTGTGAGACGTGCGGCGGCGCGCGCCTGAAGACCGAGCCGCTGCAGTGGCGCATCGGCAGCAGGGGAGCAGCCGATGCGGTGCTCGACCCGTCGAAGCGCTTCCTGCCGGTGGGCGTGAGTTGGTCACGCGGCCAGCTCGAAGCGCTGCCGGGCCTGTGCGTGCACGACCTGATGCTGCTGCCGATCGAGAGACTGCGGCGCTTCTTCGATCGCCTCGAATTGAATGAGGCAGCGCATGCCCAGCCCGGTGAGGCGCAGGCGCTGAAGCTGCTGTTCGACGAGATCAACACGCGGCTCAAATACCTGTGCGATGTGGGCATCGGCTATCTGACGCTGGACCGACAAAGCCGCACCCTGTCCGGCGGCGAGGTGCAGCGCATCAACCTGACGACCGCGCTCGGCACCTCGCTCGTGAATACGCTGTTCGTGCTGGACGAGCCGAGCATCGGCCTGCACCCGCGCGACATGGGCCGCATCACCGAAGCCATGCGCCGGCTGCGCGACGCCGGCAACACCCTGGTCGTGGTCGAGCACGACCCAGCCGTGATGCTCGCCGCCGACCGCGTGATCGACATGGGGCCGGGACCGGGCGAACGCGGTGGCCAGATCGTGTTCGACGGCACGCCCGAGGAGTTGCGCAGTGCCGACACGCTGACCGGTGCCTACCTCAGTAGCAGAAAGCAGATCACGTCCGGCTTCACGCGGCCGGTGGAGGGCAGCACGCCGAAGCTGATCCTCGAAGGCGTGCGTGAGCACAACCTGAAGCACGTCACGGTCGAGTTGCCGCTGCAGCGACTCGTCTGCGTGACGGGCGTCAGCGGCTCCGGCAAATCGACGCTGGTGCAGGACGTGCTCGCGCCCGCGCTGCTGCGTCACTTCGGCCGCCCGACCGACGCACCGGGCGCGTTCGACCGGCTGCTCGGCGCCGAGCAACTCGCCGACATGGTGTTCGTGGATCAGTCGCCGATCGGCAAGACCGCGCGTTCCAACCCGGCGAGCTACGTCGGCGTCTGGGACACCTTGCGCGTGCTGTTCGCCTGCGCGCCGCTCGCGCGCCAGCGCGGGTGGACGGCCGCGAAGTTCAGCTTCAACAGCGGCGACGGGCGCTGCCCGACCTGCATGGGCTCGGGCTTTGAGCACGTCGAGATGCAGTTCCTGTCCGACATTTATCTGCGCTGCCCGGACTGCAACGGCCAGCGCTATCGGCCCGAGGTGCTCGAAGTCACGATCGAGCGCAAGGCGTCCGGCGACGCGATGCCGCGGCTGTTGAACGTGGCCGACGTGCTGGACTTGACGGTGAGCGAAGCGGCCGTGCTGTTCGCCGAAGACCGGGAGGTGATCCGTGCGTTGAAGCCGATCGTCGAAGTGGGCTTGGATTACGTGAAGCTCGGCCAGCCGGTGCCGACCTTGTCTGGCGGCGAGGCGCAGCGGCTCAAGCTCGCGGGTTTTCTGGCGGATGCAGCCAAGCCCAGCATAGGTCCCAAAAAAGATAGCAACAAGTCAAGCAAACACGGGCGAGGCACGCTGTTCTTGTTCGACGAACCGACGACCGGGCTGCATTTCGACGACATCGCCAAGCTGATGCGCGCGCTGCGCCGGCTGCTTGACGCGGGTCATTCGGTGGTCGTGATCGAACACAACCTCGACGTGATCCGCGCAAGCGACTGGTTGATCGATCTGGGGCCGGACGGCGGAGATGCGGGCGGTGAACTGGTCGCGCAGGGCACGCCCGACGACCTGCGGCAGCACCCCACCTCGCACACCGGCGCCGCGCTGCGCGATTACGAAGCCGCGCTCGGCAACGGGCCGCAGCAAGTCGCGGAACGCAGCGCGAACTATGCGGTGCACGCGGCCAAACCGCGCGCTGCCGATGACCGCAACGCGATCCAGATCGTGAATGCCAAAGAGCACAACCTGAAGTCGCTCTCGGTCGACATCCCGCGCGGGCGCTTCAACGTGATCACGGGGGTGAGCGGCTCGGGCAAGTCGACGCTTGCGTTCGACATCTTGTTCAACGAAGGGCAGCGCCGTTATCTCGAATCGCTGAATGCGTACGCGCGCAGCATCGTGCAGCCAGCGGGCCGGCCCGAGGTCGATGCGGTCTACGGCATTCCGCCAACGGTCGCGATCGAGCAGCGGCTGTCGCGCGGCGGGCGCAAGAGCACGGTCGGCACCACCACCGAGGTCTGGCACTACCTGCGTCTGCTGTACGTGAAGCTCGGCACGCAACACTGCATCCACGACGGCGCCGCGGTCCAGCCGCAGTCGCCGGAGAGCATCGCAGCGCAGTTGTTGAAGGAGTTTCGCGGCCAGCACATCGGGCTGCTCGCGCCGCTCGTGATGAACCGCAAGGGCGTCTATACCGAGCTGGCCGACTGGGCGAGGCCGCGCGGGCACACGCATCTGCGCGTCGATGGCGAGTTTTTGCCGACCACCGGCTTTCCACGGTTGGACCGCTTCAAAGAACACACGGTGGAGCTGCCGGTCGCGAGCCTCGACGTGTTGCCGGAGAACGAAGCGCTGCTGCGTCAGGCGCTGGCCGATGCGCTGCAGCACGGCAAGGGCGTCGTGCATGTGCTGAGCGGGCTCGATGGCTTGCGTGAAGCGATGCTCGACAAGTCGCCAACCGCCGACATCGGGCGGTTGACCAGCTATTCGGCACGCCGCGCCTGCCCGGTCTGCAGCACCAGTTATGCCGAACTCGACCCGCGCCTGTTCAGCTACAACAGCAAGCACGGCTGGTGCCCCGATTGCGTCGGAACTGGCGTGCGGCTGACCAGGGAGCAACGCGCGGCGCTCGACGACTCGGTGCAGGCCGACGACAACCGCGGCACCGAGCAGACGTTTGCCGAACCTGAAGTCGAAGACTTGAGCGACACGGCTTGTCCGGGCTGCCAGGGCACGCGGCTGAACGCGACCGCACGCGCAGTCAAGTTCGATCATCGTTCGGTCACCGAACTCGGCGCGAACAGCGTGTCCGAGATGCGGCGCTGGGTGGCGGGGCTGCAACTGCAGGGCCGCGATGCGCAGATCGCGCGCGACTTGGTGCCGGAGATCGAGAGCCGGCTTGCATTCCTGGAGCAGGTCGGCCTCGACTATCTGACCTTGGATCGTGGCGCGCCGACCTTGTCGGGCGGAGAGGCACAGCGGATCCGGCTCGCGGCCCAGCTCGGCAGCCAGTTGCAGGGTGTCTGCTACGTGCTCGACGAGCCGACGATCGGTCTGCATGCGCGCGACAACCGCATCCTGCTCGATGCGCTGCAAACGCTCAGCGACAAGGGCAACACGCTGGTGGTGGTCGAGCACGACGAAGAAACGATCCGGCGCGCCGACCACATCATCGACATCGGGCCGAGCGCGGGCAAGCGCGGCGGCCGGTTGGTGGCGCAGGGCACGATTCAAGAGGTCTGCAACGCGCCCGATTCGGTCACCGGTCGCTATCTGCGGCACGCGATCGCACATCCGGCCCGGCCGCGCCGCACGTCCGCAGAGGCGGGCGCGCTGCAGTTGCTCGGTGCGAACCTGCACAACCTGCGCGGCGTCGACGTCGACGTGCCGCTCGGCCGGCTGGTCGCGATCACGGGCGTGTCGGGTTCGGGCAAGTCGACCATCGCGCGCGACGTGCTGCTGGAAAACGTCGCGGCGCTGGTCGCGCAGCGCCAGACCAAGGCCGGGCGCGACGCGATGGACGCGGGCAAATATCCGGTGCTGGTTGGCTGCACCGCGCTGTCAGGCTTTCGCACGATCGACCGCGTGCTCGAAGTCGACCAGACGCCGATCGGCAAAACCCCGCGCAGTTGCCCGGCGACCTATATCGGCTTCTGGGAGGCGGTACGCAAGCTCTACGCACAGACGCTGGAAGCCAAGGCGCGCGGCTACGGGCCCGGGCGTTTTTCGTTCAACACCAGCGAGGGCCGCTGCCCGAGCTGCGAAGGCCAGGGCGTGCGCACCATCAGCATGAGCTTTCTGCCCGACGTGAAGGTGCCATGCGAGAGCTGCCACGGTGCGCGCTTCAACCCGGAAACGCTCGCGGTGAGCTGGCGGGGAAGGAGCGTCGGCGAGGTGCTGCAGATGGAGGTGGACGAGGCGGTCGACTTCTTCGCGTCGATGCCGGCGATCGGCCATCCACTGCAGTTGTTGAAGGATGTGGGCCTCGGCTACCTGACCCTGGGCCAGCCGTCGCCGACGCTGTCCGGCGGCGAGGCGCAGCGCATCAAGCTGGTCACGGAACTGAGCAAAGTGCGCGACGACATCACGCGCCGTGGCCAGAAACCGCCGCATACGCTCTATGTGCTCGACGAGCCAACGGTTGGCCTGCACATGGCCGACGTCGAGCAACTGATCCGCGTGCTGCACCGGCTGGTCGATGGCGGCCACAGCGTGATCGTGATCGAACACGACCTGGATCTGATCGCCGAGGCCGATTGGGTGATCGACATGGGCCCGGGCGGCGGCGCCTCGGGCGGCCGGGTGGTGGCGGTCGGCACGCCGCAGCAACTGGTGCAAACAGGGTCGCCGACCGGCGAAGTGCTGGCGGCCGTGCTTGCGCGTGCAGCCGCTGCTGCGCCTGCCGTCAACGCCGAGGCGGCAGCGGAGCCCTCAGTCGCCTAGAAATTCGGCGATCGGTTTCAGGTCGTCGATGCGTTCGCTCACGACCTTCACGATCACCAGGATCGGCACCGCGAGGAACAAGCCCCACAGGCCCCAGACCCAGCCCCACGCCAGCACACCGATGAACACGGTGACCGAGTTCATGTGGCTGGCCTTGCCGGTCAGCCACGGTGTCAGGAACTGGCCGATCACGGTGTGGATCACGAGGCTGACCACGCCGATCGCGATGCCCATCTCGATCGTGCCGAACTGCAGGAACGCCGCCAGGATCGAGCCTGCCGCCACCAGGATCGAGCCGAGATACGGAATCAGGTTGAAGACGCCAGCGAGCACCCCCCAGGCCACCGCGTTGTTCATGCCAAGCGCCCAGAACGCCAGCCAGGTGACCACGCCGGTCAGTGCGCTGAGCAGCACCATCACGAGCAGGTAGCGCTGGATCTGGTCGCTGACCTCATCGAGCGCTTCCAGGGTTTCCTTCTTCTCGCTGATCGTGGGACCGGCCAGCCGCAGCATCTTGCGCCGAAACGTGTTGCCGGCCGACAGCAGAAAGAATGTCAGCACGATCACGACCAGCAGTTGCCCGAGTCCGCTGATCACACCCATGGTGCCGGTCCACAGGTAATCCTTGACGCTGAACTTGGGCCGCTCAACCTGGACGCGCACGGGTCCGGCCGGCGCGGATGCGGCCTCGGCCGGGCCCGCTGCGGCCGATTTCGTAACGGTGGTCGTGGTCGTGGTCGTCGTGCGCAGGGCGTCGCTCGCCGGTGTGGGCGACGGAACCGCACCCTTGTCGGTCGCAGCGACGTTTTGCAGCTTCTCGGCCGCAATCTCGACTTTTTCGAGGGCGCTCGGCTGGTTCGGCCCGCCGTTGTCGTTCGCCATGCTGCGGGCCAGCTTTTCCGCCGCCCCGGGCAGCGAATCGATCAGCGTGCGCGCGTCGTCGGCGTAGCGGTAGCCTATCCAGCCCAAGGCGCCACACAGGCCGAACACCACGATCGCCGCACTCAGCGAGCGCGACACGTGCCATTTGACCAGTCGATTCACCACCGGCGTGAGCGCATAACTCAACACCACGCCCATCATCACCGGCACGAAGATGCCACTGCCCAGGCGCAGCGCGGCGATCGACACGAGCGTGGCCATGATCGCCAGCGACAGGTTCTTGACGTTCACGACCGAGGCCGATATCTCCATCGTCTCAGGCGTGGTGGCGGCGGTTTTGTCGACCGCGACCCGCTCGGGATCGGTTCGCTGCGGTGGATCGAGGGCCGGCTGCGCGGCGCGGGTGTCTGTCGTCATGGAAGTCATGTCGGTGAGGGTGAGATTGCGAAGGGACAGCGAAGTGACCGGGCGTCAACCCCGCGACAGGCGGGCAGCTAGCGCCGTGTATCGTCGGGAAACCGCGGGATCATGCGCCCATTTCGTGCAGGACCTCGCGTCGATTCGCTGCACGACCCCGACCCACCCAAGACTTGAGGAGAATTCGTTACCATGCAACGCAGAAAAATCTTGCAGCTGTCCGCAGCGACCCTTGCAGCGCCCGCGTTCATCGTGCGAGCCCAGAGCAGCGGTTTCCCGGCCCGCCCGATCAAGCTCGTGATCGCGTTCTCCGCCGGCGGCCCGACCGACGCGACGATGCGCGTGCTGGCCGAGAACGCGAGCAAGGTGTTCGGCCAGCCGGTGATCGTCGACAACAAGCCCGGCGCCGGCGGCAGCCTGCCCGCCCAAGCCTTGCAGATCGCGCAACCCGACGGCTACACAGTCGGCCAGATCCCGCTCGGCGTGTTCCGGCTGCCCTACACGACCAAACTCGCCTGGGACCCGGTGAAGGACATCAACTACGTGATCAACGTGACGGGCTACGCGTTCGGCGTCACGGTGCCAGCCGATTCGCAGTTCAAGACCTGGGCCGATCTGGTGGCCTGGGCCAAGGCGCATCCGGGTGAGCTGACCTACGGCTCGACCGGCACCTTCACCAGTCCGCACCTGACGATGGAGCTGGTCGCGCAAAAGCTCGGCGTCCAGTTGCTGCACGTGCCTTACAAGGGCAGCGCGGAGCTCGCGCAGGCGATGATGGGCGGACAGTTGATGGCGGGTGCCGACTCGACCGGCTTCGCACCGCTGGTGGAAGCCGGCAAGCTGCGCGTGTTGAACACCTGGGGTGACAAGCGACTCGAGAAGTTTCCGGATGTGCCGACGTTGAAGGAACTGGGGATCGATGTCGTGCAGAACTCGCCGTTCGGCATCGGCGCGCCGCGCGACACACCGCCCGAGATCGTGAAGAAGCTGCACGACGGCTTCAAGACCGCGATGGAGCAGCCGAGCTATGTCGAGATCCTGAAGCGCTACGACATGGAGCCGCTCTACATGAGCACCGAAAAGTACCGCCAGTTCGCGCAGGACACGTTCAGCAAGGAAAAGGCGCTGATCGACCAGTTGGGGCTCGCGAAGGCGAAGTAGCCGCGGCGCTTGCGAGCGGCTGGCAAGGGCCTTTGCCGTTCGCAACCACCGGCGTCGCTCGGCGCGATGGCGGCGGAGTCCGCCACCGGCCGTCAAGGCACAGCCAGCCGATCGACATGTCTCGGCTTGCGACATCGTGGCACGCCAACCGCCAACCGCCAACCGCCAACCAACGGTGCCTCTACTTGCGCGCTGGCTCCGACGCACGAGTCGCGCTCATCGGTGCGGCTTTCATGTCGGGTTTGGCGGTTGCGGCGGGCGGCGAAGCGGGTGTCGGTGTGGCGGCCGGTGCAGCGGCCACCGGCTTGGTGGAGGCCGCCGGCTTGGCCGCATTCGCCTTCGTCTCTGCGGCGCCTTCGCCGCGTTCCTTGCCATTCACCGTGAGGCCGGCGGCCGACAGCTTGGCCGCATTGCCTTTGCCAGTGCCTTTCACACGGGCGACGAAGTCATCCCAGTTCTGGAACGCGCCTTTGGCCCGTTCGTCCACGATCTTTTTGGCCATCGCGGTGCCGATGCCCTTCACGCTGTCGAGTTCTTCGGCAGTGGCCTTGTTCACTTCGACGGCAGCAAACGACGCGGCGGCGAACAGCAGGGCGGTGACGGCAAGAAATTTTTTCCACATGGTTCGGGTTCCTTTGCGCAGATTGGCGCGGCGGTTGATGACGGAGGGTGACGAGGGCCGGTGCATCGCGCCGGATCGAGCACGCGCACCGCGTCACAACGGCAGCCATCGGCGCGCGGTTGACGCGGCCCTGCTGCTCGGGCGCCGACCGGTTCAGTCCGGGGAGCCCGCTGCTCCTGCCGCAAGCTGCCGCAGGTAGTGCGACACGCCACGCTGCACATCGACGAAGCCGTGGTCGCAGCCGGCATTGCGCAGCGCCGTCGGATCGGCCTGCGTGTGGCACTGGTACTTGCCGCGCAGCGCATCGGGAAACGGCACGTATTCAATGAAACCGCGCTCGACCGCCTGCGCGAGCGTGAGCGGCACGCCTTCGCCGTGCAGCGCATTCACGACCGCGAGCGCCACGTCGTTGAACGGCTGCGCGCGGCCGGTGCCGAGGTTGAATACGCCGCTGGCTGTCGGATGGTCGAGAAACCACAGGTTCACCGCGACCACGTCGTCGATGTAGACGAAGTCGCGCTGCTGCTGGCCGGCCGCGTAGCCGCCGTACTCGCCGAACAGCTTGACTTTGCCGGCCTCGCGGAATTGGTGGAACTGATGAAACGCGACGCTGGCCATGCGGCCCTTGTGTTGTTCACGCGGGCCGTACACGTTGAAATAGCGAAAGCCCACGGCCTGCGTGCCGGCCCGCTCGAATCGGTCGCCGAGTTCACGCCGCAGCCGCTGGTCGAACAACAGCTTGCTGTATCCGTAGACGTTCAATGGCCGCTCGAATTCGGGCGTCTCGATGAACGTGGCCGAGCCGCCGTAGGTCGCGGCCGAAGACGCATAAAGAAACTGCGTGCGCTGCCGCCGACACGCTTCGAACAGCGTGCACGACAGCGTGTAGTTGTTGCGCATCATGTACTGGCCGTCGGTTTCCATCGTGTCGCTGCACGCGCCTTGATGGAACACCGCGTCGATGCGGCCGAACGCCTGGTTCGCAAACGGTGCGTAGAAATCGTCGCGGTCCAGATAGTCGGCGATCTGCAGATCAGCGAGGTTCTTGAACTTGTCGCCGTTTTTCAGATGATCGACCGCGATGATGTCGGTAATGCCGCGCGCGTTCAGGCCTTTGACGAGGTTGCTGCCGATAAAGCCGGCCGCGCCGGTGACGACGATTCTCTGGGTCATGACTCGAACAACTCCTCGAAGCTTGCGGTGGCGGTGCCGAACTTGGCCGTTACGATGCCGGCGGCGCGATTCGCCAGCGGCACCGCGGCGCGCAGGTCGAGGCCGGCGGCGACGAATGCAGCGAGACTCGCGATCACCGTATCGCCGGCGCCGGTCACATCGAACACTTCGCGCGCCTGCGCCGGCACGTGCAGCGCGCCGGCCGCGTCGAACAGCGTCATGCCTTCTTCGCTGCGTGTGACCAGCAGCGCATCGAGGCGGAGCTCACTGCGCAGCTTCTGCGCGCGCGCTTCGAGATCGGCATCGTCGTGCCAGTTGCCGACCACCTGCTGAAGCTCGGCGCGGTTCGGCGTGATCACGGTGGCTTCCGCATAACGCGAATAGTCGGCACCCTTCGGATCGATCAGCACCGGCAGCCCGAGCGCGCGCGCGGCGCGCACCATCTGCGCGACATGCGCAAGGCCGCCTTTGCCGTAGTCGGAGAACAGCACCGCCTGATGCGCGGGCAGCAGTCGCTCGAACGCGGTCGACTGCGATGCGAGCACTTCGCGCTGCGGTTCGCTCTCGAAATCCATCCGCAGCAGTTGCTGCTGACGCCCGATCACGCGCAGTTTGACGGTCGTCTGTAGACCGGCATCGCGCCCCAGGTGCGCCGTGATGCCGGTCTTCGCAATCAACGCTTCGAGCTTGTGGCTCGCTTCGTCGTTGCCGACGACGCTCAACAGCGACGCCTGCGCCCCCAGCGTGACCACGTTGTGCGCCACGTTGGCCGCCGCGCCGACGCGCTCTTCCGCATGCGACACCCGCACGATCGGCACCGGCGCCTCCGGACTGATCCGCTCCACCGTACCGTACCAATACCGATCCAGCATCACGTCGCCCACCACCAGCACGCGGGCGTCAGCGAGTTGTGAACGTTCCAGCTTCATCGACTACTCATTCATTGTGCGTGGTGCGTTTGGTCGGACGCAAGTTCTGCATCGCAAGGCGCGAGCCGACGTATGCAACACGCGCTGCACCAAAAAAACATGTGACTTCATCAATCAAGCGCACACAGCCCGGCAGGGGCCGCGCCAGCCGGCTTCGCCGGGCCGCAGGCGCCGCCCCCCCGGTGGGGGTAGACGAAAGCCGACCGAAGGAAGCGAAGCCTGGGGGTGAGCAATGATCCGCCTGGGGCGAGCTAGAGCTCATCCACGCGCCGAGCCGAATAGCTGTCCCAGGACTGGCAGCCCGGGCAATGCCAGAAATACAGCGAAGCCTCGAACCCGCACGACGCGCATCGATAGCGCGTGAGCGGCCGCGTGGCCCGCTCGAGCGTGCGCTGCAATTGCGGCCGAAACTGTTCGTGCTCGATCTTTTCATCGGCAAGCCAGCGCGCGGCAGCCACCAGCGAGGGCACCCGGTCCAGATGCGCAACGTAGAGGTTGCGCGGCGCGTCGGCGGCGTCGGTGGGGTCCGCAAGCGACGTTGCAGTGGCCGCAACAGTCTCCTGCTTGAGCGCCACGATCGCATCGAGCACGTCGAGCGACGGCGTGCGCGCGTAGCTGGCCTGCAGCAGCGTGAGCGCTTCGGCGCGCAAGTCGATCACGGACGCCAGTTGCGCAAATTGTGTGGCCGCCAGAGGCAGTGCGTCGGGTGCCGCGTTGCACAGGGTTTTCAGCGTTCTGAACGCGGCCAACGACTCGCCCGCCGCTGCCTGCCACTGCGCGAGTTCGATGCGCGCGCGTGACGCATGGGGCGCCGTCATGATCGCGTGTTCGAGCAATTTGCGCCCGGCGGGCTCGTCGCTGGCGCGCAGCGCGATTGCCTGTTCGCAAAGGTAGTGCGCGATCCGGCCTTCGAATTCGCCGTCTTTGCCTTCCGACGTCGTATGCAGTCGGCGTGCGCAGGCCGCGGCCTGTTCCCAGTCGCGTGAGCGCTCGAAGATCGCAAGCAGCGCGACCAGCGATTGCTTCTCGAGCGGGCCGCCATCGAGCTTGCGCAGCGCGTCTTCGGCGCGGTCGAGCACCCCGGCCTTCAGGAAGTCGAGCGCCAGCGCGTGCTGCGCGCGCTGGCGGTCGTCCGTGCTCAGGTCGCCGCGCGACAGCAGGTGTTCGTGAACGCGCACCGCGCGCTGAAACTCGCCACGCCGGCGGAACAGATTGCCCAGCGCGAAATGCAGCTCGGACGTGTCGGGGTCGTTCTGTACCGCCTCGATGAAGGCATCGATTGCTTGGTCCTGCTGTTCGTTGAGCAGGTAGTTCAGGCCCTTGAAATACGCTTTCGGCGCCTGCCGGCTGTCGAATCGCAGCTGCCGCAAGTCGAAGCGCGAAGCGCCCCAGCCGAGCACGAACGCCAGCGGCAGCCCCAGCAGCAGCCAGACCAGATCAAGATCCATGCAGCCCCGCGGGTCTGGCAGCCGCTGACGCAGCCACGGCGTGGGCTGCCGAAACGGGATCGCTCGGCTGCGTTGCAGCCGAGCGATCGGCTGCTCGATGCGGCGATGCCTCTGGGACAGCCTGTGCCTGCCGCCTGCGCCACCAGCGCGGCAGCAGGCCAATGGCACCGAGCAGCACGCCGGCCGCAAACACCGCCAGCACCAGCAGCACCAGCGGGCCGCGCCAATACGTGCCGAAGAAAAAGTGGACGGTGACGTCGTGCTGGTTGTTCAACGCGAACGCGAACAGCACGAAGAAGCACGCCGCCTGCAGCAGCAGCTTGAACAGCCACGTCAGTCGTTGCATGCTGGGAAACGGGTTCGGCGTTCGGCTGAAGGCGCTGATCGGCTTGGCCGCGCTCAGAGCTTGTGGTTGGCAGCCGTGGCCTGCGGTGCCTTGATGGCTTCGGGCCGCCGGGCTTCGAGCTCGGCCGTGCGCGCGTCCACCGCTTCACGCAAAGCTTTGCCGGGCTTGAAATGCGGCACCCGCTTTTCCGGCACCGCGACTTGCTCGCCGCTGCGCGGATTGCGCCCAATGCGCGGCGGACGCCGGTTGATCGAAAAACTGCCGAAGCCGCGAATCTCCACGCGATGGCCACGCACCAGCGCGTCTTCGATCGAGTCGAGGATTGCCTTGACCGCGGTCTCTGCATCGCGATGCGTCAGCTGGCCGAAGCGTGCGGCGAGTTCCTCGACCAGATCGGAGCGGGTCATGGCGATGGGCGTCGTGGTGAGGGGTTCATTGCAGACCCTGTACTGCCTGCGAGCAAAGCCCGCCTGCGGTCACTGCAAAGGCAGTTTTTTGGATGGACCAAGGCCCGCATACGACCGGCAGCACCGGTCGTATGCGGGCCTCACATCACCGGAGCCTCGTCTTTTTCCGAGATCGGAAAAAAAATCGACCCGGCAAAGGCCTCGGGTGGTGGCAGTGCGGCCTTGCAACTGGCTGCAGGCGCACGCACGCCCCCGAAGCGACCCCGCTCGACTACGACTTGTCGCTGTTGTTGTCGAGCTTCGCACGCAGCAACGCGCCGAGGCTCGTCGTGCCAGCGTTGTCGCGCGATTGAGACTGCGACTGAGCGTGCGACTGCATTGCCTGCTGCTGGTCGACCGAGTCCTTGGCCTTGACCGACAACTGGATGTTGCGCGTCTTGCGGTCGATGTTGACGATCACCGCGCTGACTTCGTCGCCTTCTTTCAGCACCGAGCGGGCGTCGTCAACGCGGTCGGTCGAGATTTCGCTCGCCCGCAGGTAGCCGACGATCTCGTTGCCGAGATCGATCTCGGCACCCCGCTGGTCCACCGTCTTGACTTTGCCGCTGACGATCTGGCCGCGGTCGTTTACGCTTGTAAACGTCGTGAACGGGTCGCCGTCGAGCTGCTTGATACCGAGCGAGATACGCTCGCGGTCCACGTCCACGGCCAACACAATCGCTTCGACCTCCTGGCCCTTCTTGTAGTTGCGCACAGCGGTCTCGCCGGGCTCGTTCCAGGACAGGTCGGAGAGGTGCACCAAGCCGTCGATGCCGGTGGCAAGACCCACGAACACGCCGAAGTCGGTGATCGACTTGATCGGGCCCGACACGCGGTCGCCGCGGTTCGTGTTCTGCGCGAACTCCTGCCACGGATTGGCCTTGCACTGCTTCATGCCGAGGCTGATGCGGCGCTTGTCTTCGTCGATGTCGAGCACCATGACTTCGACTTCTTCGCCCAAGGTCACGAGCTTGTTCGGCGCGATGTTCTTGTTGGTCCAGTCCATCTCGGAGACGTGCACCAGACCTTCGATGCCGGGCTCCAGTTCGACGAACGCACCGTAGTCGGCGATGTTCGTGACCTTGCCGAACAGGCGTGTGCCCTGCGGGTAGCGGCGGCTGACGCCCATCCACGGATCGTCGCCGAGCTGCTTCAAGCCGAGCGAGACGCGGTTCTTCTCGGCGTCGAACTTCAGGATCTTGGCCTGGATTTCCTGACCCGGCTGCACCACTTCGCTCGGGTGGCGCACGCGGCGCCACGCCATGTCGGTGATGTGCAGCAAGCCGTCGATGCCGCCCAGGTCGACGAACGCGCCGTATTCGGTGATGTTCTTCACCACGCCGTCAACGATTGCGCCTTCTTTCAGCGTCTGCATCAGCTTGGCGCGCTCTTCGCCCATGCTGACTTCGACCACGGCGCGGCGCGACAGCACCACGTTGTTGCGCTTGCGATCGAGCTTGATGACCTTGAACTCGAGCGTGCGGTTTTCGTACGGGGTCAGGTCTTTCACCGGCCGCGTGTCGATCAATGAGCCCGGCAGAAACGCGCGGATGCCGTTGACGAGCACCGTCAGGCCGCCCTTGACCTTGCCGCTGGTGGTGCCGGTCACGAAGTCGCCCGACTCGAGCGCTTTCTCGAGGCTCATCCAGGACGCGAGGCGCTTGGCCTTGTCGCGCGACAGGATGGTGTCGCCGTAACCGTTTTCGATCGCGTCGATCGCGACGGAAACGAAGTCGCCGACCTGCACTTCGACTTCGCCTTTGTCACTCTTGAACTCTTCGAGCGGCACATACGCTTCGGATTTGAGCCCGGCGTTGACCACCACGAAATTGTGTTCGATACGAATGACTTCAGCGGTAATCACTTCACCCGCGCGCATTTCCGAGCGCGTCAGTGATTCTTCAAACAGGGCGGCAAAAGATTCTTCAGACATTAATGGATTTTCCTGAGCCGCGGGCCTGGCAGAATTTCCGACCGTGCAAAAAACGGCTGGAGGCGTCCCACCGGGGCGGACATTGGGTTGCGGCGGCGTCACCTGGCGCGGTGCGACACCTAGAGCTTCATAAAAAACGCCGGATCGACGTGGACACCGTCACGAGGCACGGCGCACGCTCACGAAGACACGGCACGGAAGGGAAAACGGCAGCTCGGCCGCGTCGTCGGTCAACATCGACTTCCAGCCGCGCAACTGCGGGGCCTTCGGTGCGACGCTGCGTCAGTGCGCAAACGGCTGCCTGCTCTGCCACCAGGTCAGCACTTGCTCGACCGATTGCTCGATCGTCAGTGCGGAGTTGTCCAGCAGCAGGGCGTCTTCCGCCGGCTTCAAGGGCGCATCGCGCCGGGACGAGTCCCGTGCGTCGCGCGCCTTCAAGTCGGCGGCAAGGTCTGCGATTGTAGAAGGAAAACCTTTTGAAATCAACTGCTTGTGGCGCCGCTCGGCCCGCTGATCGGGGCTTGCGGTCAGATACACCTTGAGCCGGGCGTCGGGGAAGATCACGGTGCCCATATCGCGCCCGTCGGCGACCAGCCCGGGCAGGCGCCGAAAGCCGTGCTGCAACGCGACCAGCGCGCTGCGCACCGGCAGCAGCGCCGAGACTTGCGAAGCGAGCCGGCCCGTGTCCTCGTTGCGGACGACGTCGCCCACATCGTCGTCCTCCAGCAGGATGCGGCTGCCCTCGAACCGAATCGGCAGACGGCTTGCCAGCCCGGCAATATGATCGGCGTTCGCAGGCTCGATCGCGATGCCGGCGCGCACCGCGGCCAGCGCAGCCACCCGATAGATCGCACCGGAGTCGAGGAAATGATAGCCGAGCCGCGCCGCCACCGCAGCGGCGACGGTGCCTTTGCCGGACGCGCTCGGCCCGTCGATGCAGAGGACCGGAATATTCGCTGTCGGTGCCTGGGCGGTGGCGAACAGCGTCTCGAAATAGTCCGGAAACGTCTTGGCCACGCATTTCGGGTCCAGGATGCGCACCGGCAGTCCGGCCGGGTTGAATGCGGCCAGCGAAAAACACATCGCCACTCGATGGTCGTCGAACGTCTCGATCGACGCGGCGCGCCAGTCGGCTGAGCCGGCGGGCGGCGCGATGCGTAGGAAGTCGGCGCCTTCTTCGACGGTGGCTCCGAGCTGGCGCAAGCCGGCAGCGAGCGCGTGAATCCGGTCGGTTTCCTTCACCCGCCAGCTCGCGATATTGCGCAGCACGCTGGGGCCGTCGGCGTAGAGCGCCAGCACCGCCAGCGTCATCGCCGCGTCGGGGATGTGGTTGCAGTCCAGATCGATCGCGCGCAGCGGCCAGGCGCCACGCGCGATGTGCAGCGCGCCGCCTTGCTCGGTCACCTGCGCGCCCATCATGCGCACCGCGTCGACGAATCGCACGTCGCCTTGCAGCGAGGCGCCGTCGAGCCCGCGGATTTCAATGCCATTTGTGGCTGGCGCGCTTACTGCGACTGCGCCTATCGCTATAAAATAACTAGCAGAGGATGCGTCCGGCTCGACCAGGAATTCGCCGGGCGATCGCAACGCGTCCGCTGCCGGAATCGTGAACCGCTGCCAGCCCTCGCGTGCCACCTCCACACCGAATCGCCGCAACAGCGAAAGGGTGATCTCGACGTAGGGTTTGGAGATCAGCTCGCCCACCACGTCGATACGGATCGGCCGCTGTGCCACCAGCGGCAGCGCAAGCAACAGCGCCGTCAGAAACTGACTCGACACATCGCCGCGCACCCGGATCGGTGCATCGAGCCGCAGGTGCGGCATGCCGATCTTCAGCGGCGGGAAGCCGTCTTCGGCCAGGTAGTCGACCTGGCAGCCGAGCGCCCGCAGCGCATCCACCAGGTCACCGATGGGGCGCTCGTGCATGCGCGGCACGCCGCTCAACCGGTAGTCGCCGCCGAGCAGCGCGAGCGTGGCCGCAAGCGGGCGCATTGCGGTGCCGGCGTTGCCCAGAAACAGCGCGGCCTGCGCGTTCGCAAACCGCCCGCCGCAGCCATGGATCACGAGTTCCCCGTCTCCTTGGCCGGATTCTTCATCGATGCGGCAGCCGAGCGCGCGCAGCGCCTCAAGCATCACGCGGGTGTCGTCCGAGCGCAGCAGGCCGGTGAGCCGGGTCGTGCCTTCGGCCAACGCGGCCAGCAGCAGCACGCGGTTGGAGATGCTCTTCGAGCCCGGCAGCGCGACCCGGCCACCGGCGGTTACTAAGGCGGGCAGATCGAGGAAGTCGGTTGCGAACATCGCGTGAGCAGAAGAGGCAGGAGGCAAGAGGCAGGTATGGCGTCAGCCGGGCGCGGCTGCTTTCAGCGACCGGCTTGGCGCACTCGCGCAGCGAGCGCCGTCAGGTCGGCCCGCGCGTCGCTGGCTTGCTTGATCTGGCGCATGAGCGCGTCGCCGTCGCCTTCGCCGATCAACTTCTCGAGCGCGACCAGCTGCTGTTGAAACAGTTGCGACTGCGCAAGCAGCTCCTCGCGGTTCGACAGCAGGATGTCGCGCCAGACTTGCGGATCGGCGGCGGCGATCCGGCTGAAGTCGCGAAAGCCGGGGCCGGCCATGGACAGATAGTCCTCGCCCTCGGGCTGCCGCGCGATGCCATTCATGAGCGCGAACGCAATCAGATGCGGCAGGTGGCTTACGGCCGCGAACGCCGCGTCGTGCGCCTGTGGCGACATGCGCACGACTTGGGCGCCGATGGCCGTCCACAACTGCGTCGCACGCGCGACATGACTCTCCAGCGTGTGCTCGATCGGCGTCAGGATCACCTGACGGTTCGTGAACAGATCGGCGTCCGCGTGCTCGATGCCGGAGACTTCGCGCCCCGCGATCGGGTGCGCGGGCACGAACACGACCACGTTGTCGCGCAATGTGCGGCGCGCCGCATCGACCACGTCACGCTTGGTCGAGCCGACGTCCATCACCAGCGTCTGCGGCGTGATCAGATGACGGATCGCCCTGAATGTGGCTTCCGTGGCGGCGACCGGTACCGCGATCAGCACGATGTCGCTGCCCGACGCCGCAAGCAGTGCCGACGGCGCCTCCACGTCGATCACGCCGAGCTGCAACGCACGCTGCGTGGTCGTGGGCGACTTGCTGTAGCCGACCACACGGCGGACCAGGCCCGCGCGTTTCATCGCGCTGGCGAATGAGCCGCCGATCAGGCCGCAGCCGATCAACCCGAGTTGCTCAAACATGAAAACCTCTCAGCACGCTCAATGGGTCACCGGATAGCTGCCAAGGACTTTGTAGAACGCGCACAGCGACTCGAGTTCGGCCAACGCGCGTTTCATATGAGGTTGCGACGGATGGCCGTCCAGATCGATATAGAAGAAATAGTCCCACTGCCCGTTGCGCGCGGGGCGGGACTCAAACCGGGTCATCGAAACCCCGTGGGTTTTGAGCGGCACGAGCAGGTCGTGCATCGCGCCGGGCCGGTTCGGCACCGACACCACGAGGCTCGTGCAGTCGCGCCCGGTCGCGTCGGGCACACCCATGGTCTCGGGCAGGCAGATCACGGCGAAGCGGGTGCGGTTCGACGGGTCGTCCTGCACCGCACGGGCAACGATGTGCAGGCCCCACTGCGTCGCCGCGCGCGCGCTGGCCAGACAGACGAATTGCGGATCGGCGGCGGCGAGCCGCGCGCCTTCGGCATTGCTGGAGACCGCGCGCCGCTCCACGTTCGGCAGATGACGCGAGAGCCAGTCCTGACATTGCGCAAGCGCCTGCGGGTGCGCAAGCACGGCCTGGATGTCGCTGAGCGAGTCGGTCTGCCGCAGCAGATGATGCTGCACCTTCAGGCCGACTTCGGCCACTACATGCACCGGGGCATGCAAGAACAGATCGAGCGAGCGCGTCACCACGCCTTCGGTCGAGTTCTCCACGCCGACCACACCGAACTGCGCCGCGCCCGATGCGGTCGCGTGAAACACTTCGTCGAAGTTCGCGCAGTAGACGCAATCGACCGCGCTGCCGAAATATTCGAGCGCGGCTTGCTCAGTGAAGGTGCCGGCCGGCCCGAGCACCGCCACCCGCTGCGGCGACTCGAGCGCGAGACAGGCGGACGTGATCTCGCGCCAGATGGACGCCACATGCTCATTGCGCAACGGCCCGGCGTTGGCCGCCTGCACCTTCTCGATCAGCAGCGCAACGCGGTCCGGGCGAAAAAACGGCGAGCCTTCGCGCCGCTTGATCGCACCCACCTGCTCAGCAAGTTCGGCACGTTCGTTCAGCAAGGCCAGCAAGCGCTGGTCGAGCGCATCGATGGCATGCCGCAGTTCGGCCAGGGAGTCACTCATGCACGGGTCTGGACGCTGGTGGTTTGCCGAATGTTCGAAACGAAGAAGGCGTCGTCGGTCGGCTTATTTCTTCTTCGGCGCGCTCTTTTTGCCGGTTTCGTTGCCCAGGATGCGCGCTGCGGCCTCGTCGAAGGCCGCGGTGCGCTGCTCGACTTGCGCACGGGATGCCTCGACCATCTGCTGCACCAGAGCGTTCAGCATTTCGGGCAGCGCGGCCTGGTATTTCTTGACGGCTGGGTCTTCGAAAAACCCCGCGAGCTTGCGCAACTCTTCTTCGGTGAAGCGCTCGACGTAAGCCGGAATCAGCGTGTCGTTGCTGGCCTTGGTCGCGGTCGATTTGATGATCGCCTGCGTTTCATCGCGGTACTTGTTCAACTCCACATTGAGCTTGTCCGCCACCTCCTTGCGACGGCTGTCCGGCACCTCCGTCTGCAGGCGCGGCGCCCACTTGGCCAGCATCGGCCCGACGGCGGCGCTGGACAACTGGGTTGCAAGCTGGTCCATCTCCTTGCCCTGTTGCAGCGCCACGATCCGGGCTGCCAGTTCTTTCTTCTGGGCGTCGGCTTGCGCGAACGCCGACCCGCTTGCCAGCACCGAGACTGCAAGCAACGCAGCGGCAGCAAAATTGGTTTTCATTCGGAACTCGCTTTGTAAAAAAATGGAATGGAGGGGAGAAAAGAGGGCAGATGCGGGCGCAACGGACGCAAGTCCGGACAGCGACGGGGCGGTGGTCAGCTCACCTCGGGCGGATCGTCTGCTTCGGCGGCGTCACCGATGTCCGATGCGTCGCCCGACTCGGACGTGGCTGCAGCGTCGGGCGTCGGCGTTTCGTCGTCGAGCGCATCGATGTCGGGCACCGCGTCGTCTTCGCCGATGCGCTGCAGGCCGCTCAATTTGGACCCGGCGTCCAGCCCGATCAAGGTCACGCCCTGGGTTGCGCGGCCGAGCTCGCGGATTTCGCTGACCCGTGTGCGCACCAGTACCCCGCGGTCCGTGATCAGCATGATCTGGTCGTCGGGCCGCACCAGCGTCGCGGCCACGACCTTGCCATTGCGCCCGGACTGCTGGATCGCGATCATCCCTTTGGTGCCGCGGCCGTGCCGGGTGTGCTCGGCGATGCTCGTGCGCTTGCCGTAGCCGTTCTCGGTTGCGGTCAGCACCGACTGCTGCTCGTCTTCGGCGACCAGCATTGCGATCACCGTCTGACCATCGTCCAGATGCATGCCGCGCACGCCGCGCGTGTTGCGGCCCATCGGTCGCACGTCGCCTTCGTTGAAGCGCACCGCCTTGCCGCCGTCGGAGAACAGCATCACGTCGTGTTCGCCATCGGTCAGAGCCGCACCGATCAGGTAGTCGCCCGGGTCCAGATCGACCGCGATGATGCCGGCCTTGCGCGGATTCGAGAATTCGTCGAGCGCGGTCTTTTTGACGGTGCCCATCGAGGTCGCCATGAACACGTATTGATCGGCCGGGAAGGTGCGCTTGTCGCCAGTCAGCGGCAGCACGACGGTGATCTTCTCGCCTTCCATCAACGGGAACATATTGACGATGGGCCGCCCACGCGAGCCGCGCGAACCCGCCGGGGCTTCCCAGACTTTCAGCCAGTAGAGCCGGCCGCGGTTCGAAAAGCACAAGATGTAGTCGTGCGTGTTCGCGATGAAGAGCTGGTCGATCCAGTCGTCTTCTTTCGTCGCGGTGGCCTGCTTGCCGCGCCCACCGCGCCTTTGCGAGCGATATTCGGACAGCGGCTGGCTCTTGATGTAGCCGGTGTGTGAGAGCGTCACGACCATGTCGGTCGGCGTGATCAGGTCTTCGGTCGACAGATCGATCGCGCTGGTTTCGACCAAACTTCGGCGTGCGGCGGATTTGCTCTGGCCAAACTCCTGCTTGATGCGGCCGAGTTCTTCGCCAATGATGGTCGAGACGCGCTGCGGCTTGGCCAGAATGTCGAGCAAATCCTCGATCTCAGCCATCACCTCTTTGTATTCGGACACGATCTTGTCCTGCTCGAGCCCGGTCAGGCGTTGCAGCCGCATCTGCAGGATTTCCTGCGCCTGCGTATCGCTCAGCCGATACAAACCGTCGGTTCCCATGCCGAAGTTTTTTTCCAGCCCGTCGGGCCGGTAGTCGTCGGCGTTCACGACCGAGCCGTCTTCGCGCGCGCGTGTCAGCATCTCCCGCACGATCTGGCTATCCCAGGCGCGGGCCATCAGCTCGGTCTTGGCAACCGGCGGCGTTGGCGCGATGCGGATGATCGCGATGAAGGCGTCGATGTTGGCCAGCGCGACCGCGAGGCCTTCGAGCACGTGGCCGCGGTCGCGCGCTTTGCGCAACGTGAACACCGTACGCCGCGTCACGACCTCGCGCCGATGGTCGAGAAACACCTCGATCAGATCGAGCAGGTTGCACAGCTTCGGCTGACCATTGATCAGCGCCACCATGTTCATGCCGAACGTGTCCTGCAACTGTGTTTGCTTGTACAGGTTGTTCAGCACCACTTCGGGCACTTCGCCGCGCTTCAGCTCGATCACGAGCCGCATGCCGGACTTGTCGGACTCGTCCTGGATATGGCTGATGCCTTCGAGCTTTTTCTCGTGCACCAGCTCGGCCATGCGCTCCTGCAACGTCTTCTTGTTGACCTGATAGGGCAGCTCGTCGACGATGATCGCCTGGCGCTGGCCGCGATCGATCGGCTCGAAATGGCAACGCGCGCGCATCACGATCTTGCCGCGGCCCGTGCGGTAGCCCTGCTGCACGCCCGCGCTCCCGTAGATGATGCCGGCGGTCGGGAAGTCCGGTGCCGGGATGATCTCCATCAGCTCGTCGATCGTCGCCTCGGGTTTTTGCAGAAGATGCAGGCACGCATCGACGACCTCACCGAGGTTGTGTGGCGGAATGTTCGTCGCCATGCCGACCGCGATGCCGCCGGAGCCGTTCACCAGCAGGTTGGGCAGCCGGCTCGGCAGCACCAGCGGCTCGGATTCAGACCCGTCGTAGTTGGGCCCGAAGTCCACCGTCTCGCGATCGATGTCGGCGAGCATCTCGTGCGCGATCTTGGCGAGCCGGATCTCGGTGTAGCGCATCGCGGCTGCGTTGTCGCCGTCGACCGAGCCGAAGTTGCCCTGGCCGTCGACCAGCATGTGGCGCATCGAGAAATCCTGCGCCATGCGCACGATCGTGTCGTAGACCGACTGGTCGCCGTGCGGGTGGTACTTGCCGATTACGTCGCCGACGATGCGGGCCGACTTCTTGTAGGGGCGATTCCAGTCGTTGTTCAACTCGTGCATCGCGAACAGCACGCGCCGATGCACTGGTTTCAAGCCATCGCGCGCATCGGGCAGTGCCCGCCCCACGATCACGCTCATCGCGTAGTCGAGGTAGCTGCGGCGCATCTCCTCTTCCAGACTGATTGGCAGTGTTTCCTTGGCGAATGAAGTCATGAAGAGGTGGGTTGGAACCGGGGTCCAGTGTGAATTTTAGGCGGTGGGTCGGGGGTCCGAGGCTGTCGCGGCAGAACAACAAAACAGTGGTTTTCAAGCGCCGAATGCCGCTCGCGCCACTTGTTTTCATTGGGCCCGCGCGCCCTGCGTGGCACAATTGCCTCAACGGTTCGGGTGGCTTTTCACCTTAAACGTATTTGTCGTTAATGTCGTTCCGAAACGCAGCGCGGCTGCGGCCCTTATCCCTCGAGGAGAACCATGAAGAAACTGAATAACGTGGCAATGTTGTTTGCAGCCGCAACCATCGCCAGCTCCGCGTTTGCCGCCGGCCCGTCCACGATCGCATCCGACAACTGGCGCAGCAGCTACGGCAATCTGATTTGGCGCAACGGCGACGGCACATTGTGCTGGCGCGATGGCTTCTGGACGCCCGCGACGGCCGCCAAAGGCTGTGACGGCGCTATTGTCGCTCAAGCCAAGCCGCCGGTGGTGGTGTCGCCGCCCCAGGACGAAGTGAAGCCGCCGCCGCCGAAGCCGCAGGTTCTGGCCAGCAAGGTCACCTACGCTGCCGACGCGTTCTTCGATTTCGACAAGTCCGTGCTGAAGCCGCAGGGCAAGGCAAAGCTGGACGATCTGGTCAGCAAGATTCGCGGCATCGACCTCGAGGTGATCATCGCTGTCGGCCACACCGACTCGATCGGCACCGACTCGTACAACCAGAAGTTGTCGATCCGTCGCGCCGAGTCTGTCAAGGCTTACCTGGTGTCCAAAGGCGTCGATCGCAACCGTGTCTACACCGAAGGCAAAGGCGAGAAGCAGCCGATCGCGACCAACAAGACCGCCGCGGGCCGTGCGAAGAACCGCCGTGTGGAAATCGAAGTGGTCGGCACCCGTCCGAACCGCTGATCTCCGGCTCGGCGCGCGTGAGCGCGCTGAACCGTCAAGGCCTCTTTCAGGTTCACCGCCCGGAGAGGCTTTTTTCATGGCCGCATGCGATCGAAGGCGGCTCGGCGCCTGGTGGCGCCAGACCCGGGCAGGCCGCCGATCATTGAGGTGGCGAGTCGCTGCCGTGTGCTGGGCGGCAACGGCAGGCCTCGCAGCAAGCGGCCAGACAGCGGTGGGCGCGCAGGAAGCGGCCTCGGACGCCACGCCGATGGCATCGGTTGGCTGCCAGGTGGAGGGCGGCGCCTCGCCAGTCGCTTATCTCGTGGTGTCGCCGCGCATGCCGTATGCGCTGGCCGAGTGGCCTCGCATGCGGCATGGCGCAGAAGTCGCCGGGTTCTCCGTGGTGACCATGCGCGACCCCCGCGTGGGCGACGATGAGTGGCAAGCCGCCGTGCAGACGGCCGACCTGCCCGCGGCACGGGATCTATTGCCTCTGCGAAGTCCCGCATTGATCAAGGCGTTCGGCCCGTTGAATCACTTCCCCGTTGCGCTGGTGGCCTGTGGCGACCGTATTCATCCCTGGCCGGTGCTCGGCGTGATGCCTGAGGCGGCGTTCGTTGCGGTGCTTCGGCAGCGGCTTGGACAACTCGGTGGGGGGGCTCGATGAGCGGCCGGCCGAAGCGCTCGGTGTGCTCGATCGCGCGGATCGTCGGCATGGTCATGGCGATCGCTGTGCTCGCCGCCGCAGCCGCCCAGCCCGGCAACACCTGCATCCCGCCCGTCAGCTACCTGCCACTCGATGCGGCCCGGTTCGGCGCGGACCGCACGGGCCGCGCGGTGCTCGGCAGTTACGAACGCATCAGCCCGGACGGCCGCTTCGTGCTGCGGTCTTGGTCGGGCGGCCGGCTCGGCGAAGTCAGCCTGATCGAACTGCCAGTCGATGCCGATGCGCCGATGCGCGGGTTCGAGACGCCGCTGTCGAGCGAAGCGTTTCCGGTGCAGGGGAGCTGGCGCTATCTGGTCGATGTGAACGGCGACCACTACCGGTTTGCCGACGTGCTGCAGTGGCAACGCCGGGCCCGCCCATTGTTCCGCGGCGGCATGACCGGTTTCTACGCCGTGGCATCCGAATTGATGCCGGGCGCTGCTCCCGCTGGCTCGGCAGATCGGCCGGACATCCTGATTCGGTCGTTGAGTTGGCCGCAGCCAAGCGGTGTGGCCGCCGGCGGCGCGCAAGGCGGGGTCGAAGTCGCCGGCACCGGTCCGCTGCAGGTGCGCACGCTGCGGGTGGCCGACGATGGGCAGCAGGCCCGTGTGGTGCAGGACACCGGCGCGCAGTACGTATGCACCGAGCGTTCCTTGCAGGACGGCAATGTGTATGCACTGCCGATGCTGTCGGTCGACGGCACCGAGTTCTCGGCCATTCCCCAGGCGCCGCGCGGCAGCGAGCCGAGCATGCGGGTCTACGGACTGGACAGCGAGCCTTTCGCCCAGGCGCACGCGTGCGGGCAGCGACTCGACCTCGGCTACAGCCCGGCGAAGGCGGTGTTCGGCTTCCCGACCACGCGCACCACGCCCACTGCCCAGGCGCCGCGTCCTGTTGCCGACAGCCCGAGCGCGTCAGCCGCAACGCCGCTTGTCTACACGCACGACGCCAGCGTCTACTGGTTCGACCGTGCGGGCGCAGGCGCTGCCTTCCGGCTCGATGACTTGAAGGTCGAGGTGCTTGCCAGCGCGTTTCCCGGCTTGACGCGCGACGGTCGGGTGATCTTCGGCGCCACCTGGAAAGAGCGGTGCACGGCAGGCCGGCATTGTCCAGTGCAAGCAGGCTATGTGGTGGCCGACCCGCTTCAGAGCAGCGAATATCGCGCCTATCGCGCCGCACATCCATCGCTCGAACCCCTGCAGCCCTGCATCACCGTTGCCGATGTCCAAGCGGAACGTGAGCGTTTCGCCGCGAGCCATCGGCTCAGTGAACCGCAGTCGGGAGCGCGTTGAGGGATGCTATCAATTACATAGTTGACTATGCGGAGTCCTGGCCCGCTGCCGCCAGAAATTTCGTCAAATAGCCAATCACGACTTCGGGTTTCTCATGCACGATCCAGTGCGTGGCCTGCTCGATCCGGTGCAGCTCCAGATGCTTCACGTAGTCGTCCAGCCCGTCGATCAGCGCGGGCGGCAGTGCCACATCGTCCATCGCCCAGAGCACCAGCGTCGGCACCTCCACCGTGAGCCAAGCACGCGGCAGTTGCACGGCCGCCGCACCCGGGTCTTCGGCACGCGGCGGCCGCAGCGGCGTTGCGCGGTAGTAATTGAGCGGCCCGGTCAGGCCGGCTTGCCAGACTTCGCGGTATTGCTGCTCGACTTGCGGTGTCCACCAGGCATTCGGCCCATCGGCAGCGCCAAGCCGGAAGAAAAATTCACGCAGGCGTCGGAAGTCGTCTTCCGCCAGCAATTTTTCCGCGTCCGGACGGATCAGGAAATTCATGTAGGCACTGGCGGCCTGCTGCGCGGGGCTGTTGCTGAATTCACGCTGAAACGTGCCGGCGTGCGGTGAGTTGATGATCGCAAGCCGCTGAAGCAGTTGCGGGTGCTGGTTCGCCAGCGACCACGCGGGTGCGCCGCCCCAGTCGTGCGCGATCAGGCAGTCGAGCCGGCCGCCTTCGGCAGCGATCAGCGCCGTGATGTCCTGCACAAGCAACTGAGCTCGGTAGGCTTCCACTGCCACCGGCGCGCTCGACTTCTCGAAACCCCGCAGGTTGGGCGCGATGCAGCGGTAGCCGCCGTGCTGCGCTTGGGAGAAATGTTCGAGCAAGTGGTCCCAGACGAACGCTGCTTCGGGAAAGCCGTGCAGGAACATCAATACCGGCCGGCCCCGCTCGCCCTTGCTGCGGCACGACAACGTGACGCCATGCGGCAATTCGACCATCGATTGTTCAATCACAAGGCAATCCTTATCATGAGTGTGCGGTACCGCCAGATGGGTCGCCTGCGTCGATCGCACTCGCCGACTCGGACGCGCCGGCCAGCTGTCGGCCCCCAACTTCCTCAGGCAGCCCGGACCCATCGCGCGCCATGCGGCGCTCGTGTGCCCACTGCCACAGCAGCATGCCGACTTCGTCCAAGCCGCGCCGCTTCAGCGCGGAAAACAGCAGCGCCTGCCCGCTGCCGACCTGCAGCCGCGCGATCGACAACGCTTTCGCGCTCTCGGCGCGCGTCAGCTTGTCGGCCTTGGTCAGCAGCAGCAAAAGCTTCAGGCCTTGTGTGACCCGGGGCCGCATGATTTCGAGCAGTCGCTCGTCAAGTTCGGTCAGGCCGAGCCGCGGATCGGTCAGCAGCACGATGCCCACCAGATTGCTACGACTCACCAGGTAGTTGGCCATCACTTTCTGCCAACGCGCCTTGTCGAGCTTCGGCACCGCCGCGTAGCCGTAGCCGGGCAGGTCGGCCAGCACCGCATCGTCGACGCCGTGGCGACCGAGCGCGAACAAGTTGATGTGCTGGGTGCGGCCCGGTTTTTTGGACGCGAACGCGAGCTGCCTTTGCTGCGTCAGCGTGTTGATGCAGGTCGACTTGCCCGCGTTGGACCGGCCGACGAATGCGATCTCGGGCAGGTCGAGCGCGGGCAGATGGTGCAGCTGCGCGGCCGTCGTCAGAAACCGTGCCGTGTGCAGCCAACTCGACGCCACCGCCGCATCTTCTGCAGAAGGGCTGTCGGGCGCTGACGGCACCTGTTCGGAATCGGTGATCGGAGATGGCATGGGCAGTAGGGTTGCAAGCGCACGGGCGGTTCGTGCAGCCAGCGCCTGATTGTAGAATCAGCCCGTTTTGCGCCACCAAAAAAAGGCCGCTGGCGAACCTAAGAAGCGGCTGCTCCATCACTCATGAAGTTGCTTGCTCCTTTGCTTACCGCTGCCGTTCTGGCAACTGCTGCCGCTGCTGTCTGGGCAGCGGATGCCGCCCCTGCAGCGGCACCTGCCGCCACAGGCGCCGCGCCGGCCGCACCCGCTGCAGCGCCTGCAGTGCCGTTCAAGCCCGATCTGGCGCGCGGCGAAGCGCTCTACGGCCAAGTCTGTGCATCGTGCCATGCGGCGGACGGTAACTCGAATGTGCCGACCCAGCCGAAGCTCGCGCAGCAGCATGCGCAGTATCTGGTCAAGCAACTCGAAGATTTCAAGGCCGGCAGGCGCAAGAACGCGATCATGCAGGGCTTCGCTTCGACGTTGAGCGAAGACGACATGAAGAACATCGCGTTCTGGCTGCATTCCAAGACAGCCAAGCCAGGCTTTGCGAAAGACCCGGAACTGGTGGCGATGGGCGAGCGGCTGTACCGCGGTGGTGATGCCGAGCGCGGCATCCCGGCCTGTGCCGGCTGTCACAGCCCGAACGGCTCCGGCATTCCGGTGCAGTACCCGCGTTTGAGCGGCCAGTTGGCTGAATACACCGCCAGCACGCTCACCGCGTTCCGTGAAGGCGTGCGCAACAACAGCGTGCAGATGATGGGTGTCGCCGCCCGCATGAACGACAACGACATCAAGGCCGTGTCCGACTACATCGCGGGCCTGCGCTGATCCGTTGTGCAGAAGGGCCCGTCGGGGCTTGAGCAGCCAACTGAAGTCGCCATCGATACTTTTTCCATTCACAACCGCATCGACCGCAACAGCGCGCAAACTTTTTCGAGGCGGGTGCATCCAACCAGCGGGTGCCTCGCCTTTTTCATTGGTCGATGCCGTTTTCCCATAGGCAGTGACCCTCGCTCTTCGATTCGACACGGCATGGCCGCTCGGATCGGTTCACCGCTGAACCCATACGCATGTCCACCACATCGACCGATGGCCTCGTTCCCGCCCATGGCCCTCGCGCCTGGCGACAGGCGATCGAGTTGCTGTCGTCGATGCGGTTTTCGATCTCGCTGCTGACGATCATCTGCATCGCATCGGTGATCGGCACGGTGCTCAAGCAGCAGGAACCAGCGACCAATTATGTAAATCAGTTCGGGCCGTTCTGGGCCGACGTGTTCGGCCGCTTGAGCCTCTACACGGTCTACAGCGCCTGGTGGTTCCTGTTGATCCTTGCGTTCCTCGTGATCAGCACGTCGCTTTGCATCGCGCGCAACGCGCCGAAGATTGCGGCCGACCTGCGCACCGTGAAAGGAAAACGTGCGCGTACAAAGCCTGCGCGCATTCCACCACCGGGCCGAAGGGTCCGCGCCTGAGCCGCCGCAACAGGCGGCCGAGCGCATCGGCGCGCAATTGGTGGGCGCTGGCTGGAAGGTGCGTCTGCAGTCGCGCCCGGCCGCTGGCGACGGGTCGCAGGCCGGCTGGATGGTGGCGGCGCGCACGGGCGGTGCCAACAAGATCGGCTACCTGGCCGCGCACAGCGCGATCGTGCTGGTCTGCCTGGGCGGTCTGCTCGACGGCGACCTGATCGTGCGCGCGCAGATGTGGTGGGGCGGCAAGACGCCCTATCTGGGCGGGGGCATGATCGCCGACGTGGCAGCGCAGCACCGGCTGCCACCGTCGAATCCGACCTTTCGCGGCAACTTGCTGGTGGCTGAAGGCGCCCAGGCCGGCACTGCGATCCTGGTGCAGCCGCGCGGCGTGCTGCTGCAAGACTTGCCGTTTTCGATCGAGCTGAAAAAGTTTATCGTCGAGCATTATTCGACCGGCATGCCGAAGATGTTTGCCAGCGAGATCGTGATCCACGACAAGACGACCGGGGCGACCAAGCTCGCCCGCGTCGAGGTGAACCACCCCGCGAGTCATGCGGGCGTCGAGATCTATCAATCGAGCTTCGACGACGGCGGCTCCACCGTGAAGCTGCGCGGCCTGCCGCTTTATGCGGCCAGCGCGGCGCCGTTCGAGATCGAAGGCGTGGTGGGCGGCAGCTCGCCGCTGGCCAAGACCGACGGAAGCGAGAAGCTCACGCTCGAGTACACGAATTTGCGCGTGCTCAATGTGGAGAACTTCGGTGCGGGCGCAGGCATGGGGGGGTCCGGCGTCGACGTGCGCAAAGTCGATCTGCGCAGCGAGATCGAATCCCGGCTGGGTGCGGCCAACAAGACCGCGCGCAACAAGGAAATCCGCAACGTCGGCCCGAGCATCGGCTACAAGCTGCGCGACGCGGCCGGCCAGGCGCGCGAATTCAATAACTACATGCTGCCGGTGGACACCGGCGACGGCCTGCCCGTGTTCCTGTTCGGCGTGCGCGACTCGCCTGCGCAGCCGTTTCGCTATCTGCGCATCCCGGCGGACGAACAAAGCGGCATCGACGGCTTCGCGCGGCTGATGTCAGCCTTGGCCGATCCGCAGTTGCGCGAGCAAGCAGTACGCCGCTACGCGGTGGCAGCGATCGGCACGGATCGGCCGGAACTGGTCGAGCAGTTGGCGGCTTCCGCATCGCGCGCATTGGACCTTTTTGCGGGCGCCAAACAGACCGCAGGTGCCGACAACGGCGCTGCCGAAGGTGTCAGCGGCTTGCAGGCGGTCTCGGACTTCATCGAGAGCAACGTGCCGCAGGCCGAGCGCGAGCGCGCGGGCGAAGTGCTGGTGCGCATCTTGAGCGGCGCGCTGTTCGAACTCACGCAGCTGTCGCGTGAACGCGCTGGTCTGGCGCCGCTGGTGGCGGACGACAAGACGCAGGCGTTCATGACGCAAGCGGTGCTGGCGGCCAGCGACGCACGCATCTACCCCGCGCCGATGGCATTCCAGTTGGTCGACTTCAAACAGGTGCAGGCAAGCGTGTTCCAGGTCGCCCGAGCACCGGGCAAGAACGTGGTCTATTTGGGATGCGCGTTGCTGATCCTCGGCGTTTTTGCGATGCTCTACGTGCGCGAGCGTCGCCTCTGGGTCTGGCTCACCGGCACGGACAGGCGGGACACCAGCGGCAGCCCCGATCGCAGTCGGGCCATGATGGCGTTGTCGACGAATCGCAAAACGATGGACGTGGACCGCGAGTTCGAGCGGTTGCGGGACAAATTGATTGGAAACATCACATGAATAGCGCAGCAGCCACCGCAAGCAGCGCGGTGCGAACCGGCACGGTGCCGCAAGGCGTGACGACGGTGGCGCTCAACGAAGGCTACTGGAGTCGGCGCAACGTGTTCGACTGGCTGTTTGCCGCCGTGCTGATCGCTGGCGGCGCGTTCGCGTTCTCGCGCTACGCGGCCTACATGGACGGGTACGAGAAAGGCATCCTCGTGGCGGCGGTGCCGGCGGCGATCTGGATCGGCTGGTTTTGGCGACCGCTGCGCGTGTTGATGCTGGCGGCGGGCGCGTTCGCATTGCTGGCGATCACGCTCTACCAAGCAGCAGACGGGCAGGCGGCGCTGGGCCGCGCCGAAGACGTGTTCCTGCTGAAGTATTTCCTGTCGAGCCAGTCGGCCATCCTTTGGATGAGCATGCTGTTTTTCATGAGCACGACGTTCTACTGGCTCGGCATGGTGGCCTCGCAGCGCAGCGCGTCCTCCCTCGAGTCGATTGGCTCGCGGCTGGCCTGGGTGGCGGTCGGCATGGCGCTGATCGGTACGCTGGTGCGCTGGTACGAGAGCTACCTGATCGGCGCGGACGTCGGCCACATTCCGGTCAGCAATCTGTACGAAGTGTTCGTGCTGTTTTGCTGGTTGACCACGACGTTTTATCTGTACTACGAAGCGCAGTACGACACCCGCGCGCTCGGCGCGTTCGTGATGCTGGTGGTCAGCGCGGCGGTCGGCTTTCTGCTCTGGTACACGGTGGTGCGCGGCGCGCATGAGATCCAGCCGCTGGTGCCGGCCTTGAAGAGCTGGTGGATGAAGCTGCATGTGCCGGCCAACTTCATCGGCTACGGCACCTTCGCACTGTCGGCGATGGTCGCATTCGCTTATCTGATCAAGCAGCAGGCCACCGAGACGCGCTGGTGGAAGCTCACCCCGCTGTGGCTGCTCGGCATCGTGCTGTGCTTCGAGCCGGTGGTGTTCCGGAAGACCACTTCGGAAGCCGGCGGCAGCTACTGGGCCGTCTACTTCGGCATTTCGGCGCTGATCGTCGCGGGCATCTTGTTTGGGCGAAAACGCATTGCTTCGCGCCTGCCGAGCCTCGAAGTGCTCGACGACGTGATGTACAAGGCGATCGCAGTCGGCTTCGCGTTCTTCACGATCGCCACCGTGCTCGGTGCGCTCTGGGCGGCGGAAGCCTGGGGCGGCTACTGGAGCTGGGACCCAAAGGAAACCTGGGCGCTCATCGTCTGGCTCAACTACGCGGCGTGGCTGCACATGCGGCTCATGAAAGGCCTGCGCGGCACGGTCGCGTCGTGGTGGGCACTGGCCGGGCTCGCGGTCACGACGTTTGCGTTCCTGGGCGTCAACATGTTTTTGAGTGGGCTGCACAGCTACGGAACGCTGTAGCGCACGATGTGACGAGGCGAGCGCGCACAGCGTCTTCGCTCTGGAAGAAGCAACGAAGGAGACCTTCTGCCATGCTGATTCGTACCGACAAGACAGGCTTCACACACCTCACACCGAGCGAGATCACACCGCAGGCGGCTTATCAGCAGCGTCGCGCGTGGCTGCAACTCGCTGGAGGCGCCGTCGCGAGTGCTGCTCTGACCGGATGGGGCGCTCGTCGAGCCTTCGCAGCCACCTCCGCGCCCGGTAAAAATCCGCCGCTGGCCGCCGAACCATCGAAAGTCGCCGGCGCGATGATGATGGAAAAGCCGACCGACTATGCGGACGCGACGAGCTACAACAACTACTACGAGTTCGGCACCGACAAGAGCGACCCCGCGCGCAACGCGCATACGCTGCAGGTGCGGCCCTGGACTGTGGAAGTCGGCGGGCTGGTCGCTAGGCCGAAGACGTTCGGCATCGAAGACCTGCTGAGGCTCAGCGCGCAGCAAGAGCGCATCTACCGACTGCGCTGTGTCGAAGGCTGGTCGATGGTGATTCCGTGGATCGGCTATTCGCTGTCCGAACTGATCAAGCAGGTCGAGCCGCTGGGCAGTGCGAAGTTCGTCGAATTCGTCACATTGGCCGATCCGAAGACGATGCCGTTCGTCGGCTCGCGCGTGCTCGAATGGCCTTATGTGGAAGGGCTGCGCCTGGATGAGGCGCTGCATCCGTTGACCATTCTGAGCTTCGGCATGTACGGTGAGACGATGCCGAAGCAAAACGGTGCGCCGGTGCGCCTCGTGGTGCCCTGGAAGTACGGTTTCAAGAGCGCGAAAAGCTTGGTGCAGATCCGCTTCGTCGAAAAGCAACCCGCGACCGCCTGGAACAAGGCAGCCGAGCAGGAATACGGCTTTTATTCGAACGTGAACCCGGAGGTCGACCATCCGCGCTGGAGCCAGGGCACCGAGCGGCGCATCGGCGAGGCGGGTGGTCTGTTTGCCAAGCGCCGCAAGACGTTGAAGTTCAACGGGTACGAGGAGCAGGTCGGCCAGTTGTATGCAGGCATGGATCTGAAGAAGAACTTTTGAGCAAAGCCGCTCGGGTCGCCGTTGGCTGTTGGCCTATAGCTTTTCCGCCGGCTTCTCCCCCATGCGCAAATGGCTCCTGCGATCGGCTGCCAAGCCGATCCTGTTCGCGGTGTTGCTGCTGCCGTTCTGCTGGCTTTTCTACGGTGCGCTGACCGACGGGCTCGGTGCCAATCCGGCCGAGTACCTGAGCCGCGCAACCGGCGACTGGACGCTGCGGCTGCTGTGTGCCGTGCTGGCGCTGCCATTGCTGCGGCAGTTGACGAACACGCCGCAGTTGATGCGTTTTTCCCGGATGTTCGGGTTGTTCGCTTACTTCTATGCGCTGCTTCATTTCGTGAGCTACGCGTGGTTCGACAAAGGGTTCGAGTTCGGCGAAGTGCTGACGGACATCGTCAAGCGCCCCTTCATTCTGGTCGGATTCCTTGCGCTGTTGTTGCTGACGCCGCTGGCCGCTACATCGTTCAACCGCGCGATCCGTGGGCTCGGCGTGGTGCGCTGGAAGGCGCTGCACCGGATCGTCTACGTGGTCGCTCTGCTCGCGCTGCTGCATTTCTTCTGGATGCGCGCGGGCAAGAACAACTTTACCGAGGTCTTCGTCTACGCCGCGATCATCGGCGGACTGCTGGGCTGGCGTATCTGGCAGACGATGAAGAAAAGATCGCTGGCGCGTTCGCCGAATCAAGCGATCAAGCTACAAAATCGGTAGCAATCGACCCTTGGGGCTGCTGGTCGAGCAGCCGTTCGCCGCGCATCTGGTCTTGTGCGGTTTCGCGCAACCGGATCACCTGCGCATGGCTGCCGTCGACCATCACTTCAGCCGCGCGACCGCGCGTGTTGTAGTTGCTGGCCATGCTCATGCAATAGGCGCCGGCCGACAGAATCGCGAGCCGATCGCCTGCCGCCACGTCGAGCATGCGGTCCCGCGCGAGCCAGTCGCCGCTCTCACAGACCGGGCCGACCACGTCGTAGCACGCGGCCGACTGCGCCGTCTGCCGGTCGCCGAGCGGCACCACGCCGTGATATGCCTGATACATCGCCGGGCGCACCAAGTCGTTCATCGCCGCATCGACGATGCAGAAGTTCTTCTGCACACCCGGCTTCAGATACAGCACTTCCGTCAGGCAGACGCCCGCGTTGCCGACCAGCGAGCGGCCCGGCTCGATCAGCAGCTTTCGGTTTCCGTAGCCGCGTGCGTCGATGCGCGCGAGCAGCTGCTTCCAGAGCGCGTCGGCGGCCGGCGGTGTCTCGCCGTGATAGTCGATGCCGAGCCCGCCGCCGAAATCGATGTGCGCCAGCGGAACGCCGGCCGCTTCGATGCGCCCCACCAGATCGAGCATGCGCTCAACCGCATCCAGATACGGCTCGGCCTGCGTGATCTGCGAGCCGATGTGGCAGTCGATGCCCACCACATTGATGCCGCCCAGCGCCGCCGCGCGCTGATACGTCGCCACCGCGCGCTCGTGCGCGATGCCGAACTTGCTGCCTTGCAGACCCGTTGAGATGTAGGGGTGCGTCTTCGGATCCACGTTCGGGTTCACGCGGATGCTGACCGGCGCGGTGAGGCCCATGCTTGCAGCGACCTCGCTCAGCCGCTCGAGTTCGGCTTCGCTCTCAACGTTGAAGCAGCCGATGCCGTGGCTCAGCGCCTCGCGCATTTCCGTTGCGGTCTTGCCCACGCCGGAAAAAATCACCTTGGCCGGGTCACCGCCTGCCGCCAGCACGCGCGCCAGTTCGCCGCCCGAGACGATGTCGAAGCCACAGCCCGCGCGCGCGAACACCTGCAGCACGGCAAGCGTCGAATTCGCTTTCATGCCGTAGCAAATTTGCACATCGCGGCCTGCGAAGCCGCGCTGGTACGCCGCCAGCGCGGCCAACATCGAGGCCTTGGAGTAGACGAACAGCGGGGTGCCGTGCTGCTGCGCGAGGTCGGCCAGCCGGAGCTGTTCGAGCATCAACTCACCCTCGGCATTTCGGTGCAGATGGGGCGCACCGGGGAGCACGCCGCCGCGTGTGGCTCCCGAAGCAGCTGCCGAAGCGGTTGCCGTCATGGCACGCGCTGGCTCGGATCGGCCGGCACAGGCGTGGTGCTGGCTGCGGGCGTCGGCGCGACGATGGTGGTTGGTGCCGAAGGCAGCGCGGGTGCCGGGCTGTCACGGTCCTCATAGCCGCCGAAATCGGGCAACGTGCTACCCACGGCCGCGGGCAGCGTGGCGCGCTGGGCGGCTGCCGGATCGCGCGGCAGAAAAAGTCCGCCTTTTTGACCACAGCCCGCCGCCGCAAGCAGCAAAGCCGCCACTGCGCCGGCGCATGCGGCATTCACTAAAATCGACCGGGACGGGAACCTTGACATGAGCCAAATTGTAATGACCGACACCGAGTTCATGGACCAGGCGGAAGCGCTGCTGCAGGCGGTGGAGGCCAGTTGCGACCGGATCAACGACGACACCGACTGCGACATCGACAATCAACGTGTCGGCGGCATGGTGACGCTGGCGTTTGCCAATGGCAGCCAGATCGTCGTGAACCTGCAAAAACCACTGCAGGAAGTCTGGCTCGCGGCCCAGTCGGGTGGATACCACTTCCGCTGCAACGAAGCGGGCCGCTGGATCGATACGCGTGGGCAGGTCGACTTCTTTGAACAGCTCTCCGCCGACGCCAGCATGCAAGCCGATACGTCGGTGACGTTCGCGGCCGCTGCGTAGGTCGGACTGAGCGGACTCTAGTTGCGGAACATGTCGAGGATGCTGCGGCGCTCCTCGGCCGCGGGCGGTGCCTGCAGCGGCGGCGGCGTCAGTCCCCGCGTTTCGGCCGGGCGGTCTTCCATGCCCAAGCTGCGGATGCCGTTGCCGCCCACGTATTCGTCGTAGTACCACTCGCCGCCGACCTGGGTCACGCCTTCGGGCACCGTGGTTTTGGCGATCGGCACGCCTTTCAGCGCAGTCTGCATGTAGTCTATCCACACCGGTAATGCCAGGCCGCCACCGGTTTCCTTGTCGCCGAGCTTTTTCGGCGTGTCATAGCCGATCCAGGTCACGGCGACCAGTGTGGGCTGATAGCCGGTGAACCAAGCATCGTTCGAATCGTTCGTGGTGCCGGTCTTGCCACGCAGATCGGACCGCTTGAGCGCGCGGGCGGCCAGCGAGCCGGTGCCGGCGCGCACCACTTCCTGCAGCATGGTGTCCATGATGAATGCGTTGCGGCCGTCGATCGCGCGTGTGGACTCATCGAGCGGCGTCGGCGGCACTTCCACCAACACGGTCCCGCGCTGGTCCGTCACGCTCGTGATCAACTGCGGATTCACGCGGTAGCCGCCGTTGGCGAACACCGCGAACGCAGCCGCCATCTGCATCGGCGTGGCCGAGCCGGAGCCGAGCGCCATCGGCAGATAAGCTGGGTGGCGCGCCGCTTCAAAGCCGAAGCGCGTGATCCAGTCCTGCGCATACGGCGCGCCGATCGCCTGCAGCACCCGGATCGACACCATGTTCTTCGACTTGGCCAGCGCAGTCTTCAGCGGCATCGGGCCGGAGAACGTGCCGTCGTAGTTCTTCGGCTCCCAGGGCTGGCCTCCGGTGACCGAACCGTCGAAGAACAGCGGCGCGTCGTTCACCACGGTGGACGGCATGAAGCCTTTTTCGAGCGCCGCCGAGTAGATGAACGGCTTGAACGACGAGCCCGGCTGCCGCCACGCCTGCGTCACGTGATTGAACTTGGCTTTCGCGAAGTCAAAGCCGCCGACGAGCGCCTTGATCGCGCCGGTGCGTGGGTCGAGTGATACGAACGCGCCTTCGACCTCGGGCAACTGCGTGATTTGCCAGCCTTTTTTCGGCATCTGCACAGCGCGGATCACCGCACCGCGGCGAATCTTGATGTTCGGCGGCGCCTTGTCGGCAAGACCGGAGCGCACCGGCTCCAGGCCCTCGCCGGTGATCTCGATCTGCTCGCCGTTTTGCCGCAGCGCCACCACCTTGCGCCGATCGGCCGACAGCACCACGGCGGCAACCAGATCGTCGTTGTCCGGATGGTCGGCCAGCGCTTCATCGACCGCGTCACCGAGGTCCTTGCCGTCGCGCGGCAGATTCACGAACTGCTCGGGCCCGCGATAGGCCTGGCGCCGCTCGAACTTCAGCAGCCCCGAGCGCAACGCCTCATAGGCGGCCTCCTGGTGCGTGCTGTCGAGCGTGGTGTAGACGTTCAGCCCGCGCGTGTAGGCCTGCTCGCCGTACTGCGCGAAGATCAACTGGCGCACCATCTCGGCCACATACGCCGAATGTCCGAACCCGGTACTCTCGTTGCCAGGACTCAGCCGCAACTTCTCGATTCGCGCGGCTTCTGCCTGTTCTTCGGTCAGAAAGCCGTTTTGCTCCATCCGCTCGATGATGTAGAGCTGGCGGACGCGGGCGCGCTCCGGGTTCTTGATGGGGTTGTTCGCTGCGGGCGCTTTCGGCAGGCCGGCCAGCATCGCGGCTTCGGCGACCGTCACGTCCCGCAGCGGCTTGCCGAAGTACGCCTCGGCGGCGGACGCGAAGCCGAACGCTCGGTTGCCCAGATAGATCTGGTTCATGTAGATCTCGAGGATCTGGTCTTTGGACAGCAGATGCTCGAGCTTGAACGTCAGCAAGATCTCGTAGATCTTGCGCGTGAATGTTTTCTCGGAAGACAGATACACGTTGCGCGCAACCTGCATCGTGATGGTGGATGCGCCCTGACTCTTGATCCGGCCCAGGTTGGCCAACGCGGCGCGGACCATGCCCTTGTAGTCGACACCGTGATGTGAGTAAAAGCGCGAGTCCTCGATCGCCAGCACCGCGTCGATCATCACCTGCGGCACTTCCTTGATCGGGACCAGGCGCCGGCGCTCCTCGCCGAACTCGCCGATCAGCACGCGCTCGGAGGAGTACACACGCAGCGGCAGTTTGGGGCGGTAGTCCGACAGCGCCGATACGTCCGGCAGGTTCGGATAGGCCAGCGCCAAGGCAAGCGCAATCGCAAGACCGAGGCACAACGCCCCGGCCACGGCCAGACCAGCCGCCCAGGTCAACAGGCGCAGCAGGGTGCGAATCCAGCCCGGCATGGTGGACGCACTCACGCCGGCGCGCAGGTCGGCGGCGGTCTTGATCGGGGGCCTGGGCATTGAATCGCGCTTTGAATTAGTTCACGCATTATAAAAATTGCGGGCCAAAGCAGTCGTTTCAGGGCGTATCGATCCGCCGGCTGCGGTACTTTGCGGTGCGAGGCATGGCACGCCTGCAACGCTGCGAGCCGTCGCACACCAAAGTGCCTCGCATTTCACCTGCGACCGTTAGAAAATGCCTTCCTGCCCCCGAAGGTCGGCCATAGCATCGATTGCATCAAGCAGTTGAAGTTCGTCAAGCCTGCATATCGGGAGCCAAACTTGAGTTCATTTAGGTCCTTGTTCAGTCGCCAGCCGGCGGCGATGCTGGGAATCGACATCAGCGCGTCCAGCATCAAGCTGGTCGAGCTGGGCCGAGACCCGAAAGGCGATCTGGTGCTGGAGCGCTGCGCGATCGAGCCGCTACAGCCGGGCTGGATCAACGAAGGCAACATCGAGAAATTCGACGAGGTCGCCGACACCCTGCGTCGCCTAGTCAAGAAAAGCGGCACCCGCACGAAGAACGTCGCGATGGCGCTGCCGCCTTCGGCTGTGATCACCAAGAAGATCACCCTGCCGGGCGGGTTGTCCGAGGCCGCGCTCGAGGTGCAGGTCGAGTCGGAAGCCAACCAATACATCCCGTTTTCGCTCGACGAAGTGAGCCTCGACTTCTGCGTGATCGGCCCGAGCGAGAACTCGGCCGGCGACGTCGACGTGATGATCGCCGCATCACGCAAGGAAAAAGTGCAGGACCGCCAGGGCCTGGCCGAAGCGGCCGGCTTGAAGCCGGTGGTGCTCGACGTCGAGTCGCACGCATCGCGGCTGGCCGCGGCCCGGCTGATCGAAGCATTGCCCGACGGCGGTGAGGACGCGCTGGTCGCGCTGTTCGAGATCGGTGCCAACTCCACCAGCATGCAGGTGATGCAGGGCGACAACGTGCTGTACGAGCGCGACCAGGCGTTCGGCGGCGCGCAGCTCACGCAGCTCATCACACGTCAGTACGGCTTCTCGGACGACGAAGCAGAAGCGAAGAAGCGCAGCGGTGAGTTGCCGGAAGACTATGTGCCGGCCGTGCTGCAGCCGTTCGTGGAGAGCACCGCGCACGAGATCGTGCGCGCGCTGCAGTTCTTCTTCACGAGCACGCCGCACCACAAGGTCGATCACATCATGCTCGCCGGCGGCTCGGCCTCGCTGCCGGGCCTGACCAGGGCGGTGGCCATGCAGTCGAACTTCGAATGCACGCTGCTGAATCCGTTCGAAGGAATGGAGCTGGCCAGCCACATCCGGCTCAACAAGATTTCGCGCGAGGCACCGTCTTATCTGACGTCGTGCGGCCTCGCGATGCGGAGGTTCATGCAATGATTTTGATCAACCTGCTGCCGCACCGCGAAGTCGCGCGCAAGCGCCGTCGCGACGGTTTTCAGATGGCGCTGGTGGCCTCGGTGGCGGCCGGCGCGGCAATCGCCGGCGGCGTCTACCTTTGGTATCAAGGGCAGATCGAAGACCAGCAAGGCCGCAACATCTATCTGCAAGGCGAGCTGAAAAAAGTCGATGAGCAGATCAAGGAGATCGCTTCGATCGAGGGCGAGATCACCGCGCTGCGCGCACGCCAGAAAGCCGTGGAAGACCTGCAGGCGGACCGCAACCTGCCGGTTCATTTGCTCAACGAAGTGTCCAAGCAGTTGCCGGACGGCGTCTACCTGACAGCCTTGAAGCAGCAGGACCAGTCGGTGTCGATCCAGGGTGTGGCGCAGTCGAACGAGCGCGTGTCCGAACTGCTGCGCGCACTGGCCGCCAATACGCCGTGGCTTGCCAAGCCGGAATTGGTGGACATCACTTCGTCGACCTTGTCGCTGAGCCCGCGCGACCAGCGGCGCGTCTCCAACTTCAACGTGAAGTTCAACCTGAAGCGCTCGGCCGAGCCAGACGGCAAAACGATGACGCCGGCGTCGCAGGTCAACGCAGGCGGCACGGCTGCGACCAGCGTGGTCGCCGCTGCCGCGCGCAAGTAAGCCGCCGCGCCATACGACTCAACGGACCGACATGATGGCCAAGAAAAAATCGACTTCCACCGGCGGCTTTGCCGCCCAGCAACGCCGCCTCGCCGACCAGTTCAGTGACCTGGACATGAGCGATCCGTCCGTATGGCCGGGATTGCCGCGCGCGATGCTGTATATGTTGACCGCGGCCTTGGTGGTCGGCGGGTTGTGGTTCGCCTGGCTCGACGGCTACCAGACCGAACTCGAACAAGAGCAGGCCAAGGAAGTCGCGTTGCGCACCGACTTCCAGCAAAAGACCGCCAAGGCCGTGAACCTCGATGTGCTCAAGCGCCAGCGCGAGCAGATTCAGCAGTACGTGTTTCAGCTGGAAAAGCAGTTGCCCGGCAAAGCCGAGATGGCCGCGCTGCTGTCCGACGTGAATCAGGCGGGCCTGGGGCGCAGCCTGCAGTTCGAACTGTTCCGCCCCGGCGACGTGGTGGTGCGCGACTACTACGCCGAGTTGCCGATCGCCGTGCGCGTGACGGGCCGCTATCACGACGTCGGCGCGTTCGCATCCGACGTCGCGCACCTGTCGCGCATCGTCACGCTCAACAACATCGCGATCACGCCGAACAAGGACAACGCCAGTCTTGTGATGGACGCCACCGTGCGCACGTTCCGCTACCTGGATTCCGATGAAATCGCTGCGCAGGCCGCTGCCGCAGTTGCCAAGAAAGCCAAGAAATGAGCCGCGCCACTTCCACACGTTTGCTGCTGACGCTCGCTGCCGCCAGCCTGCTCGCGGGCTGCGGCACGCCGGACGACGGCGAGCTGCGCCAGTGGGTCAGCAACCAGCGCAATCAGAGCCGCCCGAAGGTCGAGCCGATCCCGCCCCCCAAGCAGTTCTCACCGCAGGGCTACACGCAACTCGCCACGCTGGACCCGTTCAGCTCGCAAAAACTCACGCAGGCGCTGCGCCGCGACTCGGCCCAGGTGCAGGCCAACGCGGGCCTCGTGCTTCCGGAACTGGCGCGCCGCAAAGAGCCGCTCGAATCCTTTCCGCTGGACGCGATGGCGATGGTCGGCAGCTTGGACAAGGCCGGCAAGCCGGTCGCGCTGGTGCGCGTGGACAACCTGCTCTACCAGGTGCGAACCGGCAACTACCTGGGCCAGAACTACGGCCGCGTAATGAAGATTACCGAGTCCGAGATCGGCCTGCGCGAAGTCGTGCAGGACGCTGCCGGCGACTGGGTTGAGCGCATCGCCAACCTGCAGTTGCAGGAAAAAGAAGAGAAGAAGTAGGCAGCGCACCCCATTCGTGTTTTCCCCTTTCGAATTTTTGAACGTCGGTCGCGCAGCCGTCTGCGCAGTGGAGCAACTGAGATGAATGACAACAAGGGTCGATTCGCCCGGCGTCTGGCAACCCGCATCGCGGGGAGCTGTGTGACCGTGCTGCTGGCAGCGGCCGCCCATGCGCAGAGCGTGATCCAATCGGTCACCGGCTCGGTGCAAAGCGGTGTCGAGTACGTGAAGATCGAGCTGTCCGAGCCGCTGGCCGCGGCGCCGACCGGCTTCACGGTGCAGTCGCCCGCGCGCATCGCGCTCGACTTCCCGAATACCAAGAGCACGCTGGGCCGCTCGGCGATCGACATCAATCAGGGCAACCTGAAATCGGTCAACGTGGTACAGGCCGGCGACCGCGCCCGTGTCGTGCTGAACCTGAAGCAGAGCACAACCTATAAAACCGAACTGCAGGGCAACACGCTGTTGGTCGCGCTCGATCCGGTGTCGGCGAGCTCCATTACCGCGTCACCCAGCAATGCGAACCGCGCGACATTTGCCGAAAGCGGCAACGCCGAAACCACGCCGATCAAGGACATCGACTTCCGCCGCGGCGCCGACAACGCCGGCCGCGTCGTGATCGAGCTGGCCAACAACCAAGTCGGCGTCGATCTGCGCCAGCAGGGCCAGACGCTGGTGGTCGACTTCCTCAAATCGAGCCTGCCCGAAGGCCTGCGCCGACGCCTCGACGTGAGCGACTTCGGCACGCCGATCCAGAGTGTGACCACCACGCAAAGCGGTGACCGCGTGCGCATGGTGATCGAGCCGCGCGGCCAGTGGGTGCACAGCGCGTATCAGCGCGACGACCAGTTCGTGGTCGAAGTGCGCGAGCAGAAGCTCGACCCGAGCCGCCTGGTGCAAGGCCCGAACTACAGCGGCGAAAAACTCTCGCTGAACTTCCAGAACATCGAAGTGCGTTCGCTGCTGCAGGTGATCGCCGACTTCACCAACTTCAACATCGTGACGTCCGACACCGTGACCGGCGCGCTGACGCTGCGCCTGAAAGATGTGCCCTGGGATCAGGCGCTGCAGATCATCATGGACGCCAAAGGCCTGGGCCTGCGCAAGCAGGGCAACGTGCTGTGGGTCGCCCCGAAGGACGAGTTGCAGGCGCGTGAGAAGAAGGACCTCGAAGCCGCCAAGGCCAGCGAGGGCCTGGAGCCGGTGCGCACGCAGTCGTTCCAGATGAACTACGCGAAAGCGATCGACGTCGCTGCGCAATTGATGGGCCGAAGCGCCGGCGGCGCCGCCCCCGTGGCTGTGGTTCCCGGTGCCACGCCGGCGCGTTTCCTGTCCGACCGCGGGGTGGCGATCGCCGAAGTCCGCACGAATCAACTGTTCGTGACCGATATCCCCAGCAAGCTCACCCAAGTGCAGGAGCTGATCGCCAAGATCGACATTCCGGTGCGCCAGGTCGTGATCGAAGCGCGCATCGTGGAAGCCGCCGACACGTTCGGCCGGTCCCTCGGCGTGCGGCTCGGCGCCACCGATCTGCGTTCGCAAAACGGCGGCGACGGCGGCTACCGCATCGGTGGCAACAACCGCGCGGCGTTCGGCACCAGCTACAGCAACGTGACGGCCACCAACGGCTCGGCCGGCGTCAACGTGGACCCGAACGGCGCGTTCCTGAACTTCCCCGCGATCGGCCTGGGCGGCTACGACCCGGCGACGTTCGCGGTGTCGATCTTCAGCTCGATGGCGAACCGATTTCTGAACCTCGAGATCTCGGCCGCCGAGTCCGACGGCAAGGTCAAGGTCGTGTCCAGCCCGCGTGTGGTGACGGCCGACCAGATCAAGGCGCTGATCGAGCAGGGCACCGAGTTCCCGTACCAGACCGTGTCGCTGCAAGGCACGCAAACGCAGTTCCGCAAAGCCAACCTGAAGCTCGAAGTCACGCCGCAGATCACGCCCGAGGGCAACATCATCCTGGACCTCGACATCAACAAAGACACGCGCGGCGAGACCACCGCAGCCGGCATCGCGATCGACACCAAGCACATCAAGACGAACGTGCTGGTGGAAAACGGCGGCACGGTCGTGATCGGCGGCATCTTCACGCTGGACGAGAGCGAGAACGTCGTGAAAGTCCCGGGCCTGGGCGACATCCCGGTGGTCGGCAATCTGTTCAAGACCAAGCGCCGAAATTCCAGCAAGCAGGAACTGCTGGTGTTCATCACGCCCAAGATGATCACGGACCGCGCAGCGGTGCGTTGATAGCCGGTGCCGATAAGAAAATTTACCGATTCATTCCATCGTAGAGAAATTCATGTTGAAGTTGAATGCGATTGCTCGCGGCGGTTCTGTTGGTGTCACTGGCAGCGTGTGGCGGCGGCGGCGGTGACGCGGGCACGCCAACCACAGGCGGCGGGACGGGAAACGGCGGTGGTGGCCGTGATGCCGGCCGCCAGGCTGCGCCGGCCCTGTCGGTGTCGGACATAGCAGGCTGCCGTCACCAATTCGTTGTCGGGCAACGGCGTCGCGACCGCAAGCGCCAAACTGGTCAACTTGCTGGCGTACCGATCGCAGGCGCCAAGATCACTTTCAGCGCCGACGAAACATTGGTCAAACTCACGCCTGCGGCCAGCGCGCTGACCAATGCAGCTGGCACTGCGACGGTGCAACTGGTTCCGGTCTCGTTGACAGCGCGGGGGCCGGTACCGTCACGGCGACTGCGACCGTCAATGGAAAAGGTGTCACGGCAACTCGAACATTCCAGTTGTCGGCATCGGTCAAATCTGTCGCTCAGTTCCTTGAACGTCGGACAATGGCCCACTGCCTGCATTTGGCACACGCCCGGTGTCGGTGACGGCGAGCGCCAACGGTGCGCCGGTACACGCTATCGCCGGTGCAGGTGACGTTCACTGCGAGTTGCGGCCAGATCGATCCGGCCGACGTCGGCACCAACGCGGCGGGCATGGCCAGCACCACCTATACGGCCAACGATGCGCGCTGTCGGGCAGCAACGTGACGATCAGCGCTTCGGCCAGCGGGCGCTCCGACAGTCACGTCGGCCGTTCAGGTCAGCCCCACCGTGCCGACCAACATCCAGTTCGTCAGTGCGAGCCCACCGCTGATCTATCTGACGGGCTCGGCGGCGCGACGCAATCGCTGGTGACCTTTAAGGTGGTGGATGCGGCCGGCAATCCACTGCAGAACCAGGCGTTGGAGTTGTCGCTGGTCAATGCAGGCCCGGGTGTGTCCTGAACACGGTCGGCAACGCGGCGCTGGTGACGGTGACAACCAATGCGGCTGGTATGGCATCGGTGCCGGTGTTCTCGGGAACCGTGCCCACCTCGGTGCAAGTTCGCGCCAGCGGCTGTGAACAACCTGGCGTTGACTGTCACGTCGAACGTGTTGACGGTGGCATCGGGCCGGCCCGTGCAGCGCGCGATCAGTGTGGCGATTCAAGAAACTCAGCATCGAAGGTGGAGACATCGATGGCAATACCTCTCAAGTCACGGTGTCGCTTGCCGACCGTCAAGGCAATCCTGTTCCAGACGGCACCGAGGTCAACCTGGTTGCGCAAACCGGTGTGCTGATTCCTGCGCGCTGTGTGACCGAAGGGGGCAATTCACAGTGTACGGTTCAGATTCGTTCGCAAGGGACCCGTACCACCACGGGCCGGGTTCAGATTCTGGCCTACGTTCCCGGTGAAGAAGATTTTGTCGACGCCGAACTTCAACAACGTCTATGACTCCGGTGAGAAGTTCACCGACTTGGGCAATGCATATCGCGACGACAACGAAAATGGTGGGTTTGATCTGGGCGAGTTCACGGTTCCGCGCATGGGCACTGCACCGTGTGACGGGGGCATCAATGGCCGACCCAACACCTGTGACGGCATCTGGGGGACGGCAGATGTGCGACAAGCCAAGGCACGATCGTGTTTGCCACGTCGGAGGCGCGATTCAGCAATGTGATAGTGGCCGGCGACAACAGCCAAATCACATTCGTTGTCAGCGACAAAAACGGCAACAGCATGCCTGTTGGGACAACGGTGGATGCCACGTTCTTGGTTGGCGAAGCGTCAACAACGGGTTCAAAGTCGCGGCACTTACTCCGCAGGTCATCGCAAACAAGCTGGGTGCGAGCACCGGGCTGATCGATCTGAGTGGCTGTACCGGAGGCAAAATCCAGATCAGCGCAACAACGCCAAGTGGACTTACATCATCCATCACAGTGCCATTGACTTACATTGCACCGTAGGCCCCGACACCCAACCCCTCTGCTTCCGGCGTCACCGTTGTAGGTCCCTAGTCAAAGTGACCCCACTCTTCCTCATCGGCCTGCCCGGCTCCGGCAAATCCACCGTCGGACGCAATCTCGCGCGGCGGCTGGGGCTGTCGTTTCTGGACACCGATCAGGTGGTGGAAGAACGCATCGGATGCTCGATCCGCGAATACTTCGAGCATGTGGGGGAGGACGGTTTCCGCGACATTGAGGAGACGGTGCTCGACGAACTCACGCAAACCCACGCGGGCGTGCTGGCCACCGGCGGCGGGGCGGTGCTGCGCACAGTCAACCGCAGCCGGCTGCGCACGCGCGGCCATGTGGTGTATTTGCGATCGAGCCCGGCGGAAGTGTTGCGCCGCGTGCAAAACGACCGCAACCGGCCGCTGCTGCAGGTCGAGGACCCGATGGCGCGGCTGCGCGAATTGTTCGAGCAGCGCGATCCGCTGTATCGGGAGACCGCGCACTTCGTGGTCGAGACGGGCCGCCCTTCGGTGGCGCGACTGGCCGGGCTGATCGTGAGCCAGCTCGAGCTCGGCGGCTGGTCGGCGCCGAACTGATCGGGCTTGCCAGCGGGTCCGCGCGGGGACACGCGCGACGGCTTCCATGCGGCGTCTCTGGCGTCCGTGCTGCAGACAACGGATCGACCAGCGACGAGAACGCTGCAGATGCCGCACTGCAATCGATGCTCGCTCCTGCCCGGCTCGGGCGGCGGGCAGCAGGGCCCGCTCTACACTTGCGGCCATGTCCGAAGCCGACCCGGTCCGTGCCGCTGCCGGCACCGCCACCACTCCCCCCCATGCCGCCCCGATCACGGTCCCGATCTTGCTCGGCGAGCGCAGCTATTCGATCCGCATCGGCGCCGGGCTGATCGGGGCAAGCGCCGTCTGGGCCGACCTGCCGCGTGCATCGAGCGCCTTGCTGGTCAGCAACGAAACCGTCGCGCCGCTGTATGCCGATGCGCTCGCGCGCACGCTGTCGCAACGATTCGGCAAGGTGCGCCGCTTGATCCTGCCGGACGGCGAAGCGCACAAGAACTGGCAGACCCTGCAGACGATCTTCGATTCGCTGCTGGCACACGGCTGCGACCGCAAGACGGTGCTGTTCGCGCTCGGCGGCGGCGTGGTCGGCGACATGACCGGCTATGCCGCTGCGAGCTTCATGCGCGGCGTGCCGTTCGTGCAGGTGCCGACCACGCTGCTCGCACAGGTCGACTCGTCCGTCGGCGGCAAGACCGGCATCAACCACCCGGCCGGCAAGAACATGATCGGCGCGTTCTACCAGCCGCAGCTCGTGGTGTGCGATCTGGACACGCTGGCCACGCTGCCGCTGCGTGAGCTGCGTGCAGGACTGGCCGAAGTCATCAAATATGGCCCGATCCACGACATGGCGTTCTTCGACTGGATCGAAGGGCACATGGATGACTTGCTTGCGCGCGAGCCGAAAGCACTTGCGCATGCGGTGCAACGCTGCTGCGAGATCAAGGCTGAAGTCGTCGGCGCCGACGAACGCGAAACCGGCCTGCGCGCGATCCTCAACTTCGGCCACACCTTCGGTCACGCGATCGAAGCAGGACTGGGCTACGGCGAATGGCTGCACGGCGAGGCGGTCGGTTGCGGCATGGTGATGGCGGCCACGTTGTCCGAGCGGCTCGGTCTGATCGATGCCGCATTCGTGCAGCGGCTGCGCGCGTTGATCGAGGCCGCCGGCCTGCCGGTGGTGGGGCCGAAATTGAATGGCGCGGGTTTTGCGGATCGCTACCTCGAATTGATGCGGCTCGACAAAAAATCCCAGGCGGGGTCGATCCGCTTCGTGTTGCTGGACGCGCCGGGCAAGGCAAGCCTGCATGAAGCGCCGGACGCGCTGGTGCGCGAGGTGCTGGTTGGGTGTTGCGGCGATTGATCGCGTCTGGGGCAGGCGCTCGATGCACGGCGCCGACCGATCTTCTGCCTTGCGCTGTTGCGCTCTGCAGGCACGAGTTCGAAACCCATCAACGCTATATTGTTTGTAGCTGAAAGCGATGATTCCACCAGCGCCGGCGCCCGATTTGTCTATAAAGAACTCGCGGTTGGCTGCATTTGCCTGCCACCCGGCCGATTCACGTGGCCGGCGTTTTGACGAGCCCGACGCACCCACGCGCAGCGCGTTTCAGCGCGACCGGGATCGCATCGTGCACTCCACCGCGTTTCGCCGGCTGGTCTACAAGACACAGGTGTTTTTGAACCACGAAGGCGACCTGTTTCGCACGCGGCTCACGCATTCGCTCGAAGTCGCGCAGCTCGCCCGGTCCATTGCGCGTTCGCTCGCGCTGAACGAGGACCTGGTCGAAGGCATCGCACTCGCGCACGACCTCGGCCACACACCGTTCGGCCATGCGGGGCAGGATGCGTTGAACGACTGCATGCGCGGGCATGGCGGCTTCGAGCACAATTTCCAAAGCCTGCGCGTGGTCGATTCGCTTGAGCAGCGCTATCCTGCGTTCGACGGGCTGAACCTCACGTTCGAGACACGTGAAGGCATCCTCAAGCACTGCTCGGCCACGAACGCAAAGCGGCTCGAAGCGCGCGAGCCCGGCGGCATCGGCACGCGTTTTTTGCAACGCACGCAACCGTCGCTCGAAGCCCAACTCTGCAATCTGGCCGACGAGATCGCCTACAACGCGCACGACATCGACGACGGGGTGCGCTCCGGGCTGCTGACGATCGAGCAATTGCAGGACGTCGAACTGTTCGACCGCTTCCGGCGCGAGACGCTGGCCGAACACCCGCAACTGGGCGGCCGCCGCCTGTTGTTCGAGACGATCCGGCGCATGCTCTCAGCCCAGGTATACGACGTGATCGACTGCACTGGCGTCGCGCTTGCGCAGGCCCGGCCGGCGAGCGTCGACGCCGTGCGCGCGCTGCCGCCGATCATCGCGTTCAGCGACGACATGCGGCAGCAGTCGAGCGCGCTGAAGACATTTCTCTACCGGAACCTCTATCGCCATCCGCAGGTGCTGCAGAACACGATGCAGGCGCAACAGGTGGTACGTGAACTGTACGCAGCTTACCTGGCCGACCCGGCGCAGCTGTCCGACGACTTCGCCGCGCGTCCGCAACGTGAGCGCGCAGTGGCCGACTACATCGCCGGCATGACGGACCGCTTCGCGGCGCGCGAGCATGAGCGGTTGAGTGGACGGCGACTGATCGTTTGATGCGCACGCCTGCAAGGATCACGCTCGCTCGGACGCGAAGCCGCCTGCGGCATGCCGTTGCCTGTCTGCGCACCAGCGGCGGCGCCTTCGGCCCGGCAGCGCAGGGCTCGGTGACGTGGGAAAGGGGCGGCCTGGGGCTGTCCCAACCGGCAGGTGCCGCACGCCGTGCGATTTGGCCGACGGCAGCCGGCACAGCCGCCCGCAGGCGGCACGGCCTTCGTGCGGCCATCGACTTGCCCGTCATGAGAAACCAGGCAGGCACACCGGCAGGCACACCGGCAGGGACAACCCGGCGGTTTCGGCGGCGCGTCGAGACGAATGCATCGGCCGCCAGCCATTGCCCGCGGCGCGGTGGACCGGCGCACTGATGCAGGCGATCGCAACCGCATGGCGCGGCTGCATCGATCCCGCCTGGATCGTTGTGGCCGCCGGCGTCAGCGCCGCAATGCATGTCGGCAAGCTGCCGCCGGCGATTCCGGTGCTGCGCGACGCGCTGGGACTGAGCCTGCTGCAGGCGGGCTTCATGCTGTCGCTGGTGCAGTTCGCGGGCATGGCGCTCGGCATCTTCGTCGGGCTGGCGGCCGATACGCTGGGGTTGCGGCGCAGCATGTTGGCGGGTCTCATCACGTTGTCGATCGCAAGCGTGGCGGGCGGGTTCGCAAGCGATCCGGCGACGCTGTTGATCCTGCGCGCTGCGGAAGGCTTCGGCTTTCTGCTTGCATCGATGCCGGGGCCGAGTCTGATCCGGCAACTGGTTCCTGCCACGCGCCTGAGCAGCACGCTGGGTCTGTGGGGAACCTATATGCCGCTGGGCACCGCTCTGGCATTGCTGGCCGGCTCGATCGTGCTCGATCACATGAGCTGGCCGGTTTGGTGGTGGCTGGTGGCGGCGCCGTCCGGCCTGATCGCGCTGTGGCTTCTGAAAGCGGTGCCGGACGATCTCGAACGGGCACGACAGCGGCCATCGCTCGGTGCTGTGTCTCGGCAAGCGCCACCGACGCCACCGACGCCGATGCTGCCGCGCGGAAAGGACCCCGCCCGGCCGGACGACCCGCAGCGCGCCGGCTGGAAGCGGCGCCTGCTCGCCACGCTCGGCGCACGCGGGCCGTGGCTGGTGGCGCTGTGCTTCGCGGTGTATTCGTCGCAATGGCTGTCGGTGATCGGCTTTCTGCCGTCGATCTACGTGGCCGCCGGTGTGGTCCGCGGCACCATCGGCGCTCGCGCTGACCGCGCTGGCAGCGGCCGTCAACATCATCGGCAACGTCGCGGCGGGCCGGCTGCTGCAGTGCGGTGCGCGTCCGCAGTGGCTGCTTTGGGCGGGCTTCGCGGCGATGATCGTGGGCGCAGCCGCGACGTTTGCACAAGCCGGCGGCACCGCACTGCCGCCGACGCTGCGCTACGGCGGTGTGCTGCTGTTTTCCGCACTCGGCGGCATGATCCCGGCCACGTTGTTCGCGCTTGCGGTGCGGCGCGCGCCGAGCGAGGACACGGTGTCCACCACGGTCGGCTGGATGCAGCAGTGGTCGTCCATCGGGCAGTTCGCGGGTCCGCCGCTGGTTGCCGCGCTTGCAGCGCAGGCCGGCGGCTGGCAATGGACATGGATGGCCACCGGAGCTTCTGCGATGCGTCGGCATGCTGATCGCGGCCCTGCTGGCCGAGCGAGCGGCACCACCTCCTGCGCAGCCGGCGGCTGCAAATGAATCGCTGCCGTGAAGCCTTGCGACCGCACCCTGCAAAAAAGCGACTGGCTTGAAACCCATGCGCCTCCGAGCCGCGGACCAGGGGCTGCCATGACACCGGCGCATGTGTGCAAGCCGAACAGGAAGCCTTCATGAAAACGAAACGCTCACGCGATCCGAACAGCGCCAGTACGCCGCCCATGCTGCCCGAAGAAGTCCGCCCGGGCCAGTCGATCGAACTGCTGAAAGAACTGCACATCCTGACCCGAGACGGCCGGCTGAACCAGGATTCGCGCCGCAAGCTCAAGCAGGTTTATCACCTGTATCAGTTCATCGAGAAACTGCTCGACGAGTTGGCAACCGATCCAGCCAAGGCCAGCGGCATCACGCTGGCCGACCACGGCGCGGGCAAGTCGTATCTCGGCTTCATCCTGTACGACCTGTTCTTCAAGTCGCGTGCGGGCGGCACGATCTACGGCGTCGAAACCCGCGCCGAGCTGGTCGATCGCTCCCGCGAGCTGGCGCAGCGGTTGGGCTTCGATCGCATGCGGTTCGTGAACGCGAGCGTCGTCGAAGCCGCGCAATCGGATGCGCTGCCCGACCAGATCGACATCGTGACCGCGCTGCATGCATGCGACACCGCGACCGACGACGCCATCGCGTTCGGCCTGCAAAAGCACGCCCGGTTCATGGTGCTGGTGCCGTGCTGCCAGGCCGAAGTTGCGCGCGCGTTGAACGTTGCGAAGGCGCTGTCGCTTGCGCGCACGCCGCTGGCCGAACTCTGGCGCCATCCGCTGCACACGCGTGAACTCGGAAGCCAGTTGACCAACGTGCTGCGCTGCCTGTACCTGGAAGCCTGCGGTTATTCGGTCAGCGTGACCGAACTGGTCGGCTGGGAGCACAGCCTGAAAAACGAGTTGATCGTCGCGCGTTTCACAGGCCAGAAAAAGCGCAGCGCGGCCGAGCGGTTGCGCGCGATCCTCGGTGAATTCGGATTGACCGAATTGCTGCCGGTGCGCTTTCCTTCGTTGGGTCCAGTGGCCGAAGCCGAGTTGCCGTCCGCCGCATGAGTCCGGCCGACTTCGATTGCCGATCGCTGGCGTTGCGGCTGCCCTGCGTGCGGCTGCGACGCAATCGTTCATCGTCTGCGCGGTCGACGGGCTGGCGGACTGGCGGGCTGCGGCTCGACCTGCTCCGCGTGGATCGGCCCAACGCGCGGCGGCCCGGTTTCGTCCGGCGCGGGAGAACCGGACCGACGCATCTCGGCCGCGACCGGCTCGGATCGCCGTGGTGAATCGCTGTGCCCGTCGCTTGTTCCTTCGCTCGCGTCGCTGCTGCCCGAACGCCCGGCGCTTGGTTGCGCAGCCAATGCAAGCGCCGATGCCCCATCGCAGCCGATGCAGCAGCAGGCATTGCCGCATCCCGATAGGACCCGACGGCCGCTCGTCGACATGCTGAACACCCTTTGGCTCGGCTTCTTCGTCGTCGCCGCCGTCAGCGCGTTCGGCCGCTGGCTGATCGCCGGCGACGCGGCCGTGTTCGCGGGCATCGTCGAGAGTCTGTTCGCGATGGCGAAGCTGTCCGTCGAGCTGATGCTGCTGCTGTTCGGCACGCTGACCTTGTGGCTCGGTTTTCTGCGGATCGCGGAGCGCAGCGGGCTGGTCGATGCGATCGCCCGCGCGCTCGGGCCGCTGTTCGCGCGGCTGCTGCCGGGGGTGCCGTCCGGGCATCCTTCGCTCGGCCTCATCACGCTGAGCTTTGCGGCCAACACGCTGGGCCTGGACAACGCAGCCACGCCGATTGGCTTGAAGGCGATGCGTGCATTGCAGGAGCTGAATCCGAGCGAGGACACTGCCAGCAACGCGCAGATCCTGTTCATGGTGCTGAACGCATCCGCGCCGACCCTGCTGCCGGTCACGATCTTCATGTACCGCGCGCAACAGGGAGCCGCCGATCCGGCGTTGGTGTTTCTGCCGATCCTGCTGGCGACCTGCACATCGACATTGGTGGGTCTTTTGCTGATCGCCAAGGTGCAGCGGCTCAAGCTGGCCGACCCGGTCGTGCTGGCTTATCTGCTGCCGGCTGCGTTGCTGTTTGCCGCGTTCGTCGCTTTGCTGGCCACGATGTCGTCGGGTGCGATCGCGGCGTTGTCTTCGCTGCTCGGCAATCTGGTGCTGTTCGGCCTTGTCTTGCTGTTCGTGCTGCTCGGCGCCATCAAGCGCGTGCCGGTCTACGAGGCGTTCGTCGAAGGCGCAAATGAAGGCTTCGCGGTGGCGCGCGATCTGCTGCCGTATCTGGTTGCGATGCTGTGCGCGATCGGCGTGTTGCGCGCATCAGGCGCGCTCGACTTCGCGCTCGACGGCATCCGCTGGCTGATGGGTTTGACGGGTTGGGACACGCGCTTCGTCGACGCGTTGCCGACGGCGCTGGTCAAGCCGTTCTCCGGCAGCGCAGCGCGTGCGATTTTGGTGGAGACAATGCAGGCCCAGGGCGTCGACAGCTTCGGCGCGCGGCTCGCGGCCGTGATCCAGGGCAGTACGGAAACCACGTTCTACGTGCTCGCGGTCTATTTCGGCGCGGTCGGCATCCGGCGCACGCGGCATGCGGTCGCGTGCTCGTTGATCGCCGAGCAGGCGGGGGTGCTGGCTGCGATCGGAATCTGTTACTGGTTCTATGGGTGAGCGGCTGCAGTCAGCCCCGCATCGGCTTTCAACTCCCCCCGCTCCAGCGTCAACGTCGTGCAGTCCACCCGGTCGAGCAGCGAGCGGTTCGATTCGGTGATCACGATGCAGAGTTCGGGCCATTGCTGATACAGCCCGCTCAAGGTTTGCGCATACTGGCGCGCCAGCGCGGGCGCCAAACCCTGAAACGGCTCGTCGACCAGGATCAGCCGCGTGCCCACCATCAGCGCACGTGCGAGCGCAGCCATCTTGCCTTGGCCGCCCGACAGTGCGGCTGCCGAGCGCGGCAGCATCGGCTCGATCAGCGGCACGGTGTCGATCAGCTTGCGAACCCGCGCATCGATCTCGGATGACTGGAGGCCGAGCGCCTCGCCCGGCAGCCGCAGGTTGTCGGCCACCGTCATGGTCGGGAACAGCACGCGTTCTTCGGGCGAATAACCGATGCCTAAAATGGCCCGGCCATGCGGCGGCTGCGCGAGCAGGTCGGTTCCGTCGAGCGAAATCGTGCCGGCCTTGACTGCACAAAATCCCATGATCGTGCGCAACAACGTGGTTTTGCCCGCGCCGTTGCGTCCGACCACCGCATACGTGCGGCCCGAAGCCAGTTCCACCGAAAGCGCGCGCAGCACCGGAATGCCCGCGATGTCGACCGAGACGTCTTGCAGTTTCAGCATGTCAGCGCTCCTTCTTCCGTATCACTGCGACGTCCGAAGCAAGCTGCACCACCCCGGCAGGGGTCGCGGAGCTGGCTCCGCCAGGCCGCAGGCGCCGCCCCCGGTGGGGGCAGGCGGGAGCCGACCGCAGGGAGCGAAGCCTGGGGGCGGGCATCATCCGCCGAGCACGACCGTGCGGACTTCCTCATCCCGCATAACGACTTCCGGCGGGCCGTCGGCCGCAATGCGGCCCGCGATCCAGGCAGCCACGCGGGTCGCGTACCGCTCAACGATGTCGACGTCGTGCTCGATGAACATCGCGGTCACCTGTTGTTCGTCGAGCGCGCGCATGATGGTCTCCATCAGCGGGTGTTTCTCATCGGCCGCGACGCCACTGGTGGGCTCGTCCATGATCAACAGCTTGGGCCGCAGCGCGAGCGCCATCGCGATGTCGAGCAGCTTGCGGTGACCTTCGGACAAGTTGCCGCAGCGCTCGTCGGCGCGCGTGGCGAGGCCCGTCGTGCGCAGCGTGCGATCGATCTCGGCCGGATCGGCGCAGTGGGCCAGACGTGCGAACACGCTCAGTTTCTGACTGCGCGAGGCCACCGCCAGCTCCAGGCTTTCTCGCACCGTATGGTCCAGAAAAAGCTGCGGGAGTTGAAACGACCGGCCGATGCCGGCACGCACGATCTGGCGCGGGTGCAGGCCGGTGATGTCCCTGCCTTCGAACAGCACCTTGCCGGCGCTCGGCCTGATATAGCCGGTCACCATGTTGACGAACGTGGTCTTGCCGGCACCGTTGGCGCCGATCACGGCGATGCGTTCGCCCACACGCAGATCAAAGTCGATGTTTTCGGCCGCGACCACGCCGCCGAACGCCAGCGTCAGGCTGCGGGTCTGCAGCAGGGGCTTTGCTGCGGGCGATGTGCTGCTCATCCAGTCCTGGCCTTCGATTGCGCGCGCCGCGTACCGAATCGCGTGAGCAGCGCGACCAGGCCCGATGGCGCCAGAAAGATCAACACCAGCAGCACCGAGCCGATCACCATCTGCCAGATGCCCGTCAGCGCGGCGGCGGCAAAGAGGCTCAGGAATTCAAAAGCAATCGCGCCGATGAACGCGCCCACCGGACTCGACGTGCCGCCCAGCACCGCGATGAACACGAACTCGCCCGAGCGAATCCAGTAGCCCATCTCCGGCGTCACCAGGCCCTGGATCAACGCGAACATGCCGCCGGAGAAACCGCACAACGTGGTCGATGCGAGATAGCCGATGTAGAACACGCGCCGAGCGGAGATGCCGAGGTATTCGAGCCGGACCTCGTTCGACTTGATCGCACCCATCGCCTGGCCCACGGGCGATGCGAAGAAGCGCCCGAGCGCCCAGCACGCAGCCACCAGCAGCACGACGACCACCACCAGCAGCACGGTTTCATACGTCGACCGCTCCAGCATCTGGCCGAGCAGCGGCGGGCGCTCCATGCGCAGCCCGTCGGTGCCGCCGGTCACGTTGTAGAACTTGCCGAGCACCGCGAACAGCACCATCGACAGCGCCAGATTCAACATGCCGAAGAAGATGCCGCGGTAGCGCACCATGAACAGCCCCACGACCGCGCCGGCCAGCAGCCCGCAGGCTGCGCCCGCCGCCATCAGCAACAACGCGTCGGTCTGCGGGAACATGCGCGCCAGCGCCACCACGCCATAGCCGCCCAGGCAGGCAAAGCCCGCATGGCCGAACGACACCTGGCCCGCACGGATCAGGATCGACACGCCCAACGCGGCAAAGCCGTAAGACAGCGCCATGATCAACGGCGTCTTGAGCCACGGCACGAACAGGCCCAGCAGCAGCGCCGCTACGGCAATGAACCAGGGGGCGACGCGCAGCAACATCGTGGTCGTCGGTCTTCAGACGCGCCGCGTCTCCGCCACCGCGAACAGCCCCTGCGGCCGCCACAGCAGCACCAGCAGCATGATCAGGTACGGCATCACCACGTCCAGCTCGGGCAGCAGATAAATCGAGAACGCCTTCGCCATCCCGATCATGAGCGCAGCGATCGCGGTGCCGGCGATCTGCCCGAGGCCCGCAACCGCCACCACCGCGAACGACAGCACCATCATGTCGCCGCCGATGCCCGGCACCAGCGAGGTGGTCGGCGACGCGAGTGCACCACCCAGCGTGCCGAGCATTGCGCCGATGCAGAACGTGACCAGCCCGACGCGCTTCGCGTTGATGCCCATCGCGGTGGCCACTTCGCGGTTGTGCGTGACGGCCATGATCTGGCGCCCGAACCGCGTGTGGCCGAGCGACCAGCGCAGCCCGATGAACACCAGCAGCGCCACCGCCGGCAGCAGCACGAGTTGGTAGACGGTGTAGGTCACCGCACCGACCTGCATCGTGCCCAGTGCGTTGACCGCGTGCGTGACGGACACCGGGCTCGTGCCCCAGACGAGACGCTGCACGTCCTCCATGATCATGAACACGGCAAAGGTGGCGAGCAACTGCATCACGGGGTCGAAATCGAGGATGCGGCGCACCAGCGCAATCTCGATCAGTGCGCCGAGCAGCAGGCCCGCGGCAGCCGCACCGACCAGCAGTGCGAGCAGCGACAACACGATCGAATCGTTGCCGCCGAACAGCCCACCCACGGTCGCGGCCGCATAGCCGCCGATCGCGTAAAGACTGCCGTGCGCGACGTTCAAGATGCGCAGCACACCGAAGATCAGCGTCAACCCGAGCGCGACCAGAAACAGCAGCGCCGATTGCGTCAGGCCGTCGAGCACGGCCAGGAGCACCAGGGTCGAGTTCATTGCCCGGCCCGGTGCTTACCGAGTAGACGCTGCCATTCGGCGCTGCCCGCTCAGAACGACTTGATGCTCGGGTCCTTCAGGACCTCGGGCTTGATCGTCTTGACCCACTCGGTGCCTTTGGTGCCGACCGGGTTCTGCACGAGCTCGGCCGGGTAGATCGAGATGTTCACGATCGCGGGAAACGGCAGTTCCGGCACCGTCTTGGTCACACCGAGCAGCTGGGCTTCCATGCCCTGGCCGTCTTCACGCATCTTGACCGGGCGTGTCAGGCCACGGAACTCGAGTTTGCGCATGGCGTCCGCCACCTGCTCGGTGCTCGGCCACTTTCCGTCGTTCGCCTTGATCGCGGCCATGTAGGCGTCGTGCACCGCGGTGATGGCAGCGTACGCGTGGTAGACCGAATAGATCGGGTATTGATTGGTCTTCTCACGGAACTTGGCGACGAACGCCTTGTGTTTCGGGTCGTCCTTGTATTCCGGATGGCCGAAGTAGTGATCGCCGCGCATGCCGACGATGACCCCGTCCGGCATCGATTTGCCGACGCGCTCCAGCGAGCTTTCCGCGAGCGGCATGACCCAGGTGGTTTTGGTCATGAGCCCGCGCTGCGCGGCCTGGCGGATCAGCGTGTCCAGCTCACCGCCCCAACTGGTCGACAAGACCACGTCGGGCGACAGCGCCTGCAGCCGGCTGATCTCTGAAGAAAAATCGGTCGAGCCGAACTTGGGAAACAGTTCGGCCACCACCTTCACGTCGGGCTTGAACACGCGCAACGTGTTGAGGAAGATCTCCCACGAGTCGCGGCCCCATGCGTAGTCCTGGTTGATCACGGCCAGCGTCTTGAAGTCGGGCTTGGTGCGCAGCACATGCAGCACGGTGGCGACCATCTCGGACGTGGCATTGGCCTGCGTGCGCACCACGTACTGGTAGCGCTTGTCCTCCAGAATTTTTTCGGTGCCGCAGTCCCACATCACGTTCAGCACCTTGAGGTCTTCGGCGACCGGTGCGAGCGCGTTGCAGTTGCCGCTGGAGATCGATGCGAGCATGACCTTCACGCCGCCTTCCTGCACCACGCGCCGGTACTCGGACAGCAGCTTGGCGCCGCCGACACCCTCGTCGATGATGTCGAGCTTGAGCTTGACGCCGTCGATGCCTCCCTTGGCGTTGATCTCTTCCACCGCCAGCTCGGCCGCGGCCTTGCCCGGCACGCCGAACACGGCCGCCGGACCGGACAGGAAGGTGGTCATGCCGATCTCGAGCTGGGCGGGCTTTTGCTGCGCGCCCGCGGCCAGTGCCGTGGCCAGCAGCGCAAAGCCCGCAAGGCCGGTGCGCAAACGTTGCAGGGTCGTCTTCATCGTCGTGGTCTCCATCGGGTTGGATCGTTGTCGCTTCATTGTTGGAGAACTCACCCATTGTGTCTACCCGCGGGTTTGCCCGTGTCCGGCACGCGTGCCGCGCCCACATCGACCCCGGCGTTGGCGGCCGCATGGACAACGCCTGGGGCGCGCGCTGCAGCCGCTCCAGTTTGCCTCAGGCAAGATTCGCCGTCTCATGGCCCGCCTGCCTCGCCTGTCCGTTCCCGGCTTCGTGCATCACGCCATCCAGCGCGGGCACAACCGCCAGCCGATCTTTGTCGATGCGGCAGATCACGAGGCGCTGCGCACGATGCTGGGCGAAGGCCTGCGCCAGCACCATGTTGCGCTGCACGGCTATGTGCTGATGCCCGATCACTTTCATCTGCTGGCCACGCCCGAGGGCGACGGCCTGCCGCTACTTGATGCAGTCGCTCGGCCGCCGCTATGTGCGCTACTTCAACGACCGGCACAGCCGCAGCGGCACGTTGTGGGACGGACGCTATCGCTGTACGGTGATCGAGGCCGCCCAGCACATGCTCGATGCGCTCGCGTACCTGGATCTGAACCCGGTGCGCGCCGGCCTCGTCGCATCGGCGGCGGAGTGGCCGTGGTCGAGCCACGCGCACTACGTCGGTGCCGCGGTGGACCGACTGGTGACGCCGCCTCCCCAGTTCTGGGCGCTCGGCAACACGCCGTTCGCGCGCGAGCAGGCCTGGGCCAGGCGGGTCGCGGCCGGGATCGGGCACAAGACGCAGCACGCGCTGACCGATGCGCTGCTCGGCGGCTGGGCGTTGGGGGGTGCCGCGTTCATTGCCGAACTGCAGGAGAAAACCGGCCGGCGCGTGTTGAAGGCGCGGGCCGGCCGGCCGCGTGCGGACGGGTTGAATTCAGTGAAAAAATCGGTCAAAAACGGCTGAGGCATTTGCCCGTCGATCATTTCCTGATATCAAACTAATAGCAGACACGTGTTCATGATTCGGCGCCCGTCGCCCGCGTCACGACCTGCACTTCCGCATGCAGTGTGCGATGCACGGGGCACATGTCGGCGATCTCGATCAAGCGGGCGCGCTGCTCGGCCGACAAGTCGCCTTCGATCCGGATTTCGCGCTCGATCCGGTCGATCTTGCCGATGCGCGTTTCGCATTCGGCGCAGTCGGTGGCGTGGATCTTCGCGTGCTCCAGCACCACCTCGACCGCGTCAAGCGGCCATTTCTTCTGCCGCGCATACATCCGCAAGGTCATCGCGGTGCAGGCACCCAAGGCGGCGTTGAGCATGTCGTACGGGCTCGGGCCCAAGTCGTCACCGCCGAGGGCAGCCGGTTCGTCGCCGATCCACTCGTGGCGGCCGGCGCGGATCGCGACCGCGAACCGCCCGGTGCCGCGCTCGGTCACACGCACCTTGCCGTCGTCGGCGGGCCCTCGGGGTGACGCATCCGCGGTCGGTGCCTGATCGCGCACCTCGCCCGATTCGACATAGCGTCCGGCCCAGGCAGCGATCAGCCCGGCTGCGAAGCGCGCGTCGGCCTCGCGCGTGAGCAGATGGTCGGCATGGTCCAGCGAGACATAGGATTTGGGATGCATCGCCGCTTCGAAGATCTGGCGCGCGTTGTCGACCGAGACGGTGGCGTCGAGCGGCGCGTGCAGCACCAGCAGCGGACGGCGCAGATGACGGATGCGCTCGACCTGGTGCTGGCTGTGCAGGTCCTCGAGCAGCGCGCGCTTGACCTTGAACGGTCGGCCGGCAAGCTGCACGTTGGCTTCGCCTTGCGATTCGATCACCGGAATGCTGTCGCCGAACTGCTTGGTGACGTGCGCGGGGTCGAACGGCGCGCCCAGCGTGGCAACGGCCACCGCGTCCGGCACGCGATGCGCAGTCGCCAGCACCGCCGCGCCGCCGAGCGAATGGCCGACCAGCAGCGCCGGTGCGCCGTGTTCGGCGCGCAGCCAGTCGGCAGCGGCCACGAGGTCCTCCACATTCGAGGAGAAATGCGTGTTGGCGAAGTCGCCCCCGCTGCCGCCCAGCCCGGTGAAGTCGAAGCGCAGCACGCCGTAGCCCGCGTCAGCCAGCGCCCGCGCGATGTACGTGGCTGCCTTGCTGTCCTTGGAGCAGGTGAAGCAGTGCGCAAAGATCGCCCAGGCGCGGGCTGGACGCTCGGGTGTGTCGAGCCGGCCCGCGAGCAGGGCGCCCTGGCCGCCGGGAAATTCGATGCGTTGTGTGGGCATGGTGGACGTATTTCGATTGGAGGCGGCTGCGGCTTTCGAAGCCGCAGCGGGACAAGCCATGTTGCGCCCGAATCGACAAACCAATCTGTCCCCTATTAACTGCCGTGCAGATTCAGCTGTCTTGATTCGGAGTCTGACCCTTATTATTCTCGTTGGCATCGTTGTTGCAATGGCTTATGCTCGTTGACCAGCCGGTTTTCTGCATGCAGCCCTGCGGACAGGCCCTGGGCTGCATTGAAGTCGACGTCGATATTTCTCAGGAGTCCTCGGATGACCACCGCACAAGACATTCAAACCTACTCCGAGCGCGGCTTGTACGACCCGGCGAACGAACACGATTCCTGCGGCGTCGGTTTCGTCGCACACATCAAGGGCGAGAAAAGCCACGCGATCGTGCAGCAGGCGCTGCAGATTCTCAAAAACCTCGACCACCGCGGCGCGGTCGGCGCCGACCACCTGATGGGCGACGGAGCGGGCATCCTGCTGCAGCTGCCCGATGCGCTGTACCGCGAGGAGATGGAAAAGCAGGGCGTGACCTTGCCCGCGCCCGGCGAGTACGGCGTCGGGATGATCTTTTTGCCCAAGGAGCACGCGTCGCGGCTGGCTTGCGAGCAGGAGATGGAGCGCGCCGTGAAGGCCGAAGGCCAGGTGCTGCTCGGCTGGCGCGATGTGCCCGTGAACGCCGAGATGCCGATGAGCCCGGCCGTGCGCGCGAAGGAGCCGCTGCTGCGCCAGGTCTTCATCGGCCGCGGCAACGACGTGATCGTGCAGGACGCACTCGAGCGCAAGCTCTACGTGATCCGCAAGACCGCCAGCGCCGCGATCCAGCGCTTGAAGCTCACGCACAGCCAGGAGTACTACGTGCCGAGCATGAGCAGCCGCACCGTGGTCTACAAGGGATTGCTGCTCGCCGATCAGGTCGGCACCTACTACCTCGACTTGCAGAATGCACGCTGCGTGTCGGCGCTCGGCCTCGTGCACCAGCGGTTCTCCACCAACACGTTCCCCGAATGGCCCCTCGCGCACCCGTACCGCTACGTCGCGCACAACGGCGAGATCAACACCGTCAAGGGCAACTACAACTGGATGCGCGCGCGCGAAGGCGTGATGGCGTCCCCGGTGCTGGGCGCCGATCTGCAGAAGCTCTACCCGATCAGCTTCGCGCACCAGTCGGACACCGCCACGTTCGACAACTGCCTCGAACTGCTCACGATGGCGGGCTACCCGATCAGCCACGCGGTCATGATGATGATCCCCGAGCCGTGGGAGAACCACAGCACGATGGACGACCGCCGCCGCGCGTTCTACGAATACCACGCCGCGATGATGGAGCCCTGGGACGGCCCGGCATCGATCGTGTTCACCGACGGCCGCCAGATCGGCGCCACGCTGGACAGGAACGGCTTGCGCCCTTCGCGCTACTGCATCACCGACGACGACATGGTGATCATGGCCTCCGAGTCCGGCGTGCTGCCGGTGCCGGAGAGCAAGATCGTGCGCAAGTGGCGGCTGCAGCCGGGCCGCATGTTCCTGATTGATCTGGACCAGGGCCGCATGATCGACGACGAGGAGCTGAAAGCCAACCTCGCGAACAGCAAGCCCTACAAGCAGTGGATCGAGAACCTGCGCATCAAGCTCGACGACGTGCCGGGCCACGTGTCCGACATGCCGCCGCCCTCGACGGACGTGAGCCTGCTGGATCGCCAGCAAGCGTTCGGCATGACGCAGGAAGACATCAAGTTCCTGATGAGCCCGATGGCGCAGGCCGGCGAAGAGGGCATCGGCTCGATGGGCAATGACTCGCCGCTGGCCGTCCTGTCGGACAAGAACAAGCCGCTCTACAGCTACTTCAAGCAACTGTTCGCGCAAGTCACGAACCCGCCGATCGACCCGATCCGCGAAGCCATCGTGATGTCCTTGGTGTCGTTCGTCGGGCCGAAGCCAAACCTGCTCGACATCAACCAGGTGAACCCGCCGATGCGGCTCGAGGTGAGCCAGCCGATCCTCGACTTCACCGACATGGCGAAGCTGCGCGAGATCGAGCGCCAGACGCGCGGCAAGTTCCGCAGCCAGACGATCGACATCACCTATCCGCTGGCCTGGGGCAATGAGGGTGTCGAAGCGACGCTGGCTTCGCTTTGCGCGCAGTGCGTCGATGCGATCAAGGTCGGCTACAACATCCTGATCATCAGCGACCGCAACGTAAGCCCGGAGCGCGTGGCGATTCCCGCACTGCTTGCGCTGTCCGCAATCCATCAGCACCTGATCCAGAGCGGCCTGCGCACGTCGGCAGGCCTTGTGGTGGAGACGGGTTCCGCACGCGAAGTGCATCACTTCGGCGTGCTGGCCGGCTACGGCGCGGAAGCCGTGCACCCGTACCTCGCGATGGAAACGCTGGCCGCGATGCACGCGGACCTGCCCGGCGATCTGTCGGCCGACAAAGCGGTCGACAACTACGTAAAGGCGATCGGCAAGGGCTTGTCGAAGATCATGTCCAAGATGGGCGTGTCGACCTACATGAGCTATTGCGGCGCGCAACTGTTCGAGGCGATCGGCCTCAACAGCGACACGATCAAGAAGTATTTCACCGGCACCGCGAGCCGCGTGGAAGGCATCGGCGTGTTCCAGATCGCCGAGGAAGCGATCCGCACGCACCGGGCCGCGTTCGGCGACGATCCGGTGCTCGCCCACATGCTCGAGACCGGCGGCGAATACGCGTGGCGCGTGCGCGGCGAGGAGCACATGTGGACGCCGGATGCGATCGCCAAGTTGCAGCACAGCACGCGCGCGAACAACTGGAGCACCTACAAGGAGTACGCGCAGATCGTCAACGAGCAGAACCGCCGCATGATGACCCTGCGCGGCCTGTTCGAGTTCAAGATCGATCCCGCCAAGGCGATTCCCGTCGACGAGGTCGAGCCGGCTTCCGAGATCGTGAAGCGCTTTGCGACCGGCGCGATGTCGCTCGGCTCGATCAGCACGGAAGCGCATGCGACACTGGCCGTGGCGATGAACCGCATCGGCGGCAAAAGCAACACCGGCGAAGGCGGCGAGGACCCGGCGCGTTATCGGCAGGAGTTGAAGGGCATCCCGATCCAGCAGGGCCAGACGCTCGGCGACATCATGGGCCACGATGTGGTGATCGCCGACTATCCGCTGAAGGAAGGCGATTCGCTGCGCTCGAAGATCAAGCAGGTCGCGTCCGGACGCTTCGGTGTCACGACCGAATACCTGGGCAGCGCGGACCAGTTGCAGATCAAGATGGCGCAAGGCGCCAAGCCGGGTGAGGGCGGCCAGTTGCCCGGCAAAAAGGTCACCGATTACATCGGCAAGCTGCGCTACTCGGTGCCGGGCGTCGGCCTGATCTCGCCGCCGCCGCACCACGACATCTATTCGATCGAGGACTTGGCGCAACTCATTCACGACCTGAAGAACGTGGCGCCGCACGCGAGCGTCAGCGTCAAGCTGGTCAGCGAAGTCGGCGTCGGCACGATTGCGGCCGGCGTCGCCAAGTGCAAGAGCGACCACGTCGTGATCGCAGGGCACGACGGCGGCACCGGCGCATCACCTTGGTCGTCGATCAAGCACGCAGGCAGTCCGTGGGAAATCGGCCTGGCAGAGACGCAGCAGACCCTCGTGCTGAACGGACTGCGCAGCCGCATCCGCGTGCAGGCGGACGGCCAGATGAAGACCGGCCGCGACGTGGCGATCGGCGCGCTGCTGGGCGCCGACGAGTTCGGCTTCGCGACCGCGCCGCTGGTGGTCGAGGGCTGCATCATGATGCGCAAGTGCCACCTGAACACCTGCCCAGTCGGCGTTGCAACCCAAGACCCGGTGCTGCGCAAGAAATTCACCGGCAAGCCCGAGCACGTCGTCAACTACTTCTTCTTCGTGGCCGAGGAAGTGCGCCAGATCATGGCGCAGCTCGGCATTCGCAAGTTTGAAGACCTGATCGGCCAATCGAACCTGCTCGACATGCGGCCGGGCATCGCGCATTGGAAAGCCAAAGGTCTGGACTTCACGCGTCTGCTGATGCATCCGACCGGCCCGTCCGAGCTCGCACGCCGCCATCTGGATCAGCAGGATCACGGGCTGGAAAAAGCGCTCGACAACACGCTGATCCGCAAGTCCCTGCCCGCGATCGAACGTGGCGAGCGCGTGCATTTCATCGAAGTCGCGAAGAACGTGAACCGCTCGGTCGGCGCGATGTTGTCCGGCGCGGTGGTGCGTGCGCATCCGGGCGGTCTGCCGGACAACACGATCCACATCCAGCTCGAAGGCACCGGTGGCCAGTCGTTCGGCGCGTTCCTCGCCAAAGGCATCACGCTGTACCTGATCGGCGACGCGAACGACTACACCGGGAAAGGTTTGTCCGGCGGCCGCGTGGTGGTGCGGCCCAGCCTGGACTTCCGCGGTGAGGCCACCAAGAACATCATCATCGGCAACACCGCGCTGTACGGCGCGACCGAAGGCGAGGCGTTCTTCTCAGGCGTGGCGGGCGAGCGCTTCGCGGTGCGCTTGTCCGGCGCCACCACGGTGGTGGAGGGCACCGGCGACCACGGTTGTGAATACATGACCGGCGGCACGGTCGCGGTGCTCGGCAAGACCGGCCGCAACTTCGCAGCCGGCATGAGCGGAGGCATCGCCTACGTCTACGACGAAGACGGCCAGTTTGCGTCGCGCTGCAACACGTCGATGGTGTCGCTGGAGCCGGTAACCACCGGCATCGATCAGAAAGCGCGCATGGCCAACACCAAATGGCACCGCGATCAGAGCGACGAGTCGATCCTGCGCAAGATGCTGGAAGACCACAACCGCTACACCGGCAGCCGCCGTGCGCGCGAACTGCTCGACCACTGGTCCGAAGCGCGCGCCAAGTTCGTCAAGGTGTTTCCGAACGAATACAAGCGCGCACTGGCCGAGATGCACGAGAACGAGGTGATCGAGACCAGCACCGGCAACAACGCGAAGCTCGGCATGGAGCCGCACGCCGTGGCACCCATCTGATCCACAGCATCCGACCGAACAGACGATTCAAGAGGCACTGAAAACAGCATGGGAAAAATCACCGGGTTCATGGAGTACGACCGGCTCGAAGAAGGCTACGCGCCGTCGGGCGAACGGATCAAGCATCACAGGGAATTCGTGATCGCGCTCGACGAGCAGCAGTCGAAGGTGCAGGCCGCGCGCTGCATGGACTGTGGCACGCCGTTTTGCAACAGCGGCTGCCCGGTCAACAACATCATTCCGGACTTCAACGATCTGGTGTTCCGGGCCGACTGGCACAGCGCCTTCGCGGTGCTCGACTCCACCAACAACTTCCCCGAGTTCACCGGCCGCATCTGCCCGGCGCCGTGCGAAGCGGCGTGCGTACTGAACGTGAACGACGATCCTGTAGGCATCAAGTCGATCGAGCACGCGATCATCGACCGCGCCTGGGATGAGCAGTGGGTCAAACCGCGACCAGCCAAGCACCAGACCGGCAAGTCGGTGGCGGTGGTCGGCTCCGGCCCGGCCGGCATGGCCGCTGCCCAGCAGCTCGCGCGCGTCGGCCACAAGGTCACGCTGTTCGAGAAGAACGACCGCATCGGCGGCCTGCTGCGCTACGGCATCCCCGACTTCAAGATGGAGAAGCACCACATCGACCGACGCGTCGAGCAGATGACGGCGGAAGGTGTTGAGTTCCGCTGCGGCGTGATGGTCGGTGAGTTGCCGAAGGACTCCAAAGTCACCAACTGGGCAAAGGAAACCATTCCCCCCGAGCAACTGCTGGCCGACTTCGACGCCGTGCTGCTGACCGGCGGCGCCGAGCAGTCGCGCGATCTGCCGGTGCCGGGGCGCGACCTCAAAGGCATTCATTTCGCGATGGAAGCGCTGCCGCAGCAAAACAAGGTCAACGCGGGCGACAAGGTGAAGAACCAGTTGCGCGCCGACGGCAAGCACGTGATCGTGATCGGCGGCGGCGACACCGGCAGCGACTGCGTGGGCACCAGCAACCGGCATGGCGCAGCCAGCGTCACGCAGTTCGAAGTGATGCCGCAACCGCCGGAAGTGGAGAATCGGCCGATGACCTGGCCTTACTGGCCGATCAAGCTGCGCACCAGCTCCAGCCACGAAGAGGGCTGCGAGCGCGAGTTCGCGATCTCCACCAAGGAATTCGTCGGCGAGGGCGGCAGGGTCACGGGCCTGAAAACTGTTCGGGTCGAGTGGAAGGACGGCAAGATGGTCGAAGTGCCGGGCAGCGAGCAGATGCTGAAAGCCGATCTGGTGCTGCTGGCGATGGGCTTCGTGTCGCCGGTGGCCTCCGTGCTGGATCAGTTCGGCATCGAAAAGGACGGCCGCGGCAACGCGAAAGCGACGACCGACTTCGATGGCGGTTATGCGACCAACGTGGCCAAGGTATTTGCAGCGGGTGACATCCGGCGCGGGCAGTCGCTGGTGGTCTGGGCGATTCGTGAAGGCCGGCAGGCGGCAAGGGCGGTGGACGAGTTCCTGATGGGGTTCAGCGACCTGCCACGATAGCCAGCCAGGGTCGGCCTTCACAAATCGCCCCTGCGGGCGCAACGTGGACGCGCAGGTTTCGCCTGCGCATCGCGAAGGCCGCCGGGCGCGCGCGGTAGGGGATTCCTGATAGGGTCCAGCGTCCTGCCGGGTCGAGCGGTCCGAGTTGGCGACCCGGGTTGTCGCACAGGCAGCGCGGCAACCTTCGAAGTGCCTGCCCCGTGGCAACCACGTCATGGTCTGCTGCCCTCCTCAGCACGCCAGGCGATCATTTATCATGCCCGGGGCCGGTTGCAATCGCCCGCCAACCGCGTCTCACATGTCTTTGTCCTCCCCCACTCCGGATTCCCGATCTCCCCGAACGTCCGCCGCCGCGCCCACCGCACTGGTCGAATTGCGCAACGTCACGTTCGGCTACGGCGCGCGTGCAATCCTCGACAACGTCTCGCTCACGGTTCCGCGCGGCAAAGTGACGGCGTTGATGGGCGCCTCGGGCGGTGGCAAGACGACCGTACTGCGGCTGATCGGCGGCCAGGTGCGCGCCCAGTCGGGCTCCCTCACGTTCGACGGCGACGAAATCGCCACGATGAAGCCGAAAGCGCTTTATGCAATGCGCCGCCGCATGGGCATGCTGTTCCAGTTTGGTGCGTTGTTCACGGATGAAAGCGTGTTCGGCAACGTCGCGTTTCCACTGCGCGAGCACACCGACTTGTCGGAGGCGCTGATTCGCGACATCGTGCTGATGAAGCTCGAGGCGGTCGGCCTGCGCGGCGCGCGCGATTTGATGCCCAGTGAGATCTCGGGCGGCATGGCGCGCCGGGTGGCGCTGGCGCGCGCGATCGCGCTCGACCCCGATCTGGTGATGTACGACGAACCGTTCGCCGGGCTTGACCCGATCGCGCTCGGCACCGCGGCGCGGCTGATCCGGCAGCTGAACGACGCGATGGGGCTGACCAGCATCGTCGTCTCGCACGATCTGAACGAAACGTTCGCGATCGCCGATCAGGTCGTCATCTTGGCCAACGGCGGCATCGCCGCGCAGGGCACGCCCGACGAGGTGCGCCGCAGCGCCGATCCGCTCGTCACGCAATTCGTGAACGCCGAGGCGGAAGGCCCGGTGCGCTTCCATCACCCGGGTCCGGACGTGGCGCAGGATTTCGGCGCAGACGCGGGTGTGGCGGCCGGAGCAAAGCGATGAACTGGTACCACCCCGCGCAGATCGGCTTTGCGGTGCGCTGCAAGATGGCCGACTTGGGGCTGGCAGCCCGGCTGTTGCTGCGCCTGCTCGTACTGCTGCCTTCGAGCCTGAAGCGCTTCGGGCTGGTGCGCGACCAGATTTTTTTCCTGGGCAACCGGTCGTTGTCGATCATCGCGGTGTCGGGCCTCTTCGTCGGCTTCGTGCTCGGGCTGCAGGGCTATTACACGCTGGCGCGCTTCGGCGCCACCGAGGCGGTCGGTCTGCTGGTGGCCCTGAGCCTGGTGCGCGAACTCGGGCCCGTCGTCACCGCGCTGCTGTTCGCGGGCCGCGCGGGCACATCGCTGACGGCCGGCATCGGTCTGATGAAAGCCGGCGAGCAACTGAGTGCGATGGAGATGATGGCGGTCGACCCGGTGAGCCGCATCCTCGCGCCGCGTTTCTGGGCTGGCGTGATCGCGATGCCGCTGCTGGCCGCGGTGTTCAGTGCGGTCGGCGTGCTCGGCGGCTACGTGGTCGGGGTGCTGATGATCGGCATCGACTCGGGTGCTTTCTGGAGCCAGATGCAGGGCGGCGTCGATGTATGGAAAGATGTGGGCAACGGTGTGCTGAAAAGCATCGTGTTCGGCTTCACCGTCACATTCGTCGCGTTGCTGCAGGGCTACCATGCGCAGGCCACGCCGGAAGGCGTCTCGGCCGCCACCACGCGCACGGTGGTAATGGCATCGCTGGCCGTGCTCGGGCTCGACTTCATCTTGACGGCGCTGATGTTCAACATATGACGCCCGCCCCCAGGCTTCGCCCGGCTTTCGCCTTCTTCCGACCGGGGGCGACACCATCGGTCCGGCAAAGCCGGCTCCGTGGCGTCTGCTGGTATGGCGCTTGCGTCCCGTCGTTGGCGCCGTGCATGGCAGGTGGTGCATCCAGCGACAGAGCGATCCGGTTCAGCCATTAACAAGACAGACCTCTCAGCTTCTCTATGCAACGCTCAAAAATCGACATCTGGGTCGGCCTGTTCGTGCTGATCGGCGCGGCCGCGCTGCTGTTTCTGGCGCTGCGCTCGGCCAATTTGCTGACCCTGAACTTCAGGCCGACCTATGAGGTGACGGCGAACTTTCAGAACATCGGCAGCCTGAAGCCCGGCGCGCCGGTCAAGAGCGCGGGCGTGGTGGTCGGGCGGGTTGCCTCCATCGGTTTCGACGACAGGCGGTTTCAGGCCAGCGTGCATCTCGCGATGAACGAGGGCGTCGCGTTTCCGAAAGACAGCGCGCTCAAAATTTTGACGAGCGGCCTGCTCGGCGAGCAGTACGTCGGCATCGAGGCTGGCGCGGATGAGAAAAACCTCGCTGCCGGCGACCGCATCACCTCGACCCAATCGGCCGTGGTGCTGGAAAACCTGATCGGTCAGTTCCTCTACAACAAGGCCGCCGACGGTGCCCCCCCGGCTCCGGGCGCAGACAAGTAGGTGACGATGAGCGCCATTATGCAAACCTGTTTTGCCTTCGCCTCGCAGGGCGCGACCTGCGCGGGCCTGAATGCGCCGCGTCGGTCGATCCGGACCGCCTCGTTGCTCGCGTTGTCCGGGGCGCTGTGGCTCACGGCGGGCTGCGCAACCGTCACCCGCCCGAGCGAAAAGGATCCGCTCGAGTCGTACAACCGCAGCGTGTTCGAGTTCAATGAACGGCTCGATCGCGCGATACTCAGGCCGGTCGCGATCGGCTACCAGAAGGCGGTACCGGATCTGGTGCGCGCCGGTGTGGGCAACTTTTTCGACAATCTGCGCGATGCCTGGTCGTTCGTGAACAACGTGCTGCAGGCCAAGCCTACGGCGGCGGCCGACTCGGCATTGCGCTTCGGTGTGAACACCGTGATGGGCGTCGGCGGCGTGTTCGACGTGGCCGGCGAGATGCGTATTCCGCGCCATACGGAAGACTTCGGCCAGACGCTCGGCTACTGGGGCGTGCGCTCCGGGCCTTATCTCGTGCTGCCGTTGCTCGGCCCGTCCACCGTGCGCGACACGGCGGCGTTGCCGGTCGACTTCTTCGTCGGCGACCTGGTCCAGTACTTCGATCCGTTCGGCCTGCGGCTGTCACTGACCGGCCTGCGCATCGTCGATACGCGCGCCGATCTGTTGAGCACCACGTCACTGCTGTCGGACATCGCACTCGACAAATACACGTTCGTGCGCGACTCATATCTGCAACTGCGCCGCGCATCGATCGGCACCGGCGACGACAATGGCCGCGCCAAGCTCGAGAGCAGCCGTGCCTGGGTCAACGACCTGACCAACCGCAGCGGACCGGCGCGTTCCGGCATGGCCAGCGACGAGGACGCGGGCAAGACCATCGATTATTCGCAGCCGGCGAACGGCGCCGGCAAGACACCCGACTACACGCAGCCGGCGAACGACGCCGGCAAGGCGCCCGACTACACCCAGCCGGCCGACGACGCCGGCAAGGCCCCGGACTACACGAAGCCGTAGGCCGGATGGATGCCGCCGATTTTTTGGTCACAGCACACCGGGGCCGCTGCTTGCAGTTGGTTGCATCGGCGGGGCGGGTCTTTACCGGAACCGGCTGCTCGTGATGTCGCTCGAACGTCTTTTGTGTGTGTTGATTGTTCGGTACCGGGCGCCTCAGGCGCCCGAGTCCTTCCTTCGTTTTATTCCCCAAGGAGAAATCAAAAGATGAATCGCCGCTTTATCGGACGCCTGGCCGGACTGGTCTGCACCAGCGCCTTGTTGTTTTCCGCCGCCGCGCCGCAACTGGCGCAAGCCGCAGGCGAGGCGCCGGATCAACTGGTGCAGCGCCTGTCGAGCGAGACACTGGACCGCATCAAGAACGATTCGTCCATCAAGGCCGGCGACACCGCGAGTGTGATGCAGCTGGTGGACCAGAAAATCATGCCGCACGTGAACTTCGCGCGCATGACGTCCTCCGCGGTCGGCCCGACCTGGCGGCAAGCCAGCACGGCGCAGAAAAACGCGCTTCAGGACGAATTCAAGAAACTGCTGGTGCGCACCTATGCGGGCGCGCTTGCACAGGTCAGCGATCAGAAGGTCGTGTTGAAGCCGATGCGCGCGCAGCCCGATGACACCGACGTGCTGGTGCGCAGCGAGATCGTCGGCCGCGGTGATCCGATCCAGCTCGACTACCGGCTCGTGAAGGGCTCGGACGGCGACTGGAAGATCTACAACATCAACGTGCTCGGCATCTGGATGGTCGATACCTACCGCAGCCAGTTCGCGCAGGAGATCAACAGCGGCGGGCTCGACGGCCTGATCGCGACCCTGGCGACGCGCAACAAGCAGCTGGCCGGCCGCAGCTGAGCCTGCGCCGCAGCCATCTGCACCGCCTCACTCGATGTCCACCGCTTTGTCATTGCCGGTCGAGTTGACCAACGCGCAGGCCACCGCCTGCCTGGCCGAGCTGTCCGCCGGTCTGCGGCAGGCGGACAGCGCCGCCCCGGTGGTGATCGATGCGAGCCGGCTCGAACGTTTCGATTCGTCCGCGCTTGCGGTGCTGCTCGAATTGCGTCGAATCTGCGCGGCTGGTGGCCGCGTGTTCGCGGTGCAGTTGCTGCCCGAGCGGCTGCAGACGCTGGCCGGGCTGTACGGCGTGGCGGCGTTGCTGGTGCCTGCGGAGTCCCGCTAGCGGCGCGCTCACCGCCGGGCCGGAAGGCTGGAAGCTGCACCGGCCCCATTCAGCCCCCGGCCTTCGCGCGTTGTCGATCCCCCTAAAATGGCTGGCTCTCATGCCAGCCATTTCGTTTCAGTCGGTCTCCAAAGTATTTGCGTCGACCGTAGGCCCCAAGGGCCCTTCACTGCGTGCGCTCGACAACGTCAGCTTCGACATCGAGCCCGGTGAATTCTTCGGTCTGCTCGGGCCGAACGGCGCTGGCAAGACCACGTTGATTTCGATTTTGGCGGGGCTGACGCGCGCCAGCAGCGGCCGCATCACGGTGCATGGCCATGACGTGCAGGCCGACTACGCGGAAGCTCGCCGCAGCCTCGGCATCGTGCCGCAGGAACTCGTGTTCGACCCATTCTTCAACGTGCGCGAAGCGCTGCGGATCCAGTCCGGCTACTTCGGCGTGAAGAACAATTCGGCCTGGATCGACGAGTTGCTCGACAGCCTGGGTCTGGCGGACAAGGCGAACGCCAATCTGAGGCAACTCTCCGGCGGCATGAAGCGCCGTGTGCTGGTGGCCCAGGCGCTCGTGCATCGCCCGCCGGTGATCGTGCTGGACGAGCCGACCGCAGGGGTCGACGTGGAACTGCGCCAGACCTTGTGGCGTTTCATCGCCAAGCTCAATCGCGAAGGCCATACGGTGCTGCTGACCACGCACTATCTCGAAGAAGCGGAGGCGCTGTGCGGCCGCATCGCGATGTTGAAGCAGGGCCGCGTGATCGCGCTGGACCGCACGAGCACCTTGCTCGGCATGGCGTCCAGCAACATGCTGCACTTCAAGGTGGACCGCGAACTGCCGCCCGCATTGGCCGAACGCGCGCGCATCACGGGCCGCATCGTGCAGCTGCCGGCCAACAGCGCGCTCGAGATCGAGCGGTATCTGGCCTCCGTGCGCGAAGCCGGCATCGAGGCGCAGGACGTCGAGATCCGCAAGGCCGATCTGGAAGACGTGTTCATCCAGCTCATGAGCAACGACGGCAATCCGGCGCCGTCGTCCGTGCCTACGCGTGAGCCGCCCGAGACGCTCGATGCCGCCGCGCTGCTTGACGCCGAGGGCGCGGCAGGCAGCGCCGAGTCGCAGCGATGAGCGTCGAATCCGTTGCAGAGGCCGCCGCGTGACCGGCTGGCGAACCCTCTTCTACAAGGAAGTCCTGCGCTTCTGGAAAGTCGGTTTCCAGACCGTCGGCGCGCCGGTGCTGACGGCGTTGCTGTATCTGATGATCTTCGGCCACGTGCTCGAAGGCCGAGTGAAAGTGTTCGGCGAGATTCCCTACACGGCTTTTCTGGTGCCGGGGCTCGTGATGATGAGCGTGCTGCAAAACGCGTTCGCGAACAGCGCTTCGTCGCTCGTGCAAAGCAAGATCATGGGCAACCTTGTGTTTCTGCTGCTCACGCCGCTGTCGCACTGGAGCTGGTTCTTCGCGTACGTGGCGTCGTCGGTCGCCCGGGGGTTGATCGTCGGGGCCGGCGTGCTGGCGGCCACCATGCTGTTCGTGCAGCCGCACTTCGTCGCACCGTTGTGGGTGGTGGCATTTGCGCTGCTGGGCGCGGCGCTGATGGGGTCGCTCGGCATCGTGGCGGGCTTGTGGGCCGAGAAATTCGACCAGATGGCGGCGTTCCAGAACTTTCTGATCATGCCGATGACGTTTCTGTCCGGCGTGTTCTACTCGATTCATTCGCTGCCCAGCTTCTGGCAGCGCGTAAGCCACCTGAACCCGTTTTTCTACATCATCGACGGCTTTCGCTACGGCTTTTTCGGCGTCAGCGACGTGTCGCCATGGGTCAGCCTGGGCGTGGTCGGCACCGCGCTGATCGTCGTCGGCGCGATCACGGTGAATTTGCTGCGCATTGGCTACAAGATCAGGAGCTAGAGCGCTCCCCCAGCATTCGCTTCCTGCGGTCGCGGCTGCCGGCTTCCCCCACCGGGGGCGACGCCGACGGATCGGCGGAGCCGGCTCCGTGGCGTCTGCTGGAACTGGCCCACTGGGTTTTTGAATCATGGATCGCGCGAATGCGCCGCTGGGTAACCAAATGACTGCAGACGAACTCAAAACCATCATCACTGCCGATCTTGCTTGCGAGCATCTCGCGCTTGAAGGCGACGGCAGGCACTGGTTCGCGACCATCGTGTCGGCGGACTTCGAGGGCAAGCGCGCGATTCAGCGGCATCAGCGGGTGTATGCGACGCTGGGCGGGCGGCTGGAGTCCGATGAGGTGCATGCGCTGTCGATCAAGGCGTTCACCCCAGCGGAATGGGCGGCGCAATCGGGGCGCTGAAGACAAACGAATTCGAGTCGAGTGAGTATGGACAAATTGTTGATCCGCGGCGGCCAACGGCTGCGCGGCGAAGTCGTGATCTCCGGCGCGAAAAACGCCGCGCTGCCCGAACTCTGCGCGGCGCTGCTGACGGCCGAGTCGGTCACGCTCGAGAACGTGCCGCGCCTGCAGGACGTGGCCACGATGCAGCAGCTGCTGCGCCACATGGGCGTCGAAGTGCGCGCGGGTCTTGGGGCCGCTGCGCAGGGCGTGCGCATCGATGCATCGAGCGTGCAGGCGCCGGAAGCGCCGTACGAGCTCGTCAAGACGATGCGCGCGTCGGTGCTCGCGCTCGGGCCGTTGCTGGCCCGCTTCGGGCATGCGCGCGTGTCGCTGCCCGGCGGTTGCGCGATCGGCTCCCGGCCGGTCGACCAGCATGTGAAGGGGCTCGCTGCTATGGGTGCCGACATCCACATCGAGCACGGCTACATCGTGGCCGGCTTGCCCGCCGGCCAGCAGCGCCTGCGCGGCGCACGCATCGCGACCGAGATGGTGACCGTGACCGGCACCGAGAACCTGATGATGGCCGCCGCCCTGGCCGACGGCACCACGGTGCTCGAGAACGCCGCGCAGGAACCTGAAATTGCCGACCTGGCCGCGATGCTGATCGCGATGGGCGCGCAGATCGACGGCCACGGCACGAGCCGCATCACGATCGAAGGGGTTCCTGCGCTGCACGGCTGCACCCACCGCGTGGTGCCCGACCGGATCGAGGCCGGCACGTTTTTGTGCGCCGTCGCTGCGACCGGCGGTGACGTGCTGCTGCGCGGCGCGCGGGCCGAACACCTGCAGGCCGTGCTCGACAAGCTGCGCGAAGCCGGCGTCGAAATCAAGTCCGAGCCCGGCGGCATCCGCATCCGCAGTGAAGGCCGGCTGCGCGCGCAGAGTTTTCGCACCACCGAATACCCGGGTTTCCCGACCGACATGCAGGCGCAGTTCATGGCGCTGAACTGCATCGCGCAGGGATCCAGCATCGTGACCGAGACGATCTTCGAGAACCGTTTCATGCACGTCGACGAACTGCTGCGGCTCGGCGCGCGCATCCAGACCGAAGGCAACGTCGCGGTGGTCGAGGGCGTGGAAGGCCGCTTGTCCGGCGCCACCGTGATGGCGACCGACCTGCGCGCATCCGCCAGCCTCGTGATCGCTGGCTTGGTCGCGGAAGGCCAGACGCAAGTCGACCGCATCTATCACCTCGACCGTGGCTACGACCAAATGGAAGCCAAGCTGCGCGCGCTCGGCGCCGACATCCAGCGGGTGGCTTGACGATGATCACGCTCGCGCTGTCCAAAGGCCGCATCTTCGACGAGACGCTGCCGCTGCTGGCCGCCGCCGGCATCGAGGTTCTGGAGAATCCGGAAAAATCCCGCAAGCTGATCCTGCCGACCAGCAACCCCCAGGTGCGCGTCGTGATCGTGCGCGCGACGGATGTGCCGACGTATGTTGAATACGGCGGCGCCGACCTCGGCGTGACCGGCCGCGACACGCTGATCGAGCACGGCGCCGCCTGGGCCGGCGCGGGCCTGGGCACGGGCCTGTACCAGCCGCTCGATCTGCAGATCGCGAAGTGCCGCGTCAGCGTTGCGGTGCGCGCCGACTACGACTATGCGCGCGCGGTGCGCCAGGGCGCGCGGATCGCAGTCGCCACCAAATACACGCAGATCGCGCGTGACTTCTTTGCGGCCAAGGGCGTGCACGTCGACCTGATCAAGCTGTACGGCAGCATGGAGCTCGCGCCGCTCACCGGATTGGCCGATGCGATCGTCGATCTGGTCTCCACCGGCAACACCTTGCGCGCAAACCAGCTGGTTGAAGTCGAACGCATCATGGACATCAGCGCACGGCTGGTCGTGAACCAGGCCGCGCTGAAGATCAATCAGCAGTCGATCCGGCCCATCATCGATGCGTTCGCCCGCGCGGTGGCGTCGCGCGAAGCGACTGGTGAGCGATAAAAAATGAGAGCTAGACCTGCAAGACTGTCCACCGCCTCGGCCACATTCGATGCGGGTTTCAAGGCGCGACTGCACTGGTCTGCCGAGACCGATGCGGGCGTCGAGCAGACCGTCGCGGACATCCTCGCCGCGGTGCAGCGGCGCGGCGACGCGGCGGTGCTCGAATACACGCAGCGCTTCGACGGCCTGACCGCCGCCAGCGTGGCCGAACTGCAAATCGGCACGACCGAGTTGCAGGCCGCACTCGACGGTCTGCCGCGAGCACAACGCGATGCGCTGGAGGCGGCTGCGCGCAGAGTCCGCACCTATCACGAGGCACAAAAGCGCGCGAGTGGCGAGAGCTGGAGCTACCGCGACGAACACGGCAGCCTGCTCGGCCAGAAAGTCACGCCGCTCGACCGCGTGGGCATCTACGTGCCGGGCGGCAAGGCCGCGTATCCGTCTTCCGTGCTGATGAACGCGATCCCCGCGCAGGTCGCCGGCGTCGGCGAGATCGTGATGGTGGTGCCGACGCCGCGCGGTGAGAAAAATGCGCTGGTGCTGGCCGCTGCCGCACTGGCCGGCGTCACGCGCGTGTTCACCATCGGCGGTGCCCAGGCCGTCGCCGCGCTCGCCCACGGCACCCAGACCATCCCCGCCGTCGACAAGATCACCGGCCCTGGCAACGCTTACGTGGCCGCGGCCAAGCGCCGCGTATTCGGTACGGTGGGCATCGACATGATCGCCGGCCCGAGCGAAATCCTCGTGCTCGCCGACGGCACGACGCCGCCCGACTGGGTCGCGATGGATTTGTTCAGCCAGGCCGAGCACGACGAGCTCGCGCAAAGCATTTTGTTGAGCCCGGACGCCGTGTATCTCGACGCGGTGCAGGCGTCGATCGACCGCCTGCTGCCCGGGATGCCGCGCGCTGCGATCATCGAAAAAAGCTTGAACGACCGCGGCGCGCTGATCCTGACGCGCAGCATGGAAGAGGCATGCGAGATCAGCAACCGGATCGCGCCCGAGCATCTGGAGATTGCCTGCAAGGACCCGCATCGCTGGGAACCGCTGTTGAAGCACGCGGGCGCGATCTTCCTGGGTGCATTCACGAGCGAGTCGCTGGGCGACTATTGCGCCGGACCCAACCATGTGCTGCCGACCTCCAGCACCGCGCGGTTTTCATCGCCGCTGGGCGTCTACGACTTTCAGAAGCGGTCGAGCCTGATTGAGGTCAGCGAGGAGGGCGCGCAGGTGCTGGGGGGCATTGCTGCCGAACTTGCACATGGCGAAGGACTGCAGGCGCATGCGCGGGCAGCGGAAATGCGGCTTCAACGCTAGACGACACGAAGTTCGTGTTACACGACTTCAGTGTTACTATCCATTCCCGTGAGAAACGTCACCATCACCGTTGAAGAGCCCGTGTTGGAATGGGCGCGCATCGAAGCCGCCAAGCGCAATTCAAGCGTGTCCCGCATGGTCGGCGACATGCTGGCGGAGAAGATGCGGCACGACGACGCGTATCAGCGCGCCATGCACGACTGGCTCGGCGATACCACGCGCATTCCAACCGACGGCACGCCGTATCCCAAACGAGACGAAATTTATTCGGAGCGGCTCGATCGTTTTCGTTGACACCCCTGTGCTCATCTATGCCGACGATGAGCGCGACCCGGACAAGCACGCAAAGGCCCGTGCGTGGATCGGCCAGTTGTGGGAGCGGCGCGCCGGCCGCATCAGCAGCCAGATCCTGAACGAGTACTACGTGGTCGTCACGCGCAAGCTGCGCCCCGGTCTGCCGCAAGGCGACGCGCGTGCCAAGGTGCGGCGCTTTCAGCTCTGGCAGCCGTGGCAGATCGATCACCAGACGGTGGAGTCGGCCTGGGGCATCGAAGCGCGTTTCGGCTTTCATTATTGGGACGCGCTGCTGCTGGCGGCGGCGGCGCAAGCCGGATGCTCGGTATTGCTGAGTGAGGACATGCAGCACGGCCAGCAGATCGATCGCGTGCGCATTCTGAATCCGTTCAAGACGCAACCTGAAGAGGTGTTTTCGTGAGCGCTTCCCACGCGGTCTCGCAACTGCTCCAGACCCGCATCCGCCAAGACGTGCAGTCGATGCACGCCTACGCGATTCAGGACGCTGCGGGACTGCTCAAGCTCGACGCGATGGAAAACCCGCATCGGTTGC
>CAVXGG010000008.1:0-358339 GCA_963761295.1 uncultured beta proteobacterium
GGCTAGGCAAGCGGAGCGCAGCCCTGGACCGGAGGGTGCAGGAGCGCCAACGCCAGCATGAGGCGCGAAGGCATCAGCTGCTTGAACAACACCGGACACACAGCGCCAGCGCAGCGTTGGTGGGAAAAGTCGCGCACACGCTGCGCTGGCAATACATGGCGGCGAAGGTGGTGGAGTCAAGACGAATCCGATGCGCTGACGCACATGCTGGTGTCGCTGCCGCGGAGAACCTGCGCAGCGAGTTGAACTCAAGGCGTGAGTCGGTTGATGCGCTCCACCGTGAGGCGGGCCAACTGGCATTGCGCCAGACCGATCTCGCGCGGCGGTTTGGCTTGACCAGCACCATGCCATGTGTTGGCATGGACCTTCAGCACAACTGTCCTCTGCTGGACGATGCCCGGAGCGTATAGAACATGATGCCTTCGGTCGAGGCGCAGCTGCAGATGCTGGCGGACAAAAAAGCTGCCGCCCAGAAAGCGGTTCAGAGGGCAATGGCGACAAGCACACAGTTTGCGGGAGCGGCCGATCACAGCATGCTCACCGAGCGCCGACTTGAGAGCTCGATCAGCCGATGGGTCGCGCTGCGCCAGAACGCGGCCCGGGTCGGCGAGGTCCGGCAGGCTGAAGCAGCGCTGCACGCGATCGACGCGGAGCTGCGGGCGCTGCCCGATGCCGCGCTGGCCATGACCGACGAAGAAGCCGCGGAAAAGGCTGACGTTGCGGCGGCGCAGGCGAGGGCGGCAACCGAGCTTGAGCGCGTCGAAGCTTTTCGAACCCAAGCGCAGGCGCGCATCGACGCAGCGCTTCGCGCGTTGCCCGCGGTGTTCGATCCCGCCGCGGTGCAGGCGGCGCGCGCAGCATGTGCGACGGCCACACAGGCTCTGCAAGACGCGGAGGCGCGAGAGACGAACGCCGTCCGTCGCAGCGAGCAGGGGCTGTCGCTTGGCCGGCAAATCGAACTGGCGGCCACAGCTTTGGATCGCGCCGTCCGGCGCGCGGCCGACGTTGAACGGGAGCTGGGTGTCTGGAGCCTGCTTTCGAAGTGCCTGAGCAACGATGGTGTCATCGCGCTGGACATCGACGACGTGGGGCCGACGCTGGCGGCGCTGGCCAACGATCTTCTGCTTGCCTGCTACGGGGCGCGGTTTACGCTGGAATTGGTGACCCAATCGAAGACGGCGCGAGGCGAGCTGCGGGAAGACTTCGACATCATCGTGCACGATGGTCTGCGTGACGAAGCCAAGAGTCTGAAGCTGGTCAGCGGCGGAGAGCGGGTCTGGATCAACGAGTGCCTGACCCGTGCCATTGCGCTGCACCTGGCGAGCGACGCCGCGCGACGCTTCGGCACGGTGTTCAGCGACGAAGCAGACGGGCCGCTCGATACGGAGCACAAGCGCATGTTCATGGCGATGAAACGCGAGGTGCTTCGGCCCGGAAACTACGAGCGCGAGTTCTTTGTGTCGCAGACGCCGGAGCTGACCGCGATGGCAGATGCGGTAATCGACCTGGACAAGCTGGCAGTCGCGGAGGTGTCATGACGATTGCCCGCAACTGGTCAGGGGCGCACGGTCCGCTGCCCGAACATTGCTCTGTCGCGATCTCGGGCCTGCCGGCGGGCAAGAAAGTTTTCCCGTGCCTGTTAAGGTAAAGCAGAATTTGCGCCGGCCGAATCGGTGCTGGCGAGTACACCACCGCGGCAGTTCTGATGCGTGGGATCAACGAGGCTTTGGGTTTATCACGCGCGGTGGACAGGCTGCCGGTGGCGAGTGGTCTGCTTGTGAACCGGCACTGCAAGGGAGATGAGCACACCGAGCCGTGGTTTGCGTGGCGCCGTCACAAAAATGATCAGGCGCGGGTTGAATGCCTGCCAACCGACCGATACCTATCGACCGGGACGGGTCGGAAATTCCTCAGACACGTCTGAAGAATTGCATCGATCGGTTAGGTCGGGTCAGGTCAGGTCAGGTGGAAGCGACGCATCCGGCTCGGATTCACGGCATCAAATCCTCGGCCAAACCGCTGGGTCGAATCAAACGCGAGTCGCCCAATAGGTGCGTCCCAGTAGCCCCCTCGTTCGATGCCCCGTTGCTCACACTCGACGATGCGCTGCCCGATCTCCCAATAGGTCGCCGTCATCGACACGTTGACGCTGCGTGCAGCGACAGCAGAGACGGACGGCAAACTGACATGGGACAGCAAAGGGGATCTGAAGTCTCTGCGAAAAACGTTGGCACCCCGTGCGGTTCCTCTCTGGTTCCGCTGCTGCTGGCACCGCTGGCGCGCGCATGAAAAACGCCCCAGTCCGGAAAACCGGAACTGGGGCGTTTGCTTCAGACATTCAGAGAACTTTGACGAGGTTCACAACCAGTCCCACGGCAACCAGCAGCATTGCTCCAAAACGGACAGGCACGTCGTGCTTGAGCGCACCTCCAACGCTTGCAGGTCATCTTTGGTGGCAAGATTGTCGGTCGTTTCGCGCTTGAAGAGCTGGACCTAGGCCTTTGCTTGTCGGCCGGCACGTTGCTTTCATCAGCGCATCGTACAAATAAATCGCGAACTCCAACGCCTCCCCCATTGCTGATGAAAGCACTTAGGAGGCAGGCAACCCGGCCACCTTCACCAGACTCCAGGCCGCAAGGTCTGGAAACCGTGCCGCGAACTCGAAGACGAGATCGCGGCGATCGGCTGGAATCCGAACGCGCTCGATCGGGTCCCCGTAATAGGTATCCGGATCAACCGAGAGCCCGAGTGATCTTGCATGACGAACAGCGGCATGATCCTTCGGCAGGCGCACATCGGGGTACCAATATCCGGACGCCGCAGTTGGTGTGGCGGCCGTGATCAGCCGACGGATGCGCGCAACGTAGCTCTCAGGGGTGCAGTCGCGGCCCATCGGTTTGAGACTGCCACCCGGCAGGCCGCCGCAAAGTAGACGGCGCGCTTGAGTACGGTCGTCTCCGTGCCCAGCATGGTCGATTCCCAATGACGCACCCGTCGCCCGGACCGGTTCTCGTAGAGGTTGTTGTCGCCGCCTTCGATGGCGACGACGTATCGACGCGTTGCCGTGCTGTCGTCGACAAACACTGCGAACTGGTATTCGATGCGATAAGACATGTCAGATCTCCAGCGCCCCTTGGGCCGCCAGTGCAGCGCCGAATGCGAACTGACAACGCGCCTGGCCAGCCAGCTCAAGGTGCGCACTCAGGCAGTGGCGCTCGTTCTGCGGCGCCATCTGGGCGCCGAACCAGACATCGCGTGCAAGGCCCGGTTCTCGAAGATCGAAAGTGGTTTCAAAATTTCCCTGATCGCCGAGATTGAATCGATCTCCGTACATCGCCTCGAACTGGGCAAAGTCCTGAAACGGCGAGCCGTCCCAGAAACTACGGAATGTTCGCGCGGCGGCGAGATGACCTTTCAGGCAGGCATGAACTGTCAGGCCGTACCGCTCGCGCAACGCGTCGAAGTCGATCGCCGCTGCAAAGGCCTTTCGCCAGGTGGTCAGGTAGTGCTCCGGCGTGACTGGTTTCCGGTTCACCAGCAGCGATTGATCGACTGTTCGCTGCGCGCGGTCATCGCACAACTCCGAGAGGACCTCGTATTGGGCAAGGTAGCGCAGCTTGTGGCGGTGCAGGGCGAGAAGGCGCGGCGCAACGCGGTTCCTTTCTTCTTCGAAAACGATTGCGATGTAGCGGTGATCGTTGTAGATGCCCGCGTCGATCGGGAGCCTGATGAGGCAGCGGGCAATCTCGTTGATGACTGCCGAAGTTTCAGTTGTCATGGTTTCTCCCACGGATATGCGCGAAGGCAGGCGCTGTGCCGTTGGCACAAACGCCTGCCTTCGCCGGTTTGCTGAAATGTTCCCGGAGCATTGCCGGGTCTGGCTGCCTGCTGGCAACGATGCAGGCGAGCTCCGCAGCGGGGAGCGCCGTGGCTACCTGCTGCTGCGAGCCTTGCGGCCGCGACGCGTTGTCAGTCGCTCCGACCTCTCCCTTGCGACACGTTGCTTGACCGCTTTTTCGTAGCAGTACGACAGATCAAGCACTTCGCGTGAGCGCAGCCCCTTGGCGCGCAACTCAAGGATCGAGCCGGTCAGCGTGACGATGATCGGACGCAGGCCCTTGTCCCGCACGAACGCACTGCTCTCGCGGATGACCGGCCGCGTTGACTTCGTTGTCATGGATGGACCGCGGGCTGCGGCGCAGCCGCCTTCACTCGCAGCGGCTCGCGTCGAATGGTTTCGGCACGCGCGAAATCCTCGAAGCAGGACCGCTCTGCCTCCCACGCGTCCTCGACGAACATGCGCGCGATGGGCAGCCAGTCGACACGTTCCAGAGCAACGGTCAACAGCTCGAAGAACAAATCCTCGTCTTTCGGTCGATGGCGGTTGCAATAGGCACGCATCGCGTCGGCAAGGCGCTTGGTTGCGCCGCCGGGCAGGTCGGATACGCCTTCGATCTGAGCCTGGCGCAATGCATGCACGGCGCTGTTGGCGAACGTGGCGCTCATTTCGTTGCCGCGCGTGAGGTGGCGCTTCGCAGCGCTGGTTTCGCTGTTGAGCATGATCACTCCCTTGAAAAGAACAAAGGAAGTCCCGTTGCCGCGGGAATATCCCGTCGCAACGAGACCCCGTCGGTTGGGCCGGGGCAGACGCCCGGGCAGGAGTCAGCACATCGCCAGGGCGGCGTCGGCTTCTTCCTTTGTCAGAAAGACGTCGGCATGGACGTCGTAGTACGCATGCGTCCCGCCGGTGCGGTTCCACATGTAGAGCAACACGCGCCCCGAGCGGCTTTTGAACGGTTGCTCAGTGCCGCCGCATGCCGGCACCCAGTCGCCATTGAGCAGGTCGGCTGGCTGGGTCGCTGCGCTCACAGCAGGCCAAGCTCGGCGAACGAACAGCACGAGCTTCCGGCCACGATGTAGTGGTCGAGCAGCCGAACATCCACCAGCGACAGCGCCGACTTGAGCGTCATCGTCAGATGTTCATCGGCGCGTGACGGCTGAGCGCACCCCGAAGGGTGCGAATGCGCCACAAGCACCGCCGCGGCGTTGTGATACAGCGCGCGCCTGACGACCTCTCGCGGGTACACCGCCGTTTGTGTCAGCGTCCCCTCGAACATTTCCTCCGTTGCAATGACCCGATGCTGGGCATCCAGAAAGATCACGACGAAGGTCTCGCGTTCGGCGCCGGCGAAGAGCACCTTGAGAAAGTCACGGGCCGTGTGTGGGGAGTCGACCAGCGTGCGGCCGATCAACGACTGCGCCGCGATGCGCACGAGCATCTCGTGCGCGGCTGCAAGCACATGGCGGATGCGCGTTGAGCGCTCGCTGTTGCGCGTTGGCACGCAGGTCAGCGCCACCCGGTCCGAACAATACGGCGGCTCGGGCTCGCATTCAGGCGGATTGAGCAGGATCGATTCGAGCTGCTCTCGGTCAAGCAAAGCAAGATTCATGGAATGGTTCCGTTCAAAGAAAACGGAGACGACATGGTCCCCATCGGGGCATGGGCATCCCCGGTTGGGTGTCGCGAAGCACAAGTGCTGCGCGGATGAGCGTGCGGGTCACGACCGCAAACGCCGCTGCGAGCAGCGGTCACCTTCCTCGCGATGAGGCATGAGCCACGAATGGCTCGGCAGGTTCGGTCAGTATCACGTCAGGACTTGCGCAAGACAACGCTGGCCTCTGACCCGGCGCACGCACATCTGGCAGTCGCAACGCGCATGCCATTCAAACCACCGCGAGCGGCGACGGAGCCGATTGACCGCTACGGCGCGGCTGCCTCGGTGCGAACAGGCCGACGCTCAGGGCAGGGGTTGCAAACCGGGGCGACCGCGAGACTGTGGAGAACGTCAGCCAGGGGTGTTCCTCATGCGAGGTCCTTTGCCTCGGCCCTGGCGCGGCAGCCCACGCTCATGGTGCGGCAGATCGTGTCCGGCCCGAACTGCCGCGCCTGTTGCGACCCACTGAAGATGACCAAAGTGGAAGCTGGCATTGCGGCGGTGAGCGGTGCGATGGTGCAGGCTGCCATGCGTCACGGAGTTGTTTGCGCAGCTGCTCGAGAACGCCACACAGAACGACAACACCCCTCCCAGCTTGGTCGCCGTGTCGCTGGCGTCGCAGGGCCTTTACGTCAACGACATGGTGGTGCGCTGGGTGGCGCAGTTGCTCTACGCACTGTTTTGCGGCGGCACACTGACAACCTACGGTGCGCTGCTGAATTTGCGCGTCAAAAGGTGCGGTCCGATCTAAATCGATCCGATGATCTGGCGGCGCTACGGGACTCGGCGTAGAAAACCAGTCGAGTGAGTGGCGCCGGCGCGGGCACACAACGGATCAACCCCGTCTCTTGGTCCTGGCAATCGTGGTGCAACACAACTCGTGAAATGCTGCGTCGCTAAGCGCAGCTTATGAGGTGGAGTGGAGCGAGGGAAGAGCGCTTGAGCGGTACTTAAATCCCATGTTTCGAGGTTGACGCTTCTGGCGGCAGACCACGACCATGACGAACTGTCCTCGCCTACCCCCGCCATGAGTTCCCATTCAATCAACCTACTCGGCAAGACGACTTCAAACGCGGCGGACAGTCGCCAGCCGGAAGCCGCGGATGCGCGGTACCAGCGGATCGATCGTCGCGGCCACCCGGATGGTTTTGAACGCGACAGTGTTGACCTCATTCGCCAATTGGTTGAGCGCCTGAGGGTTGCCACCCAGCTTGTTCCCGGGACTACTCCGGATGCTCGACCGGGCGCCCGTCAAGGCGGTCCCGTGCGTTGACGAACGAGGGGCATACCTGAAGAATCGTTCGCATCGAACTGCCGGAAAGACGCGATGACCACAGCATTGTTGCGCTGCCTGCCTCGCTACCGGAATACCAGACGAGAAGATCGAAGGGCACCGCGACGCTCGCGCCTATGCCTGCCGCAGTAGGAAGAATGGACCCAAAGGTCCATTCAACAGACGCGCTTGCCGAACTTTTGGCTTTGTCGGTCCCTCATATGTAGCCCTGTTCAGTGATGGAAAAGCGACCCGCGAAGCTATTGCTACTCCTGAAGTCGAGCAGGGCATCGCGCCTCCCTTATGAGGAGAAGCGATGCCTGCTTCGTGTCAAACGGATTACCGCACCCGGCGACGTTGTCCTTCGCCAAGCGCGGAGAAACGCAGCGGGCGAAAGCCACGGGGTCATGAGCGACCGCAAGGATCGGACATTTCTTCCGACGCGTTCACACTGGCTGGCTAGCCTTCTGTCGATTCCTCGCCTGGCAGCGATGGAAGCACAGGCTCGCCACCGCATTCGGCGATGACTTTCTCGGCATCCACGTCGTTGGCTGGCGCATGCTGCCGAAATGTCGTCAAGGTTCTGCGCGCGCTTTCGACATCGCGCTGGCGGTTTTCCATGGTCTCGCGCACGTAGCGACCGTTGCCACCGACCCGGCGCTCCAGATCCTTGGCGCCACTTATGCGCTGCTCGATCTCACGCAGGAGGCCCACCGACGCCTGCACCTGAGCCAGGACAGACTTTGGAACCTTGCAGGACTCCGCGTTTTCTGTAGTCGTTTTTTCAATCATTGCTCTGTCCTTCGAGCCGCCCTCACGAGCGGAAAGAGATTGGTTGGCCCGCAGTCGCCATCAGTTGCGCCGTCTGCGCACCGGCGGGCTGCAATGGCAGGAGGAAGCGCGTGCGGGCACGCCCGCGGCGGAAACGATGCGGTATCTGGGAAAACTTTTGGATGTTGACTTTTGGCACCTCGCTTCGGCTGACTCGCCGGGAGGTCGAGCGCTTTATGAAGATCACCGGGATTGAGCAGGTGAACGTGAAGACGCTCGAAGACCTGGACGGCTGCATCCGGAGCTGCAGGACCTATTGCTGAGGCACGGCTGCAAAGCCGCGCTTTCTTGCTCGACGATGAGCGTTTACGCTGCCTTGGCCAGGCGTGATCGGTCTGCGGCTGCCTCCGACGCTGCGGCGGGAGTGCTGTTCTTGAAGCGCGATTTGGGAACTGCGAAGTCCGGCTCGCGTTGGAGTGCCAGCGCGCGGGAGCCGGCCGGTGCTTTCTTCGATGGCGGCACGGCGACTTCGACAGCCAGATTTGCGCCTGAGGAAAACGCGTCACGGATCAGTCGGAATGGTCCTGTGAAGGCGGCTGCAATGGCGTGGCGAATGAACGCGGCCGTGCGCTGCCTTCGGTCCTCTTCGACTTCGTGCCGGCGCACCGTCTGCTTGGCGAGGATGAGCAGCGCAAGCCGGTCCTGCTTAATTTGTGGATCGGACTCGAGCTGCTTGACGACTTCCCAGGCGGTGGCTGGTTCGCGATCGACGGCGTCGTACACCTTGGTCCAAGCGCGCTCCTCATCGGTGGGCAGATACGCACGCGACCAGTGGTGCGCAGAGGAAGCGTGCGTGGCGGGCAGAATTTCCTGTCTGTTGCTTCTGAATTCGGACATGGTCAAATCTCTCTGTGTGGAGACGAACCTGCCCCCCGACGAGGAACAGATCAGTCCCCTTGGGTTCAACGGCAACGCCAGCATCGAGCTTGCCGGGTAAATTTTGAAAGCCGTCACGATGAAACGTTCGGGCATTTCTCTTTCGGTGGTCGACGGAGAGCGCGAAGCGCTCGAGAGGGAGTACCTGTGGGCGATCGTGTTCGATCATCCCGGCAAAGAGACCCTCAGGAGGCGCTTGCGTCCATCATCTAACGACGCCCTGTGCGTCGTTCGGCCAGATGACGGCGAGCAAGCAGCTCATCGTCGATCAGGCGAACCACGCGCATGACGTCACTGCGCACCGGCCCGCGCCGGATACTCAGCTCTTCCAGGCTGCGAAGGAGTTGCTCCTTCTTCGCCTGAAGCTCTTCTTCGCTTCCCTGCTCAACCAGACGAAGGAAGCTCATCCACAGGTGCTTGTCCATGGTGCCCTCACGCGGCCAGGGGCAGCGGTTCAGGACGCAGGACGACCACCTCTGCCGCCGGGCGGCGGAGCGGGGCCAGCAGCGCTGGGATCTTCGTGCGCACCACGCGAAGCGCGGGGCGTCCAGAGCCGCCAAGAAGGCGGCACACGGTGGAAGCATTTGCAGACATGGTCGTTCTCCTATTGCGTAGAAGCAAAAAAGGGAACGCCACGTCCCCGGATTGGAGAAGCGAAGTTCCCCAAATGCCGGGATGAAAGGCGCGCCGAAAGACGGCCTTGTGAAATGCAAAGACCCTTGCTGAAGCGAAGGGTTTTGCACCAAACCAAAGGAAAGCATTTCCTCTGGAGGGGACGAAGAGACCAGTCCCGAAGGGTCGATCTCTTGCGTCCGAACAGGACTCTCGTCCTGGCGGCGACGCGAGGCGCGAACTCTGTCGAGTTCGACCAGCGATCGCCTACTGAGAAGCCGCGCCGACCATTGGCAGGTGCGAACCACTCGAGGCACCAGACAAGCCGGCGCCAAACAATGAACGCGCATTGCTGCGCTGTTCATGCCCGTTCGGGCAAGACGTCGCTCTCGCGACAGGACCACCGAAGGTGGTCTCGATAGTGCGGGTCACGACCGCAAACGCCATGGTGATTGAACACCCTGGTCCTCGTCTCGAACCGTAGACGGTTCGGTCAGAAGGCTGTGTCGGCACGAACGCCAACAGGAAGCCCGCCCAGTCTGCCATCAAGGGCCGGTTTCGAGAAGAGCTGCAGCTATTCGTCGCACGCACACTTGTTTGCTTGGGGCGGCCTGCCAGTCGCAGGGATTAGTGCGTCTGCCTCATTGATCCGAAATCGGTCCTGATTTCGGAGGTTCCTTGAACCAGGTCGAAGCCGAAGTGTCCGCTGCAAAGGCGTCTCGATCGCTGAGGGAGCATGCTGGACGAAGGGTGCGCTCGCGCGCGACGCATTGGGGCGCATTCTCGATACCGACGGCAAGCCGGTGAACTCGACGCAAGCGGAACCGATGCTGTCGATGGTGATCCGCTCAATGTCGCCGATGAAACTGAACGACGACTGCGAGCACTGCGAGGCGTTGCGGCCCTGCGACTTGGCGATCGCCGCGGCGAGAGAGTAATACGAGGACTACCCCGCTTGACGCGCGACCTATGGCGTCGCCTCGCAGGCACTCGGGGATCAGAACAAGCGCGTTGGCCGTTCGCCGCTCGGCTCGCCGAAGACTGGCGCCGGCGCAATTGGTGCCACGCCATGAATCTCGAATTGTTCTGACGCTTTTGCGCCACTTGGAGTTTTGAATGCCACGGCGCCCTGAAATGCATCCATGGGCGAACGCGGAGCAACGCGATCGCGAACGGGTTCATGAGGCTGGAGGATCGCGCCGGTCAGCGCCGGCGCGGCGTCTGCAATCCCTCGAAGCCCCAAGGCGTCGCGCGCTGGCAATGCGTCCGGTGCGCTCCAGATGGTGACGCCGTGGCCCTCAAGGCCGTCGCGCCTCCCTTTGGCCAGAATGGCCTTGCGTTTGCGAGCAGGTGCCTGCTTCATGCCAGAGCGTTTGCCATCCAGCGCCGCCCCAGCTTGAGCTGCAGGCACGAGCAGCGGTTGTTGAACGCCATCCAGCTCGGTGCACAAACGCGGCTGCAACTCGCGAAGCCGCTGAGAGTCGCGCTTTGCGTGATCGGCGTTGTCGGTCCCAAGATCGGAGTCCTGACGGCCGAGCCGGCGAAGGCCGCGTTTGATGCGATCGACAATCTTGCCCATGGCGAAACTGTCGCCGTAATGTGCTCCCTTCGTCAAGACTGAAACGCGCGCCGCAAAGCTCTCCGCGGCGCAATCGTTTTCGAGCTGCCAAGACGCACAAGCATTGCCGCCAGAGCGACTGACCAGGGCGTCGGCCGCGAACCGGCCCAATCGGCGGGCTGCCGGCATGATTCTGGCGCGCTGCCGATGCTGACCGCGCTCGACCTGCGCGAACCCGCGGCGCAGCATCGCCTGTTCGAGCTTGGCGGCTTCGGCCATTGGCCTCATCTCTGAGCGGGTCGCCGACAAAAATTTGCAGCTACGGCGTTGACGCATGTGAGCAGCAGTTGAGCGAGTTCCGAAGACAGACGTTTGCTGAAATGCTGGGCAATCCATCACGCCTTGCGTAACTACAGCCTTGAAATGCGAGCCGATTTTTCCACAGGTTATGTGGGCAAGTCGGCTCGCGCCCATCTGTTTGGTGCTGCAAGCAGCGCCTGCGCCGCCATGCAGCATTGCGCGGCGTCTCGATCGAAACATCGAGATGTCATGCGCAACATCGTGGCTATGCGGACCGTGGGCCTTGGTGTTGCCCGTCGCCTTGGCAGTCCCATGGTCGCTCCTTTGCCGCCGTTGCGCACGCGACGTGGAGCGGCGCCAGCGGTCAGATCAGATCGGAGGCGTTAAAATGTCCAAAATATCCGATATTTCTGTGAATCAAGCCGTGGACCTCTCCAACCTGGGCACCATCATCCGCGAGCGGCGTGAGGCGCTGGGATTGACGCATGTCAACACCGGATCACATTTCCTCGATTCCGCCGGAGTAAATTTCCCCACCCAATAGCGGTTTCCGGTGCTCAGCCGGCGAGGGATGCGGCGGCCTCCTTTCGAGGACGGCCGGGGCCGCGTTTGGTCTCCGGCTGCGAGGCGCTTTGCAGCGTCGCGCGGTTGCGCAAGTGCTCCGGCAGCAGGTTTGCGTGCTCGCGCAGGCGGTACGAGTTGCCCTCGATGGGGATCACCACCGCGTGGTGCAGCAGCCGGTCCAACAGCGCGGTCGCCACCACCGGGTCGCCGAAGATGTCAGCCCATTCGCCGAAGCCGCGGTTGCTTGTCATGATCATCGCGCAGCGCTCATAGCAGGCATTGACGAGCTGGAAGAATAGGTTGCCGCCGCCCGAGCCCACCGGCAGGTAGCCGATCTCGTCGACGATCAGCACGCTGTGGCGTGCCAGGAACCGTACCCGCTCGCTCAATCGTCCTTCGCGCTCGGCGCGGCGCATCGAATCCACCATCTCGGCCAGCGTGGCCATGTAGACGCTCTTGCCCGCGCGCACTGCCTCCACGCCGAGCGCGATCGCCAAGTGACTCTTGCCTGTGCCCGGAGGCCCAAGCAGATGCACGCACTGGCGCCGCTCGACGAAGTCGAGCTCGGCCAGCGCCAGCACCCGGTTGCGGTCCAGGCTCGGCTGGAAGCTGAAGTCATAGCCCGCGAGCGTCTTGACGGTGGGCAGCCGCGCCGTCTGCAGCGCCATCTTGATGCGCCGGCTCTCGCGCGTCGTGTACTCCTCGCCCAGCAGCGACTCGATCGCCTCGAGTGCGCTGATGTCGCCCTGCTCGATGCGCGCAGAGCGTCATCTGCAGCGCCTCCAGCGCCCGCGGCATCTTCAGGCCAACCAGATGCCGGCGGATGCGCTCGGTGGTGTCGCCGCTCATCGCGCGCCGCCCGTCGAGTTGATAGCCGCTGGGCCAACACGCGAAGCGGCACCGAGCCGCTCAGCAACCGCCGCATAGACCTCCAGCCCTCGGCGCGCCACGCTATGGCCCGGCGGTTGCATCGGCAGCAGCTGCTTCGCCGCGGGCGCCGGGTTCGAGCGCCGCGGCGGTCGATGCCCGGGCAGCAGCGAGCGCTGGCGACGCCCGTGCAGCAACGCGTGCACCGCCACCAGGCGGTGTCCGTCGTGGATGCGCACGCAGTCGGCGGTCGTCTCCACTTCCAGCACGCGCTTGGACGTGCCGTCGGGCACGCTGTAGAGGTTGCCGCCCACCGAGACCATGCCCTCGTGGCTGACGCGCCGCTCGGTGCGCAGCACCGCGTCGAAGCGCCCGGCCGGCAGCGGCTTCAGGCTGGCGCGCTCGGCCGCGAAGTGCTCGGCCACGACGCGCCCGGTGCTGCCGTGCAGCCGGGCGTTGGCCACCGTGTCGAGCCACACGCGCAGCTGGCGGTTCAGGTCTTCGAGGTTCGCAAAGCTGCGCGCGAGGAAGAAGTTGGCCCGCACGTAGCGGAACGGTCGCTCGATCTTGCCCTTGGTCTTGGCACGGTAGGCCTTGCAGGCCCGCGGCTTGAAGCCGTAGTGCGCGCCCAGGCCGATCAACTTGGCGTTGTAGACGATGCCGCTGTCGTCGCCCGCCTCGCCAAGCACGGCCGTCTTCATGCGGTCGTAGAGGATCTCGTGCGGCGTGCCGCCGAAGTGCTCGAACGCCAGCATGTGGCAGCGCAGCACGGTGCCCAGGTCCTGGTGCAGCACGTACTGCGCCCACAGGTAGCGGCTGTGGCCGAGCACGATGGCAAACAGCCAGACGCGGTGCTGCACGCCGGGCTGCTCGGTGAACTCGACCAGGAAGTGCGCGAAGTCGACCTGTGCCTGACGGCCGGCCGGGGTCTCGAAGCGGACCTCGAAGGGCGCGACCGCAGGCGGCCTGACCGCGCGCAGGAAGTCGTTGAGCTGGGTGACGCCGCCGGCGTAGCCGCGCTCGCGCAGTTCGCGCAGCAGTCGCACGCCGCTGAGCTCGGGCCAGGCAGCGACGCGCTCGCGCAGGTAGGTCTCATAGGGACCGAGCAGCGTCGGTCGCGGCGTGCGCGGCGCGTACTTCGGTACGACCAAGCCACGCCTGATCACCTTGCGAACGGTCTTGCGGTCATGCCCGGTGCGCTCGGCGATGGCCGAGACCGACAGGCCCTGTTGGTGCAATTCCAAAATCATCATCCATTCCTTCAGATTGACCACCCGACCTCCGCATGTCGCCACTCAAGGACGACGATGCTCGGGGCCCAGGCGGCCGAGCGCTGCCGGGCCTCGGCCCGGCTGCGCTCAGAGATCAAACTGGGGAATATTCAACCGGCGGAAATGAGGAGTATTCATCCGGTGGTGACAGGGGTGCTCGACCGCGTGTTCGAGCAACTGCAGCGCCAGCGCCTCATGCGGGTGCGCATCGAAGGCGTCAGCCTGGACTCCACCACCATCAAGGCTCATCCGGATGCGGCCGGCGCACGCAAAAAAAGGCCCCCAAGCCTTCGGGCGCAGCCGCGGCGGCTGGAGCACCAAACTGCATCTGGTTGCCGCGGATGATCGCAACGTCCCCACCTGGAGCCTCACGCCAGGCCAAGCGGGCGATGCGCCCGAAGGCAGGCGTCTGATCGAAGCGTTGGGTCCGCATCACGACACGCATGTGGCGCTGCTGATGGACAGCGCCTACCAAGACAACGCCACGCGCGAACTCGCCCTCAGTCTGGGCCTGCAGCCGGTGGTGCCGCCCAACCCGGGACGTCGCCAGCCCTGGGACTACGACAGGCAGCTGTACCGAAAGCGCGACCAGATCGAGCGTCTGTTCAGACGCCTGAAGGCTTGGCGCCGGGTCTTCACCCGCTACGACAAGCTGGATGTGATGTTCGCCGCCTTCATCACGGTCGCGCTGATTGCAGAGGCATTGCGATAGTGTTAACACGCTCTAGAGCCTATTTACTGGTCGACATACCATCATTAATGATGTGACCGAAGAGCAGCAAGGCTTGATAGCAGGGCGCGAGTAGCGCGTGCGGCTGTAAGGTCGCTCACGCAATCGAAAAAAGCGGTAAATGCCGACCGCCACCCACGCTGCCAGCCAAAAACCATGAGTTGCTGGTATTCACGGTATTGCCGCTGCTTGAGAATGGCCGCATAGTCGTTTAGCTGTCGATTCTCGAGCCATCTAATCGCCGATCGCATCGCTTGAATGTCACTGCGAACATGCGCCACGGGGTCTGCTCCGCGGGACATGCCGTCGTCGGTTACGAGAATTCTGGTGTCTAGCTGTGGCACATAACCTACGCCTTTTGCAATAGCCATGGCTCGCCACATGAATTCGTAGTCGCCGCAAATGCGCAAATTCCCAAACCAGTCGGGTTTCATTCGCTCAATCAAACTCCGCCTAATGACCAGCGTGGAAATCTTCGTGCGCCAACCCGCCATCAGGTACGCAGGCTGGTTCATCTGTGAGGATTCGTCGTCCACCCGCCCATCGTCGATGCGACCGTCGGGCCATACATGCAATCGGTTTGAGTGAATAAACTCGAGGGTTGGATCGTCAGCGATTAGCGCGGCGGCATTTGCAAGTTTTGTGGGCAACCAGAGATCGTCAGAATCGATGAAAGCTAGCCACTCCCCTGTGAACTCCATCAAAAGTCGATTGCGTGCCGCACATTCGCCCGCATTGGACTGGCTAACCTGCCGGATGCTTGGATGTTGCTTCGCCAAACCTGCAACAATCTCATCTGAGCCATCCGTCGAACCGTCATTCACAACCAGAATTTCATGTGGTGCAAAAGTCTGCGCCAGAACGCTTTCAATCGTGTCGGTGATTAGATCGCGTCGATTGTAGAGCGGAACGCCAACGCTGATAGCTGGTTGCACGTTCATACGTCCACCTTTGAATTCATTAATAATCTGTCGTAATGTTTTCGAAAAAAGCGCAATGCATTTGTTCGACGAAAGCAGAACGAGGGTCGGTGCTCGTTTGCATGGCAGCAGGATCGCATAGCCTTCTCACACATAACTTGTTTCGGTGTCTGCATATTCCAGAGCAAGCAACAACTCTGAGGCAGGAATGTAGCGGACGTCACACGCCCAGGGACAGCAAAGCCAAAAGATGTTCGATGCGAAGTACGAATTGTGCGCACAACTTGCCCAAGGCAGCTAATCAAGCATGCGCGAACTCCATCATCCGGCGGTGGTGCCTGAGCTGGTCACCGCGCGCAACGCCGCGAGCGACACGGTCTTCGAGTGCCATGCGGCTACAGGTGTGGGTGCACACGAAGTCACGGTGACCCTGTCCCCGTATTTCGCACCGTTCAGTAACACAGCGACCGGCATGATGAAGGCCCGACGAGGGCCAGGAGCATGTCGTGAAGAGAAGCAAGTTCACCGAGGATCAAATCGCCTTTGCGTTGAAGCAAGCCGAGCTGGGCACGCCGGTCGAGGAGGTATGCCGCAAGGGTGGCCATTAGCGACGCGACGTTCTATGTGTGGCGCAAGAATACCAGAACCGTAAGCACGCAGCGATCCCATCTTGACGACGGCGCGCTTGCTCATCAGGCGGTTGGTAGCGGCGTCCAGCGATGCGGCAGCAGCTCCGCGATGCGACTGGCCGGCTGGGTCGGCAGCCGCTCGAGCACGTCCTTGAAGTAGGCGTGCGGCTCGTGCCCGTTCAGCCGCGCCGAGTGCAGCAGGCTCATGACAGCCGCAGCCCGCTGGCCCGCGCGCAAGCTGCCGGCGAACAGCCAGTTCGATCTGCCAAGGGCAATCGGGCGAATTTGGTTTTCCACCCAGTTGTTGTCCGCCGGCAGCTCGCCGTCGTCGATGAAGCGCGTGAGTGCGCGCCAGCGCTTCAAGCTGTAGTCGATGGCCTGGCGGTGGCCGAGCCTTCCGGCACCTTCGCCGCTGCTCGGCCAGCCACTGGTGCAGCGCATCGGCCACCGGACGTGAGCGGTCCTGCCGGATGCGCTTTCGCTCCTCGGCGCCGAGGTCTCGCACCTCGCGCTCGATCTCATAGAGCCTTGCGAAGAACTTCAGCGCCTGCTCGCCGACCGTGCTGCCGTGGTTGGCCCACAGCTCATGGAACTTGCGCCGCGCATGCGCCAGGCAGCCGGCTTCCGTGACGCCCAGCTCGAACATGGCCTTGTAGCCACTGAAGTCGTCACAGACCAGGCTGCCGCGCCAGCCGTCTTGCTCTGCACGCCCAGGAAGTCTCTGGCGTGCTGGCCAGCACGGCTGTCGGCGAAGTCGAAGACGACCGCGCTGCAATGGGTTGAAGCTGGTCGTGCAGTAGCTCCACAGGTAGGCCCGGTGCGTCTTGCCCAGGCCGGGTTTCAACATCGCCACCGGCGTCTCATCGGCGTGCAGCACGGGGTGCGTGAGCATCTCCTGCTTCAAGGCATCGACCAGCGGCTGCAACTGCCAGCCGCACTGCGCCGACCCAGGCGCCCAGCGTCGAGCGCGGAATCGCGAAGCCGGCGCGCGCGAAGATGCTCTCCTGCCGGTACAGCGGCAGGTGGTCGGCGTACTTGGCCACCAGCACCTGGGCCAGCAGGCCGGCCGTCGGGATGCCTTTGTCGATGACGTGCGCGGCCACCGGCGCCTGGATCAACGTCTCGCACTCGGCGCAGACCCATTTGCCGCGCACATGGCGCTCCACCGTGAACACGCCGGGCACGTAGTCCAGCTTCTCGGCCACGTCCTCGCCGATGCGTTTAGCTGGCAGCCGCAAGCGCAGGTGGTGCGCTCGGGCTCGTGGCGAATCTCGCGGCGCGGCAGGTCAGCTGGCAGCGGCTGGCGCTTTGGCTGCTGCTTGTCGCTCTGGCTTGCAGGAGCTGGCGCGAGTTGCTCGATCTCCCTGGCAAGTGCCTCCAGATCGGCATCGATCGCTTCGTCCAGCAGACTCCTTTGCTCGGCGTTGAAGGCTTCGACTTGGCGGCGAACTTCAGCCGCTTCAAGACCGCCATCTCGTGCGTGAGTTTGTCGATCAGCGCTTGCTTGAACGTGATCTCGGCATCCCTGGCCTGCAGCGTGCCCAGCAGGGACTGCACCACGTCGCGCAGTTGCTGCGCGTTCAGCTCGTTGAGTTCGGCGGTGTCGATCACAGGAAGTGATCGTGCCGCAAGCAGCACTATGGCTGCATCGGGAGTTTCAGCAATTGCGGCAGGTTTGCCTTACAACACGCGGATGATGCCGGCTGCGCCCAGCCGCTGCCACGGCAGACCCAGGATGAGCGCATCGAACTGCGCGCGGCTCAACGCCAGCGTGGCGTCGTCCCGCTGGGCCAGACGAACTTGCCCTGGTTCAGACGGCGCGCAGCCAGCCACACGCCAATGCCGTCGTGCACGAGCACCTTCATGCGGTTGCCGCGCCGGTTGGCAAACAGGTACGCGTGGTGCGGGTGCGCCGCAGCCGAAGACCTGGACCACCCGGGCCAGCGCGGACTCGGTGCCGGCGCGCATGTCCAGCGGCTCGACGGCCAGCCACAGCGCATCGATGCGGATCACTTGAGCACTTCTCGCATCCAGGCCGCGCAGTGCGCAGCGGAGGCGACTGGCCAAGTGACGTTGACCAGCAGCGGACCGCGGCGCAGTTCAATACGGATGTCGCCAGCTTCGGGCGCCGGCTCGCTGGCCAAGGCAACGGGAATGAAGGCTTCACGCTCGCGCATCGGCGCCAATGCCGAAGTGCCGCGCTCGGCTTGGCGCCGCCATTTGTGCACGAGGTTGGCGTTCAGCCCGTGCGTCAGCGCCACACGCGCCACCGACGCTTCTGGCTCGGCGCATTCGCGCAGCACCTGCGCCTTCAGCTCAGCCGGATGGCGCCGACGGGGCGCCCGCTTGGAGTCTTCCATGGTGTCCACCTTCGTGTTGGTGGACACCATCGTGCTCATCGGGTCACCGAGATTCAAGACGGGATTGCCGCGTGCTTACGCAGAACCTGGGGCCGTCGGAGCTTCGTCGGCTGCGCCAGCTCGAAGAGGAGAACCGCAAGCTCAAACAGATCGTGGCTGATCTGAGTCTGGATAAAGCCATGCTTGCCAAGCGGTGGTCGCAAAAAAGCTTTAAAGCCTTCGCTGTAAGCGCACGCTGGTGCCCGAGCTGATGCAACGGTTTGGCAGCAGCCAGCGACAGGCTCTAAGGGTGGTGAAGATGTCGGCGTCGGTATATCTGTATCGGTCCGTCGCACGTGATTCACAGGCCCTGGAGATGCGCATCAAGGACATCACCAACACGCGTGTGCACTACGGCTATCGCCGGGTGCACGTGATGCTTAGGCGAGAAGGCTTTACCGACAACGTCAAACGCGTATACCGCCTGTACCGCGAGGCGGGGCTGTCGCTGCGGCTGAAGCGACCTCGGCGCAACAAGGCCGCCAAGTGGCGACAGCCCAAGCAGATTTGCTCAGCCATCAATGAGCTGTGGAGCATGGACTTCGTCGCCGACGAGCTGTTCGACGGCCGCCGGCTGCGCATGCTGACCATCGTTGACTGCTACACACGAGAGTGCTTGGCGATCGATCTGGGACAGAGCTTGAAGGGAGAAGACGTGGTCAACAGCCTCAACCGAATCTGCGCCAGGCGGGGTCTACCCGCAACGATCAAGACCGACTTGCGGCAGCGAGTTCATCTCGAAGGTAATGGACCGAGTGGGCCTACGAGCGCGGCGTCGAGCTCGACTTCAGCCGCCCCGGCAAACCGACCGACAACGCGCGGGTGGAAAGCTTCAACGGGCGGCTGTGCCAGGAGTGCCTGAACGCCCATTGGTTCTTGTCGCTCGATGACGCACAGGGTCAGAGCGTTTTCACGCTTAGTGGCACAGGGCTTTTGGGGCGCGTCACCGGCTTTTGAGATGTGGCAACTCTGCGTGAAACTGCTCTAAATGTGCAGCCACGCGAGAAGACCAACCACGACGCCCAGTGCCGCTAGCCCATAGACGCCGTACTGCAGCCGACGACTGTGGGTCAGCAATGCGATGGCCGCAAGCGCGATGGAGATCTGCAGCGCCGTCGTCGCCTGCGCCCAGCGGTGGTGCTGGTGGATTTCCTCGCCGCTGCGCCGGTCCCACTCATTCGATTCCCGTTCGAGCTTCTCCGCCTCCTTGCGGATCGCCTCCTTGTCGTGAGCGTAGCGACTGGCCTCACTCGCATAGAAGGCACGGCGCGACTCGGGAGCGAGCTCGCCGGCGAGTTCGGCCAGGTTTTGCTTGTTGCCCTTGGCTTGGTAGTAGTTCCACTGGTTCGACGCCTCGGTCTTCTTGATCGCCGCGTCGTTCTTGTACAGGCCCGCATTGGCCTGCGTCAGGCCGCCCATGTAAGCGAAAAGCGCGCCCACCGTGGCAATGATCGCCGTTGCGACGGCAAGCCGTCCGGCCATGCCGTGCGGCTCGGCCTGTGCTTCGTGCTCGAGCGCGTGGTCGTGCGGACCGTGAACGTGAAACCCACCTCCCGACATGGCGATCTCTCCTGTGGTGATTTTTTTACAATGCGACGCTCGAAGGCAGACGAAACGTCGACGATGGACGCGACGACCAAGCCTGGCAACGCCGTTGTCAGACAGCTTCAGAAAAGTCGGCCGCGCTGCCGGCGTTTTTCGACATCGCGGCGAGGAGTCGCGCCTGCCGGAAGCGTCATGCCGACGCATTTGACCAGAACGACGAGATTGCGGCCAAGGAGCGTCCGCATCGGCGTCTGTGATCGAGTCCTGGTTCATGCACAGCACCACCGTCCGTGTACAAGCACCTCCCGTGTCCCAGCCGCTATCCAGCCACGTGGCCGCATGCCGGGCAGATGTACCGGCAAGGCCATTGCAGCCACTCGGGGCAGTCCCAGCAGTCCGCGTCGGACCGCAACCACGTCCGAAGGTTGCCAAAGGAGCCAGGGTGGTGCGCCCGGTCGGGCTGCCTGCGCTGTCTTCGCCGATGACAAAATCGTCGAATCATCCGAGTTGGAAAAAAGAAGGAACGCAGCCAAATGAAAGCTTTGAACCTGCAGCGCGACTGGGAAGTCTTCGCCCGGGACGGCGCGACCGGAGTGGGTGCGGTTCGCGAAGTCTTAGCTGACCACATCGTTGTTTACTTCGAGGGATTCGGCGAGCAGCGGATCATCGAGGGCCAGATTGCCTCGGTGCATGACGGCAAGGTGCTGCTGAATGTCTCGGCCCTGCCCGAAGATGTTCAGGCCGCGATTGCGAAAGCGCATGACGCGGAAGATCGGATCGTTCGATCAAGGCCGCCCGTGCCTTGAATCCCGTGGTGGATGGACCGCGGTTGGCATCGCCTGTTCGACAGGCTCGGGCAGCCTTCGCTTCGGGTCGCTTTCATCGCAGCTGTGTTTGGATTTGCGCTTGGCCGTCAGACAACCGCATGCACGCCACATCGGTGCTTGGTGAAGTTGCTTTGGACGATCTGCACGGGCGTTACTGCATCGCTCTCTGGGCTACCCAAAGCGCAGAGGCCATGCGTTCCTGCCCGATACTTCAACAGTGACTGGGTTTTGCCGCTCTTGATCGGATTGCCAAATTCCATAAGATCAGCGGTTACGAAATCTTATTGAGGGAAAAAGGCCATGAATCTTCGCTGGTTTGGAGTCACGCGCACCGGCGCTGCTCGACTCGGCAGGGCGCTGTTTGCCACGATGGCATTCGCTGGGGGTGGGACCATGGCGGCGGCGCCCGACACAGTCGTGCTGCCGGCGAGCTCGCCCTTTCCTGAGAGTCTGGCTGTGGCGGCCGACGGAACCATCTTTGTCAGCAGTATCACAAACGGGGGCGTGCTCAAGGTCGCACCCGGCAGTTCGACGGCTGTCCCGCTCTTCAAACCCGGCGAACACGGCACGCGCTCCACCTTTGGCGTGTACGTCGACGACAAGCGCGGAATGCTCTGGGTCCTGTCGAACGATGCCACGGCGTTCGGGATCAAGGGACCCAGCACGGTCGAGGGCGCATGGGTCAAGGGCTTCGACCTGACGTCCGGTGCGCCAAAGACCAGCGTGCGCCTGCCGGCAGCGCCCTTGGTCGCCAACGACCTGGCGATCGCAGACGATGGCTCGCTCTACATCACCAACACCGCCGCGCCACAGATCCTGCGGCTCAAACCCGGCGCTGCCGAAGCTCAGGTGTTCGTGCAGGACAATGCGTTGAAAGGCGGTCTCGACGGCATCGCGTTCGGCAAGGACGGCAACCTCTATGTCAACACCTACATGACCGGTGAGCTGTTCCGAATCGAGGTGAAGGACGGTTCGCCAGGAAAGGTCACAAAGCTCATGACCTCGAGGCCGCTCACCCATCCTGACGGCCTACGGCCGTACAAGGACGGCTTTCTGATGGCCGAGGGCGGTGGGACGATCGACCGCATCACCGTCGATGGCGACTCGGCCAAGGTTGAGACGGTGGCGGAAGCCGAGGAGCCGGTCAGCGTCTGGCTCACGCCCGACCGGATGTGGGTTGCCGAGGGGCACCTTTCCTACCTCGGCCCCGAAAAGAAGGGCCAGTTGCCCGAGAGCTTCAAACTGCGAGCGCTGCCGCTGCCCAAGAACTGAGCGCGAGGAGGGTGTTGGACCGTCCAACCCGGTGCCGCTGGACTTGGCCGTTGAGGTCGATGGCCAATGCATCGCCCGTCTGATGGCAGGGCGCGATGGCTTGGTACGGGTGAGGATGGCGCATGCGCTCAATGAACGCCAGCGCGTGCAGTTGGCCGAGCAGCTGCAGGCCTTTTACAAACGCTGCGTTGTCAAAGCGAGCCGCCTCCAAAGAAGCGAATCGCACCGATGGGTGCGCTTAACCGGAGCGACGTGCTGGCGCTGCCTGTATCTGCCAAGCCCGTGCAGCAGCACCTCCTCCCGGGCAGGGAAGACCACATTATTCGAACCCTTGATGCCGCCAGGCGAAAGACAGTTCGATAACGTAGACCGGCGTTCGCCGATTCTCGCCAAGATGAATTTTGAAGGGCTGACGACTGAATCTCGTTGTTTGCTGGGGTGATGTGTCTTGCAGCATCGCCGGCATGCCGGCGATGCCGCTCGGCGGACCGGGCCGGCGGTATCCGCCCGATGCTGCCGTGCGGTCTCACCTCGTTGTGGTCGCGGCGCCAGGCCAGCGAGCCTGTTCACACCGTGGCGCACCAGGCAGCGGTTCAGCCCCGAACGCGAGGCATCGGCGTTGATGCACTCGTGCGTGATGACCAGCAGGTCGTCGAGCGGCAGCAGCTACATGCGCCGCAGCTCGACCACCAGCACCTCATGCGCGGGCGAGAGCGTCGTGCTCAGCGTGTCCGGTGAGTGCGAGCGATCCTGTGTGTCGTCGCGACCGCGCTACTTTCTCACTGTGGCGGTGGTGGTGTCATGGCGCTTGGCCAGTTCTTACATGGAGTCTTGACCGGAACGAATTTCCGCGCGCGTTCGCGGCGTCGTACGCGCCTGCGGATGAACCTGACTCATCGGTTTCGCTCCGGTTCGAACGACTCGATCACGCCTCGCGTTAACTCAAGGTCCCGGAACAGTGACCAGCTGCGAATGGGAACATGATCACACGGAACTGGACAATTACTCGGTCAGGCTTCCGTCCCGCCCATCGAGCGGGCGGCCTTGTGAAGCCTCTAAATCTTGCCCGTCACCAGCTTGCCGGGCAAGACAATAGCCAGCCCCTCGCCTTTCTCATGGCATGACGTCATCCGGGGAAATCATGCGGCTTGCTGCAACGCCGCAATTCGCTCTTCGAGCGGTGGGTGCGTCGCAAACAGCTTGCCGATGTTGCCTGTGATGCCGAACGCCTCGACACTTTGCGGCAATTGGCCTGGCTGCATGCCGCCCAGACGTGCCAGCGCGTGCATCATCGGTTTCCGATCGCCCATCAGCTGGGCGGAGCCGGCGTCGGCGCGGAATTCCCGATGACGGCTGAACCAAGCAACGATCATCGCAGCAACGAAACCGAGCAGGATGTCGAGCACGAACGTGGTGATCATGAAGCCGATGCCCGGGCCCGAGCTGTTGCTGTCGCGCCGTAGAAAACCATCGACCGCGTAGCCGATCACCCGCGACAAGAACACCACGAAAGTGTTCATCACGCCTTGGATCAGCGTCATCGTGACCATGTCGCCGTTCGCGATGTGAGCCACCTCATGGCCGATCACGGCTTCGACCTCTTCCTTTGTCATGCCTTCCAACAAGCCGGTGGAGACCGCAACCAGCGCGGAGTTCTTGAACGCGCCGGTGGCAAATGCGTTCGGCGCACCTTCGAAGATGCCGACTTCGGGCATGCCGATGCCTGCGCGATCGGCGAACCGGCGCACCGTGTCGACGATCCATTGCTCGTCGGCATTGCCCGGCTGATCGATCATCTGCAGCCCGGCAGTCCACTTGGCCATCGGCTTGCTGATCAGCAGCGAAATGATCGCGCCGCCGAAGCCGATGACCAGGGCAAAGCCAAGCAAAGCGCCGAGGTTCAGCCCGTTCGGCTCCAGATAGCGGTTCACGCCGAGCAGGCTGGCAACCATGCCCAGCACCGCGACGACCGCCACGTTGGTCAGCACGAACAAGAAAATCCGCTTCATGAATGGAGAACTCCAAAAATCTTGAGGGAAAAGGGCGAAATACCGATCGGCTTCGGTGCGTCGAACGGCGACAGCTCAATGTGAGGTCGACGCAGCCGATCTCAAGGCACTGTCCTGCTGCCCGACCGAGAGGGCCGAAACACCTGTGCGTCATCATAGAACCCGGCCGCATCGTTTTCCGGCCACCAACCGGGCGTGCCGAGCACGGGCAAGGGCATGAAAGCCGGACGGCCCAGCAGCCGCTGGGGCGACAGGCTCAGCGCCATCGCCCTGTCGAGTGCATCCAGGCGGGGCGTTCGGACCGCCGGCAAACGCAACACGTGCGCCGTGATCGACTTGCGGGGCTGTACGAGCTTTTCCAGCAGCGCATGGCCAAACAGCACCAATCGCGCCTGCTGCCAAAGCGGCCGAAAGTCGACGAACAGCCGAGTCCAATCCCGCGCGGCAAGCGCCTGCCAGAGCGCGTCCGGCGCCTGCAGGAAAGCACCGTTCTCGTCCAGCACCGTCAGCGCGTCGCGCAGCGCGCCACGCGCTCGCCCACTGGTGGTGCCGCCGGCGCGCTCGATCTCGGCCACCTGCCAGTGATTGAGCCAGCGTTTCGTCTGCGGGAACGCGAGCCAGACCAATCCGTTGAACAGGTCATGCAGGTTGTCGCGGGTCGGCACGCGGCTGGTGCGTCCCACAAAACTTTCGTAAGGCATAGCCGTGGGCAGTGCCGAAGCCGAAACGAACCCGATGCCGGCCTGCTCACCGCCAAGCGCACTGAGCGCGGCACTGGCCGGCGCACCGGCCGCAATCGATTCAAGCGCTTTCTTGCCAGCCGGTTTCAGCAAGTCGAGCCAAGGCCGATCCCAGTCAACGGCACAGACTGCTTCGGCCAGCGCGGGAGCCCCGCTCACGTGGGAGCGGAGGAGCGGGCGGTGCGTTTGTCGCGTACCGCAACTTGTGAAGTCCCTTCCGCGCGCAGGTCGAATGCCTGCGTGGCGACCAGCAACTTGGTCAGGCTCGCGTAGCCGTAGTTGCGCGCGTCGAAAGATGTCTTGTTCGCGATCTGCGTGCCGACCGCGCCGACGCGCGCCCAGCCGTCCTCGTCCGCTGAACCGTGCACCGCGTCGCGCAGCAACTGCAGCAGCCGCGCGTCCTGCCGCAACGCCGCGGTGGGCACCCGCAACCGGGCGGGATGCGACGGAACACCGGGTGCCGACTCGTCGCCGGGCGCTGCCGAGCTGGCCGGCCGTGCTGCGCGCGCATCCGGCATGGCTTTGTCGTTTTCGCCTGCATTGGGGTTGGCGGGGCTTGCGCCGTCGCTATCCACTTCGATCAAACTCGGCGGCACCGACGGGCCCAGCGCTTCCAGATAAAGAAAGCGCGAACACGCATTGACAAATGGCTTCGGCGTCTGTTCCGCGCCGAAACCGTACACGGCAGCGCCTTTCGAGCGCAGGTGCATCACAAGCGGGGTGAAGTCGGCATCCGATGAAACGATGCCGAACGCGTCCGGGCGGTCCGCATAGAACAGCTCCATCGCATCGACCGTCATCATCATGTCGGTCGCGTTCTTGCGCTTCGAATAGTCGAACTGCTGCACCGGCCGGATCGCATATTCGAGCAGCTTGTGCTGCCAGCCGTCCAGGCCCGACTTGGTCCAGTTGCCGTACGCACGGCGCACGTTGATGACACCCAGGGTAGACAGCTCGCTCAGGATTTCGTCGATCTTGTTCGCCGGCGCGTTGTCGGCGTCGATCAGCAGCGCGATGCGCAGCGCGGGCTCAAGCACGGCCATGACTTGTGGTTTCCGGCTTCATGTCGATGAGTCGCCATTCCAATGACTCGCCGGCGCCGAGCGGGGTGAGCTGCGCATCACCGAACGGCAGCGACTCGGGCGTGGTCCAGCGTTCGCGACGCAAGGTCACCGTGCCGTTGTTGCGTGGCAAGCCGTAGAAGTCCGCGCCGTGCCAGGAGGCGAATGCTTCCAACCTGTCCAACGCGCCGGCGGCATCGAATGCCTGCGCGTAGAGTTCCAGCGCCGCATGCGCGGTGTAACAACCGGCGCAACCGCAAGCGTTTTCTTTCAGATGCGTTGCGTGCGGCGCGCTGTCGGTGCCGAGAAAGAATTTGGCCGAGCCTTCGGTGGCCGCCGCGACCAAGGCAGCGCGGTGCGTCTCGCGCTTGAGCACCGGCAGGCAGTAGTAGTGCGGCCGGATGCCGCCCAGGAACAACGCATTTCGATTGTGCAGCAGGTGGTGCGCGGTGATCGTCGCGGCGCTGAATCGGTCGGCCGCCTCTATGTATTGCGCGGCTTCTCGGGTCGTGATGTGCTCGAGCACCATCTTCAGCTCTGGAAAGTCGCGTCGCAGGGGAATCAACTGCTTGTCGATGAACACGGCTTCCCGGTCGAACAGATCCACTTTCGGGTCGGTCACTTCGCCGTGCAGCAGCAGCGGCATGCCGGCGCGCTGCATCGCCTCCAGCGTGGGGTAGGCAAGGCGCAGGTCGGTCACGCCGGCATCGCTGTTGGTGGTGGCGCCGGCCGGGTAGAGCTTGACGGCGACCACGCCGGCATCCTGCGCACGCGCGATCTCAGCAGGCGGCAGTTGGTCGGTCAGGTACAGCGTCATCAGAGGCTTGAAGGTCGCACCGTGCGGCAGCGCCGCCATGATGCGGTCGCGGTACGCAACGGCCTGCGCTGCGGTGGTGACGGGCGGTTTCAGGTTCGGCATCACGATTGCCCGCGCGAACTGCGCTGCGGTGTGCGCAGCGGTGGTGGTCAGCACCGGGCCGTCGCGCAAATGCAGATGCCAGTCGTCAGGCCTTGTGAATGTCAGGGTGTCGGCGGGCGTAGCGGCAGTGGCGCGGTCGGGCTGGAGCATCCGCGCATTTTCGTTCAACTGCCGTGGGGATTCATGCGGTGCGCATCGTGGTGCCGGGTGCGAGTCGACCGTGCATCGAAGCCTCCCTCGCGCGCCGAAAATGGTGCCGAATTGGGCGAATGCGCTGAACCTGCCTTACAGGTTTGCTACCAAATTTGTAGCGGATTTCGATCTGGAGCATGCCGACTCGATCCGTTCGGGCGAGCCGGCTACGATACCGGTCGCCGCCGCGCCCTGTGTCTTCGCCTGAGCGATCACACCGCAGGTCAAGGTCGCCTCGAACCTTCAGGTGCAAACTCCGATGTCCGATCCGAACTCAGCATCCGTGCCCCGCGGCGCCGCGCCGAACCCGCCGCTGGCGCCCACGCATGCGCTCGGCATCGGCCGACCGCCTGTGCTGGAACCTCCGCCGGAACCGTCGCGCGTGCCGCTGGCCCTCGAGGACTGGTTGACCGTGCTGATCATGGCGGCGCTGGCCTTGATCACGTTCGCCAACGTGCTGGTGCGCTACTTCACCGACAGCTCGTTTGCCTGGACCGAGGAGTTGTCGGTCTTTTTGATGATCGTGCTGGCAATGGTGGCGGGCTCCGCCGCGGTGGCACGGGACCGGCACATCCGCATCGAATTTTTCTCCGCACGCGGCTCGCTGCGACGGCAACGACGGCTTGCGCTTTTCGGCGCCGCGATGGTTGCGCTGCTTTTCGGTCTGCTGACCGTGCTCAGCATTCGGCTGGTCTGGGACGACTACCGCTTCGGTGAAACCTCGCCCGGCATCGGCGTGCCGCAGTGGTGGTATTCGATCTGGCTGCCGATCATCGCGTTCGGCATCACGCTGCGCGCGATCGGCTTTCTGCGCCGGCGCCGGCGCGCAATCGCAGAGCCGATTGCCGAGGACGCCGCCCCGTGATCGCGACGTTGCTGTTCGCGGCGTTCCTCGTGATGATGCTGGCCGGCGTGCCGATCGGGGCGGCGATGGGACTCGCCGGTGCGGCCTGCATTGCATTGGCCAATCAGTATGCGCAGTGGTTCGGGCTGCTTGCGGTGCCGCAGAATTTCTATGCGGGCCTGGGCAAGTATCCGTTGCTCGCGATCCCGATGTTCGTGCTGGTCGGCTCGATCTTCGACCGCTCCGGTGTCGCTGCACGGCTCGTCAACTTCGCGATTGCGATCGTCGGACGCGGCCCCGGCATGTTGCCGCTGGTGGCGATCGGCGTGGCGATGTTCCTGGGCGGCATCTCGGGCTCCGGCCCGGCCACGGCAGCCGCCGTCGGCGGCGTGATGATCGCCGCGATGTCGCGCGCCGGCTATCCGCCCGCGTTCTCGGCCAGCGTGGTCGGTGCGGCTGCGGCCACCGACATCCTGATTCCACCGTCGATCGCGTTCATTGTCTACTCGGTGCTGGTGCCGGGCGCATCCGTGCCTGCGCTGTTCGCCGCCGGGCTGATCCCCGGTGTGCTGGTCGGGCTGGCGCTGATGATTCCGAGCGTCTGGCTCGCGCGCCGGCACGGCATGGGCCGGCTCGGGCTCGACGAGCCTCGCCCGCCGTTCTGGAGCAGTCTGCGCGAAGCGGCCTGGGGGCTGGTCGCGCCGGTGCTGATCCTCGGCGGCATGCGCGCAGGGTGGTTCACGCCGACCGAAGCGGCGGTGGTCGCGGTGTTCTACGGCCTCTTCGTCGGCATGGTGGTGCACCGCACGATTCGCGTGCGCGACCTGTTCGTGATCCTGCGCGAATCGGGCGAACTGTCGGCGGTGATCCTGATCGTGGTTGCGCTGGCCGGCATCTTCGCCTATTCGCTGTCGACGCTCGGCGTGATCGACCCCGTCACGCGCGCGATCGTCGGCGCCGGGCTCGGCGAGTACGGCGTGCTGATGCTGCTGGTGCTGATGCTGGTCGTGGTCGGCATGTTTCTCGACGGTGTTTCGATCTTTTTGATCTTCGTGCCGCTGCTCGCACCGATCGTGCAACACTACCGGTGGGACGTGGTCTGGTTCGGCGTGCTGTTGACCCTGCTCGTCGCGCTCGGCCAGTTCACGCCGCCGCTGGCGGTGAATCTGATGGTGTCGTGCCGGATCGCGCGAGTCGGCATCGACGAGACCGTGCGTTGGGTGCTCTGGCTCGTGGCGGCGATGTTCGTCGTCACTGTGGCCGTGATGACCTGGCCGCAACTCGCGCTGTGGCTGCCGCAGAAGCTCGGCTACTGAGGCGCTGCGGCACCCGCGGCTCGTTCCCTGTGCTTTGCAACCGTGTTTTCCATACAACGAGGAGACTATTAGAGATGAAGCGGATTCGAACGATCCTGACGACGGTGGCTCTGGTTGCCGCCACGCTGACCAGCACGCCGCTGGCCTTCGCGCAGGCCAAGGACAGCAGTGGCTACCGGCCCGAATACAAGATGTCGCTTGTGGTCGGCACCGCGTTCCCGTGGGGCAAGGGCGGCGAAATCTGGGCCAATCTGGTGAAAGAGCGCACCGATGGGCGCATCAACATCAAGCTGTACCCGGGGGTGTCACTCGTCCAGGGCGACCAGACGCGCGAGTTCAGTGCGCTGCGCCAGGGTGTGATCGACATGGCGGTCGGCTCCACCATCAACTGGTCGCCGCAGGTCAAACAGATGAATCTGTTTTCGCTCCCGTTTCTGATGCCCGACTACCGCGCGATCGATGCGTTGACACAGGGCGAGGTGGGCAAGGACATGTTCAACACGCTCGAGAAAGCCGGTGTGGTGCCGCTCGCGTGGGGTGAAAACGGCTACCGCGAGCTGACCAATTCGAAGCGCCCGGTGCAGTCGCCGGAAGACCTGAAAGGCATGAAGATCCGCGTGGTCGGCTCGCCGCTGTTCCTCGACACGTTCACCGCGCTCGGCGCGAACCCGACGCAGATGAGCTGGGCCGATGCGCAACCCGCGTTCGCGAGCGGCGCGGTCGACGGTCAGGAAAACCCGATGTCGATCTTCACCGCGGCCAAGCTGCACAACGTGGGACAGAAATACGTGACGATGTGGCACTACGTGGCCGACCCGCTCGTGTTCGTCGTAAACAAAGACGTCTGGGCGGGCTGGACCGCGGAAGACCAGAAGATCGTGCGTCAGGCTGCGATCGATGCGGGCAAAGAAGAGATCGCCATCGCGCGCAAGGGTCTGGACGAAGCAGGTCAGCCGCTGCTGAAGGACATCGCTGCGCTGGGCGTGACGGTGACCGAACTCAGCCCGGCGCAACGCGATGCGTTCGTCAAGGACACGCGGCCCGTCTATGAAAAATGGAAGTCACAAATCGGCACCGAGTTGGTAACGAAAGCCGAGAAGGCGATCGCTGCGCGCAAGCAATAACGCGTTGCCGTTACGGACCGACGGCGCCGTGGGGCGCCGTCGGTCTTTCAGCAGCGACAAGATGCCGATTCGGGCTGCTGCCGGGTCACTCCATGCAGTCGGTGCGCTGCGTGCCCGTGATGCGGATCAGCCGGTTCTCGCCGCCGCCCCACGCGTTGCCGCCCGTATAGGTCAGGCAGCCTTCGCCCTTGTAGTAGGCCTGGATCCGTCGTGCGTCGCCGCCGAAGTAAAACGGAATCCAGCGCTTGCCCGTCTCATGGCTGTCCATGCCGTCCGGACCGCCGATCAGCGCCAGTACTTCCGGCATCTTCATGCCGATCTGCAGCTTCGAGAATTTTCCACCGGGCACCACCCTGCCAACCAGCTCCCCATCGATCGAGCCGTCGCGTGACTTGACGCGCTGCGTCGGTCCATAGTCCGGCGCCTGTGCGGTCGTGGGTGCTGCGGGTGAGGTGCTCTGCGTGGCACAGCCGGAGACCGCGACGGCCAGGCCGAAGAGAGCAAGTTGAATCGTCGATCGAGCGATCATTGCATGCATGGTTGAGTTCTGCCTCGAAGGGTTGCGATGAAAAGGGCACCAGTCTACAAAATGCGCTGCGTTCAAGCGACGTAGTCGCCATTCGCTTCTGGCTGGAACAGCATCGCCACGATCGTGGTCGAGCCGCGTTCGCCGTTGGGTGTGCTCCAGCGCGCCACTTCGCCCACCCGACGGCCAAGCAGGCAGGCACCGGCCGGCGTCAGCACCGACAGTTTGCCGGCAGCAGGGTCCGCGTCTTCCGGATAGCACAGCGTCAGTTCACGGTATGCGGTGGCTGCAGCCCTTGCAGCAGGTTCAGCCGATGACGGTCCCTCCTCTGCGGCGGCCACCAGCACCCGACTTTGCATTGTGATCACGTCCGGCGACACGTTTTGCGGGCTGACGAGTTGCGCGCTGTCGATCAGGTCGACGATGGCGTTGTGGCCCGCACCGCGCTTCGCTTCGCGCTGCAGCAGGTTGAAGATTCGGACGTGATCGATTTCGGTCACGGTGCGGCCGTCGCGGGGCGACACCGTCGGTTGTGTGGACGGCGGCACCGATGAATGAGTCGATGTCTGCGGTGGCGCTTGCAGGGCTGGCATGCATCGATGCTAGGCCCGGACAACCTGCGCGCCATCCGGGAGAACACGGGCATTGCGGTGCCTGCGGGGGAGGGACTTACCCGCATTGGGTAAACCCGAGCGCGGCCGATTCCGCTGTCGGCCAGGGATCAGTGATGCAGGATTTTTGCGAGGAAGTCGCGCGTGCGCGGCTGGCGTGCCTCGATGTCGCCGAAGAACTCGTCCTTCGGGCAGTCCTCCAGAATCTTGCCGCCGACATCGATGAAGATCACGCGATTCGCGACCTTGCGGGCAAAACCCATCTCGTGCGTGACGACCATCATCGTCATGCCTTCGCTGGCCAGCAGTACCATCACATCGAGCACCTCGCCGACCATCTCCGGATCGAGCGCGGAGGTCGGCTCATCGAACAGCATCACGATCGGATCCATCGACAGCGCCCGCGCGATCGCCACACGTTGCTGCTGGCCGCCGGAGAGCTGCCCCGGAAACTTGTCCTTGTGCGCCATCAGGCCCACGCGGTCGAGCATCTTCAGCCCGCGCGTCTTGGCTTCGTCGGGTGTGCGTCCCAGCACTTTGATCTGCGCGATCGTGAGGTTCTCGGTGACCGACAGGTGAGGGAACAGTTCGAAGTGCTGAAACACCATGCCGACTTTTGAGCGCAGCTTCGGCAGATTCGTCTTCGGGTCGTGCAGCGGAATGCCGTTGACCGTGATCTCGCCTTTTTGAAACGGCTCCAGCGCGTTCACCGTCTTGATCAGCGTCGACTTGCCCGAGCCCGACGGTCCGCAGACGACCACCACATCGCCTTTGCTGATGCTGACCGAGCAGTCGTTCAGCACCTGCACCGGGCCGTACCATTTCGAAACGTTCTTGATTTCAATCATTCGTTCAGCCATGACTTTTCCTTTTCAGAGTGTGTGGTGCGCGGACGACCTTGACCCTGGCGAGTCGAACCCGCTTTCTCCAGCAGGCGCCGTGGAGCGGCCTCCGCCCGGCCACTGGCATCGCCCCCGGCCGGGGGAAGCCGTAGGCCGACCGAGGGAAGCGTTGTGCTGGGGCGCGCCTCACCTGATGATCGCGATTTTCTTGTGCAGTTGTTTGACGAGCCAGGACAACGCAAAGCAGATCACGAGATAGACCAGCGCCGCCATCAGGTATGACTCGATCGGGCGGCCCAGCGTGGAGCCGAGCGTGACGAAGCCTTTGAGCAGATCGCGCGCACCGATCGCATAAACCAGCGACGTGTCCTGAAACAAGATGATCGTCTGCGTCAGCAGCACCGGCAGCATGTTGCGAAACGCCTGCGGCAGCACGACGAGCTTCATGTTCTGCGCATACGTCATGCCGACGGCCTGCCCCGCATACACCTGGCCGCGCGAGATCGACTGGATGCCGGCGCGCATGATCTCGCTGAAGTAGGCCGCTTCGAACGCGATGAACGTGATGATGGCCGAGTACTCGGCCCCGATCGGCCGACCGATCAGAAACGGCACCAGCAGGAAGAACCACAGGATCACCATCACGAGCGGGATGCTGCGCATGCCGTTTACATAAATCGCGGCCGGAATGTCGAGCCACTTCAGGCCGGACAACCGCATCAACGCGAGCAGCGTGCCGAACACGATGCCGCCGGCGGTCGATATCAACGTCAGGATCAGGCTGAACCAAAGGCCGCCCAGCACGAAGTTGCTGATGACTTCCCATGAGAAGATCGAAAAGTCGAGGTTCATGCTCAGTGTCCCCCGCCGCCGCCGGCCACCACGAAGCCGGGCACACGCGCTCTTTTCTCGATGAACGCCATGATCCGGTTCACGAGCAGCGCAGAGACGATGTAGAGGATCGTCACGCCCAGGTACACCTCGATCGGCCGCGACGTCTCTTCACCCGCCTGCATCGCGAACTGGGTCAGCTCGGGGATCGACACCGCGAACGCGACGGAAGAGTTCTTGAAGATGTTCATCGTCTCGCTTGTCAGCGGCGGGATGATGATGCGATACGCCATCGGCAGGATCACATAGCGGTAGTACTGCCAGGTCGTGAAGCCGACCGCCATGCCCGCGTAGCGCTGCCCCCGCGGGAGGGTCTGGATGCCCGAGCGCACCTGTTCGGCAATCCGCGCTGACGTGAAGAAGCCGAGCGCGAGCACCACCAGCGCGAACGGGCTCACGTCGCGTGCAATCGGAATCAATGCCGGCACCACGTGATACCAAAGGAAAATTTGCACCAGCAGCGGAATGTTGCGAAACAACTCCACCCAGACGTTGCCTATTCGCGTGAGCCAGGGACTGTCCGGCAGCGTGCGCATGATGCCGATCGCCGATCCCACCACCAGCGCGATCAGCAAGCCGACCGCGGAAACCGAGATCGTCCAGCCCCAGGCGCCGATCATCCAGTCGAGGTACGTCTGGTCCCGCCCTGTGCCGAAGCACGTCGGCGACACCGTGCCTTCGATCGTGTCTTTGCAGAATACCTGCCAGTCCCATGCCATGTGTTCGCTCCCGCGTTCGGCTTTTGTTGTTCAGGGCCAGGCGAAGCCGGCGACTGGTCTTGCATTCGAAGCCATGAAAAAAACGCCCGCCTGGATCAGGGCGGGCGTCGTGCTTGTCGCTGCGAAGTTCGAAGACCGTGTCATGCCGAACGCAGGACGACGGCTGTGTTGCGAATCACTTGCGATACGCTTCCATCGGCTTGTCGTTCGGGTTCGCCCAGGCGTCCTTGGTTCCTTGGCCCAGCGCCAGTCCGACTTTCGTGTTGGTTGGCGGAATTGCTTGCAGGAACCACTTGTCGTAGAGCTTTTCGAGCGTGCCGTCCTTGATCTGGCGCGCGATGCTCTCGTTGATGGTCTTTTTCATCTCCGGGTCGTCCTTGCGCAACATGCACGCGATCGGCTCGACCGACAGCACTTCGCCGACGATCGCGTAGTCGCCCGGGTTCTTCGAGCGCGAGATGTTGCCGGCCAGGATCGAGCCGTCCATCACGAACGCATCGGCGCGCCCCGACTCGAGCAGCAGGAAGCTGTCGGCGTGGTCCTTGCCGTAGACCTCCTTGAAGTCCAGATTGCCCGCGCGCTCGTTGCGGCGCAGCGTCTGCACCGACGTGGTGCCCGTGGTGGTCGCGACGTTCTTGCCTTTCAGGTCGGTGATCGACTTGATGCCCGAGTCCTTCTTGACCGCGATGCGCACCTCTTCCATGTAGGTGGTGTTCGCAAACGCGACGTCTTTCGCGCGCGTTTCATTGTTCGTGGTCGAGCCGCACTCGAAGTCCACGGTGCCGTTCTGGATCAGCGGGATCCGATTTTGAGAAGTGATCAGCTGATGCTTGGTCTCCAGGTTCGGCATACCGAGCTTCTTCTTGATGTCGGCCACGATATTTTCCGCCATCTCGGTGTGAAAGCCGACGTATTTGCCGCCGCCCAGCGTATAGCCAAGTGGCACCGACGAATCGCGCACGCCGACCGTCACAGTGCCGGAGGACTTGATCTTGCCGAGCGTGTCGTTGGCTTGCGCGAACGCGCCGGTGGCAAACGCCGCGGTGGCCGCCAGCGCGATGAGTTGCTTCTTCATGATGGTGTCGTTCTTTCTTCAAACTGATTGCAAACTGACCAAACAGGATAACGCGCCAGCCCGGGATTTCGCGCTAGGGGTTTCATATCTCGGGATAACCCGTAGCATGCGGCTGGGGCGATTGCGCTTGCCGAAGGCTTGCGCAATGATCGTGCCAGTGGGGTGCTGCACAAGGCAGTCATTCGTGCGGTGCACGCCCGATCCAGCCACGGCACGACTTGCAAACTCGCCATGTCGAACTTCTCCACGCTCCGGATCGATTGCGACGCCGCCCAGCCACGCGTGACCCAGTTGGTGCTCTACCGCCCGGAGCGCCTGAACGCGATCAATGGAGCCATGCCTGCAGAAACCCGCGCCGCCGTCGAATGGGCGGAAGCCGCTCCGGCGGTGCATGTGATCGTGGTGGAGGGCATCGGCAAGGGTTTTTGCGGCGGCCACGACCCCGATCTCTTCGGTGCGGATGCGATCGACCCTCCCTGTCAGCAGGAACGCCATCCCTGAGACCCGACGGACGACTACGCCTATATGAAGCGCAACACCGAGCACTTCATGAGCCTCTGGCGCTGCCGCAAGTCGACGATTGCCAAGGTCTCGCAGAGACACCACCGGCCCGCGCGGGATGCGGGCCGGCTGTTTTTTCCAGACAATCGCTGCGCACACGTGCCTCGGGTTTCTCGCCTGCTTGCCATCCGCGCGCAATCGCCTGCGTTGTCGTCAAGCATGCCCCAACCGATCGATTCATCATGGCCAATCCGCCCAACACCGCCAGTTCACGCAACGCGCCTTCGCCGTCCGACCCTGTTGCCGAGCGGCAGAGCCCGCCTGCGGCCCATCCGCCGGTGCCGATCGTGTTGCGCGGCCAAGCCGCGTTGGTGACCGGGGCCAATTCGGGCATCGGCCGGGCTGTCGCACTCGCGCTCGGCGCGGCCGGTGCCGATGTGGTCGTGAATTACGTGGTCGATCCCGCGGCGGCCGATGAGGTCGCGCAGCAGATCCGCAACGGCGGCGCGCGAGCGATCGCCGTTGCCGCGGACGTAAGCCGCGAGGACCAGGTCGAAGCCATGTTCGCGCAGGCGATCGCCGAATTCGGCACGCTGCACATCGTGGTCTGCAACGCCGGGCTGCAGCGCGACGCGCCGTTCATCGACATGACGATCGAGCAATGGAACCAGGTGCTGGCAGTCAACCTGACCGGCCAGTTTCTTTGCGCGCGCAGCGCGTTGCGCGAGTTCGTGCGGCGCGGGCCCGACGAGGCCGTATCGGCGGCCACCGGCAAGATCATCTGCATGAGCTCGGTCCACGAGATGATCCCCTGGGCGGGCCACGCGAACTACGCCGCGTCCAAGGGCGGTGTCGAGCTGATGATGAAGAGCCTGGCGCAGGAAGTCGCGCCGCTGCGCATCCGCGTGAATGCGATCGCGCCCGGGGCGATCCGCACCCCGATCAACACCGCGGCCTGGCGGACGCCGCAAGCCTATGCCGAGCTGATGAAGCTTGTGCCCTACAAGCGCATCGGCGAGCCCGACGACATCGCTCAGGCCGCCGTCTGGCTCGCGTCGGATGCGTCCGACTACGTGACGGGGGCGACGCTCTTCGTCGACGGCGGCATGACGTTGTTTCCGGGGTTTGCCAGCGGGGGCTGAGTTCGACGCTGCGCTCGGCACTTGGACGTCTGCGTCAAGGCCGCGCAGCGCCGCGCGTGTTCAAAAAGATCGGCATACAGCGTCTGCGCCCCGCAGATGGACAGACGGCTGTGGTGCGCCTCGCCGAAGCACAGGTTCGACACGACGTACGGCCCGTTGATCTTGCCGAGCAGCTCGGCCTGCGGCGAGAGTCAATGCACGCCGACGCCCGCGCTGCTCCACAGATTGCCGACTTCGTCACAGCGGATGCCGTCGCTGAAGCCGCAATCGACCTTGCAGAAGACCCGTCCGTTCGCGAGCCGCGCACCGTTGTCCGCCACGTCGAACATACGCACGTACTGCACCGGATCGGGCGCGAACGGCTGACCACTCTCCGAGACGTAAAGCAACCGCTCGTCGGGCGAAAAGCAAAAGCCGTTCGGGCTCTCGAAGTCATCGGCCACGATGTCGGCTGTGTACACCTCGTCCTGTCCGTTGCGCGTGACGTGCACCGCATCGACCTTGCGCCCGGATGCATCGGTGCCGAGCTTCGAGACGTACGCACCGGTCAGCAGCGCGACGTTCGGATGCGCGGCCAGCATCGGGTCCACGCAGATCACCTGCGCATCCGCCTTGCCATTCAGCAAGCACGGAAAGCCGTCGAAATGGCTGCAGCGCATGCAGGTGCTGGTGGGGGTCGGTGTGCCGTCCGGCTTTTCATCGAGCAGGATGCCCAGCGGCAGATGAAACGGGTGCAGCCCGATGCTGCGCAGGTTGCGCGACGGCTCGGCGATCTTCGGCTCGTGGCTGACCGGCGGGTGCGGGTAGGGGCCGCTCGCGCACGGCTCGAGCGGGTCTTCGCCGGCGCGGTAGACAGTCGCCGCGCTCGAGGAGCAGGATGCGCTCGCCCGTAGGCGCCAGTCGCTGCGCGAGCGAAGCGCCTCCCGGGCCGGTGCCGATGACGAGGAGGTCGTCATGCGCCATGCGGGCTCTCATAGGAACGAAGCAGGAATCAGCGGCGACTTTCACCTGAAAACCGCCACCTTCACCAACAGATATCCCGCATGTCGGCGTCGTGCCTTGGTCAATGCCGGACCCGGCGCGCGCGGCGAAACCGCGTCGGCGTCATCGGGACCCTTCGGCAAGACGGCGTGCGACAGCGTCCGCCGTATCATGAGCGCGCCCCCACGGGTGAGGGCGCCAAGGGTGAGGACGCGAAAGCTCGGCACGCGGTGTTCGCCGTTGAATTTCCAACGCACGCGCCTCGTGGGCGAAATCCTCTCATGACCCGAATCCTGCTGATCGCCAACGTCGTTGTGTTTTTTCTGCTGCAGACGGCGCAGCCCGGGCTGCTGCGCACGTTCGCGCTATGGCCGATCGGCTCCGGCCTGTTCATGCCGTGGCAGCTCGTGAGCTATGCGTTTTTGCATGGCGGGTTGGCGCATCTCGCATTCAACATGTATGGCCTCTGGATGTTCGGTACCGAGCTCGAACGGGTCTGGGGGCCTCGCCGGCTGGGCATTTTCTTTGCCGCCAGCGTGCTGGCCGCCGCCGCGGCGCAACTCCTGGTGACCGGCTGGCTCGGCAGCATGGCGCCCACGGTCGGCGCCTCGGGAGGCCTGTTCGGTCTGATGCTCGGCTTTGCCTATGTGTTTCCGCGGCGCAAGATCCTGTTGCTGATTCCGCCGATTCCGCTGCCCGCGCCCTGGTTCGTCGCACTTTACGGCGCGCTCGAACTCACGCTCGGCATCAGCGGCAGCGCCACCGGCATCGCGCATTTCGCGCATCTGGGCGGGCTGGTCGGTGGCTGGCTGGTGCTGCGCTACTGGGGTGGGCAGGTCCCGTTCGGCTCCAGACGCTGACCGAGAGAAGATCGATGAAGTGAGCACGTCTGCCAAACATGAGGCCATCGATCCACGCTTTCGTTCGATGGTGCTCGGCAACGCCAGGCTGCAGACGCTGGCCGGCGACCGCGGCTGGCTCGAAGGCCCGGTCTGGTTCACCGATCATCAGACGCTGCTGTCCAGCGACATCCCGAATGACCACATCCTGCGCGGGAGCCCCTCCGGCGCGTTGCTGGGTAAAGTGTTCACGCCGACAGCGGTTTCCAATCCGTGCTTCGGCGGGCGTGAGCGCAGCCGGCTCTGCCTGTGCGCGGGCACGCAGCTGCTGTCGGTCACAGTGAATCGGCAGGGCGCGCAATGGCCGTGAAGCCGACCACAACCGCGCCATCGAAGTCGACGACCGTGCAACGGCTCGGCGCGCTGCGGTGCATGGTGCGGGACTTGGCCGCCCGCGTCGCGTTCTACCGGCACGGGCTGGGCTTTCGGGTGGTCGGCGATCTCGGTGCGTTGCCGCTGCGCGGCGTCGTCGTGCTTGCGCTCGGTGGGGAGCGGATCGAGCTGGTGGCCGTGCACGGCCACGCGGCGGCCAGCGCCGGCCGAAGCGCCGGGCGCGCTTTCAGCACGTCGCGGTGGTCGCAGCCGACCTCGAACGCGCCTACGACCAGTTGCAATCGGTCGCGCCGGTGCCGATCAGCCGTGGGGGTCCGCAGCAACTGCCGGGGCTGGATAGACGCCGCCTCGCTCGGGTTCTTCCTTGCGCGTGGCGTGCCGCCGTGGCGCGAGCTGGTCGAGACGCTCGGCATCATCGGCACGCCGATCCTCGAGCTCAACGTGCGCTATCGCAAGGCTGCGACCTACGGCGAACGCATCGAAGTCCACACCTGCATCGAGGCCTGGGCGGCCCGCATGTTCCAACACCGCCATGTGGCGCGGCGCGGCGCCGACGTGCTGTGCGAGGCGACCGAAACCCGCGCGTAGGCGTCTTTCTTTTTGGCCCGCCGGCTCGAATGGCTTCACGGCGCTGACGCAGAATCGCGCCATGACCCAAACCGTCCTGCTCGAACCCGCCCCGGCGCGCGCTGCCGATACGACCCGCTCGGCCGATCCGCTCGGGGCCCAGGCGCCCGCGTCGGCGACCGTGGGCCGCTGTTTCATTCGCGGCGTCGGCACTGCGGCGCCCGAGACACGGTATTCCAAAGCCGAGTGCCTGGCCGCGTTCGAGCGCTCCGACTGGTTCGGCCAGCTCGATGCGCGCGCGCACTTCATCGCGCGCACCGTGCTTCAGCGAGACAACGGCATCGAGCATCGGCGGCTGGCGGTCGATTCGCTTGACGACGTGTTCCAGATCGATCCGGACACGCTCGCGCGGCGCTTCATCACGCACGCGCCGGTGCTCGCCTCCGATGCGGCGCGGCGCGCGCTGGCCGATGCCGGGATCGAGCCCGGCGATGTCGGCGCGGTGGTGGTCAGCACCTGCACCGGTTATCTGTGCCCGGGGTTGTCGAGTTACGTGGTCGAGCGGCTCGGGTTGCCGGCCGACGTGCGGGCGTTCGATCTGGTCGGCCAGGGCTGCGGCGCAGCGCTGCCGAACATGCAGTTGGGCCGTGCGTTGCTCGGCTCGAACGCGGCCGAGCACGTGCTGTCGATCTGCGTCGAAGTCAGCAGCGCCGCGATGTATCTGGACAACGACCCCGGCGTGCTGGTCAGCGCCTGTCTGTTCGGAGACGGCGCCGGTGCCGTGGTGTTGTCGCGCAGTCCACGGGAGCCCCGCGACCGTGCTTGCGCGACCCGACGCACGCTCGAATGGATCGACAGCAGTTCGCTGATGTTGCCCGCGCAGCGCGAAGTGCTGCGCATCGAATCGCGCCAGGGTCTGCAGCGCAACGTTCTCACGCGCGCGGTGCCGGCGCTGGCCGCCGAGTACGCGGAGCAGTTGCTGCACACGGTGCTGCCGCGCCACGGCCTCAAGCCCAGCGACCTCGCGACCTGGGTGCTGCATGCGGGCGGGCGCGACGTGCTGCAAGCTGTACAGCGCCGGATCGGGCCGCCGGCCGGCGCGTTGCGCCACAGCACGGCGATGCTGCGCGAATATGGCAACCTGTCGAGCGCGTTCGTCTACTTCGTGCTGGAGGCCGCGCTGGCCGATGACCCCCCGGCCGGCTGGTGGTGGCTGGCCGCGTTCGGCGCGGGTTTCAGCAGCCACGGCGCGCTGCTGCGCGTGCGCTGAGTCGGCGGCGCTTGCCCACGATGCCATTGCGATTGCCACGCCGGGTCGAATCCGAGGTGCTCGACGGCCTGGCCGAGCAGGACCCCGTCGCACAGCGTTCGCGGCTCGATCTGCAGCGTGTACACCGCGTCATGGGCACGCGTGGCATCTTGCTCAAGGCCTGGCGCGCGGTCATGCCGGCAGCAGGCGCCGCTGGCCGGCCGCTCGAGGTGCTCGAACTCGGCGCCGGCGACGGCAGCCTGCTGCTCGGTGTGGCGCGCGCGTTGTCGGCCGGCGCGTCCGGCAAAACACCGGCCGTGCGGCTTACCCTGCTCGACCGGCAAACATTGTCGACACCGCAGCGGGTGGCCGATTACGCCGCCTGCGGCTGGCACGCCCGTGCGCAGACCGCCGACGTGCTGGACTGGTCGGCTGCGGCGCCCGGCATCCCCGTGTTGCCGGCCGAAGTGCCGCGTTGGGACCTGATCGTGGCGAATCTGTTTCTGCATCATTTCGAGCATGCAGCGCTGACCGGGTTGCTCGCCGCAGTCGCCGCACGCAGCAACCGGTTGCTGGCCTGCGAACCGCGCCGCAGCCGGTTCGCGCTGGCGGGCAGCCACTTGATCGGCGCCCTCGGCGTCAACGCCGTCACGCGCGAGGACGCGGTGTCCAGCGTGCATGCGGGCTTCGCGCGCGATGAGCTGAGCGTGTTGTGGCCTGCGGCGGCCTCGGACTGGAACCTGCGCGAATACGCGGCGGGTTTGTTCAGCCACTGCCTGCTTGCCACCCGCGTGCCGGCCGCGGCCTGATCCCATCCATCTGCCGCAATCACATCGATGACATCCGATCGCTTCGATGCACTGATCGTCGGGGCTGGTCCGGCCGGGGCGAGCGCGGCCATCCTGCTCGCTTCGGCCGGCTGGTCGGTCGCGCTGGTGGAAAAACAGCTTTTTCCGCGCCGCAAGGTGTGCGGCGAATGCGTGGCCGCGAGCAACCTGCCGCTGCTCGATGCGCTGGGTATCGGCGTTGCGTTCGAAGCACAGGCCGGCCCACCGCTGCGGCAGGTGGCGCTGATGCGCGGTGACGCGACCGTCACGGCCGATCTGCCGCGCGCAGCCCACCCGCAGCATCCCTGGGGCCGTGCGCTCGGCCGCGAAGCGTTGGACACGTTGCTGCTGGCGCGCGCCGAAGCGGCTGGCGCTGCCGTGTTCGCGCCCTGGAGTGTGCAGGACATTCAGGGCGCCGTGGGCGACCACCGCTGCGTGTTGCGCGAAGGAGGCTCCGGCAAGACGCGGACGCTGCAAGCGCGCGTGGCGATCCTCGCACACGGGTCCTGGGAGCCGTTGCCTGCGGCCCGCGCCGAGCGCCGTGCCGGCCGCAGGGCGCACGACCTGCTCGCGTTCAAGGCCAATTTCAGCCACGCCGGCCTGGCGCCCGGCCTGCTGCCGGTGCTCGCGTTCGACGGCGGCTACGGCGGCATGGTGCTCGGCGACGGCGGACTCGTCACGCTCGCCGGCTGCGTGCGCGCGGACCGGCTCGAGGCGCTGCGCCGCGCGGCACCCGGTGTCGGCGCCGGTGCGGTGGTGGAAGCGATGATTCGACGCGCCTGCCGCGGCGTGGATGCGGCCCTTCGAGGTGCCGAACGGCAGGGCGCTTGGCTCGCTTCGGGGCCGCTTGCGCCCGGCGTGCGACTGCGCGCGCGTGGCGACGCGCTACTACGCATCGGCAACGCGGCCGGCGAGGCGCACCCGATCGTCGGCGAAGGCATGAGCATGGCGTTGCAGTCGGCATTCATGCTGTGCGAAGAATTGCTTTCGCCCCCGCCGTCGGGGCAGGATGCGGATTGGCACGCCGCAGTGGCCGCGCGCCATGCGTCGCGCTGGCGGCGCCGGTTCGCGCCGCGGCTGGCCATGGCGGCTGCGTTCGCGCACGCGGCCATGCGTCCGGCAGCGTCGCAACGGCTGCTCGACGTGCTGGCGCGCTGGCCGGGTCTGCTCACACAAGGCGCACGCTGGTGCGGCAAAGTCGACGACCTGAGCGATGCCGCCGCGGCAGTCGCCGCACGCCACCGGCAAACGCTTGCAACCAGATGAAGCACCGGGCGCGCCTCATGGCTTGGGCTGCATAGACGACGATAGAAAAGGAAGCATCCCTCATGACCACCACCCCTTCCATGGCGGACCGCATCCGCGCCTTGATCGCCAAGGATTTCAACATCCCGCTCGAACGCCTCACGGACGACGCGCGGCTCGATGAACTGGGCGTCGACTCGATCGGCATGGCCGAGGTGATCTTCAATCTCGAAGACGCGCTGGAACTCACGCTACCCGAGCCGGTGGAGCAGCTCGACACGTTCGGCGATGTGGTGCGCTTTGTCGAAGGCGTGATCGCGCAGCAGCCGCTCAAAGCGGCCACCGCCGAACCGACCCCGACCCCGCCAGCCGCATGAGGCGCGTTGCCGTCACCGGCCTCGGCGTGGTGTCGCCGCTCGGGCTGTCGGCAGCGGCGGCTTTCGAAGCCGCACGGGCCGGTCGCTCGGCGATCGGTCGACACGACTTCGCGGGCGCTGCGCGACTCACCGCGCCGCTGGCGGCCGTGGTATCGGACTTCGACGGCAGCAGGCATTTCGAGCCGCCGCAGTTTCGCCAACTCGACCGGGTCGCACAGCTCGCGGTGGTAGCGGCGCGCCAGGCCGTGGCCGATGCGGCTGGGGTCGACTGGTCGGACGCGGAGCGCGCGCGCACCGGCGTGTTCGTCGGCACCGGCATGGGCGGCTCGCTGAGCATGGACGACAGCTACCGGACGCTGTATGGGCAGCAGTCGGACCGCATCAACCCCACGCTCGTGCTGCGCGGCATGCACAACGCGCCGGCCGGCTGGATCGGCATCGAATACGGCCTGCGCGGGCCGAACCTGACCTACTCGACGGCATGCTCGTCGTCGGCGGTGGCGATCGGTGAAGCGTGGCTGCGGCTGGCAGCCGGCGTGCTCGACATCGCGATCGCGGGCGGCAGCGAAGCGCCGTTGTCGCTCGGCTCGCTGAAAGCCTGGGAAGCCATGCACACGCTCGCGCGCATCGACGAGACCGACCCGAGCGCATCGTGCAAACCGTTTTCGAAAAACCGCAGCGGCATGGTGCTCGGCGAAGGTGCTGCAATGCTGGTGCTGGAGCCTTGGGACCGCGCGGTGGCGCGCGGCGCGACCATTCACGGCGAACTGCTCGGCTACGGGTTGGCGACCGATGTGACGCACATCACGCGGCCGACCGTGGAAGGCCAGGCGGCTGCGCTGCGCGCCTCATTGCGGTCGGCGCAGCTGCCGCCGGAAGCGATCGATTCCATCAACGCGCACGGCACCGGCACCCTGGCCAACGACGTGGTCGAGACCGGCGCGATTCGCACGGTGTTCGGCGCGCACGCCGAGCGGCTCGCGATCAGTGCCACCAAGTCGATGCATGGCCACCTGCTGGGCGCGGCCGGCGCGCTCGAATGCGTGCTGTCGCTGTGCGCGCTGCGAGCGAACGTCGCGCTGCCGACGATGCATCTGCAGCAGCCCGATCCCGACTGCGATCTCGACTACGTGCCGAACGCCGCACGTGCCGGGGCGGCGGGGCGCACGATGCTGTCGAACTCGTTTGCGTTCGGCGGCACGAATGCGGTGCTCGCGTTGCGGGCAGCGGGATAGGTCGTTGCGTGCTCGGCGGCTTGTGAAGCAGTAGCGCGAACTGGCTAGTTCGACAACCGCACGGCAGCTCGCCGCTGCAACGCGGAGCCCTTCATTCGCGCCGAAGCTGCTGCAGGCCGATCGGCTCACCGATCGCAGGCTCGGATGGAACGATCCAGCTTGTCTGGGTCTCCTTCGACCAACGCTCCAGCGTGCCGTCCGCCCCGGCACGTGTGATGACCCGATTCGCTGCATCGAGCACATCCCGCGCGCTTGCCAGCGCCACGAAGCCGATGTTGATGCGCAGCGGATGCAGATAGCCGGTGCGGCGCAGCGGACTGTCCGGATGCCGGATGCGCCATGCATCGAAGCGGTCCAGCGGCACCAGGGTCGCATCGATGTGGCCGGCTTCGAGTTGTTCGAGCGGGTCTTCGTTCTGTGAGAGGCCGACGAGCTGCGGCTTCAGCCGGCCGTTGCGATACAGCGAGACGATGGTGCCGGTCATGGTGCCGGCCACCACGCCGATGCGCGCGTCGCCCGGGTCGGCCAACGTGGCCGGTTCGCGCGCGGCGTCACGCACCACCAGCGCAAGTGCAGCCGTGTGATACGGCCGGCTTCCGTCCAGCGTGCCCAGCGGCACCCACTTGCGCTTCGGCGGCGGTGGCGCACCCGGGTGGTCGGGCACGCGCGCGGTCGGGCGCTTGGGCGATCCGAGTTCGGACGTCAGCAGCGGAAAACCGCTTGCGAGTTCGCAGACACCCGAGGACAACAGCGCATTCACTTCGTCGGCCAACGCGCTGTCGCCTTCGTACTTCGACTCGAACGGCACGATCGCGAATGGCCGCTGCAGCTCGGCAGCGATCGCCTCGGCCACCTTCGGGTCGAGGCCCTGCATGACGCCGCGCTCACTCAGTGCCGAGAGCGGGGGATTGTTTTCTGCGATACAGACTCGGAGAGGTTGCGCCGCAGCGGCAGGCGCCGTGGCGAGCGCGACGACCGCCAAGGTTGCGCATGCAACCGCGATTCGGCACGCAGTGACAGCCGCGCGGCTGCTGTGGCCGTCGCTTCGTGCCACCGGCGGCGTGTTCGACCGCATCAAGTGCGCTGTCAAGGGGACTTGCCGCCGCGGCTGCCGACGTAGGCCCAGAGCGCGTCGATCTGCTCGGCCGACAGCGCGTCTTTGAACGACGGCATGTTGCCCTTGCCATTCGTCACCGAGTGCACGAACCGATCGCGGTCGTCCACGGGGAAGCGCCGCAGGTCATACACGGTGGTGCCCGAGTTGACCATGTTGTGGCCATGGCACTGCGCGCAGGTGCGCTGGAACTGCGTCCTTCCCTGCTCGATGTCTTCCGCGCGAAAGTGCGTGTCGGCATTGGCAGGCAGCGCGCAGGCCGCGCCGGCTGCCAGCATCGCGCACCCGCGCAGCATGTGCCTCATCGAAGCGCGAACGTCCAGAGCGACCCGCCAGCGGGTATGTCGGCCATGCGCTCATCGCCCATCAGCGCATACACGCCGCCGCCGCCCGAGACGACCGAGACGTACTGCTTGCCGTCGTGTTCCCAGGTGACCGGCAAGCCGATGATTCCCGAGCCGGTCTGGAACTGCCAGAGCTTCTTGCCGGTTTCCGCATCCACGGCGATCAGCTCCCCCGTCGCCGCGCCGGTGAACACGAGGCCACCTGCGGTCGACAAGGTGCCGGCCATGCTCGGAAGGCCCGGCCACGCCATCTGCCACTTTGTCTTGCCGGTCATCGGCTCGAGCGCGCTCAAGTAGCCGTACGGCTGATCCTTCGGAAAGTTCGCACCGCGCATCTCCACCCCGGTGTACCACTCGCCTTGCTTGTACTCGGGCTTGGCGATCTGGTACGGAAAGCTCAAGTTCAGCGTGTTCGCATAAGCGAGTTGGGTCTGCGGGTTCCACGACATCGGCTGCCAGTTCTTGCCGCCGAGCATCGACGGAAAGATCTCGACGTTTTCACCGTTGCGCGCGCGCTTCGTCATCTCGGACTCGACCGGGCGGCCCGTGGCCATGTCGATCTTGTCGGCCCAGGTCACTTTCACATACGGATTGGCGGCCAGCAGCTTGCCGTTGGTCCGGTCGAGCACATAGAAGAAGCCGTTGCGGTTCGCCTGCACCAGCAGCTTGCGCATCTTGCCTTCGACTTCCATGTCGACCAGCATGCCGAGCTCGGTCGCGTCGTAGTCGAACGGATCGTTCGGCGAGAACTGGTAGTGCCAGACGAGCTCACCGGTCTTCGGCCGGAACGCGAGCACCGAGCCGACGTAGAGGTTGTCGCCTTTCCTGACCTCCGGGTTCCACGGCCCGCCGTTGCCGGTGCCCCAGTAGACGAGGTCCAGCTCCGGGTCGTACGCGCCGGTCAGCCAGGTGGGCGCGCCGCCTTTCATCGCGGTGTCGCCGGGCCAGGTGTCGCCGCCTTTCTCGCCCTGGGCGGCCGTCGTGTACAGGTGCCAGAGGTTCTTGCCGGTCTGTGGGTCCCAGCCGTCGATGAAGCCGCGCGTGCCGTATTCGCCGCCCGCGATGCCGGTCATCACGACGCCGTTTGCAATCAACGGTGCGCTCGTCATCGCGTGGCCAAGCTTGTAGTCGGCGGCCTTCGACTTCCAAAGCTGCTTGCCGGTCTTCGCGTCGTAGGCGATCACATGCGAATCGAGCGTGGTGCGATAGACCTTGCCGTCGAAGATCGCGACGCCGCGGTTCAGCAGCCCGCAGCATGCCATCTTCGGCACGTCGGATGCATATTCGAGTTCCTGCTTCCATTTCTGGCGGCCGGTCAGCGGATCGATCGCCATCGTCGTCGTGTGCGTGGTGACGTACATCAGGCCGCCGTAGACAATCGGCTGCGACTCCTGCCCCTGGGGGTTGTTCAGGCTGTAGCTCCAGACCGGCACCAGCTTGTCGACATTCGCTTTATCGATGCTTTTGAGCGGGCTGTAGCGCTGATTCGCATAGCCCATGCCGTAGGTCAGCACATCGCCGGGCGTGGCCTGGTCCTTGGCCAGATCGTCGAGCGTCTGTGCTGCAGCGCCGATGCCGAGCGCAAAAACGAAAGCCCCGAATACGGGGCTCCAGGCGGATCGTCGAAACGTGGTGGTCTTTGTCTTCACAGTGTTTGTCTCCATTGGTTGTGGACCATGCGCCACAGCTTGCAACCGTCTCTTTTTCTTCGCGCTGTGCTTGCAAACGCTGTTCGTATGAAGTCAGCGGGACTCATCCTATGCCGAATGAGATCGGTACGCAACCGATCCCGCCCTGACTGATGCTCGACCCGTTGAAAGCATCGGTAACGCGCTTGTCGGCTCCGTCGACGCGGAGAAGCGAGAGCGGAAGGAGCCGCTGCAGGCCGCAGCCAACGGGCACGTCCGCAAGAGGGCTCGCTTCGGACAGTCCAGGCAGTCGATGCAAGTTGGCCCCGCCGTTCCCGGCCTGTCTGCAGGCCGCCTGCTGGCCCAACGACAGCAGCGGCAGCCGACACGGCGCAGCACCGATGCGCCTACACGTTGTCACTGGCAGCCCGCGCGATTCGCCAAAACAGTTCAGCGCGACGGTGCGGCTGCGGAGGTGGCAGCAGGCGCGGCGTGGGCCGCTTCTGTGAGGACGGAGACGATGGCGTCGTGCCTCGCATCTGCTGCGATGTCGAGCGCCGTCATGCTGCGATCGTCACGCAGCGTGGTCGCAGCACCGCGTTGCACCAGCAGGCGCGCGGTATCGACCTCGCCCTGGCCGGCAGCCCACATCAGTGCGGTCAGGCCATGCGCGTAGGTGCGATCGATCGGCACGCCGCCGTCGAGCAATGCGGCGACCACGGCGGCACCGCCGTGGCCGGCGGCATAGACCATGGCCGGTTTGCGCCGACCGTCGAGTGCGGCCGCATCGGCGCCAGCCGCGAGCAGGCGGCGCACGAGTCCAGCGCTGCCGCCGTAGCTTGCCGCCATCAACGGCGTGACGCCTTCGAGCGAAGCCGCATCAACGCGCGCGCCATGGCGCAGCAGGAGGTCGGCCAATGCAAGGTTTCCTTTCTCGCTGGCGACGATGAGTGCCGTCTTGCCGAAGCGGTTGCGCGAATCGACCGCAGCGCCTTGCGCGAGCAATTGTTCGGCCCGCGCCATCTCGCCTTCGCGCGCGGCTACCAGCAACTGGCCGTTCGGCGTCGGGTCGCTGGCCGTCTGCGCAAAGGCTGGGGACGCCCCCGCGACAGCAAGTGCCCCAGCGATCGCGAGCGTGCCGAGCCGGGTTTCGAAAAGTCGGTTGCGGAAGGTCGGGGACATGGTGGTAACAGGCAAGGAATCGGCTATGGCTGCGATGCATTTTTACTGACTGGCGCGATTGCGCAAGTTCACCTAAGCTGGGCGGTGGCTCGCGCGGGAAACGTCATCGACGGACGGGCGCGGCTGCTGAAATCATCGTCGAGCCGATGCGCCTTTCAAGCAGGCCATGGCCGCCTCAACAAGGGCGACAACGGCCGCTTGTGAGTGCGACCGGCATGCTTTGTTCGGTCATCAAAAATTTATCGGATTTATTGGAGATAGGCATGCAAAAAACGAGTTGCGGCTCGAAGTCGCTGCTGGCCACAGCGCTGGCGGCGGCGCTGGCAGGTGTCGGCAGCGGTGCGTTGGCACAGCCCGAGATCGCGGGCCAGACCGAGATCCAGACGCCGAAGACCGGGACCGGTCAGGCCAGCCAAGTCCCGAAGGACGTCAACGTTTCGCAGGCGCAGCTCGACGGTGCGGGCAAGGACGGCAAGAACTTCCTTCACTCGAACATGGACTATGCGCAGACGCGCTACTACCCAGCGACGCAGATCGATACGACGAACGTCTCGAAGCTGCGGCCTGCGTTCCTGTTCCAGACCGCGGTGCTCGAATCGATGCAGACCGCGCCGATCGTGATCGACGGCGTGATGTTCCTGACGACCTCCTACAACCACGTGTATGCGATCGATGCGGCGACCGGCAAGGAGTTCTGGCACTACAAGCACAAGATGGGGCCGGTCACGACCTTCTGCTGTGGTCCGAACAACCGCGGCGTCGCGATCATGGGCGGCAAGCTGTTCATGGGCACGCTCGACGCGAAGATGATCGCGCTCGACGCGAAGACCGGCAACAAGCTCTGGGAGACCGAACTCGGCGACCCCGAACTCGGCTACTCGGAGACGATGGCGCCGGTCGCCGTGAACGGCAAGGTGCTGATCGGCACCAACGGCGGCGAATACGGCATCCGTGGATTCGTCAAAGCGCTGGATGCCGAGACCGGCAAGGAACTCTGGAGCTTTGCGACCGTTCCTGAGAAAGGCCATGAGGGGGTCTGGGCCGTGAACGACGCGACCGGCCGCGACATGCACCGCGACATCGAAGCCGAGAAAAAGCAGCTCAAGGAGAAGGGCGGCGACTTCTACAAGACGCTCGGCGGCGGCGTCTGGATGGCACCCGCAGTTGACAAGGACACCAACACCGTGTTTTTCGTGGTCGGCAACCCGAGCCCCGACCTGTACGGCGCCGAGCGGCCCGGCGACAACCTCTACACGGATTCGATCGTCGCGGTCGACCTGAACACCGGCGCGAAGAAGTGGCACTACCAGTACATCGCGCACGATGTCTGGGATCTGGACTCGGTCTCGCCCGTGATCCTGACCGAAGCCAAGGGCAAGAATGGCCAGACCAAGAAGGTCGCAATCCATGGCGGCAAGACCGGTCATGTCTACGTGCACGACCGCGACAGCGGCGAGCTGATCCGTTTTTCCGAAGCGATGATCCCGCAGGAAAACATGTGGGTACTGCCGACCAAGAACGGCGCGCGCATGTTGCCGGGTGCGAACGGCGGTGTCGAGTGGAGCCCGATGGCGGTCAATCCGGACCTGCGCATGGCCTACGCGGCAAACCTGCACCAGCCGATGACCTACCACGTCGAGGAGGCCAACTATCCCGGTGGCAAGCTTTGGCTCGGCGGCGCGTTCAAGGTCATTCCGGACGAAAAGCAGTGGGGCCGTCTGGTCGGCGTCGATCTCGACACCGGCAAGATCGCGTGGAAGTTCGACACCGAGCAGCCGCTGATCGGCGGGGTGCTGGCGACCGCTGGTGGCCTGGTGTTCAACGGCGAGGGCAACGGCCTCTTTCGCGCGTTCGATGCGAAGGACGGCAGGAAGCTCTGGGAGTTCCAGCTCGGCGCCGGCGTGAACGCGCCTGCGGTGTCATACATGGTTGAGGGCAAGCAGTACATCGCGGTCGCGGCCGGCGGAAACACGCAGCTCGATTTCAAGCGCGGCAACACGGTTGCGGTGTTCGCGCTGCCTTGATGATGCCCTGCATCTGAGAAGCCAGCGGGTCCGGATTGCAGCAGCAGTCCGGCTCCAGTCAACCACAACCGCGCCTGGGCAGCATCGATTGACCAGCGACCGAATCGACAACACATGCGTATCAAGCTGAAAAGAGAGTGGGTGACTGCAGCGATCCTGGCGGCGTTGCCCTGTGCAACGTTCGCTCAGGCAACTCCGGTCGGCGAAGTGGTGGCGGTTCCCGCGAAGGCCGCTGTCTGTGCCGCCTGCCACGGAGAAAAAGGTCAATCGACCATTGCGCTGAACCCGGTCATTGCAGGCTTGAGTTCGCGCTATCTGTATTTGCAGTTGCGCGACTTCAAGGAAGGCCGGCGCAAGGACCCGCAGATGTCGCCCATGGCGGCCGATCTGACGAAGCAGGAAATGCGCGATCTGGCCGACTATTTCTCAAGTCAGAAGATGCCGCCGTCGACCTTCAAGCCCGACGCCGAGAAGGTCAGGCTCGGCAAGGCCAAGGCCGATGAGACCTTGTGCACGATGTGCCACTTGGGCGGCTTCCTCGGCCAGAACGAAATTCCGCGCGTGGCGGGCCAGCATTACGAATACGTCGTAAAGCAGTTGCGTGACTTCAAAGCCCGGCAACGCACCAACGACGCGGGCAACATGACGAGCGTGTCCAACACGTTGAGCGACGACGACATCGTGAACCTGGGTCATTACCTGGCGGGTCTCTGAATCGAAACGGGCGGCATCCAGGGCCGCCCGCTCCATGAGGTCCACGCGTCAGTCGTTCAGAAAATCCTGCACTTCGTCGATCAGTTTCATACGGTTTTTCTCCAGCGCGATCGCGTGCGTGCCTTCACCGAGCACGACCAGTTTCTTGTCCGGCGTGTTGGTGAGTTTGGAGAACACTTCGAGCGCCATGTAGAGCGGCGTGTCCTGGTCCCATTCGGCCAGGATCAGCATCGTCGGCACCTTGATCTTCGCGGGATCCCAGGTCGGGTTGCCGGCGCCCCAGTGTTCGCCGATGTCCTGAATCACGCCGTTCGGCGCGCGCACCACAGCGGGTTGCTGCTTCGCACCCACCGGGTCGGTCGCCTGATTCGCCTGCCACCATTGATCCGCCCAGGCTTTCGGGCTGATGTCCTCGACCTTGTCGGCCGGGATGCCGCGGATGCTGCGCTGGCGGGCCGAATCGCCCGTCACGGAGCGATAGGCCCCGGTGCCGCTGACGGGGGACGGCGACTTCAGATTCCACAGCGGCGCATATAGAACGAGCTTCTCGACCTTGTCGTTGTGGTCCTGCACGTAGCCGGCCATGATCGCGGTGCCCCAGGACCAGCCGAGCAGGTTCAGCTTCTCGATGTTTCGGCGTTTCAGGATGAAGTCGACCGCCGCGCCGACGTCCTTCACCGCGTCCGCAGTACGTGCGAACGGCGGATTGTCGGCCGGCGGTGCATCCATCGCGGCCGGCCGAGTCGAGCGACCGTAGCCGCGCACATCGACGAAGTACACGTCGTAGCCCTGGCGTGCGATGTACTCCATCCACGAGCCGCCCGGCAGATCGATATCGAAGCCGGTCTCCGACGGATAAGTCGCGCCGTGCACAAACAGCACCGCGCGATCGCCTTTGACCTGACCCTGGCCTTCGCGGTATTTGTTGCGTACGTGAAGCTGGATGCCGGCGTCGGCCGCCGGGATCATGAAAGTCTCCGTCACGAGCTTTTGCGCCGTGGCGGATGTCGCCACGAACCAGATCGAGGTGCATAAAAACAGCTGCAGAAATCGGCGCATGGTGGGTGTCTCCTGTGGAACGGTTGGTGTGCTAGGCCGCCCCGAAGGCGCGCACCGGCGCCCTGGGGGTTGTGCTTCACTCTATGCGAACTCGCCGTATTTCTCAACACGACAGCCAGGCATCTCATGCGACCGTACCGACGTTCGGGGGTGGGTCAATGCGCGAGCCCCGTCGATGCCGAAGCGGCCAGCGGCGGCAGTTCGGGTGCCTCGTGTTGCGCGAGTTCCTTTGCCATCTGCTGCAACGCCCACATCTCCGCGTAGCGGCCTTTGCGTGCCAGCAGATCATGGTGCCGCCCACGCTCGACGATGCGGCCGGCCTCCATCACGAGGATTTCATGCGCATCGACCACCGTGGACAGCCGGTGTGCGATCACGAGCGTGGTCTTGTTGCGCGCGGCGCTGCGCAGCTCGGCCTGGATCGCGCGTTCGTTGGCCGAGTCGAGTGCGGAAGTCGCCTCGTCGAAGATCAGCACCGGGGGGTTTTTCAGCAACGTGCGCGCGATCGCGACGCGCTGCTTCTCGCCACCGGACAATTTGAGTCCGCGCTCGCCAACCATCGTTTGATAGCCCTTCGGCGTCGCGCTGATGAAGTCGTGGATGCGGGCTTGGCGCGCGGCCTCGATGACCTCCTGCGTGCTTGCGCCCGGCCGTCCGTAAGCAATGTTGTATTCGACCGTATCGTTGAACAGCACCGTGTCCTGTGGCACGATGCCGAGCGAGCGCCGCAGCGACATCTGCGTGACCGCCCGAATGTCCTGGCCCGCGATCGTGATGCGCCCGTCGCTCACGTCGTAGAAGCGGTAGAGCAAGCGCGCAAGGGTCGACTTGCCCGCGCCCGACGGGCCGACCACCGCCACGGTCTTGCCGGCCGGGATCTCGAAGTTGAGGTCGTGCAGGATCGGCCGCTCTTCCTCGTAGGCGAAGCGCACATGCTCGAAGCGCACGGTCGCGTCCTGCGTCGCATTCAGTTCGGCGGCGCCGGGCGCATCGGCGACTTCGCGCTCCCGCTCGAGCAGCTTGAACATCTTGTCCAGGTCGATCAGGTTCTGCTTGATCTGCCGGTACAGCGTGCCCAGAAAATTCAGCGGGATGTAGAGCTGGATCATGAACGCGTTGACCATCACGAGGTCGCCCAGCGTCAACCGGCCTTCGACCACGCCCTGCGTCGCGATCCACAGCATCAGCACCAGCCCGGTTGCGATGATCAGTTGCTGTCCGGTGTTGAGCATCGACAACGTGCTCTGGCTTTTCAGGTTCGCACGGCGCAACCGCTCCAGGCTTTCGTCGTAGCGCTTGGCTTCGAAGCCTTCGTTGTTGAAATACTTGACCGTCTCGTAGTTCAACAGCGAGTCGATCGCGCGCGTGTGCGCGGCCGAGTCCGATTCGTTGGCTTCGCGCCGGAACTTGGTGCGCCATTCGGTCACCGTGACCGTGAACGCGATGTAGAGCACGAGTGCTGCAATCGTGATGCCGGCAAAGCGCACGTCGAACTTGACGGCAAGGATCGAGAGCACCAGCGCGACTTCGATCAACGTCGGCACGATGCTGTAGAGCGAATACGAGATCAGGGATTCGATGCCGCGCACGCCGCGCTCGATGTCGCGCGTCATGCCGCCGGTCTGGCGTTCCAGGTGGAAGCGCAGGCTGAGTGCATGCAGGTGCTCGAAGGTTTCCAGCGCGATCGTGCGTGCGGTGCCGTGCGTGGCTTTCGCAAACACGAGCTCGCGCAGTTCGGTGAAGAGTGACGTCGACAACCGCAGCAGCCCGTAGCCGACCAGCAGTGCGACCGGCACCACCAGCACGGCCGCCGCGTCGCCGGGCTTGATCGTGAGCGAGTCGACCAGATTCTTCAGCAGCAACGGCACGCTGACGTTCGCGAGTTTGGCCCCGAGCATGAACAGCAACGCCGCGCCGACGCGCCATTTGTAGCGCCAGAGGTACGGAAACAGGCGTTTCAGCGTAGCCCAGTCATTGGCATTGCCCGCAGCTGGCGATACCGCAATCGCAGGGCTCTGCGCGGTGGGGGCGGGCGGCGCGGCGCCGACGACATCAGCGCTGGGACGCATCGTGGAGAATCTTTCGGGAAGTACGAAGAACGGCTGCAAGGTTCGGCGGCAAGCAGCCCGATGCCCGTCGTCAGCCGGTCGTGTTGTCTAGAAGAAAAGATTGTGCCCATGTCGACCAACTCGAGTGAAACCCTGCATGCCTTGCCCCCGGACAAGGTGCTGGTGATGAAGGTGATCCCGATGCCGGCGGACTGCAACGCGAACGGCGACATCTTCGGCGGCTGGGTGATGGCGCAGGTCGACCTGGCCGGCTCGGTGCTGCCCGCGCGTCATGCGCAGGGGCGCATGGCAACCGTTGCCGTGAACCAGTTCGTCTTCAAGCAACCGGTGCGGCTCGGCGACATCCTGTCGTTCGTCTCCAGCGTCGCGCGCATCGGCCGCACGTCGATCACGGTCGAAGTCGAGGTGTATGCCGAGAACTATCAGACGCAGGGGCAGTACAAGAAGGTGACGGAAGCGTCGCTCACGTATGTGGCGATCGACGAAGAAGGCAAGCCGCGGCCGATTCCTGTGCAGGTCGCAACCTGAATGCTGTTTTGCTATCGAAATGATTGCTGAAAACGCTTATCAGAGAAGCGCCTGAGTCGGTTTTTACCAGAATTTTCCTCTCGCTGCCGTTGACTCGGATCGTGCCTTCGCGTGAAGCGAAGGTGGGTTTCTACAATCGCCTGAGATGCCGCTTGCAACCCTGATCGCCTTTCCGTTCCTTGCAAGCGCCGTTGCCGGCTTGCTGCCGACGCACGCGCGCAATGCGGCGTCGACGTTGACCGGGCTGATCGCGTTGGTTTGCCTGGTTCAGGTGCTGTTGCTGTTTCCGGAAGTGCAAGGCGGCGGCGTGTTGCGCGACGAATACCGCTGGCTGCCGACGGCCGGGCTCAACTTCACCGTGCGGCTGGACGGCTTCGCCTGGATGTTCGCGGTGCTGATCCTCGGCATCGGGGCGCTGGTCGCGCTGTATGCGCGCTACTACATGTCGGCGCAGGACCCGGTGCCGCGCTTCTTTTCTTTCCTGCTCGCGTTCATGGGCAGCATGATGGGTATCGTGCTCTCGGGCAATCTGGTGCAGCTCGTGCTGTTCTGGGAGCTGACCAGCCTGTTCTCTTTCTTGCTGATCGGCTACTGGCAGCACCGGGCCGACGCGCGCCGTGGTGCGCGCATGGCGCTCACGGTAACGGGCCTGGGCGGCATCTGCTTGCTGGTCGGCGTGCTGCTGATCGGGCAGGTGGTCGGCAGCTACGACCTCGACGTCGTGCTCGGCTCGGGCGACACGATCCGCACCAGCCCGCTGTACCCGGTGCTGCTCGTGCTGGTGCTGCTGGGCGCGTTGACCAAGAGCGCGCAGTTTCCGTTTCACTTCTGGCTGCCCCACGCGATGGCTGCGCCCACGCCGGTGTCGGCGTATCTGCATTCGGCCACCATGGTGAAGGCCGGCGTATTTTTGCTCGCGCGGCTGTGGCCGGCGCTCTCGGGCACCGATCTGTGGTTCTATATCGTCGGCGGCGCGGGCCTGTGCACGTTGCTGCTGGGTGCTTACGCGGCGATGTTTCAGACCGATCTGAAGGGATTGCTCGCCTATTCGACCATCAGCCACCTCGGGCTGATCACATTGCTGCTCGGCCTGAACAGCCCGTTTGCGGCGGTGGCGGCCGTGTTCCACATCATGAATCACGCAACCTTCAAGGCGTCGCTGTTCATGGCCGCCGGCATCATCGACCACGAGACCGGCACGCGCGACATCCGGCGGCTCTCAGGGTTGTACAAGGCGATGCCGCACACAGGCACTCTCGCGCTGGTCGCAGCCGCCGCGATGGCGGGGGTGCCGCTGTTGAACGGCTTTTTGTCGAAGGAAATGTTCTTCGCGGGCACGGTCTACGTGTCTTCGGCACCGTGGATCGAATACGGGCTGCCGCTGGCGGCCGTGATCTTCGGCATCTTCAGCGTCGCCTATTCGCTGCGGTTTTCAGTGGGCGTGTTCTTCGGGCCACCGGCCAGGGACCTGCCCCGGCCCGCGCACGATCCGCCGCGCTGGATGCTGGTGCCGGTCGAAGTGTTGGTGCTGACCTGTCTTCTCGTCGGGCTGTTGCCCGAGTGGTCGGTCGGGGCTTCCCTGGCAGCGGCCGCGCGGGCTGTGATCGGTGCCGAGCTGCCCGAGTACAGCCTCGCGATCTGGCACGGCTTCAACCTGCCGATCGCCATGAGCCTGCTTGCGCTCGGGCTCGGCGCGATGCTGTATCTGTTGCTGCGCCGGGCCTGGGCGCGCGGGCGGTTGTGCGATCCGCCGCTGCTGGGCGGCATCAGCGGCAAGAGCATGTTCGAGACGCTGCTGGCATCCGTCACGCTCTGGGCGCGCCGCGCGGTGCGGGCGCTCGGCTCGCGGCGGTTGCAGACGCAGCTGTTCCTGCTGGTCGTGTTGGCCGCGGTGGCGGCCACGATGCCGTTTTTGCTGCAACCGGGCGGGCCGGGCAGCGGCGAGCGCGCGGAGGCGGCCGCGCCACTTGCCTTCTCGCCCGTGTTCGTGCTGCTGTGGTCGGTCGGTGTGGCCTGCGCGCTGGGGGCGGCGCAACAGGCCAAGTACCACCGGCTGGTGGCGCTGATCCTGATGGCCGGCGCGGGCATGGTCACGAGCCTGACATTCGTCTGGTTCTCCGCGCCCGATCTCGCGCTGACGCAGCTCGCGGTCGAAGTCGTCACCACCGTGCTGCTGCTGCTGGGCCTGCGCTGGCTGCCGCCGCGCATCGCGCCCGCGCGCAAAAGCCGTTCCGTGACGCGGCGCGAAGGCGGCCGGCGGCTGCGCGATCTGCTGGCAGCAGGCACGGTCGGCGTGGGCGTGGCGATGCTGGCCTACGCAATGCTCACGCACGCGCCGGGCCCGAGCATCTCGCCGTTCTTTCTGGAGCGCGCATTGAGCGAAGGCGGCGGCGCCAATGTGGTGAACGTGATCCTGGTCGACTTTCGCGCGTTCGATACGTTGGGCGAACTCACCGTGCTGGGCGCGGTGGCGTTGACCGTGTATGCGCTGCTGCGGCGCTTTCGTCCGCCGCGCGAAGCCACGCAGTTGCCCGCGCAGCAGCGCATTCAGGCGCCGGACCTGATCGCAACGGACGCCGCCGAGCCCACGGCCGCAAACCGAAAGATCGGCAAGGCCGGCCTGCTTGCCGACCCCGCCCGCAGTGGCTATCTGCTGGTGCCCGCGCAACTGGTGCGGCTCGCGTTGCCGGTGTCGTTGATGGTGGCGGCCTATCTGTTCATGCGCGGCCACAACGAGCCGGGCGGCGGCTTCGTCGCGGGGCTCGTCGTGGCCACTGCATTCATCCTGCAGTATGTGGTCTCGGGCACGCGCTGGGTCGAGTCGCGGCTCGCGCTGAACCCGCCGCGCTGGATCGCGGCCGGCCTGCTGCTTGCCGCGGGCGCCGGGCTCGGCGCGCTCGCGTTCGGCTATCCATTTTTGACGACGCATACCGCGCACGTCACGCTGCCCTTGATCGGCGAGGTGCACATCGCCAGCGCGCTGCTGTTCGACGCGGGTGTGTTCGCGCTCGTGGTCGGCGCCACGCTGCTGATCCTGACGGCGCTGGCCCACCAGTCGGTGCGCTGGCAGCAGGGCCGCACCGGACGTGCCGGCGCTGGTGCCCCTGCCGCCGCGCTACCGGGCGGGAGCGCCTGATGGAAGTCGTGCTGGCTGCCGCCATCGGCGTGCTTGCCGCGTCCGGCGTCTGGCTGATCCTGCGGCCGCGCACGTTTCAGGTGGTGATCGGGCTGTCGTTGCTGTCGTACGCCGTGAATCTGTTTTTGTTCAGCGCGGGCGGCCTGGCGATCGACAAGGCGGCGATGCTGCGCGACCGCATTGCGCCGACGCTGGCCGAGTACGCGGACCCGACGCCGCAGGCGTTGGTACTGACCGCCATCGTGATCGGTTTCGCGGTGACCGCGCTGTTTCTCGTTTTGCTGCTGGCGCTGCGCGGCCTCGCCGGCAACGACCATGTGGACGGCACCGCCGACCCGAAGCCGTGAACGTGTCGGGCCCGTTGCTGCCGGCGTTGCCACACCTGATGCTGGTGCCGGTGGTGTTGCCGCTGCTGGCCGCGGCCGTAATGCTGTTGCTCGGCGAGCGGCGGCGGCAAGCCAGCGCGCTGCTGAACATCGGCGTCTGCACGATCAATCTGGCGGTCGCGATCGCGTTGCTGCTGTGGGTCAACGGCGGGGCAGGCGCGGCAGGCACGATTGGTGGGCAGGCGGGCTCGGCGTCGGCGGCTGCGATCGGGGTTTATCTGCCCGGCAACTGGACGGTGCCGTTCGGCATCGTGCTGGTGGCCGACCGGCTCACGGTCGTGCTGTTGCTGCTGGTCGCCATCGTGGCGCTGACCTCGCTGCTGTTCGCGGCTGCGCGCTGGGGCCGCGCCGGCGTGTTCTTCCACCCGCTGTTCATGCTGCAGGTGATGGGGCTGAACGGCGCGTTCCTGACGGCCGATCTGTTCAACCTGTTCGTGTTCTTCGAAGTGCTGCTGGCGGCTTCGTACGGATTGATGCTGCACGGCTCGGGCCGCGCACGCGTGGGCGCCGGGCTGCATTACGTCGCGGTGAATCTGTGCGCATCGTTCCTGTTTTTGCTGGCCATCGCGCTGATCTACCGCGCGACCGGCTCGCTCGGCATGGCCGACATCGCCGCGCGCATCGCGCAGCTGCCAGCGTCCGAGCTGCCGCTGCTGCAAGCGGGTGCCACGCTGCTCGCGATCGCTTTCATGACCAAGGCGGCGATCTGGCCGCTGAACTTCTGGCTCGCGCCCGCGTACTCGGCGGCCAGCTCGCCGGTGGCGGGCGTGTTCGTCTTGTTGTCGAAAGTCGGCATCTACGCGGTGTTGCGGCTGTGGTCGTTGTGGTTTCCGGCGGTCGAGGGCGCCGCCGCAACGGCTGCGCCGTTCGGCGCCCCCGTGTTGATCTGGGCCGGGCTGGCGACGATGGCGTTCGGCACGCTCGGCACGCTGGCTGCGCAGCAGCTCGCGCGGCTCACGAGCTTCAGCCTGATCGTGTCGTCGGGCACCTTGCTCACGGCGATCGGCCTGGCCGCGAATGCGCTGACAGCGAGTGCGGTGTTCTATCTGTTGATCTCCACGCTCGCGGCCAGCGCGCTGTTTCTGCTGTCCGAACTGATCGACCGCTCGCGCCTGACCGCGGGCATCGACGCGTACGACGAGGCCGGCCGCGCGCCGGTGCCGGGCGCAGCGATCGATGCGCCCGGCACCCTGCCGGTCGACGCGCAGCTCGACCCGGACGCGCAGGTCGAGACGGTGCGCTCGCAGGACGAGCTGCCCGCGCCGGTCGGCCGCCCGATCCGCGCAGCGATGGCGTTTCTCGGCTTTGCCTTCATCGCATGTGTGCTGCTGATCGCGGGGCTGCCGCCGCTGGCCGGGTTTCTGTCGAAGTTCGGGCTGTTGCAGGCGGTGCTGGCGCGCGCCGATGTGGGCGGGGCCGGACCGGGTCTCGCGGGCTGGGCGTTCGTGGCCCTGCTCGCACTCTCCGGCGCAGCGGCGCTCGTCGCGTTGTCACGGCTCGGCATCCGGATGTTCTGGGCGCCGCAGGAGCGGCCGCTGCCGCACCTGCGCGCGATCGAGGTGGCGCCGGTGGTGGGTCTGTTGCTGGTCTGCCTGACCATCAGCGTCTGGCCGGATCCGGCACTGCGCTATCTGAACGCAACCGCCGCGACGCTGCATTCGCCAGCGCAATACGCAAGCGCCGTGGCTGCGGCGCGGCCCGTGCCGCCACCGAAAGCGCGCACGCCGTGAAGGTGACGGTTGCCAAACGCAGAGGGCACGCGCGGGTGCTGCCGGCGCCGCTGCTGTCGGTCGCGTTGCTGCTGCTGTGGCTCATGCTGAACCAGTCGCTCGCGCTCGGCACCGTGCTGCTGGGGGCGGTCGTGGCGGTGGCGGTGCCGTGGCTGGTCGCGCCGTTGCGGCCGGCGCACGCGACAAGACAAGCCTGGCGGCCCGTGGTGGCCCTGCGGTTGCTGTGCCGCGTGCTGTGGGACGTGGTGACGAGCAGCCTGCAGGTCGCGCGCGGCGTGCTGCGGCACGCACCGCCGAATCCCGCAATGGTCCATATGCCGCTCGAGTTGCGCACACCCAAGGGGCTCGCCGTCCTGGCCGTCATCATGTGCCTGACGCCGGATACGCTGTGGGCCGAGCTCTCGGCCGATGGCCGCCTGCTGAAGATTCACGTGTTCGATCTGACCACCGACGAGGCAAGCTACGTGGCCGAACTCAAGGCGCGCTACGAGCAACCGCTGCTGGAGCTGTTTTCCCCATGAGCCCGTTTCTCTCGATCGCGATCACGCTGACGCTGGCTTGTCAGGCGACGGCCCTGATGCTGGTGCTGGCGCGCCTCTTCATCGGCCCGAGCGCGCAGGACCGGATCGTCGCGCTCGACGCGTTGTATCTGTGCGCGGTGCCGCTCGTGATGGCGCTCGCGATCCGGCACGGCAGCCGCATGTACTTCGAGGCTGCCTTGCTGATCGCGTTGTCGGGCTTTGTCGGTGCCATGGTGACGGCCAAGTTCGTGCTGCGCGGCGAGGTGATCGAATGAGCGAAACGGAGGTTCTGGCCACCGCGGTGCCGATCTGGGTCGAGGCACTGGTTGCGGTGCTGCTGCTGGCCAGCGGCGCGCTGACGTTGATCGGTGCGATCGGCGTGCTGCGCATGAAGAACTTTTTTCTGCGCATGCATGCAGCCTCGGTGATTCCGACGCTGGCCACTTGGTGCGCGGTGATCGCATCGATCCTGTATTTCTCGTTCGCCTGGCGCACGCTCGCGGTCTATCAACTCGTCGTGTTGATCTTTCTGGCCATCACGCTGCCGGTGCCGACGTTGCTGCTGACCCGCACCGCGCTGTTTCGGCACCGCGGGCCGCGCCAGGACATCGGCTGAATCGGGCCGCTCCAACGCGCCGCACATGACGGGTGCGCCGGCCAGGCTGGCGCAGAGATCCGTCGACAGGCGTTGCAGGCACGCCGGACACCTGTTCCAGCAACTGCTGGACAGGCGTGACACCGACATCCACCGCAGGATACGCTGCAGCCGTCGATGGCTGAGCAGTCCTTGCCGCCCACAACGCAAGCACGGCGCTTTGCCCGATCGGCCCGGGCCGCCTGTCGGATGCGCGGCTTGTGCGCACAGATTGTCGGCGACTTCGAAATCCAGCCGGTGTGGCGGTCTGGGCGTCGCACTTCATCGGCTTGATGGCGTGGGAGCTCGACATGGCGGTCGGCTACTCGCCGGTCGCGATGCTGCTCTCGCTGCTGCTGCTTGCGATCGGCGCCTCAATGTTTGCGCTCGGCTACGCGGCGCGCGCGCCGCAGCAGAGCGATCGGCTGCTGCGAGCCGGTGTCGGGCTGGGCTTCGGCTTCGCAGCGATGCACCACCTGGGCCTCCGCGGCTTGCAGTTCGGCGGCTTCATGCATTGGAGCTGGGGGCTGGTGGCGCTTTGCGCTTGTCTCTACACGGTCGCGGCGGCGGCTGCGCTCTGGCTTGCATTCCGCGCGACAAAGGTCGACGTGCGGGCTGCGGCAGCGGTCGGCCTGGGCCTTGCGTTCGAGCGCAGTGCATTTCGTCGGCACCGCGGCGGCAAAGTTCGTCTATACGGCGGCCGACCCCGTGCTCCCGCCTGAAGGGTTCGGCCTGATCGCGCCGTTCGATCTGCGCACCTGGGTGGACGATCTGCGCGTTCGGCATCGGCGCCATGATTTTGCTCGACCAACTCGTGCAGATGTTTCAAGCAGCGCCCGCGGCTTGAGTTGCCGAGCGTCGGCCTGCGGCGGGCAACCCAGGCGAACGGCGTGTTGACCGGTTTCAAGCATGTGCATATGACTGCCCCAGGCGGCCATCGGCGCTCTGCCTCAGGTCGGCGCGCATGACCCGGACCGTCAAGTCGGTTCGGTCGTCGGGGCGGACGCCAGCCGCGCAGCCGCCAGGTCCCAACCCGCCCAGCCGCAGTTCTTGAACAGCACGGGCTTCGGCGCACGGTCGCCGTTTCCGTCGACCGGGTCGCCCCGCGCGATCACGCTGCCGAGCGTTTCCATCGCATCCAGATCGAGCCCGGCCTGCAGCAGATCGCCGGCTTCATGCCGCGCGTCGGCCGCATCGAGCACCACGCGGCCACGTCGGCTCAGTGCGCGGCAAAGGTCGGGTGCGAGTTCGACCATCTGCGGCGTGAACGCGCCGACGGCCGCGATGAACGCATCGGCGCGTGGTGCTGCGCGAGCACCACGCCACACGCCGGCGTGCAGGTGGCAACCAGCGGGCAGTCGGCCAGCTGGGCGTCGGCGTCCTGCACCACCTGCGCCGAGATGCCGAGCGACCGCGCATGGTCGGCGAGCGACTCGGCACTGCGGCTGCTGCGCGACGCGATGCGCACCTGCCGCACGCCGAGACCGGCTGCGAACGCCTCCAGATGAGCGCGTCCCTGCACCCCGGCGCCAATGAGCAGCAGCGGTCCTTCCGGGTTCGGCGCAAGTCGCCGCGCGGCCAGCAGCGACACGGCAGCCGTGCGCCGCGCCGTCACGGTCGGGCCGTCGAGCAGCCGGATGCGGCTGCCGGTTGCGACGTCGAACACCACCACGTCGCCCTGGATGGTTGCGCGGGGCGTGCCCGCGTTGGCCGGCGTGAACGTGATCAGCTTCGTGATCGCGATGCGCGCGTCGTGCGCGGGCATCACGAACAGCGCGCCGCCGCCCGGCAACGGCTGCACGAGGCGCGCTGGCACCTGCACGGCCGGATCCTGCAGCAGCCGCTCGAGTTCGTCGGCGAGGGCGGCGTAGGGCAGCAACGCCGCGGTCTGCATCGCGTCGAGGACGGAGTTGGGGGCTGTCGTCATGGTCGTTTGCCAATCCGGCATCGGATGGTTTCAAGCCTGCCGGTCGCTGGGGAGAACGAAGGCGACTTGCGGTGTGCCGCTGCGGCGTCACTCGGCGCGTTCCTGCCATCTGCGGTGGCCGCGCGCAGTCGACGCGTGTGCTGCGCCTGCGCGGTGTCTGCTGAACGCATTACATGAGGCACGAGTACCATCGCATGACTTTAGCGCCCGGGTGCGCTGCCAAGGAGACTGCGGTCATGAGATGGGAAGGCAATCGCGAATCCGACAACGTGGAAGATCGTCGGGACCAGGGCTGCGGCGGTGGTGGTGGCGGGCGCGGCTTTTTGGGCGGCCGCAGCATCGGCATCGGCACCATCGCGATCGCGCTGATCGGCGGCTGGGCGCTCGGCATCAACCCGCTCACGATCTTGAGCATGTTGAGCGGCGGGGACGGCGGCCAGACGGTGCAGACCCAGCAGGCGCCTGCGCAGCGGCCGCCGGCGGACGACCAGATGGCGAAGTTCGTCTCGGTCGTGCTGGCCGATACGGAAGACGTCTGGACCAAAGTGTTCGCGCAGCGCAACGCGCGTTATGTCCAGCCGCATCTGGTGCTGTTTCGCGGCAGCACGCCGACTGCGTGCGGCAGCGGCCAGTCGGCGATGGGGCCGTTCTATTGCCCCGGTGACCAGAAGGTCTACATTGATCTGAATTTTTACCAGACGCTGAAAAACCAGCTCGGCGCGCCGGGTGAGTTCGCGCAGGCCTACGTGATCGCGCACGAAGTCGGCCACCATGTGCAGAACCTGCTCGGCATCACGGGCAAGGTCGACCAGATGCGTGGGCGCATCTCCGAGCGCGAGCAAAACGCGGTCAGCGTGCGCGTCGAGCTGCAGGCCGATTGCTTTGCCGGCGTCTGGGCGCGCATGTCGCAGGACTCCAAGCAGTGGCTCGAGCGCGGCGACATCGAGTCCGCGATGAACGCGGCCGAGAAGATCGGCGACGACGCGCTGCAAAAACGCAGTCAGGGCCGGGTCGTGCCCGACAGCTTCACGCACGGTTCGAGCGCGCAGCGCGTGCGCTGGTTCTCGCAAGGCATGAACAGCGGCGACATGCAGCGCTGCGACACATTCGCGGCGCAGTCGCTGTAGCCGGGGTCGGCATCGACAAGAAGGCGGCGGTGGCTCCCGCAGCGAAAGCGCCTGTCGACCGCCACACCGTCGAGCTGCCCCGATCTGATCGCGATCTGCCTGGGCATGCGCATGAATGCGCTGGTCGGCATCGAGACGCTGTTCGGATCCGGCCCGAAGATCGCGGCATCCGTGCGGCAGCAACCCCCAGGCTTGCTGTTGCACGAGAACTTCGTGTTCCCGCTGCTGCCGCCGCATCTCGGGTTCCGGCGGTATCGGCGCGACTTCGAATCGCTGGAGCATTGGGCGCGTTCCGAGCCGCATCGAGCTTGGTGGCTGCAATTCCTGCGCGATTCGGGTGGCACCGGCTTCTGGCACGAAACGTACTTTCTGGCCGGCGGCGTGGAGGCGGTGTAGCGACGACATGACGCAGGACATCGGATTCCTGCGTTTTGCGCCCGTACAGCCGGCGCGCGGGCGATATTTTCGGCGCGCAGTCATGCGCGCCGGCAGCGTTGGCCGAAGACGATCCTTATGGTTGAAGGCGCGCCGCTGGCGGTGGCCTCTGTGCGCTGTACCGACGGCGCGCGCTAGAATCATTGGCTTTGCCTTGCCGCACCACGCCCTGCATCCCAAGCGGGGCACGGACGCAACCCATGTGGGCGGCTTTATCCATAAGGGAGTTGTGCATGCGTCATTACGAAATCATTTTGCTGATCCACCCGGATCAAAGCGAGCAGGTGCCCGCCATGCTCGAGCGCTACAAAGGCATGATCACGGCCGGCGGCGGCAAGATCCACCGCGTCGAAGACTGGGGCCGCCGTCAGCTGGCCTACCAGATCAACAAGCTGAACAAGGCGCACTACCTGTGCATGAACATCGAGGCCGATCAGGCCGTGATGGCCGAGATCGAGCACGCGTTCAAGTTCAACGACGCCGTGCTGCGCCACCTGACCGTGCTGCGTGAGAACGCCGACACCAACCCTTCGCCGATGATGAAGACCGTGGAGCGCGAAGAAGCGCGCCGCGCACAGCCGGCCGAGCAAACGTCCAACCAATAAGCATCGAGCGGCCCCGTCCGGGCGACCAGGCGCGTGAACCAGCTGGTGATCAACGCCTGCATCGTCGAGGTGGGGGTGCTTCGCTTCACGCCCGCGCACTTGCCCGCGTTCGATCTCCGGCTGGAGCACGAGTCCCAGCTCGAAGAGGCCGGCCAGTTGCGATCGGTCAAGGCGAAGTTGAAGGCGGTTGCGTTCGGCGCGATGGCCGAGCGCCTCAAGGGGCAACCGATCGGAAGCACGTGGCGCTTCGTCGGTTTTCTCGCGACACCGACGCGCGGCGTGGCCTCGGTGCTGCATATCCAGGACTTCACGGCGGCGGACGATTGAATCGGTCCGCTGCCATCACAGACATTCAAATTTCGAGGGTTCAAATCTCATGGCGACTTTCAAGAAATTCAACAAGGACAAGCGTCCGAAGCGCAACACGCAATCGCTGCTGTTCAAGCGCAAGCGGTTTTGTCGCTTCACCGTGGCCGGCGTCGAACAGATCGACTACAAGGACATGGACGTGCTGCGCGACTTCATCGGTGAAAACGGCAAGATCGTGCCGGCGCGCCTGACCGGCACGCGCGCGATCTATCAGCGCCAACTGACCACCGCGATCAAGCGCGCGCGCTTCCTGGCGCTGCTGCCCTACACCGACCAGCACCGCGTCTGAGCGGCTGGCCCTCACGAGAAGCGAAGCACATCATGCAAATCATTCTGTTGGACAAGGTCGTGAACGTCGGCAACCTGGGCGATGTCGTCCGGGTGAAAGACGGATTCGCGCGCAATTTCCTGATCCCGACCGGCCGTGCCCGCCGCGCCACCGCGGCGGCCAAGGAAGAGTTCGAAGCCAAGCGGCAGGACCTCGAGAAAGCCGCCGCAGCCAAATTGGCCGAAGCCAGGACGCAGGGCGAGAAGCTTGCCGGCGTGACCGTCAAGCTCACGCAGAAGGCCGGGGTCGATGGCCGCCTGTTCGGCTCGGTCACGAACGCCGACGTGGCCGAAGAGCTCAACAAGCTCGGCTACAAGGTGGCCAAGTCGCAGGTGCGCCTGCCGAACGGCCCGATCAAGACCGTCAGCGAAAACACCGTGAGCGTGAGTCTGCACACGGACGTGACGGTCGAAGTGCCGGTTTCGGTGTACGGCGAGACGACTTGACGGTCCAGTAGCTTCGATCTGCCGGAGGAAAAACGGCTGCCGACCGGGCAGCACGGTGTTCCACCTCAGCCAAGAGCCGCCGCAGCGCAAACGCTCCGGCGGCTTTTTTTCGGGCTCGACGGCCATTGCCGCAACCGTCGGATGCACCGCGCGCCAGCCGTCTTTGCACACCGGCCAAACACACCCGGCCCACCGCTTATCCACAGGGTTGTCCAGTGACCGCGCGCGCGCCTGCCGCTAGCATGGGTCTCGCCTGTCAGGAGCTTCATGTCCACCGTTTCCCCGCCTTTCAGTCCGAGCCAGGACGACCGCCTCGACCGTCAGATCGCGCAGTTGCGCATCCCGCCGCATTCGATCGAGGCAGAGTCCAGCGTGCTCGGCGGCCTGCTGCTCGACAACGCCGCCTGGGACCGTGTCGGCGATCTGCTGGTGCCCGGCGACTTCTACCGCTATGAGCATCGGCTGATCTACGAAGTGGTCTACGCGCTCGTCAACGAGACCAAGCCGGCCGACGTGATCACGGTGTTCGAGCGGCTGCAGGTGCAAGGCAAGGCGGAAGAAGTCGGCGGCCTGCTGTATCTGAATTCGCTTGCGCAGTACGTGCCGAGTGCTTCCAACATCCGCCGCTATGCCGAGATCGTGCGCGAGCGTTCGGTCCTGCGCAAGCTCATCACCGCGAGCGATGAGATCGCCACCAACGCATTCAACACGCAAGGCCGCGCGGTCGACCGCATCCTCGACGAAGCCGAACAAAAGATCTTCAACATCGGCGAGGAAGGCTCGCGGATGAAGCAAGGCTTCCAGGGCATGGATTCGCTGGTCGTCACGCTGCTCGACCGCGTGCAGGAAATGGCCGACAACCCGAACGACATCACGGGCGTGCCGACGGGGTTTTACGACCTGGACCGGATGACGTCAGGGTTTCAGGCGGGCGACTTAGTGGTGCTGGCGGCGAGGCCGAGCATGGGCAAGGCGCAGCCGCTGGATGCGAAGGTGCGCACGCTAACCGGCTGGAAGCGCATGGGTGAGCTCGAAGTCGGCGATGCGCTCGGGTCCGTCGATGGGCGGGCGTCGATCGTGACCGGTGTGTTTCCGCAGGGGCCGAAGCCGGTGTTTCGGGTCGGCTTCTCCGACGGCCGATCGGCTGAGTGCTGCGCCGAACACTTGTGGAAAGTGTCGTGCCGGCACTGGCTGGAGCCGCGCGTGTTGTCGACCGACGCGCTCGCCAAACTGCTCGAGAAAAAGCGCTACCAGGACCGCGTCTGGATCGAGCGGGCGAGCGGCGATTTCGGTCATCTGGACCCGCTGCCGGTCGATCCGTGGGTGCTCGGCTGCCTGATCGGTGATGGCAATCTGAGCGGCACGGGCAGCGTCCGGTTCTCCACAGCCGAGCCCGAGGTGCTGGCGCAGATGGAAGCCAGGCTGAACCATGAGCTTGCCGTTGCTTGCGCGGGCAAGTACGACTACCGCGTTGTCCGGCGGGCGGGTGCACACGCAGCGGGCGTTGCCGGCGGACAACCCAACCCGCTGCGACTCGTGCTGGAGAGCCTGCGCCTGTCCGGCCTGACGAGTGACGAGAAGTTCATCCCGCGCCTTTACTTGGAAGCCGCGCGCCCAGCTCGACTCGACCTGCTGCGCGGCCTGCTCGACAGCGAAGGTTGGATCGAGAAATGGGGCAGCGTTCGCTTTTCGACGTCGAGCATGCGACTTGCAAACGACCTGACCGAACTGGTCCGCTCGCTTGGTGGCTGGTGCTCCATATCGCAGAAGCAGCCGCACCCTACGAATGTCGCAGGTCTGCGTGTGCCGGGCTCGCCAGCCCATGTCTGCCATATCTCGCACCCGGAGCCACGCAGCCTGTTCCTGCTGTCCACCAAGCAGGCCAGAGCGCCAGCCGCCAAAACCCATCAGAAGCGGCTGACCGTCACCTCGGTGCAGCCGAGTCGCGAAGCCGTGCCCTGCCAATGCATCTCGGTCAGCCATCCGAGCCGCCTCTACCTCACCGACGACGACGTGGTGACACACAACACCGCGCTGGCCATCAACATCGCCGAGCACGTCGCGCTCAACGAGCAACTGCCGGTGGCGGTGTTCTCCATGGAGATGGGCGCCTCGCAGCTTGCGGTGCGCGTGGTCGGCTCGATCGGCCGGATCGACCAAACGCACCTGCGCACCGGCAAGTTGACCGACGACGAGTGGCCGCGGCTGACGGAAGCGATCGAGAAGCTGCGGCACGTATCGCTGCACATCGATGAGACGCCGGGCCTCACCCCGAGCGAGTTGCGCGCCAACGCACGGCGGCTCGCGCGCCAGTGCGGCAAGCTGGGGCTGATCGTGGTCGACTATCTGCAGCTCATGAGCGGGTCCACGTCGAGCGACGAAAACCGCGCGACCGAGCTCGGCGAGATTTCGCGCGGCTTGAAGATGCTCGCCAAGGAATTGCAGTGCCCGGTGATCGCGCTGTCGCAGCTGAACCGCAGCGTGGAGACCCGCGCCGACAAGCGTCCGATGATGAGCGATCTGCGTGAATCGGGCGCGATCGAGCAGGACGCGGACGTGATCATGTTCATCTACCGCGACGACTACTACAACAAGGACAGCAAGGAGCCGGGCGTGGCCGAAGTCATCATCGGCAAGCAGCGCAACGGCCCGACGGGCGTCTGCAAGCTCGCGTTCATCAAGCCGCTCACGAGGTTCGAGAGTCTGGCGATCGGATCCAACGATTTTTAAGCATCGGATCGGGTGTTCTCGCTGTCTCTATATGGGTTTTCAGCTCCAGTTTCAATAGCGAAAATGCCGATTCATGATCGGCACCGGGCAGCGGCGCGTGCTCTGCCGCTGCCGACACCGTCAGTGGGTTCCCGGCTCGTGCCGATGTGAAGCGAATTCGGGCCAGGACAGCGGACCCGCATCGAAAATTGGCTATGCTCGCGCGCACTTCCATCCTGCACCGAGCGGACCACCGACGTGATTGACGATCCCTTGCTCCCTCCGGTAGGCGTTCTGCCGAACTCGGACGCGACCGAGAGCGCCACCTGGCGCGTCTGGGCGCCGAAAGCCAAACAGGTCGAGTTGGTGCTCGACCCCGGTGCCGACGAACGACGCATCGCAATGACACCGCAGGAACGCGGCTATTTCGAAGCACAGGCCCATGCGGGGCTGAACGGCCAGCGTTACGCCTATTGCCTCGACGGCGGTGCGCCGCTGGCCGATCCGCTGTCGCGCTGGCAGCCGGACGGCGCCCACGCGTCTTCGGCGGTGTTCTTTACCGACCGGTTCGAATGGGACGAGGGCGGCTGGCAGGGCATCGCCGATCGCGCCGATCTGGTGTTCTACGAATTGCACGTCGGCACGTTCACTGACGAAGGGACGTTTGACGCGGCGATTCCGCGGCTCGCGGCGTTGAAAGATTTGGGGCTGACCGCGATCGAGCTGATGCCGGTCGCGCAGTTCGCCGGCACCCAGGGCTGGGGCTACGACGGCGTGTTTCCGTTCGCGCCGCAGCATTCGTACGGCGGGCCCGAAGGGCTGCAGCGGCTCGTCGCGGCCTGTCACCGCGCGGGCCTCGCGATCTTTCTGGACGTGGTCTACAACCACTTCGGCCCGGACGGCAACCTGTTCCCGCAGTTCGGCGATTATTTCAACGAGCGTTACAAGACCGACTGGGGCCCGGCCATCAACTACGACGGCGCGCACTGCGACCCGGTGCGCCAGATGGTCCTGGACAACGTGCGCATGTGGGTGCGCGACTACCGTTTCGACGGCTTTCGGCTCGACGCGGCAGATCAGATGTTCGACCGTTCGCCGTCGCCGATCCTGGCCGAGATCGCCGAAGTTGCGCGTCGGGAGGCGGCCGCACTCGGGCGCCCGGTGCATCTGTTTGCCGAAAACGATTTTAACCAGGCCGGTCGGTTTCTGGAGCCGCCGGACGCGGCCGGTGCAGGTTTTGGGCTCGACGGCGTCTGGAACGACGATTTTCACCACGCGGCCCACGTCGCGCTGACGGGCGATGCGACCGGCTACTTCGCCGATTTCGCGCCGGGCGCAGCCGCGGTCGCCAAAGTCATGGCACACGTCTACGTGAACAACGGCGGCTACAGCCCGTTTCGCGATCGCCGGCACGGCGCGCCAGCCGAAAAATATGCGGGCGACCAGATCGTCGCGTTCACGCAGAACCACGACCAGATCGCCAACGGCAACGCGGGCGAGCGCCATGCGGCCAAGCTGCCGCAGGCCACCACCCGGCTGGCCGCAGGCCTGCTGCTGTTGAGCCCCCGGCTGCCGCTGTTGTTCCAGGGCGAGGAATACGGTGAAACCGCGCCGTTTCACTATTTCTGCGGCTTCGAAGGCGAAGAACTGATCGACGCGGTACGCCGGGGCCGCGCGAAGGAATTCGAATACTTCGGCCGCAAGGAGCCGCCACCCGATCCCGTGGCCGCCAGCACGCGCGAACTGGCGGTGCTGAGCTGGCAGTGGGACGGCGACACGTTCCGCGCAGGATTGCGTCTGCTGTATCAGGCGCTGCTGCGGTTGCGGAGCGGGACACCGGCACTGCGCGACTTCGGCCACCGGCCGACCCGGTTGCACGCGCCGGGCGATGTGCTCGAAGTCCGGCGTGGTCCGGACGAAGGTCCGACGGGCTCGAACGTGCGGGTGCTGTTCAACTTGTCATCGCAGGTGCGGCCGTTTCCGGCCGATCTGCGTGGCAGCCAGCCTCTGTTCCGCTCGGAAATCGAGCGCTTCGGCGCCAGCCGGGCGGCCGAGGCAGACATGCTTGCAGCGCATGAGTTTGCGGTGTTCGACGCGTAGCCGGCGCCGAACAAACAAACTCCGACCATGAACTGCGGGCCACCAGGAATCGGCTATTTGTCCTTACGGCAGCCGGCTATTCGGTCCGCCGCTCAAAGCACTTCACTCGCAAAATCCGCCAGCCGTGACCGCTCGCCGCGCGCCAGCAAAATGTGCCCGCCGTGCGGCCAGCCCTTGAAGCGGTCGACCGCGAACGTCAGGCCGGATGAGCCTTCCGTGAGGTAGGGTGTGTCGATCTGCGCGAGATTTCCCATGCAGACGATCTTGGTGCCGGGGCCGGCCCGGGTGATCAGCGTCTTCATCTGCTTCGGCGTCAGGTTCTGCGCCTCGTCGATGATCACGTACTTGGCCAGGAACGTGCGGCCGCGCATGAAGTTCATGCTCTTGATCTTGATCTTGGAGCGGATCAATTCGTTGGTGGCGGCACGCCCCCATTCACCGGCGCCATTGCCGCCGCCTTCGCCCTTGGCGAGGAATTCGAGGTTGTCGTCCAACGCGCCCATCCACGGACCCATCTTTTCTTCTTCGGTGCCAGGCAGAAAACCGATGTCCTCGCCCACGCTGACTGTGGCGCGCGTCATCACGATTTCGCTGTAGCGGCGCTCATCGAGCACCTGCGTCAGGCCGGCGGCCAACGCCATCAGCGTCTTGCCGGTGCCGGCCGTGCCGGTCAGCGTGACGAAGTCGATCTCCGGGTCCATCAGCACGTTCAACGCGAAGTTCTGCTCGCGGTTGCGCGCGTTCACGCCCCAGACCGAATTTTTCTGATGCGCGTAATCCTTCAGCGTTTTGAGCACCGCGGTCTTGTCGCGGATCTCGGTCACGCGCGCGAACAGCGACGGCTCGCCGGGCGCTTCGAAATAGACGAACTGATTGATCAGCAGTTCGCCCACGATCGGCCCGGTGATCCGGTAGAACGTGTGGCTGCCACTTTGCCAGCTCTCCACCGTCTTGCTCTGGCGCGTCCAGAAGTCGGCTGGCAAGGCGAGGGTGCCGGTGTAGAGCAGGTCGCCGTCGTCGAGCACCTTGTCGCTCTCGTAGTCCTCAGCGTTGAGGCCCAGCGCGCGTGCCTTGACGCGCATGTTGATATCTTTCGACACCAGCACGACTTCGCGCTTGCCGTGCAGCTTGCCGAGCGCCTCCACCACGCCCAGGATCTGGTTATCGGCCTTGCCTTGCGGCAGGCTCGCGGGCAGCTTGAACTCGAGCGGCTGGGTCTGGAAAAATAGCTTGCCGCGGGCGGAGGTGTGCCCGGTTTGATTCAGCGCCAGGCCGGCGCTGATGTCGGCGCCCGGCTGGCCAGCCAGCGCGTCGAGCGAGCGGCTTGTCTGGCGACCGTTGCGCGCGACCTCGGTCATGCCTTTTTTGTGCGCGTCGAGCTCTTCGAGCACCACCATCGGCAGAAACACGTCGTGTTCCTCGAAGCGGAACAGGCAGGTCGGGTCGTGCAGCAGCACGTTGGTGTCGAGCACGAACAGTCGCGTGCGGTGATTCGTTGTCGTCCGGGGTTTTTTGCGATCGTCGCCGGTCCGGGTGTCGCTGCTGCGCGCAGTCGACCGCGCAGCACGTGCCGATGGAGCCGGGGATGCGGGCTCGGCCGGCATCGGCGCGGGGGATCGAAGTTGGGGTGGGGTCACGGCGGCTGGCGGCGACGCAGCAGCATCGGGCTGGGATGCGGCAGGTGGTGACGAGGGCTGCTCAGGTGCATCACGGAACAATGCCGCCGCGCCGCCGCGTCGCACCACAGTCGGCAACGCCACGGCCGGCAACGCCACAGCGCGCCGCTCGGGCGCTGGCCGTTCCGCATCCTGCGCCTGCTTTGCGCGGCCCCGTCGGGAAGTGCGCTCGGTTGCGATCGGCGCTGCGGCGACTTCGAGCGGCAACGCGTCGGATGAGTCTACGTTCTTGCCGAAGGCGTCGAATGCCTGGGCCGGCAACACAGCAGCACGTTTGTTCGGGGCAGGAGGTAGTGGCATGGATCAGTAGAGGAATTTGTTGCGCTGATTCTCGACCGGCCTGCGGCTGAAAACGGCCAAGCCGGTCGAACCCGCTCGCTTCATATCGCGCTGCAAGCGCAGCTGCAATTGCAAAACAAACAAAAAAAGCCGCCAGGCCAGGCCGGGCGGCTTCGAATTGAGCGATAAGCGAATCGGACAAACCAGACGGGTCTTATTCAAAGCCGCGTCGTGCAATCGATAATAAATTCTTGCGGGAAAACCGAATGCTTTCGGTTCAGACCGATTCGGTTGCGGTTTTGGCGATTTCCTTGACTGCGGCCAGCACTTCGTCGGCGTGCCCCGGAACTTTGAGACCGCGCCACTCCTGCCGCAGCAAACCGTCCGGGCCGACCAGGAATGTGCTGCGCTCGATGCCCTTGACCTTCTTGCCGTACATGATCTTGTTTTTGACCACGCCAAACATGTGGCACATCTTCTCTTCGGTATCGGCGATCAGCTCGAACGGCAATTCGAGCTTGGCTTTGAATTCCTCGTGCGAGCGCATGTTATCGCGCGAAACGCCGAATACGGTGGCGCCCGCCTTGACCAGTTCCTTGTGCTTGTCGCGAAACTGCATGGCTTCCGTGGTACAACCGGGCGTGTTGTCCTTCGGGTAGAAAAAGAGCACCAGCGTCGCACCGTTGTGCGAAGTGTTGGTAACGCGCACGTCCCCGGTGGCAACGGCTTCGAATTCGGGCAGCGGTTTGTTGACAACGATCGCCATGGTGATTAATTTTTCCGTAGAGTCAAAGTGGGAAGGCTGCGCGCTGCTGGCGCGTCTCCGTCAGGAAACAGTCGTTGCCGACCGTGCCCAGAGTCTCGTCCGCTGATGCCTGGTCCGAATGCCAGATTCAAAGGCGACACATGGGCGCTGGATCAATCGAATTCCTCGTCCTTCAATTCAGCGAGATTTTGCAAATCTCTGAAAATCCATCGCTAAAAATTCATCGATGACCGCAAAATGGATTCGGCTGCTCGATACGGATAATTTTTATCAGTGATTCAAGCAGCAAACAAAATCCATCCGACCCCGTGACATGGGGCACCGGGCATCAGCCAAGCTTTCTATTTTAGCTCGAAAGCTGCTGCCGTGTGGCTTCGGGTTAACCGCAGGCGAGGACGCCTGTGGGTGCGCTCGCAGCGGCGTTGCACCGCGCAGTGTCGACCGTCTTCACCTCGGGAAAGCGCCGAGCGTTCGTCAGGCGCCACCCGCTGGAACTGCTTCGATCAACAGCGCCGCCGCGACTTGGCGGCCTTCGCCGGCAAGGATGTTGTAGGTGCGGCAGGCGGCTTGCGTGTCCATCGTCTCGACACCGATCTGGCGCTGCACCAGCGGCGCCAGCCAGGCGGGCTGCGGAAAGCGCAGGCGCCCGCCGCTGCCGAACACGATGACCTCGACGTCGAGCGCCGCAAGCTGCTCGAAATGCCCGGCACCGAGCGATTCGAAGTCGGCGCAGTTCCAGTCGAAACGGTTGCCGTTCGAGTCGATCACCACGCTGTCCACGACGCGCTCCCCGTCGATGCCGACCCACCCCGGCCCGTAGCCGCTGATGGAGGGTTGGTCGAACGAGTCGGGTTGTAGCTTCATGGATGCGGCGAGGTGGAGGTAGGCTGGCTGAACGCGGCAAACGCCTGGCCAAGCGAGCGAAAAAGCGGTCGCCGAACGACGCAGCGGATGTGGTCAAATTATAGGTTTTGCCGCCTCCGAAGCTGCAACGAGAGGGTGCCCGCTTGAAGCAAATCGTCAAATCGGCCAAGCTGGCCAACGTGCTCTACGACATCCGCGGCCCGATCATGGCAGCCGCCAAGCAGATGGAGGAAGAGGGCCAGAAGATCATCAAGCTCAACATCGGCAACTTGGCGCCGTTCGGCTTCGATGCGCCGGAAGAAATCCAGCAGGACATGATCCGCAACCTGCCGGACTCGGCCGGCTATTCGGACAGCCAAGGCATCTTCGCAGCGCGCAAGGCGGTGATGCACGAAACCCAGAAGCAGGGCATCGAAGGCGTCACGCTCGATGACATCTACCTGGGCAACGGTGCGAGCGAGCTGATCGCGATGGCGACCAATGCGCTGCTCGACAACGGCGACGAAGTGCTCGTACCGGCGCCCGACTACCCGCTGTGGACCGCGGTCGCAAGTTTGGCCGGCGGGCGTCCGGTGCACTATCTGTGCGACGAGTCGAACGGCTGGATGCCGGACTTGGAAGACATCCGCGCCAAGATCACCTCAGCCACGCGCGCGATCGTCGTGATCAACCCGAACAACCCGACCGGCGTGCTCTATTCAGATGAGCTGCTGCTGGCCCTGATCGACATCGCACGCGAGCACGACCTCGTGATCCTCGCCGACGAGGTCTACGACAAGGTGCTCTACGACGACGTGCGCCACACGCCGATCGCGAGTCTGTCGACCGACGTGCTGACGCTGACGTTCAACTCACTGTCCAAGAGCTACCGCTCCTGCGGCTATCGCGCCGGCTGGATGGTCGTGTCCGGCGACAAGAAGCCAGCCGCCGACTACATCGAGGGCTTGAACATGCTCTCCAACATGCGGCTGTGCCCAAACGTGCCCGGGCAATGGGCGATCCAGACCGCTTTGGGCGGCTACCAGAGCATCAACGACCTGACCTGCGAAGGCGGGCGGCTGCGGCGCCAGCGCGACCTGGCTTACGAGCTTATCACCGCGCTGCCGGGCGTCAGCTGCGTGAAGCCGGCCGCCGCGCTCTACATGTTCCCGCGGCTCGACCCGGCGGTCTATCCGATCCAGGACGACCGCCAGTTTTTTCTCGAACTGCTGCGCGCGACGAAAGTGATGCTGGTGCAAGGCACCGGCTTCAACTGGGCCACGCCGGATCATTTCCGGATCGTGTTTCTGCCGCACGAGGAAGACCTGCGCGAGGCGATCTCACGCATCGGCAAGTTCCTCGAACGCTATCGAAATCGCATCGTGTAAGGCAGATCCCGCCTGTGCCTCAGCCCGTTTCCTCTAGAAATGAAAAACCCATGAAACCCATCCAGGTCGGCCTGCTCGGCATCGGCACCGTCGGCGCCGGCACGTTCAAAGTGCTGCAGCGCAACGCGCGCGAGATCGAGCGCCGCGCGGGCCGCGGCATCGAAATCACGATGATCGCGGACCTCGACACGCAGCGTGCACGCGCATTGGTCGGTGACAAGGTCCAGGTCGTGAACGATGCGCGCGCCGTCATCGCGAATCCCGACATCGACATCGTGATCGAGCTGATCGGCGGCTACGGCATCGCGCGCCAACTCGTGCTCGAAGCGATCGCTGCGGGCAAGCACGTGGTGACCGCGAACAAGGCGCTGCTGGCCGTGCACGGCACCGAGATCTTCGCGGCGGCGCATGCCCGCGGCGTGATGGTCGCGTTCGAAGCGGCGGTCGCCGGCGGCATCCCGATCATCAAGGCGCTGCGCGAGGGCCTGACCGCGAACCGCATCGAATGGATCGCCGGCATCATCAACGGCACCACGAACTTCATCCTGTCCGAGATGCGCGACAAGGGGCTGGACTTCGACACGGTGTTGAAGCAGGCGCAGGCGCTCGGTTACGCAGAGTCCGACCCGACTTTCGACATCGAGGGCATCGACGCCGCGCACAAAGCCACCTTGATGGGATCGATCGCATTCGGCATCCCGGTGCAGTTCGACCGCACCTACGTCGAAGGCATCACGCAACTCGGCACGCAGGACATCCGTTATGCCGAGCAGCTCGGCTACCGGATCAAGCTGCTCGGCATTGCGAAGCGGCGCGACCAGGGCGTCGAGCTTCGCGTGCATCCGTGCCTGATCCCCGCCAAGCGCCTGATCGCGAACGTCGAAGGCGCGATGAACGCGGTCGTCGTGCACGGCGACGCGGTCGGCACCACGCTCTACTACGGCAAGGGCGCCGGCGCTGAGCCGACCGCGAGTGCCGTGATCGCCGATCTGGTGGACGTCACCCGGCTACACACGGCCGACACCGCGCATCGGGTGCCGCATCTCGCGTTCCAGCCCGACACGTTCGAGCAGGCCGGCGCCGAGTCGCCCGTGGTGCCGATGGACGACGTGATCACGAGCTACTACCTGCGGCTGCGCGTGGCCGATGAAGCGGGGGTGCTTGCCAAAGTCACCGCAATCGTCGCCGGTGCCGGCATCTCGATCGACGCGCTGCTGCAGCGCGAGGCCGACGAAGTGGGCGGCGAAGGCGCCACCTCGACCGACCTGATCATGCTCACGCACGATACGGTGGAGGCGACGATGAACAAGGCGCTGGCGGAAGTGCAAGCCCTGCCGAGCGTGCTCGCGCCGATCGTGCGGATCCGCAAGGAGGAGCTGGCTTGAAGGCACCCGGGCGCGGCGGTCGAGAGCTGCCCGACGTGGTGCGCCGAACACCGCCGGCTGTCGAGGAAGCCACCGTGTCTGGCGCCGCCGAGTGAACACCTGCCAAGGGCGACGGCTTCGCGGCATTCCTGCTGTCTGCGCCCAGGGTGGGCGAGCTTGAACCCTTTTCCAGACCCGGTCGAAAGCGTGCGCCTTCGCTTCGATCCGGAGTCGCGCAGGCAACAAACCTCACCCGGCTCGCGCGGTTTGGCAACGAGTAATACACTGATTGGTATTACTTTGGGTCAGGGATATTCCATGACCTATCCGTTGACTGTGAAAAGCCAGGTGACGGTGCCGAAAGCGGTCCGCGAGCATTTGGCCATCGCACCGGGGGACGGCATCGACTATCAGCCTTTGCCCGACGGCAGCGTGCGCGTGGTGGGGGTGCCGAAGAAAAAGGTGGAAGGCAACCCTTTCGCCAAGTGGCGCGGCACAGGCATTCTGAAAATGCCGACCGATGAAATCATGCGCATGACGCGAGGTGATGATTGGAGGCCTTGATCCTGATCGACAGTTGCGTGCTGATCGACGTGATCGAAGGCGGCAATTGCTGGGCCGAATGGTCCGCCCGGCAACTCAAACGGCTCCAGTCGGCGCACACGCTTGCGATCGACGTCGTGATCTATGCCGAGATCGCAAAATCGTTTGCAAGCCGCGAGCGCCTGGATGCGTGCGTGACCGAATTGGACTTGCGCATGCTGGACGTTTCCCGCTGCGCCGGCTGGCATGCCTCGCAAGCGCGTCTGACCTGCCGGCGCAACCGCGGCTCGATGAGCCTGACATTGCCGGACTTTTTCACTGGAGCGCAAGCGCAGTGGAAGACTGCCCGATCCTCACGCGGAATCACCGACGATTCGCAAACTATTTCCCCGACGTGCGCCTGATCACACCCGAATGAATTACCTCTCCACCCGCGGCGACACCACCCCGCGCAAGTTCTGCGACATCCTGCTCGAAGGCCTCGCGCCCGACGGCGGCTTGTATCTGCCCGAGCACTACCCGACGATCGACGCCGCCACCCTGAAGCATTGGCGCGAGGTCCACGACCAGGACGGTTACGCCGCGCTCGCTTGTCTGATCCTGTCGCTCTACATCGACGACATTCCTGCGCCCGATCTGCGCGCGATCTGCGAGAAAACCTATACGCGCGCAGCGTTCGGCAGCCACGAAATCGTGCCGCTCAAGATGCTCGAAGGCGGCCTGTATCTGCAGGCGCTCTCGAACGGCCCGACGCTCGCGTTCAAGGACATGGCGATGCAGTTGCTCGGCAACCTGTTCGAGTACGAACTCGCGCGTCGCGGCGAACAGCTCAACATCCTGGGCGCCACCAGCGGCGACACCGGCAGCGCGGCCGAGTACGCGATGCGCGGCAAGCACGGCGTGCGCGTGTTCATGCTGAGCCCCCAGGGCCGCATGAGCGCGTTCCAGCAGGCCCAGATGTACAGCCTGCAGGACGAGAACATCCACAACCTCGCGGTCAGGGGCGTGTTCGACGACTGCCAGGACATCGTGAAAGCCGTCAGCGGCGATCTCGAATTCAAGCGCAAATATCGAATCGGCACCGTCAACTCGATCAATTGGGCGCGCTTGCTCGCCCAAGTCGTCTACTACTTCGCGGGCTACTTCCAGGCCACCGCGAGCCTGCCGGCCGACGACGGCGACGACAAGGACGCGGCCGTGCCCGTCAGCTTCACCGTGCCGTCCGGCAACTTCGGCAACGTCTGCGCGGGCCACGTGGCGCGCATGATGGGCTTGCCGATCGCGCAACTGGTGGTCGCCACCAACGAGAACGACGTGCTCGACGAGTTCTTCCGCACCGGCGTCTACCGCGTGCGGGCCGGCGCCGACACCCACGAGACGTCGAGCCCGTCGATGGACATCTCGAAAGCCAGCAACTTCGAGCGCTTCGTGTTCGACCTGCTCGGGCGCGACGCGGCGCGTTGTGCCGAACTGTTCGGCAAAGAATTGGGCGCGCAAGGCCAGTTCGACCTGGGCGGCGACCCGGCATTCGAGCAGGCCGAAGAGCGCTTCGGCTTCGTCAGCGGCAAGAGCACGCACGCGGACCGGCTTGCGACCATCCGCGACATCCATCGGAAGCACGCGATCACGATCGATCCACACACCGCCGACGGTCTGAAGGTCGCGCGCCAGCACCTGCAGTCCGGCGTGCCGATGATCGTGCTGGAGACCGCGTTGCCGATCAAGTTCTCGGAGACGATCGAAGAAGCGCTCGGCCACGTGCCCGCGCGGCCGGCGCGCTTCGCGGGCATTGAAGCGCTGCCGCGGCGCGTGCAGCCGATCGAGCCCGACGCGGCCGCCGTGAAGGCGTTGATCGCCGACGTCTGCGGGGCATCGAGATTATGAAATGCGCCCTGGGTGCCCGTGATTTCTGCGTTTTCTGCTATAAAAAAGCAAGCATCCGGGTCGCTGTCGGATGAACGTCGTCGGCTTCGCCGGCTGGTCCGGCTCGGGCAAGACGACGCTGGTCGAGCAGCTTGTCGGCCAGTTCAAAGCGGCTGGTCAGCGCGTGTCCGTGATCAAGCACGCGCATCACGAATTCGACATCGACCAGCCCGGCAAGGACAGCTACCGCCACCGCGCCGCCGGCGCGTACGAAGTGCTGATCGCATCCGACCGGCGCCTCGCGTTGATGCGTGAACGCACCGAGCGCGCGCGGCCCGATGTGCATGCGTTGCTGGCCGAACTGGACGCAAGCGCCGACTGGGTGCTGGTGGAGGGCTTCAAGCGCAGCGATCTGCCGAAGATCGAGATCTGGCGCGCCGGCCTGGCCCACGCGCCGATGTACCCGAAAGACCCGCACATCGTTGCCGTCGCGACCGACGCGCCAGACCGATTGCCCGCGGTCGCAAAACCGCCTGCGCTGCTCGCGCTCAACGACCCCGCATCGGTCACCGGCTGGTTGCTGGAACGCGCGGCGGCAGGCCACTTCGCCTACTCCACCGAGAACCGTGCCGCATGAACGCCAGCGACCCCACGCCCACCACGCCCGCGTCCCGCCCGCCGCTGATGTCGCTCGACAACGCGCTCGCTGCGCTGCTCGGCCACGCCCAGCCACTGCCCGCCACCGACAGCGTCGCCACGATGGATGCCGACGGCCGCGTGCTTGCGCAGGACGTGCTGTCGCCGTTGCAGGTGCCGCCGGCCGACAACAGCTCAATGGACGGCTATGCGGTGCGCAGCAGCGATCTGGCTGCCGGCGGGGTCGAACTGCCGGTTTCTCAGCGCATCGCGGCCGGAGCCACCGGCACGCCATTGGCTGCCGGCAGCGCCGCACGCATCTTCACGGGCGCGCAGATTCCGCCCGGCGCGGACGCGGTCGTGATGCAGGAGGACACGGCCGTCGTCGGTGAAGGCCGCGTGCGCATCCACACCGCAGCGCCGCCTGGCCAGTGGATTCGCCGCGCCGGCGAAGACGTCACGCTGGGCGCCCGCGTGCTTGCGCGGGGCGATCGCCTCACACCGGCCGGCATCGGCATGGCCGCCTGCGTCGGGCTGGCCGAGCTGTTCGTCGCGGCGCGGCCGAAAGTCGCGCTGTTTTCCACCGGCGACGAGCTCGTGATGCCCGGCCAGGTCGCGCCTTCGCAGCTCAAGCCCGGTGCGATCTACAACTCGAACCGCTTCTTCCTGCGCGCGTTGTTGAAACGCCTGAACTGTGACGTGACCGACCTCGGCATCGTGCCGGACCAGCGCGATGCGACCATCGCGGCGCTGCAGCAGACCGCGCGGGGGCATGACCTGATCCTCACCAGCGGCGGCGTCTCGGTCGGTGAAGAGGACCATGTGAAGCCGGCTGTGGAATCGCTCGGCCGCCTCGATATGTGGCAGATCGCGATGAAGCCCGGCAAGCCGTTCGCGTACGGCACGGTCGGCAAAAGCTGCCATTTCATCGGGCTGCCGGGCAACCCTGTGTCCAGCTTCATCACGTTCATGCTGCTGGTGCGGCCGTTTCTACTGAAGCTGCAAGGGGCGACGAAACTGGAGGTGCCGGCTGTGCAGTTGCCCGTACACTTCGACTGGCCCAAAGCCGACCGGCGCCGCGAGTTCCTGCGCGTGCGGCGCAACGAGCGAGGCGGGCTCGACGTGTTTGCGAATCAAAGCTCGGGCGTGCTGAGCTCGCTCGTCTGGGGCGACGGTGTGATCGACGTGGCGGCGGGCCAAACCTTCGCGCATGGCGACATGGCGCCTTTCATCGCGTTTGCGGACGCGTTGCAATGAGCGACAACCCAATCATGCCACCCTAACCATGCACACCATCACCGTCCGCTATTTCGCATCGACGCGGGAGCAGATCGGCGTCGGTTGCGAGTCGGTGCGTACCGCTGCGGCCACGCTCGATGCACTGCGCGATGAGTTGATCGCGCGCGGCGGCGCTTACGCACAAGCGTTGTCGCACGAGCGTGCGCTGCGGCTCGCGCTCGACCAGGTGATGGTGGCGAACGCTGCGGCGGCGGCGTTGAGAGACGGCAGCGAAGTCGCGTTCTTTCCACCGGTAACCGGCGGCTGATCACCCGCCGCCGACCGAGCGGCGCCAAATGCCGGGTGACTGGCAATCGTTACCAGCCTGCTGGCGCACGCCATGGCTATCGTGCCGACGGCTCCCCTCTGCCAAGCCGAACGCTCACTGCCCAGCGCCGAACCTGCAGCACCACCTACTTGGCCTCCAAGCGCGCAACCATTTTTGCAATGCGTTCGCCGAACTGCCGGCCGGTTTCCAGATCCCCCTCGACCATCTCGGCCGGGCTCGCGTCCGAAGGCGACTGCGCCATCACGCCGGTGTAGGCGCCGATGTAGTTCATGTCGTTGCGCTTGGCCGCCTTGCTGTTGGACGGCATCGTGCCGCTGCCGACCCACAGGCCGCCGTGCTGCATCGCCAGCGTGACGAAGTAGGCCAGCGTCGAATGCTTGTCGCCGGCCAGGCTCGCGCTGTTCGTGAAACCCGCGAACAGTTTGTCTTTCCAGGCCTGGGTGTACCACGCCTTCGACGACGCGTCGGCGAACTTCTTGAACTGCCAGCTCGGCGCGCCCATGTAGGTCGGCGAGCCGAACACGATGGCATCCGCCGCAGCGAGTTCGTCCCAGCCGCCATCGGGCAATTCGCCGTCCGCATCGATTGCCATCAACGCGGCGTCCGCGCCGTCGCTGACCGCTTGCGCGAGCCGTTGGGTGTGGCCGTAGCCGGAGTGATAGATCACCACGATGCTTGTCATGAATAAAAGTCCTTCGCACCGATGCGCCGCAAGAAATCGAAACGAGAAAAAAAAGAGGTCGCGCCGTGCACCGCGTGGGAGCAAAGCGCGAACGGGCGCGGCGATGGTGACGAACCACGCCTGCGTTAGAGTGCATGCAACCCGCTTCGTCCCGCGCGATGCGACGAACCGCACCCGACAGAACAACAACGAATCAGCAGGCAATCGATGAGCGTAACCAGAAAATCGGGCAGCACCACCCCGCCGCGCCGCATCGCGGTCATCGGTGGGGGCATTGCGGGCATCGCTTGCGCGCGCACGTTGATGCAGGCCGGCTGCTCAGTCACCGTCTTCGAGCGCGCCGGGAAAGTCGGCGGGCGAATGGCCACGCTGGAGACGCCGTTCGGCGGCTTCGACCAGGGTGCGCAGTATTTCACCGTGCGCGACCCGCGCTTCGAGCAGGCGCTGGCCACCGTGCCGGGCGTCGTCAAGTCGTGGAGCGCGAACAGCGTGCGCGTGCTCGACCCGGCGGGCAGGAAGGTGGCAGCCGCCGAACTCGGGCGGGAGCCGCATTGGGTCGCATTGCCGGGCATGGATGCGCTCGTGAAGCACTGGGCCGAGCCGCTGATGCAAGCCGGATCGCTCGAACTGCAGACCCACGTGCTGCGCATCACGCGCGACACCGCCGGTGCGCGGCGCTGGCAGCTCCACGCCGAAGACGCAAGCGGTGCGGCGCAGGTGTATGGCGGCTTCGATCTGGTGCTGACCGCGACGACTGCCGCGTCTACGCGCGCGTTGCTGGTCGCGTCCGGCCAGCAGCCCGCGTTCGGCGCGGACGCGCCGCTCGAGCGCGCGCAGTCGGCCGCATGCTGGACCCTGAACCTCGCATTCCCGCACGCCGCGCAACCGAACCTGACGACGCTTGGACCCCACTGGAACGCCGCGCGCAGCACGCACCACCGCATCGCCTGGCTGTCGCGCGAATCATCCAAGCCCGGCCGCTCCAGCATCGAACGCTGGACCGTGCAGGCGAGCGCCGAATGGTCCGACGAGCACGACAGCGACGACCCGCAGCGCGCGCAGGACAAGCTCCTCAAGGCATTTGCAGAAATCACCGGCATCCGCGCCGCGCCGGGATTCACTGCGGTGCGCTTCTGGCGCGAAGCCAAGACGATGGAGCCAGCCGGCCGCACGCATCTGTTCGATGCGGAAAGCCGCATCGGCGCGTGTGGCGACTGGTGCATCGGCGCACGGGTGGAAGACGCGTTCGTCTCGGGGTTGTCGCTGGCGCTTGCGGTCTTGTAGTGCTCGGCAAGTCGTTGAGCGTGGCGAGCGGGCATTGACGGGGCAACCGCAACCGCAGCCACCGATCGTTTGCAGACCGCTGCAGCAACGCGCTTTTTGCAAAGCCAGTCGATGATCGCGACGCGCTACCGCGGCCGTTTCGCACCGTCGCCCACGGGCCCGCTGCATGCAGGCTCCATGGTCGCCGCATTGGCGAGTTGGCTCGATGCGCGCGCGCACGACGGCGTCTGGCTGATCCGCATCGAAGACGTCGATGCGCCGCGCTGCGAGGCCGCCCACGCCGGTCGAATCCTCGCGCAACTGGCCGCCTGCGGCCTGACCAGCGACGAGCCGCCGTGGTGGCAATCGCAGCGCGGGGCGGCTTACGCGGCCGCGCTCGACGCATTGATCGCGGCCGGCCATGCGTATCCGTGCGCTTGTTCGCGCCGCGATGTCGAGCAGCGCAACGCCGCGCTCGGACGTGCTCAGCCGCGCGGCGGGGAATTGGTCTATCCGGGCACCTGCCGGCATGGCTTGCAAGGGCGGCCTGCGCGCGCTTGGCGATTTGCGGTGCTGGATGCGCTGGGCGATCAGGATCTTGTGTCAAAACACGCTGATCCGCGCGCCGGTGCTGCATCTTCAGATACACATTTGATAGCAAATGAGGCGTTGACCGTGGCCGCGACCCCAGCAGAACCCGCACCCGGGTTCGACGATGTCTGCTGGCTGGACCGGCGTCTGGGGCCGCAACGCCAGCTGGTGGCAAGCGCGGTTGGCGACTTCGTGCTGCGGCGTGCCGACGGGCTTTGGGCGTATCAGCTTGCCGTGGTCACAGACGATGCAGCGCAAGGCATCACCGACGTCGTGCGCGGCGAAGACTTGGCCGACAACACCGCGCGACAGGTTCTGCTGCAGCGTGCGCTCGGGTGTCCGACACCGCGCTATCTGCACACGCCGCTCGTGCGGGGCGACAACGGCGAGAAGCTGTCCAAGCAGAACGGTGCGCTCGCGGTCGATGCGAACCGGCCCCTTGCCGTGCTGGGTGCAGCGGCGGCGGTGCTGGGCTTGTCGGCAACCGGGGCGGCCGACGTTGCCGATGCGCTGAGTGGATGGGTTGCGCAGTGGCGGGCGCGCTTTGCGCAATGACCGTCGCGCTGCGGTGTGCGTCGTCCGGCCTGAGTGGATGCGCGTCTGCGCAAGGGACTGCCAACGCGCGATCGCCTGGTCCATAGAATGACCCGGCTTGTGAACCATTCAGATTCATCTCCCAACGCCGCTTCTGGCGTCGACGTCGAAGTCGATGGCAGCACCGATCACCGTGGTGCCGGTGCCAGGATCGCTGCCGGTCTCAGCGCCGACGCCAGCGGCAATCCCGCGCCCAGCGCCGCGCTGCCGCGCCGCGTGCGCAGCTTCGTACGCCGCGCGGGCCGCAGCACGCTCGCGCAGCTGCGCGCGGTCGAGGAACTCGCGCCGCGCTACGTGTTGCCGTATCGGCCCGAAGTGCTCGATCTGCCCGCCGTATTCGGCCGATCGAGGCCTGTCGTGCTCGAGATCGGCTTCGGCATGGGCGAAGCCACCGCCCAGATCGCGGCATTGCTGCGGGACACCGATTTCCTGTGCTGCGAGGTACATGAGGCCGGGGTCGGCGCACTGCTCAAGCGTATCGGCGAACAAGCGTTGAGCAACATCCGCATCGTCTCGCACGATGCGGTCGATGTGCTGGACCAGATGGTCGCACCCGGCACGCTCGCCGGCATCCACATCTTCTTTCCCGACCCGTGGCACAAGACGCGGCACCACAAGCGCCGGCTGCTGCAGCCACCATTCGTGCGGCAGCTCAGCGGCCGATTGCTGGCGGGCGGCTACTTGCACTGCGCAACCGACTGGCAGCCGTATGCAGAGCAGATGCTCGAAGTTCTCTCGGCCGAGCCGACGCTGAGCAATACCAGCGCCACCGACACTTATGTCGAGAGGCCCGGTTACCGGCCGCTGACCAAGTTCGAGCAGCGCGGTTTGCGGCTCGGGCACGGCGTGTGGGATCTGGTGTTTCTCCGTCGCTAAGCGCGTCGGTCGCCTATCGATTCGGCTGGAGCGGTCCTATTGGCCCGCGCAGCCAGCAAGTTGCAAGCCGCTGCGGCCGGTCGATCGCATCCAGCCTGAGGGCGGGGCCAGACTGCACGTGGCGATCGATTGGCCCCGTTGCATCCAACGGACGCGAAGGCCCTCGACGCGCATCGCCCCAGTGCGCCGGGCAACCCGATTGAAGCGACCCGCGTCAGCGCGCCCAGTACCCGCCGTGCAGCACATACCCACCGCGCGGCGCCGGGTCCCATCGACGCGCCTGCCAGCGGTAGCCGGGCCGAGGCTGCGCCCAGCGACCGGGCACCCACACGTGCCGGCCGCCCGACCAGCCCCAGTAGCCGCCGACCCAGACCGCGCCCGGATAAGGCGCTGACGGGATCACTTCCGCATACGGCGCCGGTGGGGGGATGTTGGCCTCGACCACCACTTCCTCGACCGGATACGCTGCACGCCGCGACGCGGGTGCTACCACACAGGCGGACAGGCCGAGCGCCGCGATCAACGAGACCGCCGCGCCGCGAGCGATGCGCGCGGCGAGGGCGGGTTGGGTTTCGTTCTTGCGTTTCATGGTTCGAATCGACTCGACAAAAAATGACCGAACAAAAATCGTTCGCCACATGCGCTGCGTGCGGCGAACGATTCCGACTCAACGCTGCAGGTCGTGCAGCGGACGACCGGGCAGGCTGCGATTTGCCTGCGGGTTGCATCGCGGCCTGCCGGTTAAAATGCCGATCAAGATTCTTGATGCTTTCGGCATCCATGCAGATCACATTCCACCAATTCAGTCAGGAACCAGAAAGGCAGCACCGGTTATGACACCGCGAACTACGCCGCTGCGTCGACCTTCGACCTGAGAGCCGTTCTCGCGCACTGCTCCCTGTTCGACGGCGCGCTGCGTTCGCGGTCTTCATCGGTCACGGTTCGTAGACCTTGTTTGATTCTTCCTTGTCCCAAGCGCGGCATCCGGTCCGCGCTTTTTGTTTTTTGGGAAACCCTTTTTCATCATGATCCAGATCACGCTTCCCGATGGTTCGCAACGCGACTTCGACGGCCCGGTCACGGTGGCCGAAGTGGCCGCGTCGATCGGCCCGGGCCTCGCGAAAGCTGCATTGGCCGGCAAGGTGCGCGCCGCGAACGACGAAGACGGCTTCAAGGTCGTCGACACCAGCTACCGGTTCACGAGCGACGGGCAGCTGTCCATCGTGACCGCGAAAGACGCCGACGGCATCGACGTGATCCGGCACTCGACGGCGCACCTGCTTGCCTATGCGGTGAAAGAGCTGTTTCCGGAAGCGCAGGTCACGATCGGTCCGGTGATCGAAAACGGCTTTTATTACGACTTTGCCTACAAGCGCCCGTTCACGCCGGAAGACCTCGCTGCCATCGAAAAACGCATGAGCGAAATCGCGGCCAAAGACGAACCCGTCACGCGCCGCGTGCTGCCGCGCGACGAGGCAGTCGAGCATTTCAGGCAACTTGGCGAGCATTACAAGGCCGAGATCATCGGCAGCATCCCAGCCGGCGAAGACGTGTCGCTGTATGCCGAGGGCGGCTTCGAGGACCTGTGCCGCGGCCCGCACGTGCCGAGCACCGGCAAGCTGAAACACTTCAAGCTGATGAAAGTGGCCGGCGCGTATTGGCGCGGCGACCACCGAAACGAGATGCTGCAGCGCATCTACGGCACCGCCTGGGGCAGCAAGGACGATTTGCAGCAGTATCTGAAGATGCTGGAGGAGGCCGAGAAGCGCGACCACCGCAGATTGGGCCGCGAACTCGATCTGTTCCACATCGACGAACACGCGCCGGGTCTGGTGTTCTGGCACCCGCGCGGCTGGACCTTGTGGCAGAGGGTCGAGCAGTACATGCGCGCGGTCTATCGGGACAACGGCTACCAGGAGGTCAAGGGCCCGCAGATCCTCGACAAAGGCCTGTGGGAGAAGACCGGCCACTGGGACAACTACCGCGACAACATGTTCACGACGGAGAGCGAAAAGCGCGACTACGCGTTGAAGCCGATGAACTGCCCGGGCCATATCCTGATTTACAAGCAGGGCATCAAAAGCTACCGCGATCTGCCGCTGCGCTACGGCGAGTTCGGCAACTGCCACCGGAACGAACCGTCGGGCGGGCTGCACGGCATCATGCGTGTGCGCGGCTTCACACAGGACGACGGCCACATCTTCTGCACCGAGGACATGATTCTCGATGAATGCACGGCGTTCACCACGCTGCTGCAGAAGGTGTATGCCGATTTCGGCTTCACCGACATCATCTACAAGGTCGCGACGCGGCCGGCCGAGCGGATCGGCAGCGACGAGTCGTGGGACAAGGCCGAGCACGCGCTGATGGAGAGCCTGCGTCGGTCCGGCTGCGAATTCGAAGTGTCCCCGGGTGAGGGCGCGTTTTATGGTCCGAAGATCGAGTATTCGCTGAAAGACGCGATCGGCCGCGTCTGGCAGTGCGGCACGATCCAGGTGGATCCTTCCATGCCCGAGCGGCTGGATGCCGAGTACGTCGGCGAGGACGGCGCACGGCACCGGCCCATCATGCTGCACCGCGCGATTGTCGGCAGTCTGGAGCGCTTCCTCGGCATCCTGATCGAGCAGCACGCGGGCGCGATGCCTGCGTGGATCGCACCCGTGCAAATTGCGCTGTTGAACATCACGGACGCGCAGGCCGATTACTGTCGTGAAACCGCAAAAGCGCTGGAGAATCAAGGCTTCCGGGTGCATCTGGACCTGCGCAATGAGAAGATCACGTATAAAATACGCGAGCAATCGTTGCAGAAGTTGCCGTACATCCTCGTCGTCGGCGACAAGGAAAAGGCAGCCGGTACCGTCGCCGTGCGCGGCCGGGGCAACCAGGACCTGGGTGTGATGCCGCTGGCCGAATTCGAGCGGCGCCTGCATGACGAGATCGCTCGAAAAATTTGAGTTTTTTTGAAGCGACCGGAACGCGCCGCGCTCCGGTCTTTTGCTGCTAGTGTTTCAATAGCGGCCAATCGTTGAAAAGGATCGAACCATCGCTGCTGAATATCGGGATCGTCGCTACCGCGAAGAACGCAAACACCGCCTGAATCGCGAGATCATGGTGCCGGAAGTCCGTCTGTCCGGGCCAGAGAATGAACCGCTCGGCATCCAGTCGATTGCCGAGGCGCTGCGCATGGCGGGTGAACTGGACGTGGATCTTGTGGAGATTGCCGCCACCGCGAACCCACCGGTCTGCCGTCTGATGGATTACGGCAAGTTCAAGTATCTCGAGCAAAAGCGCGCGGCCGAGGCCAAGTCGAAGCAGACCACGATCGAGATCAAGGAAATCAAGTTTCGCCCCGGCACCGACGACGGCGACTACAACATCAAGATGCGCAATATCAGGCGCTTCCTCGCCGAAGGCGACAAGTGCAAGATCACGTTGCGCTTTCGGGGCCGTGAGATCACGCACCAGGAAATCGGCATGGCGCTGTTGCAACGCATCCGCGATGAGTTGGGTGACCTGATTTTGGTCGAGCAGTTTCCGCGGCTCGAAGGCCGGCAGATGGTCATGATGATCGCGCCGGGCAAGAAGAAGGTCGCGACGGCAGCCAAGACCGCCGCCACCGCAGACAGCAGCGCGCCCGTCAACGCAAATTGAGCGGCGCGGCCGGGCCTTGAATCTCAAGGCGCCGGCTTGAGGACGACGGAAAGAAGACAAGAGGTTTTGTTGTGAAGGGGTGCATGAGCGTCTGCATGTATTGCAGCGTCGGCAACCACCCCGTCATGGCGGAAAGCGAGCAGGTCAGGCATCCATTGCATGTCAATGGCTAGCTGGACCCACAAGTGGCTCGGGGCCCATCCAAGTCGCAGCGAAATGGTTTTTTCGCGGCGCGCCTCACGAGCACAAACCAGAAGCGAAAGCTTCTAAAGAAATGAGAAAGCGAGCATTCCCATGCCCAAGATGAAAACCAAGAAAAGCGCGGCCAAGCGGTTCCGCGTGCGCCCGGGTGGCACCGTCAAGCGTGGCCAGGCGTTCAAGCGCCACATCCTGACCAAGAAGACCACCAAGAACAAGCGCCATCTGCGTGGTCCGGTGCAGGTGCACGAAAGCAACATGCCCTCGATCGCCCGCATGATGCCGTCGGCCGGTCTGTGACCGCCGCCACGAAGAACGCCTGATCAGGAGAACCATCAAATGCCTAGAGTCAAACGTGGTGTAACGGCGCGCGCGCGCCACAAGAAAGTCCTCGCCCTCGCCAAGGGGTTCCGTGGCCGCCGGGGCAATGTGTTCCGCATTGCCAAACAGGCGGTGATGAAAGCGGGGCAGTACGCCTATCGCGATCGTCGTACCAAGAAACGCGTGTTTCGCCAGTTGTGGATCGCCCGGATCAACGCCGCGGCGCGTGAGTGCGGCATGAGCTACAGCAAGTTCGCCAACGGCTTGAAGCAAGCGTCGATCGAAGTCGACCGCAAGATGCTGGCCGACATCGCGGTACACGACAAGGCCGCGTTTGCAGCGATCGTCGATCAGGTCCGTGCGAAGATGGCGGCCTGACGGGACACGCAGACCGGGTGCCGCGTGCGATCGAGTTTTCGGTCGCTGTCGTATTGAAAGACGATCGAGTGCGCCGGGCGGGGTCTGCACGCCTGAATCGTCGATCCCCATCGCGCAAGGCCGGGCTAGGGTGGAACCCCCAAGCGCCGGCCTTTTCTTTTGGCGGGACTTCTACGGCCGCGCCGAATTTAATCCTTCAATCCCTGATGTCTCATGAGTGAGTTGGACGCCATCGTCGAGCAGGCGAAAACCGAGTTCGGTCAAGCCACGGCCGCGGCCGCTCTGGAGAACGCCAAAGCGCGTTTCCTCGGCAAAAGTGGGCAGTTGACTGCGCTGATGAAGGGTCTGGCCGCGCTGTCGGTTGAAGAGAAAAAGTCGCGCGGCGCTGCCATTAACATTGCCAAGCAGGCGATCGAGTCGACCTTGCAGGCGCGCCGGCAGGCACTGGCCGATGCCGAGCTCGACCTGCAACTGAAGGCCGATGCACTCGACGTCACGTTGCCCGGCCGTCAGCGCAGCATCGGTGGTTTGCACCCGGTCTCACTGACGCTGGAGCGCATCGAATCGATCTTCGGCTCGATGGGCTTTGAAGTTGCCGATGGCCCTGAGATCGAGACCGACTGGTTCAACTTCACCGCGCTGAACACGCCCGAAGATCATCCCGCGCGGTCGATGCACGACACTTTCTACGTCGAAGGCGGGCTGCTGCTGCGCACGCACACCAGCCCGATGCAGATTCGACACGCGGTGCAGCATGTAAAGCGCCACATCGCGCAAGCCACTGCCGACGGCACAGACACGAATGACATGCCCGAGATCCGCGTGATCGCGCCGGGCCGCACGTACCGAGTCGACAGCGACGCGACCCATTCACCGATGTTCCATCAGTGCGAAGGCCTGTGGATCGGCCGCAACGTCAGCTTCAAGGATTTGAAGGTCGTGTTCACCGACTTCTGCCGCGCGTTCTTCGAAAGCGACGACCTGAAGCTGCGCTTTCGCCCGAGCTTCTTTCCGTTCACCGAGCCGAGCGCCGAGGTTGACATCCAGTTTTCCAGTGGCCCGCTAGCCGGCCGCTGGCTCGAAGTCGCGGGCTCCGGCCAGGTGCATCCGCAAGTCGTGCGCAACATGGGGCTGGACCCGGAAGTCTTCATCGGCTTCGCGTTCGGCATGGGGCCGGATCGGCTCACGATGCTGCGCTACGGCGTGAACGACCTGCGCCTGTTCTTCGACGGCGACTTGCGCTTTCTGCGCCAGTTCCGCGCCTGAACCAGCGCGGCGCACGTCGCGTTGCGCGACCGGCCTGTGCTGCTTCCTCCGTTGCTCCGTGCAATGTCCGAGTCCTTCTCGGCGCTTTCCTGAAATCCAAACCCGTTCGATCCAAGCCATGCAATTTCCCGAGTCCTGGCTGCGCGCTTTCTGCAACCCGCCGCTGTCGACCGCACAACTGGCCGATGTGCTCACGATGGGTGGGCTCGAAGTCGAGCAGACGCGCGCGGTGGCGCCTGCTTTCAGCCATGTCGTGGTCGGCCGCATCGTTTCTGCCGAGCAGCATCCCAACGCGGACCGGCTGCGCGTCTGTTCGGTCGATGTCGGCACGGATGCGCCACTGACCATCGTCTGCGGCGCACCGAACGCGCGCGTCGGCCTGAAAGCGCCGTGCGCGATGGTCGATGCGCTGCTGCCACCATTGAAGGAAGGCGGCGAGCCGTTCGCGATCTCGATCGGCGAACTGCGCGGCGTGGCCAGCCACGGCATGTTGTGCTCGGCGCGCGAGCTCGGCATCTCCGAGGAGCAGGACGGTCTGCTGGAGCTGGCGGCCGATGCACCCGTTGGCGCCGACCTGCGCGAATGGCTCGCGCTCGACGACACGCTGTTCACGCTCAAGCTCACGCCGAATCTCGCGCACGCACTCAGCATCTACGGCATCGCGCGCGAGTTGTCCGCGCTGACCGGTGCGCCGCTCGAGGAGCCGACCTTTCCGCCGGCACCGGTCGGCAATGACGACCATCTGTCCGTGACGCTGGCTGCAGCTGACTTGTGCGGCCGTTTCTCCGGCCGCATCGTGCGCAATGTGAACCCGCAGGCCGCAACCCCTGCGTGGATGGCCGAGCGGCTCGCGCGCTGCGGCCAGCGCAGCGTGAGCGCGCTGGTCGACATCTCCAACTACGTGATGTTCGAGCTGGGCCGGCCCTCCCACATCTTCGATCTGGACAAGATCGACGGCAGCCTCGATGTGCGTTGGGGCAGGGCAGGCGAGCAGCTTGAACTGTTGAACGGCGACACCGTCACCGTCGATGAAAAAGTCGGCGTGATCGCCGATCGGTCCCGCGTGGAGTCGCTTGCCGGCGTCATGGGCGGTCAAGCCACCGCGGTCGGCGACGATACGCGCAACATTTACGTCGAAGCTGCGTTCTGGTGGCCCACGGCGATTGCCGGCCGCGCGCGCCGCTACAACTTTTCGACCGACGCCTCGCACCGGTTCGAGCGCGGTGTGGACCCCACCACCACCGTGCCACACCTGGAGCGCATCACGCGGCTGGTGCTGGATATCTGCGGCACGCCGGAGACCACTTGCGGCCCGGTCGACGACCAGACCACCGAGCTGCCCGAGCCGCGCCCGGTCGTGCTGCGCGTCGCGCGCGCGGCCAAGGTGCTCGGCATGCCGATCACGCAGGCGCAGTGCACGCAGGGCCTGCGGCGGCTCGGCCTGACCGTAATCGAAGGTGACGGTGCCCTGACCGTGGTGCCACCCGGCCACCGGTTCGACCTGCGCATCGAAGAAGATCTGATTGAAGAAGTCGCGCGGCTGATCGGCTACGACGCGCTGCCGACCACGCCACCGATCGCGCCGATCCGGCCGCGGCTGCGCGCCGAAGGCCAGCGCGGCCCGTTCGCGCTGCGGCGCACGCTGGCCGGGCTCGGCTATTTCGAAACGATCAACTTCAGCTTCGTCGATGAATCGTGGGAGCACGACTTGGCCGGCAATCCGCACCCCATCAAGGTGCTGAACCCGATTGCAAGCCACATGAGCGTAATGCGCTCGTCGTTGCTGGCTTCCTTGCTACAAGTTTTGAAGTTCAACGTGGATCGCAAGGCGCCGCAGGTGCGCGTGTTCGAACTCGGCCGGGTATTCCTGCGCAATGCGCAGTGTGAAGGCTCGGACCAGCACGTGGCCGGGTTCGACCAGCCGATGCGCGTGGCCGGCCTGGCCTGGGGGCCGGCCTTGCCGCTGCAGTGGAGCAGCAAACCGCGCCAAGTTGATTTCTTCGACGTGAAAGGTGAAGTCGAAGCGCTGCTGGCGCCGCTGACCGCCACGTTCGAGCCTGCCACCCACCCGGCTTTGCACCCCGGCCGCTGCGCAAGCGTGCGGCTCGGCGATGCGTTGATCGGCATTGTCGGCGAGCTGCATCCCAAATGGCGGCAGCGGTACGAGCTGACCCAGGCGCCGGTGCTCTTCGAACTCGATCTGCAGGCTGTGCTGCAACGACCCGTGCCGCAATTCGAGCCGGTTGCGCGGCGACAGGCGATGGAGCGCGACATCGCCGTGATCGTGCCGGAGCAGGTCACGCATCAAGCGCTCACGGGTGCCGTCAACGAATCACAGGCACGACTTTTGCCCACCAACGTTCGCTTGTTCGACATCTACCGTGCGCAGGGTGATCCCACAGCAAGTACGCCCGGAAGTGGGGAAAAGAGCCTTGCGGTACGGCTGACTTTTTCGAATACCGGCGAAGAGCGTACGCTGGATGATGCACAGATCGAGGAAGCGGTGCAAGCCGTGGTGGAGGCGCTACAGAACCGGCTAAACGCACGGCTTCGGCACTAAAGTGAACCGGGGCCTTTCGCACCCGCTTGCGCGGCGCAAAAAGGTTTTTTGACAAGGGTAGGCGCTCCGAGCCGTGCCCCAGCCAAGGCAATTTGCAGATGGAATCCCGGCCCGTTGCGATTGAAGTCGACTTGCTCGAAGCCACTGCGCTGACCAAGGCGCAGTTGGCTGACATGTTGTTCGAGCAGATCGGCCTGAACAAGCGCGAATCCAAGGACATGATCGATGCGTTCTTCGATCTGGTAACCACCAGCCTGGTCAGCGGCGATGACGTAAAGATCTCCGGCTTCGGCAACTTTCAGATTCGCCGCAAAGCGCCCCGTCCCGGCCGCAACCCACGCACTGGCGAGCCGATCCCGATCTCCGCGCGCCGCGTCGTCACCTTCCACGCAAGCCATAAGCTCAAAGAGCACATCCAGGCACATCGCCGAGCCGCAGCTGACCTCCGACAGCCAGTAGCGGGCATCCGGTACGAATAGGCTTTGCACCGCGGGACTTAGAGTAACCTAGTGGTTTCTTGCTTATCACCTGATGTAATGAGAACCTCCCGACCATCCCCGCCAAACGCTATTTCACGATCGGTGAAGTGGCGAGTTGTGTGAGGTCAAGCCGCACGTGCTGCGTTACTGGGAACAGGAATTCACGCAACTGCGCCCGATCAAGCGGCGCGGCAATCGGCGCTACTACCAGCACCACGAAGTGCTGATGATTCGCCGCATCCGCGATCTGCTGTACGGCCAGGGTTTCACAATCAACGGCGCGCGCAATAGGCTGCAGGAGGCGTCGGAGGAGCAGCGCGGACGGCTGCCCAAAGCGGCTGCGAATGTCGAAGCCGAGCCGCTACAGGAAACGCCGTCGGCAGCAGTGCGAGCAGTCCCGTCGGAGCCTCCGCTCGCCGCCTCGATCGATCGGCTGGCAACAGAGGTGCCGGATGGCACAGCGTCACCTGTTCCGGCGCCGTTCGGCAACCGCTCGGTCGACTACACCGCCTTGCGCAACGAACTGCTCCAGTTGCGTGCGCTGCTGTGCAATGCGACGGCTGGCGAAAATCGAGTCGATCGATTCTGACGGACGCCTTCTGCGGCAAGCTTCCTGCAAGGCGGCAACACCCCGAAAGCTATAATTCGCCGCAAATCGGTGTGTGGCGCAGCCTGGTAGCGCACTTGCATGGGGTGCAAGGGGTCGAAGGTTCGAATCCTTTCACACCGACCAATGAAATCAACGGGTTAGTAGTAGTTTGGCTGCTGACCCGTTTTGATTTATGGCGTGCTCTTGTTTCTGGTTGCCGCTCGGTTGCCGCTTCTGCCCGGTAGCTGCCACCTGGTTGTGTCCGCGTGCGGCATGCGCGGCAACGTCATGAAGAGACTCCTTTCTCTTCCCTGCCCGACTGAATCCGAAGTGGGTATATTCCGAGCCGGCGGCCGGGATGTAGGCGCCCTTCGACGTTGCTTTGCGCGCAATCGCTGATTTCCAAAATTTTCTTAAAAAATTTTTGGCAAAACCGTCCCTGCAGTCTCGCTCATGCAGAAGCGTCAGCAGCCCAAATCCTTTTGTCGCCCCCCGGTGCTGGCTCAGCTGTTCAGAATGCGGCTGTCAGCGCGGGATGAAGCTATTGCGCAAGCACTGCGATGCACCGCTGCTTGTGCGTCGGCTCGAACAGGTGCGTCAGCTCATGGGCCAGAATTTACCCAAAGTCCTCGTCTCATCTGACGCAGCGGGCTTTGGCGTCGACCTTAGCTAGTCCGTCCTGAACAATTCTGAACTGCTTGATTTTGCTGGTGTTTTTGGAGTTTAGCCGGTACGCCAATTGCAAGGTAGGGCGTTGAGCACAGCAGTTTCCTTGCAAATTTCGATGAGGTATTTCGATGGGACCGAAGCCCCCGATGCCCGCAGCAGCCGAGTCGTTTCGCTTTCGGCTGGATGCCCAGATCAATCTGCGTCACCCGTTGGTGCGCCTGGCCGGCTTGATCGACTGGGCTGAGATCGAGCGCACCTTCGGCGCCTGCTTCACCTCCAGCCGCGGTCGCCCGGCGCTGCCGCCGCGGCTGGTCGCTGGGCTGCTGTACCTGCAGCACACCTTCGACGCTTCCGACGAGGCCGTGGTCAACACCTGGGTGGAGAACCCGTACTGGCAGTACTTCTGCGGCGAGGTCTACTTGCAGACCGAATCCCCGATCGACCCCAGCAGCCTGACGCGCTGGAGAAAGCGCATCGGCGAAGAAGGTGTGGAGACCTTGCTCATGGTCACCATCGAAGCCGCGCGGCGCGGTGGCATCGTGCAGGCTTGCAGCGTGGATCGTGTCATCGTTGACACCACCGTCATGCCCAAGGCGATTGCCTACCCCACCGACAGCCGCCTGCTGGAGAAGAGTCGCCAGCATCTGGTGAAGATGGCCAAGCGCACGGCTTGGCGCTGCGCCAGAACTACAACCGCGTTGCACCGCGCCTGGCTGCACAGATCGGGCGCTACGCCCACGCCAAGCAGTTCAAGCGCATGAAAAAGGCGCTGCGCACGCTGCGCACCCGGGTGGGCAAGAATCCAGCGCGAAGTCACGCGACAGCTCGTCTCGCTGCCCGCGCAGGCACAGGCCAAAGTCAGCGACTTGCTCGCTCGCACCGGCCGCATCCTCGCGCAAACCCGCAAAGACAAAAACAAGCTGTACGCCTTGCACGCACCGGAAGTCGAATGCATCGCCAAGGGCAAAGCTCGAACACCCTACGAGTTCGGCGTGAAGGTGAGCGTCGCCACGACTTTGAAGGAAGGGCTGGTGGTCGGCATGCGCTCAATGCCGGGCAATCCGTATGACGGCCACACGCTGCAAGAGACGCTGGAGCAGGTGGGCATCCTGGCCGAGCGCAAGCCGACGACGGCGATCGTTGACAAGGGCTACCGGGGCGTGGAAGTCGACGGGGTGCGCATCCTGCGCTCGGGCCAAAAGCGCGGCATCACCCGAACGCTGAGGGCCATGATCCACCGGCGCAGTGCCATCGAGCCGGCGATCGGGCACATGAAGATGGACGGGCGACTGGCCAGAAATCCGCTCAAAGGCGCCTTGGGCGATGCGCTGCATGCGGTGCTGTGCGGCGCGGGCCACAACCTGCGGCTGATCCTGGCGAGGCTGCGGCTTGCTTTGCGCTCGAACCCGATCAGGGCCAGCAAAAGGCCCTTGAGGCCCAGGCGCACCACCGCCCGCATCAGCCAGCGCAGGTTGTAGCCCACGGCACAGCTGAGCGCGTGCAGCGCGTCGCCGACCGCACTCTTGAGCCAGCAGCGGTTCATGCGGTGGTCGGCCTTCAGATGCCCGATCGCCGGCTCCACCGCTTGGCGGCGCTTGAGCAGCTTGCGCTCGTGCTTGTTCATGGTTTTGTAACGCCCCCGGTGGATGATCTGAACCCCCACATTGGCCGCGTCCACGTCCTTGCCCCGGTAGCCCAGGTCCACCACGACCTGTTTGGGCTTGACGCCCGAGGTCTTCGAGCAGGATCGTGCTTTGCTCGATCTGCTCGGCCAGCGTGTGGCCGTCCCACGGATTGCCGGGGAAGCTGCGGGCGCCCACCATCAGGCCTTGCTTGTGCGTGACGGCCACGCTGACCTTGACGCCGAACTCATACGGGCGGCGTGCCTTGCCCTTGCAGATGCACTCGACCTCCGGTGCATGCAGCGCGTACAGCTTGTGCTTGTCCTTGCGTTGCTGGCAGCGGATGCGCTCGGCGCGCTCCAGCCAGACGCTCAGTGGCCGCCGTCGCGGTGGCGCTGGCGCTCGGTGGCCAACGACAGCTTGCGCTGCACGTCCCGCATCAGGATGCCGAGAATCGTGCGCTGGCGTTTGACCGCCTTGCGCAGGCGCTTGAACTGTTTGGCGTGGGCGTAGCCGCCGGCCTGGCGGCGAAGGGTCTTGCCTTCGGCGGCGAAGGTCTGCTTCGGCGCGATGCCGGCGGCCTTGGCGGCTACGGCCACCTTGTGGCGCGCGATCTCCAGCAGCCGGCTGTCCACCGGGTGCGCGATCGCCTTCTCCTGCACCGTGGTGTCCACGATGAGGCGTTCGAACTCGCTCTTGCGCACGGCCCCAACGCTGGACGGCCGTCTCCACCGTGGCCTTGAGCAACTCCTCCATGCCGGCTTCGCCCAGGGCAGACCGAAAGCGGCCGATCTGCGTCGCATCGCACGGCGGTATGGGGTCAAAGTATTCGTAGCCGGCAAAGTGCTGCCAGTAGACGTTCTCGGCAAAGCGCGCGACCAGCGCTTCATCGCTCAGGTCGAAGCTGTTCTTCAGGAGCGTCAACGCCAGCATCAGGCGCAAGGAGCGGCGTGGCCGCCCGGCATTGCTCACGCTGCCGCCGGCGACTTGCGCCGAGTAGCGCCGAACAGGTCGTCGTCCGTCTGCCATTGCTCGGGGCGGGCCTTGCGGGCAAAGCACGGGGCGACCGCTTGCTCCATCTGCGTCCAGGGCAGTCGCTGGGCCAACACAGCCAGCGCGTGCGCGGGATCGATCATGCCGTCCAGGCGGGGGCGAAAGAAGTCGTCGGTCATCGCAGGGCCTCGAAATAGGAGATCAAAAACTCCAGCTTCTGCGCGTTGACTATCGAAAAGCTGCGAGTTCTTCGATACCGCAAATTACCCGCAAAGCGTCTGTTCATGCAGGGTTCGAGTATTTTGCAGCAGCTGCTCGGGGAGCGCTTTGCGCGCGAAGCACGGGGCGACGGCACGCTCCATCTGCGCCCAGGGCAGGCGCTGCGCAAGCACAGCCAGCGCGTGGCCGGGGTCGATCATGCCGTCCAAGCGGGCGCAGAAGAAGTCGTCGGTCATCGCAGGGCCTCCAAATCGGAGATCGAAAACTCTCAGATTCTGTGCATGAACGATTATCGAAAACCTGCGAGTTCTTCGATACCGCGATTACCCGCAAAGCGCCTGTTCATGCGGGGTTCGAGGGTTTTGCAGGGCCGACTAGCTAGTGGTGTGAATCAGAAGTTCGCTCACAGAATTCTGCGACCGATTCGAGGATCTGATCAGCGGTCTTGGTCCAGACAAAAGGCTTCGGAGTTGAGTTGTTGGCAGCGACATAAGCGCGAATGGCCTTCTCCAACGCACAGGTGGGGCGAAACCGCGCTCGCCTGAGCCGGCGCGCAGTCAGCACGGAAAACCAGCACTCGACCAAGTTGAGCCAAGAGCCCGAAGTGGGTGTGAAGTGCAGATGCACCCTCGGGTGCCTGAGCAGCCAGCGCTGGACGAGGGGGGTCTTGTGGGTGCTGGCGTTGTCCAGCACCAGATGCAGGTCAAACTCAGCCGGTGTGGCGTGCTCGACCGTTTGCAGGAAGTGGCGGAACTCCACGCTGCGATGCCGCCGGTGGACCTCGGCGATGACGGTGCCGGCCTTGACGTTGAGCGCGGCAAACAGATCGGTCGTGCCGTGGCGGATGTAGTCGTGCGTATGGCGCTCGGGCTGTCCCGGCCTCATCGGCACCGCCGGCGCGGTGTCGCTGCGCGCCGGGATGGAGGGCTTCTCATCCACACACAGCACCAGCGCACGCGCGGGCGGGTTGAGGTAAAGCCCGACGATGTCGCGCACCTTATCGACAAAATGCGGGTCGCTCGAGAGCTTGAAGCCTTCGGTTCGGTGCGGCTGCAGACCGAAAGCCCGCCAGATGCGCGAGATGGCCGTCTGGCTCATGCCCAGGCGCGCTGCCAGCGCGCGGCTGGACCAGTGCGTGGCATTCTCAGGCGTGGACTCCAGCGTCGTGGTGATGACTGCTGCCACGTGCTCGTCCAGGATCGAGCGCGGCGCGCCCGAGCGAGTCGCATCGCCCAGGCCGGCCAGTCCCAGCCGTGCGAAGCGAGCCCGCCACTTCGACACCGTCATCAGGCTCAGCCCCAGACGGGCAGCGACTGCCGTGTTGGTTGTCCCCGGCTCGGCGCAGGCCAGCACGATGCGTGCTCGCAGCGCCTGCGCCTGGGCCGTCTTGCGTCGGCGCGCCCAGCTTTGCAACTCGGCTCGATTGGCCTGGCTCAGGCTGATGGCAACCGCATGGGGTCGGGCCATGATGCGCTCCTCGGCAACCAAACAACAGCCGCCGCCACACATCCTAAAACTTCAGTCGAACTTGCGGTTCGCACCACTAGCCTTATCCAATACGTTCAATCCCGAACTCAGCGCAGCGCTCGGTGGCATAGGGCGTCGCACCCTCTGGCAAGACCGGAACCGCACCATTGTCAATTGCCCTGGTCCGCGCGCCTGCCTGCCTGCAGCGCCTCGGTTGCAGTACGATACTTCACCGACCCTATGCTCGCCATGGAGCCTTGAAACTCGGTCGGGATCGCCCATTCCTGCAAGGGCGCACGATCCGCAGTGGACGCAGCAGACGCTCGGATGAATAGGGAACCCTGGCCAAGATGTTGACCATCGCTGATGACGAGGAACCCTGGCCTAGCCCGTCGCCGCTGCTCCAGGGGGCGGGGTTCGTTGCCTTCATGGCCGAGCACGGCCAACAGGGTCTCGACAAGGTGCGCTTCGGGGAGGAGGCGGACATGGATCCCACGAATTCGAAGCTGCTTGCGATCGGGCGGTGGACCGTGACGCATACGCGGCAGCTGGCGACGCGTACGATTTCGGCCAGCGCGCTGTCCGCCCAGAGCCGCGCCTTCTTTCGTCCGGCCGCGGCCGCGTTCTCTGTCTACGACCGCAAGCCGGCAGGCGTTTGCCGATTGAATGGCCAGATCGAACCCATCGGGTTCGCGCGCCAGGATGGCGGGTTCTGATGGACGCCACAGGCAACGATGGCACGGACCGCAACGGCTGCATGACAGGCGATCCCACGCGCGATGCGGATGGCGACGGACTGCACGGGATAACCGAGCCGGGGCGCCTCCGCTTGCTTGCGAGCACCGAGTTGCTCGACACGCCTGCGGACGCTCGGTTCGACCGGTTCACCCGGTTGGCCAGGAACGCGCTTAATGCTCCGATTTCCCTGGTGTCGCTGGTCGACGCAGAGCGACAGTTCTTCAAGAGCGCGGACGGCCTGCCCGGTAACCTGGCAGGCGTTCGCCAGACCCCCCTTTCGCACTCGCTGTGCAAATACGTCGTGGCCGACCGCAAGCCGCTCATCGTCGACGATGCGCGAGCCGATGCGCGGATCGGGCAGAGCCGGGCTGTGACCGAGCTTGGGGTGGTTGCCTATCTGGGCTTTCCGATCTTTTTAGAAGGAGGGGCCGCGCTGGGCAGCTTTTGTGTGATCGACCTGAAGCCAAGACATTGGACCGCGCGCGAGATCGAGATGGTGCGCGACATGGCCGCGCTGGTCGAGGTCGAAATCTCGCTGCAGATGGCGCAGCGGCGGGCCATCCAGCTCGCAGACCAGACCGAGGAGCAGCGACAAACGTTGGCCACCGTGCTGGATGCCATCGGCGAGGGCGTCTACGCCGTCGATCTCGAAGGCCGCTGCACCTCGATCAACCGGGCGGCGCTTGCCATGCTGGGGTACGAGCGGGACGAGGTGCTCGGGCGAGAAATGCATGAGACGATCCACCACACCCACGGGGACGGCAGACCGTATCCCAAGGCGGATTGCCCGATGCTCACGAGCGACGAGCGTGTGGTCCGGCTGGACAACGAGACGCTTTGGCGCCGCGATGGAACGCCGCTTTCGGCGGAGTATTCGTCTTACCCGGCCGAATTGAACGGGCAGCGGATCGGCACCGTACTCACCTTCGTCGACACCGCCGTGCGGCACGACGCCAGCAAGCGCCTTGCGGTGCACTTTGAGGTTAGCCGTGCCTTGGCCGAAGCGCCCGACGACGTCTCGGCCCTCCACCGAACCCTGGCCGCGATCGGGGTCGGGCTTGGGTGGGACATCGGTGCTTTTTGGACCGTGGAAGGCTCGACGCTGCGCTGCCAGGCAACGTGGCACTCGCCCTCGGTGGAGGGTGAGGCGTTCCTGCGGGCGACCCAGGCCGCCTCCTGGCGAGCAGACGAGTGTCTGCCAGGGCGGATCTGGAAGAGTGCCAAGCCCCTCATCGTCCCGGACGTGATGCACGATCCGCAGTTCACCCGGCATGACGGAGCTGCGCTGGCCAGGCTCCGTACCGCGTTCGCTTTTCCTGCGATGGCGGGGGCAGAGGTGTTCGGCGTGATCGAGTTCTTCATGCGCTCGCGCCTCGGGGACATCCCCTCGCTGATGCAGTCGGCGGCAACGCTGGGGGAACTCCTCGGGCAGTTTCTGAAACGGTGCGGGACCGATCGGAAGCTGCTGCTTTCGCAGCGTGCGATCGAAGCGGCAAGCACCGGGATCGCCATCAGCGACGCAACCGACCCGGCGCTGCCGCTCATCTACTGCAACCCCGCCTTCGAGACCATCACGGGGTATACGGTTGCCGAGTCGCTGGGGCGCAACTGCCGGTTCCTTCAGGGTCCCGAGACGTCGCAGCACGAACTCGACAGGCTGCGGGACGCCATACGCGAACGGCGCGCCTGCCAGCTGGTGCTGCTGAACTATAAAAAAGACGGTACGTCGTTCTGGAACGAACTCACCGTCTCGCCCGTGTTCGCCGAGAACGGCGACCTCACGCATTTTGTCGGCGTGCAAAACGATATCACCGAACGCAAGCGCGCGGAGGAGAGCCTGGCAACGGCCAAGCTGGCGGCTGAGGACGCCAACCTGGCCAAGAGCCAGTTCATCGCCAACATGAGCCACGAGCTTCGCACCCCGATTTCCTCGGTGATCGGCTACACCGACCTGTTGGAGGAAGAGGTGGCGGAACTGGGAGTGGCCGGGACGGACATTCTGCTTGAGGACATCGGCAAGATCCGGGGTAGCGCCCGCCACCTGCTCGACCTTATCAACAGCGTCCTTGACCTGGCCAAAATCGAAGCCGGCAAGATGGAGGTGCAGGCGGAAGATTTTGACGTTGGCGCCCTGCTGGTCGAGGTTGTCAACACGGTGCAAGCGCTGGTGGCGAAGAAGTCGAACACGCTGGTTCTTGACGTACAGCCAGACGCGCTCGGTCGCATGCATTCGGATCCGGTGAAGATCCGGCAGTGCCTCTACAACTTGCTCGGCAACGCGGTGAAATTCACCGAAGGCGGGCGCATCACGCTGTCGGCGAAGCGCCGGCCGCTCGAACCGCCCGGCGTGGTCGACCAACTCGCTTTTGCAATCAGCGACACGGGCATCGGCATGACCACCGAGCAGATTGAGCGCTTGTTCCAACGCTTCACCCAGGCCGACAGCTCGACGACGCGGCGTTTTGGTGGCACCGGGCTGGGTCTTGCGATCACGAAGTCGTTCTCCAACATGCTGGGAGGCAGCGTCAGGGTCGAAAGCGTACCCGGCCAGGGCACCCGCTTCGAGCTGCTGCTGCCGGCCAACGTTCGGTTGAGCGAAACAGGTGATGAGCCAGCCCCGACCGAGCTCGTCGATACCGCCGCGAATTACACCGAGTATGTCCTCGTCATCGACGACGACGCTGCTACCCGCGACTTGCTGACAAAGTTCCTGTCACGCGAGGGCCTGGGCTGCCGGACGGCCCGACATGGCGAGGAGGGCTTGCGCCTTGCCCGCGCGCAGCGGCCATCGGCGATCTTGCTCGATGTGATGATGCCGGGGCTGGACGGGTGGGCGGTGCTGTCAGCGCTGAAGGCGACCCCAGACTTGGCCGACGTCCCGGTCATCATGATCAGTTTCGTCCAGGAGCGTGGGTTGGCCTTTTCGCTCGGCGCGGCCGACTATCTGAGCAAACCGGTCGACTGGCAGCTCCTGAAGCAATCGATCGACCGGCACCGACTGCCCGGTCGCACTGCGCTCCTCATCGAGCCGGATCTGCATTCGCGCAGCGAACTACGCCGCATGCTTGAAGCCGAAGGCTGGTTGGTGCTTGAGACCGAGACCGCCGATGCAACGCTGCAACTGTTGGATACCAACATGCCGAACGTCATCCTGATCGATCTGCAGGCTTCGGAGCTCGGTGGCCTGTCATTCCTCCACGCCCTGCGACAGCGGGAACAGGGTCACGCCATCCCGGTGATCGCACTGACCCAGAGGACCATTTCCAACCAAGAGCACGAACGCCTGATCAAGCACGTGCGCCACGTCGTGCAGGCCGATGGCCTCGCGACTGAAGAGCTGGCGCAGGAGTTGCGCCGGGTTGGCCTGTTGCGCGCCGTTCAGTCTGACCAAGCTTTGGAAGCCTGGAGCGGCGTTGCCGACCGCCAAGGCGACGCCCGAGGGCATCCGTTGGGTCGGTAGGATTGGGGGAGGTGGATGGTGGGTATCTAAGCTTGACTTTGGCCATCACGCGGCATAGCAGGCCGCTTCGTGCAGCCGCTGGAACACACATCGAGGCACTTTGATCATGTCGTGCTGGCGGGTGGACGTTGATAAACCGATCGATCGCCACCAATGCCTTCATACAGCGGCCAGCGCGTCGCTGAAGGTCGGCAAGGTCTTGTGATACCAGGCGGCCTGTCGGGCGTGCGGCCGCCTGCGGCGACCACGCCACGCGGCTGAGCACGCGGTGATAGTTGACGAAGTGCCGCTCGCCCGACAGGCCCAGCACCCCCAGCACGGTGGCCAGCGTGCGCCTGCCAGGCATCAGGATCGCCCCGATCAGCAACGGCTCGGCCCAGCGCCAAGTGCGCTGGCCAAACACTTCAGCAAAGCACAAAATCACCGCTGCAAAGCGGGTCGGCACCGTCGTCATAACGCTTCTCCCTCTGGCCAGAGAGACTTGTCAGTCTACGAGCCGGCTCGCTTTGCCTCAGGGCGCCGCTGCGCGGGAAATGGCCAAAGTCAAGCTGAGTGGGCCGATCGTGTGTCCGCTTTACGGCTGTGAATGGGGTCCGGGGAGCAATGGAACAGTAAACCGACTTAAGGCCAGCGAGCTTGGTCACGTTGGACTGATCGCGTCGTGCCGACGCGCATGTTTTCCGACTTCGACGCCGCGCTGCCGGAGGTAGCTGTACAGCGTGCTCTTGGCGATGCTCAACCGTTTGGCGATGTCGTTCACCTGTCGGACGTCGAGTCCGCGTGTGCCAGTCTGGTCGGCAAGAACCACAACCAGTTCCAGACGATGGCTGACGATCCGCACGCGCGGCTCTTCACGGATGACCTCAAGCTGCGCCAGATCCTGCTGAACCTGATCGGCAACGCCGCCAAGTTCACGAAGGACGGGAAGGTTGAGCTGAAGGTCACAGGCATCGACCTGGGCGGCACGCGGCACACGCGGTTCGAGGTCGCCGACACGGGCATCGGCATGACCCAGCAGCAGCTCGACGGATTGTTCGAGCGTTTCAGCCAAGCCGATTCGTCCACCACGCGCAATTAAGGCGGCACTGGCCTTGGCCTGGCGTTGACCCGCGCGCTCGCGCTCATGCTCGACGACAACGTGACGGTTGAGAGTGAGCTGGGCCGCGGCACCACATTCGCACTGACTGTGCCGAGCCGGTGGATCGCGCCTGCAGTTGAAATCGAAGCAGCAACGACTGAACTATCGGGAAGCATCGTGGGCGCCATTGATCCGACGGGCCAGACCGTTCTGGTCATCGATGATGATGCATCGGCGCGCGAGTTGCTGCAACGCCATCTGACGAAAGAAGGCTTTGCTGTGAGTATTGCGACCAGCGGCGCGCAGGCGCTCGAGCTGCTGAAAACCTTGCGCCCGACGGCTGTGTTGCTTGACGTAATGCTGCCGGGCATGGACGGCTGGCATGTGCTCAAGGCGATCCGGGACAATCCCGAGACTGCGCATATCCCCGTGATCATGCAGACGGTGCTGAGCGACGAACGCTTCGCTTATGCGATGGGCGCGAGCGGGTTTATCAAGAAGCCGGTCAAGCGCAGCGCGCTGGCGCAGGCAATCAAGGACGCCTGCGCTGCCGAATCGACGCACGAGGTGTTGATCGTCGATGATGACGAGGCTGCGAACAAGCGGCTGACCTTGCTGCTGGAACGCGATGGCTGGACCGTCGCGTCGGCAACCAATGGCCAAGAAGCGCTGACCTTGATGCGCAACCATACGCCGGCTCTGGTGCTGGTCGATCTGGTTATGCCGTTGATGGACGGCCACGCTTTTATCCGCGAAGTCAGAAACAATCCACAATGGAACGCTGTTTCGCTGGTCGTGATGACTTCGGAAGACATCGGATCCAACCGGGTCCGCAGGCTGGAAAAAGATACTGACGCCATTTTGCAGAAAGGCAGCATGCCATTGGCAGAACTGGCTACTGACTTGCGTCGTTACGCGCAACCACGTCCTGCCGAATCGGACGCTCCGATCGCGCGTGAGACAGTTTGATCAAAACGAAGAACTAAAGAAGAAAGCTAAGTGCATGGCAACCATTCTGCTGGTCGAAGATAGTGAACAGATCTGGGATTTCCTCTCCCGCCGCCTGGGGCGTAGAGGCCATACGGTGGTGCTTGCGCATGACGGCGAACAAGGCGTGCAAAGCACTAAATCGGCGCAGCCAGACGTGGTGCTGCTCGACATGAATTTGCCCGTGATGGACGGCTGGACCGCGGCGCGTGCGATCAAGTCCGACGCGCAAACCCAATCGATCCCGATCATCGCGCTGACCGCGCACGCAATGGCCGGAGACCGTGAGAAGGCGATCCAGGCCGGCTGCGACGACTACCACCCAAAGCCGATCGACTTTGCCAAGCTGCTCGAGCAGATCGATGCGCTGATCACCGCGCGTGGACAGCCGAGCGAGCCCGCTGCCTCGTAGCGCGGGACGGTGGCTGAGACGAAAGGCATCCTTCGTTGGATCTGATCACAAACCGCCTGGTGCGCCAGGCGATGCCGCTGTTCCAGGCGCTGGCCGGCGTGCTGCTGCTGCTGGCGCTGGCCACGCTGCTGAAGCTGGGCGAGGAGGTCATCGTGCATCTCGTGCTCGGCATCCTGCTGAGCTTCGCGCTGTCGCCGGTGATGGGGTGGTTCCAGCGCATCGGGCTGAATCGCCAACTTTCGCTCTTGTCGTCGATCGTGCTGGCGATCGGGCTGATCGTCGGCGTGGCCTATGTCGCCTATTGGCAGGCGTCGGTGCTCGCGGCCGACGTGCCCAGCTATGAGCCGGTGCTCGAGCGCAAGATTGCGGGTCTGTCCCGTTCACTTGCCGACCGCGGTGTGTTCGGCAACGCGGCCGACGTGCTGACCCGGGCGTTCGGGCGGTTGGCGGCAGTCAGCGATGCCCCTGCAGCGGCCGGCAGTGCACCGGTCACGGTAGTGCGCATCGACGATGAGGCGCACGGCTTCAAGGCGCTCTACGCTTATCTTGTGCCGCTGCTGGCGCCGCTGGCTTCGCTGTTTGTGGTGGTGCTGCTGGCGAGCTTCATGCTGGCCGAGCGCTCGGGGCTACGCAACCGCTTCATCCGGCTTACGGGCACTGAGGACCTGCAGAAAACCACTGCCGCGCTGGACGATGCTGGACGCCGCGTCGGCCGCATGCTGCTGACGCAGCTGGCGGTCAACGGCGCGTTCGGCCTCACGATCGGGCTGGCACTTTGGGCCATCGGTCTGCCGAGCCCGTTCTTGTTCGGAATTTTCGCGGGCATCATGCGGTTCGTGCCGTATGTCGGCGCGTTCATCGGGCTGATTCCGCCGCTCTTCATTGCGTTTGCGACCGATCCGGGGTGGAGCAGCGTCGCTTGGACGCTGGGGCTGTTCGCAGTGATTGAGCCGCTGGTCGGACACGTGATCGAGCCGCTGCTGTATGGGCAACGCTCGGGCCTTTCGCCGGTGGCAATCATCGTGTCGGCTACGGTCTGGGCGTTCCTTTGGGGCCCGATCGGACTGGTGCTGTCCACCCCGCTCACGATCTGCTTGGTTGTGCTGGGCCGGCACGTTGAGCGGTTGCGCTTTCTGGATACTTTGCTCGGTGACCGGCCAGCACTTGAGCCGCACGAAATCTTCTATCAACGCATGCTGGCCGGCGATCCACAAGAGGCACGCGAGCAGGCGCTCGAGTTCCTCAAAGGTCGCAGCCTGTCGACCTACTTTGATGAGATCGCACTGGTAGCCGTCCGGCGTGCACATCAGGACATTGTGCGCGGCAGCGTCAGCGGCGAGCGGCTTGAGCGCATGATCGAATCAGCGCAGCAAGTCGTCGTGGGCCTGTCCGACACGCCGCAGCCGACTGCGCGTGGCGGACGGGCTGGTAGTGAAGCACGCGCTGCCTTCGACCAAGTGCGGCTCGAGCGTGACGTCGATCGACGCGTGTTCAAGCCGGCTGAACTGGCACTGACTTGGCGAGTGGCAACGCCGGTCGGCGTGCTGCACGGCAGCCACCCGCTCGACGGCCTAGCAGCTGCCATGCTCGCTCAGCTGCTGACCAAGCACGGACTGCACGCGGTGGCTGTGCCACTGGCCGAATCGACGCAACTGCCGCAACAGCAGATTCGCGAAGCGGCGCTCATCTGCCTCTCGTTCGTCGAGCCCTTGAGCACACTGCACCTGCGCGCCGTCTCGCTGGAGGTCCGGCGCGCCGCGCCGCGTGCTCAGATCATGCTGTGCATCTGGCAGCAAGCCGACGAGCAACTCGTCGCACAACTGTGTGCCAAGCTGCGCGTGCGGACCGTAGTCACGAACACGTCACAAGCGCTGGAAGCGGCCGGCAACATGGCGACCGGCACCCAGCTTACCTAAAGTCACGGTTCGCAGCGGACCAGTCGAGGCCAACTCGAATCGAGCGTCAGTCGTCCGGTTCCGCACCGTGCAGATCGGTCTTCTTATTGGTAGTTTGTTGAATCGTTTTCTGATCGGTGGGAAGATGGTGCAGGAGGTGATCAAGGATGACTAATTCTTGCTCTTTCCCCTTGGCGCCCGCACCTTTGGAAGACTATGCGGTGCAGTTCGATCCGTTGCTGCACTCGCCAGCACAGCGGATGTCAATGCATTGCACTGCATACCCATGCGCAGCACCAGCAGGATTGCGTTCATGGCCAAGCCGTCTGGCACGCGCGGGTTGTGGCAGCCCAGCGGGCGAGAAGGCTACGGTGGCAAAAGCGGCAGCATCTGCTCCCACAATTTCTCCGGCACTCGCCAGCCATCGTCCTTGCACACCAGTCCCATGGTCCTCTCTCAAAGCCCTCGCCGATCGATGTGAATTGGAGTCGGACTACCGAGATAGGTACTTGGTCGGCGCTTGAGCAGGCCCTGCGACGCCGTGCCAGAACGGCGCTGACTGCCCCACGGCGCCGACAGCGCGGTACGGTCAGCGTGGCTATCGATGGCAAGACGCTGCGCGGCAGCCTGGAATCGAAGCAACAATCAACGCGTCGCCATGACCGTCTGGATCTGTCCGGTGTCGACATACCCTGGAAGCTCAAGAGCTTGCCTCCCCGAAAACGCAGAACGTGACACGCCTGAGCGTCGAGGCTCTTGCCGGAAGACTTGTAGAGTCCGGTGAGGCGGCCTTCCATCACGACGTGCTCCCCGGCGTCGTTGAGCGTCCGAACGGTGACTGTGAAACCTTCCCACTCCGAACCGAGCCGCATGAAGAGATTTTCGAGTATGGCTTGCGGCCCGACCCAAGCTGAGCCGTCCGGCTTGTAGGGACTGCCCTCTGCCTCTCGCCACTCAATCTCAGGATGGAACCCGGCCAGCACAGTCGGGATGTCGCCGCGCCCGAACGCCGCATAGAGGTCTTTCGCGATCTGAAGATTGCTCATGTGAACTCCTCTCTTGAAAGCATGTGACAGTCAACATCCGTTGAAAGAAATTGAGCTACTGCGGCACTTCCCACTTGGTGCGCCAAACAAATCAAAGGGGCTTCCCCGTTCCGAGCTAGCCGCGCAGTTGTGGCGACCTGCAACTGAATGCCACGATGGGAGGCTCGAAGTCTCATCGACTCACTCGGAAGCAGAAATCACGTCCATTCTGTACGTCGGGATCGATCTTGCCAAGAACGTCCTTGCGGTCCACGGAGTCGATGAGCATGGCAAGCCAGTGCTGATCCGTCCGAGCGTTGCTCGCGCCAAGCCGCACGAACTGGGCGCAGCGCTGCTGGCGTGCACCATTGCCAAGGCTGTCAGGGCTTCTTTCTGACGGCCTTGTTATTTTGTTGATCGTGGCTGCGTTGCAGGGTGGCAGCGGTTGATGCCGACGCGCGTCTCGCCTGCAAAAAAAGCCGAGGCCACAGGAGGCAGTGCACGGTCAATTGATCTGTTGAACCGCGCTGCTGGCAGCAAGCCTTTGATACTGGAAGCCCTTTTTCATAAGTGGTTTCCACGAAAAGATCGTCATGGTTTTTGCTGCCCTGCTGAGCGCGGCATGCACCGGTGCACACTCAGGCGGAAGGGATGGCAATGGGTGCCATACCAACCGCAAGACAGGCAAATATCACTGCCATTGAGCCCGCTGCCTCATTACTGGCTTCACGACGACGAACGGCTGCCGCGCCAAGCGGACTTGCGGTTGAACGGTTCCGGATGGGCGTTTGCCGCGTCGGCAAATGCCACCGGAAGCTTCCGGCTTCAGGCTTCCCCGAACAACCCCACATCCGGCCGATTCGGCGCCACCACACCCAGGTGCCGAAACGCCGCCAGCGTCGCGATTCGCCCACGCGGCGTGCGCTGCAGGTAGCCTTGCTGGATCAGGTACGGCTCGATCACGTCTTCGATCGTGCCGGCTTCCTCGCCGATGCTCGCGGCGATGTTGTCCAGCCCGACCGGGCCGCCGTCGAAGCGGTGAATCACAGCTTCGAGCAGCTTGCGGTCCATCACGTCGAAGCCCTGCGGGTCGACGTCGAGCATCGCCAGCGCGCGATTCGCGATGCCCAGGTCGATCCGGCCGTCGCCCTTGACTTGCGCATAGTCACGCACGCGGCGCAGCAGCCGGTTCGCGATGCGCGGTGTGCCGCGCGATCGGCGCGCGATCTCGAAGCCGCCTTCGTCGTCCATCGGCACATCGAGCAGATGCGCGCTGCGCCGCACGATCAGCGCGAGCTCTTCCGGCGTGTAGAACTCGAGCCGGGCCACGATGCCGAAGCGATCCCGCAGCGGATTCGTCAACATGCCGGCGCGCGTGGTGGCGCCGACGAGCGTGAACGGCTGCAGATCGAGCTTGATGCTGCGCGCCGCCGGCCCTTCGCCGATCATGATGTCGATCTGGTAGTCCTCGAGCGCCGGGTAGAGGATTTCCTCGACGACCGGGCTCAGGCGGTGGATCTCGTCGATGAACAGCACATCGTTGGCTTCAAGATTGGTCAGCAGCGCGGCCAAGTCTTTGGGTTTTTCAAGCACGGGCCCGCTGGTCTGGCGCAGGTTCACGCCCAGCTCGTGCGCGATGATGTGCGACAGCGTGGTCTTGCCCAGCCCCGGCGGGCCGAACAGCAGCACGTGGTCGAGCGCTTCCTTGCGCTTGGCGGCCGCGCCGATAAAGATCTCGAGCTGCTCGCGCACCTTGGCCTGGCCCACGTACTCGGCCAGCAGCTTCGGCCGCAACGCGCGCTCGATTGCTTCTTCGCGCGGCGAATCGGCCACCGCCGACAGCGTGCTGCTGCGGCGCGGCGGAATGGCGAAGTCGTCGGTCTGGATTGTCACGGCAAGGACTTCATGCTGCCGGCGCGCGGGCGCCCGCCGACGGGGCATCCATCGTCCGTACCGAACCGTTCAAGGCTGGGTCCAGGCGTAGTAACCGATGCCTTCGAAGCTGTAGGCGAGATAGTTATCGACCACGATGTTTCGCTCCTGGGCGGAGATCGTATAGAAGTGCGTGCCGTTGTTGCGATTGAAGAACCGATAGATCGGCACCGAGCCGTTGCCCGGCAAGGTCTGCGCGCTCCAGCTGATGCCTTCGTACTGGAACGATGGCAAGGTACGCACCACCGCGTCGCGTTCCTCGGCCGAGATCGTGTAGAAATGCGCGCGCGTCTGCGGGTTGTAGAAGCGGTAGACCGGGCTCTGGCCCGCGAAGTTGCCTGGATAGGCAAAGAACACCGGGCCTTCATAGGTGAATTCGCGCAGCGTCGAAGCCACGTAGTCGCGCTCGCCCACGCTGGTGGTGAAGAAGTGCGCGCCGGTTGACGCGTTGAAGAAGCGGTAGACGGCGGTGCGGCCAGCCGGGCCGGTGCCGGTCGAAGCCGGCTGCAACCAGAAGCGCAGCGCATCGCGGAACTGCCGATCGAAGCGCGAGTAGTAGTCCGCTGCCGAAGGGCTCGAACAGCTCGCGCTGCCGCCGCTCAAGGTGCCCACCAGATAGCTGCTGTTGCCTTCGCGGTAGAACAGGCCGCTGCCGCTGCTGCCGCCTTCGGTGCTGCCAGCTGCCCAGGTCACACGCAGGTTGGTGCCGCTGGCCACGTCGCTGGAATTGCAGTTGAAGTTGCCGTTCGATGAGAAGCCGGTGCAGACCGAATAGCCGTCGATCGTGCCGTAGCTGATCGCCAGCAAGTCCCCGCTCGGGTGGTGCAGGCCGACCAATTGTTGGCCGACGCGTTGTGGGTTCATGTCCCAGCCTGCGTACAGCGCGTTGGCCGGCGGCGCGTCGTTGAGCAGCATGAACGACGCGTCGTTCGTGGTCGACGCATACAGCAGTTGCGCGCCGCGCAGCCGGCGCACGCGCTCGTTGCTCAGCACGCGCGCGTTGCAGCTCGGCGAGCGAAAAAACCAGTCGGTCTGCAGCGACGAGGCAACGGTCTGGCTCGAGATGCAGTGCGCGGCGCTCAAAAAGTAGGGCGCACCGCTGCCTTCCGCATCGTTGAGCAGGGTGCCGGTGCAGACATAGGCGCTGCCGCCGCTCACGAACAACATGCGGGCCACCGCGTTGCCGGTGCCGTGGAAGTTCGCATCACAGGTCGCATCGCGCTGGCAGAAAGCGGAGTCGCCGATGTCTTTTGCGACCACGCTGCCTTCGGGCGGCAGCTCGAGCGGCTGGTAGATGTGGATCAGCCGCGGCACCGCGATGCGCAGCGCGTCGGCCGGCGTGCCGGGCGGCAGTTCGATCTCGAGCGTGACTTCGGCGGTGCCGAACTCGGGCGTCCACCAGGTGCGTGCCGCCTCGCTGTCGTCACCGGCTGCCACATTGCGGTCGATCGACTGCTGGATTTCATGGCCCGACAGCTCGAACACCTGCGCTTTGCCAGCCTGGCTGTAGACGCGCAGCATCGCGCTGCCCGGCAACTGGCCGATCTGCACACCGAGCCGCACGCCCTTGGCGTCTTCCGCGCGGAAGCTGATCGCCGCAGTCAGGCCGCCGATGGGCGTGGCCTGCCATTGCAGCCGGCTGCTCGTCGCGGCCGCGGTCGCGGTCTGCTCGAGCGCGCGCGCCACACCGACTTCACGCGCGCCGTCCGGCGGCGCGGCAGTGCGGGCTTTTGTGCTGTCCAGGGTGCCGAGCGCCACCTGAGCGGGCGCGGGTGCCCTCGATTCGGCTCGGCTCTTTACCGGCGACACGTCCTGGCGGGCATCCGCCGGTTGCACGCGCGACGGGACGCGACGCACTTCGGACGCAGTCGGCTCGGTCTTGGCGACGACGGCGGGTGAGGGGCTGCCGGAGTCGCCGCAGCCGGTCAACAGCAGCGCCAGCAAGCTGCCGCAAACGAAGGGAAACGTTCGATTTCGCATCACAACCTCGATATGAAGGGTTTGAAGAGCAGGCAACCGGTGAAAAGCAGGCGACAAGGCGGCGCCGACATGGGGCTGTCCGCCATGTTACCGATTTGCGGCTGCTTTCGAAGACGCTTACTTGCCGAGGCTTTTGAGCGCGAGCCGAATGCCGTCGGACACCGCGACATCGCCCGGCAGCGCCTTCAACGCGGCCGCCGCATCGCGGTCGCTGTAGCCGAGCGCGACCAGCGCCTGCAGGATGTCGGCCTGCACGTCGCTGCCCGCGACCACCGGGCCGCGCAGCGCGGGTGCGAGCCGGCCTTTCAACTCCAGCAGCAGCCGTTCGGCGGTTTTCTTGCCGATACCGGGCACCTTGACGAGCCGGCCGGTTTCCTGCGTGCTCACCGCGTGCGCGATGTCGGCGACGGTCATCCCCGAGAGCACCGCGAGCGCGGTGCGCGGGCCGACCCCGGCGATCCGGATCAGCTCGCGAAACGTGTCGCGCTCGGCCTCCGTCGCGAAGCCGAACAGCAGTTGCGCGTCCTCGCGGACGACGAACTGCGTCAGCAGCATCAGCGGCTCGCCGACCGCCGGCAGGTTGTAGAACGTGCTCATCGGCACCTGCACTTCGTAGCCGACACCGTGGCAGTCGAGCAGCAGCTGCGGCGGGTTGTTCTTGTCGGCCAGCGTGCCGTGGAGTCTGCCGATCATGGATGGAGAGCCGAGGTGTTTGCGGTGGCACGAGTCGCGCCGCTGCCTATGATCGGCGATCCGCGTGCTGCTTCGAGAATCGATTTGCCTATCCCGAGATTATTAGCTTGATCCTGCGCCACACCTTCACGCCGCCGAACAACAATCGGCTGGCCAACCTCTGCGGCGCCATGAACGTGCATCTGCACGCGATCGAAGCCGCGCTCGGCGTGCGCATCGCGCAGCGCAACGGCAACTTTCGGGTGGAAGGGCCAAAGCCGCAGACGACGCGCGCCATCGAGCTGCTGCAGGCGGTGTATGAGATGGCCGATCGCCCGGTGACGCCAGAGCGGCTGCAACTGATGCTTGGCGGCGGCACGGGCGCCTTCGCCGCGGCAGCCGACAGCGACGACAGCGCGATGGCGCTGGCCACGCGCCGCGCGGATTTGCGCGCGCGCACATCGAACCAAGGCGTCTACCTGGACAACATCGCGAAGCACGACATCACGTTCGGCATCGGCCCGGCCGGCACCGGCAAGACGTATCTCGCGGTGGCGTCCGCGGTCGACGCGCTCGAGCGCAGTGCGGTGCAGCGCATCGTGCTGACGCGCCCCGCGGTGGAAGCGGGAGAGAAGCTCGGCTTTCTGCCCGGGGACCTGGGCCAGAAGGTCGACCCCTACCTGCGCCCGCTGTACGACGCGCTGTACGACCTGATGGGGGTCGAGCGTGTGCAAAAAAGCTTCGAGCGCAACCTGATCGAGATCGCGCCGCTCGCGTTCATGCGCGGGCGCACGCTGAACAACGCGTTCGTGATCCTCGACGAGGCGCAGAACACCACGCCCGAGCAGATGAAGATGTTTCTGACGCGCATCGGCTTCGGCACGCGCGCGGTCATCACGGGCGACGTGAGCCAGATCGACCTGCCCAAAGGCGCTATCAGCGGCCTGATCGATGCCGAACGGGTGTTGAAGCGCGTGGCCGGTATCGCGATCACGCAATTCCACAGCGGCGACGTGGTGCGCCATCCGCTGGTGGCGCGCATTGTCGATGCCTACGACGGCGCGAGGAAGGGCCGGGTCGGCTGACGCGGCTCGGGCCGGAGCACGTCAGGCCCGCGTGATCGGGGCGGGCTGGCTCGGGTCGAGCGATTCGTCGTTCTCGTCGAGGGCGTCGATCTGAACTCGGTCGCGACCTTTGTGTTTGGCCACATAAAGCGCGCGGTCGGCGCGCTCCATCACCGCGTCGAGCGATTCGTCGGGGTGCCACTTGGCCATGCCGATGGACGCCGTGATGCTCACGATCGCCTCGGGCGACTCGACCTGCACGCTCGCGATGTGGTTGCGCAACGCCTCCGCCACGCGCTTGCCGCGGCCGACGTCGCAGCGGCGCAGGATCAGCACGAACTCTTCGCCGCCGTAGCGCGCGAGCCGGTCCTGGTCGCGCAGCCGCGCGTTCAGCTGCTCGACCACCGTCTTCAGCACGAAGTCGCCGACCGCATGGCCGTGCCGGTCGTTGATGCGCTTGAAGTGGTCGATGTCGATCATGCAGACGGTGATCGGCTCCCGGTGGCTGCGCACCCGGTCGGCCAGCGGCGCGGCGATGCCGCTCAGGTACTTGCGGTTGAACGCGCCGGTCAGCTCGTCTCGCTCGGCCGCCTCGTTCACGTCTTTCAGCGATTCGCCGAGCTTGCGGTTTTCCAGCGCGAGGCGTTGCTGGACGCCCTGCAGTTCGGCGATCAGCGCCTGGTTTTGCCGCTCGGCGTTCAACATGCGCAGCGTGGAGCCGTGATTGACCTGCATCCACTGCGTGATCACGACGGCGGACACCACGGTGCCCGCCGCCATCGCCCAGCCTGCCGAGCTGCCGTGGCTTGCCATGCTGATTCCGAGCAAGCCCAGGCCGCTGCCAATCAGCGCCAGCCCAGCCGGCAGCGCCGACAGGTAAGTCATCGTCATGGCGCAGGTCGCCATCACGGCGATGAGGCAGAGCGCGAAGAAGTCGGTTGCCGGCACCAGCGCGGCCGCGATCATCGGCGATGCGCCCCACCCCATGTGCGTGGCCAGCAGCAACGCATCGTGCGCGCGCGTGTCGGCCGGGCGGCCGTGCTGGATCGTGTCCAGCGCGCGCTCGGCCAGCCACCAGCGGGAAGACGTCAGCGCGGCCAGCACCATGAACAGCGCGCCGCGCCCGAGTCCCGGCGCCGAGCCGATCACGCCGAATAGCAGCACGGCCAGCGCGACCAGGTGCATCGGCACGTTGCGCTGCGACGCATCCAGGTAGCGGCGCAGCATCCGGCGCCGAATCTGCTCGGTTACCCCGACCACCACGGGCGAGCCCTGCCGCAGGGCGGCCAGCAACGCGCGGGATTCGGTCGGCACGTCGGCCCGGCCTGGCTTGGCCGAACGCAGCTGCTGAAACGGCTTCGACAGGAGATCGATGAGATGGCAAGCCAAGGTAGGAAGGATGGAAACCTCGGGGTGAGGGCGGCAGCGTGCGGTGGGCCAAAAGCGATTGGCAACCCATGCACAATTCGCGCTGACGATTCGATCACGAGATGGCACGGCATTCCTGCTCCACATTGCGCGAAACCGCGCGAAATCCGCCGGCCGCCGAAGCGGCCGGGACGCCTGCCGCCAACTATTCCTCGGATTCGTCTGCCGCACGGCCGACGTTGCAGCTGTCGTTGCAGTTCGCGCGCTTCGACGACGCGGCGCTGCACCGCGCGGCGCTGCCGCGCCACCGTGTGCGGCGTTGGCTGTGCCAAGCGCTGGCCGCAGACGCTGAGATCGCCGTGCGCGTCGTCGATACGCAGGAAGCGCAGCGGCTGAACCGCGAATTCCGCGGCCACGACCATGCGACCAACGTGCTTACCTTCGACTATGCGCGCAGCCCTCTGGTGCTGGCCGACCTCGTGCTATGCGCGCCCGTGGTGGCGGCCGAAGCGGCGGCGGCCAACCGCTCGCTGCACGCGCACTACGCACATCTGTTGGTGCACGGTGCGTTGCACGCGCAGGGCTGGGACCACGAGACCAGCGAGGCGGATGCCGAGCGCATGGAGGCGCGCGAGACCGAACTGTTGCGGACGCTCGGTTTCGCCGATCCGTACGCCTGAGCTGCCGAGCACGCAGCCGTTGGCGCTGCCCGTTTCGAGCAGCGACGCGGTCGCGGGCCGCTACATTCACGGGATGAAGAAAATCCTGTTGTTGGGCGGCACCGGTTTCCTCGGTCGCGCGGTGTGTGAAGAAATCGAGCGGCTTCGGTGGCACGCGACCGTGCCGACGCGCCGGCTGTCGAACGCGCAGCCGGTGTTGATGCTGCCGGCGATCACGCCGCTGGAGGCAGACGTGCACGACGAAGCGGCGCTGGCCCGCCTGCTGCCCGGTCACGACGCGGTGGTGAACCTGATCGGTGTGCTGCACGGAGACGAAGCCCGATTCGATTCCGCGCACGTCCAGCTGCCCGCCAGCGTCGCGCGCGCCTGTCTCGCAGCCGGCGTGCATCGGCTGGTGCATCTGAGCGCGTTGGGCGCCGATGCCGACGGCCCCTCGATGTACCAGCGCAGCAAGGCGCGCGGTGAGGCGGCGCTGGCGGCGCTGGTGCCGGCCGGTCTCGCGCTCACGCTGCTGCGGCCGAGCGTGGTGTTCGGCCGCGAGGACCAGTTCCTCAACACGTTTGCCAGACTGCAGCGCATCGCACCGTTCATTCCGCTGGCCTGCGCGGACGCGAAATTCCAACCCGTCTGGGTGCAGGACGTGGCTTCGGCGATCGTCAAAATCCTCGGCAACGACCGAACCGCTGGCCAGACCTTCGAGGCCTGCGGCCCGTCCGTCTGGACCTTGCAGCAGTTGGTCGAACTCACGGGACGGCTGACCGGCCATGCGCGGCGCGTGATTCCCATCTCGATGAAGAACGCGCGGCGTCAAGCCTGGTTGATGGAGAAGCTGCCTGGCGAGCCGATGCTCAGCAACGACAACCTCGACTCGATGCAGCAGGACAACGTCGCCAGCGGCGCGCTGCCCGGCCTGCGTGAACTGGGCATCGATCCGGCCGAGATCGGGCCCGTGCTGCGCGGCTATCTCGGCGGGCGCAGCGTGGAGAGCCGGCTGCTCGACCTGCGCAAGACGGCAGGGCGGTTCTAGGGCCGGTTCACACGACAGCGGGAGCGCGCGCGACCCGAGGTCAGGGCAACCCCCATCTGCGACGTCTCCTGAGGCGACAGATCCTCATGGAACGCGAACCGACCCCAGCCGCTGCGCTTGACCTGGTAGAGCGCCAGGTCGGCGTGCCGCATCAGCCGCGACAGGTCCGCGCCTTCCGCGGGAAAGCACGCGATGCCGATGCCGACGCCCACCCGGTGGGTCTGCCCTTCCCGCTGAATCGGCCGTGCCGTCAGCGCAATCATGCGCTGGGCGAGCACGGCGCGCGCGGCTGCCCGTCGGCCAGCAACGGCGCGAACTCGTCGCCACCGCGCCGGACCGCGAGTTCATGCGGGCCCGCGCCGGCACGCAGGCCTTCAGCCATCGCGATCGCCACCGCGTCGCCGGTCTCGTGCCCGAAACCGTCGTTGATCGGCTTGAAGTGATCCAGATCGACAACCGGCAGCGCCCCCGGGGCTTGCCATGCGCGACAGCGCAGCGGCCCGCTCTTTCAGTCGCACGCGGTTCGTCAGGCCGGTCAACGCATCGGTCGCCGCCGCGCAGCTGACCCTGGCGCATCCGGATGGCCGATGCCATAGGCCAGCCGGCGTGCTTGACGTGCCGCGTCGTGGGCGGCGAACGGGCCGACCGATAGCGACAGGTTTTGCGGCAGCGCGGACTGGATGCGCAATTGGTAGTTGGCGCTGTCCGCGTCTGAGAGTGACAACAGAAACGCGTTCGACCGGCCGTCCGTGGAGGGTTCGGCAAGCGGCGGCGCGGCGCCGTCGCAGGCCGACGGTGTCGTGCCGGGCTCCGCACACGGGCCGATCGGCTGAACCGCATGCAGGTAGCGCGAATGACGCAGCGCAAGCACCCAACTGCCGCCGGTGGGATGCCGCTCGACCTGCAGCGTGAACCAGTGCGCTGCACCGTCGGCGCCGCTGCGCACGGCGGCTGCAGGCAACGCCTGTCTGGCCGCCCGGCCGGCTGCGCGCACCTGCGCGACGCTCGCCCGGCCCTCCGGGTCGATCAGGTGGCCGACCCGACCATCGAGCGAGGTGGTCTGCGCGTCGGCCGGCAGCGCCAGCACCGGAAGGTCGGTGCGCGTTGCGCACGCGCGCCCGTCAGCCCCAGGCCGCCGAGCAGCAACACGCCACACGGCCGCCGAAACGCGCGGGCCCCGCCGCCGCGGCGGTGGTTTGCGTCATCAATGGCTGCGGCGGTTTTCATGAATCGCGAGTATCGCCGTGCTTAACATGCGGGGCGAGGCAAAACCCATAGCCACGGCAGCCAAGGAAACCGCATGCTCGAACTCTTTACCGGAAATCGCAATTATTCGTCCTGGTCGATGCGGCCCTGGGTGCTGCTGACGCAGGCCGGCATCGCGTTCGAGGACACGCGGGTGCGGTTCGATTCGTTCGACGCCGGCTCCGATTTCAAGCGCGCGGTGCTCGCCGTGAATCCGGTGGGCAAGGTGCCGGCGCTGCGGGACGACGGCTTCGCGGTCTGGGACAGCCTGGCGATTGCCGAATACGTCGCCGAGAAGTTTCCCGACAAACACCTGTGGCCCCGGGACACAAAAACCCGGGCCCGCGCGCGCAGCGTCTGCGCCGAGATGCACGCGGGCTTCGGCGCCCTGCGGGAGCACTGCACGATGAACATCGAAGCGGTGCTGCCGGAAGTCGGCGCGCGGCTGATGCGGGATGCGCCTGCGGTGCGCGCGGATGTGGAGCGCATCGTGCAGTTGATGGAAGACGCATTGAGCGCCCACGGCGGGCCGCTGCTGTTCGGCGAGTTCGGCATCGCCGACGCGTTTTTCGCGCCGGTCGTGATGCGCTTCAAGACGTACGGATTGCCGGCGCCGAAAGCCGTTGCGGCCTACTTCGAGCGCGTGCAGGCACTGCCCAGCGTACAGGCCTGGGTCGCACAGGCATTGGCCGAACACGACTTTCGCGCGTTCGAGGAACCCTACCGAACCGCCCCATGACCCACCAGACCGAACGCCGTCTGATCGGCTCCGGCTCGCGCTTCGAAGCCGACATCGGCTGCTCCCGCGCGGTGGTCAGCGGCCGCTGGGTGTTCGTCTCCGGCACCACCAGGTTCGACCACAGGTCGATCAGATCGCGCCGGACATCGAGTCGCAGACCGGGCAGACGCTCGTCAACATCGCTGCCGCGCTTGGCGAAGCGGGTTCCGACATCGGCGATCTGGTGCGCGTGCGCTACATCGTGCCCGACGCGGCCGAGTTCGAACGCGGCTGACCGATTCTCAAGCGCTGGTTCGGCGACGTGCGCCCGGCCGCCACGATGATCGCGGCGGGCCTGGCCGATGCGCGCATGAAAATCGAGATCGAGGTCACCGCGCGCAAGCCCTGAGCCGCTGGCCGCTCAATCGGCCGGCGCCGGGCGCGGCGCGAGGGCGTGCGCGGCCCGCTCGCGGCCCAGCGCGATCAACTCGGCCGCGCGCCAGAATTCGTGAAAACCGCAGGCGTTGCGCGGGATCTGGACCGTGTGATCCGGCGGGTTTTCCGCCAGCTTCAACTCGGCGATCGTGTCCTGCATGATCTGCATCGAGCCGAACGCGATGTCGAGCAGCCGGCGCGTCGGCAAGGCCGGTGGGCGGGCGCCCTGCCAGCCTTCGATGAAATCCCGGATGCGGCGGGTACGTGGCGCTTCGCACTTCGGGAACTGCCAGGGTGGTGCATCGACGGCCGCGGGTTGCGCTTCGACGCGCGCACCCAGGTTCACAGCGACGGTGCGCGCGCCGGGCTGCCACGGATCACACCGATCGGCACCGGGTTGACGAGCGCGCCGTCCACCAGCGTGCGGTCACCGAGCCGAAACGGTGTGAACACCAGTGGCGTCGCGATCGACGCGCGAATCGCATCGAACAGCTTGCCCTCGCGCAGCCAAACCTCCTCGCCGGTTTCCAGATCGGTCGCGACCGCGACGAAGCGGATCGGCAGCGCCTGAATCGGCTGCTCGCCGATCAGCTCGCGCAGCACGCCGATGATGCGTTCGCCCTTGAACAGGCCGGTGCCGTCGAACGACGGATCGAGCAGCCGCAGCACCTGCCAGCGTTCCAGCGCGAGCACCCAATCGGTGTAGACGTCGAGCTTGCCGGCTGCATAGATGCCGCCCACCAGCGCGCCCATCGACGAGCCGGCGATCGAATCGATCCGGTAGCCGTTTTCCACCAGCCACTGGATCACGCCGATGTGCGCGAGGCCGCGCGCACCCCCGCCGCCGAGCACGAGCGCGATCGGCATGGGAGCGGCTTGGCCTGCTGCGTGAGTCGCACTGTCGGCGGTCGGTGTGTGGGGAGGGGGCGGTGCCGGAATCATTCGATTCGATTCTGCACGTCGGCGGCGTGCGGACGCGGCTGCCTGCGAGCGCAGGCCCTGAGTCCGCCCGTCCGTCCGCCTGCCCGTGTGCCGACCTAGACTGCGGCTCTGATGGAAACTTTTCTGGTCGGCGGCGCGGTGCGCGATGAATTGCTGGGCCTGCCCGTGCAGGACCGCGACTGGGTCGTGGTCGGCGCGACGCCGCAGGCCATGCTGGACGCCGGTTTCAAGGCCGTCGGTCGCGACTTCCCCGTCTTTCTGCACCCCGACACGCATGAGGAATACGCACTGGCCCGGACCGAGCGCAAGACGGCCGCCGGCTATCACGGCTTCGCATTCCATGCGGCGCCCGACGTGACGCTGGAGCAGGACCTGGCGCGGCGCGATCTCACTATCAATGCGATAGCGAGGAATGAAGGCGGTACGGGCGCGTCCGGTCTGATCGACCCCTATTCTGGGCAAAAAGACCTGGCCGCGCGCGTGCTGCGGCACGTCACGGACGCGTTCCGCGAGGACCCGGTGCGCATCCTGCGCGTGGCGCGCTTTGCGGCGCGCTTCCACGACTTCACGGTGGCGTCCGAAACCTTGGCTTTGATGCGCGGGATGGTGGCGGCCGGCGAAGTCGATGCGCTGGTGCCCGAGCGCGTCTGGCAGGAGCTTGCGCGCGGCCTGATGGAGCGCACGCCGTCACGCATGTTCGAAGTGCTGCGGACCTGCGGCGCGCTGGAGAAACTGCTGCCCGAAGTGGATCGCCTATGGGGCGTGCCGCAGCCGGCCGAACATCACCCGGAGGTTGACACCGGCGTGCATCTGATGCTGGTGCTCGACATGAGCGCGCGGCTCGGCGCGCCGCTGTCCGTGCGTTTTGCCTGCCTCACGCACGACCTCGGCAAAGGCACCACACGCGCCGACGCATTGCCGCGCCACATCGGGCACGAGCAGCGCAGTGCCCGGTTGCTGCAAGCGTTGTGCGACCGCTGGCGCGTGCCCAACGAGGTGCGGCAGCTCGCCGACGTGGTCGCGCGCGAGCACGGCAACATCCACCGCAGCATGGAGTTGAACGCCACCGCGCTGCTGAGGTTGCTCGAGCGCTGCGACGCGATCCGCAAGCCGGCGCGCTTCGCCGACGTGCTGCTGGCCTGCGAATGCGATGCGCGCGGCCGGCTCGGCAGGCACGACGCGCCGTATCCGCAGCGTGCGCGGCTGCTGCGTGCACTGGCGGCGGCGCAGGCGGTGTCGACTGCGCCGATCGCGGCGGATGCGCTGGCCGCCGGGATGAAGGGCGGTGCGGTCGGCGCCCGGATTCAGGCGGCGCGTACGCAGGCGATCGCAGCCGCGCTGTCGGCGTAGCGGCGCATTGCGCCGACAATCCGCCAACCACCTGTCCCTTCCCGCATCCGCACGCATGGCGCTGTCGTTTCATGGCACCACTTCTTCCGTTGCAGTTCTGCAGCGCGGGGCCGGCTCGCGTCAAACGGATTCGCAGCCGACCGCCGAGCGAGCGGGCGTGCGGTGTGGCCGTGCCGGTGAGGCGGGCGATCGCGTGACGCATCGATTGAAGAGCCCGCGATGACGCCCTTTGCCATCGTGCCCGCGGTGCGTGCCAGGCCGCGCATGGCGGCGGCCCTGCTGGCCGGCTGCCTGATCACACTGGTGCTGCCGGATGGCGCGAGCTGGCTCACGCGCGGCTTGCTCGGCTGGACCATCGGCGTCTGGCTGTATCTGCTGCTGGTCGGCGCCATGATGCTGCGCGCCGACCATGCCGATCTGAAGCGCACCGCCGCGGCCCAGGCCGAAGGCGCGCGCACGGTGCTGGCGGTGGCCGTGCTCAGCGCGCTGATGAGCCTGCTGGGCATCGTGCTGCAGCTGTCCGCCGCCAAGCACCCGGGCGCGCCGCATACGCTGACGCACCTCATGTTCGCGCTGGCCACCGTGGCCGGCGCCTGGCTGCTGCTGCCCACCCTGTTCGCGTTGACGTATGCGAGCGCCTGGTATGGCCCGGCCACGCCGCGCGGGCTGCGGTTTCCCGATGCCGACCTCGCGTTCCAGCCGCATTACGCCGACTTCATGTACTTCGCGGTGACGATCTCGGCCGGCTCGCAGACGTCCGACGTGGCCGTGGTGTCGACGGCGATGCGGCGGCTGGTGCTCGCGCATTCGCTCACGTCGTTCGCGTTCAACACCGCCGTGCTCGCGTTCACGGTGAACGTGGCCGCCGGCCTGTTTTGAGACGCCAGGCCACAAATCGGCGATGACCGGGCCGGATCGCCTGTCGCTGCGCGCACGGAAGTCCGGGCAGGGCCGCGCGGCCGCGCGGTCGTGGCGGTGGATGTATCTGCTGTGTCAGGTGCCCATGCTGACCGACGTCGTGGAGACCGGCGGCTGGCCGCACACCTTGCGCGCGCGGTTCACCGAAGCCGCGATCGGCGCGTTGATCCTGCTGCTGGTGCGGCACCTGTCGGGGCAGCAGCGTCAGGTGTTCGCGCTCGCCTGAACCGATGCACTGACCGGGCTCTGGAACCGGGCCGGCTTCGACGAATCGGTCGAAGACGAATGCGCGCGCGCACGCCGCTCGAACCAGCCGCTCGCGCTGATGTACATGGACCTCGACCATTTCAAGTCCGTGAACGACACGCAGGGCCACGCGGCAGGCGACGAGGTGCTGCGTCAGCTCGGCGATGCGATGCGATGCGATGCGATGCGATGCGATGCGATGCGATGCCGCAGGCGGTGCGGAACCGCGTCGATCGCGGCTTCCTCAAGGGGGTGGTGTTCATCCGCACCAACCTGACCGGCGCCGACTTCAGCGGGGCTGCGATCGTCGACAGCCAGAACCCGGTGTTCCCGACCGACTTCAGCTTTGCGAACCTCACGAAGGCGAAGTTCGTCGGCACCACGTTCGGCGGGCCGACCTACCTGACCTACGCCACGCTCGGCTGCACCGACTTCTCGAGCACCCACCTGAACAACGGCCACGCGATCTTCGGCGACGCGCCGCTCGTGCTGGGCGATGATTCCAACTGTCGCACCGCATTTCGCGGCAGCACCATGAACTGCGAGTTTGTTTCGCAGTGGGATCGACTCGACCTGAGCGGCGCGGCGATCGGCGCGTGCGCGAGTCGGCTGCAGACCGTCGCCGGCCATGCGCCCCACGACTTCTCGAACGGCCTCTACACCGGCGTGGTGTTCGACAACCTCGACCTGAGCGGCACCAAGTGGAGCGGCGCCGTGCTCGAACACGCGAGCTTTCAAGGCGCGACGCTCGACGGTGCAACCGGCTTGAACGGCACCTCGGAGGTTAAGTCGAGGCTGTCCGGTGCCAAGTTCAACCAGGCCAGCGTGCAGAACGTGAACCTGAGCAACGCTCAGTTGTACGGGGCGACGTTCGACAACGCGAACCTGAGCGGGTCGAGCTTCGAAGTGTCGTTCCTGACCTCGAACCCGGACGCGAAGACGCCGATCCTGACGGCCGCCTCGTTCGCGGGTGCGTACATGAAGGATGTGAGTCTGGCCAATGCCAAGCTGATGGGGGCCGGTTTTCAGTTCGCCTCGCTCTACAGTTCGTCCGGCGGCAGCCAGCAGGCGTGTAACTCGCAACCTTCGCCGAGGCTCCACTGCGCGACGGTTGCGGGTGCGGATCTGACCCAGACCCACTTTGACAGCGCGTATCTGTACGGGGTCGATTTCAGTGGCGCCACGGTGAACAGCACGAACTTCGGCTCTGCTGTGCTGGTCGCCGCGAACTTCGCAGGCGCAAAGTTTCTGGTCAGTGATGGCGTCGCGCTGAACTTCCAGCAGGCGCTGCTGCAAGGCACGCAGTTCGACGCGAACGCCGCGTTGAGCGGTAGCGACCTGAAGGACGCGTTTCTTGATTTTGGCGTGGTCGGCTCTGCTTCCAACGGCAACATCCTGACGCTGCGGCTTTCCAGCGCCTACACCCGCTTCAATGGCCGGAAAGGAGCGCAGACGCCTTGCGTGATGACAAGTTACGACCACTACAGCACATTCCCGCGGGCGACCGAGATCCCGATGATTTGCCCGGACGGCTTTTCCGGGGTCTGCGGCCCAACCGGCCTTCCGATGCCGGCCAATTCCCACTGGCGCAGCACACTCTCGCTGTCGCGCAACACACCGGTGGCCGGGTATTACTATCTGCCCGCGACCTTCGACCCAGCGCCACTCGCGCCGCTTGGGCCACCTGGATCCTCCCTGCCGCTTTCGACCTGCGATGGCCAGCCGGTCGATTCGAACTGGTAGCCGTCCGTGTGGACCCCTGAAAGACGATCGCTTGCTTCCCGCACATTGAGTCACGAAAGCCGCACGGCCGATGCAGACCTTCCTCTCTTTGGACCGGGTAGGGGAGGCCGAGGGCTTGGCACGACCGCTGCACGTCCGGGGCGGGTGCGATCTGAGCGACCCGGCCCGAGTGCCACGCCCTTCAACTTCGCAGCGCTGCCGCAGAATTTCCGGGCCGGCGGACAGGCTCTCGCGGCAGGTGAGTACCGAAGCCCGATCAACGGTGACGGCCAGTTCCAGGTGTCCAGCCAGAACGTTGTGCCGATGCGCGGCAATGCATTCGTTTGGCTCCAGGCGTTGTGAATGCAGACCAACGCCAGCCTGTGTTGGCACTTCGAGACGCAGGCCCCGCAGGATTCGCGTACATCAGGACACCGTAGCGGCTGCCTCGCCGTGCAGAAGGCCGGTCATCTCGTGATCTTCCATGGCCATGCGGCGCCGTGGAGGAGGCCGTATCCTTGGATGGATCCATTTCGAGCGACGCCAAGCCGACGCTTTCATGCGCTCCGGCATTTCCGTTTGTGAGTTGCCGGCCTGCAGTCAAGCCTGGGCCAATGCCGCAACGCGCCCCAGCAAAGCTGGCCACTCGATCAAAATTGTCAGGGCATGCCTTCAACGCTTCACAGGTGGGGCCGACGCGCTGAACGGCTGTTCGTCCCAGCGACCCGCGATGTTCTTCAGCAGGGTGTTGGCCACGCTGAGCCGGCGCGTCTGCAGGTTCAGCAATGTGGTTTCGGCCGACAGCACGGTGGCCTGCGCGGTCACGACGTTGATGAAGTTCACGATGCCGGCCTGGTACTGATTGAGCGTGACGTCCTGCGCCTTCTGCGCCGCGGCCAGCGCCTGTTGCTGGACGGCGACTTCCTCATTCAGCGCATCGGCAGCCACCAGGTTGTCCTCGACTTCCTGCAGCGCGACGAGCACGGTCTGGCGGTAGTTGGCCACCGTCTGATCGTAGGCCGCGCGGGCCGAGTCGGTGGCCGCACGGCGTGCGCCGCCGTCGAACGCGGCCCACAGCAGGCTGGGCCCGATCGACCAGAAATTGCTCGACGTCTTCAACAGGTTGCCCAGCGTGAGGCTGCGCAAACCGGCGCTCGCGGACAGCGTGACGGCCGGGAAAAATGCGGCGTTTGCCGCGCCGATCTGCGCGTTCGCTGCCGCCACCCGGCGCTCCGCCGCCGCGATGTCGGGCCGACGCTCCAGCAGAGTGGACGGCAGTTGCTCCGGCACCACCGGCGGCGTTGGCAGCTTGGCCGTCGTGGCCAAGGTGAACGCGGCGGGCGGGGCGCCGATCAGGGTCGCCAACGCGTGTTCGAGCTGCGCGCGATTGAGCCGCGCTTCGATGCGCTGGGCTTGCGCGGATTTGAGTTGCGCCTGGGCCTGCGCGACGTCGGCGGCGGACACCACGCCGGCGCTGTAGCGGTTCTGCGTGAGCTGCGCCGAGCGGCCGAACGCTTCCACCGTGCGATCGAGCAGCGCGGCCTGCGCTTCCGCCGCGCGCAGCGAAAAATAGGTCTGCGCCACGGTCGCATGCAGCGACAGGCGCGCCGAAGCGAGATCGGCCCGCGTCGCATCCAGCCGTGCCTGCGCGCTGCCGACCTGCGCGCCGAGACGGCCCCACAGGTCCAGTTCCCAGTTCGACACCAACGCCTGCGCGCTGTAGGTGGTGATCGGCGCCGGCAAGCCGGCCGCCGTCTGCGTGCTGAGCACCGGCGAGCGAGACCGCGTGGCGCCCGCGCCGATGCCGATCGTCGGAAACAGCGCGGCGCGGCTGCTTTGCACCGCCGCCTGCGCGATGCGCACGTTGGCCGCCACCGCCTGCAAGTTCGCATTGCCGAGCAGGGCGCCGGCCTGCAGCTGGTCGAGCATCGGGTCGTTGAACAGCAGCCACCATTGATCGGGCGTGTCGGCCAGTGCCCGCTCGGAATCGGCGCGTTTGAACACGGTGCCGCTTTCCTTGAAGGTCGCCGGGACTTCGAACGACGGTGCGGCGTAGGGTGGGGTGCTGCCGCAGCCGGCCAGCGCGATCAGCAGCGTGCCGCAGGCGGTGGCAACAGCGGTTCCCGAAGAAAAAGGCCTGAAGCGCCTCATGTTTCCATCGCTTACAGCTGCCTTCATGAGAGCAATGCCGGTTCGTCGCGAGGGCCGGCAGATGCAGATGCAGGGACAGCGCGCTCGGTGGGCGCCTTGTCGAAGCGCCGCGCGATCCGTTCGGGCAGCCCGCGCAGCCGATCCATGCAGACGAACACGACCGGGGTGGTATAGAGCGTGAGCACCTGGCTGAGGATCAGCCCGCCGACGATCGAGATGCCGAGCGGCTGGCGCAGCTCCGCGCCGTCGCCGGTGCCGATCGCGAGTGGCACCGCACCGAAAATCGCGGCCATCGTGGTCATCAGGATCGGGCGCAGGCGCAGGTCGCAGGCTTTGTAGATCGCAGCCCCGGCACCGAGCCTCGACCGCCCGCCGCCACGCGCCGCGATTCGCGCTGCCGCGTGATCGCGAAGTCGATCATCATGATCGCGTTCTTCTTCACGATGCCGATCAGCAGGATCACGCCGATCAGTGCGATCAGCGAGAACTCGGTCTTGAACCACATCAGCGCGAGCAGCGCACCGACACCGGCCGAGGGCAGCGTCGACAGGATCGTGATCGGGTGGATCAGGCTCTCATACAGCATGCCGAGCACGATGTAGATCGTGACCAGCGCCGCCAGGATCAGCAGCGGCTGGTTCTGCGTGGATGCAGCGAACGCGCGCGCGGTGCCCTGGAACGTGCCGCGCACCGACACCGGCACGTTCAAGTCCTTCATCGCGTTCTCGATCGCTTCGGTGGCCTGCGACAGCGAACCGCCGAGCGGCAGGCTGAAGCTCACGGTGGAGGCCGGCGTGCCGCCCTGGTGGCTGATCGACAGCGGCGTGTTGGTCAGCTCCAGCCGCGCGAATTGCGACAGCGGAATCTGCGCGCCGGTCTTGTTGGTGAACTTCAACTGCTTCAACGTCTCCGGGCTTTGCAGGAACTCCGGCGCCAGGCCGAGCACGACGCGGTACTGGTTCAGCGGGTTGTAGATCACGCCGACCTGGCGCTGGCCGAACGCGCTGTTCAATGTGCTGCCGATGGTGCGCATGTCCAGGCCCAGTCGCGACGCCGCATCGCGGTCGATCACGAGCGACGTCTGCAGGCCGTGGTCTTCCTGGTCACTGTCCACATCGACCAGTTGCGGCAGCTTCGCGAACGCGCGCCGGATCTGCGGCTCCCAGGTGCGCAGGTCGGCCAACTCATCGGCCTGCAGCGTGTACTGATAGCTCGAACTCGAGCTGCGTCCACCCACCCGGATGTCCTGCGCGGGCGAGAAGAACATGCGCGCGCCGGGCTCCTTCGACGTTTTGGCACGCAGCCGCGCAATCACTTCGTCGATCGATTCACCGCGCTCCTTCAAGGGTTTCAGCGCGACGAACATCGCCGCGCTGTTGGCGCCGCGCCCGCCGCCGGTAAAGCCGATCACGTTCAGCACCGCGGGATCGCTCTCCACGACGCTCATGTAGCGCTGCAGCCGTGCCTGCATCGCCTGGAACGACGTGGCCTGGTCGGCGCGCAGGAACGCGCCCATGCGGCCGGTGTCCTGCTCGGGAAAAAAGCCCTTGTCGATCTTGGCGTAGAGAAACACGTTGAGCCCGATCACGGCGGCCAGCGTCAGCAGCGTGATCGGCTGATGCCGCAACGCCCAGCCGAGCGATCTTCGGTAGCCGCGCTGCACGCGCTTGCGCCAGCGCTCGCCGAACGTCGGTGCGGTGCGCACGCGGGACGGTGGCTGCGACTTCAACAGCAGCGCGCACATCATCGGCGTGGTGGTCAGCGACACCACCATCGACACCAGGATCGCGGCCGACAGAACGACTGCGAATTCGCGGAACAACCGCCCGACGATGCCGCCCATCAACAGGATCGGCAAAAACACCGCGATCAAAGACAGGCTGATCGACAGCACCGTAAAGCCGATCTCGCGCGCGCCGTCGATCGCTGCCTGCAACGGAGCCTTGCCGCGCTCCAGATGCCGCGAGATGTTCTCGAGCACGACGATCGCATCGTCCACCACGAAGCCGGTCGCCACCGTCAACGCCATCAGCGACAGGTTGTCGACGCTGTAGCCGCCCAGGTACATCACGCCGAACGTGCCTGCGATGGATACCGGCACCGCCACGCTCGGGATCAGCGCCGCGCGAAAGCTGCGCAGGAACAGGAACACCACCATGATGACGAGCCCGAACGAGATCGCCAGCGCGCGTTTCACTTCGTCGAGCGACGCGCGAATCGTCGGCGTGCGATCCATCACCACGTCCATCCGGATCGCGGCCGGGATGAAGGCCTGCAGTTGCGGCAGCAGCCCGCGCACCTCGTCGACCGCGCGGATCACGTTCGCGTTCGGCTGCTTGTAGAGGATCAGCACGACGGCCGGCTTGCCGTTGAACGCGCCGTAGTTGCGCACGTCCTGCACCGAGTCGATCACGGTGCCGACATCGCGCAGATGCACCGGGCTGCCGTTTTTGTAGCGCACGATGAGCGGCGCGTAGTCGGCCGCGGTGCGGGCCTGGTCGTTGGCTTCGATCTGCCACTGCCGGCCTTCATCGGACAGCGTGCCTTTGGGCCGGTTCGCGTTCGTCGCCGTGACCGCCGCGCGCACCTCGTCGAGCGAGATGCCGAGCGCGGACAGCCGGTTCGGGTCGAGCTCGATGCGCACCGCGGGCAGCGCGCTGCCGCTGATCGTGACTTGGCCGATGCCGTCCACCTGCGCGAGCCGCTGCGCGAGCACGGTGGACGCCGCGTCGTACATCTGTCCGCGCGTGAGCGTGTCGGAAGTCAGCGCGAGAAGCAGGATCGGCGAATCGGCCGGGTTCACCTTGCGATAGGTCGGGTTGCTCGGCATGCCGGTCGGCAGCAGCGCGCGCGGCTGCATTGATTGCGGCCTGCACGTCGCGCGCGGCGCCGTTGATGTCGCGGTCGAGGTCGAACTGCAAGGTCACGCGCGTGTTGCCGAGTGACGAGTTCGAGGTCATCTCGCTGACGCCGGCGATGCTGCCGAGCGCGCGTTCGAGCGGCGTGGCGACGGTCGACGCCATCGTCTCCGGGCTCGCGCCGGGCAGCGAGGCGGACACCGAGATGGTCGGGAAGTCGACCTGCGGCAAGGGCGCCACCGGCAGCAGGAAATAGGCGATCGCGCCGGCCAGCGCGAGTCCGATCGTGAGCAGGGCGGTCGCGATCGGCCGCAGGATGAAGATTGCGCTCGGCCCCAGGCTCCGCTCCCTTCGGCGGGCGCCCGCCTTCCCCCCACCGGGGGCGACGCTTTCGGCCGGGCCGAGCCCGTCCGTCGCGCCTGTTGGAGTCGGTGGGGTGGAGTTCATGCGTCGTGGGTTGGTGGCGAACGGGCGGTGCCGATCGGCACAGGGTGTCTTATACGTCGCGCCACTGCCGACCGTGGCGGATCATCGAGCCGAAGGCCCTGTCCACCCTTCGGCGCTGCGGCATTCCCTGAGAGGCGATCGGGCTTTGCTGGATGGCGTCGCACCCCCCGTACACCATGCAGAAGGCCGCTTGCAAACCCGGATATCAGAGCTTTCCCAGGCGCGTAACCCGACTCCACCAGCCAGACGTTCAGGCCGGACTTTTTGCCGCCGCCGCCGATGGCGCTGCGCGGCGCGCCGGGCCGGCGCGACCCGCTGGCGCCGCTTGCCCGGCTTGACCGCGCAGGCGCGTGATCATGAACATGGCGGCCTGCGTCACGTGCAGACGGGCCAGCGCCTCGGCCTTCGCGCCGTCGGCCTTGCCGATCGCGGCCAGCATGGTTTCATGCTGATCCCAGATGTCGCGGGGCCGCTCGTCACGCAGCAACACCTCGCCCATCACGCGCTGCGTCTGAATCCATTGGGACTGCATGGTCGGCGCGATCAGCGCGTTTTCGGCAAGGTCGTAGATGAACGCGTGAAATTCACGATCGGCATCGATCATCGCCGCCACCGATTTGCTTTTCACCGCCTTGCGCCCGCGCAGGATCAGCGCCGGTCCGTCTTTTTTCGCGCGCTCGGCATTGACTTCGGCGGCTTTGCGAAAGGCCAGGCCCTCGATCACCGCGCGAATCTCGTACATGCTCTGCACGTAGTCCAAATCGAGTTCCGCGACGATCAGGCCCCGGCCCGGCGCGTCCTGCAGCACGCCTTCGTTCCTCAGCAGCAGCAGCGCCTGCTGCACCGGCTGGCGCGAGATGCCGAGCAATTGGGCGATCTGCTCCTGGATGATGCGGGCGCCCGGCGCCAGCTTGCCCGCGCTGATCTCGGCGAGGAGGGCGGCGTGGACCTGCTCCACCAGTTTCGGCTGTGCGACGAGCTCTTTCATGTGCGCGAAAGTATAGGCGGCGCGACCTGGCGCAGTGCATTCGGTATGCGGTGGACCAGGACGGCGCCGGCGGCCGAGTCAGGTTGCGCGCCAGCGCCGTTCGGCCTCGTCCCAGGCGGCCAGCGGCTGCAGGTCGGGTACCCAGGCGAGCCCGGACTTCGCGTCGGACGATACCGCCTCGGGCGTGACGATCACGTCGAGCAGCGCGGGCCGGTTGCGCGAGCGCGCGTTCGAATGGCGCCAGGCAGGTCTTCGGCCCGCTCGACCCGCTCGGCGTGCAGGCCGAACGCGCGCGCCATCGCCGCGTGGTCGGCGAACTGCAGCCGCGTGCCGACCACCTTGCCGTGGGTTTCCTGCTGGTCGCGCACCTCGATCGCCCAGGAGCCGTTGTTGGCGACCACGATCAGCACAGGTGCCTTGTGGCGGGCCGCGGTGTCGATCTCCATCGCGTTGAAGCCGAACGCGCCGTCGCCGGTCGCGACCACGACCGGTGCGGTCCGGGCAGGCGAGGCTCGCGGCGATGCCGAACGGCGTGCCCACGCCGATGCAGCCGAGCGAGCCCGGATCGAGATAGGTCGACGCGGGCAGCCCGACCCGCGCGAAGCTCAGGAAGTCGCCGCCGTCGGCGACGACGACCGCGTCGGCCGGCAGCGCCTCGCGCAGCGCGGCGAGCACGCCGGTTCGGGTGCATCAGGCCGTCGCTGCCGGCGGGCGCGGTCTTCATCGACGCCGCGCAGCTTGTCGGCGCGCTCGACGTGCTTGGCGCGCAGCGGTCGCGCCCACTGGCGATCGGTCGCGGCGCTGCGGCCTTCGCCGGCCTGCAGGATCGCCTCCAGCGCTTCGGCCGGCGTCGCGAGGAGTTCGACCGCGCCGCGCCGGTTGTCGCGCAGTTCGCCGGCGCAGTCGGCGATGCGCAGGAACTTGGCGTCGCCGAACACGGCCGGCGAACCGTAGGCGAGCTGGAAGTCGAGGCGCCGCCCGACGGTGACGACCAGATCGGCCTCGCTCATCACCGAGCCGCGCATCGCGGCGACGACCGAAGGATGATCGTCGGGCACCAGGCCGCGGCTCTCGCCGGTGTCCAGGTACAGCGCGTTCAGGCGCTCGAGCAGGCGCGCCAGTTGCGGCCCGGCGCCGCGCGCGCCGCGCCCGGAGATGAACAGCGGCCGCTTGGCCGACCACAGCAGCTCGACCGCGCGCTGCACCGCCTCCGGGTCGGGCAGCAGCCGCGCCGCGCGGGCGGGCCTGCATCTGCTCGGGCAGCTGCAGCACGCGCGGCACGTCGCCGCGCAGCGTGTCGACGGGGAAGTCCAGATACACCGGGCCCGGCTCGCCGCCCTGGCCGAACGCGCGCGAGACCGCCTCGTCGAGCTCCTGCAGCACCAGCTCGGGCTGCCGCACGGTGCGCGCGTAGCGGGTCAGCGGGCGCACGAATTCGGTATGCGCCATGTCCTGCAGCGCGCCGCGGTTTTCCTGCGCGCGCGGCGGCGTGCCCGACAGGATCAGCACCGGCGCCTTGGCCACGTGCGCGTTGGCGATGCCGGTCATCGCGTTGGTCACGCCAGGGCCGGCGGTGACCAGCGCGACGCCCGAGCCGCCGGTCAGTTCGGCATGCGCGTGCGCCATGTAGACGGCGGCGCGCTCGTCGCGCACGTCGATGATGCGGATGCCTTCCGCGTCGAGCCGCATCCAGATCGGCATGATGTGTCCGCCGCACAGCGCGAACACGCGATCGACGCCGCGGGCTTTCAGGAAGCGCGCGATCAGCGCCGCGGCGGATTGTTCGGAGAGGGTCTGAATCATGGTGGTGTCTCGCTGAGGTGAGGGAAAAAGTCGGATGGCGATTCGGTCTGCGACGGTGCCGGCGAAGACCGCCTGTTGCATCGGGCAGGTCCGGTCAGTGCTTTTCGAATTCCGGTTGTGGGACGGGCGCGGTCCGTTCGGTTGCGTCGTCCAGCGTCATCTTCTCGCGCAGTGTGCGGTGCAAGATCTTTCCGGTGGCGGTGCGCGGCATGTCGGCGTCGCGCGATGAGGACGATGCGCTGCGGCCGCTTGTAGCCGGCCATGCGCGCCTTGCACCAGTCGAGCAGTTCGGCCTGCATCGCGCGGTCGTCCGCCGGCGTTTCGTGCAGCACCACCACCGCGTGCACGCGCTTCGCCCCATTTGTCGTGCGGCACGCCGATCACCGCCACGTCCTTCACTTTCGGGTGCGCGCCGAGCACGGCTTCGACCTCGGACGGGTAGATGTTCTCGCCGCCGCTGATGATCATGTTGCTCTTCCGGTCGACGAGATGGATGTAGCCGTCGGCCGTCGCGGCGCGCCATGTCGCCGACCGAGCACCATTCGCCGCGAAAGGCTTCCGCGGTCTTCTCCGGGTTCTTCCAGTAGCCGTCGAAGACATACGCGGTGCGCGAGAACAGCTCGCCGACCTCGCCGTCGGGCACCTCGTTGCCGTCGGGGTCGAGCAGCCGGATCGCGCCGGAGCCGGCCCATTCGCGGCCCACCGAGCCGAGCTTGTCGATCTGCTCCTCGCGGGCGCAGCAAGGTGACCCAGCCGGTCTCGGTGGCGCCGTAGAGTTCGAACAGGCCGCGAGTTGCGGAAGTGGTCCATGATCTCGAGCTTGGTGTCCTTGCGCGCCGGCGCCGAGGAGATCAGCAGCTTGTTCGACCGCGCCGACGTCGTGCTGCCGCTTCACCGCGTCGGGCAGGCCCAGCATCATGATGTAGTGGGTCGGCACCAGCGAGGTGAAGGTGACCTTCTCGCGCGCCAGCGTCTGCGAGCAGTGCCTCCGGGTCGAAACTCTTGCGCGTCGTCGATCACGATGGTGGCGCCGCAGGTACATGAAGGTCAGTCCGAAGATAGAGCGAGTTCGCATGGCACAGCGGCATCACGAGCAACGCCGTGTCGTCGCGTGAGAAGCCGAACTCGAGCGCGGTCGCCAGCGCGATCAGCGCGTTGCCTTCATGGTTGCGGATCGCCCCTTGCGGCTGCCCGGTCGTGCCCGACGTGTACATGAGCGCAAACGGATCTTCCGGCCGGACCGAAGCCGCGGGTGCGTCCGCCCGCGCGTCCGCGATGAGCGCTTCGTAGCTGCGCCAGCCCGCGGGCGCTTCGGCGCCGAAGTGCACGAGGGCGCCCGGCGCAAGCTGCAGATCGCCGCGGATCGCATCGATGCGGTCGATCAGGTCGTGCTGCACGATGACGGCGCGCGCCTCGCTGTGCCCGAGGATGTAGGCGATTTCCGGGGCCAGCAGCCGGAAGTTGATCGGCACCGCAACCAGCCCCGCGCGCGCCAGCGCGACGTAGATTTCCATCCATTCGACGCAGTTGTAGGCCAGCAGCCCGACCCGGTCGCCCTTCTGGAGGCCGAGCGCGAGCAGGCCGTCGGCCAGGCGCGCCGCGCGCGCTTCCCATTGCGCGAAGCTCAGACTGCGGGTAGTGTCGCGGGTGCCGATCTTGTGCGGGTGCAGTCGCGCATGGGTGGACACGGCGTCCGAAACGGAAAGAAGGTGACTCATGGTTTCTCCTCGCGGGGTAGGGTGGCCGAACCTCAACTCATCACGGCACTTCTGTGCCCGCACCGCGTGCCTTTCGTCGCGGCGATGAGGGCTTCACAGAAGACAGAAAAGCTTGACTCTGAATTCAGAATTCAATTGTTCTCGCTTTGCCAAGTTGCAGTCAATCAGGGTAAACACGTACTCTGAATTCAGAATACAGATGTCAGAATTCGTGTGCTTGTTCCGCTTTTTCGCGTTCATCTAAGCCATCAAGGAGGCCATATCCGTGAAGCAGACTTCCATCCATCCATCGAACACGCCGCCGCAGCCCGCCGGATGTGGTTGTTGCCAACCGGCGCTGAACGCCGGCCGGCGCACCGCGCTGAAGGCCGTCGCGGGTGCGACGCTCGTCGCAGGCGGCCTGCCTGCGTCATGGGCGGGTGAGGAGGGCCCAAAACAGGGCGATTGGCTCGTTCAGGTGAACGACGACGCGCTGAAGCCGCTGCAGGTCGCCGACATCCAGCCTGGTGGAAAGCCGGTGATCGCTTGGCCGTTCGACCCGGCCGCGAAAGCGCCGCGGGACGGCACCCGGCTCAATCGCATCGCGCTCGTCAGGCTCGATCCGGCCACGCTGGACAGCGCGACCGCGCCGCGCGCCGCCGACGGCGTGGTCGCCTATTCGGCGTTCTGCACGCATCAGGGCTGCGACGTGAACGGCTGGGTGGCCGCGGACAACGCCATGATGTGCTTCTGCCACTTCTCGAAGTTCGCGCCGCAACAAGCGGCTGCCGTGATCGCCGGCCCGGCGCCCCGAGCACTGCCCGCGCTGCCGCTGAAACAGGAAGGTGGACAGCTGGTGGTGGCCGGCAGCTTCACCTCGGCGCCCGGCAAGAGCGCCTGAACGCATGAGTGTGTGATCGCCTGAACGCGGGCAGGCGCATCCAGTGATCGAAAACCCGCATTCCAGTCCAGAGCCAATCCACCAGGAGAGACAAGCCCATGAAACCGACTTTCAAACTCGCATGCATCGCGGCCGCCTGCGCCGCCTCCTCGTTCGCGTTCGCCGCCGAAGCGCCTCCGTACCAGAGCGTCACCGATGCCCGGCTCGCATCGCCCGAGCCGGCCAACTGGCTGAGCTACCGCGGCAACTACAGCGGCTGGGGCTACAGCCCGCTTGACCAGATCAACGACAAGAACGTCGGCAAGCTTCAACTCGCCTGGGCCTACACGACCGGCCTGACCGAAGGCCACCAGTCGCCGCCGGTCGTCAACGGCCGCTACATGTACGTAACGACGCCGAGCAGCCAGGTGATCGCGCTCGACGCGAAAACTGGCAACGAGCTGTGGCGGTACAAGCCGCAGATCCCCGCCGAGATGCAGCAGCTGCATCCAACGAATCGCGGTGTTGCGCTGTACGGCGACAAGGTTTATGTCGCGACCGTCGACTGCAAGCTGGTCGCGCTCGATGCGAAGACCGGCAAGGTGCTCTGGACCACCAAGGTCGAGGAGTGGAAAAACGGCTACTACATGACGCTCGCACCGCTCGCCGCCAAGGGAAAGATCATGGTCGGCTCCTCGGGCGGCGAGTATGGCGTGCGCGGCTTCGTTGCCGCCTACGACGCCGACACGGGCAAGGAGGCCTGGCGCACGTTCACGGTGCCCGGCCCCGGCGAGCCCGGCCATGACACCTGGCCCGAAGGCGACGCCTACAAAACCGGCGGCGGCTCGATCTGGATCACTGGCACGTTCGATCCGCAAACCGGGCTTGCCTACTGGGGCACCGGCAATCCGTCGCCATGGCCAACCGACCAGCGCAAGGGGGACAACCTCTACACCTCGTCGATGATCGCACTCGATGTGGACTCGGGAAAGATCAAGGGGCACCACCAGTACCAGCACAACGATGCCTGGGACTGGGACGAGGTTTCCGCGCCGATCCTGATCGACACCACGTTCAAGGGCAAGCCGATCAAGGCGGCGGTGCATGCCGGGCGCAGCGGCATGCTGTGGGTGCTCGAGCGCAGCAGCGACAAGGTCAACTTCGTCGACGCCTGGCCGTACGTGAACAACAACGTGGTGACCGCGGTGGACCCGAAGACCGGTCGTCTCACCTACGACGAAAGCAAGACGCCGGGACTGAGCAAAGGCGCGGCGTTCTGCCCAGGCCTCTGGGGCGGCAAGGACTGGCCGCCCGAGGCCTACAACCCAAAAACGGGCATGTTGTACATCCCGGCCAACAACAACATGTGCAGCGTGTTGCCGAAGGGCGAGAACGAAAAGTACAAGCCGGGCGAGCTTTTCATCGGCTACCCGATCGAAGGCGTGATGGGCAACCTGCGCGTGCCGAATCCGGACCAGACCATCGGCGAACTGCAGGCCTGGGACATGAAGACCGGCAAGCTCGCGTGGGCGCACAAGTTCAAGACGTTCCTGTGGGCGCCGCTCATGACGACGGCCGGCAACCTGGTGTTCGCGGGCGGTACCAACGATCGCCTGTTCCGCGCTTATGACGCGACCAATGGCAAGGTGCTGTGGGAGTTCCCGACGCCTTCCGGCGTGGTCGGCGTGCCGAGTTCGTTTGAGGCCGACGGCGAGCAGTACATCGCCGTGATGGCGGGCTGGGGCGTCGACGCCGAGCGCATCCAGGGCGCAATGAACGCGGTGTTGCCCGAGCGCGCAGTGGTGAATCCGCAAGGCGGCTCGGTGCTCGTGTTCAAGCTCCCCAAGCAACAAGCCACCAACTGACGAAAGAGAAGGACTCTCAGCATGGACAAGAGCTACCGCAACCACATCGACGGCCAGTGGGTCGAAGGCCGCGGCGACACGATCGAGGTGCTCAACCCCGCGACCGACCAACGCATTGCGAACGTGCCCGACGGCGGCAGCGCCGACGTGGACCGGGCCGTCGCAGCCGCCAAGCGCGCGCAGCCAGCGTGGGAGAAGCTGCCTGCGATCCAGCGTGCCAACCACCTGTGGGCGATCTCGAAGAAGCTGCGCGCGAATGCCGAGCGGCTCGCGCGCACGCTCGTGCTCGAGCAAGGCAAGGTGCCCGAACTGGCCGCGGTCGAAGTCGAATTCACCGCGAGCTACATCGACTACATGGCCGAATGGGCGCGCCGCCTCGAGGGCGAAATCGTCACCAGCGACCGTCCCGGCGAGCAGATCTTCGTGTTTCGCAAGCCGATCGGCGTGGTCGCGGGCATCCTGCCCTGGAACTTCCCGCTGTTTCTGATTGCGCGCAAGCTCGCGCCGGCGCTTGTCACCGGCAACACGATCGTGATCAAGCCGAGCGAGGAGACGCCCATCAGCGCGTTCGACTTCGCCGAACTGGTGGCCGAGACCGAGCTGCCGCCCGGCGTGTTCAACCTCGTCTGCGGCGGGCGCGAGACCGGCGCGACGCTGACCGGCCACAAGGACGTGGGACTGGTCAGCTTCACTGGCAGCGTCGAGACCGGTTCGCGCATCATGCAGGCGTGCGGCAAGAACCTCACGCGCGTGAACCTCGAACTCGGCGGCAAGGCGCCGGCGATCGTGCTGGCCGATTGCGACATGGAGCTGACCGCGAACGCGCTGTTCAACTCGCGCGTGCTGAACACCGGCCAGGCCTGCAATGCGGCGGAGCGCGTGTATGTCGAGCGCAAGGTCGCCGAGGAGCTGTCCGACAAGGTGGCCAAGCTGATGGCCGGCACCAAGTACGGCGATCCGAGCCAGGAAAAGGGCCTGCACATGGGGCCGCTCGTGACGAAAGCCGGGCGCGACCGGATCGCCGCGATGGTCGACAGCGCGAAAAAACAGGGCGCCCAAGTGCTGACCGGCGGCAGGATCGCCGACAAGCCGGGCTACCACTACGAGCCGACCGTGCTGCTGGGCACCAGGCCCGACATGGAGATCATGACCCGCGAGACGTTCGGCCCGGTGCTGCCGATGCAGATCGTCGAGAACCTCGATGAAGCGATTGCGCTGTCGAACGATTCGGACTACGGCCTCACCTCGTCGATCTTCACACGCGACCTGAACGCGGCGTTCAAGGCGGTGCGCGAACTGCGCTTCGGCGAGACCTACATCAACCGCGAGCATTTCGAGGCGATGCAGGGCTTCCACGCGGGCCGCCGCAAGTCGGGCATCGGCGGTGCTGACGGCAAGCATGGGCTCTACGAGCACATGGAGACGCACGTCGTCTACATGCAGACCGTGGGCTGAGGTCTCTGCCGGCAGCCGGCTGCGCCTCCGGTGGAACACGCGCGCCGGGCTGAAGCGCCGGGCGGCTCACACGGGCCGCTCGGCCGCGGGTTCCACGCCAGCCGGGTTCTTGGCGCGCCGCTTGCGCAGCCGCTGGGCAAGCCCTGCGAACGCGAGGTAGATCACCGGCGTCGTGAACAGCGTCAGCAACTGGCTCACGATCAGCCCGCCGACCATCGTGACGCCGAGCGGGTGGCGCAACTCGCTGCCCATCCCGCCGCCGAGCATCAACGGCAACGCGCCAAGCAGGGCCGCCATCGTCGTCATCAGGATGGGACGAAAGCGCAGCAGGCACGCCTGGTGGATCGCGTCGAGCGGGGTCAATCCTTGCTCGCGCTCGGCCTCCAGCGCGAAGTCGATCAGCAGGATCGCGTTCTTCTTCACGATGCCGATCAACAGCACGATGCCGATCACCGCGATGATGCCCAAGTCGAGCCGGGCCGCGAGCAGCGCCAGCAATGCGCCAACCCCTGCCGACGGCAGCGTGGACAAAATCGTGAGCGGATGGATCGTGCTCTCATACAGCACGCCGAGCACGATGTACATCGTGACGATCGCGGCCAGGATCAGCAGAAGCGTGTTCGACAGCGAGGCCTGAAAAGCGAGCGCCGCGCCCTGAAAGCTCGTCTCCACACTGGCCGGCATATTAAGCTCGGCCTCCGCCCGTTTCACTTCGTCCACCGCCGCGCCGAGCGACACACCCGGTGCCGGATCGAAGGAAACGGTCACCGCCGGAAACTGCGCGACGTGATGGATCGCCAGCGTCGCTGGCCGCTCGACCACACGCGCGACCGACGACAGCGGCACCTGCGTGCCCGTGGCGGTCGGAATGTAGAGCCGCGCCAACGCTTGTGGCCCGAGCCGGTCCTGCGGCGCCACCTCGAGCACCACACGGTACTGGTTCGACTGCGTGAAGATGGTCGACACCAGCCGCTGGCCGAACGCGTTGTACAGCGCGTTGTCGATCTGCGCGACCGTGACGCCGAGGCGGCCGGCCGCCGCCCGGTCGATGTCCACGAATGCCTGCAGGCCCTGGTCCTGCAGATCGCTCGCGACGTTGGCGAGCAACTTCGAGCCACGCAACCGCTCGACCAGGCGGGCAGATGAAGCAGTCAACGCATCGCTGTCCGGTGAGGACAACATGAAGCGGTACTGCGTGCGCGCCACCCGGTCCTCGATCGTCAGGTCCTGCACCGGCTGTAGATACAGCCGCATGTTGGAAGCGCCTCGGCCGCGCTCGGCCAGCCGTGCCAGCGTGTCGGCCAGCGACCCGCGCTCGCCCTTGGGCTTCAGGTTGATCAACAGGCGCCCGCTGTTGAGCGTGAGGTTCGTGCCATCGACACCGATGAACGACGACAGGCTCAATACGTCGGGGTCTTTCAGCAACTCGGCCGCGAGCGCCTGCTGTTGTTCGGACACCGCTTCGAACGAGGACGACTGCGGCGCATCGGTGATGGCTTGCACCACGCCCGTGTCCTGCACCGGGAAGAAGCCTTTGGGGGTGACGACGTAGAGCGCCGCCGAAAGCAACAGCGTCAGCATGAACACGACCATCGTGATGGTGCGGTGCGCCAGCACCCAGAGCAGCGCGCGTTCGTAATGCTGGATCGTGTGGTCGAAGAAGCGGCCGGTCGCGTGATAGAGCCGGCCGTGCCGCTCGGCGTGCGTGGCCTTGAGCAGCCGGGCCGAGAGCATCGGCGTGAGCGTGAGCGACACCACCGCCGAAATCAGGATCGCGACCGCCAGCGTGATTGCGAATTCGTGGAACAGCCGGCCCACCACGTCGCCCATGAACAGCAGCGGGATCAGCACCGCGATCAGCGACACGGTCAGCGAGATGATCGTGAAGCCGATCTGCTCGGCGCCCTTGAGCGCGGCCTGCAGCGGCGGCTCGCCGTCTTCCACGTAGCGCGCGATGTTCTCCACCACGACGATCGCGTCGTCCACCACGAAGCCGGTTGCGATCGTCAGCGCCATCAACGTCAGGTTGTTGATCGAAAAGCCTGCGAGGTACATCACGCCGAACGTGCCGATCAACGACAGCGGCACCGCCATGCTCGGGATCAGCGTGGCGGTGGCGCTGCGCAGGAACACGAAGATCACCGCGACCACGAGAATGATCGCGAGCAGCAATTCGATCTGCACGTCGTGCACCGAAGCGCGGATCGTCACGGTGCGGTCGGTGAGCACCTGCACGTCGAGCGATGCGGGCAGGCTGGCTTTCAACTGCGGCAGCAGCACATTGATCCGGTCCACGGTGTCGATCACGTTCGCGCCGGGCTGGCGCTGGATGTTCAGGATCACGCCGGCCGTGGTGTTGGCCCAGGCCGCGAGCCGCGTGTTCTCGGCGTCGTCAACAATGCGCGCCACATCGCGCAGCCGGATCGGCGCGCCGGCTTTGTAGGCGAGGATGAGTTGCCCGTATTCCTCGACCGAACGCAGCTGGTCGTTCGCGTCGATCGTGGAGGCACGGTTCGGGCCATCGAAGCTGCCCTTGGCCTGGTTCACGTTGGCTGCGCCGATCGTGGTGCGGATGTCGTCGAGCGAGAGGCCGGTCGCGGCCAGTGCCGCCGGGTCGGCCTGCACGCGAACAGCCGGCCGGCGGCCCCCCGCGATGCCGACCAGGCCGACGCCGGGCACCTGCGAGATGCGCTGCGCCAGGCGCGTCTCGACCAGATCGTGCACGCGAATCACGGGCAGCGACGGCGATGTGATCGCCAGCGTCATGACCGGCGCATCGGCCGGGTTCACCTTGCGGTAGATCGGCGGCATCGGCAGGTCGTTGGGCAGCAGGTTCGCACCCGCGTTGATCGCGGCCTGGACCTCCTGCTCGGCGACGTCGAGCTGCACGTCGAGCGAAAACCGCAGCGTGATGACCGATGCGCCGCCGGAACTGGTCGACGACATCTGCGCCAGGCCCGGCATCTGACCGAACTGGCGTTCCAGCGGCGCGGTGACCGACGACGTGACGACCGACGGGCTCGCGCCCGGATACAGCGTGGTGATCTGGATCGTCGGGTAGTCGACTTCGGGCAGTGCGGACACCGGCAGCAGCCGATAGGCGAGCGCGCCCGCGATCAGGATCGCGACCATCAGCAGCGAGGTCGCAACCGGGCGCAGGATGAACGGGCGCGACAGGTTCATCGGAGCGGCTTCAGGTGCTGAAACGACAAGCGGAGCGGCCTGGCGCAGTCAGTTGCCGCCGCCGCCGCCGCGCAGCTTGCGCAGGTAGGCACGCCGCTCGTCGGGGCTCATCGCCTTGATCTTTTCCACCTGGTCAGGCGGCAGCCGGTCCATCCACGCAGGCCGGCCGTCGGTGGCGGCTGCGTTCGCGACGTCGGTTGCAGCACCGCCAGGACCGATCGGCTCGATCTTGGCGCCTTCGCGCAGCCGGTCCGCCCCGTCGGTTACGACCTGGTCGCCGGCGGCCAGATCGCCTTTGACCGCGACCCAGTCGGCATCCGTCACGCCGGTTTCCACCTTGCGCACGCCGACCGTGTTGTCGGGCTGCACGCGGTAGACATAGGTGCCGACCGAGCCGCGCTGGATCGCATTCGTCGGCACGATCAGCGCGTTGTCCAGTACGTCGATCGTGAGCCGGATGTTCACGAACTGGTTCGGGAACAGCGCGTCGTCGTCGTTGTCGAAACGGGCCTTCACCTTGATGGTGCCGGTGGCCGCGTCGACCGCGTTGTCGATCGCACTCACGGCACCCGTGGCCAGCTTGGTGCGCTGTTCGCGGTCCCAGAGCTCGACCGGCAATGCGGCGGGTTGTTTCTTCGCGTCCGGGCCGGCCGCCGCTGCGGCGCGCAACTTCGCGTTGATCTGTGCGAGCTTCGACTCCGGCACCGCGAACGTCACGCTGATGGGCCGCGTCTGCGTGATCGACACGATGCCGTTCGCATCGCCTGCGCGCAACACGTTGCCGACGTCGACCTGGCGCAGGCCGAGCCGTCCGGTGATCGGGGCGGTGATCTTTGCGTAGGAGAGCTGCAGCTTGGCGTTGTCGACCGCGGCCTGGTTTACGGCCAGGCTGCCTTGCAACTGGCCGACCAGCGCGGCCTGGGTGTCGACCTGCTGGCGCGCGATCGAATCCTTCGCAAGCAAGTCCTTATAGCGCTTCAAGTCGACCTGCGCGTTGCGCAATGTCGCCTGATCCTTCGCCATCTGGCCCTGCGCTTGCGCCAGCGCAGCCTGCAACGAACGCGGGTCGATCTCGGCGAGCAGCTGGCCGGCCTTGACCTGCTGGCCTTCTTTGAAGTGGATCGCTTTCAATTCGCCGTCGGCGCGGCTGCGCACGGTCACCGTGTTGAACGCGGTGACGGTGCCGATCGCGCCCACCACCTCGCGCATGTCGCGGCGCTGCACGACGCCGACCGTGACCGGCTGCGCGCGGTCGCCGCCGTAGGGCCCGCCGCGGCCGGTGCCGGGCCGGACAGCGGCGCCGCCGGCTGCGCTGGCCGCGCGCGCAGGCGCACTCGCTGCCGGCCGGGTCGCAGGCTCCGTCTGGCGACCACCGGGCCCGGCACCCGCCGGCCAGCCGCCGCGCCACCACACCACCGCTGCCACGACGACGCAGACCAGCGCGGTCCACAGCACCAGCCCCGACGCGCCGATGCGGCCGCTCTGGCGCCGGTCGGCAGTCGGAGCGCGGGGGGCAGCGAATGAGGCAGGCGGCATGATGAATCGGGTGTGAGCGGCAACCGGCGGCTTCGGGGCGGACCGCTGCATCAAGGCAGTGGTCCGCCCGGCAACGATAGCCGCTGGCGGATCCCCTTGTGTGAGCGCCGGTTGCGCGCAGGCGCAAAGATCAGGTAAACACCGTGAGTGCCGCCGTGCCGGCGCGCGTCACCACGACAGCAGCAAGTGCGCGATCAGTGAAGCCACCAGCGTGATCAGCACCGTGCTGCCCAGCGGAAACGACCAGACCCGGCCGAACAGGCGCACTTCGAAGTCGCCGGGCATCCGCTTCAACCCGAGCTTGGCCAGCGTCGGCGCGATCCAGTTGATCAGCACCAGCGCGAGAAACACCACGATCATCCAGCGCAGCATGGTCGGTTCGCCTCCTTCAAGTGTCTCGTTGCGGCATCAGAGCGTGTGGCTGCGGTCGCCTTGCGTGAAGCCGAGCGCGTCGAACGCCTCGCTGCCGGCAGCCGCGAAGCCGATCGCCTTGAACAGCTCGCCCATCTCGTGTTCGAGCAATAAAAGATTTACCGACGCACGCTCCGCCTGCGATGTGTGCTCCTGCAACGATAGCAAACCGCAGTTCATCAGAAAGCGCGCCTGGCTGGTGTAGCCGAGCACCTGCAGCCCGGCGTCCTGCCCGGCCAGTGCAATGCCGGTGAAGTCGACGTGCGCGGTGATGTCCTTGGCGCCCACGTGCGCGAGCGGATCGGCATCGGCGAGATGGCCCCGGTGGCACATCACGGTGCCGGTGTCGCGTTGCGGGTGGTAGTACTCGCCGGCCGGGAAGCCGTAGTCGAGGAAAAACGCCGCGCCACGCTCAAGCCGGGCAGCGATCGTGCGGATGAAGGCTTCGGCCTGCTCGTGGCGTTCGGTCAGGTAGTCGGCAGCGGTCGGTGGGACCGCGATGGGCGGACGCAGTGAGCTCGGGCGGTCGGCGAACGCGAGCCGGCCTGCCGCGTCGAGCACGACACCACGCTCCTGCCACGTGTCGCTGCGGCCGCTGCGCACGATCAGCTGCACCGGCATCGCATCGAGCACCTCGTTGCCGACCACGACGCCGCTGAAGCGATCGGGCAGCGCATCGAGCCAGTCGACCTTCGCGGCGTGGGGCGCAAGTGTTTGCTGCTGGCGCTCACGCAGCGTGGCCGACAGGTCGAGGATGCGATAACGCCGCACGCGGTCGCCCAACGCGTCGAGCAACTGGCCAGCCAACGCACCCGAGCCCGCGCCGAACTCCCACACCTCGTCGGTGCCGGTCGCCTCGAGTGCCTGCGCAACCTGCGCGGCCAGCGCCCGGCCGAACAGCGGCGTGAGTTCCGGCGCGGTCACGAAGTCGCTGCCCGACTTGGGGCCGTGGCCGAACTGCTGCGCGTTGCTTGTGTAGTAGCCCTGACCCGGCGCGTAGAGCGCAAGCGCCATGAAGCGGTCGAACGCGAGCCAGCCGCCGTCGGCCTGCGCGAACGCGCCGTGCAGCCAGGCGGGGCAGGCTGCCGCATGCGTCGCGTCGGACGCGGTCGACGCAGAGCCGCTCGTTAAAATCGTGCCTGTGTTCATGGGTTGTTTTGCGGAATTGTCCACCAATGTCTATTGCCAGCGGTACTGTGCCCGCCGTTGCCCGCACGGTGCTCGTGACCGGTGCGGCGCGCCGTCTCGGCCGCGAAATCGCGCTGACGCTGGCGCGCGCGGGCTGGCAGGTGGCGGTGCACTACCGCGGCTCCGAGCACGATGCGCTGGCCACCGTGGCCGACTGCGCGACGTTGTCCGGCGCGGCGGCCGAATTCCGCGCGAACCTGGCCGACGAGGCCGAATGCCGCGCGCTGCTGCCGCGTGTGATCGCGCATTTCGGCGGCGTCGATGCCGTGGTCAACAACGCTTCGCTGTTCGAAAACGACACGGCGGCCTCGTTCGGCTACGACCGATTGCAGCGCCACATGGCGGCGAACGTCGGGCCGGCGGTGTTGCTGGGTCAGGCGCTGCAGGTGCATCTGCTGTCGCGCGCGGTGATTGCGGAGGCGGCGGCTGAAGCGCCAGCGGACGTGGCCGCTCAGCCTGCAACCGGCGTGATGGTGAATCTGCTGGATCAAAAGCTTTGGAACCCGAACCCCGATCACCTGAGCTACACGCTGTCCAAGGCCGCACTCGAAGCGGCGACCACGCTGCTGGCGCAGGCGCTCGCGCCGCAGGTGCGCGTGGTCGGCGTCGCGCCGGGGCTGACCTTGCCGAGCCGCTCGATGAGCGAGGCGCAGTTCGAGCGTCTGCACCGCATCGGCCCGCTCGGGCGGTCGTCGACGGCCGCCGATGTCGCGTCGGCCGTGCGGTTCGCGATCGAAAATGGCTCCATCACGGGCAGTACGCTGCTGATCGATGGGGGCCAGCACCTGCAGCCGATGACGCGGGATTTTTCGATGCTGGAAGAGGCGGGCGACGATGCGTTGCCCGCCGGGCCCAAGGCCTGAGATGGGCACCACCGCCGGCACCCAGACGCTGACCCTGACCGGGCTGCGCTTCGACGCGAGCCTGGGGATACTGGACGCCGAGAAAACCGCGCCGCAGCCGATCCGTGTGGATGCCGAACTGAATCTCGGCACGCAGCCGCTGCTGCCGCGCGACGACGACATCCATCATGTGCTCGACTACCGCAAGGTGCGCACGATCGTGATCGACGAATGCACGGCAGAACATGTGAATCTGCTGGAGAGCCTGATCGGCAAGCTCGCGCACCGGCTGATGCAGCTGCCTGGTGTGCTGGGCGTGCGCGTGCGGATTGCGAAGCTCGAAATATTCGACGACTGCGAAGTGGCGATTCGGGTCGAAACCGGGCAGTGGTGAGGCTGAGATCACCCCCAGCCTTCGCTTCCTTCGGTCGGCTCTCGCCTGCATCCTGTCGAGGGCGGCGCCTGCGGTCCGGCAAAGCCGGCTCCGCGGCCCCTGCTGGAGAAGTCCGGGTGCTCGATGTGCTGTTCGCGAAGCTGTGCTGGGGGCGCTAGGCGTCTACAAAGAATGAAGGAAGCAAGACGATGAGCGCTGTTTGGACCGAAGACGAACAGGACGACGCTGCGGCAACGCCCGGTGCCCGTTTGAAAATCGAGCGTGAGACGCACAAGCTGGAGAAACGGCTGTGCCGCGAGGTCGGCCGTGCGGTCGTCGACTATGGAATGATCGAAGCGGGCGATCGTGTGATGGTCTGCATGTCGGGTGGCAAGGACAGCTACGCGATGCTCGACATTCTGCAAAAACTGCAGGCCAGAGCACCGGTGCGATTCGAGCTGATCGCGGTCAATCTGGATCAGAAGCAGCCCGGTTTTCCCGAGCATGTGCTGCCCGAATACCTGGCTTCGACCGGCGTGCCGTTTCATATCGAGAATCAGGACACGTATTCAATCGTCGCCGACAAGATCGCGCCGGGCAAAACGATGTGCAGCCTGTGTTCACGGCTGCGGCGGGGCATCCTGTACCGCGTGGCCGATGAGCTCGGCGCGACGAAGATCGCGCTCGGCCATCACCGCGACGACATCGTGCAGACGTTCTTCTTGAACCTGTTTTTTGCCGGGCGATTGAAGGCGATGCCGCCGAAACTCGTCAGCGACGACGGTCGCCACATCGTGATCCGGCCGCTGGCCAACGTGGCCGAGAAAGACCTGATTCGCTGGGCCGCGCATCGGCAATTCCCGATCATTCCGTGCAACCTGTGCGGCAGCCAGGAGAACCTGCAGCGCAAGCACGTCGCAGCGATGCTCGCCAACTGGGAACGCGAGCAGCCCGGGCGCAGCGCGAACATCCACAACGCGCTGCAGCACGTGGTGCCGTCACACTTGCTGGATGCGAGCCGGTTCGACTTCGCCGGCCTGATCGCCACCGGCGTGGTGGATGCGGAGAGCGTGCCGGACTGCAGCGCGATCGGCCAGGCCGATCAGCCCATTCAAAGCACCGCGAACAGCTTGGAGCGCAGCTCGGGCAGCCGCTTCGCGCCGGGGCGGCTGCCGCTCATGGTTTCCACCCACATCGGATAGACGGCGCGCAGCGCTTCTGTGTCGCCGCAGTCCGAGATGGCTTCGATCAGGCTGATGCGGGTGTGCTGCCCAAACATCATGTTGATCGTGTTGATCATGAAGTGCCGCGCCATCTCGACTTGTTGCTCGTTGCGCGCGTGGGCCGGGGGCAGGCTGTGCAGATCGGTCTCGCTTGCGGCCGCGGTTGCCGGCTCGCCCGCGCTGGAATGGGACGGTTGCGACGCGGCGCCGATGGTGCCGACCGGCGCAATGCAGCCCTGCCTGACCAGGTCGTTCAGACTCAGGTCGGTGTCCTGGCCCACGAGCAGACCGGAGAGCTCTTTGCCGCTGCGCTTGCCGTCCACCAGCACCAGCATGCGGCGCAGCGCCGGCGCGAGGCCCAGTTGGCGGCACTTCATTTCCAGGTGGCCGAGATCCGTCTTGGCGTAAACGGTCGAGAACGAAGCAGGTAGGTTGATCATGTCGGCGCACAGCCTGAAACGAGATGGAACGGAGCGGCTTGGAAACCGTCCGGTCATTGTGTTTTCGATTGCGGTGCCCGGGGAGCGCATCGGTTCGGCACTGCCTCGCTGCAGCGTGAAAATGTGCGCAATTTGCGGCTCGGAAAATGACTTCGCCCTGCCGCTTACTCTGTCTGCTGACACGCCGGGGTTTCATCGGTCGATGCGGGCTCCTTGTCGGCAAAACCGGGTTGCGCATTGGCAAGAATTGCCAAGCGACGATCGGTGCGCGGGTGCCGCCGGGCCCGTGCAGCCGAGTCCGAGTCCAGCGAAGTGGAGGATGCGGCAACGCGATCGATCGATCGGCCGGACCGCAAGTCCATCGGCGTTTTTTCCAGTCTGAGGTGGGTTATGCGCAGACCAGCGGGTTCGATGGGCGTTTTGCTGGTTGCGGCGGCTGCTGCCCTGGGGCTGCCCGGTTGCGCCGGCGTGCGAGCAATCGACAGCGCGGTGCAAAGCTATTCGGCACTGACCGCGGCGACGGCGATGGCCGGCCAGCGCTACCGATTCGAGCACTTGCCGCTGTCTCGTGCGAATGCGGCGGGCCAGGCCAACCTGGAGCGTTGGACGACGCGTGAATTCGCCCGATACGGCTTGCTGCCGTTGGCCAGCGACGCCGATGCGCCGCAGTACACGGTTCTGGTGAGCGCCGAGGTGACCCGCCACGACAGCCTGCCGCCCGCTGGTGGCGTCTGGCCCGGCTGGCGTTTCGGCATCGGCTTCGGCGTGGGTGGTGCCTCGGGCTTCGGCGGCTGGGGCGCCAGCCCTTTCATCGGCGCTGGCTTCGACAACTACCTGGCGCCCACACCGCGCTATCAGCGGGCGTTCGAGATCGTGCTGCGCGATGCGGCCAACCACACCGTCGTCTACCAGAGTCGTGCGTTCAACGACAGCAGCTGGTGGGATGACGACGCGGTGCTGCCCGCGCTCGTAAAGGCCGCGCTGCAGGGTTTCCCCACACCCCCGGCGGCGCCTCGCGTGGTGCGGGTGCCGCTGGGCGCAGCCGATTGAATGACGCTCAGCCCACTCAGCGCAGCATCGACGCGATCTGCTTGACGAATCCGTCACGGCCGCTCGCGGCGCGGCCGATCAGCGCGGCACCGGCGGCGCGCCCGGCCATGCGGGTGATCAACGAGCGTGAGCGGCCGGCGCGGCTCATCAGCAGCAGGCCGGCGCCCAATGCGAGCCAGTGTTCACCCGGAAAACCCGGGCGCTGCTTGTCGAGCCGCTTGATTCTCTGCAGCGTCGACTCTTGCGGATAGTTGTCGCGATCGGCTTCGTACATGGTGTGTCGATGGTTCTGGCGTGGATGGAAGAAAGCGCTTCGTTGGGGGAAAGCCGCGGTGCCAAAGTGCGAGGCTTCAGGCAAGTCGGGTGCCCGGGTCTCAGCCAGCCTCGTGGGTCGTTGCCGGACGGCTGGCCGCGCGCAGCCAGCCCAGACCGGCCGAGGTGCCACCCGCCGCATCGGACCCGAGCCGCGGCCGGTATTCGCAGCCGACAAAGCCGCTCCAGTCCGTTGCGGCGGACACCTCGTCGATCACACGGAACAGATAAGGATGGTGCAATTCTCCGATGTCCGGCTCGTTGCGGTCCGGCACGCCGGCGATCTGAAAGTGACCGATGCGGCCGGTCGGCAAGTACGCGCGAATCTTCATCGCCACGTCGCCTTCGACGATCTGGCAGTGATACAGATCCATCTGCACCTTGAGGTTCGGTGCGCCGACGGCTTGCACGGTCGCGTGCGCGTGGTCCTGCCGGTTCAGAAAGAAGCCGGGGATGTCGCGTCGGTTGATCGGCTCGATCAGGATGTCGCAGCCGGCTGCGCGCGCCTGCTCGGCGGCCCACGCCAGATTGGCTTCGTAGCAGGCCTGCAGGCGCGTTCGTTCGATGTCGGGCGGCGCGACGCCGGCGACCACGTGGATGCGCGGGCAGTCGAGCGCCACAGCGTAGGCAAGCGCGGTTTCCACGCTGGTGCGGAACTCCGCCTCGAGACCAGGCACGCAGGCCATTCCGCGTGGACCGGCGCCCGGCTTGCCGAGCGGCGCGTTGATCAGCACCTGCCGCAAGCCGTTGTCGGTCAGCCGCGCGGCAAGCTCGACCGGTGCATGGTCGTATGGGAACTGCATTTCCACCGCCCTGAAGCCATCCTCGGCGGCGGCGGCAAAACGGTCCAGGAAAGGATGCTCCTGGTAGAGGTAGCTCAGATTCGCAGCGAATCGCGGCATGGCGAAAAACTTCGCGGGACTCAGTCGAGCGTGACGCCGGCGTCGCGCACCACCTTGCCAAGCCGTGCGCTGTCCTTCTTGATCAGTTCCGCGAACTGCGCGGAACTGCCGCCGACCACCGGCGTGCCGATCGTCTCCCAGCGCTTGTGAAATTCGGGCTGCGCGAAGATCGCGTTGAACGTCGCATTGAGCTTGTCGACGATCGCCGCCGGCGTGCCCGCGCGCACCGCGACGCCGTGCCAGGTCGTGAACGCATAGCCGGGCACGCCGGCTTCGGCCATCGTCGGCACATTCGGCAGCGACGGGCTGCGCGCTTCGGACGTGACGGCCAGCGGCGTCAGCTTGCCCGACTGGATGTAGGGCAGCGAGCTGCCGAGCACGTCGAACATCACGTTGACCTGGCCGCCGAGCAAGTCGTTCAATGCGGGGCCGGCGCCTTTGTACGGCACGTGCGTCATCTCCACGCCGACCTGCTCGTTGAACAGCTCGCCGGCCAGATGCTGCGGCGTGCCGTTGCCGGCCGATGCGTAGTTCAGCGCGGTCTTCTCCGACTTGGCCAGCTCGATCAAATCCTTCACGCTGTCGACGCCGACCGAGGGATGCGCCTCCAGAATCATCGGGAACGACGAGATCTGGATCACCGGGATCAGGTCGACGGCAGGGTCGAACGGCATGCTGCTGGTAGAGCGACGTGATTCACCGCCATCGGTCCGCTGGCCGCGAGCAGCAGCGTGTGGCCGTCGGCCGGCGCCTGCTTTGCGCACTTCGGCGCTGCCCAGGTTGCCGCCGGCGCCCGCCTTGTTGTCGACCACCACGGTCACGCCCAGGCGAGTCTGCAAGTCGGCTTGCAGCATGCGCGCCATCAGATCGGTCGGGCCGCCGGGCGGGTAGGGCACGACGAAGCGGATCGTCTTGTTCGGATAGTTGCTGTCCTGCGCGCTGGCTGCGAACGGGAGCAGCGCCGCGCTTGCCGTGAGTGTGAGCGCAACGGCGATCCGAAGCCGGTGGCGGGGGTCGATGCGGACGGGTTTGTGGATGCGCGTCATGAAGTGATCGGAAGTGAGGGAATTGGAATGGGATGAATTATTCGGCACCGACGCCCGCAACTTTCACGATCCGGCGCCGGTGCTGGGCTTGGCGAAACCGGAACGCGCCGAGTTCCCGAGCTGAGGTGGTGAACACTTCGGTGCCGGTTGGTGCGTAGAACGCCGCGTTGGCTGTTTGCTGCGACGCGATGATGCCGCCGGCGGCCTTGTCGTCGATCGCCACGGGTTGTCCGGTCTCTGCGGTGACCGCAGTGCCAACCAGCGCGCGAGTGGGTCGGTCGCCGTGCCCGCCGCGAACAGCGCGACATGCATGATCGGCTTGTCTCGGACAGGTCCGGACAGGTCCGGGCTGAGGCCGTGGTGCCGATCGGCGTGGCAGCAGGTGCGCCGAACGCGAATGAGACTGCAGACGAGGCGGATCATGCGGGCGAGATTTCTTTAGTGGTCTGAGTCTGGATTCGACGACGTAACTTACCGCATTGCGAAGCGCAATCGTCGGCCTTCGCTGTATCCGGTACGCACGGACTTTCCCCATGGTTCGAATCCACTGTACGACCTACCATCTGTACGGCATACCGTCTTTCCTTATCGCATGTGGTCGGCCACCGCGGCAGGGGAAGCAAGCGAGCCTGGATCGAGGCGCAACGTGAGTTCGAACACGCCACGAGCCGGGCGCCTGCAGAAGGCGCCGGAAAATTTTCTGGATCCAGGCGGTGTGCGCATCATGGCCACACAGGCTCAGAGCGGCCGGCCACGGACCCGCAGGCGAAGATCGTCGTTGTCACGCATGCGCAGGGCGTCGATTTCCTGATGCAGGGGGCAAAGGACAAGAACGGTAGTGAACTATGCAGGCCCGGTGTCGGCATTGGTCAGCCGAGGCGTCACGTTCGAGGTGTGCGAGATCACATTGAAAAACCGCAATCTCGACAAGAACAAGTTCATTTTCGAAGCGGGCTTCACGCCGTCCGGCGTGGTGCGGCTGGCCAAGTTGCAGCAGATGGGCTCGTCCTACCTCAAGCCTTGAGTGGGTGGGGCCGGCGTTCGGGCTTGACGGCCGGATGGAGCCGAACCGTTGACTACCAGATGAACGGCACGAACCGCTTGCTGTGCAACCGGTAGTCCGCGTAGTCGGGGTGAACCGCATGCATCCAGCGTTCCTCCAACGCGGCCTTGGCGCCGAGCACAATGGCCAGCGCCGCGCACAAGCCCCAGCCGGTTGCGTGATCCGCGATTGACGCTGCCGCGATTGCGCACAGCAACACCGCGCTGTACATCGGGTGGCGAATGAAGCGGTAAGGTCCAGACCGCACCAGCCGGCCACCCGGACGCGGTAGCGGCCGAATGTTGAAGTTGCCCACGCCATTGGCCGACAGTGCCCAGGCACCGAGCAGCACACCCGCAGCGGCGGGTATCCAGGCCCAGGGCGACACCGAGCGCTGCATCGGTGCCAGCACGGCCTCGATGGCCAGTGCAGCAATCAGCACGAACTGCAGCGCGACCAGCACGCTGCCGATCTGCTTGCCGGCCGCATCGGGTTCGTGAGGGCGATTCATTGACACATTCCTTTGCCGCAGGTGGTCGGACCTTGCCTTGAGTACATCAATGATTGCATAGCGCGCCGCAGCACACCCAGCCATTGGTGCAAGCCGATCGAGCAAATGAACAAAAGAGAAAAAACGAGCAGAAGACACGATGCATGACGAACCTGTCGCCCTCAACGTATTCGGCTCTTTCCCTGCGCAGTTGCATGCAGCGGCTGTTCGGCCTCGCACTCGCGGCGATGTGCTTGGTGGCAAACGCCGCTGACGCCGTAAGCCCGAGCGCGGCACCGTTCGAGCTTGCAACCGCAGCAGGTTGCGGACGGCGTCTGCTTCGTGCAGGGCGAAGCGGCGGTGGGTTCCGCGGCGAATCGCAACTTCATCTCGAACGCCGGCTTCGTGATCACCGACGACCGCGTGGTCGTGATCGATGCGCTGGGTGCGCCAGCGCTCGGGCGAGCCCTGATTGCAGCGATCGGGCGGCTGACAAAGCAGCCGATCCGCTACCTGTTCGTGACCCACTACCACGCCGCTCACATCTACGGCCTGCAGGCCTTCAAGGACATCGGTACGACCATCATCGCGCACCGGGAAGGCCGTGAATACCTGTTGTCCGAGCAGGCGCGGCTGCGGTTCGAAGCAAGCCAGCAGGAGCTTGCGCGCTGGATCGACCGGAACACGCGGCTGGTCGAACCGGACCGCTGGCTCGATGCCGAAGTGACCCCGTTGCAGGTCGGCGAGCGGGACATCGTGATCCGTCAGGTCGGGCCTGCGCATACGCCGGAGGACCTGTCGGTCCATGTGCCCGCACGCGGCGTGCTGTTCGCGGGTGACCTGGTGTTCCGCGGCCGCATCCCCTATGTGGGCCAAGCCGACAGCGAGCGCTGGATCGCGTTGCTCAAACAATTGATCCAGCTGAAGCCGCGCGTGCTCGTGCTCGTGCCCGGCCACGGACCGGCATCGGTCGATCGGCTGGCCGATCTGCAGACCACGCGCGACCATCTGTTGTTCCTGCGCCGGGCGATGGGTGAAGCCGCCGACAATCTGGAGCCGTTTGATGCGGCGTACGCCGAAGTCGACTGGTCTCGCTTCGATCAGATGCCGCTGTTCGGTGCGGCCAATCGGATGAACGCCTACAACACCTGCTTGCTGATGCAGCGGAAAGGTCTGCGATGAAGCGGCCACCGCTGTCGTTGTCTTGCCCGTGCATGAATCGGCGCGCCTGGACCGCCGCGGCTGCCGCGGCCTTGGGAGCACCGTGGATGTCGGCCGCTGCGCAAACGTCGGCGAAAGACGACGCGCCGCAGTTGCCGAAGGCGGTCGACTGGCCGGTGGTGGCGCTGATCGATGGTGGGGCGGTCGAGCCGGCCGACTGGACGGGGCGCGTATCGATGCTCGTTTTCTGGGCCACGTGGTGTCCTTTTTGCAAGCGCCTGAACGCCCATCTGGACAAGCTGTATCGCCGCTATCGTGACCAGGGCTTGAACGTGCTTGCGGTGTCGATCGATGGCGACGCGGCCAAGGTGCGGCGATATCTGGAGACGAACGGCTATGCGTTCCCGGCGGCGCTCGATTCGGCCTCCGGCCTGCGCGCGCGCGTCACGGACCGCAAGGTGATTCCACTGACCTGCCTGATCGATCGCCAGGGGAGGCTTGCGCAGATGGTGCCGGGCGAGATGTTCGAAGAAGAGCTGTTCGACCTGACCAAGCGGGCGCTGGCTGCAAAGGCCTGACCGGGCGCGGACACCGCCGGGCGCCGCAGGCAGGGCCCGCGCCTTGACGTTGCCGTGCAAAGCACAGCATGTGGGCGCATCGGCCGCGTCCGATAATCGGCCGCCATGACGCCCACCTTCACTCCGCCATTCACCGCCGCCGACGACTGTGTCCGGCAACTGCAACTGCATGGGTTCGCGGTGCTCGAGCCGGCGGCCGTGTGCGCGCTGACCGGTGTGGACGGGTCGCAGCTCAACGCGCTGTTGCCTGCGTGGGAAGACCTGCCACCGGACGAATATTTGAAAGACGGCGGGCGCTATCGACGCCGGCGTCATGCGTGCTTCGTGCAGCAAGCCGGGCAACTCACCGAAGTGCCGCCGCGCGCGCACTGGCAGCCGGTCGAATACAACGCGCTGCACGGCGGCATGCAGCGCTGGTTCGAGCCGGTGGCCCAGGACGTCGTGCAGGCAGCGGGCTGGCAGGCGTTGCTGCGCGGCATCGGCGCGGTGTGCAGCGCGTTGCGGGGCGAGCGCGCCTGGTTCATCGAGGCGCATCAGTTCCGCATCGACACGTCGGACGGCATCGGCCGTCCCACGCCCGAGGGCGCGCATCGGGACGGCGTCGATCTGGTGGCGGTGCTGCTTGCGGCGCGCCACGGCGTGAAAGGCGGGGAGACGCGCGTGTTCGACGCCGACGGCCCGGGGGGCCAGCGTTTCACGCTGACCCAGCCTTGGAGCTTGCTGCTGCTCGACGACGCGCGGGTGATCCACGAAAGCACCCCGATCCAGCCGCTGCGGCCCGGCACCGCGAGCGGCTGGCGCGACACCCTCGTGCTGACCTGGCGGGCGGGCGGATTCCAGGGCGACTGAAACGAACTTCGGGCGCGGCCCCGATTGCCAGCCGCAGTCCCTGCCGGTATGCTGAAAAAATTGCCACCGATGCATTTCCGCGGTGACGCGACGTGGCCTTCAGCGGGGATGGATCAACAGGGGAGATGCAGGATGTTCAAGCACATCGTGGTGCCGGTCGACGGCTCGGAGACCGCCATGCAGGCGGTTGCCAAGGCGGCCGAGCTGGCCAAGGCGTTCGATTCCAAGATCACGCTCGTCAGCGTGGTAGACAACTATCCATTCACCGGGCTCGGTGGCGATTATGTGTTTGGCCAGGCCGAATACTTGAACGCGGCGAAAGCGAACGCGCAAAGCGCGCTGGAGCGCGCGCATGCCGCACTGTCCGGACGCGGTCTGGTCTGCGAACAATCGGTCGTCGAAGACCACGTGATCCACGACGGGATTTTGAGTACCGTGCAGTCGGTCGGCGCTGACCTGATCGTGATGGGCTCGCACGGCCGCCACGGCATCGAGAAATTGCTGCTCGGCAGCGTCACGCTGCGCGTGTTGGGCCGCTCGCCGGTGCCGGTGTTGGTGGTGCGCACGATGTGAAAGCGGGCACCGCACGCGCTGGCGCATCGGCACCCCCGAGGCGTGCATGCGCGCATCGCGGGGTCTGCATCGCTCCGTGCCGGACAACCGTGCGCCCGAAGCACGAGTTGCTCGGCACATCGGCGGCGCGGCATCCTGGTATTCAGCAGATCGCCCGGGCCGACGGGTCGATCGCGGTCAATACATGCCGCCGTTGACCGAGACGATCTGGCCCGTGATGTAGCTGGCCTGCGGAGAAGCCAGGAAGCCCACCAGATCGGCCACCTCGTCGGGGCGGCCCGCGCGGTTCATTGGCACCAGTTGCGCGAGCTTGGCGGCATCGAACGCGCCCGCCGCCATGCCGCTGTCGATGATACCGGGCGCCACGACGTTCACGGTCACGCCGCGGCTGGCCAGTTCCTGCGCGAGCGACCGGGTAGCGCCGTGCAGCGCGGCCTTGGCGGCGGCATAGTTGGTCTGGCCGCGGTTGCCGGCCAGCGCGGCGACCGAAGACACGTTCACGATGCGACCCCAGCGCGTGCGCAGCATCGGCATCGTGAGCGGCTGCGTCACATTGAAAAACCCGTGCAGCGACACATCGATCACACGGTGCCACTGATGCGCCTGCATGCCGGGAAACACTGCGTCATCGTGTATTCCCGCGTTGTTCACAAGCACCTGGATCGGGCCCTCGGCAAGCAACCGCTCCAGCGCATCGCGGCTGGCGGACGCATCGGTCACATCGAACGCGATCGCCGACGCGCTGCCGCCACTGGCGCGAATGGCTTCGGCCAGCATGGTGGCGGCGTCAAGCTGGCTGTTCGCGTGCACGTGGACGTGCAGGCCCTGCTCAGCCAGCCGGCGGCAGATTGCGCTGCCGATTGCACCGCTGCCGCCGGTGACCAACGCGCGTTTTCCAGCTGTGTTGCTCGTCGTCATCGAACGAGTGTAGTGGGGGACGGCGCAGCGATTTTGAAAACCGCCGCAAACATCGGCAGCGCCCCCGACCCGGTCAGTGCGGGCGGGGCAGCAGCATCACCGACGCCCGCCCGCTCAGCAGCAGCAAACGATCGGGCACTGAGCGGCCATCGTTCAGCGGGGCGTCATCATCGACTGGCCTGAGAACCTGATTCGGCGGCACGTGGATCGGCGAGGTCCGGACGGCTGTGTCACCTGACTGAGGGAGAGGGTCTACGCGGGCTGGATCCGCGGGTGCGCTCAATACGAAAAGCTCGAACGAATACACCAGCGCTTGCGCATCGCTGGCCACGCGGGTGGCTTCCACCTGAAGCGCCTGCTCCAGGTCGTCGAGCCGACGTGTGTGCATCTCCACCGCGCGCACGCTCGCGAGCATGCCAGGTGATGGCTTGGGCGCCACCGAGCCATCACGCCGTGCCGCTTGCTCGGTCAGCAAACTGCCATGTACCGCCATCGCCTGCGCCGCGTATTCGATACCGGCTGCGACGCCGAGGCTGCCATCCGCCGCGCGCAGCGGGTGGTCGGCCGCCCGATGGCTGATGGCAAGGCAGACGATGCGATGAGCGTCCCAGAATGTGACAGCGCCCAGCAGGCACATGCTGCCGGCATGAGGAATGCGGGCCGCGATGTCGGCATGGTCGAGCAGTGGGCGATCAAGCATGGGCGGGAGTGCCGATTGTCGCCCGCGAAGATCAACTGCTACAACGCCCGCTGCGGCGGAATTCGGGCTGTATCGGCCGAGCTCAGCAACGTGCGTGGCGCGCCTCGCAAGCGGCCAGCCGCTCGAGTTCCGCGCAGACATCGGCCATGCGGCCGGAAATCACCATCCGACCTGCGCCGCGCGTTGTGGGATCGACCACATGCAGCACCCGCAGCGGCCGCGCACGCGCCGGGCTGTTGCTCGGCTCGAACGCGCCATGATCTGCTTGCGGACCCACACGCTCCATGGCGCCCAGCACATTGCGCCGGGCCGAATTCCACAACGTCGTGGCGACGGCCTGGACCTGCGGCCAGACCGCGTCCTGCCAGCCCCTTTCCTCGGGCGGTAACGAAGCACGCGATGCCGGCAGCGCGGTGGACCTCGACGGCGCGCGACGAAGCTGGCCGGCGATAAACATCCGACCATCGTGCTGAATTGTTGAAATGAATCCCATGTGACACCTTCTTTCGCGTGAGTGAAGAGTTGCGGCTGAACACACGGCAGGATTGGTCGAATGCGTTTTGCTTCCCATGCAATCGAGCCCTTGCTTTTCGCACGCGCGGAGCCCGTGGAGAGGTAAGGGATCGACTCGAAGGCACAGCGCGCTGCCCTGTCGAAGGTCTGCAAAACGGCCGTTTGCAAAAGGGTGATGCCTCGAACAAGGTCATACGCCCGCCACCTTTTGCCACCGGCCCGTTGAAACGCCTTGAATAAATCTGCTTGCTGGGAAAAAAGATGAAAGATCGGTGGGTGCGAGAAACCCTGAGGCCCACGCAACCGTTGCGGGCGAAACCGTTGGCTTAGACCGGCAGCGTGTTGCGGATCAAGCCCACCGCACGACCTTCGATTTCGAATGCTTCACCGGGCCGCACCACGATGGGCTGGAACTCCGGGTTTTCCGGGTGCAGCTCGATCGCGTCCGCGGTGCGCTTGAAGCGCTTCACGGTGACTTCCTCACCCAGCCGGGCGACGATGATCTGCCCGTTCAACGCGTCTTTGGTTGATTGCACCGCGAGCAGGTCGCCGTCCAGAATACCGGCCTGCTGCATCGACATGCCGCGCACGCGCAGTAGAAAGTCGGGCCGCTGCGCAAAGAGGCTTGCATCGACCTGCCAAATCCGGTCGACGTGCTGCTGCGCGAGGATTGGCGCGCCGGCTGCAACCCGGCCGATCAGCGGCAGCGCGTACTGCTCGGCGTTGGAAGCTGCATCGGCCTGTTCCCGCATGCGCGACGCATGCAGCTGGCGCAGTGTGTCGCTCTGCAGCCGGATGCCGCGCGACGTGCCACTGATCAACTCAATCACGCCTTTGCGGGCGAGCGCTTGCAAGTGCTCTTCTGCCGCGTTGGCGGACTTGAAGCCAAGTTCCGCTGCGATTTCGGCGCGCGTTGGCGGTGCACCGGTGCGCGCAATGGCCTGCTGCACCAGTTCGAGAATCTGTTGCTGCCGCGCGGTCAGCCGCACCGGCAGGGTGGCAATGCGACCGCCTCCTGCTGAATCGCTTCGGTTGCCGGTGCGTGCAGGCATCGGGTTGGCTGGATCGGCGCCGACAATGGCGTCCGATGGATGGTCCGGCGTGCGGCTCATGACGGTTCCTTGGCTGATGGTTCGACTGAAAGTGGCCCTCTTCACACGGATTCGGGTGGTGGATTCGATCGAAAGACTGTTTCAATATCCAGTAGCTGTGATTTTAACCAGTTCTTCTTCGATGTAAACCACGCGCGGTGCAAGCGCGCGCTTTTCTTACCCATGCAACATCTCAACAACACCATTGCGGTACTCGCCACCGGCGGCACCATTGCCGGCACGGCCGCGTCGGCTTCCGAGGAGGTGGAATACGAGGCGGGCAGTGTGGCCATCGATGCGTTGATTGCAGCCTTGCCCGAGCCACCGGCCACGCCGCTCGCGCTTGAGCAGGTGGCGCAGATCGACAGCAAGGACGCCGATGGTGCGTTCTGGCTGCGCCTCGCGGCGCGTTGCCGCCATTGGTTGGCCCAGCCTCAGATCATCGGGCTCGTTATCCCGCACGGCACCGACACACTGGAAGAAACCGCATTCTTTCTGAGCCGGGTGCTGATGGCCACCAAGCCCGTGGTGCTGACTTGTGCGATGCGGCCGGCCAGTGCGCACGCACCGGATGGGCCACGCAACCTGCTCGACGCGATCCGGCTGTCAACAGACCCCCGCGCCACCGGTGTGCTCGCGGTGTGCGCAGGTGACGTACACACTGCCGACGAGGTGCAGAAAGTGCATACGAGCCGGCTGAACGCATTCGCGTCGGGCGAAGCCGGGCCGCTCGCTCAATTCAGCGGAGGACAGATCGTATGGCGACGAAACTGCCCGCCTGCGCTGGTGGAGAAATCGTTGTTTGCTATTGAAAAAATAGCATCAGCCGAGCGGCTGCCGCGCGTGGAAATCGTGCTGAACCACGCCGGTGCGACCGGTGCGGGCGTGCGGGCATTGGTGCAGTCCGGCGTGCAGGGCTTGGTGGCGGCGGGCACGGGCAACGGCACCTTGAGCCGGGCGCTCGAAGCCGCACTGGTCGAGGCACAGGCGGCCGGCGTTCGCGTGGTGCGCGCGAGCCGCTGCGTCTGGGGCGATGTGCGGCCCCCGGCCGCCGACGGGTTCGAGCCATCACTCGGCCTGTCCGCCGTCAAGGCGCGGATTGCGCTGATGCTCGATCTGCTGGATTGATCCCGCGCGCAGATCGGTTGCTTGACAAGGCTCGAATCAGCTCTGCAACGCCGCCAGCACCCGTTCGGTGATCGCCTCGACACTGCCGGTGCCGTCGATGCTGCGGTACTGCGGCGCATCCGGCTCCCCACTCTCGGCCCACGACGAGTAGTAAGCGACCAGCGGACGGGTCTGCGCGCTGTAGACCTCGAGCCGCTTGCGCACGGTGTCCTCCTGGTCGTCTGTGCGCTGGATCAACGGCTCGCCCGTGAGGTCGTCGAAGCCTTCGCGCTGCGGCGGATTGAAGCGGACGTGGTAGGTCCGACCGGACGCCGGGTGCGAGCGGCGCCCGCTCATGCGCTCGACGATTGCGTCGAACGGCACATCGATCTCAAGCACCCGGTCGAGCTTCACGCCGGCTTCGCGCATCGCTTCGGCCTGCGGAATGGTGCGCGGAAAACCGTCGAACAGAAATCCGTTGGCGCAGTCGGGCAGGGTCAGGCGTTCCCGCACGAGCCCGATGATGATTTCGTCGCTGACCAGCGCGCCGGACTCCATCACGGCTTTCGCCTGCATGCCGAGGGGCGTGCCGGCTTTCACCGCCGCGCGCAACATGTCACCGGTCGAGATCTGGGGGATGCCGTATTTGCGGCAGATGAAATTGGCCTGCGTGCCTTTGCCCGCGCCGGGCGCGCCCAGCAATATCAGTCTCATGGTGGCGTGTCTCCTGCGATGTTCTTCTGTGTGGGCTGCCGGCCATCTGCCTCGTGCTGCACACGAGTAGGGGCACGCCCGCCAGGCGTTTTCCGATGCGGCCGAACGGCGCGTGCGACGGCGGCGAAGCGCTGGCCTTCCGGCGCGCACAAAGAATAGCACGCGGTCAACACGGCGCCGCCGGCGGCGCATCGGCCACCGACGGCGCGGTGTCAGCCGAACAGCGCCCGCACGCGCGCCAAGTCCTGCGGCGTGTCGACCCCGGCGCCCGGCGCATGTGTCGTGACATGCACGGCGATCGGAAAACCGTGCCAGAGCGCGCGCAATTGTTCGAGCGCTTCGCACCCTTCAAGCGGTGCCGGCGGCAACGCCGGAAAGCAGCGCAAAAAGGCTGCGCGGTAACTGTAGAGCCCGATATGGCGCAGTGGCGCGGGTTCGGGCCGGCGTGACAGATCGGCGGCCTGGGCCGCATCCTCGCTCTGCGCATCGCGCCAGTGCGGGATCGGTGCGCGGCTGAAGTTGAGTGCGAGTCCGCGTCGATCGAGCACCACCTTCACGACGTGCGGGCTCAAAAAATCGGCCATCGAATCGATCGCATGCGCGGCGGTGCCGATCGCCGCGTCGGGCCGCTCGACCAGCAGCGCGGCCACGGCGTCGATCAGCGCGGGCTCGATCAGCGGCTCGTCGCCTTGCACGTTCACCACGATCGCTTCGTCAGGCAGGCCGAGCAGCGCGGCCGCTTCGGCAAGCCGATCGCTGCCGGACGGGTGAGCCGCGTCGGTCAAAAGCGCCTCCACACCGTGGGCAGCGCAGGCCATCAGAATGCGCGCGTCGTCGGCTGCCACGACGATCCGCGCGGCCGAAGAGCGCGCTGCGGCTTGCGCCACGCGCACCACCATCGGCAGCCCGCCGATGTCGGCCAGCGGTTTGTCGGGCAGTCGGCTTGCCTGCAAGCGGGCAGGGATCAATACGGTGAAGGTCATTCGGGAAGCAGTGGCCTGCGACCGGGCCGGCCCGTTGCAGCGGGCTCGCGGCGCCAAGGCACCTTCAGACGCCGAGTTCTTCGTCCGACAGCGTGCGTGCCTGCTCTTCGAGCAGGATCGGGATGCCGTCGCGCACCGGATAGGCCAGTCGGGCGCTGCGCGAGCGCAGTTCCTGCCGCTCACGGTCGTATTTGAGTGGGCCCTTGGTAATCGGGCAAACCAGCAGTTCGAGCAAGCGGGTGTCCATGCAGCGGATGATAGCGACGCCGGCTCGGCATGCCTGCCCGAGCCTCATTTGACGACTGTCGCTGCGAGCCAGGCGTCGAACGAGTCGAAAAACGCCGCATCGATGTCGAGTTCGAGCGGAATCGCGAGCGCGTCCGGGCGCCGCCGCCAGAGTTTGACGGCGTCTTTTTCGGTGCAGAGCAACGGCATGCCGACAGCGGCGCCGGACGCGTCATCGTCGAATGCCGCATGGTCGGGCAACGCGTCTGTGCCGGCCAGCGTCAGGCCCGCCGCGCGCAGCATCGAGAAGAAGCGCTGCGGATGCGCGATGCCCGCGACGGCCCAGACCGGCTGGCCGACCAGTGAGCTGAGCGCGACGCGCTGTCCGGTCGCGTCGCGGGCCTGCGGCGCAAGACGCCGGCGGCACCCGTAGTGGCCCAGCAAGGCATTCAGTCCCGCCACACGCGGCGCCGACGCGTCGGCGCACAGGCCCGCGTCGAGCACCCAGGTCACGCCGCGACCCGTTTCGCGCAGCGGTCCGGCCGGCAGCAGCCAGCCGTTGCCGATGCCGTCGGTGCCGAGCACGCAGAGTTCTGCATCCCGGCGCAGCGCGTGATGCTGCAAGCCGTCATCGCTCACGATGAGCCTGATGTTCGGGTGCCTGGCCAGCAGCGCATGGGCAGCGGCCGCCCGGTCGCGCGCGACGACCACCGGCGCGCCGGTCAGCGACCGGATCAACAGTGGCTCGTCACCTACCAGACAAGCATCGCTTTCGTCCTCCACTTCCCGCAGATCGGGCAGACGGCGCGTCAGCCGACGACCGTGTCCGCGAGAGACGACACCGACGCAAATGCCACGGGCCTGCGCATGGCGCACCAGCGCCAGCACCACAGGCGTTTTGCCGGCACCGCCCGCGACCAGGTTGCCCACCACGAGCACCGGCACGGCGACCGATTCGGAACGGAACCAGCCAACCGCGTAAAGCCAGCGCCGGGCCGCAATGACGAGCCGGTAGAGCACCGAGAGCGGCCACAGCGCGCAAGCCAGCGCGCCGCGCCGCCGCCAAGCCGCCTGCAGCGTCGCTTCGAACGTCGCAGCGCCCGCCATGCACTGCGCCGAGCGCGTCGATCAGTTGCTGGAGGCGCCAGCCGGCGCCTGAGCGGCGAAAGACAGCCGGTTCAGGCCACTGCGCCGCGCCGCTTCCAGCACCTTGATGACGGCCTGATGCACGGCGCTGGCATCCGCGCTCACGATCACCGTCGGCTCGGTGCTGCCGTGGGCTGCCGCGACCAGCGCCGCGACCAGCGTGTCGACGCTCGCGTCGGCCAGTGGCTGGGCACCGACGGCGTAGCGGCCGTCGCTGCCGACTGCGACGACGATCTCCTTCGGCCGATCGGCCATCGCATCCGTATTGGCCACCGGCAGCTGCAGCTGCAGCTCGGTGAACTTGCTGTAGGTGGTGGTCAGCATCAGAAAGATCAGCACGACGAGCAACACGTCGATGAACGGGATCAGGTTGATCTCCGGTTCGTCGCGTGAGCGCGAGCGAAAGTTCATGCCGCGCCGCCGTCGCGGAACGTGTGCGTGGCCGAGGCCTGTCGGGGCGTCACCCCTGATTGAGGCGCCAGACCCACGGGGGCGGCTGGTGCATAGGGCGTGGGGTCCGCCGGCCCGCTGCGCGCGAGCCGACTCAGATGGCGCGCGAAACGCTCGGATGCAAGCTCCAGCGTCAGCAAATAGGCATCCACCCGCGCCCGAAAAAAGCGCCAGAAGATCAGCGTGGGGATCGCGACCATCAGCCCGAACGCGGTGTTGTAGAGCGCTACCGAGATGCCATGCGCGAGCTGCGCCGGGTTGCCGACCCCCGCGCCGCCCGCGCCCGCCGGGTTCTGCGAGCCGAAAATCTCGATCATGCCGATCACAGTGCCCAGCAGGCCAAGCAGGGGGGCGGCCGACGCGATGGTCGCCAGCGCGCTCAGGTAACGCTCAAGCCGGTGGGCGACTTCGCGGCCAGCGGCTTCGAGATGGGCGTGCAGCTCGGCGTCGCTGCAGCGTGGGTCGGCCTTCAGCACGCGCAGTCCGCTGGCCAGAATCCGCCCGAGCGAGGAGTTCGCCTCCAGTTTCGCGATCACTTCCGGTGATGGCACCGTGCGCAGCGACACGGTCATCGCATCGTCGAGCAGTCGCAGCGGCACGATCTTGCGGCGCTGCAGGCTGATGAAGCGTTCGATCACCAGCGCCAACGCAGCGATCGAGCAGATCACCAGCGGCCAGATCGGCCAGCCGGCAGCTTGTATGATCGAAATCAAATGGGGGTTTCCGAGGGGATTTGCCGCGCAAGCGGCGCGGCGTCTGGCGCGGATTATCGCGCAGCCCTCCTTGCTCGTAGCGCCGCTTCAACAGAATCGGATCCGCGAAGGGGACCCGGAGCAGCCCGTTTTCGATGCCTGCAGCATGCTTGCAGCGCCCTTCATTGAAGCTTTGGCAACGTCGTTCAAACCCTTGCACAAAGTCCACAAATTCTGTGGATAACTTTGTTGGCAACTTGGGTGTGTATGCATCAAACCCCGCGCCGAAGCGTGATTTCTACGATCTGCTGAATTTTCGATCAGCAAAAAATCTTTATAAATCAATGACTTGCACGGACAGATGGTGGCATGGCGGGGGCGCTTCATTCACCGGAGCAGTTGTCCCGGCGCTGTGGAAGAGTCACATGCCGAAACCGCCGCAGAGCCGCGCCAAACCGGATGTTTGACACCGCAAAGCGTGCTGCGGCGCCGCCAATCTGGGAAGTCGGGGCGCTTTGCCGCGTCGTTGCTGGGGCGCTCGACGCGCGCTTCAATCCCGTGGCGGTACGCGGCGAGTTGTCGGGCTTCACCCGGGCAGCCAGCGGCCACTGCTATTTCTCGATCAAGGACAGCGCCGGTCAGCTGCGCTGCGCGATGTTTCGGCGCGCGGCAGGCTTGCTCGACTTCTCGCCGCAGGATGGCGCGGTGGTCGAACTCCGGGGCAGGCTGACCGTCTACGAGGCGCGCGGCGAGCTGCAACTGGTCGTCGAGAGCCTGCAACAGGCCGGCGCCGGCGCGCTGTTCGAGCAATTTTTGCGACTGAAGGCGCGGCTCGAGGCCGAGGGTCTGTTCGATTCCGCCAGAAAACGTCCGCTGCCCCGGCTGCCGCGCGCCATTGGGGTCGTGACGTCGCTCGGTGCCGCCGCGCTGCACGATGTGTTGAGCGCACTGCGCCGGCGCGCACCACAGGTGGCCGTGCTGGTGGCGTCCGCGCGCGTGCAGGGCGCGGGGGCGGCGACCGAGCTGTGCGCCGCGCTGGCCCGCATCCAGCAGCCCGGCTTGCTGCCGGACGGCGCAGTGGTCGATCTGGTGCTGCTGGTGCGCGGCGGCGGCTCGATCGAGGATCTCTGGGCATTCAATGACGAGCAGTTGGCACGGGCGATCGTGGCCAGCAGCCGGCCGGTGGTCGCGGGCGTGGGTCATGAAACCGACTTCACGATCGCGGATTTTTGCGCCGACTTGCGTGCCCCGACGCCCACTGCGGCGGCCGAGCTTGCCATCCTGCCGCGCGAACAATGGCTTGCCGAACTCGACCACGACGAGCGTCGTTTGCGGCAGGCCTTCGCGCACGAACTCGATCGGCGCGCCCAACGGCTCGACCGCGCGGCGCAACGGCTCGGTCGGCCGTCTGCAATCGGACATGCCCAGGCGTTGCTGCTCGCGCGTCAGCAGCAGCGGCTTGCGGCGGCCACTTCGGGCGCGATCGAACGGACGCAGCGCCGTGTCGACATGGCGCGCCAGCGGCTGGCCACGCTCCGGCAAACGGGCCTTGCGGAGCCACGCGCACGGCTGGAACGTGCCGAGCGCACACTGCTGCTGTTGGGGCCGCAATCGGTGCTGCGCCGCGGCTATGCATGGCTGTCGGACACGGCAGACGGCAAACCAGTGACGAGCGTGCGCCGACTGAAGCCGGGACAGCACGTCACGGCCACGCTTGCCGACGGCGCGGCGCAGCTGATCGTGGACGCCGCGTGTGAAAACGATTAGTTCCTTAGAATGAAAGTGCATCGCGCTCGAGCCCGCTGAACCCACCTGCGTTCTTCAGCCGGCGCCGCGATCCGCGACACACGCGCCCGAACGAGACGCGGGTGTCCATCATTCACCCCTATCAACCGAAAGACATTCCTCATCATGGAACACAAACTGCCCGACCTGCCGTATCCGATCGATGCACTGGCGCCTGACTATTCGAAGGAAACGCTCGAATACCACCACGGCAAGCACCATGCGGCGTATGTGACGAACTTGAACAACCTGCAAAAGGGCACTGAGTTCGAGAACATGACGCTCGAAGAGATCGTCAAGAAGTCGAGCGGCGGCATCTACAACAATGCAGCCCAGATCTGGAACCATACGTTCTTCTGGAACTGCATGAAGCCGAACGGCGGCGGCGCGCCGAGCGGCTCGATTGCGCAGGCGATCGATGCGAAGTGGGGCAGTTTCAGCGCGTTCAAGGAGGCGTTCGTGAAAAGCGCGGTCGGCAATTTCGGCTCCGGCTGGACCTGGCTTGTGAAGAAGGCGGACGGCTCGCTCGACATCGTGAACATGGGCGCGGCCGGCTGCGCGCTGACCACGAGCGACAAAGGCTTGTTGACCGTCGACGTCTGGGAGCACGCCTACTACATCGACTATCGCAATGCGCGGCCGAAGTTCGTCGAAACCTGGCTCGACAAATTGGTCAACTGGGAATTTGCACAAGCGAATTTCGCCTGATCGATCTCAGGCGGCCCAGCGTCGCCTGCCGTGGGGCGCCATGCCTGGCCCCATGTAGCCGGCGTGCGCTCGACGCAGCGACGCCGGCTTTGTTCGTTTCAGCGACGGGGCTTGGCAGACTCCGTGGTGAGCGGTGCCTCGAAACGCGCACCGCTCAAACGAGCGCCGGCGGCAATGCGCCGCTGCGCAAACCAGCCCTGGTTCATCTCCAGCACGTAGCGCACCGGCGCCGTCGAGCAGTGCGATTCGGTGGTTTGGGGCTGCATGTCGACCAAGTTCACGATCTGGCCGTGGTCGTCGACGAATGCCGCGGTCAACGGCAACAAGGTGTTCTTCATCCAGAAACACTGCACGCTCGGCTCATCGAACACGAACAGCATGCCTTCGTGCTGCGGCATCTCGGCACGCATCATCAGGCCGACTGCCGCTGGGCGGGCGTAGCCGCCACTTGTGCATCGATCCGGTGGACGCCCGCGGAGAACTGCTCACGCGGCAGATCGAGCTGAGGCCCGGGCTGTGCAACTGCGAGAGTACCAAGCGAGACGACGACGATGGCCGTTTTTGCAGCAGGAAGAAATCGAAACATGGTCGAGCGCATCGAGCAATGGTCTGGTTGGTTCGGTCTGTACGTACCGCGTAGCCGATCGGTAGACAGCAGCGCAGTCCCGGACAGACCACGTTCAAAACTCAATGTCGAAATGGAATCGCATTGAGAAAAAGAAAAAGCCTGCGTGAGCAGGCTCTTTCATGCGTATCGACAACGCAGTGCGTGATCGAAGAGCGGATCGGACCCGGTTTGGCGACCCGATCTACCTCCGAACACGCCACACGGCGGCCAATTACTTCTTCGGGCCTGCCGACGTGGCGCCGGTCGGGCCCATCGCGCCGCCCGGCTGGATCGTGACGGCCGAGTTGTCTTTCTTGTCATTCGTCTGGCGGCTCTTGTCGACCGCAGCACCCGTGGTCTTGCCTGGATTGGTTGCCGTGGTCGTGGTCGGACCCATCGCTTCACCGGGCTTGGTGGTTACGGCGGCGCCGGTGTTCGTGCCTTGCGCGCCCTTCAGCGGCGTGCCGGCACTTTTCGACGCACCGGTCGACTGGCTGTTGGTACCGGTCGGACCCATCGCTTCGCCGGGCTTGGTGGTCACGGCCTGCGCAAATGCGCCGACGCTGAACACACCGGCGATCAATACGGGAATCATTTTCTTCATCATGACAATTGTCCTTTTCGTTGAATGAAATCAAAGGCTGCTGGATTCGGCCTGAAGATCGGTTGCTTTCGCTAGATCTAACGAACTCTAACGACCCGCGATATGGTCGATCAAGAGCGGGCTTCACTTTAACGCATGCATGCAAACAGCGTTGACACGCGTTCCAAAAACCACGAAGCGCCTGCGTAGCGAAGGCTGACATGCACACGACGAAGTTCGAAGTTTCGGGAAACAAGGTTACACGGCTGTCAGACCATCAACGTGCAACCGAACCAATTCACGCTTTCATATCTGCGCAAAAAAAGCCCACGAGATGTGTGGGCTCCAATTGCCGGATAAGTATTTCAGCGATAGGCCGAAACAGTCCGAGCCATGCCGAATTACTTCGACTTGGCCGTCGGCGTGGCGCCGGTCGGCGTCGGATTCGGCGTTGTGTTGACCGGACCCGGTGCCGGCGTCGTCAGCACGATCGGCGAGCTCGGCTTCTGAACGTCGCCGGTCATCGCGCCTTTGGTGGTGCTGTGGCCCATGCCATCGGGCTTCGCGGTCGTGTGCTGCACCTTGTTGTCGTGCTTCATCACATTCTCGGGAGCCGTGGCGGTCGAGCCCTGCACCATGGGAGGCGTGCTTACGACACCCTTGTCGATGCTGCCTTTCGGCGAGGTGGTGGCCGGGCCGGTCTGTGGCCTGTTGAGCGACGTGGACGCGTTGCCCTGCGCACCGCCCGCAGGCTCGGTCGGCTGCCCGGCTTTTGCCGGCATCTCGGCAGTCCCTTGCAGCGGCGCTTTCGATGTGGTGTTCTGTGCAAACGCGCTACCTGCCACGAGGCCGACGGCGATAAGGGTGGCGATCTGAAACTTCATCTTTTGTCCTTCGGTTGAGTCGTCTGGTATTGGTGATCCACCGCATCGGAAAATCCGGTGTTATGGAATTGACGACAGCACTCTAACGCTGGTCTTCCGAACCGAGTTGACAGGTTCAGCGCGCAACCGATGTCGGTAGAATCCTACGCAAGTTTTCCCTGGGCGATGCGAGCCTGTGACCGTGCGCGTAGATCTCGTCCGACCGGAATAGGCTGGCGCCTCGTGGGTCTTTCCGACCCGGCATTTTTTAGTTGAAAGAAACCTGTCCATGTATCAGCACGTCAAAGTCCCGGATGCGGGCGAGAAGATCACCGTCAACGCCGATTTCTCGCTGAACGTTCCCGACCACCCGATCATTCCGTATATCGAAGGCGACGGCACCGGCCAGGACATCACGCCGGTGATGCTGAAGGTCGTCGACGCTGCGGTCGAAAAAGCCTATGGCGGCAAGAAGCAGATCCACTGGATGGAGGTATTTGCCGGTGAGAAGTCGACCAAGGTCTACGGCCCCGATGTCTGGCTGCCAGAAGAGACATTGAAGATCGTGCGCGAGTACGTGGTGTCGATCAAAGGCCCGCTGACCACACCGGTCGGCGGCGGCATTCGATCACTGAACGTCGCGCTGCGCCAGGAACTCGACCTCTATGTCTGCCTGCGGCCAGTCCAGTATTTCAAAGGCGTTCCGTCGCCGGTCAAGGCACCGGAGAAAACCAACATGGTGATCTTCCGCGAGAACTCGGAAGACATCTATGCGGGCATCGAATACGAGGCCGAAAGCGACAAGGCCAAGAAGCTCATCAAGTTCCTGATGGAAGAGATGGGCGTCAAGAAAATCCGCTTCCCGGAGACCTCCGGCATCGGCATCAAGCCGGTCTCGCGCGAAGGCACCGAGCGGCTCGTGCGAAAGGCCTATCAATACGCAATCGACAACGACAAGCCCAGCGTGACGATCGTGCATAAGGGCAACATCATGAAGTACACCGAAGGAGGATTCCGTGATTGGGCCTATGCGCTGGCGCACAAGGAATTCGGCGCGCAGGAGATCGATGGCGGCCCGTGGTGCAGCTTCAAGAACCCGAAGACCGGCAACGAGATCGTCGTGAAAGACGTGATCGCCGACGCGTTCCTGCAGCAGATCCTGCTGCGCCCCGCCGAGTATTCGGTGGTGGCCACGCTGAACCTGAACGGCGACTACATCTCGGATGCGCTGGCCGCGCAGGTCGGCGGCATCGGCATCGCACCGGGTGCGAACATGTCCGACTCGATCGCATGCTTCGAGGCCACGCATGGCACCGCGCCGAAGTACGCGGGCAAGGACTACGTGAACCCGGGTTCCGAAATCCTCTCGGCCGAGATGATGCTGCGCCACATGGGCTGGACCGAAGCCGCCGATCTCATCATCAGCTCGATGGAAAAATCGATCGCGAGCAAGAAGGTTACGTACGACTTCGCAAGGCTGATGGAAGGCGCCGAGCAGGTGAGCTGCTCGGGCTTCGGTCAGGTGATGATCGACAACATGTAGATCGCTCGCGAGCCATCGACCGACGGGCTCGCCCACTTGCTCGATGAATCGGAAAAAAGCCCTGGCGCATCGACGCGACCAGGGCTTTTCTTCACGCGCTGCATCGTCTGCTGCGGCGCAGGGCTCAATTCGGCTTCGAACCGGACTCGGCGCGTTCTTCCTGATCCGCATTGGTGGTCGAATGCGTGCCTTTCAGATCCATCTCGACGTCTGCGGCGAGATTGCCGGCGCGTTCGACTGCCGCCTTGATCTGGTCTGGCGTCGCATCTAGCTTCTTCGCCCAGTATTCGACCCGACTTTCATCGCCGACGTCGATGTGATCACTGTCCGGCGTGCTGCCTTTTTCCTGTGGGTTTGCCATGGGTGTTTTCCGTCCTTGGGTTGTCGTCGCATACACATTGTGAACGAACGCCGCTGCCGCGATTGCCGGACAACCATGCGAGTGGCCGCCGGTCGGTGCCTACATGTCGCATCCCGGACGAGCACAGTGCTGCTTGTCAAATACACGTGGAATCGTGGCCTATCCTTCATTCCGAGGCCGGGCTGACATCTGGCTTTGCAGCGCCGACTTCGGCAGACGATGGTTGAATTCTTGCTTTCGTACATTGCCGCGATCACTCGTGACAACGCGATGCCCTACGCGGTGTAACAGGGCCCAAGGACAAGGCACAGGACCGGCTTTACCCAAACTTGAACGTCGGCCTGTCTGGAGCGACTCCCATGCAATCCGAACCTTCCGGTCTTTTGGTGAGCCACCGACCGCTTGCCCGCACACGCTGCCGGCGGCGATTCGCCAACGTGCTCACAAGCATGCTGGCGCTGCCGGGGTTGCCCGCTGCGCAACCGTCGTTTCCCGACCGCCCGCTTCGTCTGGTCGTGCCGTTCCCCGCCAGCGGGTCGACCGCCATCGTCGCGCGGCCGCTCGCGCAGTTGCTCGGCGATGCGCTTGGGGCAATCTATGATCGTCGACAACCGCGGCGGTGCGGGTGGGTCGATCGGTGCCGATGCGGTGGCCAAAGCCGCGCCCGATGGCTACACGCTGTTCATCGGCAAGGTCGGTACGCACACGATCAACACCGGCCTCTTCAAGAAGCTTCCCTACGATCCGGTAAGGGATTTCACGCCGCTTGGCATCGTCGCCTCGGCGCCGGTCGCGGTGGTGGTGCACCCGTCAACCCCACATACCTCGATCGATCGCTTGATCGCTGCGGCCAAACGTGAGCCGGGAGGCGTCTGTTTCGGCTCGGCTGGCAACGGCACGCCCGGCCACCTGATCGGCGAAATGTTCGCCAAAGCCGCCGATGTGACGCTCAAGCATGTGCCCTACAAGGGCAGCGCGCCGGCCGTGACCGACTCTGCTCGGCAACCAGATTCCGCTGATGTTCGATCCGGTCCAGTCGGTGCTGCAACACGTCAAGAGCGGCAAGTTGCGAGCATTGGCGGTCAGCAGCGACATGCGCTCACCCGTGCTGCCGGATGTGCCGACTTCGAACGAAGCAGGGCTGAAAGGATTTGAAGCGACCGCCTGGTGGGCGATGTTCGCGCCGGCCGGCGTGCCACCCGCGATCGCAGCCGACTGGCGGCGGAGATCCGAAAGGTGGTCGAAGGCAAGCGTTTCGCGACAAGCTCCTCGAAGTCGGCGTGCAGCCGCATCGGGCAGCATCGGAGCGTTCGCCGACCTCCAGCGGGCGAACTCGAGAACTGGGGCCGTGCGGTGCGCGATTCGGGCGTGACGCTGGATTGATTCAACACGACGAGAAGCGAACACGACGAGACCGAACGACGAAGAGCGAGCCATGCTTGCCGGCGCACTCGGCCGCGCGCCGCAGTTCGCGATCCAGCATCCGATCAAAGTCGGCGATTTTTTCGGCGTGGAAGACTTCGTGCCGGTCACGCAGGCGCACATCATGGCCGACACCGAAAGCCTGGGCGAGGCCGGCGTCGAAGTGGCTCGAGGACCTGAGTGCGGAAGCCGATGGCAGCAGCCGCGTGCGCATCCCGACCATCACCGACCCGCGCGGCACCGATTTCCCGCAGGCCGGCCTGCTCAAGCAGGCGCCATGGATGCAGACACTGGAACGCCGCGCAATCGATGCGTTCGTGTGGCTGGGCGTCGCGATGACCGATGCGTGCATCAACTACCAGACGATCCTGGCACCCACGCGGGGCGAGCATCTGGCGTTCGGCGACACCGGCGTCGTGATTTATTCGAATGCCGTCTGCGGCGCGCGCTCGAACTTCGAAGGCGGCCCCTCGGCGCTGTCGGCGGGCATTGCGGAGCGTATCCCGCATGATGGATTCCATCCGGATGCACAGCGCCAGGCCACGGTCCGCATCCGGGTCGACTGGACGCCTGGCACGCTGAACGAGTGGGGTGCATTGGGGGGCGTGATCGGCCGGCTGCCTGTGGCGCACCGCATCGGGCATGCCGACGTGCTGGCATCGCAACAGGCCTACGCGGTGACGAACGAGGTCGACGTGGTGGCGCTCTCGGCGCCGCAGTTGAGCCTGTACGAACTGCGCCGCATCGCCGAACTCAGCGACGGCCGGCGATTTGCGCGGCCGATGCTGGCGGTCACCAGCCCGCAGGTCAAGCCCGACGCGGACCGCATGGGCTACACCGACCGCATCGAAGCCGCCGGCGGGCAGGTGCTCTCGGGCATGTGCTTCTACCAGTCCTATGCACGGCGAGATCGCGGAAGCCAACGGCTGGAAGCGGCTGGCGACCAACAGCGCGAAGCTCGTCAACATCTTCGGCGGCTACGGGTACGTGCCGATGCTCGCGTCGATGGAGCAGTGCATTGATGCCGCGGAGCGTGGGAGGCTCGCATGAGCGAAGTCCAGACGTTCATCGCCCGGCACGCGATCGGCACGGCGGTGCGCGGCCCGGCACTGGTCGCGCATGACGGGTTCTCAGCGCGGTATGACCTGGACCGCATGAACGGCACGTTCTCACGGCCTGCGCACAAGTTGTTTGGCCAATCGGACGTCGGCAAGATACTCGTGCTCGACACCGCCAAGGGCGGCGTGGCCGGTGCCTGGATGCTGCGCGAGATGGCGTCGCGTAGCCGTCGTGCCGCTGGCGATCGTCTTCAACAGCGTGAACCCAATCATCGTGCAAGGCGCTGCGTTCGGAGATCTGACGATGATGGCTGGGTTCGATGAGGACATCACCGTGCAGGTGCCGTATGGAGCCACGGTGGAGATCGATCCGTCGACGAAGACGATGCGGGTCTTGTGACTGATCTTGGCCGTACTCAAATTCATCCCGCGCGACGCTTGAACCACTGCGGCCGCTTCGCAACCGTGACCGGAGGAAGTCCGGCCGGCAGTCGATGGAGCGTCAATGCAGTCGCCCGATCGGCGATGAATTCGACAAAGGCGCGCATCCTCGGCTGACGCGCCGCCGATTTTGAAGCAGCAGGCTGAGCGGAGGGGAGTGCTCGCAGACCCAGTCGAGCAGTACCGCCTGCAGCAGACCATCGCGCAACCCTTGCACGGCAGTCAGATCGTTCACGCGAGTCGCCATCTGGCCCGCAAGCACCGGAGCGTCCAATGCCCGACGGTCGTCGCCGATCATCCAGACCGTCGACGTCTACATCGACCCGCTCGCGGCCGCGCACGAACGTCCATTGTCGAAGGACTTCGCCATACGGCGTGCGGAACAGCACGCAGGGCAGATTCGCGAGATCACGCGGATGCGCGGGAATGCCGTGTCTGGTCCAGAACGAGGGCGCCGCGACCATCAACCAGCGGGTGTGCGCGAGCGTGCGCAGCAGCGCCTCCTGTGGCGGCGGCCAGCCGAACTGCAGCAGTGCGTCGGCATCGAGCTGCGCCAAATCGCGGCAGCTTCCGGCCTCGCGCAGATCCAGTGCGATCCCCGGGAACCGCTCATGAAAGCGCGGCAGCAACTCGGCCAGGAAAAACTCCGTCACGACGCTCTGTGCGGCAACCACGATCGTGCCGGTCGGTGCGGAAGTCCGGTCGCGCAAGCTTGCGTCCAGACCCTGCATTTCACGCACCAGCGTTCGTGCGCGCTCGACATAGTGCTTGCTGTCTGCGGTGGCCCGCATCGGGCTGACGTCCCGATCCAGCAGCGTGATGCCCAGTTCGCGTTCGAGCGCGGTGACCATTCGGTGGACCGAAGGCGCGCTGACCCCGAGCCGGCGCGCGGCCCCCGCAAAGCCGCCGTACTCGATCACGGCAACGACGTATTCGAGAGCACGCAGTTTGTGAATCGCCATCTGTTGATGCCTTGCCGCTCGTGCGGACTGTGCATTAGCAAAAAGCTGATGCCGCATTAGCGAGTTGCCATGTTGCCGTCTGATCGCGCTTTCGCCAACATCCGGACCATCACAACAATCAACTGGCGCAGCCCTCATGAACACTTTAGATCGCAGAGCGTTCTTCACGCACCTGGCGGGTGGGATCGCAGCCATCTCCAGTCTGCCAAGCGCTGCGCACGAGCTTCGGTCGGTGCAGATCGTTGTGCCGGCGCCGCCCGGCAGCCAACCCGACCTGCTCGCGCGCTGGCTGATCGATCCGATCGCCAAACGCGCCGGCGTTGCGGGCATGGTGCTCAATCGCCCTGGAGCCGCCGGCGCGATCGCGGCCGACGAGGTGCTGGCCGCGGCGCCCGAAGCCGGCGCATTGCTGCTCGGCGGTCTGGACCACGTCGCCTATTCGCACCTGAACAGCAGCCGACGCCCGCTCGATCCGCTTATTGACTTCGTGCCGGTCGGCGCTGTGAACCGCGACACCTGGCTGGTCTGCACACCGGCCGAACGATCGAGCCGCACCCTGGCCGGTCTGGTCGAGTCATCACGCAAGGCACCACTGAGCTACGCGAGCGGCGGTGAAGGCAGCACCGCGCATCTGCTGGCTGCGCGCCTGTGCCAGGCGCTCGGCATCGAGGCGCAGCATGTGCCGTACAAGCAGGTCTGGCTGCCGGACCTGTTGGCGGGACGAATCGATTTCGTTGTCACGCCGACGCCGGCGATGCTCGCGCAGATCAAGGCGGCACGCGTCACGGCGTTGGCATCGCTCACGGATGAGCGGCTGCCGGTGCTTGAGAACGTGCCATCGATCCGCGAACTCGGCTGGCCAGACCAGATTTTCTACGGCGGACTTTTCCTGTTCGCGCCGGCGAGCCTGAGCGCTCATGCGCAGCAGTTCAACGACGGGCTCGTTCAGACCCTGCAAAGCCCCGAGATCGTGCAGCGCTATCGCGACGCCGGCATCGAGGCAACGCCGTTCGATCTGGGCGAAGTACGGCAGATCGTGCGCGAGCGGCTGCGCACGGTCGATGCCATGCGGCTCGCGGTGTTCGGACGGACGCGGTAAGCGGTTGAAAAGTTCCATTCCTCCGAGCGGCGAGGCGGCCCACGAGAAAGCGATCTGTATCGGGCTGCTTCGGACTCTTATCATTGCGCGCACTGCTCGCAGGACGGCTGCGCTGTGGCCGGCTGCGGAACTTTTGAACCGAGGCTGCTCATGAGCGAAGGTCCCTCCAACGAACGCCTGTCCGAGTTGATCGGCCTGATCTACGACTGCGTGCTCGATCCGGGCCGCTGGCAGCCGACGCTCGATGCGCTGCGGCTCGAGCTGGGTTTCGCAAACGCGAGTTTGTCGATCATGGCCATGCTGCGCGACGAGGTGCTGGTCATGGCGACCTCGGGGATCGAGCTGCCGTGGCTCGAGCAACTCCCGAACTATGGAGCCGAAGCCGTCACGCTTTGGGGCGGCGCGTCGCGGCTCACGGAGTATCCGCTGGCCGAACCGGTCGTGCTGTCGCAGGCGATCGACCCGCGCAGCTATCAGAACAACCGGATGTACCGCGAATGGGTCGAACCACAAGGACTTGTCGATCAGGTGGGCATCGCACTGCAACGCGATGCGGCGGGGTTCGGCAACGTCGGCTTTGGCTTGCGCAGGCAAGTCGTCGAGTCGGACCTCGCGCCGCTGCGCCTGTTGGCGCCGCACCTGCGCCGCGCGGTCGTGATCTCGCACCTGATGGACCTGCGGCTGGTTGCGGCGACCACGTTCGCGCGCGCGCTCGACGCGCTGCGCTCGGCGGTGCTGCTGGTCGACGAGCAGCTCGCGATCGTGCACGCGAATTCGGCCGCCGAGGCGCTGCTGGCCGCGGGCGATGCAGTTGACTCGCACGCCGGGCGGCTGCACATCGTCGCGCAGCCGCGCCCGCTCTCGGCGCTGGCCGATGCGGTTGCGCGCATCGCGCGCAGCAGCAACCATAACGATGACGGCAGCGCGCTCGGCCAGCGCGGCATCGGCATTCCGATCGAGCGTAGAGACGGCGCGCCGCCGCTGGTCGCGCACGTGTTGCCGCTGCAAGCCGGCGAACTGCGCCCCGGCGTTTCGCAGCGCGCGGTCGCCGCAGTCTTCTTCGCCGACGCCGCAGCGCCCGTGCCCGCGCATTCGCAGGCGCTGGCCCTGCTGTACGACCTCACGCCAGCCGAGACCCGCGTGTTCGAATTGATCGCCGCCGGCCGCACCCAAGTCGAGGTCGCAGCGCAACTGGGCATCGCGCCGAGCACCGTGAAGACGCATCTGCTGCGCGTGTTCGACAAGACCGGATGTGCTCGTCAGGCCGAACTGGTGCGGCTGGCGGCGTCGCTGTCGGTTTAAAGCGAGAAGGCGCTCGCGCCGCCGGTCGCTGCAGGGAGCAGCTGCGCCCACTGCGCTGGTCCGATGCACCTTGCCGCGTCGCTGTCGGGCTTCCGAAAAACGATGCTGCAAGCGCCAGCCGCAATTCTGCCTTTTCCACGGTCTCCTTCCACCGTTTGGTGGATGACTTGGCGCCCGCCGCGCATTAACTTGTCGCGGTGCGGCCAGCCTGGGAGCCGATCTCTTGTCTCGGGTTGCCGGTCACGCATGCGGGACGGCATCGCAACCTGATTGGCGACGCGTCGCGCACTTCATGTGGTTTCTCTGCCTACGAACCCAGCCATGCAATCAACCCGACTTTTTGAAAGGTAATCGATATGGAATCGCAGACCTGTCTCCAAATATACCGCGCCATCGTCGGCAAGCATGCGTCCGCCACGGACCGCGACAAACCGCGCCGGTGTGCATTGGCTGTGATCGCCGGCAGCTTGGCGCTCGGCTGCATGGCCGGACAAACAGACACAGGAACTCCGGCGGCGAGCGACGGCCAAAGCATCGCCGAGCGCTTGACCGATCCCGACTTGTCCGCGGAAGCGATCCAGCCGCTGCGCTTGGCCGCGCAAGTGGGTGACGTGAACGCGGCGCTCGCGCTTGCAACCCGGCTCATCGAGCGTTACGAACGCGGCAGCCCGAGCGACGATCTGTTCGAGGCCACGGTCTGGATCGATCGCTATCACGGCAACGAAACGTTCGCGCGTTCGGGCCTGCTCACGCGCGTGCAGCAGCGCGACTGCAAGCACCAGGTCATGCGGCTGCACTGGCTATGCGACGTGGCCGAGTGAAGCGGCGATGGAAACACTCGCGCCGCTGAACCCGTCGGTCGCCGCTGCAATCGGCTGGTTCTATCTGGTCACGAACTCGGCGCGCGTGTTTACCTATATCCCGCAGATCATCGCGGTCTGGCGCTGCCGCGACGGCGCCCGCGCGATCTCGCTGATCACCTGGTACTCGTGGGCCGTGTCGCACGCGGCGGCCATGACCTATGGCGCGCTGGTGGTGCATGACGGGTTCTTCTTCGTGATCTCGGCGATCAACTTCGCTTGCAGCAGCGCGGTTGCGACCATCGCGACACAGCGGCGCAGCCGGTTCAGCGTGAGCGCGGAATCGCACGCTGCGACGACCGCACCTCCGCAGTGCGCCGAGGCGAGGCCCATCCCCATGCGGCTGAATTAGCGACTCCATGCGCAGCCGAGCCCGAGCTTCTCAGGTGATGAAAAGAGAGCTTCCGCTTTTATTTGCGGGCCCGGGGCAGAACGCACATACTTTTTTGCCCCTCCAATATGGTGGTTTCAAAGTCGTCGGCGACACGCCGCTCAAGCTGTTCACGGTCCACATCGTCGACAAGGGCAAGCCGCTCTACGACTACGGCAGGTAGAAGCAGGTCCTACCGAACCGGCGCCGTGCAGCCATACGGGCCGCACAAGAGCCACCGACCGGGCGCCCGATCCTGAGTCAGGCGTCATACCAGCCACCTGGGATGCCATGTGTCAAAGTCATTCTTCGAAGGGCATGTCATGAAACAAGTTCAAGTCATCAGAGCAACCGGCGTCTCATGGTTGATTGCGGAGCCGCCTTGCTTTCGCCTTACGCCGCCGTAGCGCAGAGCAAGTCACCCAAGGAACTTTTAGTGGGTGCCTGGACCCTTGTGTCAGCGGACAGTGTCCGCGGCGACGCAAGCAAAGTTCCGGTCTTTGGCTCAAATCCAAAAGGCATCATGATCTTCACAGGAGACGGGCACTTTTCTCTTGTGCAGATGCGCGCAGAGATGCCGAGGATTGCCGCCAACAGTCGCGACCAAGGAACGCCAGAAGAGTACAAGGCAATCGTCAGCGGATCGATCGCATACTTTGGCACGTACTCTTTCAACGAAGCGGAAAAGACCATTGTTCTCCGACTTGAAGGAAGCACCTATGCAAACCTTATGGGTGGTGAGCAAAAGCGCATCGTCACCCATCTCACGGCGGAGGAACTGACTTTCACGAATCCCAGAAACCCCTCCGGCATGACACTCGAAGTGACCTGGAAGCGCGCCCAGCAATCCCGGTGAGTCGAATTGAGTTTTCTGTGGTGGGTCAATGAGCGTCAACCCAACCGCCTGAACTGCCCGGGGCATTGAGAATGCCCCATCTTTTTGATGGCTCGCGCCGCTTCAGAACACGGGCGGCCTTGCCGCAGGGAGAAATTGCGGTCAGGCGAGTCTGAGTCCGGGATCGCGTACGGTTCAGTCCAGCCCCCGCGAACCCCGCTGCCCTCGTGACATCAGCAGGGCTGCGCCAACGTCATCAAACCGGGTCAGCCCGCACAGCCGCATCGTCCGCCCGATTTCATCGTGCAGGATGTCCAGCGCCCGCCGCGCGCCGATGCCGCCCGCAGCCACCGCGCCATAGAGTGTGGCCCGTCCCACCAGCACCGCCTGCGCGCCCAGCGCGCGCGCCTTCAGCACGTCGGCGCCTCGGCGCACGCCGCCGTCCACCATCACCGGCATACGTCCCTTGACCGCTGCCACGATGCCCGGCAGCAAGTCAAGCGTGCCCGCACCGCCGTCCAACTGCCGGCCGCCGTGGTTCGAGATCACGACGGCGTCGCAACCGATGTCTGCCAAGCGGACCGCATCGTCGGGATGCGCAACGCCTTTGACGATCAGCTTTTTCGGCCAGCGGTCGCGCACGCGCTGCAGGCGCTCCCAGTTGAACGAGGCGTCGTAGTTCTTGCCGACGGAGGAGGCGATTTTCGATGCGGCGGCGGCGCCTTTGCCGCTGCCGAGGCCGCTCAAATTCTCCAACTGCGGCATGCCGTGGCGCGCGATGCCGAGCACCCAGCGCGGGTGCTGCGCAAAGTCGAGCACGTTGTGTGCGGTGAACTTGAACGGGATCGAAAAGTGATTGCGAAAATCCCGCTCTCGCTTGCCGCCCACCGGCAGATCGACCGTGATCATCAGCGCTTCGTAGTCGGCCGCCAATGCGCGGTCGATCAGTTGGTGGAAGAAATCCTGGTCGCGCAGCACGTAAGCCTGAAACCAGTGCCGGCCCGGTGCCTCGCGCGCGATGCGTTCGATCGATGCGGTGGCCGTGGTCGACAGGGCGTAGGGAATGCCAACGGCCGCAGCCGCCTGCGCGATCGCCACATCACCACCCGGCCAGCCGAAGCCGACCGCGCCGGTCGGGCCGACTGCGATCGGCAGCGCGGACGGCGCGCCGAGCAGCTCGGTCGACAGGTCCACTTCGGCCACATCGACCAGCACCCTCGGCAGCAGTTGGTGGCGGCCGAATGCGGCGCGGTTCTCACGCAGGGTCTGTTCGTCTTCCGCACCGCCGTCGAAGAAGTCGAACACCGCACGTGGCAGCCGGCGTCTTGCCATCTGGCGCAGGTCTTCGATCGAATAGGCGTTGGCGGCTGGGTTCGGCATCGTGTGGCTGCTCTCGGTGGATCAGGCGTCGATCGTCGCGGCTGGCGGCTGCGACCAGTCGGGCGGTGTCTGCGCCCATGCGCGCAGGAAATCGATGAACGCGCGCACGCGCTGTGGCAGGTTGTTGCGCGCGGGGTAGATCACGGAGATGTCGAGGCCGGTCGGCGGCGTACCGGGCAACACGTCGACGAGCCGGCCGCCGGATGGTCTATGGCCGCTGGCCGGGTCGATCGGAGGCGGCGCGTTCTCGAACACACCGCGGACCCCGGCAAAGCCCGGCCAGGCGCTTCACCGCAAGATCAAGACCGGCGCCTCACTCACCCGCAGCAACGTCGTCGTCGTGCTGCCCATGAAGAAGCTGCGCAGGCGTGAGTGGCCGTAGGCGCCCATCACAACCAACGCAGCAGACTGGGTCCGAATGAACGCGGGCAGGGCGGTATCGGCTTCGCCTTGCAGGAATGCGGTCTCCGCAGAGAAGCCGGCATCGGCCAACAGGCCATGCGCCTCATCGAGCTGGCCGCGCGCCTTTTGTTCGTCGCTGCCGGCCATGACGATCACGGCAGGCAGGCCGACAAGCAACGGACTGCGCGCCACCGTCTCCACCGCCTTTCTTGCCGTGGCGCTGCCGTCGTAGGCCAGCACGAAGCGTTGCGGCGCTTCGAAGCGGTCGTTCGTGACGACCAGCACCGGGCGCTTGACGGCGCGGATCACCTGCTCGACGCGGTGGTCCAGATGCAGCATCGACGACGTGGACGCGCGCCGATGCTCGCCGAGCACGAACAGGCGCGCATCCGGCTCCATCTCCACCACCGTGTCGACCAGCTCGCCATGACGCAGCCGCGTGTCAAGTTGCGGCACATTGGCATTCGCCGCCCGTGCGCGTGCACCGGCCAGCAGGCGGCGGCCCGCTTCCTGCGCGAGCTTGCTGCGCTGCTCGTCGAGTGCGCTCAATTCCTGCAACAGCGAAGACTGCGCATCGAGCCCGATGGCGCCGCTGAAGTCGGTCACTTCCGATTGCTCGGGGTGCCGCTCCAGCACGTGCAGCAGCTCCAGCGGGACGTTCAGCCGCCGGGACGACCACGCGGCCCAGTCGATCACCGCGGCCGTGCTCGCGGTGCCGTCAACGCATCCGTAGACCTTGTTCATGGCGTCTCCGTTCTCGTGTGCTTTTTTCCCTGGCTCAAGCCGTCAGTGCATCAGCTGCTCGACCGCGCCGGGCTTGTCGTGCAGCGCAAATCGATCGACCAGTGTCGCACTGGCCTGGTCCAGCCCGATCACTTCCACCGCAGCACCTTCGCGTCGAAACTTGAGCACCACCTTGTCGAGCGCGCTCACGGCCGTGATGTCCCAGAAGTGCGCACGGCTCACGTCGATGCGCACGCGCTCGATCACTTCCTTGAAGTCGAACGCGTCGGTGAATGTCGGCGCGGAGGCGAAGAACACCTGGCCGGTGACGCTGTAAGTGCGCTCGGCGCCGGCGTCATCGACCTGGCTGCCCACGTGCAGCACGCGCGCGACCTTGTGCGCAAAGAAGATGCCCGAGAGCAGCACGCCGACGAACACGCCCTTGGCCAGGTCATGCGTGGACACCGTGACGGCAACGGTCGCAAGCATCACGATCGAAGAAGTCGGCGGATGCTCGCGCAGCTTCAGAATCGAGTTCCAGCTGAACGTGCCGATGCTGACCATGATCATCACCGCGACGAGTGCGGCCATCGGAATCTGCCGCACCCAGTCGCCCATGAACACGACCAGCACCAGCAGCAACAGGCCGGCCGTCAAGGTGGACAAGCGACCGCGCCCGCCGGACTTCACGTTGATGACCGACTGGCCGATCATTGCGCAGCCGGCCATGCCGCCGATGAAGCCGGTCGCGACATTCGCCACGCCCTGGCCCACGCATTCGCGGTTCTTGTTGCTGGTGGTGTCGGTCAGGTCGTCCACGATCGATGCGGTCATCATCGATTCGAGCAGACCGACGACCGCCAGCGTGGCCGCATACGGAAAGATGACGCGCAGTGTCTCGAAAGTCAGCGGCACATCGGGCAGCAGGAAGACGGGCAGGCTGTCCGGCAGCTCGCCCATGTCACCGACATTGCGGATGTCCAGGCCGAGGTGGATGGCCACGCCGGTCAGCACCACGATGCAGACCAGCGGCGACGGCACGGCGCGCGTGATGTAAGGCAGGCCGTAGATGATCGCCAGGCCAGCCGCAGCCATCGCGTAGACGACCCAGCTCATGCCGATCAACTCGGGCAGTTGCGCCATGAAGATCAGGATCGCGAGCGCATTCACGAAGCCTGTGATCACCGAGCGCGACACGAAGCGCATCAGCGAGCCGAGCTGCAGCACGCCGGCCAGCATCTGCAGCACGCCGGTCAAGAGCGTGGCGGCCAGCAGGTATTGCAGCCCGTGGTCTCTGACCAGCGTGACCATCACGAGCGCCATCGCGCCGGTGGCGGCCGAGATCATGCCGGGCCGCCCGCCCGCGAACGCGATCACCACCGCAATGCTGAACGACGCATAGAGGCCGACCTTCGGATCGACGCCCGCGATGATGGAAAAAGCGATCGCTTCCGGAATCAGCGCGAGCGCGACGACGATGCCCGCGAGGAGGTCGCCGCGGACGTTGGAAAACCAGTCCCGGCGCAGGGAGGAATAAGGCATGGATCGGTCAGGGCGACCGGCACGAGCCGGCGCCTGCAGGTGGCAAGAGGTCGAAAGGGAGGCAACCGCAGGCCGCGGCGGTTGCAACCGGGCGCTGGGCGTCAATGCGGATGAATGACGGATTCGACGCGCGCAACAGGCGATGTCGACCGGCCGGTCAATTGTAGTGATGGGGCGTTGACCGGGCCCGACGCGGCCACCAGCGCCGTGCGATCGGTGCTTCGAGCGGCACGCCGGAGCGCGGTGCGGCAGCGCGACACTCACCCGCTGGCCGGGCACATCGCCGCGCCCGGCGCCTTGCCCGCAACTACGCCCGCAACGTCCGGTTGAACAGCGCCAGCGTGCGGCCCCAGGCTTGCTCTGCCGCCGCCTTGTCGAAGCGCGGCGTGGTGTCGTTGTGGAAGCCGTGCTGCGTGCCCGGGTACCTGACGGATTCGAACTTCAAGCCGGCGACTTCAAGCGTGTCCTTGTAAGCCGGCCAAGTCGAGTTGATGCGTTCGTCCTCGGCTGCAAAGATCAGCAGCAATTCGGTGTTCCTGCCGATGTTCAACACCTGGTCCAGCGGCGGCGGCGAGCCGTAGAACGCGGCGCCGGCGCGCAGTTCCTTCACGCGCGTGGCCAGCATGTTGACGATGCCGCCTCCATAGCAAAAACCCACCGCGCCAAGCTGGCTGTTCGCGCCGACGATGCTGCGTGCATGGTGCGCCGACTCGACAAAGTCCTCACGCGTCTTGGCCTGATCGAGCTGCGCGAACAGTTCACGCGCCTTGTCCTCGTCGCCCGGGTAGCCACCAAGCGGAAACAGCGCATCCGGCGCCACCGCGATGAAATCCGCCACCGCGAGCCGGCGCGTGATGTCCTCGACATGCGGGTTCAACCCGCGGTTCTCATGCGCGACGAGCACCACCGGCAGCGGCCCCTTGGCCTGCGCGGGCCGCGCCACGTAAGCGCGCACCCTGCCGTAGCCGCCAGGAGAAGGAAACTCGACGTACTCGGTCTTGATGCGTGCGTCATCCGGTGGGATCTGCTGCGCCTGCGCGAAGTTCGGGCTCAATGCCGCGAGCAAGCCGGCCGCACCCGCTGCGCTGCCGGCCGCATGGCGCGCCGCCCGGTCGAGAAAGCCACGCCGGTCGAGCTGCCCGTGCACGTACTGATCGAAGAGCCGCAGCACTTCGGGTTCGAAGTCGGCGGCGGTTTGTCGTTTGGGTCGGTCGGTCACAGGTTGGCTCCGTTCCTCGTTGGCGAATGAGCCGCCATCTTCGCATCGGCTCGATTCCCACGCAGCCGGGCAAGTCAGGACCGAAGCCGCTCCACGCCGCTCCAGACCAACACCAGCAGCGCGCCCGCGAGGATGCCGATGCCGCCGTTGATCAGCGACTCCAGCAGCCAGGTCAGCCCCTCGCCGGCTGCCATGGCAGCGCCTGCGACGGCACGTTGCAGCGCCGGCACGCCGTGTACCAGAATGCCGCCGCCCACCAGAAACATCGCGATCGTGCCCGCGATCGACAGCGCTTTCATGAGCCACGGTGCGGCGGTCACGATGCCGACGCCGAGCTTGCCGAGGAAACCTTCGCGTTTGCTCAGCGCCAGGCCGACGTCATCGAGCTTCACGATGCCTGCGACCAGCCCGTAGACGAACACCGTGACCAGCACCGCGACGATCGACAGCACGATGGAGCGCGTGAGCAGCGGGGCCGCAGCGGCCGCGCCGAGCGTGATCGCGATGATCTCGGCCGACAGGATGAAGTCGGTGCGGATTGCGCCCTTGATCTTTTCTTTCTCCAGTGCGACGAGATCAATGGCGGGGTCGGCAGCGGCCTGCTTGACCTTTTCGCGATGCTCGAGACGCGCGGCCTCCTTGTCGTGGAAGAACTTGTGCAGCAGTTTTTCGGCACCCTCGAAGCACAGGAACGCACCACCGAGCATCAGCAGCGGTGTCACGGCCCAGGGCGCGAACGCACTGATTGCGAGCGCTGCCGGCACCAGGATCGCCTTGTTCAGCAACGACCCTTTGGCCACTGCCCAGACCACCGGCAACTCGCGCGCGGCGGACACGCCGGTGACCTGCTGCGCGTTCAATGCGAGGTCGTCGCCGAGCACGCCGGCGGTTTTCTTTGCAGCAATCTTGGTGATGACCGCGACGTCATCGAGGACGGCGGTGATGTCGTCGAGCAGGGCGATCGCGCTGAATGCGGCCATAGGTAGGTAGCTTGGTTGTCGGTGGTGGGAGGGCTGGCGGTGAAGCACCGTGGGGTGCCGTGCGATGCGCAGCGGCTGGCTGGGGCCAGCCCGCCGATTGCATCACATCAACCGGGCTGGTCGGCCGCCCTGCGTTCTGCGGCTTGCAGCTTGCCGGAATCGAACGCGGCACGGCGCTCGGCGATCTCCTGCGGCGTCAGGCGGTCGACGTTGGAATAGTCGAGCTTCCAGTCCGCCGAATGGCTCCAGACCAGCGGCGACTGCACCGTGGTGCGCGCGGCCGGCGCCGCTTCGAGCAGTTTCAACGCCAGGTCGAGCGTGACCATCTGAGATTGCGGATCGTCAGGACGTCCCGCCGCGTTGCCGAGCGGAAAGTCGGAGAACAAGAAGCGCGGCACGCCTGCCCGCTCGACGATGTCTTTGGCGCAGCCCATCACCACGGTCGGGATGCCGCTGGCCTCAAGCCGGCGCGCGATCAGGCTCACGGTCTGATGGCAGACCGGGCAATTCGGCACCAGGATCGCCGCATCGGCGCCGTCCGCATGGCAGCGCGCGACGATCTCGGGCGCATCCACCTGCAGCGTCACGCGCTGGCTGCGGTTGGTCGGTGCGCCGTGAAAACGCGCGGTCAATGCGCCGATGCGGCCATCGGCCACCCGCTGGCGTAGCGCCGGCAGCGGAAAGTAGGTGCCGGGGTCGGCTGCGGTGGTGTGTTGCCGATCGATCGCGACGTGCGAGATGCGCAGGTCGTGGTCGATCGATGTGTCGCCTGAGTAGACGGTGTAGAACTTCGCCGCCGCGTTGTACGGCGCACCCGGGCCTTGGTCGCCCGCGTCCGGCCGGTGCGGCGCGGCCGTCGTGATCAATGCGATGCGGCTTTGATCGAGAGGCTTTCGCGGCACCTGAAACGGCACCTGTGCGAAGTGCGCCCAAACATACGGCGCGCCGTAGCCGAGCGCCTGGTAGTAGTCGCGGGTGCGCTGCAGATACGGGATGGGCGTGTCGCGGTCGGCGGCTGTCGTGTCGAAGTCCATGGCGTCATCATGCGTCATCGACCCTGCTGTCCAGACCGGCCTCGCGCCGTGCCGCCGCTCCGGCATCGGGCTTGAAGCGGCAGATCCGCCAGCGGACCGACAGCACATCGTCGGCCAGGCCGTTGCCGCGCAACGCGGCCTGCCGCAACGGCGGCGCCGGCGCGCCTGCCCTGTGCCGGCGCGTGACGACTTCGGTGCCGCTGTGCTTCGTCTTCAGCACGATGGAACACCAGCGAGCGGTGGCGGATCGTGTGGCCGAGCAGTATGTTCTCGTCGATCTCGTCGGTGGTGCAAGCCGTGGACCAGGCGTTGAACAAAAAAGTCGGAATCGATCTGCGTGGGCATCGCGATCAACCCCGCGTCAGCCGCACCCCCGCATCGACCAGCAGCACTTCGCCCGTGGTCTTGGCCGCGCCGGCGCCGAGCCACCAGGCCGCTTCGGCGATGTCGTCAGGCGTCAGCACTGCCTCCAGCGCGGCGCGTGACTTGTAGCTTTGCACGGCCTGTTCGTAGCGTTCCGCGCCGAGACCTTGCTGCAGCCACGGCGTTTCGACCAGGCCCGGAGCAATGGCATTGACGCGAATCGCCGGGCCCAATGCGCGGGCCAGGCCGGCCGTGAGGCCGTTCAACGCGCCCTTGCTCGCCATGTACGCAATCGAAGAGCCAGTGCCCATGCTGCCCGCGATCGACGAGATGTTGACGATGCCGGCCGTGCCCGCGCTGCGCTGCAGCAGCGGGGCCAACGCACGACTCATCTGATAGGCGCCGATCACGTTGACCGCGTAGATGCGCTGAAAGTCCTCCGCATCGAGCCCATCGAGGTCTTTCAACGGCACGAACTTGGTGGTGCCGGCGTTGTTGACCAGCACGTCGGCGCGACCGAAGCGGGCGTCGACTTCCGCGGCCAGTCGGCGGCAGTCGGCATCCAACGACACGTCGGCCTTCACGGCCAGCGCATCCGCACCGCATGCGCGGCACGCCGCCGCCACCGCCTCGGCCGGGACCGCGTCGCGCGAATAATTGATCACCACGTCCCAGCCGCGGCTGGCAAAGAGCCGGGCGGTGGCGGCGCCGATGCCGGACGATGAGCCGGTGACGATGCAGACCTTGCGTTCACTCAAACCGTTCTCCTGTGGTGGCCGATGGGTTCGAAGCCTAGCGCAACCGGGTGAACGCCAGCCGGGTGCGGCCGATCCGAGCACCCGGGGTGCAGAACAACGACCTCGACCCTCCAGCGCGCAGCATCGAGACCATGGGCGCGCCGGCGACGAACCATGCGACCTTCTCCGTGCAGGGTCAACGTCCGGATGATTCCTTGAGTGCCCGGGCCAGCCGCACCAGCGAAGTCAGCACCCCGGCAACCGCCTGCGCCGATCGCTCGTCCCGCAACGCACCGTGTTCGTCGAACGCCTCGTTCGCACGAACGAGCGCGAATTGCTGCGGCACCACGATGGTCTTGAACTCCAGCTGCACGAACTGGCGCAGATGGTTCAACGACCGCACGCCGCCGGCCGCGCCCGGTGACGCCGACATCAGCGCGACCGGCTTGTTCGCGGTGGCTTCCAGCCCGCGCGGCTGCCCGCCGTCGGCCGCCAGGCGCGACAGCCAGTCGAACGCGTTGAGCAGCAGCGGCGTGGGGAAGCCGTTGTACTCGGGCGTGACGAGCAGCAGCCCGTCGCTGTCCAAGACAGCTTGACGCAGGCGCTGCGTGGAGGCGGGCACGCCGGTGGCGGCCTGAATGTCGCCGTCGTAGACGGGCAGTGCGAGATCGCGCAGGCTGAACACGTGGGCCGCATGACCGTCGGCCTCGAGCCGCTGCGCGGCATGGCGCGCCAGCCGCAGGTTCAGGGAGCCGGCGCGTTCGCTGCCGGAGATGACGAGGATGGAGGCGGGAGAGGGCATGGGTTTTTGTCGATGAAGCGCCAGGCGCGGGGCAGCGGCGTTCGAGGGAGCGAACGCGCTCAGTCGGGCAGCGGGATGAACTCGGTCTCGCCTGGCACACGGGCGAAGCGGCCGGCCCGCCAGTCGGCCTTGGCCTGCTCGATGCGCGCCTCGCTGCTGGACACGAAATTCCACCATAGGTGGCGCGCGCCGACCGGGTCTCCGCCGATCACCATCACGCGGCTGTCCTGCACCGCATCGATGCGCATCGGCTGGCCGTCCTGCGCGACCATCATCGTGCCGTCGGCGCAGGTCTGCGCGCCGATGCGCGCTTCACCGCTTACGACATAGGCGGCAAGCTCCGGATAGGTCGCGGGCACTTCCAGGCTCGTTCCGGCCGGCATCCGGCATTCCAGATACAGCATGCGGCCGTCGACGCGCACGGGCGACTTCTCGCCCCAGGCTTCACCGACGATCACGCGCACGGTGACGTCGCCGTGCACGAGCTGCGGCAGCGCATCCGCCGGATAGTGATCGAACGCGGGCGCGTCCTCCTCCTGCGCGGCCGGCAGCGCCATCCACGACTGGATGCCGTGCGCCCGTGACGGCGTGTCCAGATCGTCACCGGCGCGCTCCGAATGCGCGATGCCGCGGCCGGCTTTCATGATGTTGACGGCGCCGGCGCGGATTGGCTGCACACTGCCCAGGCTGTCGCGGTGGATGATTTCGCCTTCGAACAGATAGGTGATGGTCGCGAGCCCGATGTGCGGATGCGGCCGCACCGCGATGCCCTGGCCTGGCGGAAATTCGGCCGGGCCCAGGTGGTCGAAGAAGATGAACGGACCGACCATGCGGCGGTCGGGTGCGGGCAGCACGCGCCGCACGGAGAAGCCGCCCAGGTCTTTTTTCCGGGCATCGATGCGCTGTGCGCTCGGCCCGGTGGGCGCGTGATCGGCAGGTTGCCGGGCGGGAAGAATGCTCATGGAAACGCTCCTTGGTTGCTGGTGAGGGCCGGCCCGCTCAACCCAGGTCGAACAGCAGCGCCTCCGATTCGGCGGCCAGGCCTTGCAGTTCGATCGACGCGGCGCCTTCCAGCGCGGCTCCATCGCCTGCGTCGAGCCGCGTCGCGCCGACCTGCACGCTGCCGCGCACCACCTGAATCCAGCCCTTGCGGCCGGCCGCCAGCGCGTGACGCACGCTCGAACCCGCTTCCAGCACGGTCGCATACAGGCCCACATCCTGATGGATCGTGACCGAGCCGCCCTGGCCGTCACGCGAGCCGATCGGCTTCAACCGATTCAGCTTGTCCGCGCGTGAGAACGACTTTTGTTCGTAGCCCGGCGCCAGGCCCGCACGCTCGGGCAGCAGCCAGATCTGCAGGAAATGCACGGGCGCGGTCTGCGACGCATTGAACTCGCTGTGCCGCACGCCGGTGCCGGCCGTCATGCGCTGCAGGTCGCCGGGCCGGATCACCGAGCCGGTGCCGATGCTGTCCTTGTGCGCGAGTTCGCCGTCGATCACGTACGACAGAATCTCCATGTCCTGATGCCCATGCGTGTCGAACCCGCGGCCGGGCGCCACGCGGTCTTCGTTGATCACGCGCAGCGGCCCGAAGCCCATGTGCTGCGGGTCGTGGTACTGGCCGAACGAGAACGTGTGCCGGCTGTCGAGCCAGCCGAAGTTGGCGCGGCCGCGGTCTTGTGCGCGGCGGGTCTCTGGTGCGTGGCGGGCTTCAAGCATGATGCTAAAAATCTCCTGCTGGATTGAGTCGGCCGATGATGCCGACCGATAACGCACAGTTTGGGCTGCACCCCCATCCGGCACAAGACCCTGCAGCGGCGACATTGCGTCGCTGCATTGGCGACAACGAAGCGAGAAAACGTGGACCGCATCGAGAGCCTGCGCGCATTCACCGCCGTGGTCGACGCCGGCGGCTTCGCATCCGCGGCGCGCACCTTGGGCGTGTCCCGCTCGGTCGTGAACAAGGCGGTGATCGCGCTCGAAGGCGCACTCGGCACGCAACTGCTGCGCCGCAGCACGCGGCAGGTCACCGCCACCGAGGCCGGCCAGGCGTTCTACGCACGCAGCTTGCGCGTGCTGAGTGAATTCGACGATGCGGTCGCCTCTGTCGGTGCGTGGCAGGCCCGGCCCGCCGGCCGGCTGCGCGTGAATGCGCCGATGTCGTTCGGTACGCTGCATCTGGCCGATGCGGTGGCGCGCTACATGGCCGAGTGGCCCGAGGTGCAGGTCGAGCTGGTGCTGAACGACCGCTTTGTCGACCCGATCGAAGAAGGCTTTGACGTCACGCTGCGCATCGGCGCGGAGCAGGTGTTCACGAGCCTGGTGGTGCGGCAGATCGCAACGATCGCGCTCGTGCTGTGCGCATCGCCCGCGTATCTGCAAGCGCACGGTGCGCCTGTGCATCCCGAAGAGCTCAAGCACCATCGATGTCTGCACTACGGCTGGCGGGAGTCCGGCAGCCAGTGGCGGCTGAAAGGTCCGACCGGTGAGCGGTCCTATGCGGTGGGCTGCGTGATGTGGTCGAACAACGGCGAGGCCTTGATGAACGCCGCCGTCCAACACGCGGGCATCGCGCTGTTGCCGACTTTCATCGTCGGCGCGGCGCTGCGGCAGGGGCGCTTGCTTCCGTTGCTGACCGAGTGGGCCGCACCATCGATTCGGCTGTCGGCGCTGTATCCGCGGCATCGGCACGCGTCGCCCAAGGTGCGCTCGTTCGTCGATTGGCTGGACGCGCGCTGGCGCGATGTGGCGGACTGGCGTGTCGAGCTCTGACACGACGCCCCACGGCGTGCTGCAGACCTGCGCACCGGCGCGGGCACCAATGACCACCAGGAACTCCCCACGCCCCTGTTTTTTATGCAAAATCATGCGTAGGCGCTGGAATTCATTGCAGAGTGCGCTACAAAAAATATAGTTTGAAGCAGTGGCAACAGGGCCGCTGCGAGGTTCGTTTCATCAACCGAAGGAGACCGCTGATGCCCACCGATGCCACCCCCGTTGTCGCGCGCCGAACCGTGCCGCTGCCCCTGCTGGGTGCCGCCACCGCTGCGCTCTGGCTTGCCGGCTGCGTGAGTCCGCCGCCGCCGGAACAAGCCACGGCACCCGCACCGCCCGTCGCCACGCAAGCCTTCGCCGTCGCCGGTCTCGAGCAACCGGCCGAACTGGTGATCGACCGCTGGGGCGTGCCGCACAGCTACGCGGCAGCCACCTACGACGCGTTCGTCGCGCAAGGCTTCGCGGCCGCACGCGACCGGCTCTGGCAGATGGACCTATGGCGCAAGCGCGGCCTCGGGGAAATGGCGCGCGACTTCGGCCCGGCCTGGGTCGAAAGCGACCGGATGGCGCGCGCCGTGCTGTTCCGCGGCGACATGTACCGCGAATGGCTTGCGTACGGCTCGGATGCGAAGCGCGTGGCCGAAGCGTTCGTCGCCGGCGTGAACGCCTGGGTCGCGCAGGTGAACGCGAAGCCCGAGTCGTTGCTGCCGATGGAGTTCAAGCTGCTCGGCTACCGGCCGGTGCCCTGGTCTGCGGAAGACGTGGTGCGCATCCGGCACCACGGCCTGACGCTGCAATCTCAGCGGCGAGATCGACCGCGCGCAGGCGCTGTGCCTGCAGCCGAACGGCGAGCGCGTCGACTGGCTGCGCCGCGAGCTCGATCCGCCGGTGCAGCCGAAGCTCGCCGACGGCTTCGATCCCTGCGCGGTGCCCGCTGCCGCATTGAAAGCTGCGTATGTTGCTCGCCACCGCGCCCCCCGCGTTCAGCAAGACGAACATCGGCACGGCCTCGGCCGCGCGGCTGCCGCTGCCGCCGACCGCGCTGGCCGACGCCGACACGCTGGCCAGCTACGGCAGCAACAACTGGGTGATCGCGCCCGAGCGCACCGCCACCGGCCGCCCGCTGCTCGCCAACGACCCGCACCGCGCGCACGGTGCGCCGAGCCTGCGCTACGTCGCGCACATCAGCGCGCCGGGCATGGACGTGATCGGCGCGGGCGAGCCGTTTCTGCCCGGCATCTCGATCGGCCACAACGGCACCATCGCCTTCGGCCTGACGCGGTTCTCCATGGATCAGGAGGACCTGTACGTCTACGACACCAACCCGCAGCGGCCCGACGAATACAGCTACCAGGGCCGCTGGGATGCCGATGACGCAGGTGACCGAGGACGATCGCGGTCAAGGGCGAAGCCGCGCCGCGCAAGGTGGTCGAATCGCTACACGCGGCATGGTCCGGTGATGCGCGGCCGAAGGCGCGAAGCACCGCGCCTGGGCCTTGCGCGCCGCGTGGCTGGACCTCGGCATGGCGCCGTACTTCGGCTCGATCGACTACATGCGCGCGCGCAACTGGGACCAGTTTCGAGCCGCCATGAACCGCTGGGGTGCGCCAGGCGAGAACCAGGTCTATGCGGACACGCAAGGCAACATCGGCTGGGTGCCCGGCGGCCTCACGCCGATCCGCCCGAACTGGGACGGGCTGACGCCGGTGCCGGGCGACGGCCGCTACGAGTGGGCGGGCTTCCGAAACGGCGACGAGCTGCCGCGCGAGTTCAATCCGGCGCGCGGCTACGTCGTGACCGCGAACGAGAACAACATTCCGCCGGACAGCGCGGCGGCCAGCAAAGGCATCGGTTACGAGTGGGCCGACGATGCGCGCAGCCGGCGCCTGAAAGCCTTGTTCGCGCAGAAGGCCGCGGCCGGCCAGCGCTTCAGCGTGGCCGGCTCGCAGGCGATGCAGACCGACATCGTCTCCAGCCAGGCGCAGCGCATGGTCAGGGTGCTGCTGGGCGTGCAGGGCACCGATGCACAGACGAGGGACGCGCTGCAGTTGCTGCAGCGTTGGGACGGCACGGTCGACAAGGACAGTGCGGCGGCTGCGCTGTATGAGGTCTGGTTTGCGAAGCATCTGCGCCCTGCCGTGCTGAACGCCGCGCTTGGCGAGGCCGGCGCAAAAGCCGCCGCGCCCGGAGACTCGACCCGCGTGCTCGAACTGATTGAAAACCCGACGCCGTGGATGCCGACAGAACAGCGCAACGCATTGATCGAGCAGAGCCTGCGCGCCGCAGTTGCTGAGTTGCAAACGAAGCTCGGCCCCGACATGGCGCAGTGGAAGTGGGGCACGCTGCACCGCGCCGAGTTCCGCCACCCGCTGGCGAACGTGGTCGATCCGGCGACGCGCAAGCTGCTCGACGTGGGCGACTGGCCGATGTCGGGCTCCGGCTTCACGCCGATGGCCGCGAGCTACCGACCGAGCGATTGGCATCTGACGGCCGGTGCCTCGTTCCGCATGGTGCTCGACGTCGGCAACTGGGACGCTTCGCGCTTCATCAACACCCCCGGCCAATCGGGCGATCCGCAAAGCCCGCACTACCGCGATCTGGCGCCGCTGTGGCTGGCCGGACAGTACGTGCCGCTCGCCTATAGTCGTGCGGCGGTCGAGCGCGATGCGGTGACGAGGATTCGGCTGGAGCCGGGGCGCTGACGCTTTTTCGATTGCCTGCCTGCGCGGCTGCCGTGCCGTGCACAGGCAACCTACAACGACAGGGAGAACGCAAGAATGAAAGCAACCCACAGGCACCTGACATCCTGCCTGACCGCCGCCATGCTGTGGGCCGGTGCCGTCGCCGGCGCACCTGCGCAAGACTTTCCGAACAAGCCGATCCGCTGGGTCGTGCCGTATGCAGCCGGTGGCGGCTCCGACTTCCTCGCGCGCACGATCGGTGTGCCACTGTCCGAGAAGATTGCACAGCCCGTGCTGGTCGACAACAAGCCCGGCGGCAACACCGCGCTGGCCGCAGCGGAAGTCGCGCGCTCGGCGCCTGACGGCTACACGGTCCTGTCGGCCGACAACGGCACGCTGGTGTTCAACCCGGCGCTCTACAAATCGCTCAGCTACAGCCCGACCAAGGACCTGGCGCCGGTCACCTTGATGGGCCGCTTCCCGATGATCCTCGTGGCCGGCCCCAACACCGACTTCAAGGATGCGAAAGACTTCATCGAAAAAGCCAAAGCCAAAGAGGGCGGCTTCAACTACGCCTCGGCCGGTGCGGGCAGCCCGCACCATCTGGCGATGGAACTGCTGAAGGTCGAAGCGGGCCTGAAGATGACGCACGCGCCGTACCGCGGTGCAGCACCCGCATTGCAAGACGTGGTCGGCGGCCAGCTGCCCGTGATGATGGTCGACATGGCGGCCGGCTCCGGCTTCATCAAGGCCGGCAAGGTCAAGCCACTGGCGGTGGCGAACGCAACGCGGCTGGCCGGTCTGCCCGACGTGCCGACGTTTGCCGAACTCGGCCTGAAGAACGTCGAAGCGGCTGCGCTGGTCGGCATGGTGGTGCCGGCGAAGACGCCGCCCGCAACCATCGAGCAACTCAACAAACTGGTGGTCGCCACCATCAACGACGCAGCCGTGAATCAGAAGATGAAGGACTTCGGCATCGAACCGGTCGGCAACACCGCGGCCGAGTTCGATGCGTTGCTGAGGGCCGAGACCACGCGCTGGCACAAGCTGATCAAGGAGCTGGGGATCACACTGGACTGACCAGGCTCGCCCCCACGCTTCGCTCCGTTCGGTCGGCTTGCGCGTACCCCCTGCCGGGAAGGGCGACGCGCTCCCCCAGGCTTCGCTTGCCCCCCGGGGGCGGCACCTGCGGCCCGGCGGAGCCGACTCTGCGGCCCCCGTTGGAACGGGCCCTTGTAGGCAGACGCGCTGCGGTGCGCGGATTCGAGCAGACGGCTGCCGACGGTTGGTGTCTCTGTGGTGGGCGCCTTGTGCGCTGCGAGTGACGGGCAGGGCCATGGGCCACCGTGGAGCGGTCGGTCGGTTGCCGGGGCGTCAGACCAGAGATATCGAGGAGTTCCAGATGGATGCGTTGTCACGTCAGACCGGCTGCCCGGTCGCTCACGGACCGTTATCGGACGCGCGCACGCCGACGGGCTGTCCGGTCAGCCAGCGCGCCGCCGACTTCGATCCGTTCGGCGACGGCTACAACCAGGACCCGCCCGACTATGTGCGCTGGTCACGGGAGCAGGAGCCGATCTTCTGGAGTCCGAAACTCGGCTATTGGGTGGTGACGCGGTACGCGGACATCAAGGCGATCTTTCGCGACAACCGCACGTTCAGCCCGTCGATCGCGCTCGAGAAGATCACGCCGACCGGGCCGCAAGCCAATGCGGTGCTGGCGAGCTACGGCTTCGCGCTGAACCGCACGCTGGTCAACGAGGACGAGCCCGCGCACATGCCCCGACGGCGCGTGCTGATGGAGCCGTTCACGCCCGAGGCGTTGAAGCATCACGAGCCGCTGGTGCGACAGCTGACGCAGGCCTACGTCGACCGCTTCATCGACGACGGACGCGCCGATCTGGTGGATCAGATGCTGTGGGAGATCCCGCTGACCGTGGCGCTGCATTTCCTCGGCGTGCCCGAGGACGACATGGACACGCTGCGCAAGTATTCGATCGCGCACACCGTGAACACATGGGGCCGGCCGAGGCCGGAACAGCAGGTCGAGGTCGCGCATGCGGTCGGTAACTTCTGGCAGTTCGCGGGCAAGGTGCTGGAGAAGATGCGGCAGGACCCCGACGCAGCGGGCTGGATGCAGTACGGGATTCGCAAGCAAGCCGAGCAGCCCGATGTCGTGACCGATTCCTACTTGCATTCGATGATGATGGCCGGCATCGTCGCCGCGCACGAGACGACCGCGAACGCGAGCGCCAACATGCTGAAACTGCTGCTGGAAAACCGCGCGGTCTGGGACGACATCTGCCAAAACCCGGTGCTGATTCCGAACGCGGTCGAGGAATGTCTGCGCCACAACGGCTCGGTCGCGGCCTGGCGGCGCGTCGTGACAGCAGACACGCAGGTCGGCGGTGTCGATCTGCCGAGCGGCTCCAAGCTCCTGATCGTCACGTCGTCGGCGAATCATGATGAGCGGCATTTCTCCGACGCGGATGCGGTGGACATCCGGCGCGACAACGCAAGCGAGCATCTGACCTTCGGCTACGGCTCGCACCAGTGCATGGGAAAGAATCTGGCGCGCATGGAGATGCAGATTTTTCTGGAAGCGTTCACGCGGCGGCTGCCGCACATGAAACTGTCGCAGCAGACATTCAGCTATGTGCCGAACACGTCGTTTCGCGGGCCGGAGCACTTGCGGGTCGAGTGGGATCCAGCGCAGAACCCGGAACGCAAGAACCCCGAACTGCGCGAGGCGGAACTTCCGGTGCGCATTGGCGAGCCATCGACGCACGCGAACACGCGGACCGTCGTGGTGGAAAGCGTCACGCCAGTGGCCGATGGCATCGCGCGATTGCGGCTGGTATCGCCCGACGGCAAGCCGCTGCCGCGCTGGACTGCCGGCTCACACATCGACATCGAGTGCGGTCACCCGGAGCTGTCACGGCAGTATTCGCTGTGTGGCGATCCAGAAGACGTGACGGCGTTCGAGATCGCGGTGCTGCGTGAAGACGCCGGCCGCGGTGGCTCCGCCTGGGTGCACGCCAGCGTGAAGGCGGGCGATCGGCTCAAGATCCGCGGCCCGCGCAATCACTTCCATCTCGACGAGTCACTCAGGAAAGTGATCTTCATCGCCGGCGGCATCGGCATCACGCCGATCGGCGCGATGGCGCGGCGCGCTTCCGTGCTCGGCATCGACTATGAACTGCACTACAGCGGACGGTCACGCCGCACGATGGCGTTCCTGGATGGACTGCAGCGGCTGCACGGCGATCGGCTGCGCGTTCACGCGGCGGACGAAGGGCAGCGAAACGATTTCGCTGCGCTGCTCGATACACCGCAGCCGGGCGTCGGCATCTATGCCTGTGGTCCGGTGCGCATGCTCGAAGCGCTGGAACAGCACACCGCGCATTGGCCTGCCGACGCCTTGCGGGTCGAACACTTCGTCTCCACGGTGCCGAAACTCGACCCTTCGAACGAGCACGCGTTCGAAGTCGAACTCCAGGACTCGGGGATCGTCGTGGACGTGGCTGCGGATCAGACCGTGCTGCAAGCATTGCGCGCCGCGAACATCGACATCCAGAGCGATTGCGAGGAGGGCTTGTGCGGTTCGTGCGAAGTGCGCGTGCTGAGAGGCGAAGTCGACCACCGTGACGTGGTGCTGACCCGCACCGAGCGCGAGGCGAACGACAGGATGATGAGCTGCTGCTCACGTGCCAAAGGTCAGCGACTGGTGCTCGAACTGTAGAGGCGGCAAGTCGAGCGAGCGCATCGACCGGAGGGTGTGGGCGCGGTCTGCCGGCATGCGTCGATTCGCCGGCTCGGGTGCCGCTCGGCGCCTGAGCGCGCACACGTCGCCGGCGGGCGCGGGCGGGCGGCGGAGAGAGCGCCGCATCGCCCGCACCACCCCGTCAGGCCGCGAGCCGCGCGTTCTGCGGGAACATCGCCTTCTTCGCCTCGTCGTCCATCTCGGCCTTGTAGGTGTTCTTCGTCTTCAACGCTTCGGCGCGCTGCGCGGCCGGCCTCGTGTTGATCTCGTCGAGCAGCCGCTTCACGTTCGGCAGCTTGCCCCACGCCTCCGGCCCGAGCACGAACGGCACCGCGCGCGCCCAGCCCCAGACCGCCATGTCGACGATCGTATAGGTGTCTCCCAGCATGTACTTGTGCTTGGCCAGTTGCGCATCGATGATGCCCCAGTGGCGCTGCGCCTCGAAGTCATAGCGGTTTACCGCGTATTCCTTCGGCTCCGGCGCGAAGTGCTTGAAGTGCACCGCCTGGCCGCTGTAGGGACCGATGCCGGTGGCCACGAACATCAGCCACGACAGCATCTGCGCGCGCTGCGTCGGCGTGTTCTCGGGCAGGAATTTGCCGGTCTTCTCGGCCAGATACAGAAGGATCGCATTGCTGTCGAACACGACGGCGTCGCCGTCGACCAGCGCCGGGGTCTTCGCATTCGGATTGATCGCGGTGAACGCGGGCGCGTGCTGCTCGCCCTTCCTGGTGTCCACCGGCACCAGTTCGTAGGGCAGTTCGGCCTCTTCCAGAAACAGCGCGACCTTCGCGGGGTTGGGAGAGGGGTGGTAGTAGAGCTTGAGCATCGCTATCCTTTGCTGGGAGAAGAAACCATCGGCACGACGTGAATGTCGAGCGTTCCAGTTTCGCCCATCTGCGCGACGCACGCAAAATCCAGGTTTGCACGTCGGTTCCATGGCGCTGCGCCGCGTCCGTGGCGGATGCCGGGACGCCCGCAGCAAAGCGGCATCGACACGCGGCTTTTTTTGAAACGCCTCCATCCGACGCAGGAGTTTTTCCAGCCATGCCAGATCTCTTCGACAACCCCCTGGGCCTGCAAGGCTTCGAATTCATCGAGTTCGCCTCGCCCGATCCAGCCCAGCTGGAGCCGGTGCTGGAGACGTTGGGCTTCACGCGCGTGGCCGAACACCGCTCGAAGGACGTATCGCTCTATCGCCAGGGCCAGATCAACTTCATCGTGAATCGCGAGCCGAAGAGCCCGGCCGGCTATTTCGCGGCCGAGCACGGCCCGTCTGCCTGCGGCCTGGCTTTTCGCGTCGCCGATTCCCACAAGGCTTATGCGATGGCGCTGGAGCGCGGCGCTCAGCCGGTGGAAATGCCGACCGGCCCGATGGAGCTCAGATTGCCCGCGATCCGCGGCATCGGCGGTGCGCCGCTGTATCTGATCGATCGCTATGAGGACGGTGAGTCGATCTACGACATCGACTTCCGCTTCATCGACGGCGCGCCTCGCCGCCCTGTGGGCCACGGCCTGCAGACCATCGACCACCTCACGCACAACGTGTATCGCGGCCGCATGGCCTATTGGGCCGCGTTCTACGAGCGCCTGTTCAACTTCCGCGAGATCCGCTATTTCGACATCAAGGGCGCACACACCGGGCTGACTTCCAAAGCCATGACGGCGCCCGACGGCCTGATCCGCATCCCGCTCAACGAAGAGTCCGCCAAGGGCTCGGGCCAGATCGAAGAGTTCCTGATGAAGTTCAACGGCGAAGGCATCCAGCACATCGCGCTGGCCACCGACGACCTCTTGGGCACCATCGACAGCCTAGGGCTGGCCGGCGTGCCGCTGATGACCGCGCCCAACGATGTCTACTATCAGGCGCTGGAGACGCGCCTGCCCGGCCACGGCCAGCCGGTGGCCGAGCTGCAGACCCGCGGCATCCTGCTCGACGGGAGCACCGAAGGCGGCCAGCCCAAACTGCTGCTGCAGATCTTCTCCGACGTGCTGCTCGGCCCCGTCTTCTTCGAGTTCATCCAGCGTCACGGCGACGATGGCTTCGGCGAAGGCAACTTCAAGGCACTGTTCGAGTCCATCGAGCGCGATCAGATCGAGCGCGGCGTGCTCGCGACCGAGTGATGAAGCCGCTTGCCGCATCCGAGCGTGACAAGGCGCTGGCGAAGTTGCCCGACTGGCGCTTCGAAGACACCCGTGGTGGCGTCATCACGCGCGACTACCAGTTCGCCGACTTCACAGCCGCGTTCGGCTTCATGACCCAGCTTGCGCTGGTCGCCGAGCGCATGAACCACCACCCCGAGTGGTCCAACGTCTACAGCCGCGTAAGCATCACGCTGACCACGCACGATGCGGGCGGCGTGACGACGAACGACATCGAGCTGGCGCAGGTGGCTGATCGGGCGCATCGGAACTTCGCGCAGACGGCCGGCTAGCAAATCGAAACCGGGGCGATTTCATCATGCTCAGGCAACTCAGCGAGACGGGGAGTCCCACCAGGCACGGCTTGGCTGCCGGCGAGGGCGCACGGCCGGAACGCGCCGACTGGACCATTGACCAGGGCTGGGAACGCTACACGGAGCAAGACCACGGCGTCTGGAAGACCTTGTTCGAGCGCCAGCGGAGGCTGCTGGTGGGCCGCGCGTGCGACTCCTTCGTGCGCGGCATGAACGAGCTGCCGATGAGTGCGGATCGGATCCCCGACTTCCGCCGGCTGTCGGAGCTGCTGATGCAGCGCACCGGCTGGCAGATCGTGGCGGTGCCGGGTCTGGTGCCCGACGACGTGTTCTTCGAGCATCTGGCGAATCGCCGCTTCCCGGCCGGCCAGTTCATCCGCCGGCCCGATCAGCTCGACTATCTGGAGGAGCCGGACGTGTTCCACGATGTGTTCGGGCATGTGCCGCTCCTGCTGCACCCGGCCATCGCCGACTACGTGCAGGCGTACGGTGTCGGCGGCCTGCGCGCGAACAAGCTGGGCACCTTGAACCAGCTCGCCCGCGTCTACTGGTACACGATCGAGTTCGGCCTCGTCCAGCAGAAGGACGGCATGCGCATCTACGGCGCGGGCATCGCCTCGTCGGCGACCGAATCGGTTTTCGCACTCGACGATCCATCGCCGAGCCGCGTGCGGCTCGACCTGGACCGCGTGCTGCGCACCGACTACCGCATCGACGACTTCCAGGAGACGTATTTCGTGATCGAGACACTCGACGAGTTGCTGGAGCTCGCGCGGATCGACTTCGCGCCGGTGTATCGGCGCATCGAAGGCCTGCCCGACCATGCGCCGGGCGCCGTGCTCGATTCCGATCAGGTGTATGCGCGGGGCACGGGGCAGTACCACGCGGCCAAGCGTCGCAACGGAGCCAACGCATGAGCGCCCACAGCAGCGGTGCCGACACCAGCAGCGGTGCCGATGACACACGCCACGCCCACGACAGCATGAGCAGCCGAACGCGCACGGTATTCATCACCGGCGCGGCTGGCCACCTCGGCCGCGCGGTCGCCGAGGCGTTCGGCGCACAAGGCGCACGGCTCGTGCTGCTGGACCGGCAGATGGAGCGGTTGCGAAAAGCGTTCGGCGGGGAGACCCCCGATCGGCTGGCTGTTGCGGCCGACCTGCTCGATCCGGCGCAGGTCGATGCGGCCGTGGCACAAGCGATCGAGCGCTTCCAGACCATCGACGTGCTGTGCAACCTGGCCGGCAGCTTCGCGATGGGCGAGGCCGTGCATCAGACGAGCGACAAGACTTGGGATGGTCTGTTCGACTTGAACGCAAGGACGGTGCTGCAGACATCCCGTGCGGTGGTGCCGCGCATGCTTGAGCAGGGCGGCGGCAAGATCGTGAACGTCGGCGCGTTCGCGGCGCAGAAGGGCGCCGCGCAAATGGGTGCTTACATCGCGTCCAAAGCCGCGGTGATCCGCTTGACCGAATCGATGGCGGCCGAGTTGCGTGTGCAACACATCAACGTCAACTGCGTGCTGCCCACCATCCTCGATACGGCCGACAACCGCGCGGCGATGCCCGATGCGGACCCAGCCACGTGGGTGGCACCCAAAGACCTCGCCAGCGTGATTGTGTTCCTCGCCTCGGACGCAGCGCGTGCGGTGCACGGCGCGGCGCTGCCGGTCACGGGATTGAGTTGAGTCGCAAGCGCATGGCGCGGTCGGCACACCGAGCCGGCGCGGTGATGCGGACGGCCGCGTACACGCCGCCTCACCGACGGCCACACGCCGAGGCAATGCCGGGTTGCCTCAGGCGCCGGGCCTCGATCCGTCACCGCCCCGGAACCAGCCCCGTAAACGGCTTGCCGTTCAACAGCATCGATCCCCGAGCCAGCTTCAGATCCGTGCGCCAGGCCTGCGGTTCTTCCACCAACAGCCGCTGCCGAACCAGGCCGTTCAGCATGGCGTTGAGCGACGCGGCGGTCATCGTGGGGTCGGCGAGCACGTCGGCGATCGCGGGTATCCAGCTCTTGGGCAGGCGCACGTTGGCTTCGCCTTCGAGCCTCTGGCTCAGCAGCGCGAGCAGCCGTTCAGGCGACTCGACCATCGCGCGGTCGGATGGCGCGATTGCAGCCGCCGGCACGGCGAGCCGATAGCCGATCTCTCCCTGCTGATCGCCAATGGTTGCCGCCAGTCGGGTCGTGTAGGCGGGGTTGGCCGCAAGCAGTTGCTCGATCGCTTCGCCGGTGGCGGCCTGAGCCTGTGCATCGCCGGCGGAGGACACGGTCTCAGCTGGCGTGGGCATGGCGTCTTGCAGCGTGGCAATCGCCTGCGTATCGAGCCGCTCGAGCGCGCTGTCGAATTGCAATGCATCGATCTTCAGGCCCGCCAAGCTGCCTTGCGCAGCCATTTGCAGCCGCATGTTGAGCAGCGCGCCATCGAGCGCGGATTTGCTGTCCAGCGTGATGCCGCTCATTGCCAGCAGCGGCGCCGGGGCGGGGGCGCCACCTGCTGCGGCGTGGCGGAACGAGACTTCGTCGACGCGGCCTTTGAAGTCCCCCTGCGCAGCGAACCAAGTAGGCTGGTCGCGCGGCTGCCGGGCCGTGAACTCCCCGCTCAGGCCGCGCAGGAGCATCTGCACCGCGACCGCCGACCTGGCGGGATTCGCTTCGGAGGTCAGCGTGATCTGGGGCCAGCGCATCCGGCCCTGCACCTGGTCGGCGTCGGTGTTGCCGCTCACCTGAAGGTCGAAGCGATCCCACTGCGCGCGCACTTGCGGGTGCCGCATCTCGCCGGCCGGCAGCACGAATTCGCCGTCGAAGCGGCCATCGAAGCCGAACACCGAAGACATCGACGGCGCGCTCGCCGCGGCGAAGGCCTTTCGGGTGGCGTCGTCGATGCCCTCCACTTCCGTCAGCCGCGAGGCGATGGTGGCTGCCGCAAGGCGCCAGCCCGGCAGCGGGCCGTGCCGCACGTCGTCCTGCAGGTGCAGCCGCACGGTGCGCATCGCAGGCTCGGCATCGGGGGACGCGGGCTGTTGGCCATCCATCGACCCGAACAGATCCTCCGGAATCTCGAACTCGATCACGGTGCGCGCCTGCGACGAGAACCAGCCGCGATCGTAGTCGCGCGAGACGACGTCGCCGGTGCCGAGCAGCGGGATCGCACGGTCGAGCTCGGCCGCGTGGTGCTGTTCGATCTGCTGGCCGAACCACCAGCTGGCGCCCGTGTAGCCGGCCGCGCCCAGCGCGACCACGGCCGCCGCCCATGCGGTTTTTTTCATTGATGACTTGTCTGGATTGAGAGGTGGAAAAGATTTCAGAAGTGGCCACACGGCGACGGACGCGTGCGTTGCACGCCGCCGGCGACTCGAATTCGCGAAACCGAGTGTAGACAGGACGGATCGCTGCCGCAGGCCGCACCCGGGCCGGCCTGCCGCACAATGCGGCGAACCGAGGGGCTTGCACACGGCCGGCCGGCCGACTGCGCGCGCCGCCGCCCACCGGAAAAAAATCAGACAGAGGAGACCACCGCATGATCACGCTGTACACCTGGTCCACGCCGAACGGCCGCAAGGTTTCGATCGCGCTCGAAGAGCTGGGCCTTGCCTACCGAGTGCGTACCGTCCACATCGGCAAGGACGAACAGTTCGACGCCGGCATTCCTGAGGCTGAACCCGAACCACAAGATTCCGGTGATCGAGGACGACGCCGGGCCAGGCGCTGCGCCCGGGCAGCCGTTCGTGCTGTGCGAGTCGGGCGCGATCCTGCTGTATCTGGCGGAGCGCAGTGGCAAATTGATGCCGACCGAACCGGTGGCGCGCTACGCCGCGCTGCAGTGGCTGATGTTCCAGATGGGCGGGGTCGGCCCGATGTTCGGTCAGCGACACCACTTTCGCAACCAGGCGCCGGACGAGGCCTACGGCATGCAGCGCTACACGAAGGAGACGCATCGTCTCTACAAGGTGCTGGACCAGCGGCTCGGTGAGGCGAGGCACCTCGCTGGCGACGAATATTCGATGGCCGACATCGCCACCTATCCGTGGGTCGCGCGTTGGCAGTGGCACGATCTGGACTGGGGCGCGGTGCCGAACGTGAAGCGCTGGTTCGATGCGTTGGGCGAGCGGCCGGCCGTGCAGCGCGGCATGGCGGTGCCCGCGGCATGATGCAGCGCGCGCGCAGTCGCCGAAACGACGCAGGCCGACGATGCTGAAGCTGCTGGGCCGAGCGAGTTCGGCCAACGTGCAGAAGGTGGCCTGGGCGCTGGCCGAAACGCAGGTGCCGTTCGAGCGCTCCGATGTCGGCGGCGCATTCGGCGGCAACCGGGAAGCGGCTTATCTGAGGCTCAACCCGAACGGCACCATCCCCACGCTGATGGACGACAGCGACGACGCAATCGTCTGGGAGTCGAACACGATCCTGCGCTTTCTGGCCAACCGGATGAACTGGTCGGGCCTGTATCCGGCGGTGCCCGATGCGACCGCCCGGGCCGAGGTCGAGCGCTGGATGGACTGGCAGCTCGGCACGTTCAACGCGGGCATCACGCCGCTGTTTCAGGCCCTGGTGCGTACGCCGGCCGAGCGACGCGATCCTGTGCTGATCGAGCAGCATCGACAGCGCGCCGCGGCCGCGATGGTGCTGCTCGACGGCGAGCTGGCGCGCCGCTTCATCGACCGTGGCCCTTTCATCTGCGGCCAGGCGCTTACGTTGGCCGACATCGCGCTCGGGCCGCAGGTGCGGCGTTGGTTCGAGCTGCCGGTCGAGCGACCCGACCTGGCGGCGTTGGCACGCTGGTATGCCGGCTTGTGCAAGCGTCCGGCGTTCGGCGCGCAGGTGCTGTCGGTACCGATGGTTTGAGCATTTCGGTTGCGGCCGCGGTCGCCGCAGTCGGCGCTCATGGGTTTTTTGCCTGCTGCGCGCGCATCAAGCAGGGGATTTCCTACATCATCGCAAGCGGATGCCGACGTCCCTCACGCCGACTTGGGCCTCATGATCGACGAATCGAATCAGGCCGGGCTGCCTGACGTGGATGCCAACGGCATTCGAAGGCCCGGACTGTTCGCCTAAGCTGTCTTCACTGAACAGCGAATCGTGAAACCGAAGGAGATGCTTTTTATGAACAAGACCTTGATTGCTGTTGCAGCACTGACCCTGCTCGGCTCGGGCATCGCCCAGGGGCAAACCACCACGACCACCGTGCCCGTCACCGTGTTGCCGGCCGCCAGCGGCGCCCGCGCCGCATCGGCCGTGCCGATGACAACCGTGCCGGCACCGCAGGTGGCAACCGAAGGCCGGAGCGATGCGGCAGCGCCCCGTGTGGCGGATGGAGGCCGCCGCGACCGCGCGGCCGAGTTCAAGGGCGAGAAGGAGATGCTTGAAGGCAAGCTGCAGGCGGCGGCGAGCCGGGCCGACTACGTGAAGATCCTGGAGCAAAACGGCTACCGCGTCTCCTCGATCAACGCCGACAAGCCCGACTACCTCGAGTACGAGATCGTCAAGGGCGACCACAGCTACGAGGTGCAGCTGGACTTCAAGGACAACGCCCCGAAAGCCACCAAGATCGATGTGACCGCCAACATGTGGCGCACCGACGCGACCAAGCGGATGCTGGCCGATGCCAACTACAAGCAGGCCGGCCCGATGGTCGCTGGCACGGACGACAAGTACAGCGACCGGCGCTACATGAAAGGCTGGACCAACGAGAAGGAGCAGCTGGAGAAGGCGCTGCAGCAGCCGGGCATGAAGGGCACCGACATGCGCGCCAAGCTCGAGCAGATGGGCTATCGCATCACGTCGGTGAATGACAAGGAAGCCGACTACGCCGAATACGAAATCGTCAAGGGCGACCACAGCTACGAGGTGCAGGTCAACATGGACCCGCAGACCAAGGTGGCCAAGAAGGTGGACGTGACCACCAACGTGTGGGAGACCGATGCGACCGAGCGCGCCAAAGGGGAGAACCGAGGTGAGCGAGTCGCCGCCGTCGATCGTCCGGCCACCGTGGCGCCGGTCCGCCCGGACATGGCCGCACCGGCTGTGGGCATGACGAACCGGCAGGACCGCACCGTGATGCGTGCACGCGACCGTGATGCCGCGTTCAACACCGAAAAAGATCGTCTTGAACAGCTGCTCAAAGGCGCGCAAAGCCGCGCGGACTACCGCAATCTGCTGGAGAAAAACGGCTACCGCATCTCCGCGATCAATGCGGACAAGCCCGATTACCTCGAATATGAAGTGATCAAGGGTCGCCAAAGCTACGAAGTGCAACTCGACTTCGACAACAACGCGACCAAAGCAAGCAAGGTAGACGTGACAGCGAACATGTGGCGCGCCGATTCGACCGAACGCATGATGGGCGACGAGAACTACAAGCCGACCACCCCGATGGTGGCGGATCCGAACGGCCGCTACAGCGACCGCCGCCACATGAAAGGCTGGACCGACGAGAAGCAGCAACTCGAGCGCGCATTGCCGGCTGGCATGACGGTCGCTGCGATGAAGGCGAAGATCGAGCAGATGGGCTACAAGATCACGTCGGTCAACGACCGTGAGAAGGACTACGTCGAGTACGAGATCGTCAAGGGCGACAACAGCTACGAAGTGCAGGCCGACCTCGACCCACGCACGAAGATGACCAAAGAAGTCGACGTCACGACCAACGTCTGGGAGACCAATACGACCGAGCGAGCCAAGGGCGAAGAAGGCGCTCGACGCGGTGCGGCTGCACCGGTGACGCCGGCTGCCGGCGTCGTGGCGATGGCGCCCGCCGGAATGATGGCCGCCTCGGGCGCGAGCCCGACGCGCCCGACCACGAGCGGCCCGATGCTGACCCCGCGCCGCGACCGCGCGGCCGAGTTCAAGGGCGAGAAGGAGATGCTTGAAGGCAAGCTGCAGGCGGCGGCGAGCCGGGCCGACTACGTGAAGATCCTGGAGCAAAACGGCTACCGCGTCTCCTCGATCAACGCCGACAAGCCCGACTACCTCGAGTACGAGATCGTCAAGGGCGACCACAGCTACGAGGTGCAGCTGGACTTCAAGGACAACGCCCCGAAAGCCACCAAGATCGATGTGACCGCCAACATGTGGCGCACCGACGCGACCAAGCGGATGCTGGCCGATGCCAACTACAAGCAGGCCGGCCCGATGGTCGCTGGCACGGACGACAAGTACAGCGACCGGCGCTACATGAAAGGCTGGACCAACGAGAAGGAGCAGCTGGAGAAGGCGCTGCAGCAGCCGGGCATGAAGGGCACCGACATGCGCGCCAAGCTCGAGCAGATGGGCTATCGCATCACGTCGGTGAATGACAAGGAAGCCGACTACGCCGAATACGAAATCGTCAAGGGCGACCACAGCTACGAGGTGCAGGTCAACATGGACCCGCAGACCAAGGTGGCCAAGAAGGTGGACGTGACCACCAACGTGTGGGAGACCGATGCGACCGAGCGCGCCAAGGGCGACAAGGCGCCCGCACCGGCCAGGTAAACAGAGGATGTCTGTTGCTTAGGCAAACCGCTCGCTGACTATTCATGTCGGCGGGCGGCTTTCTCCGGATAAAAAAGCCACGTGGGTACGTGGCTTTTTTTTGGTCGCTCAGATGCCGATCGCTGGTCCCTTGCTACTGCAGCCAGCGCCACAAGGCCCAGGCCAGCGCGATCCAGATCGATACCACGAGCAACAGGCCGACGCGGCTGACCGGCTTCGCCTGCTGCGTTGCCCACCAGGCGTCGGCTTGCGCACGACAGGTCTCGAACAGGTGCGCCGGGATCAGGCGAATGGCAAGCCAGATCAGGCCCGGCAGAAGGATCAGCTCGTCGAGCAGCCCGAGCACCGGGATGAAGTCGGGGATCAGGTCGATCGGGCTCAGCGCGTAAGCCACCACGACAACGCCGATCGCCTTGGCGGCCCACGGCACCTCGGGATGGCGCGTCGCGAACCAGAGTCCGATCGCATCGCGCCGAAGCCGGCGCGCCCAGGCTTTCAGGCGCTCCAAGGCAGTTGAGGCGACGGCCGCGTCATGAGAAGGATTGGAGCGGGTGAAGGGAATCGAACCCTCGTATGAAGCTTGGGAAGCTGCCGTTCTACCATTGAACTACACCCGCTGATGATGCGTGCGGAATTCTAGCGTTGCCGCTGAACCGCGATGCATTTACGCAAACACGTCGGACACATAGCGGCCGCGCTCGTGTTCCATGCGATCGGCCCACTGCTGCGCGCTGGCTTCATCGGCGCCGCTGGCTTCACGGTAGATGCGCAGAAAAGTTTCACGCACCGCAGGGGCCATGTGCTTGCCGTCGCCGCAGACGAAGAACTGCGCGCCGGCTTCGAACATCGCCTTGAGATCGGCCCGGTCCTGCCAGACGCGGTGCTGCACGAATTCGACACCATCGGCCAGCGGTTTCTTGAAGCAGGCCAGACGCACGTCGACCACGCCTTCGCGCTGCCATTGCTCGAACTGCGCGCGGTACAGGTAGTCCACATCGGCGTCGTCGATGCCGAAGTACAGCATGCTCGTCGTCACCTCGCGGCCAGACGCCTTTTGCAGTGCGCGGTCCTGCAGAAAACCGCGGAACGGCGCCACGCCGGTGCCCGCGCAGACCAGCACCATCGGCACGCTGGGATCGGCCGGCGGATGAAAGCCCGACTGCGACGGCCGCACCGCCACCGAGACGCGGTCGCCCGGCTGCATCTGCGCCAAGTGGGTCGATGCAACGCCCAGATAGTGGCCGTGGCCGGCCAACGCCGGCGCATCGACCACCGCGATCGTCAGGCTGGCCTGGTCCGGATCGGCAAGAGGCGAGGAGGAGATCGAGTATTGGCGCGCGCGCAAGCCAGGCAGCATCGTCAGAAAGCGCGCGAGCGGCACGTCGCACGACTGCATCCGCTCCAGCAGATCCAGCACGCTGACGCGGCGCTGCAGCACTTCCGCTTCGTAGACTTCTGCGCTCCCCAGCCGCTCCAGCTCGGTGCGCTCGGGCGGACAGCGCGCGGCCAGCGCGAGTTCGGCGACCTGGCTGCGCGTGGCGGGTTGAGCGAGCTCGACATAGCCGGACAGCACATCGAACGCGGCCATCGGATAGCCCGCTGGAATCGGGCTCGGCGCGCCAGGCTGCTTATGGATCACGATCTGGCTGTCACCGGCCAGCGCGAAGCGGCGCAGTGCCCGCTCCACGTTGGCAGGCGGGTTGCGCGGCAGCACGGCCAGGTAGTCGCCGCAGCGGTAGCTCATGCCGGCCGGCAGCGCGATCTGCAGATGCCGCTTGGAGCGCGCGCCGGGTGCAGACAGATCGACCAGTTCGCGGTTTTCCACCACGGTGCCGAGCTCCAGCTCACCGAGCTGCAGCGCGCGTTCGCGGCCGGCACGCACCAACTCGACTTCGAGCGTCGGCCCAGCCGCTTCGCGCTCGACTGGCTCGCGGCCGAGTGTCTGGTCCAGTTCGGCCCAAAGGTCCTGGTACCAGCTGTCGAACGAGCCGAAGAAGTCGCCGCCCGCGTCCGCCTCGCCGCGCGTGCGGAAGCGCTCGGCGCCAGCCGCCGCCAGCGTCGCATCGACGCGCTTGGGCACCGCCTGGTACGTGCGCGCCCATTGCCGGTTGCCGCAACCGAACACCGCGTAGCGCACACCATTGAGTGCATCGGCCGACAACCCTTCGGCCCAGGAAAGAAACTGTTTTGCGTTGTCCGGCGCCTGGCCTTCATAGGACGCGGTGACGATGACCACCGGCGCATCCGGGCGCAGCGCGTCAACGTGCTGGTCCAGCGGGCCGATGGTGGCCTTGTAGCCGCGCCGCGCCGCGTCGCTGCCGATGCGCCGCGCGAACATCTCGCACGAGCCGGTGTTGCTGCCCCACAGGACCATCAACGGGGCGGCGTCGGCTGCGGCAACCTGGTCCCCGGCTGCGGGGCCTTGCGTGAGCTTCTGCGCCCGTGTGGCGATCGGCGCGCGCATCGTGAAGCCGCCTTCACCGCGCAGCTTGGCGCGGATCATCAAGCCTTCCGGCTTCAAGGTCAGCGTCTCCGCCACTTCGAGCACATAGCCCGGGTCATCCAGCACGATGTCGAAGCGCTGCAGCAGCATCGCCAGCACGAGCTGCGCTTCCTGCATCGCAAACGTTCTGCCGATGCACGCGCGCGCGCCGTTGCCGAACGGCTTCCAGGCGTTCGGCGGCAGTTTTTCGGCTTCTTCCTGCGCGAAGCGTTCCGGGCGAAAGGCTTCCGCATCCTCGCCCCAGACGGCCGGATCCCGGTGCAGCATCGGCTCCAGCACCAGCACGGTGTCTTTGGTGGTCAGCGGATAGCGGCCACCCAGCACGGTGTCTTCGATCGGCTTCACGCCGAACGCGGGCGCGGTAGGCCACAGGCGCAGCGACTCCATCAGGATCTGCTCGAGGTAGCGCAGCTTGGCCAGGTGGTCGAGCGTCGGCGTCTCGCGGCCCATCACCTCGTCGACCAACGTGCGGGCTTTGCGCATCACGTCCGGGTTGGCCAAAAGCAACTGCACGGCGAACGACAGCAGGCCGCTCGTGGTCTCATGGCCCGCGATCAGGAACGTGACCATCTGATAGCGGATGTTCTCGTCCGAGAGCTTTTCGCCGGTGACCGGGTCGACGCCGTTCAGCATCACGTTCAGCAGATCGTTCTTCTCGTTGCCGCGCGGGTCGGCGCGGCGCTCGACGATCAGTTGCTCGGCCACTTTTGCGAGCACCTGCTGGTCCGCCTCATAGCGGCGCTTGGTGACCAGCATCATGTTCGACAGCATGTTCGGCCGGCGCCCGCGCTGGCCGGCCTCATCCAGCGCATCGACCATCGCCGCGACGAACGGATGCATCTCGTTTTGATAGAAACTGTTGAAGCGGTAATCGAACGCGCACAGCGCGATCGTGTCGAGCGTGAGCCGCGTCATGTTGTCGGCCACATCGATCACGGCGCCGCTGCCGAGCCGCTCCCACTTGACGAACAGCTGATCCGCGATGTCCACCATGCGGTCGAACATCGAGCGCACACCGACCGGGCCGAAAGCGGGCATCAACAGCCGATGCGCCTTGCCCCAGTTGGGTTCGCTGTTGTAGGCGGTGAACAGACCGTCGCCCGCGAACGCACGAATTTCCTTCAGCGGGCCGTGGATGCGTTTGCTGAAGCGCGACTCGTCGCACAGTTCATCGACCAGCGCCTGCGAGCTCGCTACATGAACGTCCCGACCGACGAGGCTGAGCTTGTAGAACGGCCCGTACCGGCGCGCGAGCCGCATCATGCTCTGGATCGGCCGATCCGAATCGATCTCGGTCAGGTTGCCGACGATCGGTCTTTGCGGCGGCTGCGGCACTTGGGGGGGGCGGGTTTCGGTGGTGTCCATGGGGGCGTCTTTTTCCAGCGTGAGAAAAAATCTCGGCGGCGGCTGCCACAAGCTGCTTTGCAAATTGGGCGGCGAGTGTGTCATTGTGGTCGGACCCACACGTCCGCCCCTGTCGGGCGGCCGACACAACGCATGCGAACATGACCGAGCCCGCCGATTCGTCCATCCATCCGCCACCTGAGCAGCTCCCCAACCGACACCCCGCGGCCGACGACGTGAGCCGGTACGAGCCGGTGGCGCGCTCGGGCGCTTGGTTCCGCGACATTCCGGTCGCGCTGCAAGACCAGTTGCTGGCTGCGGCCCGCGTGCAGCGCGTCGCCGGCGGCGCCAGCCTGCTGCGCAAGGGCGACGCGGTCGATGGGCTGTACTGCGTGGTGGCCGGCTGCCTGCGTGTCACGACCACGGCCGCCGACGGCCGGCAGGCGATGCTCGCGATCGCCGAGCCGCCGCAGTGGTTCGGCGAGATCGCGCTGTTCGACGGCGCGCCGGTGTCGCACGATGTCCAGGCCAGCGCGCCGACCACGCTGCTGCAGGTGCCGCGCGCGCGGCTGCTCATGCTGCTCGAAGCGACGCCCGCGCATTGGCATGCGCTCGGTCTGTTGCTGACGCACAAGCTGCGCGCTGCGTTCGCGACGATCGAGGAGACCACGCTGTTGACCCCGCAGCAACGGCTCGCGCGCCGGCTGATCGCGCTGGCCGACGGCTGGGGTCAGTCGCCCGAGCGCACGCGGCGCGAAATCCGCGTGCCGCAGGAGCAACTCGGTCAGATGCTGGGACTCACGCGGCAGACGGTGAATCGGTTGCTGCGGCAGCTCAGCCGCGACGGATCGCTGCGAATGGGGCGCGGGGCGATCGAGATTCTTGACATCGAGGCGCTGCGGCGGTTGTCGGGCGATTGATCCGCGCTACTGCGCGGATGGAAGCGTCATCGTAAAATCTGGTTGATTCAACCAATTATCGATTCGGAGAACGCAAATGGCTGCTGCAATTGCCACTGTCGGCCTGTTCGACGCGAAGACCCGTCTGAGCGAATACGTCGCGCGGGCCGAAGCGGGTGAAGAAGTCATCATTACGCGCCACAACAAGCCGGTGGCGAAGCTGGTGCCGATGTCGGCGCCGTCCAGGGCTGTTCAAGCGGCCGAGATTCCGCCCTTCAAACAGCGCACGTTCGACATGGGGCCGCTGCTTGTCGAGGCGCACAGCTTGAACCGACTTGCTGCGGACCTGGAAGACGAGGAAATCATTGCAAAGATGAAGCGGGGCGCATGAAATGCGGCTGCCCGATACGAACGTATTGGTCTATACCGTGGACGCGGTGAGCCCGTACCACGGCACGTCGCACGACTGGATGCAGAAGTCGCTGGACGACACACGCGGTGTGGGGCTGGCCTGGGGCGCGTTGATCGGCTTCCTTCGTGTCTCCACCCATCCACGCGTGCTCACCACGCCGCTTCCAACAGCCACGGCGCTGTCCGTCGTGGACGAGTGGCTGAGCCATCCACGGGTACAGATCGTTCATCCGGGCGAGCGACATGCAGGCATTCTGGGCCGGCTTCTGGTTGCAGCAGGCACGGCCGGCAATCTCACGAACGACGCTCATCTGGCGGCACTCGCCATCGAACACAACGCCGAGATCGGAACTTTCGATCGCGACTTCAAGCGCTTCGCTGGATTGCGCTTTCAGATGCTCGGCTGACCTTTTCCATTCAGGCTATTCATGACTTCACAGACCACTCCCTACACCGTCGCCGACATCCGCCAGACTTTTCTCGACTTCTTCGCGGCCAAGGGCCATACGGTGGTGCCGTCCAGTTCACTGGTTCCCGGCAACGACCCGACGCTGATGTTCACCAATTCCGGCATGGTCCAGTTCAAGGACGTGTTCCTGGGGCAGGACAAGCGCTCTTACGTGCGCGCCGCCTCGGTGCAGGCCTGCCTGCGCGCCGGCGGCAAGCACAACGACCTGGAGAACGTCGGCTACACCGCGCGGCACCACACGTTCTTCGAGATGCTCGGCAACTGGAGCTTCGGCGACTACTTCAAGCGCGAATCGCTTTTGTGGGGCTGGGAGCTGCTCACGCAAGTGTTCAAGCTGCCGCCCGAGCGGCTCTGGGCCACGGTCTACATCGACGACGACGAGGCCTACGAGATCTGGAACAAGGTCATCGGCCTGCCGCCCGAGCGCATCGTGCGCATCGGCGACAACAAGGGCAAAAAATACGCGAGCGACAACTTCTGGATGATGGCCGACACCGGCCCCTGCGGACCGTGCAGCGAAATCTTCTACGACCACGGCCCCGAGATCCCCGGCGGCCCGCCCGGCAGCCCCGATGAGGACGGCGACCGCTACATCGAGATCTGGAACCACGTGTTCATGCAGTTCGACATGCAGCCCGATGGCTCGGTCAAAAAGCTGCCGGCACCCTGCGTCGACACCGGCATGGGGCTGGAGCGGCTGGCTGCGATCCTGCAGCACGTGCACAGCAACTATCAGATCGATCTGTTCGATGCGCTGATCAAGGCGGCGGCGCGCGAAACCGGTGAGGCCGATCTGGCCAACGATTCGCTCAAAGTCATCGCCGACCACATCCGCGCGACCGCGTTCCTGGTCGCCGACGGCGTCATCCCGAGCAACGAAGGCCGCGGCTATGTGCAGCGCCGCATCATCCGCCGCGCGATCCGGCACGGCTACAAGCTCGGCAAGAAAACGCCGTTTTTCTACAAACTCGTGCCCGATCTCGTCGCGCTGATGGGGGGTGCCTATCCGAAGCTGGCCAGGCAGGGCAAGCGCATCGGCGAGGTGCTGAAGGCAGAGGAAGAGCGCTTCTTCGAGACGCTGGAAAACGGCATGGAAATCCTCGACTCGGCGCTGGCGGGTGACGCCAAAGTGCTGCCCGGCGACGTCGCATTCAAGCTGCACGACACCTACGGCTTCCCGCTCGACTTGTCGGCCGACGTGTGCCGCGAGCGCGGGCTGGAAGTGGACGAAGCGGGCTTTCATGCTGCGATGGACAAGCAGAAAGCGGCCGGCCGTGCGGCGGGCAAGTTCAAGATGGATCGCGCGCTCGAATACGCGGGGGCGGGCAACCAGTTCGTCGGCTATGAGGAATTGGAGGCGACTACAAAAATCGTAGCGCTCTACGCAGGCGGGACGAGCGTCTCCGAGCTGAATGACGGTCAAAGCGGCGTGGTGGTGCTCGAATCGACCCCGTTCTATGCCGAGTCCGGCGGCCAGGTCGGCGACCGCGGCGAATTGGAAACCAACGGCGGGTTGTTCCAGGTCGACGACACGCAAAAGATCCGCACCGACGTGTTCGGCCACCACGGCAGCTTGAGCCGCGGCGTATTGAAGGTCGGCGACAGCGTGACGGCGAAAGTCGACACCCTCGCGCGCGCCGCGACGATGCGCAACCACAGCGTCACACACATCATGCACAAGGCGCTGCGCGAGGTGCTGGGCGATCACGTTCAGCAGAAGGGCAGTTTGGTCGATGCCGACAAGACACGCTTCGACTTCACGCACAACGCGCCCGTGACGCGCGAGCAGATCCGCGAGATCGAGCGCCGCGTGAACGCCGAGATCCTGACGAACCACGCGACGAATGCGCGCGTGATGGACATCGAAGCCGCCAAGCAAACCGGCGCCGTGATGCTGTTCGACGAGAAATACGGTGATTCGGTGCGTGTGCTCGACATCGGCACGAGCCGCGAGCTTTGCGGCGGCACGCATGTGGCGCGCACCGGCGACATCGGCTTCTTCACCGTCACTTCGGAAGGCGGCGTCGCCGCGAGCGTGCGCCGCATCGAAGCCGTCACCGGCGCGAACGCATTGAGCCACGTGCAGAAGATGGACGACACGCTTGGCAGCGTCGCCGGCACGTTGCGCGTGACGCCGGCCGAACTGCCCGCACGCGTCGGCGCGCTGCTCGATCAGCAACGTCAACTCGAAAAGGAAATTGCCGCGCTCAAAGGCAAGCTTGCATCGTCCCAGGGCGATGAGCTGACTTCCCAAGCCATTGAAGTCAACGGCATCAAGGTGCTGGCCGCCGCACTGCCTGGCGCCGATGCCAAGGTGCTGCGCGACACGATGGACAAATTGAAAGACAAGCTGAAGACCGCCGCGATCGTGCTGGCCAGCGTCGAGGGCGGCCGCGTGCAGCTTGCCGCCGGCGTCACCAAAGACAGCATGGGCAAGCTCAAAGCCGGCGATCTGGTCAACTTCGTCGCCAGCCAGGTCGGCGGCAAGGGGGGCGGCAAGCCCGACCTGGCGATGGCCGGCGGCACCGACGCAGCCGGCCTGACAGCCGCGCTCGAGTCGGTGCGCGGCTGGGTGGCGGAAAGGGTGTGACTGCCATGTCGGCCGTACTCAAGGAATCAGCCAATGCCGCGGTCGATGCGTCCTTGCAGCCCGGCAAACCCTTGCGCGACTGGCATGACCTGCCCGGGCCGCGGCGCTGGCCGGTGATCGGCAACCGGCTGCAGTTCAAGCCGTCCGGTCTGCACCTGCAACTTGAGCGATGGTGCCGCGAGTACGGTCCCTGTTACAAGCTCTGGCTCGGCGGCCCGGTGCTGGTGGTGGCCGAGCATGAGGTGATCGCCAGCGTGCTGCGCAATCGCCCCGACGTGTTCCACCGCACGCCGCGCCTGAATCAGGTCTGGACCGAACTCGGCCTGCCACCGGGCATCTTCGGCTCGAACGGCGACGTCTGGCGGCGCCAGCGGCGCATGGTGATGGCCGGGTTCGACCCGGCGCATGTGAAGCGCTACTACCCGTCGCTGCAGCAGGTCGCGCAGCGGCTTGCCAACCGCTGGCTGGAAGCCGCGCAGACCGGCGCGGCACTCGATCTGCAGTCCGACCTGATGCGCTATACCGTGGACACGATCGCCGGCCTCGCGTTCGGTGCGCAAGTCAACACGCTCGAATCGAACGACGACGTGATCCAGCAGCATCTGGACCGCATATTCCCGGCGCTCACGCACCGCATCCTCGCACCCGTGCCGACCTGGCGCTGGTGGCGCAGCCGCGAGGTTCGCGAGTTGGAGCGCAGCGTGCTGGCGGTGAAGGCCGCCGTCGACCGCTTTGTCGAAGAAGCCCGCGCGCGTATGCAGGCCGATCCCGCGCGGCGTGAGCGGCCGGTCAACCTGCTCGAAGCCATGATCGCCGCCGCCGACCAGCCCGACAGCGGCATCGACGACGCGCAGGTGGCCGGCAACGTCGTCACGATGCTGCTCGCCGGCGAGGACACGACGGCCAACACGATCGCCTGGATGCTCGATCTGTTGTGGCGCCACCCGCAAAAGCTGCAGCATGCGACCGAGGAGGTGCGCCGCGTGATCGCGGACCGGGACGTGCCGCCCACGCTCGAGCAGATCGCACAGCTCGATTTCATCGAGGCCTGCGCGTACGAGACGATGCGCCTCAAGCCCGTGGCTCCGCTGCTGCCGCTGCGCACCGAGCATGCGATCATCGTCGGCGACGTGCAGGTGCCGGCTGGCACCATCGTGATCTCGCTGATGCGGCACGACGGGGTGAGCGAGCAGCTCGTGCCTGATGCCGCCGACTTCCAGCCCGAACGTTGGTTGGCCGACGCGGGTGCATCCTCAACGCCGGCCACCCAGGCCAACTCGCCCAAACGCGTGTCGATGCCGTTCGGCGCCGGCCCGCGCATCTGCCCGGGCCGCTATCTCGCGCTGCTGGAGATCAAGGTGGCGATCGCGACGCTGTTGTCGCGCTTCGACATCGTGGCGGTGGACACGCCCGATGGTCGTCCTGCGCAAGAGAAGCTGTCGTTCACGATGACGCCGGTGGGCCTGACGATGCGGTTGCGCGAGCGCGGCTGACCGCAGACCAACCTGACCGGGCGGCGTGCGTGCAACCGGCAGTCGCAGATGTCTGCGACAGGCCGGTCAGCCGGACATTTCTTTCAAGACAGGCCACAGCAGGAGCCGACCATGCAGCCACGCCCGCCCGTGCCCCCATTCACCGAACAGACCGCCGCACAAAAAGTGCGCGGCGCCGAAGACGCCTGGAATTCACGCGATCCGGATCGGGTCGCGCAGGTCTATACCGAAGACACGATCTGGCGCAACCGGGCCGAGTTTCCGGTCGGGCGCGAGGCGGTGCGCGCGTTTCTGCAGCGCAAATGGGCGCGTGAGCTCGACTACCGGCTGATCAAGGAGCTTTGGGCGTTCACCGACACACCGCATCGCGGTGCGCTTCGCCTACGAATGGCACGACGACTCGGGCCAGTGGTTTCGCAGCTATGGCAACGAGAACTGGGAATTCGACTCCGGACGGGTACATGCAGCGGCGCTTCGCGAGCATCAACGATCTGCCCATCCAGCCCGAGGACCGCAAGTTTCACTGGCCGCTCGGGCGCCGGCCCGACGATCATGCGGGTCTGAGCGATCTGGGTTGGTAGACGGCGCTGCGCGCAGCGGCTGGCACGCGTGTTGCATGCCCCGCAGGGATGTCCCTCGAGCTTCTCGTCAACACTTTGAGCCGGCCGCTCGACGCCGGTGTCGATCCGCTCTGGCGGCACCAGCCCAGTCTGTTGCTGGAGTCGACCGGGAAGGGCATCTTCGGCATCGACCTCGATGGCCACCGCATGTTCATCCATCGGGCTGGCGCCGAACCGCTGGGCCACGACCCGGCGGCGCTGATCGGCCGCAACATGCACGAGACGACGCACCATTCGCATGCGGGCGGCGCGCCGTATCCGACAGGCGACTGTCCGATCTTCAACGCGTTCCGGCAGGGCTTGCCGCGCCGGATCGACTCGGAAGTGTTCTGGCGGCGGGACGGCAGCGCGTTCGCGGTCGCGTATTCGAGCCGCTGGTCGGCAAGGGGCCGCAGCAGGTCGAGGCGTCCGGCTTTCCGACGCCGCTGGAGATGGGCGCGACCGTCTGGAAGCATTTGTCGCATCCGTTCTACGACAACGGCCCGAACGAGAAGGGCATTGCGATCCCGAGATCGCTGGCGGCCACCGGCCCGACGGCTTGGCCGAGACCGTGCTCAACCCGCTGCCGCGCGACCGCGCGCGCCGGGTTGCATCACCTGGACGGCTGCACCGAGCTGCGCAGCCACATCGTCGATTTCCTGGTGCTTGCGCGCGGTCGCGCAACGACCGGGCACTTGATCCGGCGGTATCCGGGTCCGACGCTTGGTGTTTCGTTTTTTTCTCTCTCCCCCCAACCCCTCAACAAGTCAAGCAGGAGTATTTCACGATGAACCGGATGGATGTGACCGAAAAAATCATCAGCACCAAAGTCAACCAGGGGCTGAGGTGGGCGGACGTGGCCAAAAAGGTGGGCCTGTCCAAAGAGTGGGTTACGGCCGCGTGTCTGGGCCAGATGACGCTCGACGCCGCGCAAGCGAAGACGCTCGGCGACATCTTCGGATTGACCGAGGAAGAGCAGAAATGGCTGCAGGTCGTGCCGTACAAGGGCTCACTGCAAACCGCGGTACCGACCGACCCTCTGATCTATCGCTGGTACGAAATCGTGAGCGTCTACGGCACCACGATCAAGGAACTGATCCATGAGGAGTTCGGCGACGGCATCATGAGCGCGATCGACTTCAGCATGGACATCAAGCGTCAGGCCGACCCGAAGGGCGATCGCGTGAACGTGGTGCTGTCCGGCAAGTTCCTGCCGTACAAGACCTACTGAGCGCACCCGGTGCCGAAGTGACGCTGCGGGCCCGGTCACCTGCCGGGTTTCAGCGCGAAACCACGCAGCACCGTTCTTTCAATCCTTGTAACTCGGGTCCACCCGGTCCACCTTGCGGATCAGCGCCGGCCAGGCGAATGAGCCGCCCAGGCCACCGGTCTGCACGCGCATCGCTTCGCGCGTACCGGCGACAATGCGTGGGTCCACTTCGGTGAGTTCACCACCGGCCTGCGCATCGATCTGGATGCGGCAGGTGTTCTCGAACGTGTACATCGCAAGGAACGCATCCGCAATGCTGCGGCCCACGGTCAGCAGGCCGTGGTTGCGCAGCATCAGGAAGTTCGCGTTGCCGAGGTCGGCCTGCAGCCGCGGCTTCTCGTCGTCCCGGAACGCGACGCCTTCATACGTGTGATACGCGAGTGAGGCCAGCACGAAGGTCGATTGCTGGCTGATCGGCAGCACACCGCACTTTTGCGCACTCACACCCACACCGGCGCGCGTGTGCGTGTGCAACACGCAGCCGGCATCGGGACGCGCCTCGTGCACCGCGCTGTGGATCACGAAGCCGGCCGGATTCACCGGATAAGGCGACTCGATCAGCTTGTTGCACTGCATGTCCACCTTGACCAGGCTGGATGCCGTGATCTCGTCGAACATCAGGCCGTACGGGTTGATCAGGAACTGGTGTTGGTCGCCGCTGACCGACTCGGGCAGCTTCGCGCTGATGTGCGTGAACACCAGGTCGGACCAGCCATAGAGCGCGACCAGCCGGTAGCAGGCCGCGAGGTCAACGCGCAACTGCCATTCTTCGGCCGATACCAGGCGCTGGATTTCGTTTGTCGTGACTGCGTTCATGGCGCTGTGCCTCCTCGAATATGGATCGACCGCAAAGAATACGCCGTTGCCGTCAGTAGCGAAAGACCGCCGCCGCACCGGTCGTGCTCGGCATCCGCTCAGCCGGCACCACCACGACTTCGCCGCCGTTTTTCATCACCAGCTCGGCCACGTCGTCGAGCAGGTCGTCGGTGTCGGGGTTGGCGAGTTCCTTTGGCTGTACCGCGCCGGTCGCTGCGTCGATGCGCCCCGGGATGCGCCGTTCGGCTTCGACCAGCAGCGTAGCGACCCGACCTTCGAGTGCGCTTTTGGCGATCGCGGCCAGGTCGTCGCTGGCTTGTTGACGGCCGCTGGCCACGCCGTAGGCGTCGACATGACCGGCCAGCCGGGCCCGATAGGTCGGCTCGATCAACGCCCAAGCGCGCTCCCGCAATTGGTCGATCGACATCGATTCGGCCGCCGCGCCGATGCCGGCTTCGACCAGTTGCGGGTTGTGGCTCACGCTGCGGAACATGCTCTCGTTTTCCGGCAGACCTGCCAGCAGCAGCGGAAGCTTGGTCGGCTGCGAATAGTGCTCATGCACGGCCTTGTCGACCGCGCGCATGAATTTCTCGGCGTCGTTGTCGACGACGTCCGACTTCGGGGTGCGGCGGTAACCCACCGAAATGCCACTGCCGAGGGAACGCATCGCCCCTTCGTTCTCGTCATGGCGGTTGCTCGCGCCCGGCACATCGCTGCTGCGGGTCGGCACGTCCGGTGCGAGTTCGACCGGGTCCAGCGCATAGCGGTTGCCGCGGTAGAGCGCGACGCTGTCGCGGCTGATGCCGAGCACGTGATAGTCGCCGGCCGACTGCAGCGTGCGCAGCAGCGGCTTCAGGTGAAAGCTGTCGGCGGCGATCGCGAGTTCGGGCACGGTGCGCTGCACCCGGTAGACCCGGAAGAAGCCCGGCGCGCTCAACGCGGCCATGCCGTCTGCGGTGTGCTGCCAGAAATTGCGGTCCGCCACCAGCGCATGCAATGGCGCGAGCAATGGCTCGATGTCGCGTGCCGGATGTTGCTGGGCGAGCGATGATTCCAACTCTTTCACGAGATTCTGAAAGCGGATCGGGTCCTGCGCGTTTTCCGGGTGGCTGCGGTGCGTCGGCTGGTAGAGCGACAGGCACGGCGCCTGTGCGTTGCTCAGGACGCCTTCGGAAAAATCTTTGGCCAGTGAGTCCATGGGCGGTGTGTCTCCTCGTGGGTTCGTTGCAAGGCAGCGGGGTGGCCCGCGTAGGATTCAGCCTATCAGCAACAACTCCCTGCAACCCCCTGAAGTCCGCGTGATTCGTAAGGACAGCCGCATCCGCAGACCCCTCAGATCGCAGTTTCCTAAAATGTGTTGCACTGCAGCATGAAAGCCAGGAACTCTACCTCGTGTCATCCAACCCCAAAGCCGATGTGTCGCCCATGGTCCGCGTCATCAAGAAATACCCGAACCGCCGGCTCTACGACACCGAGACCTCCAGCTACATCAAGCTGACCGAAGTCAAACAGCTCGTGATGGACATGGTGCCGCTGCAGGTGGTCGACGTGAAGACGGGAGAGGACCTGACGCGTTCGGTGCTGCTGCAGATCATCCTGGAGGAGGAAACCGGCGGCGAGCCGATCTTCACCGTGGGTGTGCTGTCCAACGTGATCCGCTTCTACGGCAACGCGATGCAGGGTTTTCTGGGGCCTTACCTGGAGCGCAACATGCAGGCGTTCATCGACATCCAGTCGCGGCTCGGCGAGCAGTCCAAAGCCGTCACACCCGAAACCTGGGCGCGCTTCATGCAAATGCAGTCGCCGCTGGCGCAGGGGATGATGGGAAAGCACGTCGAGCAGTCGACGCAGTTGTTCCTGCAGATGCAGGAGCAGATAAAAAAGCAGCGTGAGCAGATGCTGGGCGCGCTGGGGTTGAAGGGATGAGCGCCACCATGACAACACCAGACCTGGCGCCGGTCCGAAGTGCGGTTTCAGCACCCAAAGTCGGCTTCGTCAGTCTCGGCTGTCCGAAAGCGCTGACCGATTCGGAGCTGATCCTCACGCAACTGTCGGCTGAGGGGTATCAAACATCCAAGACCTTCGACGGCGCCGATCTGGTGATCGTGAACACCTGCGGCTTCATCGACGACGCGGTGCGGGAAAGCCTCGACACGATCGGCGAAGCGCTGGCCGACAACGGCAAGGTGATCGTGACCGGCTGCCTGGGCGCGAAGGCGGGTGTCGGCGGCGGCAATCTGGTGCGGCAGATGCACCCGAAGGTGCTGGCCGTGACCGGGCCGCACGCGACGCAGGAGGTGATGGATGCGGTGCATCTGAACCTGCCCAAACCGCACGATCCATTCATGGACTTGGTGCCGGGCGGCTTCGGCGTGGCGGGCATCAAGCTCACGCCGCGCCATTACGCGTATCTGAAGATCAGCGAAGGCTGCAACCATCACTGCACGTTTTGCATCATCCCGTCGATGCGCGGCAAGCTGGTGTCCCGTGCGATCGGTGATGTGCTGAACGAAGCACGCGCGCTGTTCGAAGGCGGCGTGAAGGAACTGCTGGTCGTGAGCCAGGACACGTCGGCTTACGGGGTGGACGTGAAGTACCGCACCGGTTTCTGGGACGGCAAGCCGGTCAAGACGCGCATGCTGGAATTGGTCGATGCGCTCGGCGACATCGCGGCGCCATATGGTGCCTGGGTAAGGCTGCACTATGTCTATCCGTATCCGAGCATCGACGCGGTGCTGCCATTGATGGCTACGGGCAAGGTGCTGCCGTATCTGGACGTGCCGTTTCAGCACAGCCACCCCGATGTGTTGAAGCGCATGCAGCGCCCGGCCAGCGGCGAACGCAATCTGGAGCGCATCGAACAATGGCGCGCCGCGTGCCCGCCGCTGGTGGTGCGCAGCACGTTCATCGCGGGCTTTCCGGGGGAGACGGAAGAAGAATTCCAGCATCTGCTGGACTTCGTGCGCGAAGCCAGGATCGATCGTGCGGGCTGCTTCGCCTACAGCCCGGTCGACGGCGCAGCGGCCAACGACATTCCCGGCATGTTGCCTCTCGAAGTGCGCGAGGAACGCCGCGCGCGCTTCATGCAGGAGGCCGAGCGCGTGTCGGCCGAGAAGTTGCAGGCGCGCATCGGCGCGACGATGCAGGTGCTGATCGATTCGGCGCCGGGCCTGGGCAGGAAGGGCGGCGTCGGCCGCAGCTATGCGGATGCGCCGGAAATCGACGGCACGGTGCGATTGCTGCCGCCACAGAAAATCAGCAAGACGCTGAAAGTCGGCGAGTTCACGCGGGCGCGCATCGTCGGCGCAGAAGGCCACGATCTGGTCGCGCAGCCGATTTGAGCGTCAGGCGCCGAGCCGAAGGCGGGCGCGTAAACTGTGCCCAAAGCCGCGCCCATTTGCCGTTCGCGCGTGGCCCGGAAACGAAAAAGCCGCCTTGCAGAAGCAGGCGGCCTTGTCAGCAGCACGAACCATCGCGGCTCGTGCTTTTTCTCTTAAAAAACCATTCAATGATGGTGCCCAGGAAGGGACTCGAACCCCCACGATGTTACTCGCTAGTACCTGAAACTAGTGCGTCTACCAATTCCGCCACCTGGGCATTCAGGAAAGCAAGCGATTGTATAGCAACCCTATGACGGCCTCGGCCGGTTTTGCCGACGAAGTCGTCGGCACGGTCCAGGGCCACCGCGACGGCCATGGTTTCGTGATCCGCGACGACGGCGAAGCCGACATCTATCTCCCCGCCAACGAAATGCGCGCGGTCCTGCACAAGGACAAGGTGCGCGCGCGCGTGGTGCGCCAGGACCGGCGCGGCCGGCCCGAGGGCAAGGTGGTGGAGATCGTCGAGCGCCCGCCGCAGCCGATCATCGGGCGGCTGTTGCAGGAAGGCGGCGTCTGGCTCGTCGCGCTCGAGGACAAGCGCTACGGCCAGGACATCCTGATCCCGAAAGGCGCGACCGGCACCGCCACGGCCGGCCAGGTGGTGGTGGTCGAACTCACCGAGCCGCCGGCCCTGTTCGGCCAGCCGGTCGGGCGTGTCAAGGAAGTGCTCGGCGAGGTCGATGACCCGGGCATGGAAATCGAGATCGCGGTGCGCAAGTACAGCGTGCCGCACGAGTTCTCCGAAGCCGCACTGAAGAAGCGCGCGCGCTGCCGGACCGCGTGCGGCCGTCCGACCACAAGCACCGCATCGACCTGCGCGACGTGCCGCTGGTCACGATCGACGGCGAAGACGCGCGCGACTTCGACGACGCGGTCTATTGCGAACCGGCCAAGGTCGCGCGCGGCAAGGGCTGGCGGCTCTTGGTCGCGATCGCCGACGTGAGCCATTACGTGAAGAACGGCGCGCCGATCGACGTCGACGCGTACGACCGCGCGACCAGCGTCTACTTTCCGCGCCGCGTGATCCCGATGCTGCCGGAGAAGCTCTCCAACGGCCTGTGCTCGTTGAACCCGGACGTCGAGCGCCTGTGCATGGTCTGCGACATGCTGGTGACGGCGGAAGGCGACGTGCACGCGTATCAGTTCTATCCGGCCGTGATGTTCAGTCACGCGCGCTTCACCTACACGGAAGTCGCGGCGATCCTGACCAACACGCGCGGGCCGGAAGCGGCGCGCCGCAAGGACCGCGTGCAGGACCTGCTGAACCTGCACGACGTCTACACCGCATTGCTTTCCAGTCGCCAGCAGCGCGGCGCGGTCGACTTCGACACGACCGAAACCAAGATCGTCTGCGACGAGAACGGCCGCATCGAGAAAATCGTGCCGAGCCAGCGCAACGACGCGCACAAGCTGATCGAAGAAGCGATGCTCGCGGCCAACGTCTGCAGCGCGGATTTCATCGAGCAGGGCAAACAGCCCGGCCTCTACCGTGTGCACGATGGCCCGACGCCGGAGAAGGTCGAGCAGTTGCGCAGCTATCTGAAAGCGCTCGGCCTCGGCATGTCCGTCAGCGACGAGCCGGAGCCGGCCGAGTTCCAGCAGATCGCTGCCGCCACGAAGGAGCGCATCGACGCGCAGCAGATCCACATGATGCTGCTGCGTTCCATGAGCCAGGCGATTTATTCGCCGCACAACGGGGGCCACTTCGGCCTCGCATACGAGGCCTACACGCACTTTACGAGCCCGATCCGGCGCTATCCCGATCTGCTCGTGCACCGCGTGATCAAGTCGATCCTGGCCGGCTCGAAATATCAGTTGCCGACGCTGCCGATTCCTGGCGAAGCGCACGCCAAGCTCGCCAAGCGGATGGAGAAAAATCTGGCCGCCCGCGTCAAGGCGCCGGACCAGAAGCCCCGCAAGGTCAGCGGCGAAATGCTTGCCTGGGAAGCCGCCGGCCTGCATTGCAGCGCGAACGAGCGCCGCGCCGATGAGGCGAGCCGCGACGTCGAAGCCTGGCTCAAGTGCAAGTACATGCGCGAGCACCTGGGCGAGGAATACAACGGTACGGTCACTTCGGCCACCAGCTTCGGCATCTTCGTGACGCTGGATGCGATGTATGTCGAAGGGCTGGTGCATATCACCGAGCTCGGCGGCGAATACTTCAAGTTCGACGAAGTGCGGCAGGAGCTGCGCGGCGAGCGCACCGGCATGCGCTATGCGATCGGCACCAAGGTGCGCGTGCAGGTCAGCCGGGTCGATCTGGACGGCCGGCGCATCGACTTCCGGCTCGTGCGCGATGCCGACGATCTGCTGGTGCGCGCGATGAAGGACAAGGGGCTGGCGCCCGGGGCCGAAAACAAGCACAGCGGTGATGGCACGCCGGACAAGGCTTCGGCACGACGCGGCAGCCGCAACAAGTCAAACGCGCGCACGGACAGTGGTGGAAGCGCGCAGCAGTTACCGCCAAAATCCGCCAAGAAGAACGCGGCCAAGACCAAGTCCAAGAGCAGCGGCTCCAGCGGCCGTGGCAAATCCAGGCGCTGACTTCTTCGGTCCTTTCTTCATCGTTCATCACCCCCCTTGAAAACGGAGACACGACTTTCATCATGAGCACTTCCGAACAAAAAATCGCCATCGTGACCGGTGCCGGCAGCGGCGTCGGCAAGTCCGCCGCGCTGGCGCTGCTGAACGCGGGCTACAAGGTCGCGCTGGCCGGCCGCCGCGCGCAGTTGCTCGAAGAGGTGGCGGCCGCGTCCGGCGCAGGCGACCGCGCGCTCGCGGTGCCTACCGACGTGACCAGGGAAGACGCGGTCGTTAACCTCTTCAAGACCACGAAAGACAAGTTCGGCCGCGTCGACGTGGTGTTCAATAACGCGGGTGCGGGCGTCGGCGTGCCGCTCGAAGACCTGACGCTCGAACAATGGCAGGGCGTGGTCGATGTGAACCTGACCGGCGTGTTCCTGTGCATCCGCGAAGCGTTCCGCACGATGAAGGCGCAGGACCCGATGGGCGGGCGCATCATCAACAACGGCTCGATCTCGGCGACCACACCGCGGCCGAATTCGATCGCCTACACATCGACCAAGCACGGTGTGTCCGGCATGACCAAGACCGCCTCGCTCGATGGCCGCAAGTACGACATCGCGGTCGGCCAGATCGACATCGGCAACGCCGCCACCGACATGGCCGCGCGCATGGCCAAGGGTGTGCCGCAGGCCAATGGCAAGATCGAAATCGAGCCGCTGATGGACGTCGACATCGTCGGGCAGTCGGTGCTCTACATGGCAAACCTGCCGCTGTCGGCAAACGTGATGTTCCATACCGTGATGGCGACGAAGATGCCGTTCGCGGGGCGCGGTTAGCGCGAGGTTTCGAACGGGCTCGCAACGGCCGGCTGCATACGGCAGTTGCAAGCACGTCGAGGCGTTTGTGGCGCTGACCGCGTACGTCGTTGCCGGCTGTTTCCCTCAGGGGCTCCGGAGCCCGAACAGGATCAGGCCGCAGCCCGGTTCTTTGGCGCTTGAATCGGCATCTCCGCTGAAACGCCCAGCCGCCGATGCAGCCGGCGGATCATGGCCAGGGTCAGTGGCCGCCTGCGGTTCAGGACTTCATGAACCCGGTTGGATTTGCCGATGATCGGCTCCAGGTCCCTGACCGTCAGGTCCTGCTGTTCCATGCGGAACTTGATGGCCTCGATCGGGTCCGGCGGCGCGATCGGATGGTGCCTGGCTTCCCAGGCCTGAATCAGCGTGGCCAGCATGTCCATCCGATCGCCCGGCGGCGTTCCCGGGTCGGGGTCCGGCTCCCTCAGGGTGGAGAGACGTGCTTCAGGGCAGTCCGGTGATCCTGCTCATTCTGGATGGGTCGGATGTCCATTGATCGGCCTTTCGCGTGCGTCAGTCGGCCTCGGTGGTTTCCGCATCGATGGCGTCGTATTGCTTGTGCGTACCCAGAAACTTGCTGCGCCGCTTCAACGAAAGTCCCGGCTCCCTCCCCACGCCTGCGCAAGCCGGCCGAGCAGTGGCGTCAGGTCGCTCAAACGTCGCGCGATCAGGTTGCGCACGTGGCCGCCGCTGTCGGTATCGCGCTGCCAGATGCCATCGACCGCCAGCAGCCTGGACTTGAGCAGGGCTTCGCGTTGTTGCTCGTGCACGCTTTTCCAGACGATCACGTTGACGCAGCCGGTCTCGTCCTCGAGCGTCAGAAAGGTCGTTCCCTTGGCGGTGTGCGGGCGCTGACGCAACGTGACGAGGCCGCAGGCCCTGACAGGTCGGCCGTCCGGCAAGTCGTGCAGGTCGGCGGCGCTCTGCAGCTTCATCTTGTCGAGCCGCTGTCTGAGCAGCGCAAGCGGATGGCGTCGCAGCGTCAGGCCGGTGGCGGCGTAGTCGAACACGATCTCCTCGCCTTCCCAGGCGGCAGGCAGTTCGAGCGGCGCTTCGTCGATCGGCGCTTTCTGCAGCAGCGCCGGCGCGCGGTGCAATGCAGCGGCGGCCCAGGTCTGCTGGCGCCGGTGGCCGGCCAGGCTCTTCAGCGCATCGGCCGCAGCCAGCGCGTCCACATCGCCGACTTCCAGCCGGGCGCGCAACGAGAGGTCTTCGGTGCTCGAAAACGCCGCCTCGCGGCGCGCCGCGATCAACCGGGCGCAACCGGCTTTGCTCAAATGCGCGACGAAGCGCAAGCCCAGCCGCACCGCCGGCTTCATGGGCATCGCGGCCCCTGAGAATTCAGCAGCCTCACGATCTTCGGCGGCGTTGACAAGCACACCACCTTCCAGCGTGCAGTCGCGTTCACTGCGGCTCACATCCGGCGGCAGCACCACCACAGCGTGCCGACGCGCGTCCTGCACCAGTTGCGACGGCGAATAAAACCCCATTGGCTGCGCGTTCAGCAGCGCGGCCAGAAAGCATTCGGGCTCATGACATTTGAGCCAGCTGCTGACATAGGCCAGCAATGCGAAGCTGTAGGCATGGCTTTCCGGAAAGCCGTACTCGCCGAAGCCCTCGATCTGCTTGAAGATGCGTTCGGCGAACGCGAGTTCGTAGCCGCGCGCGGTCATGCCATCGATGATGCGTTGATAAAACCTGTGCACGCCGGCCGAGCGTTTCCAGGCCGCCATTGACCGTCGCAGTTGATCGGCCTCCGCGCCGGAAAAGCCGGCGGCGATCATCGCGATCTGCATCACCTGTTCCTGAAAAATCGGCACGCCCAACGTGCGCTTGAGCGCGGGCTCGAGCGCCTCGCTCGCATAGCGCACGCTGTCCGGATCGCTGCGCGCCAGCAGATACGGATGCACCATGCCGCCGACGATCGGCCCGGGCCGCACGATCGCGACCTGCACCACCAGGTCGTAGAACGTGGCGGGTTTGAGGCGCGGCAGCATCGACATCTGCGCGCGGCTCTCGATCTGGAACACGCCGACCGTGTCGGCCGCGCGGATCATCGCGTAGGTCTTCGGGTCTTCGGCCGGGATATCGTGCAGGTGCATGCGCTGGCCGCGTCGGGCGCTGACCAGATCGAGGCAGCGCCGGATCGCAGACAGCATGCCCAGAGCGAGCACATCGACTTTGAGCAACCCCATCGCATCGAGGTCGTCCTTGTCCCATTGAATGATGGAGCGCAGCACGGGTTTGCTCCCGGCAGGATCCAGCGGTGCGCCGGTCGTGCTGCGACGATCCCCCTTCACTGATCGATCCCCACGCTGCGCGCGAGGCTCCTGGCCCCACGCTTCGGGGTCTCCCGGCATCGCGGCGTTTTCCACCGGCACCACGCGCGTGAGCTTGCCCTGCGTGAGCACGAAGCCGCCGACGTGCTGGCTCAGATGGCGCGGTGATGCCGATCAACTGCGCGGTCAGTTCGAGCCATTGCTGCAGCCGGTGCGTGCCGACCGCATGCCCGGCCTGTTGCGCCTCGGCCGCCATCTGCGGCAGCCGTTCACCGGCCAGCACATTGCCGTCGAACCAGTGGTGGTCCCTGGCGAAGTTTTCGATCAACGCATCGGGCAGGCCGAGCGCTTTGCCCACGTCCCGAATCGCGCTGCGCGGCCGATACCGCACCACCACGGCCGCGATCGCGGCGCGCTCGCGGCCGTACTTGCGGTAGATGTACTGGATCACTTCCTCGCGCCGCTCGTGCTCGAAGTCGACGTCGATGTCCGGCGGCTCTTTGCGTTCCTTGCTGATGAAGCGTTCGAACAGCAGGTGCGAGCGGGTCGGGTCGACCGCGGTGATGCCCAGGCAGTAACAGACGGCCGAGTTCGCGGCCGAGCCGCGGCCTTGGCACAGGATCTGTCGGCTTCTGGCGTAGCGCACGATGTCGTGCACGGTCAGAAAGTACATCTCGTAGCCGCACGCGTGGATCAGCACCAGTTCGCGCTCGATCTGCGCGGTCACGCTGGCCGGCAATCCCGCGGGGTACCGTTCGGCCGCGCCCTGGAAAGTGAAGTGCCTGAGCGCCTGTGCCGGCGTCATGCCGGCCGGCACCGTCTCCAGCGGATAGCGGTACTTGATCTGGTCGAGACCGAAGCTGCAGCGCGCCGCTACGACCAGCGTGCTCGCGAGCAGTTCGGCCGGGTAGATCTGCGCGAGCCGCTCGCGTGAGCGCAGGTGCCGCTCCGCATTCGGCTGCAGCGCGAAGCCGCATTCGTGGACCGGGCGGCCGAGCCGCACCGCCGTCATCACGTCCTGCAGCGGCTTGCGGGATCGCACGTGCATGTGCACGTCGCCGGCTGCGACCAGCGGGATGCCGGTGGCTGCGCTCACCTGCTGCAGCGTCGCCAGCCAGAGGGCGTCGTCGGCCTGCAGCAGCAGCTCGGCAGCCAGCCACAGGCCCAGGGGTTCGGTCGGTGAAGATTCGGTATGAAAACCGGCTGAAGCGCACATCAGCATTGCGCGGGCAGCTACTGTTTTTGTAGTAAGCGCATGGACTGCCCGGGCCAGCGGGTTGCGCACCTCCAGATCGTTGGCGGCCGCGGCGCGATCTGCCTGCGCCGCCATCGGTGCGCCGGTTGCCGTGTCGGCTGCTGTGGCGGGGCTGTCGCTGTCGGCGATGGCGTGGTCGAGCAGATCGATGGCGGCTCGACCCGGCACCAGGATCAATTCACAGCGGTGCAGCAGGCGAAAGTCGGTGAGGGCCGAGAGGGGTTCGGTGGATTTTCCGGGTCTTGCGGGCTCGGTCGGCGTCGCACCGCTGCTGTTGCCCAGGCCATCGATCACATATTCGCCCTTCGCCGCGCGGCGCCGGGCCGCCGTGATGAATTCGCACAGGTCGCCCCAGGCATGCTCGTCCCGTGCCAAGGCGATCAGCCGAAAGCCGTCCTCGACCTGCTCGAGCCGGAACTCGCTGCCCACGATCAGGCGAATGCCGAGCCTGCTGGCCCGCTCGTGCGCGCGCACCACGCCGGCCACCGAACATTCGTCCGTGATCGCAAGCGCTGCATAGCCGAGCGCGTGCGCGCGCTCGACCAGCTCTTCGGGAAGCGATGCGCCGCGGTGGAAGCTGAAGCTCGTCAGCGCATGGAGTTCGACATAGCAAGGCTTCACGCATACAACCCCTGCAGGAACCAGCAGCCGTCCGACAACGCGGCCGTCCCGCGCGCCGCGGTGCCGGCACGACGCAGCCGCTCGCGGTAGACCCAGAGCAGGCCGGCCTGCGCGTCGTGCGCAATGAAGTAGTCGCGCAGTGCCGGTCCGCAGGCCAGCCGACCGACGGCGGCTGCAGCCTCCTCGTCGGCAGGGATCGCTGTCCACCAGCCGACCTCCAGCCGGTCCGGCCCGGCCAGCAGTTGCAGCGGGCCGTAGAAGCACGGATGGTTCTCCAGCGTCGCCAGCGGCAGCGGCTCGCGCAGCAGCCAGGTGGGCAGCCAGTTGCCGTTCTTTAAGTGGCGCAGATCGGCGCTGCCCGGCCGATGCGCTTTGCCCGTCAGCTGCATCGCATCGGCCACCGGCTGCCAGCGCTGCATGCATTCCGGCCGGTGGTCGGCCAACGGCACCAACTGCAGCACGCGTTCCGGGCCGAGCCGCGCCCGCAGACGTTCGGCCAGTTGCTGCAAGCTGCCGAAGTCCGCTGCCTGACCGGGCTGCTCGGGCAGCAGCTGCTCGCTGCGGGGCGCCAGCGGCGCGGTCTCGCGTGAGCGCAGTCGCAACGCATGCGCGGGCGCAGGCAGCCGCACGCCTGCGAGCCGCTCGGACAACAGGCGCTGCAGGTGCGCGACGTCCTGCGTGGCCCGCGCGGTGCGGATGACGACGTGCCGCGGTTCGGGCGGCCCCACGGCGCCGAGCGTGCGGCGCGCGTCGAGCAGCCAGTCCAGTTCGAAAGCCAGCACACCGAGTTGACGCCCGGCCAGCCAGCTGCGCAGCTGGTGCAGCAACCGCTGCGCGCCGAACAGCAGGGCCGGTGCGTCCTGGGTCAGAGCGGGCAGCTCGAATGTCGCGTCGAACCGCTCGGGCAACGTGAGCCAGACGTGCATGTCCGGCTGTTCGCCCCAGGCGATGTCGAGCGCGCGCAGCAGCTCCGCACCGAAGCGCCGCGCGACGCCGGCACGCGGCAACGCGCGCAGATCGCTCCAGGTCCGGCAGCCGAGGCGCGCGAGCACCGGCAGATGCCGCCGCGCCGCGGTCAGCACGGAAAGCGGCAGTCCTTCCGGCAGGGCGGTCGGGCGGGCGGTTCCGTGCGCGGTCAGCCGCAGCAGCCCGAGTGCTTCCAAGGATGTGGCAGCAACGGCAGCGTGCAGAAGCGCCGGTGGCCGATGCGTCTTAAAAATTCGCTCCAGCAGGCGGGCGCGCCCGCCCCACAGCCGTTCGCTGGTGGAGACCTCCATCAGCACCGCCTCGTCCAGCATTGCCACGCGCGGCGTATGGGACAACGCCCACCAGGCGAGCGCCAGTTGCGGGTCGGCCGGCTGGGCGGCCAAGGCGGTGTCCGAGCGGCTCGACAACGCGATCCAGTGCGGCGCGGGCCGCTGGCTCGTGGAAAACACGCCGCTGACCGTTGTTGACACAAGCCGCTTTAGCTGCGGAGGCACGCCACCGGAGCCTGCCGCGCCGGGAAGGGAGCCGACCGGGGGGCCGACAGCGGCTGCGCGTTCTGTGGAAGCGGGCCCGGCGGCGCCGCCCGGATCGCCAGCGCACCGAGCAGCCGGGTCAGCTGCGCGGACCGGGCCGCCAGACACAGCGACTTCAGCAGCGGCGGCCCGCGCCGCTTGAACAGGTCCACTTCAACCGCACCGTCTGCGCCGGCGGACAAAAAGAGCCGCAGCGGTGCGGGCGAGGCTTCCTGCTGCGCCGACGCCGGCCGCAGCACGAACAGCGGTGTGGCGCTGGCCTGCGCCGCCAGCTGCAGCCGCCGCAGCGCCGCCACCTGCACGCGCGCCGGCAACCACGCCAGCACCGCCGCCACCGAGGCGCAGCGCAGCGCCTGCTCGACCGCCCACAGCCGCGCGCCGAGCGCGTCGGTGCGCACCCAAAGCAGCCGGCCCGCCGGCAGGCCGCGTGCGAGCAACGCCGGGCCGAACGGCTCGAGCACCGCGTCTCCGGCTGGCCCGATCGACCGGATCGACCGGATCGATTGGCCGCTGTGCGCCGCCGGTGGTTGCCCAGGCGGCACAAACGGCCGTCCCTGCGTCGATGCCGAGCCATCTGAGGAAGTCTTCTGCAGCGCCGGCTCGCCGACCAACACCAGCGGCCCGTCGTGCCGCGCCAGCCGCGCAGCCAGTGCCGGCGAGAGCAACTGCCAGTCGAACCGCGCGGCGCCCTCGTGTTGCAGCAATTCGATCAGCGCCCCCACCGGCCAGCCGCCCCCCGGCAACTGCGCGTCGAGCGCGGCGTGGCCGCTGGGCAGCACGGGCGGCGTGTCCTGTTCGGCCCGATGTGCGAGCCGGTCCGCGCGCCAGACATGGGTCGACTCCAGTGCGGCAATGGCGACGGGGCCGGCAGAAGCCAAGGCAGAAGAAAGCATGGAAATGACCGCAAGCAAAACAAGGATAAATCGGATAACTGTAGTTTTATACAGTATCTGGCCGAAAGCAAGTCGGACTTTTGCTACACATTCGCAAGCGCGAACGGCTGGGTGGGTCTGGGCGGCAGCGCGGTGGGTGGCAGCGAACAACTGCTGCTGCCGAGTTCCGCCCGGCCGGTTGGGCTGTCCAGCCGATCGACGGTGCCGGACGCCGCCTTGGTCTGGCACGCGGCAGTCGCGCGTTCGATGGGTATGGCAACGCCCGCGTGAGCGGCATCTCGGTCGGCAAGATGCCAGCGGGGCTCGTGCGGGGCGGGGTGGGACGGGACGGCGTCGGCTTCACGACCCGATGCCGGCGCTGCACACGCCGTTTTTCGCGGTCGAGCCACGGGGTCGTCGCGGCCGGGTGCCACCGGGGCACAGGCGTGTTCGTGGCGTGGGCGCTTGCCCAGGCAAAGACGATTTCGAGGAGCCGGCGCGGTTTCGCAGCTACATCGCGATGGCCGCGGCTGCGGGGTCGCACACGGGTGGCTTCTCTGAGCCGGCTGCCAAAGCCGCGGGCGCTGTCGACCTGTCGAACTCGCAGTAAATCACGTTGGACTCGGGCTCGCGCACCTCGTGCCTGTTTCGCCAGGCGGCCATTGCGCTGTACTCATCGACGTAGAGAAGCCGTCGTTCGAAGTGCCGGCGTTGCTCGCTGGTGCCTTTCCAGCACAGCGGTTCGCTGCCCGTCGGGCCGTCCGGGTCGGCGCGGTAGACGATCTGCCCATGCCGGGGCCACCAAGCCAAAGGCGCAGTCGGCGGCCTCGGCTGCGCGTCCGCATCTGCTGCCAGGTCGATTGCAGCCGTGTCGATCGCGGTATCCACAGCGGGCTTGATTCGAACCAGCGTTGCGTCGTCGCTCAGCAACGCGCGCAGCGCGTCCGTCGGCGTCGCGAAGGGCTGCCACTTCATCGCGTCGCGACAGAACCATTGCAGATGATGGCCGTCGAGCACCGCGCGCATCAGATGCGCATGGGGAATGGGATCGCGTGACAGGCCTTGTGCGCTCATGGACGCTCATCAAGTTAAACGGAACCTTATGTCGCCAAGAGCCCGACCGGTTGCTCGAATCGGCGTCCGGGTCGGCCCTTGGGTCTGCTGGATCGGGGCGCGGTCGTGGCCGCGACGCCTGATGTTCGACAGTCTGTCGCGACAGCCCGCCTCGCAGTGTTTTTCCGCAAGTGGCGATGCAGTGTCTGCGTGAACAATTGTGGATCGAGGCCCGGCGCGGACGGGCACCTCCCGCGGTTGCCCGCACGGTGCAGAGCACGCATACTGACCAGCGGCGCCGACCGGCGCTGCGCGTTTGTTCGGCAACCGAACGCTCAACCCCACGTTGGAACATCCATGACATCCACGACAAACAAGAAGAAATCGTCGCGCCGCAGTCTGCTGAAAGGCGCGTTCGCAGTCGGCGGCGCCGGCTGGCTCGCGGGCCATCCGGCGTTCGCGCAACTGGGCGTCGGCGGCCCGGACCGGTTCGATCTGGTGATCAAGGGCGGCGACGTGATCGACCCGAGCCAGGGCCTTCGGGGCCGGCGCGACATCGGCATCAAGAACGGCAGGATCGCGGCGCTGGAACCGGACATCGCGCTGGAGCGGGCCGCGCAATCGATCGATGCGAAAGGCCGGCTGGTCATGCCGGGGCTGGTCGACCTGCATGCGCATGTGTATCCGCAAGGCTCCGCGATCGGCCTGCCGGCGGACGAACTCACGCCTTTTACGGCAACCACCACCTACGTCAGCGCGGGCGATGCGGGCGGCAACAACTTCTCGGCGTTCAAGCATTACGTGATCGCGCAGTCGCGCAGTCGCATCTTCGCGTTCGTGCACATCTCGTCGATCGGGCTGGCGGGCTTTCCGGTCGGCGAGATGAAGAACATCGACTACGCGAACGTCGATCTCGCGGCCAAGGCGGTGGCTGAAAACCAGGACGTCGTGCTCGGCGTCAAGGTGCGCGAATCGCTCGACGTGGTGGGCGCCAACGGCCTGGAGCCGCTCAAGCGCGCGCGGCTGGCGGCCGAGCGCTCCGGCACCAACGCGCGCGTGATGTGCCACATCGGCAACGCGCCCGGCGATCTGTCCGAGCTGCTCGACCTGCTGCGGCCCGGCGACGTGCTCACGCATGCGTACAGCGGCGCCGGCAACAACACGGTGCAAAACGGCCAGTTGCTCGCCGCGGCGCTGGAGGCGAAAAAACGCGGCGTCGTGATCGACGTCGGCCATGGCGGCGGCAGTTTTTCCTACCTCGTCGCGGAGCCGGCCATCGCGCAGGGCCTTGTGCCCGACACGATCTCGAGCGACATCCACGCCTACAGCGGCAACAGCCCGAGCCTGCCGTTTCTGCCGAACGTGATGAGCAAGTTCCTGAACCTCGGGCTCTCGCTCGAGCAGGTCGTCTCGATGGCGACCGAGCGGCCCGCGAAGATCATCGGACGGGTTGACAAGCTCGGCACGCTGCAAGTCGGCGCGCCGGCCGATGTGGCGATCATGGAGCTGGTCGAAGGGCCGGTCGAGTTCGTCGACACGATGAAGAACGTGCGCCAGGGCGACCGTCATCTGAAGCCGGTCCAGGTGGTGCGCGCCGGGCGGCCGTTCGGGCGGCCGTTTCCGTCGCCGTTCGGGTATCCGTGAATCCGCAACCAAAGGCGCCTCCCCGCTCGCAGACGCTCGACCTGCACGTGTTCTCGATGCCGAAGCACCCAACCCGACGCCGAGCGGGCCAGTCTCGCGTGCAGGGTCCGCGCTGGCGGCAAGACACGCGCATCGAGCCGATCACACGGCATCGTCGTCGTGAGCTCCGGGAGGTTCTGAGAGCGCATTGCCTCGTCGACCGCAACGAAACGGTTTGGGTGAACCCGATCCCGGCCACATCGAAGGCTGACCGAACCGCTCGATTCGGCTCCCTCAGGAACTCGGGCCGAACACCTGTTCGGCCTGGGCCGCCGGTCGCGCATCGTCCAGCGCATTGGCGGGCAGCAGAGCCGGGCGCCGCGCGATCAATGGCCAGTACTGCTTCTCGAAGGCCGGACGCGCGTCGATCGTCTTGAACTGCAGGCCCCAGCCGATCTGCGAGCTACGCAGACGTCCGCCGCACCGAATGCATCGCCCGCGATGAATTCGCGCCCCTCGATCGCCCGCTCCAGCGCATCGAGCACGGATTCCAGGCTGCCGCAGCCGACGAAGCCGGCTTTCTCCGCAGGCACCCGGACCTGCAGCGCGCGGCTCGTGAAGGCCGCTTCGAACGGGCCCGCGTCGAAGAACAGCCAGCGGTGGTGGGCGGCGCGGGCCGCGGGCGCCAGCCCGGCTTGCGGGAACGCATCGGCCAGTAGGCGCAGACGGCCGCGCACTCGGTCACCGTCTGGCCGCGGTGCCGGAGCGCCGGCACCTTGGCCATCGGGTTGATCGCGCGGTGGCTCGCGTCCTTCATCGGTGCGCCGCAGTCCAGATGCACGGTGCGATAGGACGTGCCGACCTCTTCCAGCATCCCGCGCGCGATGCGGCCGCGGGACATCGGGGGCGTTCAGAAAACGAGTTTGTCCGCGGGGTCGGTGGGGTCCGAGGGGTCGGTCATCCGGGCACTCGTGTCTCGGTTTTCAAATACGCGACTTCGGCGTCGACTGCCGGCGGCAGGGGCAGGCAATCCGCAGGAGTCACCAAGGGTCCGCCGCTGCCCACGCGCGCAAGCACCCCCAGAAGATCCCTTCGGGCGTCCTGGGCGAATCGCGCCGGGATCGGCCTTCGACAGCGTGCCTGCACGCAGGCAACGGCACCAGGTCAGGCGGCCTGCGCAAGCCGCCCTGCCGTCAGCGGTCGGTCCGCGGGCCACTGGTCCGCGATCTGCCCGTGTCGGTAGACGGCCGCGCACGCCGCGTCCCAGGCCGACGGCCGCGCCGCCAGCCGAGCACCGATCATGCCGGCCAGCACGTCGCCGGTGCCGGCAGTGGCCAGCCGCGCGTTGCCGGTCGGATTGACGACGGGGGCGCGGCCCGGCGCGGCGATCACGCTGCCGGAGCCTTTCAGTACCACCACGGCCTGGAAACGGTCGGCCAGCCGTTGGGCCGCCGTGATGCGGTCGTGCTGCACCGATCGCACGTCGAACTCCAGCAGCCGCGCCGCTTCGAGCGGGTGCGGTGTCAGCACGGTCGGCTGGCCGCGCGCGGCGCGTTGCGTGAGCATGTCCTGCAATACGGTGTCACCAGCGATCTCATTCAGCGCGTCGGCGTCGAGCACCGCGCGGGCTGCCTGCCGCAGCACCCCGGGCAGCGCGGCCCGCACCGCATGGCCGCCGCCGCAGCCGCAGACGACCGCGCCGACGCCGAAGTCGAGCGCCTGCAGCGAGCGAAACATCAGCTCCGGATGCGCCGTGTCCACGGGCGTCATCGCGGGGTCCAGCGGCGCCAGATAAACCCGGCCGGCGCCGTGATGGAGCGCCGCGGTGCCGGCCAGCAGCAACGCGCCGCCCATGCCGTGCGCGCCGCCAATCACCGCGACGTCGCCGAACGTGCCCTTGTGGCTCGCATGCGGCCGGTCTTGCGACTCGGGCACGCCGTTCAGCATGGCAGTCGGTGGCTCGCCGCCCGCTGCACACCCCAGATCGTCGAACCAGACCATGCCGGCCGCATCCCGGCCCTGCGCGGTGAACAGGCCGGGCTTCAGCGTGAGCAGGCTCAACGTGTGCCGCGCGCCGTGCGCGGCGGTCGCCATGCTGTCCTCCTCGGGCGAGAAGCCGTCGCTCCAGCCGCCGGTGTCGGCCGACAGACCGGACGGCAGATCGATCGCCAGACTCGTCGCAGCGGTGCTGCGCAGCACGTGCAACCATGCGCGCATCCGGTCGTCGGGCGCGCGCGTGGCACCGATGCCGAGCAGCGCGTCCACCGCGAGGTCGTCTGCGCTCAGCGCAGAAGGCATGCCTTCGTCGAATGGCACGCCGGCCGTGCGGGCGCGCTCGAACGCCGCCCGTGCATCGGCCGGGCAACGGGCCGCGTCGCCGAGCCAGCCGACCCGCACGGATTTGCCCCACCGGTGCAGATGCAGCGCCGCTTCGAACCCGTCCCCGCCGTTGTTGCCGGGGCCGCACCCGATCCAGATCGTGCGCGCGTGCGGCGCGATCGCGAGCGCGAGCCGGGCAGCAGCCAGGCCCGCGCGTCGCATCAACGTATGGGCGGGCAACTCGGCATGGCGCGTGTGCTCGATGCGGCGGGTCGCCGCGCTGCTGAACAGCGGCTGCGGGCAGGCCATGTCGAGGCGCGTCAGCGCCATGGCCTGCTGCCTGTGAGATGCGAACCGAAAGTGGCTGGGGTGCCCGGATTCATTGCGTTTTCAGCTATGAAAAGAGGAAAGCGCACCCTCCACCGCGAGCGACGCTTCCAGCACCGCCCCGTCGCGCAGTGGCCCGTGCCAGAGCATCAGGCCGACCGGCAACGCGTCCGGCGCCTGGCACGGCAGCGACAGCGCGCAGCCGTCGAGCATGTTGACCACGCTGGTGTTTCTCAGCAGCAGGCCGTTCACGCGCGTGAACTCGGCGTCGCGTGCGCGGTCGGCGGCCGGGTCCTTGCCGTCGGCGGGCGCGAGTGAGGCGATCGCGGGTGCGATCAGCGGCACGGTCGGCGACAGCACCGCGTCGTAGCCGGCGAGTGCCGCCTCGACCCGGCGGATCCAGTCGCGCCGCGCCTGCAGCAGATCGACGTAGTCGTACGCGGGCATGTGCACGCCGCGCTCGATGCGAGCCGCCACGCGTGGGTCGTAGCGGGCGCGCCGGGCCGGGTCGGCCAGCAGCTTGCGGTGCCAGGCATAGCTCTCGGCCGCTGCGAACCCGCCACTGGCCTGGATCGAGCCGAGGTCGGCGATCTCGGCCAGGTCGATTTCGTCGATCACGGCGCCGGCGTCGCGCAGGGTGCGCAGGGCGCGCTCGAACGCGTGGGCTACGGGCGACTCCAGCCCGTCGAGCATGGTGGTGCGCGCCATCGCGAAGCGCAACGCGGCCAGCGGCCTCGCGCGCGCCAGCCCGACCGTCTGGGCCGACAGCACCTCGTGCACGCAGATCGCATCGCGCACCGAGCGCGTCATCGCGCAGACCGTATCCAGCGTGGTCGACAGCGGCAGCGCACCCTGGGCGGGTACCAGCCGCGCGGTGCTCTTGAAGCCGACGATGCCGCACAGCGCGGCCGGAATCCGGATCGAGCCACCGGTGTCCGAGCCGAGCCCGACGAACGCCGCGCCGCTGGCGACCGACACGGCGGCGCCCGAGGACGAACCGCCCGGAATACGCGGTACGGCCGGGTCGCACGGATTGGCCGGCGTGCCAAAGTGTGGATTGGTGCCGACGCCGGAGAACGCGAACTCGGTCATGTTGGTGCGCCCGAGCAGTGCTCCACCGGCCGCGCGCAGCCGCGCCACGGCGGGGCAGTCGGCAGCCGCCGGTGTCGCGCCTTCCAGCACGACCGAGCCCGCGGCGGTCGGCTGGCCCGCGATGTCGAACAGGTCCTTGATCGTGACGGCAAGGCCCGCCAGCGGCAGGCCGCCGACGTCGGGCTGGGTGGCTTGGCCGCGGGCCGCGTCGAACATCGGACGCAAGAAGACCCGGTCGCAGATCGGCGACTTGGCGATCTCGATCGACCGTTCGATCTCGTCCTGGGGAGAGCTCGTGCCGGCGGCGATGCGCTCGCGCGTGGTGGTCAGGGTCTGGAGCATGGTGAGGACAACAAACGGGAAAAAGGGGTCGGCGCGTTATAATCGACGGGCTTTGCGCCTGGACCAAACCCGGGACGAAAAAGGGGTGGCTGCACAGAGGATCCGCCCGAACGCAAAGCATACCCACCTCGTGTGGCTCGCGGTTGTCAGGCAACCCGGCCACGGAGGCATTCGCAGACCCGGTTTCATTCAAGGTGTCTCGCCAGTTGCCTGCAGTCGCAGTGCTTGGCGCGATCGTCGAGCCGGGTCTTAGACCCAACCTTTGAATCACGAGAGAAAGAGATCATCATGTCCGTCACGATGCGAGAAATGCTGGAAGCCGGTGTCCACTTCGGTCACCAAACCCGCTTCTGGAACCCGAAGATGGCGCCGTACCTGTTCGGCCATCGCAACAAGATTCACATCATCAACTTGGAGAAGTCACTTCCCAAGTTTGAAGAAGCGGCCAAATTCGTGCGCCAGTTGTCGGCGAACCGCGGCACCGTGCTGATGATCGGCACCAAGCGCCAGGCGCGCGACATCGTCGCGATGGAAGCCAAGCGCGCGGGCGTGCCGTACGTCGACCAGCGCTGGCTCGGCGGCATGCTGACCAACTTCAAGACCGTGAAGACCTCGATCAAGCGTCTGAAGGAAATGCAGGCGCAGCAGGAAGCCGGCCTGGACAGCATGAGCAAGAAAGAGCAGCTCATGTTCGCGCGCGAGATGGCCAAGCTCGAAAAAGACATCGGCGGCATCCAGAACATGAACGCGCTGCCGGACGCGATCTTCGTGATCGACGTCGGCTACCACAAGATCGCCGTGGCCGAAGCGCAAAAACTCGGCATTCCGCTGATCGGCGTGGTCGACAGCAACCACTCGCCCGAAGGCATCGACTACGTGATCCCGGGCAACGACGACTCGGCCAAGGCGGTCGCGCTGTATGCGCAAGGCATCGCCGATGCGGTGATCGAAGGCCGCTCGAACGAAACCGACAACATGAAGAAAGCGGTTGCCGCATCCGAAGGCGGCAGCGACGAGTTCGTGGAAGTCAACGAAGCGGCCTGACAGCGTTTTTGGTCGATCCGCCGGCGTCGGGTCGGCGGGGCGGGTTGCCGATGCGGATGTCGTGGGGTCGCGGCGCCTGCGCGGCGTCCGCCAGCAACAGGGGCAACTTTGCCCCTTTGTGCTTTTATTGAGGACGTGGCCCTGCGCCGCTGCCGGACCGGCCCCTGAGCCGACACAGATTTCCGGCCCAGATATTTTTCACATTCGAAGAGTTGGAGATTCAAAGAACATGGCTGCAATCACCGCAAGCATGGTGGCTGAACTGCGCGGCAAGACGGACGCGCCGATGATGGAGTGCAAGAAAGCGCTTACGGAAGCCGAAGGCAACATGGCCAAGGCCGAAGAGTTGCTGCGCGTCAAGCTCGGCAGCAAGGCCGGCAAGGCGGCCGCGCGCATCACGGCCGAAGGCGTGATCGCCGCGCACATCGAAGGCGACGTGGGCGCGCTGCTCGAAGTCAACTGCGAAACCGACTTTGTCACCAAGAACGACAGCTTTCTCGCGCTGTCGCGTGCCGCGGCCGAACTGGTCGCCAAGCAGAATCCGGCCGACGTGGCCGCTCTGGGCGCGCTCGAATACAGCCAGGACGGCTTTGGCCCGACGCTCGAAGAAGTGCGCAAAGGCCTGATCGGCAAGATCGGCGAGAACATGAGCTTTCGCCGATTCAAGCGCTGGGGCGGCGGTGCGAAGCTGGCCAGCTACCTGCACGGCACGCGCATCGGCGTGGTGGTCGAGTACGAAGGCGATGCGACAGCCGCGAAAGACGTGGCGATGCACATCGCGGCGATGAAGCCGGTCGCGCTGGCGGCATCCGACGTGCCGGCCGAGCTGATCGAGCGTGAGCGATCGGTCGCTGCGGCCAAGGCCGAGGAAGACCGCAAGAAGGCGGAGGCCGAAGGCAAGCCCGCGCAGTCGGCCGACATCGTGACCAAACGTGTCGAAGGCGGTGTGCAGAAGTACCTGAAGGAAGTGTCGCTCTACAACCAGCCGTTCGTGAAGAACGACAAGCAGACGGTCGAGCAGATGCTCAAAAGCGCGAACACCAAGGTGCTCGGCTTCACGCTGTATGTGGTGGGCGAAGGCATCGAGCGCAAGGTCGACGACTTCGCGGCCGAAGTGGCGGCGCAGGTCGCAGCGGCCAAGGGCAGCTGACACAAACAGCCCGGGTCTGACGGAGCCCGGATCACGGAGCGACGGCGCGCGGTGGTTCGGGTGCAGCAGCGCCCGGCCCTGCAAACGAGTCCATGGATGCGGGCAGCCCACCTCAGCCGGCCGCTGCTTCAGCCCTCCCATTCAGGTCGTCTGCTTCGTTTCGCAACCTTTTTCCTCTGGAGCCCATCCATGTCCGACGCCGCCCCCGCGAACAAGCGCATTTTGCTGAAGCTGTCCGGTGAAGCGCTGATGGGCGACGACCCGTACGGCATCAATCACGCGACCATCGAGCGCATCGTGGCCGAGATCGCCGAAGTCCAGCAGCTCGGCGTCGAGCTCGCGGTGGTGATCGGCGGCGGCAACATCTTTCGCGGCGTGGCCGGCGGCTCGGTCGGCATGGACCGCGCGACGGCCGATTACATGGGCATGCTCGCCACCGTGATGAACGCGCTGGCGCTCGCCGACACGATGGACAAGGCAGGCTTGACGGCACGTGTGATGTCGGCGATCGGCATCGAGCAGGTGGTGGAGCCCTACGTGCGGCCCAAGGCGCTGCAGTATCTGGAAGAAGGCAAGGTCGTGGTGTTCGCGGCCGGCACCGGCAATCCGTTTTTCACGACCGACACGGCGGCTGCGTTGCGCGGTGCGGAGATCGGTGCCGAGATCGTGCTGAAAGCCACCAAAGTCGACGGTGTCTACAGCGCCGACCCGAAGCACGATAAAAATGCGGTCCGTTACGCGAAAATCACGTTCGACGAAGCAATTTCGCAAAACCTCGGCATCATGGACGCCACCGCGTTCGCGCTGTGCCGTGACCGCAAATTGCCGATCCGGGTGTTCTCGATCTTCAAGCACGGTGCGCTGAAGCGCGTGGTGCAAGGTGAGGACGAAGGCACCCTGGTCCATGTCTGAAGCAAACGCATGAAGCGCTGTGGGCCTCGCGCGGTGATGGTGATCTGAGGCACCGCCGCTGGAGCAGCGGCGCTCCGACAAGAAGGGACAACGAACATGACGATCGACGAAATCGGCAAGACCGCGCAGACCAGGATGGATCAATCCATCGAGGCATTCCGCCAGTCGCTGAGCAAGGTTCGCACCGGCCGGCCGAGTCCGGCGCTGCTCGACTCGATACACGTCGAGTACTACGGCAACCGCGTGCCGCTGTCGCAGGTCGCCAACGTGTCGCTGCTCGATGCGCGCACGCTGAGTGTGCAGCCCTGGGAAAAGGGCATGGCGTCGAAGATCGAGAAAGCGATTCGCGAGAGCGATCTGGGTTTGAACCCGGCGTCGATGGGCGATCTGTTGCGCGTGCCGATGCCGCCGATGTCCGAAGAGCGCCGCAAAGAGCTGACCAAGCTCGTGCGTGCCGATGGCGAGAACGCGAAGATCGCGATCCGCAATCTGCGGCGTGACGCCAACGACGCAGTCAAGCGCCTCGTGAAAGATAAGGAAGCGTCGGAAGACGAGCAGAAGCGGGTTGAGGCCGAAGTCCAGCGTGTTACGGACCAGCACATCACGGAAATCGACCGATTGGTGGCGGCCAAAGAGCAGGACGTGATGGCGGTCTGACATGAAGTACGCCCCCAGGCTTCGCTGCGCTCTCGTCTTTCCCAGGCCGGGGACGACGCTGCTGGATCGACAAGGGCGGTCGACAGCGTCTGCTGGGCTCGGCCGTCTGGCCTCGATACCTGGGTGTGCTTGCCGCAGCCACGCTGCAGCCGTCGCGGTGAATGCCGCGTCTGCGCGTTTCGCGTTTGCGTTCAAGTCGAGGCGCACGAGCCGGTGAATACCACGCCGCACCACATCGCGATCGTGATGGACGGCAACGGCCGCTGGGCGAACCGGCGGTTGCTGCCGCGCGTGGCGGGCCACAAGCGAGGGGTCGACGGGCTGCGGCGCTGTGTGCGTGCCTGCGCCGAGCGCGGTGTCGGGGTGCTGACCGTGTTCGCGTTTTCGTCCGAGAACTGGCGCCGGCCGGCCGAAGAGGTTTCGGCATTGATGGAGCTGCTCGCCACCGCGCTCACGCGCGAAGTGCCGCAGCTGTCGGCCGATGGCGTGCGGCTCTACTTCGTGGGTGACCGCGCCGCGCTGTCCGAATCGGTCGCCAACGGGTTGGCAACCGCCGAAGCGGCCACCGCGCACAACACGCGCCTCGTGCTCAACATCTGCTTCAACTACGGCGCGCGCTGGGACATCGCGCAGGCGGCCGCGCGGCTGGCTGCGCGTGGCGAGCCGATCACGGAAACCAGTCTGGATGCGGCGCTCGCGCTCGCGCACGTGGCCGATCCCGATCTGCTGATCCGCACCGGCGGGGAGTTGCGCATCAGCAATTTTCTGCTCTGGCAGGCTGCGTACACCGAGCTGTACTTCTGCGACACGCTGTGGCCGGACTTCGACGAGGCCGCGCTGGACGCAGCCATCGGCGACTTTCGCCGCCGCGAGCGGCGCTTCGGCAAGACGTCGGCGCAGCTTGCGCCGGTCGCGATCGGTCGCATCGCGGCGTGACTCGACGCCCGCAGCCTGGTCTGTCTGCGTCCGTGTGGCGAAACGCCCAGCCCGAATTCGGCTCGACCCCGGCCCATGCTTAAACAGCGCATCATCACCGCCGTCGTGTTGCTGGCGCTGTTCCTGCCGGCATTGTTCTATCCCGCGCCGCAGCCGTTTTGTGCAGCGACCTTGCTGCCGATCGGGGCCGCGGCCTGGGAGTGGGGGCGACTGAACGGTTGCGACGAGAAGGTGTCGCTGGCATTGGCGGCGGTCTGTCTGACGCTGTGCATCGCTTCCTGGAGCGCCGGGCTGCTGACCCAACCGCTCGGGTCGCTTTGGGCAATCGGCGGCGCGGCCTGGGTGTTGCTGGGCGGCTGGTTGTTGCGCCGCGGCGTGGCGGGCTGGCCGAAGGTGCCGCAATCGCTGCGGCTTGCGGGCGGCATCGCTGCGCTCTGGCTGGCCTGGCTCGCGCTTGCGCAGTCGCGCGTGGTCGGCATCAATTTCTTGCTGTCGGTGCTGCTGCTGGTCTGGATGGCGGACGTGGCGGCGTACTTCGCGGGTCGCGCGTTCGGCTGCAAGGTCGTGGGGGTGCGGCTTGCGCCCGGCATTAGTCCGGGCAAGAGCTGGGAAGGCGTCTGGGGTGGCATGCTGGGCGTCGCCGTGCTCGCATTGATCTGGGTGGCGCTGGACGCCGCGCGCGGCACCATGCAGCCGAGCCTGTATACGCAACTCGCCTCGCGCAGCACGCTGCTGTTGCTGCTTGCGGTGCTGTTCTTGAGCGCGATGAGCGTGGTCGGTGACTTGGTCGAATCGCTGATCAAGCGCAGCGCGGGTGCCAAGGACAGCAGCGGTTTGCTGCCCGGCCACGGCGGCGTGCTCGACCGCATCGATGCGCTGTTGCCGGTGCTGCCGCTTGCGTTGATGCTCACGCGATCATGGCCGCAATGACGACTCTGACGCAACCGCCCGCGCGCCGGCGGATCACGGTGCTTGGCTCGACCGGCTCGGTCGGCGCCAACACGCTGGACGTGCTGTCCCGGCATCCGGACCGCTTCGAAGTGTTCGCGCTGGGCGCCGCCACGCGGGTTGACGAGATGCTTGCGCAGTGCGTGCGATTTCAGCCGCGGCATGCGGTGATGGCCAGCGCGCCGCACGGGCGCGAACTCGCGCAAAAGATCAGGCAGCACGGATTGAAGACCGAAGTGCATGCATCGGCCGAGGCGCTCGAAATGATCGCCGCGCACGAGTCGGTGGACTTTGTGATGGCGGCCGTCGTCGGCGCCGCCGGTCTTGCGTCCTGTCTGGCGGCAGCGCGCGCCGGCAAGCGCTTGTTGCTGGCCAACAAGGAGGCGCTGGTGGTGGGTGGCGAACTGTTCCTGCAGGCGGTCGCAGCAGGCGGCGCTACGCTGTTGCCGATCGACAGCGAGCATTCGGCGATTCACCAGGCGTTGCCGCCGGAGCGTGCCGGCTGGCCCGCACAGGTCGAGAAAATCATCCTGACCGCGTCCGGCGGGCCGTTTCGCCAGACCGCGCCGCACCGCTTGCGTGACATGACGCCGGCTCAAGCCTGCGCGCACCCGACCTGGACCATGGGCGCCAAGATTTCGGTCGATTCGGCCACCATGATGAACAAGGCGCTCGAAGTGATCGAGGCGCGCTATCTGTTCGGGCTCGAGCCGAAGCGCATCGAAGTCGTGATCCACCCGCAGAGCATCGTGCACTCGATGGTGCAGTTTCGTGACACCTCGGTGGTCGCGCAACTCGGCACGCCGGACATGCGCGTGCCGATCGCCTATGGCCTCGGCTGGCCGGACCGGCTGGCTTCGGGTGCTGCGGCGCTCGATTTCACCGCGTTGCCGGCGATGACGTTCGAGTCGTTCGACAGTCACGGCCATCCCGAGCGGTTCCCGGGCTTGAAGCTCGCCTGGGAAACGCTGGCTGCCGCGCCGGGCACCACGGCCGTGCTGAATGCGGCCAACGAAGTCGCCGTGGCTTCCTTCCTTGACGGCCGGCTGCGCTTCGATCAGATTCACGACACCAACCTGCACACGCTCGACGCGGTGCCGGTGCGCGGCCCGCGCGATCTGGCCGATCTGCTGGCGCTCGACGCGGAGGCCCGCGCGGCGGCGTCCGCCGCGGTCGCACGCATCGGTCGCTGACGGCTGCGACGCGTCCATCGATTTACTGCGGGGAGCTTTTCATCATGCTGACAGTCATCGCTTTTCTGGTCGCGCTCGGGCTGCTGATTGCCGTGCATGAATACGGTCACTACCGCGTGGCGGTGGCCTGCGGCGTCAAGGTGCTGCGTTTTTCGGTGGGTTTCGGCAAGACGCTCGCGCGCTGGCAACCCCAAGGCTCGCCCACCGAGTTCGTGCTCGGCGCTTTTCCGATCGGCGGCTACGTGAAGATGCTCGACGAGCGCGAAGGCCCGGTCGCGCTCGAAGAGCGCCACCTCGCGTTCAACAACCGGCCGCTGAAGGCCCGCGCAGCGATCGTCGCGGCGGGTCCCGCAGCAAACCTGCTGCTCGCCGTGCTGCTGTACGCGCTCGTGAACTGGGCCGGCGTGCAGGAGCCGAAAGCGCTGCTCTCACCGGCGCAGGTCGGCTCGATCGCCGAGCGTGCGGGCATCCAGGGCGGTGAGCTGGTGCTGCGGGCCGCGCGGGGCAGCGACGCGCTGGAGCCGGTGCGCTCGTTCGAGGACCTGCGCTGGCTGCTCACGCAAAGCGCGCTCGACGGTCAGGACGCGCGGCTCGAATTGCAGCCGGCAGCTGCCCAGGGCCGCGGCGTGCGCGAGGTGCAACTGCCCTTGAGTGAGCTCGATGCGAGCAACGCCGACGCGACGCTGTTTCGCAAGATCGGAATTTCGGCGCCGCTCACACAGCCCGTGCTCGGCGAGGTGATCGAAGGCGGCGCGGCGGCGCGGGCGGGGTTGCGAAAAGGTGACCGCGTGCTGGCCGTCGGCACACAACCCGTGGTCGACGGGCAGCAGTTGCGTTCGCTGATCCGCGAGTCGGTCGCCGACCGCCAGCCGATCGAGGGCGACTGGCGCATCGAGCGCGCCGGCCGCAGCCTGACGTTGGCCGTACGGCCCGATGCAGTGGCCGACGGCGATGCGACGATCGGCCGCATCGGCGCCTACGTCGGCGCGCCGCCTGAGATGGTCACCGTGCAATACGGCCCGATCGAAGGGCTCGTGCAAGGCGCGGAAAAAACCTGGGAAGTCGCCGCGCTGACCTTGCGCATGCTGGGCAAGATGGTGATCGGCGAAGCATCGGTGAAAAACCTGAGCGGGCCGCTCACGATCGCCGACTACGCAGGCAAGTCCGCCAGCTTGGGGCTGAGCTACTACCTGACGTTTCTCGCGCTGATCAGCGTGAGTCTCGGTGTGCTGAACCTGCTGCCGCTGCCGGTGCTGGACGGCGGGCACCTGATGTACTACCTCTGGGAAGGCGTCACAGGCAAGGGTGTGTCCGATGCGTGGCTCGGCCATCTGCAGCGCGGCGGTGTCGCGGTGCTGCTCGTTATGATGACGATCGCACTGTTCAACGACGTGTCGCGACTGTTCGGCTAGTTTGTTACGTTTTCGTTCTCCCGGGCTGTTTCGGGTGAAGTGAACGCTGGCAGCACACGCGCATCTCCTAGACGGCGCGGTCTGACGTCGTGCAAGTGGCCTGATCGCATCGCCTGTGAGGCAGACTCGCAACCGCTAAGCGCAGGCTCCGGTTCGGCTAGGCTATTGCACACGCCGACCGGTCGACACGTCGTCGCTCTCAGGCTTCGCCCCCACGACTCTCCGCATTCCATGAACAAATCTCTCCCATCGCAAGGTTTTCGGCTGCGTGCAGTGGCCGCCTTTGTCGGACTTGCCTTTGTCGCCGCGAATGCCTGGGCGGTCGAACCGTTTACCGTGCGCGACATCCGGATCGAAGGCTTGCAGCGGGTCGAGCCCGGTACCGTGTTCGCTTCGCTGCCGGTGCGCGTCGGGGATCGGTACGACGATGAAAAGGGGTCGGCCGCGATCCGCTCGTTGTTCGGCCTTGGCTTGTTCAACGACGTGCGGCTCGAAGTCAACGGCGACGTGCTGGTGGTGGTGGTGCAAGAGCAGCCCACCGTGGCCGACATCGACATCGCCGGCTCGCGCGAGTTCGACAAGGAAACGCTGCGCAAGGCGATGCGCGAAGTGGGCCTGGCCGAAGGCAGGCCGTTCGACAAGGCGCTGGCCGACCGCGCCGAGCAGGAACTGAAGCGCCAGTACATCAACAAAAGCCTGTACGGCTCGGACGTGGTGACGACCATCACGCCGATCGAGCGCAACCGCGTGAACGTGACGTTCACCGTGACGGAAGGCGAGCCGGCGCGCATCACCGAGCTGCGCATTGTCGGCAACCAGGCCTTCTCCGAGAGCACGTTGAAGGACCAGTTCGAACTCGACACCGGCGGCTGGCTGAGCTGGTACACCAAATCGAACCGGTATGCGCGCGCCAAGCTGAATGCGGACCAGGAGGCGCTGCGCTCGTTCTATCTGTCGCGCGGTTATCTGGAATTCCGCATCGACTCGACCCAGGTCGCGATCTCTCCGGACAAGCGCGACATCTCGATCACCGTGAACGTCTCGGAGGGCGAGCGCTTCGTGGTGTCCGGCGTGACGCTGGACGGAAATTTTCTGGGTCGTGAAGACGAATTCAAGTCGCTCGTCGCGATCCAGCCCGGCGAGCCGTACAACGCCGACCGGGTGGCGCAGACCACCAAGGCGTTCAGCGATCTCTACAGCAATTTCGGTTATGCGTTCGCCAAGGTCGAAGCACGTCCCGAGATCGACCGCGCGAACAACCGCGTGGCGATCGTGCTCCAGGGCGACCCGTTGCGGCGCGTCTACGTGCGGCGCATCAACGTGAGCGGCAACACGCGCACGCGCGACGAAGTCGTGCGCAGGGAATTCCGCCAGTTCGAATCGTCCTGGTACGACGGACGGCGCATTCGCGTCTCGCGCGACCGCGTCGACCGGCTCGGCTACTTCCGCGACGTGCAGGTGGAAACGCAGGACGTGGCGGGTTCGCCGGACCAGGTCGACCTGACCGTCAATGTGATCGAAAAACCGACCGGCACCGTGCAGGTCGGTGCGGGTTTTTCAAGCTCGGAGAAACTCTCGCTGTCCTTTTCGATCAAGCAGGAAAACGCGTTCGGCTCGGGCAACTATCTGGGGCTGGAGGTCAACACCAGCAAGTTCAACCGCGTCGTGGTGATCAACACGACCGATCCGTACTTCACGGCCGACGGCATCTCGCGCACTTACGACCTTTACTACCGCTCGTCGCGCCCGTTCAATGCGCAAGGCGGCAACTACCGGCTTGAGACGCTCGGTACGAGCATCCGGTTCGGCGTGCCGTTCACCGAGATCGACACCGTCTACTTCGGCGCCGGTGTCGAGCAGACGCAGATCAAGCCTGGCACCAACATCCCGGCGGTCTATCTCGACTATGCGGAACGTTTCGGCTACACGAGCCGCACGCTGCCACTGACCGTCGGTTGGCAGCGCGACAGCCGCGACAGCGCGCTGGTGCCGTCGAGCGGGCGGTACCAGCGCACGTTCGGCGAGTGGGGGGTGCTGGGTGATGCGCGCTACATCCGCCTGAACTACCAGTTGCAGCAGTACATCCCGCTGACCAAGCATTACACGCTCGCGTTCAATGGCGAGCTCGGGTGGGGCAAAGGACTCAACGGCCAGCCGTTTCCGGTGTTCAAGAACTTCTACGGCGGCGGCCTGGGCTCGGTGCGCGGCTTCGAGCAAAGCACGCTCGGCCCGCGCGACGTGACGGGTTCGATCATCGGCGGCGCCAAGAAGGGCAACATCAACGTCGAGCTGCTCGCGCCGTTTCCGGGCGCCGGCAACGACCGTACGTTGCGCATGTTCGGTTTCTTCGACGTCGGCAACGTGTACGGGGAAAACGACCCGTTTCGGGCGAGTGAACTGCGTGCTTCGGTCGGCGTCGGCCTGTCGTGGATCTCACCGGTCGGGCCGCTGCGGCTGGTGTTTGCGAACCCCGTGCGCAAGTTCTCCGGCGATAGAATTCAAAAACTTCAATTCCAGATTGGTACATCGTTCTAATGAATTACTCAGCCCGCCATTTCCTGCTCGCTCTGGCACTCGGCACTGCGGCGTTTTCGGCGCAGGCACAGGAATTTCGGATCGGCTTCGTCAACACCGACCGTATCCTGAAGGAAGCCAACACGGCCAAAGCCGCGCAGACCAAGCTGGAGCAGGAGTTCTCAAAGCGCGAAAAAGACCTGGTGGATGCCGGCAACACGCTCAAGGCGTCAGCAGACAAGCTCGAGCGCGATGCACCGACTCTGTCGGAGAGCCAGCGCAATGCGCGGCAAAAGCAGCTGGTCGATCAGGATCGCGACTTCCAGCGCCGCCGGCGTGAATTTCAGGAAGACCTGAACGCGCGCAAGAACGAGGAACTGCAGCAGGTCGTCGACCGGGCGAACCGCGCCGTCAAGCAGATCGCCGAGACCGACGGCTACGACATGATCGTGCAGGAAGCGGTCTATGTGAATCCGAAGCACGACATCACCGACAAGGTGCTGCGCTCGATCAACGCGCCCTCGGGCCGGTAGTCGACTTGCCGCCGCCCGCCGCGCGCTGATTCGCCACGCACGGCTGTCGCCTCCCACACTTCGCGCAGTCGACCCGGGCGCCGATGCAGCCACGCATGGACAGCGCCCTGCGACTTGGCGTCATGGTCGCTGCGCTCGGCGGTGAGTTGCAGGGCGACCCTGACTTCGAGATCGGCAGGCTCGCATCGCTCGAATCCGCCGGCCCGCAAGACCTCAGCTTCGTCAGCGATGCGCGCCACGCGCAGAGCTTGCACGCCACGCGCGCCGGCTGTGTGATCGTCTCCCCGAGCATGCAGCAAGCCGCGATGGCGCGCGGAAGCGGCCACAGTGCCTGCATCGTGGTCGATCATCCCTACCTGTATTTCGCACGCGCGACGCGCTATTGGAAACAGCGTGCGCGCGGCGGGCCGCCGCGCGGCGTGCATCCGAGCGCGGTGATCGACCCGTCCGCGCAGATCGATGAAGACTGCTTCATCGGCCCGCTGTGCGTGGTCGAACGCGGCGCGCGCATCGGCGCCGGCACGCAGCTCAAGTCCCGCGTCACGATCTCGGAAGACTGCGTGCTGGGTCGGCGTTGCATCGTGCATCCGGGCGTGGTGATCGGCGCCGATGGCTTCGGCTTCGCGCCGCACGCAGGCCAATGGGAGAAGATCGAACAGCTCGGCGCGGTGCGCATCGGAGACGACGTCGAGATTGGTGCCAACACCTGCATCGACCGCGGCGCGCTTGACGACACGGTGATCGAAGACGGCGTCAAGCTCGACAACCTGATCCAGATCGCGCACAACGTGCGGATCGGCCCGCACACCGCGATGGCCGCCTGCGTCGGCGTGGCCGGTAGTGCGCGCATCGGGGCGCATTGCACGTTCGGCGGCGCGGCGATGATCGCGGGCCATCTGCAGATCGCGGACCACGTCAACATCTCACCGGGCACGCTCGTGAGCCGCTCGATTGCGCGGCCTGGGACCTACACCGGCTTCTTCCCGATGGACGACAATGCGTCGTGGGAGAAGAACGCCGCGACACTGCGGCAGCTGCACACACTGCGCGAGCGCCTGCGCTCGTTGGAAAAACAGGCCAGGCTCAATCCATGATCGACATCCACCAGATTCTGCGGCGGCTGCCGCACCGCTATCCGTTCTTGCTGCTGGACCGGGTGCTTGAGATGGACAAAGGCAAGCGCATCAAGGCGCTCAAGAACGTCACGATCAACGAGCCGTTTTTTGCCGGCCACTTTCCGCATCGCCCGGTGATGCCGGGCGTGCTGATTCTCGAATCGATGGCGCAAGCCGCCGCGCTTTTGTCGTTTGCGACGGAAGACACCGGTCCGGACGAGGATTCGGTCTACTACTTCGTCGGCATCGACGGCGCGCGCTTCAAGCGACCGGTCGAGCCCGGTGATCAGCTGATCGTCGAGGTGAACTTCGATCGATCGCGTGGCGGCGTGTACCGCTACTCGTGCCAGGCGCACGTCGGCGAGGCATTGGCCTGCGAAGCGCAACTCATGTGCACGATGCGGGCGATATGAGGCTCGCCCCCAGGCTTCGCTCCCTCTGGCCAGCTCTCGCCTACCCCCGACCGGAGGCGACGCTGGCTCACGGGCAAAGCCGGCTCTGCGGCGTCTGCTGGAAGTATGGGCTTTCCCCCATGCTTCGCTCGGCCAGCAGTTCGGCTTTCGCCCACGCCCTGGCGGGGGCGCCTCCAGCGGCCTGGCAAAGCCTGTTCCAGGGCGTCTTCTTGCGTGGTCTGTTGCGGCGTCGTGAGTCACGGGGCGCCCGCGCCTCGATCTGCGCCTGAAGTCGGGACTTGCGATGGCCGAGATTCATCCGACCGCGCTGGTCGATCCGCACGCCGAACTCGCCTCTTCGGTGACGGTGGGTCCTTACAGCGTGATCGGCCCGCATGTGCGCATCGGCGAAGGCACGACGATCGGCTCGCATTGCGTGATCGAAGGTCATGTGGAAGTAGGTCGCAACAACCGCATCTGGCAGTTCTGCTCACTCGGCGCCGCGCCGCAGGACAAGAAGTATGCGGGCGAGCCGACGCGGCTCGAGATCGGAGACGACAACACGATCCGCGAGTTCTGCACGTTCAACACCGGCACTGTGCAGGACGGGGGCGTCACGCGCATCGGCAATGACAACTGGCTGATGGCGTATGTGCACCTCGCGCACGATTGCCAGCTCGGCAACCACATCATCATGGCGAATCTCGCGCAGCTGGCCGGCCATGTGCATCTGGGCGATTTCGTGTTCATCGGCGGGCAAAGCGGCGTGCATCAGTTCGTGCGCGTCGGTGCGCACGCGATGGCGGGTTTTCAGACCCGGCTGTCGCAGGACGTGCCCCCATTCATGACGGTGACCGGCAGCCCCGCGACAGCGCAAGGCATCAACGCGGAAGGGTTGCGCCGACGCGGTTTTTCGCCCACGCGGCTGGCGGCGATCAAGCGCATGCACCGGCTGTTGTACCGTGAGAACCTGACGCTCGAAGCGGCCCGGTCGCAGCTCGAATCCATGACGAATCCGTCGCCCGAAGCAGTTGCGGAAACTGCGGCAGCCGGCACCGCAGACGACGCTGCCGGCCTGCAGGCCGACCGCGCGCTGATGCTCGACTTTCTGCGACAGGCCGAGCGCGGCATCGTGCGCTGAATGGCGCTGGCGTCGGCCCGCTTCGGCTTCGTCGCGGGCGAGGCATCGGGCGATCTGCTGGCCGCGCTGCTGCTGGACGGCCTGCGCGCGCGCTGGCCCGCTCTGCACGCGTTCGGCGTCGGCGGGCCGCAGCTCGCCGAGCGCGGCTTCGACGCCTGGCAGTCGAGCGACGTGCTGTCGGTGCGCGGCTATCTCGAAGTGCTGCCGAAACTCGGCCGGCTGCTCGCGTTGCGCCGGCAACTGACACGGCGCATGTCGCTTGAGCGGCCCGATGTGTTCATCGGTGTCGACGCGCCGGACTTCAACTTCACACTCGAGGCGCGGCTGAAAGCGGCCGGCATCCGCACCGTGCATTTCGTAAGCCCGTCGTTCTGGGCCTGGCGCGTCGAAAAACTGGTCAGGCTGAAAGCCGCGGCCGACCACGTACTCTGCATCTTCCCGTTCGAGCCGGAGCTGCTCGCGCAACACGGCATCGCGGCGAGTTACGTGGGCCATCCACTGGCCGGCGCGATTCCGCTGGAGCCGGACCGGGCAGCGGCGCGTGTGATGCTCGGCCTGGACCCCGAACGGCCGGTGCTCGCGCTGCTGCCAGGCAGCCGCAAGGCGGAAGTCGATCACCTGGCCGCACGCTTTCTGGCCGCGGCGAAGCAGGTGCGCAGCAGGATGCCCGCACTGCAAGTGGTCGTGCCGGCCGTGCCGTTTCTGCATGCGCACATCGAGCGCATCGCCAAAGCCGCTGCGGTGGAAGCACACATCGTGTTGAGCCGGTCGCACGACGCGCTGGCCGCCTGCGATGTGGCGCTGGTCGCCAGCGGCACCGCGACGCTCGAGGCCGCGCTGTTCAAGCGCCCGATGGTGATCTCGTATCACATGAACCGGCTGTCTTACCGGATCATGCGCGGCAGGAATCTGCAACCCTGGGTGGGGCTGCCCAACATCTTGTGCCGCGAGTTCGTCGTGCCGGAAATCCTGCAGGACGAGGCAACGCCGCAGGCCTTGGCCGACGCCGTGCTGGCATGGTTCGAAGCGCCGCAGCAGGTCGAACAATTGCAGCAGCGCTTCACCGACCTGCACCACACGCTGCGCCGCGACACCGCGCAGTTGGCCGGTGATGCGATCGAGCGCCTGTTGCAGCGTGGCTGACCAACAACGCGCATCAGCGCGAATCGCCGGCGTGGATGAAGCTGGCCGGGGCCCGCTGGCCGGACCGGTGGTGGCGGCCGCCGTCGTGCTGGACCCGAGTCGGCCGATCGAAGGGCTGGCCGACTCGAAAGTTTTGCGCGCCCCACAGCGGGAGCGACTGGCCGAGCAGATCGAGGCGCGCGCGCTGGGCTGGTCGGTCGCCGAAGCCGATGTGGACGAGATCGAACAGCTCAACATCCTGCACGCGACGCTGCTTGCGATGCGCCGGGCGGTGCTCGGCTTGTCCCCACTGCCGACGCATGTGCTGGTTGACGGCAACCGCTTGCCGCCGCTGCCGATGTCTGCACGGGCGGTGATCGGCGGCGACGCCACGGTGGCCGCGATCTCGGCGGCATCGATCCTGGCAAAGGTCGCGCGCGACCGGCTCTGCATCGCGTTGGACGCGCGCTTCCCGGCGTACGGCTTCGCGCAGCACAAGGGGTACGGCACCGCGCAGCATCTGCGCGCACTCGAGCGGCACGGTGCGTGCGCCGAACACCGCCGGAGCTTCGCACCCGTGGCGCGCGCGCTGCAACGAGAGGCGCGCCGACCATGACCGTCATCCGGTCGCGCGACAACCCGCTTGTCAAGGAACTGCGCCAACTCTCGCGGGACAGCGGCGCGTATCGCAGGCACGGCCGCGTCTGGATCGAGGGCGAGCATCTGTGCGGTGCCGCATCGGCGCACGGACGAACGGCCGAACTGGCTGTCGTTTCTGAATCATTCATGGCCAGGGCGCAGTCGCTGCCTTGGGATGATGCTATCAAAATGGTAGTAATCGCGGACCAGCTGTTTGCCGTCGTCAGCGCGCTCGAAGCGCCCACCGGCTGCGGCATGTTGCTGCCTCTGCCCAGCGCCACGGGCGTTGCGCCGGGCTTGGCGAGCGTGCTCCTCGACCGGCTGCAGGACGCCGGCAATGTCGGCTCCGTGCTGCGCAGCGCGGCCGCGTTCGGGTTCGGCCAGGTGGTCGCAATGAAAGGCACGGTCGGCTTGTGGAGCCCGAAAGTGCTGCGTGCGGGCATGGGCGCGCATTTCGGCCTGCGGCTGGTCGAGGGCTGCACGCTGGCGGACCTGGACGCGCTCGATGTGCCGCTGCTGCAGACCAGTTCACACCACGGCGACTGGCTGCATCGGACCCGGCTGCCCGAGGAGCCGCACGCGTGGGTGTTCGGACACGAAGGGCAGGGCATCGGCGCCGAGTTGGCGGCGCGCACGGGTCAGGCGATTCGCATCGCGCAGCCAGGCGGTGAAGAATCGCTGAACGTGGCGGCGGCCGCGGCGATCTGTCTGCACGCAAGCGCGGCGGCGCGGCTGCTTCAAAAGGCGGTCTGAGAAAAGCGCTCGGATACAATCGCCCCAGCGTTTTTTCGCACTATTTCAGCTGTCCCGCCGCCCGCGCGCATCTCGAGTCTTCCCCTTCGAAGCACATAGCGTCAGCGCCCCGGCATCACAAGCCGCCGGTGGCTCGCGCGGGCGACCGCGACGAACGTTTCGGAGTTCCCAGTGCTTTCGTCCCTACAGGCCCACAACCAGCCGGCCGCCATTCTGGCGCTCGCGGACGGCACGGTGTTCCAAGGCCGCTCGATCGGCGCCACCGGCCAGTCGGTCGGCGAGGTGGTCTTCAACACCTCGATGACGGGCTATCAGGAAATCCTGACCGACCCGAGCTACTGCCAGCAGATCGTCACGCTGACCTACCCGCACATCGGCAACACCGGCGTGAACGAGGAGGATGTCGAATCGAGCAAGGTGCACGCGACCGGCCTCGTGATCCGTGACTTGGCGATGCTCGAATCGAACTTCCGTGCGAGCGCGACGCTGTCGGACTACCTGCGCAGCAACGACACGGTGGCGATTGCCGGAATCGATACGCGGCGACTGACCCGCGTCCTGCGCAAGGGCGGCGCGCAAAACGGTTGTCTGCTGGCGCTTGCCGCCGGTGACGCCGTCACGCCGGAAGTGATCGAGCAAGCATGCGCCGCCGCGCGCGCCGCCCCCGATATGGCCGGTCTCGACCTGGCCAAGGTCGTGTCCACGCCGACGAGCTACACGTGGGAACAAACCGAATGGACGCTCGATGAAGGCTTCGGCAAGCAGGACGCGCCGGCATTCCACGTCGTCGCCTACGACTTCGGCGTAAAGCGCAATTCCTTGCGCATGCTGGCCGAGCGCGGCTGTCGCATCACGGTGGTGCCGGCGCATACGTCGGCGGCCGATGTGATGGCGATGTCGCCCGACGGCGTCTATCTCTCGAACGGCCCGGGCGACCCGGAGCCTTGCGACTACGCTGTTCGAAACGTGCGGGAGCTGGTCGATTCGGGCCTGCCCACCTTCGGTATTTGCCTGGGCCATCAGATCCTCGCGCTCGCGCACGGCGCGGTCACGTTCAAGATGAAGTTCGGCCACCGCGGAGCGAACCACCCGGTGAAAGACCTGGACACCGGCAAAGTCGGCATCACGAGCCAGAACCATGGCTTCGCGGTCGATGCCGACAGCCTGCCGCCCTCACTGCGCGCCACGCATGTCAGCCTGTTCGACGGCACCTTGCAGGGCATCGAGCGGGTGGACCGGCCGGCGTTCGGTTTTCAGGGTCACCCGGAAGGCGCGCCGGGGCCGCACGATGTGGGTTCGTTGTTCGATCGTTTCATCACGTCGATGGACACGCGCAAGTCCGCGGCCACGGTCTGACGCCCGCATCGCTTCCACCAACACTTCTTTGCGGCATCTGCCAGCCGCCCTGAACTCAAAAGCCGCAACGGCGGCGTGAAAGACACAAGCGATGCCCAAGCGCACCGACCTAAAAACCATTCTCATCATCGGCGCCGGCCCGATCGTGATCGGCCAGGCCTGCGAGTTCGATTACTCGGGCGTACAGGCCTGCAAGGCGCTGCGCGAAGAGGGCTTCAAGGTCGTGCTGATCAACAGCAACCCCGCGACGATCATGACGGACCCGGCGACGGCCGACGTGACGTACATCGAGCCGATCACCTGGCAGACGGTCGAGAAAATCATCGCGAAGGAAAAGCCCGACGCGATCCTGCCGACGATGGGCGGGCAGACCGCGCTCAACTGCGCGCTCGACCTCTGGCGCAACGGCGTGCTCAACAAGTACAAGGTCGAGCTGATAGGCGCCACGCCGGACGCGATCGACAAGGCCGAGGACCGGCTCAAGTTCAAGGATGCGATGACGCGCATCGGGCTCGGTTCGGCGCGCTCCGGTATCTCGCACTCGATGGAAGAAGCCTGGGCCGTGCAGAAGACGCTCGGCTTCCCGACGGTGATCCGGCCGAGCTTCACGCTGGGGGGCTCGGGCGGCGGCATCGCCTACAACCCGGAGGAGTTCGAGACGATCTGCAAGCGCGGGCTGGAGGCGTCGCCGACCAACGAGCTGCTGATCGAGGAATCGCTGCTCGGCTGGAAAGAGTTCGAGATGGAGGTCGTGCGCGACAAGGCGGACAACGTGATCATCGTCTGCTCGATCGAGAACCTCGACCCGATGGGCGTGCACACCGGCGACAGCATCACGGTGGCCCCTGCGCAGACGCTGACCGACAAGGAATATCAAATCCTGCGCAATGCGAGCATTGCGGTGCTGCGCGAGATCGGCGTGGATACCGGCGGCTCGAACGTGCAGTTCGCGATCAACCCAGCCGATGGGCGCATGGTCGTGATTGAGATGAATCCACGGGTGTCGCGTTCGTCCGCGCTCGCATCGAAGGCAACCGGCTTCCCGATCGCGAAGGTGGCGGCCAAGCTCGCGGTCGGCTACACGCTCGACGAGCTGAAGAACGAGATCACGGGCGGCGCGACGCCAGCGAGCTTCGAGCCGAGCATCGACTACGTCGTCGTGAAGATCCCGCGCTTCGCGTTCGAGAAGTTTCCGCAGGCCGACGCGCACCTGACCACCCAGATGAAATCGGTCGGCGAAGTGATGGCGATGGGCCGCACGTTCCAGGAGTCGTTCCAGAAAGCCTTGCGCGGGCTCGAAGTCGGCGTCGACGGCATGAACGAGAAGACGCAGGACCGCGAGCAGCTCGAAGAGGAACTCGGCGAACCGGGGCCGGAGCGCATCTGGTACGTCGGCGATGCGTTCGCTTCGGGCTGGACGCTCGACGAAGTGCACAACCTCACGAAGATCGACAAGTGGTTCCTCGTGCAGATCGAGCAGATCATCAAGATCGAGCTCGAATTGGATCAGCACCAGAAGACGCATGGCGAGCAGGCGCTGTTGCGGATCGGCGCCGACGACTTGCGCGCACTGAAGAAAAAAGGCTTTTCCGACCGGCGCCTGGGCAAGCTGCTGAAGTGCGGCGACCAGGCGGTGCGCGAGCAGCGCCACGCCTGGAACATCCGGCCCGTGTACAAGCGCGTCGATACCTGCGCGGCCGAGTTCGCAACCGACACCGCATATCTTTATTCGACCTATGAAGGCAACGGGCCCGACGATGCCGAGTGCGAAGCCAAGCCGACAGCGCGCAAAAAGATCATGGTGCTCGGCGGCGGCCCGAACCGGATCGGGCAGGGCATCGAGTTCGACTACTGCTGCGTGCACGCCGCACTCGCGATGCGGGAGGACGGCTACGAGACCATCATGGTCAACTGCAATCCCGAGACGGTTTCGACCGACTACGACACGAGCGACCGGCTCTACTTCGAGCCCGTCACGTTGGAGGACGTGCTCGAGATCGTTGCGAAGGAAAAACCGATCGGCGTGATCGTGCAGTACGGCGGCCAGACGCCCCTGAAGCTCGCGCTTGACCTCGAAGCCAACGGCGTGCCGATCATCGGCACGAGCCCCGACATGATCGATGCAGCCGAAGACCGCGAGCGGTTTCAGCAGCTGCTCAATACGCTGGGCCTGCGTCAGCCGCCGAACGCGACCGCGCGCACCGAAACACAAGCGCTGGAGAAAGCCGCCGCGCTCGGCTATCCGCTCGTGGTGCGGCCGAGCTACGTGCTCGGCGGCCGTGCGATGGAAATCGTGCACGAGCAGCGCGACCTGGAGCGCTACATGCGCGAAGCGGTGCGCGTCAGCAACGACTCGCCGGTGCTGCTGGACCGCTTTCTGTCCGACGCGATCGAATGCGACGTCGACGCGATCTGCGACGGAAAGCGTGTCTTCATCGGCGGCGTGATGGAGCATATCGAGCAGGCCGGCGTGCACAGCGGCGACTCGGCCTGTTCGCTGCCGCCGTACTACCTGTCGGCCGCCACTGTCGATGAGTTGAAGGTGCAGACGGCGGCGATGGCGAAGGCGCTCAACGTCGTCGGCCTCATGAACGTGCAGTTCGCGATCCAGCAGATCGAGGGGCGGGACGTGATCTACGTGCTCGAAGTCAACCCGCGCGCATCGCGCACCGTGCCGTACGTGAGCAAGGCGACTGGCATCCAGCTGGCGAAAGTCGCGGCGCGCTGCATGGTCGGCCAGACGCTGGACGCTCAGGGCATCGGCGCGGAAGTCACGCCGCCGTACTTCAGCGTGAAGGAGGCGGTGTTTCCATTCGTGAAATTCCCCGGTGTCGATCCGATCCTCGGGCCGGAGATGAAGTCGACCGGCGAGGTGATGGGCGTCGGCGCCACGTTCGGTGAAGCGTTCATGAAAGCCCAGATCGGTGCAGGCACGCGATTGCCGCAGGCGGTGGACGCCGATGCCAACAGGGCCGGCAGGGTGTTCGTCTCGGTCAAGAACGCGGACAAGGCACGCGCAGTGGCCGTGGCGCGTGAGTTGAGCGCGCTGGGCTTCGAACTGGTCGCCACGCGCGGCACGGCGGCGGCAATCTCGGCGGCGGGCCTGGCGTGTGGGACCGTGAACAAGGTGACCGAAGGCCGCCCGCATGTGGTCGATCTGCTGAAAAACGGCGAGCTGTCGATGGTGATCAACACGGTGGAAGAGCGCCGCAACGCGATCACCGATTCGCGGCAGATTCGCACCTCGGCGTTGGCCGCCCGCGTGACGATGATTACCACGATCTTTGGTGCGGAAGCGGCTGTGGAGGGCATGAAACATGCCGATCAGCTGGGTGTGATTTCGGTGCAGGAGATGCACGCGCAACTGGCGTCTTAGATCCCGCGGGCAGCCCGAAGTACACTAGGTGCCACTTGCAGACCGACGCGGTCTGTCCACACAAAAACCGCCGGACGCTCGTTCGGCGGTTTGCTTTTGGAAACTGAATAGTCATGGCGACCTCCATCCCGATCACCCAACGCGGCGCTGAAAAGCTGAAGGCCGAGCTGCACCAACTGAAGACCGTGGAGCGCCCCGGTGTGATCCAGGCGATCGCCGAGGCGCGCGCGCAAGGCGACCTGAGCGAGAACGCCGAGTACGACGCCGCGAAAGATCGCCAGGGCTTCATCGAAGGGCGCATCCAGGAAATCGAAGGCAAGCTGTCGATCGCGCAGATCATCGATCCGAGTGCGCTGGACGCGGGCGGCAAGGTGGTGTTCGGCACCACGGTCGAGCTTGAGAACGAGGACTCCGGCGCGCGCGTGAAGTATCAGATCGTCGGCGAGGACGAGGCCGATCTGAAGGAAGGCCGTATCAATGTCGGCAGCCCGATCGCGCGCGCGTTGATCGGCAAGGAAGAGGGCGATACCGCCGAGGTGGAAGCGCCGGGCGGCATCATGCGGTTCGAAGTGGTGGGCGTCAGTTATCGGTAAAGCGGATGATTTGAGTCAGCCGCTGCGTCCGATGTGGATCGCGCGTCTGCGAACGTTTGCCACCGCGCTGTGGTGGGGATCGCTCAGCACGCTCGGGCTGTTGGTGGTGCCGATGCTGTTCATGAAGCTGCCGACCCCGGTGGCAGCCGGCAGCATGGCGGCGCAACTGTTTTCCGCGCAGACCTGGGTGTCGGTCGGTTGCGGGCTGGCGTTGCTGTTGTGCTTGAAGCGAAATACGGCCGAAGCGCAGGATCGGTCTGCGCCGCTTGCTACAATGTTGATAGTAGCCGGCTTGCTGCTCGCGCTGCTCGTCGAGTTCGCCGTGGCCCCCCGCATTGTTGCGCGGGAGAATCTGCGGCTCTGGCACGGCGTGGGCAGTGCGATGTATCTGGGCCAATGGTTTTGCGCTGCGGCGCTGCTGTGGTTGTTGCCGACGCAGCAGAACATGTCGGGCGATTCGGCAATAGTGCTGAGTGACGCGATCGCGCCGCAATTGCGTTCAGAGTGTTGCGCGTCGGTGCACGACGTTGCCAGCAGGGGTACCGCAGGGCCGGCTCCGCCGGGCCGCTGGCGCCGCCCCCGGTCGGGGGCAGGCGATAGCCGACCGAAGGGAGCGAAGCCTGGGGGTGCGTTCAACCCTGTCGCTTCTTGATGCTGACCGGCGCCTTTGCTTTTGCACGCTTGACCTGACCGCCGGCCGACAGCCGCTGGTTGCCGAGCACGCGCAGGGTGCGCACTTCGGGCCGCTGGCCGCCGCGCTTGCTGTACTTCAGCACCTTGACGTCGCGCGGGCCTGGGCGACGGTCCGGGTCGACGACCTTCTCGGTCTCCGGTTGCGGGCGCCACAGCAGCAGCAGCTTGCCGATATGCTGGATCGGCGCCGCGTTCAGTTCGTCGGCGAGTTGCTGGTACAGCGCTTCACGCGCGGCGCGGTCATCGCCGTGCACGCGAATCTTGATCAGGCCGTGCGCGTTGAGTGCGGCATCGGCTTCGCGCAGCACCGCCGTCGTCAGGCCGCCGTTGCCGATCGCGACCACGGGGTCGAGGTGATGTGCATCGGCGCGGTGCTGTCTGCGCTGAGCCACCGTCAGTTGAATTTGAGGCATCAGCCTATTATCGAGCCGGACACCCAATGAAAGTCAAAAGCAAAAGCCGCAAGATCAACAAGGCATGGTTGAACGACCATGTGAACGATCCGTACGTGAAACTGGCCGCCAAAGACGGCTACCGCGCGCGGGCCGCCTACAAACTGAAAGAGATCGACGAGGCTTTCCGGTTGATCGAACCAGGCGACTGGGTGGTGGACCTGGGCAGCGCACCCGGCGCGTGGAGCCAATACCTGCGACGCAAGCTGTCGCCGGCGGGTGCCGCGGTCGGGGAACTGAACGGCCGCATCGTCGCGCTCGACCTGCTGCCGATGACGCCGATCGAAGGGGTCGAGTTTTTGCTGGGTGATTTTCGCGAGACAGCGGTGAGCGAGCAACTGGCTCAGGTGCTCGGCGGTCGGATGTGCGACATCGTGGTGTCGGACATGGCGCCGAACCTGTCGGGGATCGAATCGGCCGATGCGGCGCGCATTGCCCATCTGGTCGAACTGGCGGTCGAATTCACCGAGCGGCACATGAAACCCGACGGCGCGTTGGTCGTGAAACTGTTTCACGGCAGCGGCTACAGCCAGATCGTGAAATCGTTCAAGGACCGTTTCATGGTCGTCAAACCGTTCAAGCCGAAGTCCTCGCGCGACAAGTCGTCGGAAACGTTTCTGGTCGGCATGGGGTTGAAACCGATCGCCGCTGCACGCTGAATGCCCGCGCGGGCGCCGTGGATGCCTCGGGCCATGCGGGGGGCCTGGTGGGTTGAAACCCATAGAATCGTTCCCAACTGGGTCTCAACCCGCATTCGCTTCCATCTTCCGCACGCATGATTTTAATTTCCTCGGAGTCGGCTTGAACAACAACCAATGGTTTTCCAAAGTTGCCGTTTGGCTCGTGATCGCAATGGTGCTGTTCACGGTGTTCAAGCAGTTCGACACGCGCGTGGCGGGCGGCGCCGGCTATGTTGCGTATTCGGATTTTCTCGATGACGTGCGCGCGCGCCGCATCAAGACTGCAACGATCCAGGAAGGTCAGGGCGGCACCGAAATCGTCGCCGTTACCAACGACGACCGCCGCATCCGCACGACGGCGACCTATCTCGACCGCGGCTTGGTTGGCGACTTGATCGGCAACGACGTCAAGTTCGACGTGAAGCCGCGCGAGGAAGGCTCGCTTTTGATGACCCTGCTGGTCAGCTGGGGCCCGATGCTATTGTTGATCGGCGTCTGGGTCTATTTCATGCGGCAGATGCAGGGCGGCGGTAAGGGCGGCGCGTTCAGTTTCGGCAAGAGCAAGGCACGCATGCTCGACGAGAGCACGAACCAGATCACCTTCAACGACGTCGCGGGCTGTGACGAAGCGAAGGAAGAGGTCAAGGAAGTCGTCGAATTCCTGAAAGACCCACAGAAGTTCCAGAAACTCGGTGGCCGCATTCCGCGGGGCCTGCTGCTGGTCGGCCCTCCGGGCACTGGCAAGACCTTGCTGGCTAAAGGCATTGCGGGCGAGGCCAAGGTGCCGTTCTTCAGCATCTCGGGTTCGGACTTCGTCGAGATGTTCGTCGGCGTCGGTGCGGCGCGGGTGCGCGACATGTTTGAAAACGCGAAGAAGAATGCGCCCTGCATCATCTTCATCGACGAGATCGACGCGGTGGGGCGCCAACGCGGTGCGGGCCTGGGCGGTGGCAACGACGAGCGCGAGCAGACGCTGAATCAGATGCTGGTCGAGATGGACGGCTTCGAAACCAACCTTGGCGTGATCGTGGTGGCGGCGACGAACCGCCCGGACATTCTTGACGCCGCACTGCTTCGCCCGGGCCGCTTCGATCGCCAGGTGTATGTCACGCTGCCCGACATCCGCGGCCGTGAGCAGATCCTGAACGTGCATATGCGCAAGGTCCCGCTGGGCCAGGACGTGAATGCGTCGATCATCGCGCGCGGCACCCCGGGCATGAGCGGTGCCGACCTCGCCAACCTCTGCAACGAGGCTGCATTGATGGCTGCCCGCCGCAACGCGCGCGTGGTCGAGATGCAGGACTTCGAGAAGGCCAAGGACAAAATCCTGATGGGTCCGGAGCGCAAGAGCATGGTGATGCCGGAAGAGGAACGTCGCAACACGGCCTATCACGAGTCTGGCCACGCGTTGCTCGGCCGGCTGCTGCCCAAATGCGATCCCGTCCACAAGGTGACGATCATCCCGCGTGGCCGTGCACTGGGCGTGACGATGAGCCTGCCGGCGCAGGACCGCTACAGCTACGACAAGGACTACATGCTGAACCAGATCAGCATGCTGTTTGGCGGACGGATCGCCGAAGAAGTGTTCATGAATCAGATGACCACCGGCGCTTCGAACGATTTCGAGCGGGCGACACAGCTCGCCCGCGACATGGTGATGCGCTACGGCATGACCGACGCGCTCGGGCCGATGGTCTATGCGGAAAACGAAGGCGAAGTGTTTCTCGGCCGCTCGGTGACGAAAACCACCAACATGAGCGAAGCCACCATGCAGAAGGTGGATGCCGAAGTGCGCAAGATCATCGACGAGCAGTACAACCTCGGGCGCAAGCTGATCGAAGACAACAGCGACAAGATGCACGCGATGGTGCGCGCGCTGCTCGAATGGGAGACGATCGATCTTGAGCAGCTGGACGACATCATGGCCGGCCGCGAGCCGCGCGCACCGAAGGACTGGGTGCCGCGCGTGCCGCCGGCGTCCGGCACGCCGCCGAGCAGCGGGAGCGCGCCCGCGGTGACGACCGACCCGGCACCGCGGGGGGCCTGACCGCCCAGGTGCACAAGCATCGCCGCGCCCTGGTTGCGCGGGTGGATAGGATCAAAGGGCTTCGGCCCTTTTTCTTTGGCTCGTCGACTGGTGCCGCATGCCTTTTCGCTGCGGTCATCGAACCGTTTCACCATGCAGACCCCCCCCTCGACCCATTGGCAAACCACGAGGTTTCTGATCGATCTGAATCGCCCTCGGGTCATGGGCATCGTGAACGTCACGCCCGACTCGTTTTCCGACGGCGGCCGGCACCACGATCCGGCGGCAGCGTTGTGGCACTGCGAGCGGCTCGTACGCGAAGGTGCGGATCTGCTCGACATCGGCGGCGAGTCGACCCGGCCAGGCAGCGCAGCCGTCCCGCTCGAGCGCGAACGTGAGCGCGTGTTGCCGGTGCTGCGGGCGGCGCTGACGCTCGGTGTGCCGGTATCGATCGACACCTACAAACCCGAGTTGATGCAGGACGCCCTCGATCTCGGCGCTGATGTGATCAACGATGTCTGGGCGCTGCGCCAGCCCGGCGCGCTGCGCACAGTGGCCGCGCACCCGAACTGCGGCGTTGTGCTGATGCACATGCAGGGCGAGCCGGCCACGATGCAGCGTGCGCCGATGGCGGGTGACGATGCACCCGGCACGGTTGCCTGCTGGCTCGCTGCGCGCAGACAGGAAGTGATCGCAGCCGGCATCGGCTGCGCACGCATCGTGCTCGATCCCGGCATCGGCTTCGGCAAAACGATTGCACAAAATTACGCGCTGCTCGCGCAGCAGCCGCGGCTGCTCGGGTCGGGCTCGCCGATACTTGCGGGTTGGTCCGCCAAATCCTCGCTCGGTGCGGTGACCGGGCTCGGCCCGCAGGACCGCATGGTGCCCAGCGTGGCCGCCGCGCTGCTCGCGGTGGAGCGCGGCGCCCGCGTCGTGCGCGTACACCACGTCGCCGAGACCGTCGCGGCGCTGGCCGTCTGGCATGCGATGCAGGCGCAGGCCGCACCGTGACCCGGTGGTCGCTCATCCGATCACATCCTTTTTCGCGACAACCACAGACAGGACGCAGCCGAACATGACGCGCAAATATTTCGGAACCGACGGCATCCGCGGCACCGTCGGCGTGCCGCCGATCACGCCCGACTTCATGCTGCGGCTTGCCAACGCGGTGGGCCGTGTATTGAAGCGCCACGAGCCGCGTCCCACGGTGCTGATCGGCAAGGACACGCGGATTTCGGGCTACATGCTCGAGTCGGCGCTCGAATCGGGCTTCAACTCGGCCGGAGTCGACGTGGTGCTTCTCGGGCCGCTGCCGACGCCCGGAGTGGCTTATCTGACGCGCGCCCAGCGCGCCACGCTCGGCGTGGTGATCAGCGCCAGCCACAACGCGTTCGCCGACAACGGCATCAAATTCTTCAGCGCGCAGGGCGCCAAGCTTGACGATGCCTGGGAGCAGGCGGTCGAAGCCGAGCTCGAGAGCCCCTCGGTCTGGGTCGAGTCAGCCGATCTGGGCAAAACCCGCCGGCTCGACGATGCGGGCGGCCGCTATATCGAATTCTGCAAGAGCACGTTCGCGCCCGAGCTGTCGCTGCGCGGCTTGAAGATCGTGGTGGACGCCGCGCACGGCGCCGCCTACAACGTCGCGCCGCTGGTGTTCCACGAACTGGGCGCCGAAGTGATCCCGATCGGCTGCGCACCGGACGGCCTCAACATCAACGACGGCGTCGGCGCCACCCAGCCGCAGGCGCTGATCGATGCGGTGAAGGCCGAACGCGCCGACTACGGCATCGCACTCGACGGCGATGCAGACCGGCTGCAACTGGTGGACGGCGCAGGCCGGCTCTTCAACGGCGACGAACTGCTCTATCTGCTGGTGCGCGAGCGGCTCGGTCGCGAAACGTCGCCGCGGCAGGGCGAGACCGCGCCGCCTGCGCCCGGCGTGCGCAGCGGCAACGCGGTGCGCGGCGTGGTCGGCACGCTGATGACCAATATGGCGGTCGAAGTCGCGTTGAAGCGGCTCGGCGTGCCGCTGGTCCGCGCCAAGGTCGGTGACCGCTACGTGCTCGAAGCACTGCTTGCGCGCGGCTGGCTGCTTGGCGGGGAAGGCTCGGGCCATTTGCTCGCGCTCGACAAGCACACCACCGGCGACGGTCTGATCTCGGCGCTGCAGGTGCTGCAAGCCTGCGTGCGCAGTCGCGCGACGCTGGCCGACTTGCTGGCCGACGTCACGCTCTATCCGCAGACGCTGATCAACGTCCGGCTCGCCCCCGGCCAGGATTGGCAGGCCAGCAAGGCGCTCGATGAGGCGACGCGCGCGGTGGAAGCCGAACTGGCCGATCACGGCCGGGTGCTGATCCGGGCCAGCGGCACCGAGCCATTGCTGCGGGTGATGGTCGAAGCGCGCGATCCGGCGCAGGCGCGTGCTTGCGCCCAGCGCATGGTCGATGCGGTTTTGAGCTGAGGCGTCCGGGGGAATCCTGCGGGCGGGACGTGCGGCGACTCGACGTCCATCGCACCCGACCGCCGCCATGCGCTGCCAAGCGGTGCATGGTGTCGAAACCGGGGGAGTCGTGAGGTGTTTCGCGAGACGCCGTGCGCGGCACCCGGAACCGACCCGATCGGGCAGCAAATTTGCCCAACCGCTTCATGACTTCAAATTCAGCCTCTGAGCGGCGAACCGCGGCAATCTCTGGACAGCCGCTTTCGACAGGCGGTACGCGGGTGGCAGGTACAGCGCAGCAAGCGGCCGGACGGAGCGCGCGATGTTGACCCATCGGCCGGACTCCGTCCACCCGGGCGAGCGCTGGCAGGCAGCGGGTGTGCGCCACGCGATGCTGCTCAGAGCGTTGCCGGCCTTGCGCCACGATGTCGCTACGCCGATTTCGGTGCTGCAGATGACGACTTCGGTGCTGCAAAGGAAGCTTGCGCTCGAACCGCTCGATGCCACGTACTGCGCGCATCGCGTGGCGGCGCTTCAGCAGCAGATCGATGCGCTCAACGAGGGGTTGCGCTGGCTGTTCGACTGGGGCGTCGGCGTGGTCGACATCCCCGTGACGCGAAGCCAGTTGGTGGACCGCTGCGTCGGCTTGCTGCGACCGCTGTGGCATCTCGAAGGCGTGGACATCGAGGTGGAGCCGGCGCTGGAGCAATCCATCGATGCCGGCGCGGGCACGCGCGCGCTCGAGCCGAGCTGGCCGCGGCAGGCCGCATTGCGCTACCTGCTGCTGGCCGCACTTTGCTATGTGCATGATCGGCGCGGCGGCCTGACGGCCATCCGAGTGACGGCGGATCGACACGATGCCTTGCAATTGCAGAGCTTGTGCCGCAGCGACGGGAAGCTGCCTTCGGCACCGTCGACCTGCATGGCCGAACCGCAGCCGATTCCGCTCTGCATCGATGCGGCGGCGCTCGCATGTCTGGCCACCGACCTCGGCTATCTGGTTCGCTTCAATCCGGACGGTGTCTGGCTGCAACTCGCAGACCGCAGAAGCCTCCGCGGCCCGAGCGTGCAAAGCGATACGCCCCGAAGTGCGGCGCGTTAGCCGCCGACCGATGGTTCAGCCGATGGGCGACACACCGATCAGCCAGAGGTGCGCACGCCAGACGAACAGCAGATAGAGCGCCAGCCCGCCGATCACGACGAGCGCGTCGTTGGCACGGCTGGCCGGCGCGTGCGGCACCTCGCGCGGCACGCGGCGCTTCATCGAGATCCGGTCGGCCACCGCCCAGGCCAGAAAGCCGCCGAACAGCAGCATATCGGCAAGTGTGCCGTTCGCAAGCAGGTGCGCCAGCGCCCACAGCTTGACGGCCAGCAACATAGGGTGCTTTGCGGTGCGGGAAATCCAGCCCGGCACATAAGCCGCAAGCAACAGCGGAAACACCGGCACCATCAACAGCAGACTCACATGGCGCAGCCAGCTGGGCGGCGCATAGAGCACCACGGGCGACTGCCTTGCCGCGCCGTAGCCGATGATCAGCAGCGCCAGGCCGATCAACGACACAACGGAATAGATGCCTTTCCACGGCCCCTCGCCGAAGCGCGCGACCTGCGCATCACGCCAGCCCGGCGCGACGATCGAAACCGAATGCAGGCCCAGAAAAACGATCAGTCCGATGATCAGCAATGTCATGTCGATGGGGTCTCAGGTGGAACGGGATCGGTGTGCGACGCAAATCACACGGGCGGCCGCGCAGGGCGATCGCCAAAGCATGGATTGGCCGTTGGTGTCGGCCGGCGCCGCTCGATTCATTATCCGCGCCCCGCAACCAGCAGCCGGCCCGCCGCCGATCCATACGAGGCCACCGACCGAGAGCGCTGCGGCGCCGGGCTCCACGGCGCCTTGCACCGGCTAGCATCCCTGCCGATGGAAAGTTTTGCCGACAGCGTCCGGCTTGCATGGCAGTTGATCGCGGACAACGATGCGGGCTTGCGCGCGATCGTGTTGCGTTCGCTCGGCGTCAGCGCCTGCGCGACGTTGCTGGCCTGCACGCTGGGTCTGGCCGGCGGCGCCTGGCTCGGCACCGCGCGGTTCGCGGGCCGCGGCGCGCTGCTGGCGCTGCTCAACACGCTGCTGGCGCTGCCATCGGTGGTGGTCGGGCTGGTCGTCTACTTGCTGCTGTCGCGCTCGGGGCCGCTCGGGTTTTTGGGGTGGCTGTTTTCGTTTCAGGCGATGGTGCTCGCGCAGAGCATGCTGGTGCTGCCGGTGGTCACCGCGTTGACCCGGCAGGTGGTGCAGGACGCGGAAGCCGCGCACGGTGAACAATTGCGCTCGCTCGGCGCCGGGCCCGGGTTGCGCAGCCTGCTGCTCGCCTGGGACGAACGCCACGCGCTGGCGACCGTGCTGCTGACCGCGTTCGGCCGAGCCGTCTCGGAAGTCGGCGCCGTGATGATCGTCGGCGGCAACATCGACGGCTTCACACGCGTGATGACCACCGCGATCGCGCTCGAGACCTCCAAAGGCGACCTGCCGCTCGCGCTTGCGCTGGGGCTGCTGCTGCTGGTCGTCGTGCTGGTGCTGAACGCACTTGTCGCATTGCTGTCGCATTGGCGCGGCGGTGGGCCGAGCGCCGCCTGGCGCGGTGCTGCTGCTGCCGGATGAACCCGGCGACTTTCTCTGCAGCGCAGCAGGCCCGCGCGGGATCGGCGGCGGCGACGCACGCCGGCGTTGCACTGACGCTTCGTTCCGGCACGGTGCGTTTCGGCGCCGTGCCGGCCCTGCTGGAGGTCGATTTGCGGATCGCAGCGGCCGAGCGCGTGGCGTTGGTGGGCGCCAACGGCAGCGGCAAAAGCACCTTGCTGCGCGTGCTGCACGGCCTGCAGGCACTTGATGCCGGCACGCTCGAGCGCGCGGCCGGTCAGCGCCAGGCGATGCTGTTTCAACGCCCGCGCATGTTGCGGCTGTCGGCGCGTGCGAACGTGGCGCTCGGTCTGTGGCTGGCCGGCGCCCGTTGGCGTGAGGCCGGCCGCCGGGCAGATGCGGCAATCTCGCAAGTCGGCATGGCCGAACTCGCGGACCGGCTCGCCCCTTCGCTGTCGATCGGGCAGCAGCAACGGCTCGCGATGGGGCGCGCGCTGTCGCTGCGGCCCGACCTGCTGCTGCTCGACGAGCCGACCGCGAGCCTGGACCCGCACGCCAAACGCGAAGTCGAGCGGCTGATGGCCGAGTTCGCCGCCAGCGGCATGACGCTGATCTTTGCAAGCCACAACCTGGGCCAGGTCAAACGGCTTGCGACGCGGGTTCTCTATCTGGAGCACGGACAGTTGCTGGCCGATCTCGCGGTGGTGGATTTTTTCGACCAGACGGTGTTGCGCAGGACTTCACCGGATGCCGCCTCTTTCGTAAAAGGAGAACTCGCATGACGGTATCGTGCAAGCATTTTATGGCCCGGGCGCTTTCTGCATCTGTGTTGGTCGCTATATTTTATGTAGCGCCGGCCGCCGCGTCGGCCCAGACCATCACGATGGCCTCGACCACGTCGACCGAGCAGTCCGGCCTGTTCGGCCATCTGCTGCCGGCGTTCAAGAAGGCCACCGGCATCGACATCAAGGTGGTCGCGCTCGGCACCGGCCAGGCGCTCGACGTGGCGCGCCGCGGCGATGCCGATGTGCTGTTCGTGCACGACCAGCCGGCGGAAGAAAAATTCGTCGCCGACGGCTTCGGGCTCAAGCGCTTTCCGGTCATGTACAACGACTTCATCGTGCTCGGCCCGAAGGCCGACCCCGCGCAGGCGGCCGGCAAGGACATCGTCGCCGGCATGAAAAAAATTGCCGCCGCCAACGCGCCGTTCATCTCGCGCGGCGACAAAAGCGGCACCCATTCGGCCGAACTGCGCTACTGGAAAGCGGCCGGCGTCGCGCCGCAATCCGACAGCGCCTACAAAGCCTGTGGCTGCGGCATGGGCCCGGCGCTGAACATCGCGTCGTCCGAAAACGCCTACCTGCTGGCCGATCGCGGCACCTGGCTGTCGTTCAAGAACCGCGGCGATCTGAAAGTGCTTGTCGAAGGCGACCCGCGCTTGTTCAACCAATACGGCGTGATGGTCGTGAATCCGGAGAAGCATCCGAAGACGCAGGTCGCACCGGCGCAGAAATTCGTCGACTGGGTCATCTCAAATGAAGGCCAGCAGACGATTGCGGACTACAAGATCGACGGCCAGCAATTGTTTTTCCCGAATGCCGGAAAGCCGCTGGCGAACTGACACGACATTGCGTCCGGCGAGGCCCACGTGTGCTCGGGGCACACCTGACGAGATTGCCGGTCTTGTTCGCCAACGCTGCAGCCCAAGCCTGCCAGACAGCAAGTCAAGATCCGCTGCCGGGACCGCCTGCCCGACCGAACCCTACGATCCCGGCACTGCGAACCGATCAAAGCCCGGCACGAGCAACGCTCGTGTGAAGGCAGAGTCAACGCGCCGACGCAGGGCCGTGCGGGGCCCGGGTCACCCCTTCGCCTGCACCTTGTCCTGTGTTTTGGTTTCGAAGTCGCTCGCGTCGTGCCGCTCGTGCAACTGGCTGGCCGCGTCGCCGAAGGTGCGGTTCACCATGCGGCCGCGCTGCACGGCAGGGCGCTGGGCGATCTGGTCGGCCCAACGCTGCACATGCTTGTAGTCGTTCACGGACAGGAACCTGCCCGCCTCGTACAGCACGCCTTTGACCAGCCCGCCGTACCAGGGCCAGACCGCGATGTCGGCGATCGTGTAGTCGGCGCCTGTGAGAAATTCATTGTCGGCAAGCCGCCGGTCCAGCACGTCGAGCTGGCGCTTGACTTCCATCGCGAAGCGGTTGATCGGGTATTCCATCTTGTGCGGTGCGTAAGCATAGAAATGCCCGAAGCCGCCGCCCAGGTAGGGCGCGCTGCCCATCTGCCAAAAGAGCCATGACAGACACTCGGCGCGCTTTGCCGCATCGGTGGGCAGGAACGCACCGAACTTTTCGGCCAGGTGCATCAGGATCGCGCCGGACTCGAAGATGCGGATCGGCTGATTCCCATTGGCCTGACCGCTGTGGTCCATCAGCGCGGGAATCTTCGAGTTGGGATTCACGCCGACAAAGCCGCTGCCGAACTGATCGCCGTCGCCGATCTTGATCAGCCACGCGTCGTACTCGGCGCCGCGGTGCCCGGCTGCGAGCAGTTCTTCGAGCATGACGGTGACCTTCACGCCGTTCGGCGTCGCCATTGAATACAGCTGCATCGGGTGCCTGCCGACCGGCAGCTCTTTTTCGTGCGTGGCGCCGGCGATGGGGCGGTTGATGCTGGCGAATTTGCCGCCGCTTTCCTTGTCCCAGGTCCAGACTTCGGGCGGGCTATAGGGGGTGTTGTCGCTCATGCTGTGGGTTGGTTTCGTGTGGGGTTGGCGCGCAGCGTCGATGTTCGGTCATCCGACGGCTCGCATACGGATCACTTTAAGGGAATCGGTGGATTCGGGTCGGTGCAGCGGGTGAGCGCGCCGACGCGATGTGTCGGAGCCCGCGCCAGTCGAGGCGTCTCGGGGCCGCAGGCGGCGCGGCGATGTGCGCGTGTTCGCCGGGTCGGGGGAGGAGGCGGGCTCGCCTTCAGGCCGCCGCCATGAGCGGCGCCGAAAGGGCATCCAGCAGCGCCGCGTTGAACGCCGCGGCGGCTTCGTACTGCACCCAGTGCCCCGCATTGGGGATCGTTGCGAGCGACTGAAACAGCGGCGCCTGTGCCAGCGCAGGGCCGACGATTTCGAGGCGGCCTCGGTACAGCGCGTCGCGTTCGCCCCAGATGCCGAACACCGGACATCCGAGTTGCTGCAACGTGCGCAGCAGCAGGTCCGTCTTGGACAAAGCGCGGCGCTGCATGCGGTCGCGTTCGAGGTTGACGGTGTGCAGCGTCAACGCCAGCCCGTCATGCACGGACGCTTCGTGCGCGAGCATCAGCTGGCCGAGGTTGTGCGCGATCGCCGCGGTGCGCTCGGGCCCCTGCGCCAGATGCTGCCAGGCCTTGAGCCCGAGCCGTCGCTCGGGGTCCGCCGCGAGGGCCGGAGCGCCGACCAGCACCAGGCGGCGCACACGCGTTGGCCACTGCGCCGCCAGCAACCCCGCGACCATGCCGCCGAACGAAAAGCCGACCACGTCGCACGCGGCCGTCCCGATCAATTCGTTCAAGCCTTGTTCGACCCAGGGCGGCAGCGCGTCCGCATCGCGCGCCGCCGGTGCGCGCGCCGAGTCCCCGAAGCCGGGCAGATCGGGCACCAGCACCCGACGGCCCGCGGCCACGAGCGGCCCGATGTTGCGTACCCAATGGCTCCAGCTGCCGGCACCGCCGTGCAACAGCACGACCGGCGCGCCTTCGCCCCAGACGTGCCAGACCATCGCGCCCTCGTCGCCACACGGCGTATGCGCTGGGGTTGCCGCCGCTTCGAGCGCCACGACATCGGACATGCAGGCGATCGGACGATGAACAGCAAGCGTTGGGTCGATCATGAATGGGCAGACAAAGGGAGCAGGCGCATCGGTCGACGAGTTTTGCACAAGAACCCGAAGTGTGGCCCACAGTTCGGCCACGCAGGCGAGGCCCAAACGTGGTTCCCGGGCTGCGGCGTACCTGGCCGGTACGAATCGCCCGGCTGCCGCAAGATGGCGCGTTCCACTTCCATCGGCATCCAAAATTCCAGCCATGACAAGCGAGGCGGCATCCGGTGCGTCGAACCCCCGTGCGTCGCAGCCTGCCGACCGGGGCCGGGCACCTGGCTTGCCTTCCCCGAACCCCTGTGTACCGTTCCCATTTCACCGGACCGCTTCCCAAGGAGCCTTGGTTGAAAGCCCTGAGCTATCACGGATCGAAAGACGTTCGCGTCGAAGCGGTTCCCGACCCCGTGCTGACCGAGCCCGACGATATCCCGTTGCGCGTGACCGCCGCCGCGATCTGCGGCTCGGACCTGCACATCTATCGCGGCAAGATTCCGGGAATGGAGTCCGGCGACGTGCTCGGGCACGAGTTCATGGGCATCGTCGAGGATGTCGGCGTCGGCGTGACGAAGCTGAAGCGCGGCGACCGTGTGGTGGTGCCGTTTACGATTTCCTGCGGCGAATGCTTTTTTTGCAATCGCCAACTGTTCGCATCGTGCGAGACGACCAACCCCCGGGCGCGGTGCGATCGTCAACAAGAAAAACATCCGCCCGGCTGCGGGGTGGTTCGGCTACAGCCATCTGTACGGCGGCTACGCAGGCGGGCAGGCCGAGCGGATGCGCGTGCCGAAGGCGGATACGGGGCCGCTCGTGCTTCCGGGCTCGACCTTGTCGGACGAACGGGTGCTGTTTTTGTCCGACATCCTGCCAACCGGCTGGCAGGCCGCGTTGCATGCCGAGATCAAGCCCGGCACCACGGTCGCGGTCTTCGGCGCCGGCCCGGTCGGGCTGATGGCTGCGGCGTCCGCGCGGCTGCTGGGCGCCGAACGCATCTTCATGGTGGACCAGCACAAGTACCGGCTCGACTATGCGGTGGCCGCATACGGCGTCGAGCCGATCGATTTCGGCAACGACGACGACCCGGCCGAGCGCATCATCGAGGCGACCGACTCACGCGGCGTCGACGCGTCGATCGATGCGGTGGGCTTCGAAGCCAAAGGCAGCATGGTCGACACCGCGCTCGCCACGCTGAAGATCGAAGGCTCCAGCGGCGCGGTGGCATCGTGAGCGTGCCGGGCGTCTACGCGGGCTGGATTCACGGCTTTCTGTTCGGCGATGCGTTCGACAAGGGCCTGAGCTTCAAGATGGGGCAGACCCACACGCAGCGCTTCATGCCGGAACTGCTCGACAAGATTTCGAGCGGCAAGTTGAAGCCGGAAGCGATCATCACGCACCGCATGCCACTGGCCGATGCGGCGCGCGGCCATCGGATTTTCAACGACAAGGAAGAGGACTGCCGCAAAGTGGTGCTGACCGCCTGAGGACGCCGCCGAGCTGCCCATGCACAATCTTTGATGAAGGAGCCGATACCCATGACGAATCCGCAACCCCACCACCTTAAAGACAAACCGCAGCGTGCCGAGCCGTGGCAGCCCGACCGAGCCGGTGACGGCGACCCTGCTGCAGCCAAGGACGCCGACCGCGACGGTTCATCGGCACCCGAGACCGTCGTTGCAGAACACGACAGGCCGCAGGACACCAGCAAGGCGGTGTCGTCCGAAGCCGCGATCCCACGCGATCCGCAGACCGGTCAGGCGTTGAACGACGAATCGCTCACTTCGGGCAAGGATTCCGAGCAGTCCGACGGCACGTCGAGGTCGATGCATCTGCCGCCGTCTTGATCGGCGACGCGGTGGGCCGCCGCGCGTGCCATCGAACGACTACAGCCTGACGCCGGCCGCTTTCACCGCCGGCCCGAGCACGTCGACCTGATCCTTGACGAAGCGGCTGAATTCGTCGACCGTCTTCGGCACGGCGACGATGCCGAGTTCGGTGAACTTTTTCTGCACCTCGGGCATCGCCAGCACTTCGTTGCAGGCAGTGTTCAGCCGAGCGACGATGTCTACCGGCAGCCTGGCCGGGCCGGTCAGGCCGAAAAAGTTCTCGAGCACGAGTTTCGGCTGACCAAGTTCGAGCACGGTCGGCACATCCGGCATCAGCGGGGAGCGGGTGGTGCCCGTTACAGCCAGCGGCACCAGCTGGCCGCTTTTGAAGAACTGCACATACGCCGTGATCACGTCGATGCCCACGGGCACCACATTGGCGATCAGGTCCGTCGTCATCGGTGCGCCGCCGCGGTAAGGCACATGCACCATGTTGGCGCCCGTGGCTTTCTTGATCAGCTCGCCGTGAACGTGGCCGACCGAGCCGGGGCCGCCGGAGCCGAAGTTGAGCTGGCCGTCCTTCTTCGCCTGCGCCTCGATGTCGGCCAGCGTCTTGATGCCCGACGGTCTGCTCGCCATCACCACCAGCGGCGCGGCGCCCAGATAAGCGATCTCGGTGAATGCAGCGACAGGGTCATAAGGCTGCTTCTCCAGCGTGAAGGGGCCGAGCGCGATCGGCGTGGTGTTGGACAGCATCAGCGTGTAGCCGTCCGGCGCCGCGTTGGCGACCAGCGCACCGCCGATCGTGCCGCCCGCGCCGGGCTTGTTGTCCACCACGAACGGCTGGCCGAGCTTCTTGGACAGCTGCTCCGCCATCACGCGCGCCACGATGTCGCTGCCGCCGCCCGCGGCGAACGTGACGACGACCTTCACGGGTTTGTCTGGATAGGCCGCGAAGGCGGGCATCGCAAGCGTCGCGGCACCGGTCAGGACGCCGAGGGCGAGCAGCCATTGGCGCCGGCGATTGGAAGCGGGTTTGGTCATTGAAAACAAGCTCGGGTGAAAGGTGGAAGCGCGTCGCAGCCGGATGCTGCTGGTCCATGCGCCGGGTTGCGCGCGATACCCAGAATGACCTGGTCAACGCGCGAACCCGTAGCCGAACGATGCAATGATCGTGCGAGCTTGAGCGATTGCCGGAAGGCGCGCAGCGCGCCTGCAACGGGCGCGCCGACGCCGCCCCTCAGCGGTATTGGATTCTGCCGGATCGGTGCATGCATGTCGTCCGGCACGATCCAGGCCGCGCCTGCACCGATCTGGCCGTCGCGCCGGCCTTGTGACGATGCGACGAAGCCAAGCTGGGCCTTTCCCGTGGCGCCGAACTGTCAAGCCTGGCCGATGTACTCCGTTTGCACGAGCTTGGCCGCCGGGCGCTGTTCCAGCCCGAACGTCTGCAATACCTGCCTCGCAGCCGAGCCCTGCGAAGCCAGCCGCGGGTTGGCGATCGCGCGCCGATCGAGGCGCTGCAGGTCATGCAGCACTGCACCGTCTTTGTCGACCAGAGCCGCATCCCGGCGCCGAGATGCAGCGCGAACGGCGCGCCGTGCATGATCTGCGCATACAGCCAGCCGATCCAGTCGCTGGAGAGCTGCACTTCATGACCGCCGGCCCATTCGAAAGTGGACGTGATCTCTCGCATCGACGCATTGAAGCTGGCAGCCACCGCGACGCGCCCATCGGCGGCGCGAAACAAGCCTGCTTTGAACCGCCAGCGCAAATGATGCAAGCCGCTTCGCGGCACCGGCCGAGCGGCGAGCACAAGCTATGAATTCAGTAGCGAACAACGATGATGCCCAGAGCGCCTGCTGCCGGTTTCCCATCGCACGCTTGCGGTTCAACGGGCAGAATGGCCACAGGGGCGCCGTTGCGATCGCCCGGGAATACCCCGACGGGCGCCGATCGTGCCGTGCTGGCAAAGGCTCGCGTTGTTGCGCACAATGGATCGCATTCGAACCGACCCGGGCCCGGGCATGAGCCGTGGACTGCTTGTCCACCAACGGCGCGGCAGACCACAGCGGCTCATTCATTCGTCCCGTCATCATCGATCCACACGTCAGGGAGACACACCCATCATGCAAGTTCAGTTCACCGTCAACGGCGAGTCGCAAGCCATCGATGTGCCGCCCAACACCTTGCTCGTGCACGCGCTGCGCGAAAATCTGCGCCTGACCGGCACGCACGTCGGCTGCGACACCGCGCAGTGCGGCGCCTGCACGATCATGCTGAACGGGGAGGCCGTCAAGTCCTGCAACATGCTCGCGGTGCAGGCAGGCGGCGCCGAGATCACGACGATCGAAGGCATTGCGGCCACCGACGGCACCATGCACCCGATGCAGGCCGCGTTCAAGGAGTGCCACGGCCTGCAATGCGGCTTCTGCACGCCCGGCATGGTGATCAGCGCGATCGACCTGGTGCGCCAGCACCCGGGTGCCGACGACGCGATGATCCGTGAGCAGTTGGACGGCAACATCTGCCGCTGCACGGGGTATCAGAACATCGTCAAGGCGGTGAAGCAGGGCGCCATCCAGATGGCCGGTGCGGCCGCGCCGGCCAGAGCAGCCGCCTGAGCTGCGACCCGAACAAAAACAAGGAGACAAACCCATGGGCGCATCCGACTTCGCCAACCTGCCGCACATCGGCGAATCCGTGCTGCGGCGCGAGGACGACCGGTTTCTGACCGGCGCCGGCCGCTACACCGACGACGTGCTGATGCCCGCGCAGTGCCACGCGGTGTTCCTGCGCTCGCCGCACGCTCATGCCGCCATCAAGCGCATCGATGCCGCTGCAGCGAAGGCCATGCCCGGTGTGCGCGGCATCTTCACCGGCGCAGACATCGACGGCAAGATGGCCGGCCTGCCATGCGGCTGGCTGATCACCGGCAGCAACGGCGAGCCGATGAAGGAGCCGCCGCATCCGGTGCTCGCGATTGGCAAAGTCCGCTATGTCGGTGACCAGGTCGCGATGATCGTGGCCGACACGGTGGAGCAAGCCCGGGACGCGTCCGAGAAAATCCAGGTCGAGTACGAGGAACTGCGCTCGGTGGTGCATGTGGCCGATGCCGCAGCCGGCAGGGGCGCGCCCCTGCACGAAGCCGCGCCCGACAACAACTGCTACCGCTGGTCGCTCGGCGACAAGGACGGGGTCGATGCCGCGTTCGCAAAAGCCGCGCACGTCACGAAGCTCGATTTGGTGAACAACCGGCTCGTGCCGAACGCGATCGAGCCACGGGCCGCGATCGGCTCCTACGAGCGCGGCACCGGCGAATACACCCTCTACGTGTCGAATCAGAACCCGCACGTCGAGCGTCTGCTGATGACCGCGTTCGTGCTGAACCTGCCCGAGCACAAGGTGCGCGTGATCGCACCCGACGTGGGCGGCGGCTTCGGCTCGAAAATCTTTCTCTACGGCGAAGACGTCGCATTGACCTGGGCTTCGAAGCAGCTGAACCGCAGCATCAAGTGGACCTGCGAGCGCAGCGAATCGTTTTTGACCGACGCGCACGGCCGCGACCATGTGAGCCATGCCGAAATGGCGATGGACGCGGACGGCAGGTTCCTCGCGCTGCGCGTGCATACCGATGCGAACCTCGGCGCCTATTTGTCGACATTCGCGACCGCCGTGCCGACAATCCTTTATGCGACGTTGCTGGCCGGCCAGTACACGACGCCGCAGATATATGTCGAAGTCGATGCCTGGTTCACGAACACGTCGCCGGTCGATGCCTATCGCGGCGCGGGCCGGCCCGAAGCGACCTATCTGCTCGAGCGTCTGGTCACGCGCTGCGGCTGGGAGATGAACCTGCCACAAGACGAAATCCGCCGGCGCAATTTCATCCGTGAGTTCCCGTATCAGACACCGGTCGCGCTGCAGTACGACATCGGCGACTACGACGCGTGCATCGACAAGGCGGAAAAACTCGCCGACATCGCCGGCTTCGATGCGCGCAAGGCCGAGAGCCAGGCCAGCGGCAAGCTGCGCGGCATCGGCTACTCGTCGTACATCGAAGCGTGCGGCTTGGCGCCCTCGAACATCGCAGGCGCCTTGGGCGCACGCGCCGGCCTGTTCGAATGCGGCGAAGTGCGCGTGCACCCGACCGGCAGCGTGACGGTTTTCACCGGCTCGCACAGCCATGGCCAAGGGCATGAGACGACGTTCTCGCAACTCGTGGCCGCGCGCCTGGGCATCCCGGTCGAATCGGTCGACGTGGTGCACGGCGACACGGGGCGGGTGCCGTTCGGCATGGGCACCTACGGCTCAAGATCGCTGTCGGTCGGTGGCACCGCGATCATGAAGGCGCTCGACAAGATCGAAGCCAAGGCCAAGAAGATCGCCGCGCATCTGATGGAGGCGTCGGATGCCGACATCGACTTCGCGAATGGCGAGTTCAGCGTGAAGGGCACCGACAAGAAGCTGCCGTTCGGCCAGATCGCGCTGACCGCTTACGTGCCGCACAACTACCCGCTGGAAACGCTGGAGCCGGGCCTGAATGAAACCGCGTTCTACGACCCGACCAATTTCACCTATCCGGCCGGCACCTACATCTGCGAAGTCGAGATCGATCCGGACACCGGCGAGGTCGAGGTGCAGCGCTTCACCGCGGTGGACGATTTCGGCACCATCGTGAATCCGATGATCGTCGAAGGCCAGGTGCACGGCGGCGTCGCGCAAGGCCTCGGCCAGGCGCTGTTCGAAAGCTGCATCTATGACCGCGACAGCGGCCAGTTGCTCTCCGGCAGCCTGATGGACTATGCGCTGCCACGGGCCGGCGACCTGATCGACATCAAGCTGGACACCGTCTGCACGCCGTGTACGCACAATCCGATCGGCGCCAAGGGCTGCGGCGAGGCGGGCGCGATCGGCTCGCCGCCGGCGGTGATCAACGCGGTGCTCGATGCGCTGCGTGAGCGCGGTGTGACCGACATCGATATGCCGGCCACGCCGCCGCGCGTCTGGGCCGCGCTGCAGGGTGTGAAAAGCGCGACAGGCGCCGGCCCGGTGGGCGCGTCGACACCGCAGATGGCGGCATCGAATGCCAAACCACACGACAGCACCGGCACCAACGCCGGCTGAACGGCCGCGATCCAACCACTTCCATTCGAAAGCCCGATTCCTCATGTACGCCTTCACTTACGAACGCCCGAGCACCCTCGCCGAGGCGGAAAAACTCAGTGCCGATGGCGCGCAACTGCTGGCCGGCGGCCAGACGCTGCTCGCTTCAATGCGGCTGCGGCTCGCAGCGCCCGAGCAGTTGGTCGACTTGTCCGACGTGGCCGAACTGCGCGAGATCCGGCGCGACGGCGATGCGGTGGTGATCGGCGCGATGGCGCGCCACGTCGACGTCGCGAACCACGCCGACGTGCAGCAGACCGTGCCTTCGCTGGCGGACCTGGCCAGCCATATCGGTGATCGGCAGGTCCGAGCCCGCGGCACCATCGGCGGGTCCGTGGCGAACAACGACCCGGCCGCGTGCTATCCGTGCGGTGTGCTCGCGTTGAACGCCGTGATCAAGACGACCCGCCGCGAAATTGCGGCCGACGACTTCTTCCTCGGCATGTTCGCCACCGCGCTGGAACCGGGCGAGCTGATCACGTCGTTCCGCTTCGCAGCGTGCAAGCGCGGCGCCTATGTGCGGCAACGGCAGCAGGCATCGCGCTTTGCGCTGGTCGGTGTGTTCGTGGCCGATACGAAAGACGGCGTGCGTGTGGCCGTGACCGGCGCGGGCACCGGCGTGTTCCGGCACCAGGGGCTGGAACAGGCGCTGTCGAACAACTTCACGCCCGAGGCGATTGCCGGCGTCAAGATCGACGCGACCGATCTGAACAGCGACATTCACGCCTCGGCCGAGTACCGCGCGAACCTGATCAGCGTGCTGGCGCAGCGGGCGGTGCGGCAGGCGATCGGTTGAAGCGGCGGTTCTCGTCGGTCGTGGTGCAACGTCCGTCAACGATTGTCGTCTTTTCGTCGAATCGGCTTGCAGGGCAAGTAAGATAAGCGTCTTCAGCTATTCAAAGCATAGTAAACAGCGTGGCTGAATCAACAGATGTGGCGTCGGTCGACGCATTGATCGATGCGCTGCGGCAATCGGGCTACTACGCCGATCGGCGGCTGGCCACCGCCGTGTTCCTGGCCTTGAAGCTGCAGCGCCCGTTGCTGCTCGAAGGCGAGCCCGGCGTGGGCAAGACCGAACTCGCCAAGGCGCTGGCCGCCGCGTTGCCGCGCGCATTGATCCGCCTGCAGTGCTATGACGGCATGGAGCAGCGTGAGGCGCTCTACGAGTGGAACTACTCGGCGCAGCTGCTGCACATGCGCGCGGCCGAACTGCGCCACGCCGGCATCGAGACGGAGCACGACATCGACCGCACGGTCGAGCGCGAGGTCTACCAGGACCGCTACCTGATCCGCCGGCCGCTGTTGCAGGCGCTCGAAGCTGCCGAGCCTGGCGCGGTGCTGCTGATCGACGAAGTGGACCGCGCGGACGAGCCGTTCGAGGCGTTCCTGCTCGAATACCTCGGTGAGTACCAGGTCAGCATCCCCGAGATCGGCACCGTGCGCGCGGACTGCGTGCCGGTCACGATCCTGACGAGCAACCGCACGCGCGATCTGAACGATGCTGTCAAGCGGCGCTGTCTCTACCACTGGCTCGACTACCCGGATCGCGAGCGCGAACTCGCCATCGTGCGAGCGCGCGTGCCGGGTGCCGGCGCGGCGTTGACCGCGCAGGTGTCGGAGGTCGTGGCGCGGCTGCGCAGCGCGCCGTTTGCAAACGCCTTCCAGCGCGCACCCGGCATTGCGGAGAGCGTCGAATGGGCGCGCGCGCTGGTCGCGCTCGACACGTTGGTGCTCGATCCGGAAGTGATCAAGGACACGGCCGGCATCCTGTTCAAGCAGCGCGACGACGTGGCGGCGCTGTCCACCGCCATGGCGGCCGATCTGCTGCAGCCGGCCGGCCTTTGAGAGGTCGCGTCGCCGGCGCGACCAGCGGCGCAACCAACCATTGCCACGATGCAACTCGGTGACGCCGTCAGCGGCAAGCTGTTCGACAACATCAGCGCGTTCGGCCGCGCGCTGCGTCGCGCCGGCGTGCCGAGCGACCCCGCGCGCATCGCGCTTGCGCAGTCGGCCGCTCAGATCGTCGGGCTTGCGCGTCGGGACGACCTGGCCGCCGCGCTCGAGGCGGTGCTGGTCGCGCAGTGAAGCGGACCGCATGGTGTTCCGGGAACTGTTCGACGCATTTTTTCAAGACCCGAAGCTCGCCAACAAGCTGCTCGCGCAGATGCTGCCAAGCCAGCACGCCAAGCCCGATGCGGCCAAGCGGCGCCCGCGTGTGCGCGAGGCCCTGGCGCCGCCCGCCCCGGTTGCCAAGCCCACTGGCCAAGCCCGAAGAGGACAAGCTCGAACTCGACGCCGCGATGACGGTGAGCGATGCGAGCCGGCTGCGCCATGCCGACTTCAATGCGCTGGGCGCGGCCGAGTTCGCGCATGTCGAGCGGCTCGCGCGTGAGATCGCGTTGCCACTGCCGACCGTGCCGGGCCGCCGCACGCGGGTGTCCGAGCGCGGCACACGCCCGCATTGGCCGCGCGCGTTGCGCCAGGCCGCGCGCACCGGCGGCGAGTTGCTCGTGTTGCCGAAACGCCGGCGCCGGCGCGAGTAGCCGTTGCCGCTGCTGGTGCTGGTCGACGTGTCCGGCTCGATGGAGCGTTATGCGCGACTGCTGCTCGCATTTTTGCATGCGGCCACGCGCGATCGCGCATGCGCGACGTGTTCGCGTTCGGCACCCACCTGACCGACCTGACGCCCGCGTTCGATCTGGCCGACACCGATGCGATGCTCGCCGCGGCCGGCAAACGGATTGACGACTTCGGCGCCGGCACCCGGCTCGGCGAATCACTGCGCGCGTTGCGCCGAGACCATGCGCGCCGGCTCGTCGGGCGCCGCACGCTGGTGCTGTTGATCAGCGACGGCCTCGACACCGGCGAGCCCGCGCTGCTGGCCGACGAGGCTGAACTGGCTCAAGCGCCACAGCCGGCGTATCCTGTGGCTGAATCCGCTGTTGCGCTTCGATGGCTACGCGCCGGTCGCGCGCGGCGCGGCGGTGCTGCACGGCGCGGTGGACGGCATGCTGGCCGTGCACGACCTGAGCCGGCTCGAACAGCTTGCGTCGGGACTGGCCCGGCTGATGAAGGGCTGAGGCCCGCCCGCACCGAACAACAACACAAAGCCAAAAAGACACGAGGAAACCGCTTTATGGACATGCAAGGCAGCCGCCCGCTCCAGGTCACCCAGCAACAAGCCTGGGACGCGCTGAACGACCCCGGGGTGCTGAAAGCCTGCATCCCCGGCTGCGACAAGGTCGAGCGCACCGCAGACGACAAGTACGCGATCGGCATGGCGCTCAAGATCGGCCCGGTGTCGGCCAAGTTCGCGGGCAACATCGCGCTGTCCGACGTGAACGCGCCGCACAGCTACACGATCGGCTTCGAGGGGCAGGGCGGCGCGGCCGGCCACGGCAAGGGTGCCGCGCAGGTCAGTCTGACGCCGGCCGAGGACGGGGCGCAAGGCTGCCTGCTGGCCTACACCGTGAACGCGCAGGTCGGCGGCAAGGTCGCGCAACTCGGCCAGCGTCTGGTCGACGGCGCGGCCAAATCGATCGCCGAAAGTTTTTTCAAGCGCTTCGAGCAGGAGATGCAGCGGCGCTATCCGGCAGCGGGTGAAGCGGGTGAGCCTGCCGCGCCCGGCGCGGCGGCTTGATCCCGATCCCGACGCTCTCGCAGTCGCCGCCCGCCCCGATCCAATGGAAAACCTCGACGTCATGGTGCTGCGCCACCTGCGCGACTGGCGCAGCGCAGGCCAGCGCGCGCTGCTGGCCACCGTGGTGCGCACCTGGGGCTCGTCGCCGCGGCCGGTCGGCTCGATCATGGCGCTTTCGGAAGACGGCGCGGTGGTCGGTTCGGTCTCGGGCGGGTGCATCGAGGACGATCTGATTTTTCGGTTCACACGCGCTTATGCGGCAGGTGCGGTGAATGCGCCAAGTGCGCCAGGCGTCGACGGCAACATCGCATCGCCGCCCGACGCATCGGCAGATGCCAACGGCGACGAAGACAGCAAATCCATCCCCTCCGGCCCGCCTCGCTTCGTCAAATACGGCATCAGCGCCGACGAGGCGCACCGTTTCGGCCTGCCGTGTGGCGGCACGCTGGAGTTGCTGCTCGAGTTCGACCCCGACGCACAGCAGCTCGCCGAACTCGTCGAGTCGCTCGAAGACGGGGCAGCTCATGCAGCGCGCGGTGCATCTGCGCGACGGCGCCGTGCAGCTGCGTCAGAGCCGCCGAGCCGCAGGCGCTGCGCCTGTCCGATGCGGAACTGGTCAACACGTTCGGCCCCGAGTACCGCATGCTGCTGATCGGCGCCGGGCAGCTCACCGAATATCTTGCGACGATGGCGCTGTTCAGCGGCTTCGCCGTCACGGTCTGCGACCCGCGCGCCGAGTACCGCGGCGGTTGGTCGGTGCCCGGCGTGACGTTGTCGAGCGAGATGCCGGACGACGTCGTGCTCGCGTTCCGGCCGGATTCGCGCAGTTGCGTGGTCGCGCTCACGCACGATCCGAAGCTGGACGACCTGGCGCTGCTCGAAGCGCTCGCGACCCCAGCGTTTTATGTCGGCGCGATCGGCTCGCGCCGCAACAACGACGCGCGGCGCGAACGCATGATCGAGCACTTCGAGCAAACACAAGCATCGCTTGCGCGCCTGCGCGGGCCGATCGGCATCTTCATCGGCAGCAAGACGCCCTCCGAGATCGCGGTCAGCGTGATGGCCGAGATCGTCGCGGTGAAAAACGGCGTGGCCTTGCCGCGCGATATGGATGTGGCGAGCGCGAAGAACGCCCAGCGGGTGGGGTAGATGAAAGGGTTTGGCAATTCGCCGAACCGGCGTCGCTCGGCAGGTCGGCGCAACGTGTGACATCGGTCTCGCTGAGCTATCGTTTCCGCATCAACGCTCTGATGTGGCTGCGCCGTGCGGTGGCATTGCGCGGTGCTGCCGGCTGCGCTCTGGCACAGGACGCACCCGGCCTGGCTGGTCGGGGAGCTGGTTGCCATGGCGCTGCTCTACGCCGGCTTGAAGGAATGGGAGCAAAGTCTGCGGCGCCGGTTCGTTCGGGATGCGCAGCTGCCTGGGATCATCGCGGTCAAGCTGCGCGCGGCCTACCCGCAACTGCAACCGCGCGATGCCGATCTGGTGCTCTACGGCCTGCGCCAGTTCTTCATCGCGCACCTGCGCAGCGAACGCAGATTTGTCGCGATGCCTTCGAAGATCGCCGACGCCGCCTGGCACGAATTCATCCTGCACACCCGCGCCTACGAAGTCTGGTGCCATACCGCGTTCGGCCGCCTGCTGCATCACAGCCCCGCCGAAGTGCTGGGCAAGGACCCGCGCCGCAATGACGGCCTGCGCCGCAGCTGGTACTGGGCCTGCATGGAAGAGAGCATCGACCCGAGAAAGCCCGCGCGTCTGCCGCTGCTGTTCGCGCTGGACAAGAAATTTGCGGTGCCGGGCGGCTTCGACTACGTGCCCGATTGCCACGGCATCGATCGGCAATCGGGCCGTGACTTGTATTGCGGCACAAGTTTCGGGGAAGGTGGGGGCGGAATCGGCAGTGCGGATGATTTTGGCGGCAGCGAATCATCCAGCGATGGTGGCTGCGGTGGCGATTCGGGCTGCGGGGGCGACTGAATGCGGGTCGCCTGATCGCCCAGGGCCTTACTCCGCTGTGATGCTGCCCTTTCGGACGACTTCGGCCCAGCGCTTCGCATCCTTGTCGAGCAGGGCGCCGAACGCAGCCGGCGTCGATGTCGCGGGCACCATGCCCTGCGCTGCGAACGCGTCGGCGACTTGCGCATCCTTCAGCACCTTGCCGATCTCCTGATTCAGACGGTTGATCACGTCCTGCGGTGTGCCATTGGGCGCCAGCACGCCGTACCACATGTCGAGGTTGCCGGTGGCCACACCGGCTTCGCGCAAGGTCGGCACATCGGGCAGTTGCGGGGCGCGCCGGTCGCTGCCGGTTGCCAGCGCTTTCAGCTTGCCGGCCTGGATCTGCTGCAGCGCGACGTGGATCGGCAGGAACATGAAGTCGATGCGGCCGCCGAGCAGATCGGTCACCGCGCCGGCCGTGCCCTTGTACGGCACGTGCAGCAGATCGATCCCTGCGTTCTGCTGCAGCAGCGCCATCGCCAGGTGGTGCGGCGTGCCGACGCCGGGGCTGGCATAGGTGAGCTTGCCCGGATCGGCCTTGGCGGCATCGATCATCTGCGCCAGCGTCCCCGCCTTTTGCACCGCCGGGTTCGTGACCAGCAGCAGGGTGCCCCAGGACGTGAGCGTGACCGGCGCCAGGTCTCGCACCGGGTCGTACGGGATCGACTTGTAGAGGCTCGGGTTCATCACCAGCGTGCTGACCTGCACCAGCAGGGTATTGCCATCGGGCTGCGCGCGCACGACCTTTTCGGTGCCGATGTTGCCGCTGGCGCCGGGGACGTTGTCGACCACGACGGGCACGCCGAGCGCGGCTGGCAGCTTGGCCGACAACTGGCGTGCGATCAAGTCGATGCCGGTGCCGGGCGTGTAGGGCACCACCAAGGTGATCGGCCGGTCCGGCCATGCCTGTGCGGCGGTCAGCGTGAGCGCGGCAAACAGGCCGATCAGTGGTTTTTTCATGCGTTCGAACATCGAGAAAGTCTCCATGTGTGGTGTTGTGAGAGACGGATCGTCTCAGATGAACGATGGCCGCGCGCGCAGCAGCGCCGGGTCATAGCCTGCCACACGTTTGTAGTTGTCCGAAATGGCCTGCAGTTCGGCCGACCGGCACCACGTCGTCCACCTGCCGGAACGGCCGGCCGCCCGTGCGTTCGTGCACCACGCGCAGGATCGCATCCGGCGGATTGCTGCGGTTCGCGAGCACGACTCGGCCGGTGGCTTCGACCCTTGCTCGGTCGTAATCTTCGAGCGCTGCGATGCCGACGCCCAGGCGTTTGCAGGCCCCCGCCAGATGGCGCGCATCCAGAATTGCCTGGCCCGCGCCGTTGCTGCCGCGCGGCACCATCGGATGCGCGGCGTCGCCGAGCAGCGTGATGCGGCCGTGCGTCCATCTGGGAAGCGGGTCCTGGTCCACCATCGGGTATTCAAGGACCGAGTCCGCCGCACAGATCAAGTCCGGCACGCTGAGCCATTCGAAGTGCCAGTCGGCGAAGGCTGGAAGGAAATCCTCGAGCCGGCCTGCGCGGCTCCAATCGCGCACGGCCGGCGTCGGCGACTCGATCTCGGCGACCCAGTTGATGAGCTGGCGGCCTTCCGCGTCGAGCTCGCTTTCGATCGGGTAGATCACCATCTTGCCGACCGACAGCCAGCCCGCGCGGATCATGCTTGCGCCGCTCAGGATCGGCGTCCAGCGCGTGGTGCCGCGCCACATGTTCACGCCGCTGTAGCGCGGCGGACCTTCGTCGGGGTAGAGCTGCCGGCGCAGCGCCGAGTGAATGCCGTCGCAGCCGACCGCGACCTGTGCGCGTACCGGGGGCAGCGCGGAGCCGTCCGGAGCAGCAAAGCTGGCGACTGCCCCGCCGTCGTCTTGCGCGACGCCGGTGCAGCGGTGCGCGCAGACGATCGAATCGTCGCCGAGCCGCTCGCGCACCGCGTCCAGCAGCACCGTCTGCAACGCGCCGCGATGGATCGAAAACTGCGGCCAGTCGTAGCCGGCCGCCATGCCCGCCGGCTCCCGAAAGATCAGCTGGCCATTGGCCGAGAAAAACACCGCTTCCTGCGTGCGCACCCCGACCGCGTCGAGCGCCGGCAGCAGGCCCAGTTCGGCAAGTTCGCGCACCGCGTGCGGCAGCAGGTTGATGCCGACGCCGAGCGGTTTGAGCTCTGGCACCGCGTCGTAGATGCGGCAGCCGATGCCGGCCTGGTGCAGGCTCAATGCCAGAGCGAGGCCGCCGATGCCGGCGCCGAGGATGAGGACGGGCGCGTCTGTGTTCATGGTGGTCACTCGAGGTCTCCCGGGCGGTTGTGGCAACGGCCAAGAATAGTCAATGTCGAGATCGGGTCTCGAGCGGCGTCGCTTCCGATGGGTCCTGCAAGGCTGTCGCGCGGAATCGCAGCCCGAGCGGCAGAGCCTGGCGCCGGCAGAACTTCAGCCTTCGCCTTGCTGCGCGGCGATGAGCACCCCGTTCGACTGCCGCAGCGCGATCGCATCGATCACATCCGGCTCTGTGCAGCGAAACTCGGAGCGGCAGCCGGGCGCGCCTCCGCCAGCACCTGCGCCGACAGCAGTTGAACGCCCTGAGCGAAGCGCCGCCGGCATCTGCACGCGGGACAGGTCGCCCGGCCTGTGGACCCCATCGTGCCGCGGCAGCCCGATCGTGTGGTTCAGCAGATCGCGTGCCGTGGCGCGCTCGGTCGCGACCGCATCGTGAAGTCGGAACGCCGGCAGCACCTCGCGCACCGGCCGGCTCCAGTCGAGCATGCGCTGGTCGACCAGCAGACCGGGCCCGGCGGCGGTGAACGACTGGATGATCGAACACAGCAGGAGCTGCGTGTCGGTATCGACCGGCACAGGCACGTCGATGTCGCGCATACCATACCCATGCAGCAGCATCGTTTCGTCGCCGCGGATTGCAGCGAGCGCCAGGCCCGGCGCCTTGGATTCGGCCATCGACTCGCGCACGCGTGCGTCGATGCCTTCAAGGATGCCATTTCCCTGGCTTGCCGGTGGGTCAGGCGTCGCTCCGATCCGCCTTCTCGTCATGCGCCAACTGCGGCAACACGCTCCCGTCGCCGAGCGACAGCAACCCCGCCTTCGCATAAGTCACAAGCTTCTCCCGCGTATCTGCAATGTCCAGATTGCGCATCGTGAGCTGGCCGATTCGGTCCGCGGGTGAGAAGGTAGAGGCGCCTTTTTCCATCGTCAGGCGCTCGGGCTGGTAGGTCAGGTTCGGCGACTCCGTGTTCAGGATCGTGTAGTCGTTGCCGCGGCGCAGCTCGATCGTGACTTCCCCCGTGACGGCGCGCGCGATCCAGCGCTGGCCGGCCTCGCGCAGCATCAGGGCTTGCGGATCGAACCAGCGGCCTTGGTACAACAGGCGACCCAGCCGCAGCCCATTGATTCGGTATTGCTCGATCGTGTCCTCGTTGTGGATGCCGGTCACGAGCCGCTCGTACGCGACATAGAGCAGCGCCATGCCAGGCGCCTCGTAGATACCGCGGCTTTTGGCTTCGATGATGCGGTTTTCGATCTGGTCCGAGGTGCCGAGGCCGTGACGGCCGCCGATGCGGTTGGCTTCGAGCAGCAGCTCGACCGGGTCGGTGAACGCCCGGCCGTTCAGCGCAACCGGCTGGCCTTCCTCGAAGCGCACCGTGACTTCCTCAGCCTTGATCTCGACATCGTCCTTCCAGAAGGCGACACCCATGATCGGGTTCACGATGCGCAGGCCGCTGTTCAGGTGCTCGAGGTCTTTCGCCTCGTGCGTGGCGCCCAGCATGTTCGAGTCGGTCGAGTAGGCTTTTTCGGCCGACATCTTGTAGCCGAAGCCGGCCTTCGTCATGAACGCCGACATCTCGGCGCGGCCGCCCAGTTCGTCGATGAAGGTCTGATCGAGCCAGGGTTTGTAAATCTTGAGCGACGGATTGGTCAGCAGCCCGTAGCGGTAGAACCGCTCGATGTCGTTGCCCTTGTAGGTGCTGCCATCGCCCCAGATGTGTACGTCGTCTTCGCGCATCGCGCCGACCAGCATGGTGCCTGTGACGGCCCGGCCGAGCGGTGTGGTGTTGAAGTACGTCACACCAGCCGTCGAGATGTGAAACGCGCCGCACTGAAGTGCCGCGATGCCTTCCGCCACGAGTTGGCGCCGGCAGTCGATCAGGCGTGCCGCCTCGGCGCCGTACTGCATCGCCTTCTTCGGAATCTCGTCGTAGTCGGGCTCATCGGGCTGGCCGAGGTTCGCCGTGTAGGCGTAGGGCACCGCGCCTTTGTTGCGCATCCAGTGCAGCGCGGCGCTGGTATCCAGGCCGCCGGAGAACGCGATGCCGACCTTCTGGCCGGCGGGGATGTGTTGGAGGATCGTGGACATGCAGTTTCGAGCCGCCGGCTCGCGGCGAAGTAGGTGGAGGAGCGCTCGCAGGACGAACGCGGTCGTCGGCGCGTGAGGCGGGTGGCAAATTTTATGGGCAGCGCAAGAGCCCGAGCGGCTTCGATCCGCGACGGCAGGCCCTGGGGTTCGCCCTGGTCTGCAACGCCCGCAACCGCTACTGGCCGAAGCGCGGCCCGGACTCCAGGAACGTGCGCTCTTGCGCGCTGCTGCTGCGTCCCAGTACCGCGTTGCGGTACGGAAAGCGGCCGAAGCGTTCGATGATGTCCCGATGCGATCTGGCGAACCGCAGATTGCCCTGCAGCGTTTTGTGAAGCTCAGCGGGCGCTTCGGCAAGCAGCCGCTCGAAACCTTCCACGCACCGCTGTTGCAGCGCAAGGTCCTCGGCATGCATGAGCGGCATGTGGAGGAACACGCGACCGACCCGGGGCAGCGTGGTGTCTTCGCCGTCCCGCAGTGCGTCGAGCACCAGCGCCTGCGCGCGGGAATCGCCAGCGTATGCCTGTGCGCTGCCGCGAAAGATGTTGCGCGTGAACTGGTCGAGCAGGATCACAAGCGAGAGCCGCGGCAGCGGCGCGGCTTCCCAGTTGCTCAGGCCGCCCGCAAGCGCCTGGCCCACGAGCGGCCCGAAGCGTTGCCCGATCTCGCGGTCCAGCGCGACATCGGCGCCGAACCAGCGGTCCGACAGGTTCTCGCTCGGCCAGCCGCGCCGCAGGCCGTCGCCGAGCCAGAAGTCGAGCATCGCGCGCTGCTCGACGTTCAGCGCGGCCGATAAACTGCGCTCGGACAAGCCGTCTGGCACTTGCCGCCCATCGCCATCCGAGGAGATCGTCATGTCGTCATCCACCTGGAAGAAATTGGTTCGTTTGGCCACGCTGGCCGCCGCCGGCGCCGCGCTCGTCGTCGCCGGCCCATCGTATGCGGAAGCGCCGATGGCCCAGCGGGCCGCGCGGGGCTTCTACCGCATGATGCTCGGTGACTTCGAGGTCACCGCGTTGAACGACGGCACCTTCGCGATGCCGGCCGACAAGCTGCTCAAGCAGTCCGCCGCAGCGACCGAGCAGGCTTTGGCGCAATCGTATTTGGCGGTGCCGGTCGAGACCTCGGTGAACGGCTACCTGATCAACACCGGCGCCAGACTGGTGCTGATCGACGCGGGCGCCGGCGCATTCTTCGGCCCCACGCTCGGCAAGCTGGTCGCGAACCTGAAGGCATCGGGCTACCAGCCGGCGCAGGTCGACGAGATCTACATCACGCACCTGCACATCGATCATCTCGGAGGACTGGTGGCCGACGGCGAACGGGTGTTTCGGAACGCGACCGTGCGCGTCGACCAGCGCGACGCGGACTACTGGTTGAGCCAGCAGAACCTGGACGCCGCGCCGGCCGAAATGAAGGACTTCTTCAAAGGCGCGATGGCGGCGCTGAAACCCTACATCGAAGCGAACAAATTCCAGCCGTTCGAGAGCGAGGCGGCCAGGCTGGCCAACGGCATCGCTGCGCTGCCCACTCCTGGGCATACCCCGGGCCATACGACGTACGAGGTATCGAGCGGCGCCCGCAAGCTGTGGTTGATCGGGGACCTGATCCATGTCGCCGGGGTGCAGCTCGACGACCCGTCCGTCACGATCGCTTTCGACGTCGATCCGAGCGCCGCGGCTGCGATGCGCAAACGCGTCTTCACGCGCGCAGCCAACGAAGGCACGCCGATCGGCGCGTCGCATATCGCGTTTCCAGGCCTGGGGCGGCTGCGCGCAGCTGGTGAGGGCTACCACTGGCTGCCGCTGAACTTCACCCAGATGAATCCGCAATAGCGGGACAGCGCAGGTGGCGATCGCGCATCGAAGCGATCGCTGCATGGCTTTGAACAGATGCGCGCAGAGGCGGCTCAGGGCAAATGATTCGCCGCAGCCGCGCAGGCTCAGCGCAAGGCGCCCGGATTCATCGCGCAGCACCGAGTCGATCGCATTCGCGCGCACCAGCGTGCCCCGGTGCACCTGCCAGAACACGCGCGGCTCGAGTCGCGGCGCCAGTTCTTTGAGTGGCGTGCGGATCGGGTATTCGCCACTCCGGGTGAGCACGCGCAAGTACTTGTCGGCGGCATCGAACACCACCACTGCCTCGATCGGACACGCGCCGGATCCGGTTGCCGACACTGGCCTGAATCACGCTCAGCGGCTCGGCGGACACGGGCTTCGGTGCCGCGTCCAGCAGCGCACGAAGCTGCTCCACGGGTGGCGGGCGCCCGCGTGCACCGCGCGCAAACGCAGCGCCTGCTGCAGTTTGGCCACCGTCTTGTCGAGCCGCGCCGGCTGCACCGGCTGCACCGGCTTCAACACGTAGTCGACCGCGTGGGGTTCGAACGCGGCCACCGCATGGTCGTCGTATGCGGTCACGCACACGAGCAGCGGAAGCGGCTTGGCCGAGTGGCCTGCGGGCGGCTCGTCGTCCCATCGATCGGCCAGCACCGCCGTGGCCGCCAGCGGCGCGGCCGCTGCATCGATCCCGCCGACACCGCCGTCGATAACTCATGCGCGGGATGCCGGCAGCAGCAGCAAGTCGGGCGCCGTGCGCAGCGAGCCGAGCTGGCTGTTGGCGGCCGTCATGGTCGACCTGTCCCAGGTGTGCAGGAACAACGCGAGGTCCTGCTCGTCGAGCGGCTGCGCGAAGTAGTAGCCCTGCACTTCGGTGCAGCCGTCGTTGGTCAGCATCTGCAGTTCGGACTCGCTTTCCACGCCTTCTGCCAGCACGCGCGTGCCCATCTGCTGCGACATCTCGATGATCGCGCGCACGATCGCCCGTTTTCGGTCCTGCTCGCGCAGCAGATGCACGAAGCTGCGGTCGATCTTGATTTTTGCGAAGTGAAAGCGCAGCAGATAAGCCATCGAGGCAAAGCCGGTGCCGAAGTCGTCGAGCACGATACGCACGCCGCGCTGTCTGCAACGCCGCCATCTGCTGCAAGGTCGCGTTCTCCTCGTTGAGCAGCACCGACTCGGTAATCTCGAGCTCGAGCCGGTGCGCCGCCAGGCCGGTGCGCGAGAGCACGCTGTCGATCAACGCACCCAGATCCTGTGTCATGACCTGCACCGGCGACAGGTTGACCGCGATCGACAGCTTGTCGTCGTGCAACTGCACCTCCCGGCAGGCCTCCTCGAGCACCCAGGCGCCGATTTCGACGATCAGCCCGCTGTCCTCGGCAATCGGAATGAACTCGGCCGGCGTCACCGTGCCGAGCTCCGGATGGTTCCAGCGCAGCAACGCCTCCAGCCCGATCACGGTCCGATCGCGCGTCTCGATCTGCGGCTGGTAGACCAGCGTGAGTTGCCCACGCGCGAGCGCCTCGCGCAACTCCTGCTCGAGCACGAGCCGGCGGTCGACCTGGCTGCCCATCGAGGGCTGATACATGCGCACCGTGTTGCGACCGGCCGCCTTGACTTCGTAGAGCGCCAGATCCGCATACTTGATCAGTTGCTCGGCCCGCGTCGCATCGCGCGGCGCCAGCGCGATGCCGATGCTGGCGCCGATGTGCAGGGTCAGCCCGTTGATCTCGAACGGCTCGCGCAGTGAAGCCAGGATGCGGCGAGCGAACGGCAGCGCTTCCTCGTCGTGGGAGACTCGGCCCATGATCACCGAGAACTCGTCGCCGCCGGTGCGCGCCATCGTGTCTTCCGAACGCGCGATCGAGCGCAGCCGTTCGCCCACCAGCCGCAGCACCTGGTCGCCCATGTCGTGGCCGAGCGAATCGTTCACGTTCTTGAAGCGGTCGAGGTCCAGACACAACAGCGCAAACGGCACGTCCGCTGCGCGCTTGAGCGCGCGGTCGAGCAGTTGCCGAAAGTGATGGCGGTTGGACAACTGCGTGACCTCGTCGAGGTTGGCCAGCCGCACGAGATCGCTTTGATGCGCGGCGATTTCCTGTTCGCGTGCCTCGAGCTGCTCGAGCAGGCCGTTGAAGCCGTCGTGCAACTCACCGATTTCGTCGCTGCGGTGATACATCAGCCGCATCCGGTAGTCGTGCGTGATCGAGACCTCGCGCATCATGCTCGCCAGATTCATGATCGGCCACGCGATGCGCTCCAACGCGCGCGCCGCGGCAAAGCTTGCGATCAGACCGAATACGGCGGCCGCCAGCATCACGACGCCCAGTCGTCCGAGAAACTGCAGCGACGGATTCTCCGCATCCAGATTCAGCATCAGCCAGCCGATCGGCTCACCGTCGACCTGCACCGCCTGTATCACGTACAGCGCGCCGCCCTGCTCGAACAGGCTGACCCGGTTGCCGGGCCCGGCACGCTGCAACCAGCCGATCAACTCGGCCGGCTTCGGCAGCGGCTGCTGCGGCACCGCAAAGCTTGCAAACAGGCGCCGGTCTTCGTTGAGCAACGCAGCCCAGCGAATGCCGGGCAGGGTGCCCGCGCTCGACAGGATCTTGCTGGCCGCTTCGATATCGAAAAACGCGAGCGAGCCGCGCACGTTCTCGGCCAGCACCGCCGTGATCGCGCTCGCGCGCTCATGCTGGCGCTCCTGCGCACCGCGCAGCTCCAGACCGGCAAACAACACGAACAGCAGCAGCACGAGCACGGTGATGGCGCCGGCCACCACCAATCGCAGGCGTGAATTCAGTTTGACGTGCCCGCGCGCCGGCCACGGGGACCGCCATCGCAGCCAGCGCTTGAGGGGGTTGGCCACCGAGTCGGTGCGCTCCTGCGCGGTCGGCGGCCGGGCCAGGGATTGCGGTCGGCTTCGCATCATGGACTGCCCGGCGGGCTTATTGCGCTGTCGATCACGTTGGTGGCCAACGAAAGCACGTGTGATGACAACATGAGGTCAGCCCGCTTCAATGCACCCAGGTTCACTTCGAATCGCAGCCGCGCGCCGTCGCGCACGAAGCCGATCATGCCGCCGTGCTGCGCAAACCCCGGTTCGTCGCCGATCGTCAGCACCGCCGCGCCCGGGGGCAGCGGCGGCGGCACCAGATTGGCGGCGAACAACACCATGCAGCGCGACGCCTCCAGGCCGCTGTCGATCCGCCGGAACTCGATGCGCAAGCCCTGCACCGTGCGTTCCTGCAGCGCCTGCAATGCGCTGGCCAACCGTTCACTGCCGCCGAGCTGGCACAACGTGAAATGGCCTGCGGCCAGGCGGTCGGCCGGCCATTCGGTGAACTTCGCGAAGTTGAGCGTGAAGGCCGCCAACACTTGCGTCTCATCGGTATCTGCGAACGGCATGGATGGCAGCAACGCCCAGCCGACCCACAACGCCGCGGCCACGCGGCGCCAGCGTGCGCGGCGCAAGGTGCGCAGCACGCGCCACGCCCGCCACGTATCGCGGCGCTCTGGTTCGCGCACATGCCGATCCATCGGAGGTCTGCTTTTGCCGGACGTGTTCAGAAGCGGACGCTTGCGCGCAGCGCCACGGCAGGCTCGATCAGCACCGGGGTGCTCAAGGTGAAGCCGTTCGCGTTGGAGGCTTCCACACGCCGGCGCGCGCCGAGGTTGTAGCCGGCCAGCGACAGCGTCAATTGTGGCGACACGCGCCAGCGCAACGACAAGTCCAGCGTGGTGCGTGCGGGCACGCCGGTCTCCGCGGGAAGGAAAGCCCTGCGGCTGGCGCTGTAGCGCAGCCAGCCGTCCAGATACACGCGCGGCGCGAGGTCCCAGGACAGCCGCCACGAAGCAAGCAGGCTGGGGCTGCGCGCCAAGGTGGATGCATCGAGGTCCGCCCGATTTTCGCTCTGTACATGCAAGCTGGACAGCGCGAGCTGCGAGCGCAGGCCAGGCCGGACGCGCCAGTCGGTCGCCAGCTCGACTCCGTTCGTACGCGCCGCGCTGCCGATCCAGTCGATGTAGACCGGCGCGCCCGCGCCGGTCGCCGTGTTGAACGCCGCCTGTGCGATCGTCGATGCGTCCGGCAACTGAAACCGCACCAGATTGTGATAGCGCTGCGTGAACGCCGTGAGATCGATCGACAGCTGCTCGCCGAAGCGCCAGCGGCTGCCCAGTTGAAACGCGGTCACCTGAGTCGACACCGCCTGCAGCGAGCGCGTCGTGACGGGCACCGGCACCGCGTCATTGGCGCCGGGCAGCAGCGTCGAAAGGTTGGAGACCGAGAACTGCGCATCCTGAAAGCCGCGGCCGGGCACCCGGCTGGAGCGCGAAAACGATCCCCACAGCGACTGAGCCGCGGAGATGCGCCAGGCGAGATCGACGCTCGGCTGCGGCTGCAGACCCGTGTAGCGGTTGTGATCCAGCAGCAGCCCGCCCGTCAGCCAGAGCCGGTTCGGCGCCAGCGTGATGCGGTCATGCGCGAACAGCCGCCAATCGAGCCACTGGCGGTCGGCCGGCAACAGCTGGCCGTAGCGGCTGCCCTGCGTGGTGTCGCTGAAGCCACGCAGACCCGCACCGTAAGTCAACGCGTGCCTGTTGTCGGCCAGGCTGACCTGATGTTGCGCCTGCAGCTCGGCGGTGGTGCTTTGTGTGGTCAGAAAATCGGTGAATCCGGCCAGTTCTCGCGCCACGCTTGCGCTGACCTGCAGTTGTCCGGCCTCGGCCAGTCGCTGGCTCAGCACGCCCGAAGCCATCAGCCGGCGAAACGACAGCCGCAGTGACGTGGGGTCATAGAACGCAGGCGGTTGCTCCGTGCGCAGCAGCCACTCATCGCGGTCAGCCGTCTGCAGCGCCTGAAACTGCAGACCGAGTTCGCCGTGTGCCAGCCGCTGGTCGAGCCGGCCGGTGACGTTCGCGTTGCGGTTGCGATCGCGCGCGTCGCGACCGTCGGCCGTTTGGTAGCTCGACGTTTCGCTCGCGCGTGCCGACAACCGCCAGGCGCCCTCGTTGGGTTCCGCGCGTCGTGTCGGGGCGCCGTAGCGCAGATGCAGCCAGCGCTGGCCGTCGCTGCCGGCCAGGCCTTCCAGCCGGGTGCCCAGCGTTTCGCGGGCCCCGAACGTGATGATGTTGATAACGCCGTTGACCGCGTTCGGGCCCCAGACCGCACCGGCCGGCCCGCGCACGATCTCGATGCGTTCGATGTCGGCCAGCGGCACCTGCTCGACATCCCAGAACACGCCGGAGAAATACGGCGAGTAGATGCTGCGACCGTCCAGCAGCACCTGCAGGCCGCCGGAAAACCGGGTGGTGTCGCCGCGCACACCGACCGCCCAGCGACCGCTCGAGATGCGCGCGACATCCACGCCCGGCGCCAGCCGCAGCACTTCGGGCAGCACGCGCGCGCCCGAGCGCACGATGTCTTCCTGCGTGATCACGAAGACCGGCGCGCCGGTGTCGGCCAGCGCCACGCGTTGGCGGCTTGCAGACACCACCTCGACCGCCATCAGCTCGGGCAGGCTCTTGTCGAGCAGCTTGCCGTCGTCACCGGCCTGCAACGCGGTGGCGATGCCAGCGGCTGCCGCATTGGGCTGGGCGATCACAACAGTGCTCATCGCTGCGAAACAAAGCAGCATCAGCAGCCGGTTGCTCATAAAACGAGCAGACACGACCAATGGCCCGCACCTGGGGGACGACAAAATAAACGCATAGCCCGTATTCGACACCAGAATGCCGAGCGGAACCCGACGCCGCAAAAAAGTCCGGCGTGATTTACTGCCCGCAACGGCTGACGGGACAGTGCTGCGATGCGGGCATACGGCGATTGCGCGGGTCATGACGGTCAGGCCGGTCGAACCGGCAGCGGACTCGGCCCGCCAATGGATGAACAAGCACGGCGCGCGGGCTGCTCGATGCGGATCGCCGCCACCTGGGCGGCCGACTCGGTGCCCGCCAGCGTCGATGCATGCTCGAAGGTGAGATGTGCGGCCGGGCCGGTATTGCGTGGCCAGCCGTTCGCGCATTTGCGCAAGACCGAAATTGCTCGCATCCGGGGACCCATCGGCCCGGCTTCGGACTGCCGCAGCCTCCAGCAGGCTGGCGCCGCTGTCCGCCACGTCGAGCCGCAACGCCCGATCCGCGTCGAGCCATGCGCGCACCGCGACGCAGCCGCCCGCCACGCTTGGCTCCAACCCTTGGCGGATGCTGTTTTCAACCAACGGCCGCGGCAGCAGCGTGGGCACCGGCAGGTCGGCCAACTCGGGCGGCAGCGCAAGTGAATAGCGCAGCCGCGGGCCCATGCGGATCGCCATCAGCTCGAGGCAGTCGCGCTTCGATCCCAACTCGACCAGCCGAACCACCAGTCGCCGACCAGCGTGCTGGTGAAGCAGCCGGTCGGTATTCCGGCGACGGCCAAAGCCGGGGCGCGCCAGCCGCTCGGCGAGGAAAAATCGGGCGGCTTTGCAGGCCAGAAGCGGCCAAACTCGACCACTGTCCAGATCGGCACGCCGGTGGCGACCGAATAGACCAGCTTGACGCTGAACGGCTGGCCCTGCGAGAAGAAATACTGCACTCAGGCGACGAGCAGGGAAAAATCAAGGTCAGCAACAGGTGCTGCACCATCTGCCGCCACTGACGCATCATGAGAGCGCGCTCACCGTGTGAGCTTGCGCCGCTCACGCTCGACCATGCGTTACCGCAGGTCGCTGCCGGCCCCGAGCACGAACACCGCGACGCCGTGCAGCACCAGGCCGAAGGCTTAGCCGAGCGCCGAATAGACCGACTCTGTGTAGCCCGCGATGTTCGGCAGCCGGAAGTCGCGGTTGAAGATGACCGACAGCGCGGTCAGCAGCAGCAAGGTGACCCAGGCGTAGCCGGATGCGCGGTGCGGCCGCGGGCGCTGCATGGCTGCGCAGCGCGCCCGGATGGCAAGCGGCCCGAGCACGGTCGCGCCCGGCGCGGCGGACAGGTGGATGGCGATAACGGAGGTCATGTCCATAGGGGGACTTCTCCGGGCAGTGGTGGTCAAGTGATGACCACACTGTGCGCGGCGGCCCAGGGCGGCGCCAGCGCGTTGCGACGAAATGCGCAAAGCGCGGTGCGAACCGCGAAATGGCGTGGGATGGACTGCTGGCGACGCGCGCGGGCCGCCCTCGATAATCGGCCGCTTCCCACCGCACTCGAAAGCCGAATCTGGATACCTTGCTGCTCGCCAAAGCCGCCGTCATGGGCATCGTCGAAGGTCTGACCGAGTTCCTGCCGATCTCCTCCACCGGGCATCTGATCCTGGCTGGCTCGCTGCTCGGCTTCGACGACGAGAAAGCCAAGGTGTTCGACATCGCGATCCAGACCGGCGCGATCTTCGCGGTGATCCTGGTTTACTGGCAGAAAATCAGGGAGACGCTGATCGCGCTGCCGCGCCAGCGCAAGGCGCAACGGTTCGCGCTGAACGTGCTGATCGGTTTTTTGCCGGCGGTGGTGCTCGGCCTGTTGTTCGGCAAGTACGTGAAGAGCCACCTGTTCACGCCCGTGGTGGTGGCCAGTACGTTCATCCTCGGCGGCTTCATCATCCTGTGGGCCGAAAAGCGTGCGCCGGGCCATGTGCGCGTCGAGCACGTGGACGACATGACGCCTTGGGACGCGCTCAAAGTCGGCCTCGTGCAATGCCTTGCGCTGGTGCCGGGAACGAGCCGCAGCGGCGCAACCATCATCGGCGGCATGCTGCTGGGTTTGAGCCGCCGGGCCGCGACCGATTTTTCATTCTTTCTCGCGATGCCGACGTTGATCGGCGCCGGTGTCTACAGCCTCTACAAGGAACGCGCGCTGCTGTCGATGCACGACGCGCCCATGTTCGCGGTCGGCCTGCTGTTCTCGTTTCTGGCCGCCTGGCTGTGCGTGCGCTGGCTGCTGCGCTACATCAGCACGCACGACTTCGTGCCGTTCGCCTAGTACCGGATCGTGTTCGGCATCGTGGTGCTCGCGACCGCGTGGAGCGGGCTGGTGGTCTGGGCAGACTGAGTCAGCGCTTGGGGGCCGGCCGGGCAGCGCTGACAGAGGATCGGCGCATGGCACACCCAGTGGCTCGAAGTGTTTCAGGTTGCGCGTCAACAACAACAAGCCGGCTCGTCGCGCGATGGCCGCGATCGCAACGTCCGCAAATCCCGGATGAACTCCGCGTGCAGTGGCGCGAGCCGCGAGCCGCCCCGCGGCGCGCGCTGCCGGTGCGTCGAGCGGCGACGAGCGGCCGTCGAATTGGCGCCGCAAGCCGTCGAGCCATGCGCTCGGTCGTGCTGAGCGATCGGCGCCACCCGCGCGGCGCAGCTTCGCAGACGCCTTGCTCGATCTCAGCGATGGCGACACAATTGGATGAACAATTTGTCCAGCGCTGTCGGCAGCGCGAAGCCACTGCTGAAATTCGTTTGGAAGATGACGCTCGCGTCCGGGCGCAAGGGTCGAGATCACGCGGGTGTCGAGCGGGTCACCCGCATCGGCGGATGTCTGATCGGGCGGAGTGGTCACAGATCGACGGTGTGCGCAGGTGCCGGGTTGCGCTCGGGTTCCGGCAGCTCAGGAATGGCGAGCAACCAGTCGGCCGGATTCGGCTGGTCGATCGGGAAGAGGCGTTCGTCTGCCGATACCGGAACCGCCATGGCCCACGGCCGGTGGTGGCGGGTGCTCAGCGTGGGTCTGCCTCGCCCGGCGTCGGCGATCACTGCCGAGAACGAGGATTTGGCATCGCGAATCTGCACGGTCTTCATAGCGAGCCTTCCTCGGTGATCACATGAGGTCACGACGCTGGCGCGTTTTGCTTCGGCTGGTGCGGCCACCGCCGACGGTCAGCGCCCTTCAAGCTCCCTCTGCTGCCCGTTTGTGGTCGTCTTCATTGGCTTTCGGAGACCAGTCTCCCGAGCGCAGGTGCAGGTCCCGCTGAGGAAAAGGAATCTCGATGTGGGCAGCGATCAGCTCGTCGTGGATCTTCCACTTGTAGGCCGCGTCGACGCGCGCGGGAAAATCGGTCGCCTCGGCGCCGACCCAGACCACCAGCTCGAAGTCGAGCGAGGACTCGCCCATGTCGACCAGCCAGACATCGGTTTCGCGGTGCAGGTCGGTGACCGTGCTTCCAGCGAGGCGGCGGCCCGCAGCGCAGCCGCTTTACGGCCTCCTTGTCGCTGCCGTAGGCCACGCCGAACGGCACGTGCACGCGCCGGTACGGGCTGCCGTAGGTCCAGTTGACGACGCGGCCGTTGATGAACTCGGAGTTCGGCACGATCACGTCGACCTCGTCGTTCGTGGTCACGCGCGTGTAGCGCAGGCCGATCTCGCGCACATGGCCGCGCATGCCCGACTGCAGGTCGACGAAATCGCCTTCCTTGATGCGTTTTCTCCAGCAGCATGATGATGCCGGAGAAGAAGTTGCTGAAGATGTTCTGCAGCCCGAAGCCGATGCCGACGCCGATCGCGCCGCCCAGCAGCGCGAAACTGGCCAGATCGATGCCGAGGTAGTTCAGCCCGATCAGCGTGACGATGATCCATAGCGCGTAGCGCACCACGCGCGCCCACGCGTAGATGCTGACGGCGCTGCGCGGGCGGCCCTTGCCGAGCCGCCGAATGCCGGCTTCGATGCGGCCCGTGATCCACCAGGCGCCGATCAAAAGCGCCACCAGCCCGAGCAACGTGAACGTGGTGACCGGCGTGTCGCTGACGGTGAACAGCGGCGTGTGCAGCCAGCGCCAGAGGGTGTCGTAATTCATCTTGGTGGGTGGCCGCGGTGCGTCGATGCGGGCCGACGTGGGGCGGCGCGTGCCGCCGCGTTCAGCGCATCGATCCGATCGCCGCGCTGACCGCCTCGGCCGTCGCTTCCGGCCGCTCCATCGGAAACAGATGGCTGCCGTCGATCATCGCGATGCGGTCGCCCGCGATGCGCCGGGTCAGCGTGAGGCCGGTGCGGCGCAACTCCGCCGACTGCCGGCCGCCGACGAACGCGACCGGGCAGCGGGGCGGGTGGCGTTCGAACAGGCGATCGAGCTGATGCGGCAGCGCGTCGTAGATGCGTGTTTCGACGTCGCGGTCGAAACTCAAGGTGCGCGCGGATCGGTCGGCCGTTTCGTGCTCTTGCGCCGAGTGTTCATGCAGATCCATCGTTCCGTGCTCGACGTAGTCTTCGAGCACGCGTGGTCCCACGCGGCGAAGACCTGCTTCGCGCGGAAGTGCTGCAACACGGCGGCGCGGTCCTTCCAGGCTTTGCGGCGCCGGCGGCTGACCGCACCGGGCGAGACGCGCTGCATCAGCGGCGTGCGCTTGACCACCGCAGCGCGCCGGCGCGCCAGCCACCGACGAGCGGCGAGTCGAGCAGCACCACGCCAGCGGCCAGCGTCGGATGCTGCGCTGCGCCCATCAGGCTCAGGAAGCCGCCGAGCGAATGACCGACCAGCCAGAGCCGCTCGGCTTCGGCTGCGATCGCGTCGCGCGAAGTCGGCCAGTTGCTGCACCAGGTGCGGCCAGTTGTCGGTGACGGGATAGGCCGGGTCGTGGCCGAACTTTTCGACCGCGTGCAGCTCGAAGCCGCGGTGCGCAGGCTTCCAGCATCACGCGGTAGGTGCTGGCCGGAAAGCCGTTGCCATGGGAGAAAACGATCGAGTCCAAAGCGGCCTGAATTGCTGCGGAGAAGAAGAAAGAAGGCGCGGGCGAGCCCGCGCCGTCAGGGCGCCTCGCCTGCCTTGCGGAGCAGCGACTCTACCTGCTGCGCGGGTGCCAGGCGGCCGTTCAGGCAGCCTGCACCGCGTCGCACGCGTGCCCGGCCAAAAAGCGCTGTCGCTGCGCGGTCTCCATGCCTTCGGCGATCACGCACAGCCCGAGCCCATGCGCCAGCGCGATGATGCTCGGCACGATCGCCGCGTCGTCGTCGTGGCTGGTCATGTGCTGCACGAAGCTGTGGTCGATCCTCAACTTGTGGATCGCAGAACGCCTGAGCCGTGCGAGCGACGAGTAGCCGTTGCCGAAGCCGTCCACCGAAATCCGTACCCCAGGCGCCGAGATTTCGTCGAACAGCCGCATGTCCGCGTCGGCATCGCTCGTCGCGGTGCTCTCGGTGCTCTCGAGGCACCCGGGCTGCAAGGGGATACACGACTTCGCCCGACTGCGCGCGCTGGCGAGGCGGGCGCGACCTGCGCGGCGGTATCGACAGACGCCAGCCCCAGCACGATCGACCAGCCGGCGGAATTGGGCATCCATCGCACGGCGGCTCGAAAAAACGCTGAGGTTATGCAGCGCAGGTGATCTGACATCCATGAGGAAAAGGCAACTCCTTGGATCCCAGGCGGTGTCGTAGCTACTTTTGGAAAAAACGGCATCGGGGCGACGAGGGCACCGGTTGCGAAAGCGCGCCGGCAGCGCGGGCCCCGCGAGAGAACCCACGGCGCGGACACACCGGTGCGCGGCGCAACGTTTCGGAGCTGCGATGCCTGCGCACCGCATGGCGGCCTGCGAGGGGCCGGACGTCCACCGCGTCAACGCTTAACGGCGTCTTTCCTGGCCTTGCCCGCGGCCCGTCCGTCCGGCACCGGCGTGTCGGCCGGCCGGCCCGCGGGCTTGGCGATCGCGCCTTGCTTTTTGACCATCGCCGCACATTGGGCGCCCGCCTGCTTCGCTTCGTCTTCCGAGCCGGTGTCGACGAACGGCAACACCGCGGCCAATGGCTGTACCAGCGCGAGCAGCGCGGCCGCACCGGCCTTCGCAGCGAGCTTGCCCGACTCGACCGACACCGACGGATCGCTCAATGTGCCTTCGACCTTGATCGGGGAGCGCACCGTCAGCGGGCTGAAATCCTTCGGTGCGACGATCGCCTTCAGGCCCATCGCCTCGGTCTTCAGCGAGATGAGGCCGTCGATCCATATCGTCGAATCGACCGTGTTGAGCACCAACAGCTTCGGCTGGATCAGCCCGCGCTTGACGGTCAGGTCGATCACGTTGCACTGGATCTTGAGCGAGTCGTCGCCCTTGATCAACACGCCCAGCGCCTGTGCGACGTCGAGCCCGCCGGCTTCGATAGCGAGATGCGAGATCGACGCGTTCCGCATGTGCGCCCTGATCTGGCCGTCCAGGCTGCCGAGGATCTCGGCGGTCGAGCGGCCGCTGCCTTTGACGTCGATGCGCGCGTCGAGCTTGCCGCTGAGGTAAGGCGGCGCCTTGCCCTTGCGCTCGATCTTCAGCATCTGCGCCATGTCCACGCCGCGCAAGCCGAGATTCGCATCCCATTCGGCCTGCTTGCCGCGCCCGTCGAGCTGCAGCGAGCCGAGCAAGCTGGCCTTTCGCCGCATTCGCCGTGATGTCGGCGAGCGTCAGCACCGAGTCGGCCAGCAGGAGGTGCGCGCGCAGCGGCTCGAGTACTGCCAGCACGTCGGTGCCGGTGTCGAACTCGCCGATGTCTACCTGGATGTCGGCGTCCATCGCGGCCAGCGAGGGCAAGTCGAAGCGCTTGTCCGGGATGACCTTGCCGCGGCCTTTTGCCTTGGGTTTTTGCGCAGCATCGGCCGACGCCGCGCCGACCGACGGCCCCAGGTCGCTCAGCACGAGCCGTTTGCCGCCGAGCTTGCCCGACAGCAGCGGCTTCTTGCGGCCCCGGTCGTAGCTGAACTCGCCGGCGAGGCGGCTCGAGCCGATGCGCGCTTCTTCGAGCTTCACGCGCCAGAGCTCGGCTTGCTTGTCGAGCCGGCCTGCGAGCTTGAAGCCCGGCGTCTCCGGCAGCGTCACGCCGAGCGCGTCGCCGACGCTGGCGAGCGACGGGCCGCCCCCGGTGAAGTCGCCGCTCAACGCGGTCAGATGCAGCGGGTCGGTGGTGGTGCCGTCGAAGCTCAGTGTGGTTTTGCCGGCCGTGGCCGACAGCCGAACCGGCTGCGCGACCGCCGTGTCGCCTTCGGCCAGCAGCGACAGCGCGCCGGTGGTGCGCAGCGAGACCTTGACGGGCAGCTTCTGATAGGTGCCGACCGCCTCCAGCCGCAAGCCGGTTTCACCATCGGTCAACGCGGCGGACGGCGCCTTGCCGTCGCCTGGCGCGCCGGCATCTGCTTGGGCCGTGGCGGCTGACCGCTGCTTGCCCGAATCCTTTGCGGCTCCGCCTTCAGCCGCTGCGTCTTCGGCCCGGGCCGTCGTGGAGGCGGCATCAGCCGCAGATGCCGCAGACGCACTCGAAGCCGCCGGCACCGCCGGCGCCAGCGTCCGGTCCTGCGCCGTGCTGCCGCTTCGGTCACGCAGCGCGAACTTCGCATCGATCTTGGCCGGCAGAACCGCATCGTCATAAGCCACGTGGCCCGCTTCGACGCGCAGCGAGTCGAACGTCGGCAACGCGGCCGCGGGCTTCTTCGGCGCGTCGGCCGCCGGTTGCGCGTCTTTCCTGTCGAACGCCCAGGAAGCCTGGCCGTCTTTCAGCCGCTCCAGGTTCGCGTCGAGCTCGGCCGCTTCGAGCGCCTCGATATGCAGCGGCTGGCCTTTGTAGGCGTGCCAGAGATCGAGATAGCCGAGCTTCAGGAACGCGTCGCGCGCCTGCAGCAGGTGCGGCGCTTCGCTCCAGGAGGGGCTGCCGACCTCGATCGAGGGCGCACGCAGCCGCACGCTGCCGAGCAGTTTGAGTTCGACGCCGGTGTGGTCTTCCGCGCTTTCGCCGAGCACGACTTTTCGGCCCAGCGCGTTGCTCGCCGCGTTTTGCAGCGGCCGGATCAGAAATGGCCAGCCGAGCGCTTCGCAGACGCCGATCGCGACGATCAGCGCGGCCAGCAGCGACAGCAGGATCAGCGGCCAGCGCGTGCCGGCGCGCCAGGCGTTCAGTGGAGTTCGCATCACAAGATCACCAGAAACACGATGAACGGCCGCCGCAACGGTTGCCGGGCCACGGATGCGTAGTGTCGGTCGGTTGCGCTGCCCATGCCGGCCGGACCGGCAAAGCGGGTACGGCCCCCGGGCCCGGGGTCAGATCAGCCGTTCCTGCGGACTCGAAATTTTCTTCAGCGGCCTGAAGCGCGCCGACGGCCGCATCAACGGCACCTCGGTCGGCTCGTCGCCCCACTGCGGATCCTCAAGGCTGTCGAAGATGTCGCGCAATTTTTGGCCCCAGCCGTCATGCACCATCTTGAAGTACGGGTTGTTCTCGTCGATGCAGACGATCTTCTCGGTCGAGAATTTGCCCTCTTCGTACACCACCAGGTCGAGCGGCAGGCCGACCGAGAGGTTCGATTTCAGGCTCGAATCCATCGACACCAACGCCGACTTGGCGGCCTCGTCGAGCCGGGTCTCCGGCGTGATCACGCGGTCGAGCACGGGCTTGCCGTACTTGGATTCGCCGATCTGGAAGTAGGGCGTCTCCTGCGTCGCTTCGATGAAATTGCCGGGCGAATAGACCTGGAACAGCCGCATGCCTTCGCCCGCGATCTGACCACCGAAGATCATCGACACGTTGAACTCGATGCCCGACGCCTTCAACGCTTTCGCGTCGCGCTCGTGCACGTGGCGAATCGCGGCACCCAGCACGCGCACCGCATCGAACATGCTGCGCGCGTTCCAGATCGTGATCGACTCGCCGCCTTCATCGTCCTTCAATTGTTCGACCTGCAGGATTTCGCGCACCGACTGCGAGATGCTCAGGTTGCCCGCCGACAGCAACGCCATGAAGCGGTCGCCGGGCTTTTCATAGACGATCGTCTTGCGAAACGTGCCGATCTGGTCGAGCCCCGCGTTGGTGCGCGAATCGGACAGGAACACCAGCCCGGCGTTGAGCTTGATGGCGACGCAATAAGTCATGAAATGGGGGTGCCTCGGGAAGGCGAGTTGGGCAGCAGCCGCTGCAGGGCGTAGAGCGCATCGAGCGCGCCGCGCGGACTCAAAGAATCGCAATCGAGCGCAGCCAGCGCCGATTCTACGGGGCTGTCCTGCGGGGCCGGCTCGGCGGGTGGCACGGAAGCGAACAGATCGATCTGCGGCTCGGCCGCCGCGGCGCTGGCTTCCAGCGCTTGCAGCGTGGCGCGCGCCTGCCGCAGCACGGAGGCCGGCACGCCGGCCAGCCGCGCGACCTGGATGCCGTGGCTGCGGCTCGCCGGGCCGGCCGCGACCTCGTGCAGAAACACGATGTCGCGGCCTTGCTCCACAGCGCTCACATGCACGTTGTGCGCCGCGTCGTGCCGTCTCGGAAACTCGGTCAGCTCGAAAAAATGCGTCGCGAACAGCGTGAACGCATGCGCCTGGTCATGCAGGTGACTCGCGATCGCCGAAGCCAGCGCCAGCCCGTCGAGCGTCGAAGTGCCGCGCCCGATCTCGTCCATCAGCACCAGCGACTGGCTGGTTGCCGCATGCAGGATCTGCGCGGCTTCGGTCATCTCGAGCATGAATGTCGACTGCGCGTTGGCAAGGTCATCGGCCGCGCCGATGCGCGTGTAGATGCCGTCGACGGGGCCGATGCGGCAGCGCGCTGCCGGCACATGGCTGCCGATGCTGCTCAAGAGCACGATCAGCGCGACCTGGCGCATGTAGGTCGACTTGCCGCCCATGTTCGGCCCCGTGATGATCTGCATGCGCGCCTTGGCCGACAGCCGCGTGTCGTTCGCGATGAACGGTGTGTTCGAGGTTTCGGCAAGCCGCGCCTGCACCACCGGGTGGCGGCCCTTCTCGATCTCGATGCCGGGCGTTCTTGTGAACTGCGGCGCGCACCAGCCGAGCGTGTCTGCGCGTTCGGCCAGCGTACACAGCACGTCGAGCGCGGCCAGCGCGGTGCCGAGCCGGTGCAACGCGGGCAGCTGCGGCTGCAGCCGATCGAGCAGTTCGTCGAACAGCAGCTTTTCGCGCTGCAGCGCCTGCGCCTCAGCCGACAGCGCCTGATCCTCGAACGCCTTCAGCTCGGGCGTGATGAAGCGCTCGGCGTTCTTCAACGTCTGGCGGCGCCGGTAGTCGGGCGGCACGCGGTCGAGCTGGCCGGTGGTGACTTCGATGAAGTAGCCGTGCAGCCGGTTGAACTGCACGCGCAGGTTGGGGATGCCGCTGCGCGTGCGCTCGCGCAGCTCGAGTTCGAGCAGGAATGCGTCGCTGTGGTCGCCGATACCGCGCAGCCGGTCGAGTTCGGCGTCGAAGCCGGCGGCGATCACGCCGCCCGCGCTCAGCAGCGCGGCGGGTTCGTCGCCGAGCGCCCGCAGCAGCAGCGCCGCGCAGTCCCCGGGCGGCGCCAGATCGGCAAAGATCTGTGTCAAAAGCGGCGTGGGCGCACGCAGATGCTGCGCGAGTTGCTCCGTTTTTTCTAGCGTGTGGCGCAGCGCGACCAGTTCGCGCGGGCGCACCTGGCGCAAAGCCGTGCGCGCGCCGATGCGCTCCACGTCGGCCACCCCGCGCAGCGGCCGGCGCAGTGCCGCAAACGGTGCTTCGTGCGGGGACGCCACCGGCACCTCGAGCAGCGCGGCGAGCGCGCCGAGCCGGGCCTGCGCATCGCCGCGCTCGCGCCTGGGCTCCAGCAACCAGCGCTTCAGCAATCGGCTGCCCATCGCGCTCGCGCAGGTGTCGAGCAGCGACAGCAGCGTGGGCGCCGCCTCGCCGCGCAAGGTCTGCGTGAGTTCGAGGTTGCGCCGGGTTGCGGCCGGCAGCGCAATGAACGCGTCGTCGCGTTGCACGACGAGCCGCTGCAACGGCGGTGCGGTGCCACCGAGCGACGCCTGTGCATACGCGAGCAGCGCCGCGGCCGCCGCCTGCGCATCCACCAGCACATCGGCGCCGAAGCCCTGCAAGCTCGCCGCGCCGAGCAGCGCGAGCAAGCTGCGCACGCCCAGCGTCGCATCGAACTGCCATGCGGGTCGGCGCGTGAGCACGACGTGCTGCTGCGCAGTTGCGGCCTGCAACTGCCGCTCGAGCCCACCGGCGACTTCCGCGCTCAGCACGACTTCGCTGGGAGCAATGCGCGTGAGCCAGCCGTCGAGTTCGGCCACGCTGCATTCGGCCATTTGCAGCTCGCCCTGCGTGAGGCTGAGCCATGCGAGCCCGATGCCTTGACGCCCGCCGACATGCACAGCCAGCAGCGTTGACTCCTGCCGTTCCGGCAACAACGCCGCGTCGGTCAGCGTGCCCCGCGTGACCACACGCAGCACCTTGCGCTCGACCGGCGCGTTGCCCGAGACAACCCCGACCTGTTCGCAGATCGCGACCGCGCAGCCCGCCTGCACGAGCCGCGCGAGATAGCCCTCCATCGCGTGCGCGGGCACGCCGGCCATCGGCACCGGCTGGCCTGCCGACTGCCCGCGCTGCGTCAGCGTGATGCCGAGAATTTGCGCAGCCTGCTTCGCGTCGTCGTAGAACAGCTCGTAAAAGTCTCCAAGCCGGTACAGCAGCAGCGCGTGCGGGTGCTCGGCTTTGAGCGCGAGGTACTGACGCAGCATCGGCGTGTGGGCGCTCGCTGCCGGGCTGTCTGCGGCAGTTGTCATGGCGGCGGCAGGTTTCTTGGAATGGACGATGTCAGTGCTCCGAGGGTAAACGGGACAACCTCACCCCTGTGCGCTGCGACGGACCATTCCAGCGGGCGCCGTGGAGCCGGCTCTGCCGGGCCACAGGCGCCGCCGCCGGTGAGGGGAGGCCGGGGGTCGACCGCAAGAAGCGAAGGCTGGGGGAGGGCGTCAATCCTCCCGACAGGGGGTAGCCGAATGCCGACCTCAGCGAGCGAAGGCTGGGGCGAGCTTTACTCGAGGTTCTGCACCTGCTCGCGCATCTGCTCGATCAGCACCTTCATGTCGACCGCGATGCGGCTCAACTCGAGCGCGGCCGACTTCGAGCCCAGCGTGTTCGCTTCGCGCTGCAGCTCCTGGATCAGGAATTCAAGCCGCTTGCCGACTTCGCCGCCGCGCGCCAGCAGCCGCTCGATCTCATCGAGATGCGAGCCGAGCCGTGCCAGCTCTTCGGCCACGTCGATGCGCAGGGCGAACGCGGTGGCTTCCGCAAGCGCGCGGTCCTGCGCGGCTTCGGGCAGCGTGCCGCCCTGTTCGGCCTGGCTCAGCGCGTCGCGCCAGCGGTCGAGAAAGCGCTGCCGCGCCTGCGCGACCAACGTGGGCAGCAACGGCTCGGCTTCGCTTGCGAGTCGACGCAACTGAGCCACGTTGCCGAGCAGCACCTGCGCAAGCCGGGCACCCTCGCTGGCGCGTGCTTCCAGCAGCTGACGGACCGCGTCCCGCGCGAGGGCCGTAAGCTCCTTCGCATCGATCGACTGCACCGACGCCTCGTCAGCCCGCGGCTGACACAGCCGCAGCGCATCGGCCACCGACAGCTCGGCGGCGTTCGGCAGGCAGTCCCGCACCGTGGCCTGCACGGCGGCGAGTTGCTGCAACTGCTGCCACGTCGGGCCGATGATGGCCAGCGCGCCGTCCGACGCATCCGAGATCGCCACGCGCAATTCGACCTTGCCGCGCTTGCAGTGCTCGCCGAGCAGCTGGCGCAGCGCGGCTTCGTGCGCGCGCAGCGCATCCGGCAGGCGGAACGCGAGGTCGAGAAAGCGGCTGTTCACCGAGCGGATTTCAAGGCCGATGCGGACCGCGCGCCGGGCGCCGAAACGCACATCTTCAGAGGCGTTTGTGCCAACTTTTTGGACGCTTGCCCAACCGGTCATGCTGTAGACTGCCATCGCATCTGGGGGCCAGTTTCGGTGGCGCCGGAGTGTCGTTTCAAGGCGGCAAAGAATAACCGCGTTTCATTTCGTCGTTCATTTTTTTCGTATGCCGTGCAGCGATTCGCGCATGTGCTGCGCAACCCGCTTCCCGCCCCCACGCCATGTCGAAAACAAAGCCCGCGCCGCTGCCTCCTGAATCGGTGATCGGTGGCTACCGCGTGGTGAGAAAGCTCTCTGCCGGCGGCTTCGGCCTTGTCTATCTCGCGCTTGATACGCAAGGCCAGCAAGTCGCGATCAAGGAATATCTGCCCGCATCGCTGGCTACCCGCGCACCGGGTGAGCGGCTGCCGCAGGTCGCACCCGACAAGCTGTCGCTGTACCGGCTGGGCCTGAAAAGTTTTTTCGAGGAAGGCCGCTCGCTCGCGCAGATCTCGCACGCATCGGTTGTGAGCGTGATGAATTTCTTCCGGGAAAACGAGACCGTCTACATGGTCATGAATTTCCTCGAAGGCGCAACGCTGCAGGACTTCGTCGTGACCGCGCGGGACCTGAAGCAGCAGAAGGTGTTTCGCGAGTCGACGATTCGCTCGTTGTTCGACGAGATTTTGCGCGGCCTGCGCATCGTGCATCAGCACAAGATGCTGCATCTGGACATCAAGCCGGCCAACATCTTCATCACCGATGAGAACAAAGCGGTGCTGATCGACTTCGGCGCGGCGCGCGAAGTGCTCAGCAAAGAAGGCAACTTCGTGCGTCCGATGTACACGCCCGGCTTTGCCGCACCCGAGATGTATCGGCGCGATTCGCAGATGGGGCCGTGGACGGACATCTACGCGATCGGCGCCTGCATTTACGCGTGCATGCACGGCTATCCGCCGAACGAGGCGCCGCAGCGCGCCGACAAGGACCGGCTGCAACTCTCGCTGAGCAAGTTGCGCGGCACCTATTCGGACAACCTGATCGAGCTGGTCGACTGGTGCATGGCGCTCGATCCGCTCGCGCGTCCGCAGTCGGTGTTCGCGCTGCAAAAGGAGCTGAGCCGCGAGGGAGAGCGCCAGTACACGCGGCTGTCGGTGGCGGAGAAGATGCGTCTGTCGATCGACACGATGGTGTCGGATGCGAAGAAGGGCAAGGCCGAGCCGGCGGCCGCCGCGGCGCGTGCGAAGTAAGCGATGAAGTTCGCGGTTTTTCAGGCCAGCCGCCAGGGCGGCCGCAAGAAAAACGAGGACCGTATGGGTTATTGCTATACGCGCGAATCGAGCCTCTTTTTGCTGGCCGACGGCATGGGCGGGCATCCGCAAGGCGAGGTCGCTGCGCAGCTCGCCCTGCAAAGCTGTAGCGCGTTGTTTCAGCGCGCGGCCACGCCGGTGCTCGCCGACCCGGCCGACTTTCTCGTCTCGGCGCTGCAGAGGGCGCATCGCCGGATCGCAGCCTATGCGACCGAGCAGCGCCTGCGCGACAGCCCGCGCACGACACTGGTGGCTGCGGTGCTGCAGCAGGGCTTCGTGACCTGGATTCACTGCGGCGACTCGCGGCTCTACATGGTGCGCGCGGGCCAGTTGCTCCAACGCACGCGCGATCATTCATACGCCGAGCATGCCGCCCGCGTGCCGCAGCGGCCGATCCAGTTCAACCGCAACGTGCTGTTCACCTGCATCGGCTCGCCGGCCGATCCGATGTATGACTTGAGCCAGCCGCAGGTGCTGCAGCACGGCGACCGGATCATGCTGTGTTCGGACGGCCTCTGGGGCGTGTTGCCGGACCCGGAAATCGTGCTGCAGATCGATGCCGCGCCTGTCGACCGGTCGGTCCCCGCATTGATCGAGCAGGCGCTCGAGCGCGCCGGCGCCGGCAGCGACAACGTGACCATCGTCGGAGTCGAGTGGATCGACCCGGACGCCGCCTCGCCGGGCACGGGCGGTGCGCCCACCGAATTTCTTGACTCGGCCGGCTACGCGTCGACCATTCAGGATGTGGGCGAGGGGGGGATTCTGGCGGAAGCGGATGAGGAAGACGGGCTTGACGAGGCCACGATCGAGCGCACCATCGCCGAGATCAACGAAGCCATCCGGCGCACCGCGGCGCGCAAGGCCTGAGCAGCGCGCCATGTGCCGCGCCGCTTTTCGCGGCGGCACGGGCAACGGCAGCGACGCCGCCATCCGAGCCCATCACCGCGACTCCTGACGCGCCCGCTGCGGCGCAGCGCACGGCGGCCTGGCGCGTGGAGCCGGGCGCACGGCTTCATCCGACGGCGCAGTTGGCTGCTCAGTGGCGCTTGGCGGGACCCATGCGGTTTTTGCGGCCGACCCTGCGCATCGCGGCGTTTCGCCGTGCGACGACAATTGCGTGACCTTGCCGGCGGCGTCGGCTGCGAGCCCGTCCGAAGCGTCCGATCGCCGCGTCGAGCGATGCATGCGGCCGCACCGCGCGCGCCTGTTTGAAAACCGATTCTCCCCAACACCTCCTGTCATGACTGCATTTCAGCGAAGCGCCTCCCGCCGCCCCGATCAACTGCGAACCGTGCGCATCACGCGCGCCTTCACCGTGCATGCGGAAGGCTCGGTGTTGATCGAGATGGGCGCCACACGCGTGCTTTGCACCGCGTCGGTGGAAGAGCGCGTGCCGCCGCACAAACGCGGCAGCGGCGAGGGCTGGGTCACGGCCGAATACGGCATGTTGCCGCGCGCCACGCACACGCGCGGCGACCGCGAAGCCGCGCGCGGCAAGCAAAGCGGCCGCACGCAGGAAATCCAGCGCCTGATCGGCCGCTCGCTGCGGGCGGTGTTCGACCTCAAAGCGCTCGGTGAGCGCACCATCACGCTCGACTGCGATGTGCTGCAGGCCGATGGCGGCACGCGCTGCGCATCGATCTGCGGCGCGTTCGTGGCCGCGCACGACGCGGTGCAGACCTTGTTGGATGCGGGCACGCTCGGCAAAAGCCCGATCCGCTCGCACGTCGCGGCCGTGTCGGTCGGCATCGTGCAGGGCATGCCGCTGCTCGATCTCGAATACGTCGAAGACTCGGCGTGTGATACCGACATGAATGTCGTGATGACGGGCGCGGGCGGCTTCGTCGAAGTGCAGGGCACGGCGGAAGGCGCGGCGTTTTCGCGCGCCGAGATGGATGCGCTGCTCGCGCTGGCGACGCAAGGCGTTGCCGAACTGGTCGAGTTGCAGCGGCAGGCACTATCGAATAAATAGCAAGCTTCGATGGACAACCAAGCGCTCCAAGGCATGGCGATCGAAAAAATCGTGCTCGCTTCGAACAACGCGGGCAAGTTGCATGAGCTGCGTGCGCTGTTCGCGCCGCTCGGGCTGCAGCTGGTCGCGCAGGCCGAGCTGGGCATCACCGAAGCCGAGGAGCCGTTTCACACGTTCATCGAGAACGCGCTCGCCAAAGCGCGCCATGCGGCGCGCGCGAGCGGCCTGCCCGCACTCGCCGACGACGCCGGCTTGTGCGTGGACGCGTGGGGCGGTGAGCCCGGCGTCGACACGGCGTTCTACGCGACCCGATTCGGCTATGAAAAGGGCGATGCGAACAACGTGCGTGCGTTGCTCGAACAACTGGGCAAGAGCACGGACCGCCGCGCCAGCCTGGTCAGCACGATCGTCGCATTGCGGCGTGCCGACGACCCCGAGCCGCTGATCGCAGTCGGTCGCGCGAGCGGCGAGATCACGCAGGAGCCGATCGGTGCACAAGGCTTCGGCTTCGACCCGGTGGTGTGGATCCCCGAGCTGCAACGCACGTTTGCCCAGCTCGATCCGGAGTTGAAGAACACGCACAGTCACCGCGGCCAGGCCGCACGCGAGATCGCTCGGCAGATTCGCACGCGCTGGCTGGGCCGATAGGGTGGAGCGCCCGCCACCGCCGTCTGCAGCGACTCCGGCGCGCGCCAGCATCGCGATCACGCCGTTGGCGGCCGATGCACTGGCCGCGCCGGCAGCCCCGCCCAACGTATCGCATTTCCTGCGCCCGGGCACCTTGCAGTTGCCTGCGCTGCCGCCGCTGTCGCTTTATCTGCACCTGCCGTGGTGCTTGAAAAAATGCCCGTATTGCGACTTCAATTCGCACGAGTGGCGCGGCGAAGGCGTCGGCGCGAACGGATTGCCTGAAGCCCGCTATGTCGACGCACTGATCGCCGACCTGGAGGCCGCGTTGCCGTTGATCTGGGGCCGGCCGGTCCACAGCGTGTTCATCGGTGGCGGCACGCCGAGCCTGTTCTCGCCCGATGCGATCGATCGTCTGCTCGGCGCGGTGCGCGCGCGGCTGCGGCTGGGCGCCGACTGCGAGATCACGCTCGAAGCGAATCCGGGGACGTTCGAGACGGACCGCTTTCGTGCCTTTCGCGCCGCCGGCGTGACGCGGCTGTCGATCGGCGTGCAGAGCTTCAACGATGCGCACCTGAAGGCTCTGGGCCGCGTGCACGACCGCGCCCAGGCGATTGCCGCCGTAGAGGAAGCTCGATCGGCCTTCGAGACGTTCAACCTCGACCTGATGTACGCGTTGCCGCGACAGACCATCGAGGAACTCGAGCAGGACGTGCAGACCGCGCTGTCATTCGCACCGCCGCATCTGTCGGTCTACCACCTGACGATCGAGCCCAACACGTACTTCGCAAAGTTTCCGCCGCCGGTGCCGGACGACGATCTCGCTTATGCGATGCTGGATCGCATCACCGAACGCACGATCTTGGCCGGGTTGATCCGCTATGAAGTCTCGGCTTACGCCAAGCTTGGTCATGAATCCCGGCACAACCTGAACTACTGGCGCTTCGGCGACTACCTCGGCCTCGGTGCCGGCGCGCATGGCAAGCTGAGCTTTCCACACCGGATTCAGCGGCAGGTGAGGGTGCGCGAGCCAAGGCTCTACATGGAGCGCGCGCTGGCCGGCAACGCTGTCGCGCAGGAAACCGAGGTGGCGCGCGCCGACCTCGCGTTCGAGTTCATGCTGAACGCGCTGCGGTTGCGCGAGGGGTTCGCGTTGCAGGATTTTGCGGCGCGCACCGGGCTCGGTCTGAATGCAATCGCCGCACCGCTGGCCGAGGCCGAGAGAAAGGGCTTGATCGAACGCGACCTGGTGCGGGTCTGGCCGACCGAGCGCGGCTTCGACTTTCTGTCTGATCTGCAGGCGTTGTTCCTGCCCGCGTGAGGAGCGGGCGATCGGGGTGCGGCTGCCTCCGCAGGCCGGTTGCCGAGAACGTCTTCTGAGTCGCGTCGAAGCCTGCGCGGACCGTCGGCAACGACGGGCCTGCACCGGCAACGAAAAACCCGGCGCACGGCCGGGTTCGATCGGGCTGGCGGCCTTGCAGCCGCGCCATGGCACTGCTCTCAGTGGAACTGCTCTTCCTCGGTCGACCCCGTCAGCGCCGTCACGCTCGACTTGCCGCCCTGGATCGCGGTCGTCACTTCGTCGAAATAACCGGTGCCGACTTCCTGCTGGTGGGAGACGAACGTGTAGCCGCGGTCGCGCGCTGCGAATTCGGGCTCCTGCACTTTTTCGACATACGCCGTCATGCCGCGCTTCACGTAATCCTGCGCCAAGTCGAACATGTTGAACCACATGGAATGGATGCCGGCCAGCGTGATGAACTGGTACTTATAGCCCATCGCGCCGAGCTCTTTCTGAAACTTGGCGATCGTCGCATCGTCGATGTTCTTCTTCCAGTTGAACGACGGCGAGCAGTTGTACGCGAGCATCTTGCCCGGGTGCACCTTGTGCACGGCTTCGGCGAACTTGCGCGCGAACTCGAGGTCCGGCGTGCCCGTCTCGCACCAGACCAGGTCCGCGTAGTCGGCGTAGGCCACGGCGCGGGCAATTGCCTGATCCATGCCTTTTTTGGTCTTGTAGAAACCTTCCGCGGTGCGCTCACCGGTCAAAAACGGCTTGTCGCGCTCGTCGTAGTCGCTCGTCAGCAGATCGGCCGCTTCCGCATCGGTGCGCGCGATCACGAGCGTCGGCACGCCGTAGACGTCGGCGGCCATGCGCGCGGCGATCAACTTCTGGCAGGCTTCAGCCGTGGGCACGAGCACCTTGCCGCCCATGTGGCCGCATTTCTTGACGGAGGCGAGCTGGTCTTCGAAGTGCACCGCGCCCGCGCCGGCGCGGATCATCGCCTTCATCAGCTCGAACGCGTTCAGCACGCCGCCGAAGCCGGCTTCGGCATCGGCCACGATCGGCGCAAAATAGTCGACATACCCTTTGTCGCCGGGGTTCATGCCCTTCGACCACTGGATCTCGTCGGCGCGGCGGAAGCTGTTGTTGATGCGCTCGACCACGTTCGGCACCGAGTCCACCGGGTACAGCGACTGGTCCGGATACATCGCCGAGTAGTTGTTCGCGTCGGCGGCGACTTGCCAGCCGGACAGATAAATCGCTTTCACGCCGGCTTTCACCTGCTGCATCGCCTGGCCGCCGGTCAGCGCGCCGAGCGTGTTCAGGTAAGGCTCGGTGGCGAGCAGGTCCCAGAGCTTTTCAGAGCCGCGACGGGCCAGCGTGTATTCCACCGGTACCGAGCCGCGCAGGCGCACCACGTCGGCGGCGCTGTAGCCGCGCTTGATGCCCTTCCAGCGCGGATTGTTGGCCCAGTCTTTCTCGAGTGCGGACACCTGCTGTTCGCGGCTCAGTTGTTCGGTGATGTTCTGTGGCATGGAAACCTCCTGCTTGCGTGGTCGAAAAGGGGTGGATACGTCTTGCCCGAGGCAAAAAATCAGGCTGCGGCGGGCCGTCCCGCAATGCATGTCTTGCAGTTTAGCGCCATTTTCAGCTCTTATGTCTTATATAAGACCTGGCCGTCTAAATTTTTTTATTCATCTGCGCCCGGGGCCGACGCGCGCTCGGCGCAGTGCACGATCCAGTCGCCACCGGGGATGGCCGGCCGGCCGCGCACCCAAGCCATGTTGATCTCGTAGATCATGCATTCGACCCTCCGGCCGCCCGCGACCAGTGACACCGAGCGCTTCAAATATTCGCCGCTCCCGTCGTCACATACGCCTTCGAGCCGGTCGAGCAGCGGCTCGACACGTGGGTCGATGCGCCAGACCTCGCCGACCACGCACGCATCGCCCGTCAGCCGCAAGCCTGGCCAGCCGCCGAAGTCGTACAGCGTGCCGGCAACCACGGCTCGGCCGATCCACTGCGGAGGCGGACGATAACGCCTGATGTCGTTGCTGCCGCCTGCGCGCAGCGTGCCGTAGACGAACACCAGCCGGTGCCCGGGCGGGGCAGCCTCCATCGACTCGACGGCCGGCGCCGTCGGTGCAGCGGTTTGCGCAGCCACGGCCTTGGATCCGGGCGTGGACGGTGGGGCGTATTTGCGTTCGGGCATCATCGAAGTCGTTTGCTTCAGGTCGCGGCGTTGCTTGGCCGCGCAGTCTATTGGACCCCGCCGACTCCGCTTCACCCTTGCCGGCTGCGCCACCGCTGCTGTCTTACGGCTGCCTCGCACTCAGCATGGCACTGGTGGGCAGCTACGTCGCGTTGTCGAAGCCGCTGGTCGCGGTGTTCCCGGTATTTTTGCTGGCTTGGCTGCGCTTTGCGATCGGCGGGCTGGCGATGCCGCACTGGCTGAGAAAGCCCGCATTCGAGCCGCCGCTGTCGCGCCAGACACGCTGGCTGCTGTTTCTCGAATCGTTTCTCGGCAACTTCCTGTTTTCGGTGCTGATGCTCTACGGCGTGAGCCTGACCAGCGCGGTGTCGGCCGGCGTGATCATGGCGTCGATCCCGGCGATGGTCGCGTGCCTGAGCTTCGTGTTTCTGCGGGAGCGCATTGGCGTGCGGGTGTGGGGCGGGGTGGCCTGCGCGGCAGTCGGAATCGCGTTGTTTTCGCTATCGAAAGCGAAGCTGATCGGGCAGGCCGAGCCTGCGGATACAGCTGATTCGACGTTAAAAACCCGCTGGATCGGCGACCTGCTGGTGTTCGGCGCCGTGATCTGCGAAGCAGCCTATGCGGTGATCGGCAAGAAGCTCACCGCTGCGTTGGGCGCCAAGCGCATTGCCTCGATCGTGAATCTGGTCGGCTTCGCGCTGATGACACCGTTCGGCATCGTGGCAGCGATCGGCTTCGACTTCCAGGCCGTGACCAGCGGCCTCTGGCTGCTGTTGCTGTTCTACGCGCTCGCGGCGAGCATCTGGACAGTCTGGCTGTGGATGACGGGCCTGCGCCAGGTGCCCGCCGCGCAGGCCGGCGTGTTCACCGTGATGCTGCCGATCAGCGCCGCCGCGGTGGGCGTGCTGGCATTGGGTGAGACGCTATCGATTACCCAGTTGCTCGCATTCGGCATTGCACTGCTCGGCGTGCTGCTTGCAACCTGGCCAGGCCGTGCAGCGCGTTCTGCTGGTTGACCAGACAACGGCGCACCTTCACCAGACAAGCGCACATCCAGCCCTGCCCAAAACCCGGCAGGGGTCGTGGAACCGGCTTCGCCGGACCACTGGCAAGATCCCCGGCGGGGGCGGGCGAGAGCCGACCGAAGGGAGCGAAGCATTGGGGGCAAGCTACGCGATCCGGTTGAACCAGAGCAGCGACAGCCCCGCCGACAGCAGCGCCAGCGTCGCCGCGAGCAGCGCGAACAGCGCCGAAATCTCGGTCTCCTTTTTCTCCACCGTGAGCCGCGAACTCAGCGTCTCATACACGGTGCGCAGGTTCTCCGCGGTGCCCGCGTAGTAGTACTCGCCCTGGGTGCGCTGGGCCACGGTCTTCAGCGTTTCCTCGTCCAGCCGAACCCGCATCGACCAGCCTTCGAAGCCGATCACTTCGCCGTCCACCGTGCCGACGCCCACCGTGTAGATGCGCACGCCGCGGTCGGCTGCGAGTTTGGCCGCGTCCAGTGTGTCGACGCCGGTGGTGCGCTGGCCGTCGGTCAGCAGGATGATCGCGGCCGAGTCGTACGAGCCCGGCGGCACCGGCGTGAACGGCTTTTGCTCGGGTTTGGGCGCCGTGTCGATCGCGACACCGCGGCGCTGGCTTGGCGCGCCGACCGAATCGAGATCGATGCCCTGGTCCGGAAACACCTCGGCCAGCGAAATCACGATCGCGCTGCCGATCGCGGTCGCCCGCTGCAGCTGGAACCGGTCGATCGCGGCCACCAGGTCCTCGCGGTTCACGGTGGGCGCCTGCACCACCTGCGCGGTGCCCGCGAATGCGACGATGCCGACCTTCACATGGCGCGGCAGTTCGGTCAAGAACGCCTTGGCCGCGCTCTGCGCGGCCACCAGCCGGTTCGGCTTCACGTCGGTTGCGCGCATGCTGCCGGAGACGTCCATCGCAAGGATGATGGTCTGGTTCTGCGATGGCAGCGCGATGGTCGCGTACGGCCGCGCGGCAGCGATCAGCATCGCGGCCAACGCGAACAGAAACAACAGCGGCGGGATGTGCCGACGCACCGACGGGCCGCGGCCCATCGCCTCGCGCACGATCGACAGGCTCGTGTAGCGCAGCGCGAGCTTTTTCTTGCGGCCGAGCAGCCAGATATAGAGCAGCACGAGCATCGGCAGCAACAGCAGCAGCCAGAGAAGCGCCGGCCAGGTGAAGCCGATCGGGACGCCGCGCACGCTGCGCGAGACATCGTCGAACAGCGGTTGCACCTGCGCCGTCAGCGGCTGCGCCCAGTTGAACAGCGGCTGCAGCCGCTCCAGCAGCGAATGGATCAGTTCCATGATGGGGGTCGTCCCTCTCGGTTCAGCGCGGCGTCGGCTCGGCCTGAGACACCCGCCGGCCGGGTTTCGGTGCCGCAGGTCGTCTCGTCGCCTGTCGTCATCGCGTTCAATGCTTCATGTGCAGCGGCATATTGCCACCCGCCGACAGCCGCGTGCGGCGCTTGCGCAGATCGGTGAAGCGCGCGATCGCATCGAGCAACTCGCCGTCGGTCGATAGCTCGAGCGCGTCCACGCCGGCGCGCGCGAGCGCCTCGCGCAACTCGGCCTCGCGCTGCGCCGCGATCCGCGCAAAGCGTTTGCGAAAACCGCGGTCGTGCGTGTCGACCAGAATCTGCTCGCCGGTCTCCGCGTCGCGGATCGGCAGCAGACCCAGGTCGGGCAGGTCGAGTTCGAGCGGGTCGAGCAGCCGCACCGCAACCACTTCGTGGCGAATGGCCAACGCGCCCAGCGGATGCTCCCAGCCCGGCTCGCTGATGAAGTCGGAGACGACGAACACCGTCGAGCGCCGCTTGATCAGGTTCGCGGCCGCATGCAGCAGATCGGCCAGACGTGTCGCGGTGCCGTTGCCGCGCTGCGCGAGCGCCTTCGACACCGGGCGGTCCTGCAATTGCTGCTGACGCTGCAGCAGCTTCAGTTGCTGCTTGCGTTCGCGTTCGCTCGGCCACGCCGCATGCGCAGGCCGGTTGCGGATCGACTGCAGCAGATGCAGCACGTGGGCACGGCCGCCGCGTGCCGGAATCACGCGGTCCACACCTGCGCCGTAGAGCATCGCGCCGACCTTGTTGCCGTGCCGCGTGAGCAGCCGCGCGAGCACCGCGACGAACTCGCTCGACACCTTGCTCTTGGGGGTGCGGCCCGAGCCGAAATCGACCGACGGGCTCAGGTCCAGCAGGAACCACGCGCTCATCTCGCGGTCTTCGGTGAACACGCGCACATGCGGCTCGTCGTGCCGGGCCGTCACGTTCCAGTCGATGTGCCGCACGTCGTCGTGGTGCTGGTACTGGCGCAGGTCGGCCAGGTCCATGCCGGTGCCGCGCAGCAACGTGCGGTAGTCGCCCTGCAGCAGCCCGTCGAGCCGCTTGATCACGGTCCACTCGAGCCGGCGCAGCACGCTTTCGGCGCTTTCGCTGGCAGGTGCTCCACTCTGAGTCACGTCAGTTCTCATCGCCCATCACAGCCACACGCGAGGAATTTCGACACTCCCCGTCCCAGCAGGGGCCGGGAAACTCGCTCTGCCAGGCCGCAGGCGCCGCCCCCGGGCGAGGGGTAGCCGAAAGCCGACCGAAGGGGGCGAAGGCTGGGGGCGAGCTCTTGTCTACGCACGGCGCTGCTCGTGTTGCAGCGGCTTCGCCGGCGGCGGCAGCTTGTTCATGATCTGCTTGATCAGCGCATCGGCGTCCAGCCCTTCGGACAGCGCCTCATACGACAGCACGAGCCGGTGCCGCAGCACATCGCCGGCCAGATCGGTCATGTCCTCGGGCAACGCGTAGCTGCGACCGCGCAGCATGGCCAGCGCACGCGCGCCTTCGGTCAGCGAAATGGTCGCGCGCGGGCTGGCACCGAACGTGATGAAGCGGCCCAGATCCTTCAAGCCGTGCTTGACCGGCGTGCGCGTGGCCGAAACCAGTCGCACCGCGTACTGCACGAGCGACGGATCGACATACACATCGCGGCATTCGGCTTGCAGCGCCGCGAGCTGTTCGGTGGTCGCCACCGGCATCGCCTCCACCTTCGGGCCGGTGACGCGCTGCACGATCACGAACTCTTCCTCGTCGGTCGGATAGTCGACCAGCACCTTCATCATGAAGCGATCCACCTGCGCTTCGGGCAGCGGATAAGTGCCTTCGGTCTCAATCGGGTTCTGCGTGGCCATCACGAGAAACGGCTCGGGCACGAGGTGCGTGACGCCGGCGATCGTCACCTGGCGCTCCTGCATCACTTCGAGCAGCGCGCTTTGCACCTTGGCCGGCGCGCGGTTGATCTCGTCGGCCAGCAGCAGGTTCGTGAACACGGGCCCGAGCGAGGTCGAGAATTCTCCCGTGCGCTGGTTGTAGATGCGCGTGCCGACCAGGTCCGCCGGCACCAGGTCGGGCGTGAACTGAATGCGTTTGAACTGGCCGCGGATCGTGTTCGCAAGTGTCTTCACGGTCAGCGTCTTGGCAAGGCCCGGCACGCCTTCGACAAGCAGGTGACCCTGCGCGAGGATCGCCACCATCACGCGCTCCAGGAACCGGTCCTGGCCCACCACCACGCGTTTGACTTCGTAGAGGATTTGCTCCATCAGCGCACTCGTCGCCTCGCCCGAATCGTTGCGCTGGGCGTTGCCTTGCGGATTGGCGAACTGGCTTTGGTCGGTCATCGCGGACGTCTTGTTTCGGTGGAACATGGGAAAAAGGAGGGCGAGTGGGTTGGGTGCGGGCGCGAGCCGTGCAAGGCAGCGGACGCCGGCTTCAAAAAGGCGAAGGCCCGGCGGCCGCCGCGGCGTTTTCGATCGGCATCGCAAAGCCGATCCCGATGAACGTGCGCGACTCGGGGTTCAGGATCGCGGTGACGATGCCGACCACTTCGCCGTCCATCGTGACCAGCGGCCCGCCCGAGTTGCCGGGGTTCGCGGCTGCGTCGAACTGGATCAGATTCGTCATCAGTTGCTTGCCCTTCGGCGAGCGGAACGACCGCTTGAGCCCGGACACGACGCCCTCCGACACCGAGGGCCCGATGCCGAACGGGAAACCCACCGCGATCACGCGGTCGCCCGGCTTCAGGTCACCGGTCGAGCGCATGGTGGCCGCGATCAGATCGTCGGGCACCTCCTGCGCCTGCAACACCGCCAGATCGTTCTCCGGCTGCGCGCCGACCACCTTGGCGTCCGACACGCTGCCGTCGGCGAACTCGACCTTGATCGATTCGGCGCCCTGCACCACATGCAGGTTGGTCAGGATGACGCCTTTGTCGATGATCACGACGCCGGTGCCGATGCCGCGCGCCAGATCGGTCTTGCCGTCTTTCGACTTGCCGAAGCCGCGCACACGCACGACCGATGGGCCCACCTTGTTGTAGGCACGCGCCGCTTCGGACGGCATCACGTTCGTCTCCAGCGTCTTGAGCACCGCCGCATCGAGCGCCTTCTGCGTCAGCGATGGTTGCGCCACAGGGCGCGCGCCCGGCGCAAACGCAGGCGGCAGCCACAGCGTGACGAGCGCCGCGAGCGCCATGCCGAATGCCCAGTAGGACAGCGCGCGGGGCGACGTGAACAGCCGCTGACCGCGCGTGCGTGCCGGGCTTGCTGGAAGGGCCGCACCGGGCTCGGATGCGGGCGCTGCAACCTCGTCGTCGGCCACGCCGCCTTGCGCAGCGGAAGACACCGCCGGACGGCTGGAAGAACTGTAGAGCGGGGGCCTGCGCATCGATGGCTACCTGGACAGAGGGTGGCGAAAACACACGATCAAACAGTATCACGCTTGTACGCGCGGTTGAACAGCCAGGCAGGCGACCCCATTGGCGCCATTGAAACGGTTCGAACGAGAGGGCCGCGGTGGCGAGCCGACTGCGGACGTTAGCTTCAAAATAGATAGCAGAAATCGTGGCCAAGATGGGCACTGAAGCCCGATTTCGATCCCTAAAAAAAGCGCAGTCCCGTTCGCTGCCTCCTGGCAGGTCGGCACGCCTGCCTCGCTTCCAGGCCGCGGGTAGCATCCTTGCCATGCGCTGGATCGACACCCATTGCCACCTCGACGCACCCGAGTTGCTGCCCCGGATCGATTCGATCCGCGCCACGGCGCGTGCCTGCGGTGTTGCCCATTGCGTGATCCCGGCGGTCAACGTGCAGAATTTCGACGCCGTGCGGGCACTCGGAGCGCGGCTTGGCGACAGCTACGCGCTCGGTATCCATCCGCTGTGCAGTGCCGAAGCGCAGGACGCCGATCTGGCGCAGCTGGCCGAACAGATCGCGCGGCACCGCAACGACCCACGGCTCGTTGCCGTGGGCGAAATCGGACTCGACTATTTCGTCGACCACCTCGACGACGCGCACCAGCAGCACATCTTTCGCGCGCAGTTGAAGATCGCACGCGATGCCGGCCTGCCCGTGATCCTGCATGTGCGCCGTTCGGTCGACAAGGTGTTGAAGCACCTGCGCCAGATCGAGCCGCCCGGTGGCATCGCGCACGCGTTCAACGGCAGCCGGCAGCAAGCCGACGAACTGATCGCACGCGGCTTCAAGCTCGGCTTCGGCGGTGCCAGCACGTACGAGCGCGCGACGCGGCTGCGCCGGCTGGCCGCCGAGCTGCCGCTGACTTCGATCGTGCTGGAGACCGATTCCCCCGACATCCCGCCGCGCTGGATATACCGCACGGCCGAGCAACGGGCCGACGGGAAGGGCCAGGCCCCCAACACGCCCGCGGAGCTGCCGCGCATCGCCGAATGCATCGGCGCGCTGCGCGGCATCCCGCTCGATGAACTCGAGGCGCAGGTGTGGAACAACACCGAAGCCGCGCTGCCGGGATTGCGGGCACTCTTGGCGAACGGCCGTCGATAGGTCGCTCAGCCGGGCTCAGCCGCGTCGCGCCCCCCGCCTGATTCTTGGAAGCGGTCGCTTGAGGCACCACGTCATGGTCGTCCGCGATGCCGAAGTTCGTCGACTTGTCAGACACGACAGGGCCGCGTGCGCTGGAACCCGCCGCACCCAGCAACGGCAGTGGAGTTGTCAGCAACGTTCCGAGTCCTGAGCAGCCGTCCATGGAGCTTGCGGCTTGCGGCTTTGTCTGCCGGATCGGCTCGACGGCGTCGACCGACGACTTCAGCGGCGAAGCGGCGTGGTCATCGAACAAGACCACACCCACACTGCCGTACAAACCGACGGCGTTCACCGCGGGTTTCAAGGCCGATGATGAAGAGCGGCAGATGGGCGTCGTCATCGGAATTCCAGGTCGAGAATCCCCAGCGATGGCAGGCCGCCCCGTCTTGCAGTCGCGTGGTGATCGCGTTGTTGTCTTCGGCGTCGTAGTGGCCCGGAGGCCCGGCCGGCGCCCGATCGAACATCAGCGTGGGCGCGGCGGCCCGGTGCGAACGCCAGTGACCCACCCCGGCCGCTCTCGCATCGTCGAGCGCTGCCTCGCGCGGCGAATTGCGTACCCCCTGGGAAATCTCCGCATAGACACGGCGCAGCACCCTCCGCTATATTGAAAAACCAACGTCATCGAATGCCCGAGCAGCGGCCCGTCGCTGTCGATGTTGGCTTGGTTTCTTTTTTTTCCCAGTCCGCTCGGGCGGACGACATTTGCCACCACTTGCACGAGAGGTCGAGACATGAAACGAAGTCGTCTGTTGTCCTTCGCGGTTGCCATGCCGTTGGTCTGCGCGGCCACCACCGCGTTCGCCCAGGACACCGAACCCGGTTGGGCCAAAGGCCGGCCGAAGACCGATACGGCCATGAAGATGGCGCCGGTGCCCGCGTTCCCGATTCCAACTGCGGCCGCGGACTTGCCGACGAAAAAATTCAAGCTGCCGCCCGGCTTCAAGGTCGAGACCTGGGCGTCCGGCGTGCTCGATGCGCGCGAGTTGCGCCAGGGCAACAAGGGCAACGTCTTCGTGAGCACGCTGTTCGTCGGCAACAAGGTCTATGTGCTGCCCGAGAAGGCAAGCGACGGCAAGCGCGAGCCGAAGACGATCATCGACAACACCGAGCAGGCCACCGGCATCGAGTTCCACAAGGGATCGCTGTTCTTTGGGACGAACAAGAAGATCGTGCGCTACGACAACGTCGAGGACAAACTCGACAAACTGGGCGAGCCGACCGCGGTGCTGACCGACAAGTTGCCCGGCGGCAGCGACCACAGCTGGAAATATCTGCGGGTACACAACGACCGGCTCTACTACAACATCGGCGCGCCTTGCAACATCTGTGATCCGGGCGAGTACGCCAAGATCTACAGCATGAAACTCGACGGCTCGGACGTGCAGACGGTGGCTTCCGGTGTGCGCAACACGGTCGGCTTCGATTTCGATCCGAAGACGGGCGACCTCTGGTTCACCAACAACGCGCGCGACTGGCTCAGCGAAGAGCTGCCGAACGACACGCTGAACCACGTCACGCAACCCGGCAAGCAGCATTTCGGCTTTCCTTACTGCCATCAGGGCAACATCCCCGACCCCGAGTTCGGCTGGGGCAAGAGTTGCGACGACTACGCAAAGCCGGTGGCTTTCACCGGGCCGCACGCGGGCACGTTGGGACTCAAGTTCTACACCGGCAAGATGTTCCCGGCCAAGTACCAGGGCGCGATGTTCATCGCGCGCCACGGTCCCTGGAACCGCACGAAGAAGTACGCGGACGTGATGGTGGCGTTCCCCGACGGCAAGGGCGGCGTGAAGCTCGAATCGTTCATGACCGGCTTCGTCGAGGACAACAAGTACCTCGGCCGTCCGGTCGATTTCCTCGTGATGAAAGACGGCTCGTTGCTGGTCAGCGACGACCACGCCGGGGCGATCTACCGCGTCAGCTACACGGGGAAGAAGTAACTTGAATTCCTGGCGATACATCGCGTCGGCCGCTGCGCTGGCGTTGCTAGGGACGGCGGCGGCCTCGTCTGCGAACGCGCAGACGAAGAAGGCCGCCGCGGTCACAGGCGCGGCCTCCGCAGCCCGCCCTGCGGCTTCTGCGGGTGGCAGCGCCGTCACCACCGCTGCCAGTTCGCCGTACGCCACGCGTTTTCGCGAAGTGTGCGCCGCCTGTCACGGTGCGAACGGCCGCAGCGACATGGCCGGCACGCCGGTGCTCGCGGGGCAGCATTCGCTCTATGCAATTACGCAGCTGTTTCTGTTTCGCGAAGGCCGTCGTGACAACGCGGCGATGGTCGCGATCGCGAAGTCGATGACAGATGCGGATTTGCGCGGGTTCTCCGAGTACATCGGCACGCTGCCACCGCAGCCGGCGCCCACACCCGCCGCGCCGCCCGATGCGGCGCGCATGAGCCAGGGGCAAGCCCTTGCGGTGCAGCACAAATGCGTGCTCTGCCATGGCGCGGCGCTCGACGGCGGCCAGGGCGTGGCGCGCATCGGGGGTCAGAAAGAGGACTACCTGCGCTCCGTCCTGCATGGCTACAAGTCCGGTGAACGGCCAGGCTACACGCGCGCCATGAGCGAGGCGTTGAGTCAGGTGCCGGTGGAAGACCTGGATCCGCTGGCTTACTACATCGCGAATTTCGGCGTGAAGTAGCGGTGCGGCCGGGCTGCCCAGGCGCAAGCGGGTCGGCGCGATCGAGACGATCGAGCCGCCTGGCCTATTTTTGGACCGCTACTTTCCGTCTGCCTCCCGCAGCAACCGCATCCCCACCAGCACGTAGCGCGTCTGCACCGCGTTCCAGTTGCGATAACTGCAGCGCGCTTAGAGCGGCCATGTATGCCAGGAGCCGCCCCGGCGCACTTTCACCGAGCCATCGGCCGGGCCCTGCGGATCGATTGCCGACGACCGCGCGTAATGGCCTTCTCCGTACCAGTCGGCCGTCCATTCCCAGGCATTGCCGAGCATGTCGTGCAGGCCGAGCGCGTTGGCGGTGAAGCGGCCCACCGGCGCCGTGAACGCATGGCCGTCCTGGCAGGGGGCGGCGTGACTTTGCCAGGCCGGCCAGTTCACCGCAGCGTCGGCGTCGAAAACGTTGGCGATCTCCTGCAGCGACGCGGTGCATCGCTGCCGCTGAAATAGCGCGTGGCGGTGCCAGCGCGGCACGCGTACTCCCATTCGGCTTCGGTCGGCAGGCGATAGACGGCACGCTCTTGCTCACTGAGCCACTTCGCAAGCGCGGCGGCGTCGTGCCAGGTCACGTTCAGCACCGGGTGGTGGTCGGTTTGCTCGAAGCCCGCATTCGCCCATGAGTACTTCGGATCGCGTCCTTCGAACGCGTCGCCGCGCTTCGATGCGGCGGGGTCGTATGCGGGGTTGTAGCCGTAGCCGCCGGTGCCATCGACGACCGACTCGGGCACGTGGCCGGACCGTTCGAGAAAGCTGCGGAACTGGCCGACGGTGACTTCGTGCCGCCCGAGCCAGAACGCGCGGTCAATCGCGACGCGATGCACGGGTGCTTCATCGGCCAGATCCATAAAGCGCCGGGTCTCGTACGGCGGTGGATGGTCGCGCGCCAGAGCGCTCGGCGATTCGTCGCTGCCCATCAGAAACTCGCCGGCCGGCACGAGCACGAATTCCATGCCGAGCGAGTTGGTCAGCCTGCGCGGAGTCGGCATGCCGAGCAAACCGGAGCAGGCGGGCAAGACAAGCGACACGGCGAGCAGCAAGAAGGGCAGGACAGAAATGTGCATGGTCCGAAGCAATTGATCGGCGGCGAGAGGCCTGGGGTGCGGGCGCGGAATCAGGGACGCGGAACCCGCATCGTGCAAGCTGCCGTGACCCTGCCCGCCAAGCGGCTGGGGTGTGGCGAGTCGTCCGGCCGCGCACGCAGCCTCACAGGTGGCATCATGCCGTCGAAGGATGCGCGCGGTGTCGCGCTTCCTCGTTGAACGCTGTCAGGATGTTTGCCGATGACTCAAGCCTCGCCCACCGCGTGTTCGCAAATCGATGCCGCGCGCCTGCCCGAGCTGCTGCGCGCCATGCCGAAGGCCGAGCTGCACATCCATATCGAAGGTTCGCTCGAGCCCGAGCTCCTGTTCGCCATGGCGCAGCGCAACGGCGTGGCGTTGGCCTATCCGGATGTCGAATCGTTGCGGCGCGCGTATGCGTTCAACGATCTGCAGAGTTTCCTGGACATCTACTACGCGGGCGCCGACGTGCTGCGCACCGAGCAGGATTACTACGACATGGCGTGGGCCTACTTCGAACGCGCGGCGGCCGACCATGTGACGCGGGCTGAGGTGTTCTTCGACCCGCAGACGCACACCGCGCGGGGCGTGCCCATCGCTGCGGTGATCGGCGGCCTGCATCGCGCCTGCGCCGACGCTGCGGCCAGGCTCGGCGTCAGCGCGGACCTGATCCTGTGCTTCCTGCGCCATCTGAGCGAAGCCGATGCGATCGATACGCTCGAAGCCGCACTGCCACACCGGCACCAGTTCATCGGCGTCGGCCTCGACTCGAGCGAGCGTGGCAATCCGCCGGAGAAGTTTGCCCACGTATTCGCGCGAGCCAAAGCACTCGGCCTGCGGCGCGTGGCCCACGCCGGCGAGGAAGGGCCAGCTGAGTACGTGCGCGCCGCGCTCGACGTGCTGCAGGTCGAGCGCATCGATCACGGCGTGCGTTCCACGGAAGACCCGCAGCTCATGGCGCGGCTGGTCGAAGAGCAGATCGCCCTCACGGTCTGCCCGTTGTCGAACGTGAAGCTTCGCGTGTTCCCTGACCTGACTCGACACAACCTGCGCGAGCTGCTGGACGCCGGCATCGCCGCCACCGTCAATTCGGACGATCCCGCGTACTTCGGCGGCTACCTGAACGAGAACTTCGTGCGGGTGTTCGAGGCAACCGGGATGAATGCGAGCCACGCCTACCGACTCGCGCGCAACAGCTTCGAGGCGAGCTTTGCAAGCGATAACCAGAAGGCGGACTGGATTGCGCAGCTCGATGCGACGTTCGAGCGGTTCGCAGCTCACTTCGACCCAGTCGATCGAAGCAGCCGATGGGCAACGCCGATCACTTTCCGTGACGACAGCGCCGAAAAGGCCACAGCGACATCCCTATCGATGAATGAACAAGCCACTCCGCATTCAGATCAAGACATCATTGCCGAGCGTCCCTTCAAAGTCCAGCCGCTCAAGTCCAACACCGGCCCGCTGGCCGGCCTGCGCATCGTCGACCTGACGACCGTCGTGATGGGGCCGTATGCGACGCAGACGCTGGCCGACCTGGGCGCCGATGTGATCAAGGTCGAGCCGCCAGGCGGTGACAACCTGCGCGCGGTCGGCCCGATGCGCAGTCCCGGCATGGGGCATCTGACCCTGCACCTGAACCGCAACAAGCGCTCGATCGTGCTGGACCTGAAGCAGCCGGCCGGGCGCGATGCGTTGCTGCGGATCGCGGCCAATTGCGACGCGCTGATCTACAACGTGCGACCGCAGGCGATGGCGCGGTTGAAGCTGTCTTATGAAGATCTGGCGGCAGTCAATCCGAAGCTGGTCTATGTGGGCGCGTTCGGCTATGCAGAAGGCGGGCCGTATGCGGGCAAGCCGGCCTACGACGATCTGATCCAGGGTGCGGCTGGCGTCGCGGCGCTGTCGGCGCGGCAAAGCGGCGATGTACCGCGCTATGCGCCTGTCACGCTGGCCGACCGCAGCGTCGGGCTGCAGGCGGCGATTGCGTTGCTGGCCGCCGTGTTCAACGCGCGCAGCACCGGCAAGGGCCAGTCGGTCGAGATCACGATGTTCGAAGCGCTGTCGCAGTTCGTGCTCGGCGACCATCTGGGCGGCGCCACGTTCGAGCCGCGCATGGGCGAGACCGGCTACGCGCGGCTGCTCGCGCCGCATCGCAAACCGTATGCGACGTCCGACGGCTATCTGTGCGTGCTGATCTACAACGACAAGCACTGGCGCAGTTTCTTCCGGGTGATCGGCCGGGCGGACCTGCACGACGACCCGCGTTTTTGCAGCCACACGGCGCGTGCGACGCACATCGCCGAGGTCTACGCGTTCGTCGCCGACACGATGAAGACGAACACCACGGCGCACTGGCTCGAAGCACTGAACCGCGGCGACATCCCCGTGATGCCGCTGCACGACATGGACGGTCTGATCGACGACCCGCAGCTCGCGGCCGGCGACTTCTTCCAGACGTTCGATCATCCGACCGAAGGCCATATCCGCACGATGGCGCCGATCGGACGCTACAGCGCAACGCCGCCCGTGATCCACCGGCATGTGCCGCGCGCGGGCGAGCAGGGCGTCGACATCCTGCGCGAAGCGGGCATCGACGACGAGACGATTGGGGCGATGGTCGAGCAGCGTGCGTTGCAGTTGCCGGACGAGATGGGCGGAGGCGGATCGAACCGTGCGACCGCAGGGCCGCCGCCCTGAGCTCGGCGAATGGCTTGAGTTTTTGTCTCGTTGTCGAAGCATCCGGCTGATGCCGTTCAAGCTTCGATGTTTCGATCCGCTTAGAGCAGTCGATCGGCATCGCGGCAGACCCGCTGCCGCCAGCGCTTGTGCCAGCCCACATGGCTCGGCGCGTTCAGCGATTCGAAGTGCTTCGCGAATGGTCGCACGCCGGTCAGGCGCCTGACCGACATGAAGGGGTTTGCCAGCATCGGCTCGATGTCACCCGAGCGGGCATCGAAACTCGCTTCGGGTGATCTGCTGCGGGTCCGGCCATGGAGCGTTGCGTCACTACGGATTGAGCAGCACGACGCTGTCGCATAGAACTGTCTTCGCTGTTCTTCCCAGCCAAGGAGCACCGCCCCCTCATGACGGGGCAGTGGCCAGGCTCGCAGGAAACAGGAAATCGTCGCGGCTGCACGAGGATCGATGCGAAGCGGCCGTATTGCCGGCTGCCAGCGCTTTTGATTCGCCATTTCGTCAACGCGCCAGCAGAGGACCATCCTCACCTGATCGAGGCAGCCCCTCTTATATCGACTCAGGGAAATCCCTGATTCAATGAAAACGAACCAGTTCGTACATTTAAAGCCAGCAGCGCATCGGAAGTTTCGACTTCGGGCTGCCATGCAGATGCACACATCGAGGGGACAGGGAATGACCAAAGCGCTCAACGCCTACTGCCAGGTGCTTGACTTCCTGATGGTGCTCGCGCTGGCGATCATGGTGACGCTGGTGTTCGGCAACGTGGTGCTGCGCTACGGCTTCAATTCCGGCATCGCGGTGTCCGAGGAAGTCTCGCGCTGGCTCTTTCTTTGGCTCACATTCATGGGTGCAGTGGTCGCACTGAAGGAGCACGGACACCTGGGCACCGACATGCTGGTCGCGCGGCTGCCGGCCGCCGGCAAGAAGGTCTGCCTCGTGATCGCCTACCTCGCGATGCTCTACATGACCTGGCTGATGCTCAGCGGCAGTTGGCAGCAGTCCGTCATCAATTGGGAAGTGCAGGCCCCGGTGACCGGTGCTTCCGTGGCGATCTTCTACGCGACCGGGGTGTTCTTCGGCATCTCGGGCATCTTGATTCTGCTGCGTGATCTGTGGCATGTGCTGACCGGAAAGCTCGATGACAGGGACCTGTTGATGGTGCAGGACTCGGAAGACCTGAAGCAGTTCGACGAACTGAACCTCGAACGCAGCATGGGCCGTCCGGTCAAGCGCTGAGCACCACGCCCTATCCACAGGAGACATGGCGATGACGGTATTCATCTTCCTCGGCTCGTTGCTGGGCGCGATGGCGATCGGCATTCCGATCGCGTATTCACTGCTGCTGGCCGGTGTGGCGCTGATGCTCCAGATGGACCTGTTCGATGCGCAGACGCTCGCGCAGAACGTGATCAACGGCGCCGACAGTTTCCCGCTGCTGGCCGTGCCTTTCTTCATGCTGGCCGGCGAGATCATGAACGTCGGCGGGCTGTCCCGCCGCATCGTCGACTTCGCGATCACGCTGGTCGGCCACAAGCGCGGCGGACTCGGTTTTGTCGCGATTCTGGCCGCGGTGCTGATGGCGGCGCTGTCGGGCTCGGCGGTGGCCGACACTGCGGCGCTGGCATCGCTGCTGTTGCCGATGATGGTCGCGGCCGGGCACGACCGCGGCCGTGCGGGCGGCCTGATCGCTTCGGCTGGCATCATCGCGCCGATCATTCCGCCGTCGATCGGCTTCGTCATCTTCGGCGTGGCGGCCAATCTGTCGATCGGCAAGCTGTTTCTGGCCGGCATCTTTCCCGGGGTGCTCATGGGCGTGGGGCTGGCCGTTACCTGGTACTTCGTCGCCAGGAGCGAAGGCAGCGAGCCGCCGCCGAAAGCCAGCATGGCGGTGCGCATGAAGGCGATGCGCAACGCGACTTGGGCGCTGTTTCTTCCCGTGATCGTGCTGGTGGGTCTGAAGTTCGGCATCTTCACGCCGACCGAAGCCGCTGTGGTGGCGGCGGTCTATGCGCTGTTCGTTGCGACCGTCGTCTACCGCGAGATGACGCTGCACCAGCTCTACGAAGTCTTCGTGAGCTCCTCCAAGACCACTGCGGTCATCATGTTTCTGGTAGCCGCCGCAAGCGTGTCGGCCTACATGATCACGGTGGCCGACCTGCCGGGCCAGATGGTCGAATTGCTGAAACCATTCATGGGCAATCAGACCTTGCTGATGATCGCGATCATGGTGCTGTTGATGGCGATCGGCACCGCGATGGACATGACGCCGACGATCCTGATCATGACGCCGGTGCTGATGCCGGTGGTGAAAGCCGCCGGGATCGACCCGATCTACTTCGGCGTGCTGTTCATCATGAACTGTGCGATCGGCCTGATCACGCCGCCGGTCGGCACCGTGCTCAACGTGACTGCGGGCGTGGGTCGAATGAGCATGGGCGAAGTGATTCGCGGTGTGCTGCCGTTCATGGCGACGCAGTTCTTCGTGATGTTCCTGCTCGTGTTCTTTCCCGCGCTGGTGACGGTTCCGGCGCGCTGGCTTGCGGGTTGAATCGATCCGCGGTCAATCCAGTTCAACCGTTCCTTCTTCCCGCTTTTTTCCATAGGAGACATCGAATGAATTCCCTCTTCACGCGCCGCGGTGCGATCGCCGCTGCTGCCATTGCCGCACTCACGCTCGGCGCCCTGGGCGGCGCCCGCGCGCAGGACATGAAAGAGCGCACCATCAAATTCGCGACCCAGAATCCGAAAGGCCACCCGCTGGTCGACGGCATGGAAAAATTCGCCGAAGTCGTCAAGGCCAAAAGCGGCGGCAAGATCACCGTCAAGCTGTTCCCGGGCGGCGTGCTCGGCGGCGACGCGCAGAACGTCTCGGCGTTGCAAGGCGGCACGCTCGAGATGGTCACGTTGAACTCGGGCATTCTGGCCAACATCGCGAAGGAATTCGCCATCTACGACTTCCCGTTCCTGTTCGCCAACGCCAGGGAAGCCGAAGCCGTGGTCGACGGGCCGTTCGGCAAGATGATGCACGACAAGCTCGACGCCAAGGGCATTCACGGCCTCGGCTACTTCGAACTGGGCTTTCGTGAGCTGACCAACAGCAAGCGCCCGATCACCAAGGTCGAGGACATCGAAGGCCTCAAGCTGCGCGTGATCCCGAACGCGATCAACGTCGACTGGGTCAAGGCGCTCGGCGCGAATCCGACCCCACTGGCTTTTCCGGAGCTGTATGCGGCGCTCGAACAGAAGGCGATCGACGGGCAGGAAAACCCGGTCACCGTGATCCTCGCCAACAAGTTCTATGAAGTGCAGAAGCACCTGGCGCTCACGAACCATCAATACAACCCGCAGTCGGTGATCATCAGCAAAAAGTTCTGGGATGCGCTTGGCGCGGCCGAGAAGAAGGTGGTCGAGGAAGCGGCGGCCGAAGCCGTGACGGCGCAGCGTGCGTCGGCTCGCAAGCAGGCCGATACGGCCTTCGCCGAACTCAAGAAGAACGGCATGGAAGTGACCGAACTGCCCGCAGCCGAGATGAAGAAGCTGCAGGACAAGATGACACCCGTGATCGAGAAGCACACCGCCACAGTCGGCGCGGACACCGTCGCGGCGATTCAGGCCGAAATCACCAAGGCCCGCAAGTAACGCAACCCAGACGGCTTGCCCGCACGGCGCGGCTTCGGCCTGCTGTGCCGGCGTCGGACACGGTCCACCTGATCAAACATCGAACGGCCAACGGAATCGCCATGAAGATCCTCATGCTGCACGGCATCAACCACAACATGTTCGGCAAGCGCGATCCGCAGCAGTACGGCACGGTCACGCTGGCTGAGATCGATGCGCGGCTGCAGGCGCTCGGCAAGGAGCTCGGTGCTGCGGTCGAAAGCTTCCAGACCAACAGCGAAGGCGCGATGTGCGAGCGCATTCACCAAGGCTTCCACGACGGTGTCGATGCGGTGCTGATCAACGCCGGTGCCTGGACCCACTACAGCTACGGCATCCGCGATGCGCTCGCGATCCTGACCTGTCCGGTGGTCGAACTCCACATGTCCAACATTCATGCGCGCGAGCCGTTTCGACACGTCTCGGTGTTCGCCGGGATCGTCAAAGGCCAGATCTGCGGCTTCGGCGTCGACAGCTATCTGCTCGCCTTGCGCGCGGCGGTGTCGAGCATCGAGACCGACAAGGCCTGACAAGGAACATTCCGACATGATTCGTGGCTCCACTTCCCTGATCGCCCACGTCGGCTTTCCGACGCACACCTTCAAGTCCCCGATGATCTACAACCCCTACTTCGAGCAGGCGGGCGTGGATGCGGTGGTGGTTCCGATGGCGTGCCAGCCCGATGACTACGCCGCGTTCCTGAAAGCGATCTTCACGCTGAAGAACATCCGCGGCGCGTTGATCACGATGCCGCACAAGGTTGCGACAGTGGAGTTGCTCGACGAGGCATCGCCGAGCGTGCGGATGGCCGGCGCCTGCAATGCGGTGCGCTTGAACGAACAAGGACGGCTCATCGGCGAGCAGTTCGACGGCGAGGGTTTCGTGCGCGGCGTGCAGCGCAAGGGTTGCAGGCTCGCGGGTGCGCGCGCGCTGGTCGTCGGTTGTGGCGGCGTCGGCTCCGCGATCGCCGCATCGCTGGCGGCAGCGGGCATTGCCATGATCATGCTGTTCGACGCACATGCCGAGCCCGCGCAACGGTTGGCCGAGCGGCTCAAGGCGAACTACCCGGGCATCGAGGTGGCGACCGGCAGCAACGATCCAGCCGGCTTCGATCTGGTCGTGAATGCGACGCCGATGGGCATGAACGATGGCGACGCGATGCCGCTGGACGTCTCTCGCCTTGCGTCCGGCACGTTTGTCGGCGAGGTCGTTATGAAGCAGGAGATGACCGCGTTCCTGCGGGCCGCCCAGGCACAGGGCTGCCGTTTTCAAATCGGCACCGACATGCTGTTCGAGCAGATTCCGGCCTACCTGGAGTTCTTCGGCTTTCCGACCACCACGGCCGAGAATCTGCGCAGCGTGGCGACGTTGAGTTACTGAGGTGCTTTGGTCGGGCAGCGGGCAACTCGCCCTGCCGAGCGTGGTCGCGCCACGGTTTTCACTGAACACCCCGGCTGTTGTCTGACTTCTGCAAGGAACCGAACATGAGCAACCTCAAGGTAGCCCTGGCCGGAGCGGGCGCGTTTGGCGTCAAGCACCTGGAGGGCATCCGGCATATCGACGGCGTCGAGGTCGTCTCGCTGGTCGGCCGCGAGCTGGACAAGACCCGGGAGGTGGCGGCCCGGTTCGGCGTCGAGCACGTCACGACCGAGCTCGCCGACAGCCTGGCCCTGCGCGAGCTCGATGCGGTGATCCTGTGCACGCCCACGCAGATGCACGCGGCACAAGCGATTGCGTGCCTTGAGCCGGCAAGCACGTGCAGGTGGAGATCCCGCTGGCCGACAGCCTGGCCGATGCGCAAAGCGTGCTGGCCGCGCAGCAGCAGGCAGGCAAGGTCGCAATGGTCGGCCACACGCGCCGCTTCAACCCGAGCCATCAGTACGTGCACGGCCAGATCGCGGCCGGCGCGTTCCGCGTGCTGCAGATGGACGTGCAGACCTACTTCTTTCGGCGCAGCAACACGAACGCCCTGGGCCAGCCGCGCAGCTGGACCGATCACCTGCTGTGGCACCACGCGGCGCACACGGTGGACCTGTTTGCGTATCAGACGGGCGGCGAGATCGTGCAGGCGAACGTCGTGCAGGGGCCGATCCACCCGGGCCTGGGCATTGCGATGGACATGTCGATCCAGGCCAGGAGCAGCACCGGAGCCGTGCTGAGCTTGTCGCTGTCGTTCAACAACGACGGGCCGCTGGGCACGTACTTCCGCTACATCGGCGACAGCGCGACGTATCTGGCGCGCTACGACGAGCTGTACACGGGCAAGGAAGAGCAGATCGACGTGAGCAGGGTGGCGGTCTCGATGAACGGCATCGAGCTGCAGGACCGCGAGTTCTTCGCTGCGATCCGCGAGGCGCGCGAGCCCAACGCCAGCGTCGCGCAGGTGCTGCCGTGCTACCGCACGCTCGACCGGCTCGAGCGGCAACTCGACGCGGCGGACTGACCGATTGGACAGACGCCGTCCACCAACCGATGCGTGGCGCGTGGTTGTCTTCGGCAACGCCTGTCGAATCCCGCAGCCGTCCGAATCATGAACGCGCGCCTACCAGCAACCAAGCGCAAGCGGGCACCCGGAGGCGAAGCAGCCCGGACGGTCGAACCGCGCACCAACGATCCGGAGCGCACGATGGCCGGCATCCTCGACGTGGCGACCCGCGAGTTCGCGGACAAGGGGTTGAGCGGCGCGCGCATCGACGAGATCGCCGCGGCGACGGCCACCAGCAAGCGGATGATCTATTACTACTTCGGCAGCAAGGAGGGGCTGTATGTCGCCGTGCTCGAAGAAGCGTATCGCCGGATTCGCCGGATCGAGACGGCGCTGCACCTGGAAGACCTGGCGCCGGAAGCGGCACTGCGCCGGCTCGTGGGTTTCACGTTCGACTACCAGCTCGCGAATCCCGATTTCATCCGGCTCGTGATGACGGAGAACATCCACCGCGGCGAGTTTCTTGCGCAAAGCACGAACATCCAGCAATTGAACGTGCCGGTGATCGATGCGGTGCGCAGGGTTTACGAGCGCGGCGTCAAAGCGAAGGTGTTCCGCAAAAACGTCGATCCGGTGGATCTGCATCTGTCGATCTCGGCGCTGTGCTTTTTCAACGTGTCGAACCGGCACACCGTCTCACTGATCTTCAAGCGCGACCTGGAGTCGGCGGGGGCGGTCGAAGCCCGCCGCGACAGCATCATCGAAATGATCGTGCGTTTCGTGCGCTCGGAACGCAAATAGCAGGAGTCCAACCCATGGCCAACACCCGTGAGCCGATCGGCGAGGTCACCAACCCGCTCGGCATCGAAGGCATCGAGTTTGTCGAATTCGCAACGAGCCGGCCTTTGGCGCTCGGTTCGTTGCTCGAAGCGATGGGATTTCATCCGGTGGCGCGGCATCGCTCGCGCGAAGTCACGCTGTACGGCCAGGGCGACATGCACATCGTGGTCAACGCGCACGACCCGCGGGCACCCGGGGACCCGGTGATCAGCGCGTTCGCCCTGCGGGTGCGAGATGCCGGCGTCGCGCACCGCAGAGCGCTCGACCGCGGCGCCTGGGGCGTGCCCGTCACCGTGCAGCCGATGGAACTCCATATTCCGGCCATTCACGGCGTCGGCGCGACGCGTATCTACTTCGTCGACCGCTGGCGAGAATTCTCGATCTGGGACGTGGACTTCGTGCCCATTGCGCGCGTACCCGATGAAGCACGCCGCTCTCCCGCGCTGGCCGGCATGCACTGGTTCGGGCTGGTGCAGTACATCGGCGCGAACCGCGCCGACGACTGGACCGCGTTCTACCGCGAGCTGTTCGGCTGGCAGCCGGTGCCCGACGACGAGCGCTTCGGCATCCTGCCGGCCGGCCATCTGCTTAGAAGCCCGGACGGGCTGATGCTGCAGCTGATCGAGCCGGCACCCGACGAGGACGAGCACGACGAGTCGTTGCAGCGCCTGGGGTTCGGCGTGCCGGATGTGCCAGCGGCCGTTGCGGCGTTGCAGGCGCGCGGCATCGAGTTCGTCGAAACCGAAGACCTGCATTCGGGCGAACGCGGTGCGCTGACGCGGCCACAGGGCGGCGTCGCGTTCGAGCTGGTGCGGAGCATGCGATGAGGCAGCCGCCGATGAAGAACATCGCCGATTTCGGCATGGACACGATCACCCTGGCCGGTCCACTGCCTGTGAAGCTGGCGGCGGTGCGCGCCGCGGGCTTCGGCCAGATCATGCTGCTCGCGCGCGACATCACGGGACATGCGGGCGGCGTCGCGGAGGCGGTTGCTCTGGTCCGCGAAAGTGGCTTGCGGGTCACAGGCTTTCAGGTGCTGCGCGACTTCGAGGGGCTGTCGGGCCACCTGCACGACTACAAGGTGGACATCGCGCGTTCGATGATCGAGATGGCGGCGGCGCTCGGCGCGAAAGTGCTGCTCGTCTGCTCGTCGACCTCGACCCATGCGAGTGGCGATGTGGACAAGATCGCAGGCGATTTGCGCAAGCTCGCAATGATCGGGCTCCCGCTGGGCGTCAAGATCGCCTACGAGGGCCTGTCCTGGGGCCGCCACATCAACGAATACACCGCCGCCTGGGATGTGGTGCAACGCGCCGACATGCCGAATCTCGGGCTCGGCATCGACTCGTATCACATCCTGGCGACCAAGACCGAACTCGATGGGCTGGATGATGTCGATGCAAGCAAGATCTTTCTCGTGCAGCTTGCCGACTTCATGTGGAACGAAGTGCCGACCGTCGAAGAACGCATCACGACCGCGCGCACGTTCCGCGTGTTTCCAGGCGAGGGCGTGCATAGCGAGTCGCTGATCGACCTCGTGCGGCGCCTGGATGAACTGGGCTACACAGGCGACTACAGCTTCGAGGTGTTCAACGACGACTATCAGCAAATGCCGCCGCCAACCGTCTGCGCGCGTGCGAGGCGCTCCGCGCTGTGGCTGGCCGAGGACGTGCTGCGGCGCGCGGTGCCATTGCCGGGTGCCATGCGGCTCAAAAGTGTGGGCCGATGACCGAAGGCGCACATCGGGCGGTCATTTGCAGCTGCGTTTTTCGTAGCGCCGGAGGGCGATCGGATTCGGCGCTGTCTCTCAGCTGGCTGGTCTGCCTGAGCAGACGGACCTCGATCGGCAAGCGCGTCAGGCGTTGGACGCAAATTCGGTCCAAAGTTCGGCACTATGAACTGCCCCGCCAGCGTTGGTACCAGCCCGTCTGGCTCAGCACCGTGAACGTCAGCGCCGCCAGGATGATCGCCGAAAGCGGCGACGTGAAGAACTCGACAGCGAACTGCCCCACGTCGCTGCCGGCCGAAATCATCGCCTGCCGATAACTCTTGTCCATCAGCGGCCCGAGGATCATGCCGAGAATGATCGGGCCCACGGGAAAGCCGTACATCTTCAGGAAATAGCCCACGATGCCGAAACCGAGCATCCAGTAGACGTCCACCGGGTTGTTGTTGATCGCATACGCCCCGACCGCCGACAGCACGAGGATCAGCGGCAGCAGGATCGCTTTCGGCGTCTCGACGATCTTTGCGAAGAGCCGGATGCCGGTCAGGCCGAAGACCAGCAGAAAGCAGTTGGCGAGCGTGAGCGCGCCGACCTGGAACCAGAACAGGTGCGGCGTCTCGATCATCAACAGCGGGCCCGGCTTCAGCCCATGGATGTAGAGCGCCCCGATGATCACGGCTGTCACCGCGTCGCCCGGGATGCCCAAGGTCAGCATCGGAATGTAGGCGCCGCCAACCGCCGCGTTGTTGGCCGATTCCGGTGCGACCAAGCCCTCGTAGGCGCCATCACCGAACGGGCGCGACGGGTGCTTCACGCTGCGTTTGGCATGGTCGTACGCCATCAGCGCCGCGATGTCGCCGCCCGCGCCGGGCAGCGCGCCGATGACCACGCCGATCGCCGAGGTGCGGGTGGACAGCGGCAGATATTTCTTCAGCAACGACCAAGACGGCAGGATCTTCGACACGTTCTGCTTGACCGCCTTGATCCTGAGCTCGTGCAGTTGCGCCAGCACTTCCGCAACGCCGAAGAAACCGATCATCGCGGCAACATACGAGATGCCGGCCGTCAGCTGCAGGTTGCCGAACGTGAAGCGCGGCTCGGCCGTCATCGGATCCAGCCCGACCGAGCCGATCAGCACACCCAGGGCGCCGCAGAAAATGCCTTTGGCGAGCGACCCGCCCGAGAGGCTGCCAACCAGCAGGATGCCCCAAAGGCTCAGCAGCAGATAGTCGCGGGGCGCGAACTTGAGCGCGAGCGTGGCGACCGCCGGCGCGGCCACGGCCAGAGCGAGGATGCCGATAAAGCCGCCGAACACCGACACCACCGTGGTGAGACCGATCGCGGTGCCAGCCTCGCCGCGTTTGGCAAGCGGATAGCCATCGAGCGCGGTCGCGATCGCCGACGGTGCGCCGGGAATGTTCAGCAGGATCGCGCTGCGCGAGCCGCCGTAGACGCCGCCCAGATAGATGCCCGAGATCAGCGCGAGCGCGTCGTTCACATCCCACTTGAACGTGAAAGAGATCAGGATCGACACCGCCATCGTGACCGACAGGCCCGGGATCGCACCGATGTAGATGCCGGCGAACGTGCCGGCCGCGGTCAGCAACAGCAGGTGCGGGCTGGTCCACGGGATCAGGAAGTCAGCGAGCGCTTCCATCAGCGGAACCAGCCTGCGAGCAGTGATCCATTCGGCAGCACGACCGAGAACACGGTCTGGAAGATCACGTAGATCACGCCGAGCGCCACCGCGCTCACGAGCAGGTTCAGCCCCCAGCGCCGACTGCCCAAGATCGCCATCGACGCGACCAGAAAGACGTACGACGAAAGCAGAAAGCCGACCGGCTCGAGCGCGAGCATGTAGAGCGCGATTCCCCCCGTGAACGCGACCAGCACGCACGGTGCGAGCCGCTGGGCGAACTGGCGCGGCAGGCTCTCCCCATCGGTGCGGTGCGATGCGCGGCAACCGAGCCGTCTGCACGGCGACGATCAGCGCGCACAACAGCAGCATGCCGGCCGCGGCCATCGGGAACGACCCCGCCGAGGTGATCGACTCGAACCCCGAGATCGCATACGCCTGCCACAGCATGAAGCCGCCGAACAGCACCAGCAGCAGCGTGAAGATCAGCTCGCCGGGCAGGCGCTTTCTCTGTGCAGCCATGAAGCGTGGTGAAGTCTGCTCAGGGCTTGGCGATGCCCAGCTCGGCCGGGTCCTTCTTCGCCGCACCGACTTCCTGATACGTCCACGACGTCGTCGACTGCCACTTTTTCAGGAAGCTCTCCGCCTCCTTGCCCGAGAGGTTCATCATCACGTTGCCGCGTGCGGTCATCAGCTCCTTGAACGACGCCGAATCGGCCGCGGTCTTGAATGCGCTGACCAGCTTCAGCCTGGCCGCCTCCGGCGTGTCCTGCCGGACGAACACGCCGTAGAACGGGCCCCACGGCAGGTACTTGCTCATGCCGGGCAGCGCGTCGGTGATCGGCGCCACGCCGTCGCGCGCGTTGGTGTCGAGCACAGCCAGTGCTTTCAATCGCCCCGCCTTGATCTGCTCGCTCGCGGCCCCCGCGCCGACGATCATGAAGTCGATGTGGCCGCCTTGCAGCGCCGTCACGCCCGGGCCTTCACCGTCGAAAGGCACTGCGATCACTGGCAGGGGTGAAACCGTCTTGATCATCGAAGACACCGTAAACGGCAGCCCACCCGCGCCGGTGGAACCCATCTTGATCTTGCCCGGATTCGCCTGCACGTCGGCCAGCAGCTCTTTCATCGACGTCCACGGTCTGTCATTGTTCGCCACCACCAGCACCACACCGCGCGCGATCACGTTGACCGGAAGGAACTTCGAATAGTCGAGCGGGCTGATGCCGAGCACCGGATGCAGCTGCGGGTTCTCCGCGCCGAACAGCAACGTATAGCCATCGGCCGCCTGCTGGTTCACGAAATTGGTTGCGATCGCGCCGACGCCGCCGGCCTTGTTCTGCAGCACGATCTTCTTGCCGAGTGCTTCTTCAGCGGGTGGGGCAATCGCGCGCGCCACCACGTCGGTCGCGCCGCCGGCGCCCCACATGATGATGCCGGACAGGTCGCGCTCGGGGAAGGTCTGCGCGGTGGCCAGCATGGAGGCGGCAGCGAGTGCGGCGCCGAGCAGAGTGGCGGGTTTGAAGGTAGCCATGGGTTGTTCGTCTCCTGGAAACAATTGAGAAAGCCGCGCATGCGCCGCGGGATCGACCGCGGCTGGAAGCCCGGGGCGCAGCGCCGATCCGATCCGATTCGTACCAAGTCACGCGATTCGGCCACCGAGCCGCCGCTCGCCGCGGCGAGTCGTCTGCACGCCGCGCGATGATCGCTGCCGGCAGCGATCATCGCGCAAGCCGAGTCGGTGCCCGCACCGCCACCGCGCTCGGCGAGCCGATGCCCGAAGCCACCAGGCCGATGCTATACATACGATAGCTGAATCGGAGCGATTGGCATGCGCCGACCGCATGAATGATCGCAAAAAACAAATGCCGCCGAGCCTGCCGGTGTCAGGCAGCACCTTCGGCCACCCCTCGCGGCGCAGCAAGCGACTTGCCAGCCATTTCGCCGATCAGCTCGAGCATGGCGCGCTGTGTCGGCGTGACCGGGCGCTGCGCGTTGATCGCACTGAACAAGTGGCTCATCAGGGGCGGTGAGCCGATCGGCGTCAGATGAAATCGGTCCGGCTCATGCGCGTGCGCCACCGCGTTGCGCGACAGCACCGCACTGCCCGCACCGTCGGCGACCAGCTCGAGGATGGCGGCGACGCCGTCGATCTCGAGCGCGATCTCGGCGCGTCGGCCGATGCCGGCCAGCGTGCCTTCGACCAGCATCCGGAGGGCGTTCGGCCGGCTCGGGATCACCAGTGGGGTGGCGGCCAGCAGGTCCAGCGGCATCGCAGCGGGCCGGGTGGCCGCCGCCGCGCCGCGCCGCACCAAAAACAGCTGCTCCTGCATCAGCGGCGCGAGTTCGAGCTCGCTCGACGCCGCCGCGTTGTGCATCAGCGCGATGTCGAGCCGTCCGCAACGCAGATCGCTTGCCAGCGCAATCGACAAGCCCTCGCTGATCGACAGCGTCGCTTGCGGCAGCGCGCGCTGAAACGCGCGCGTGAGCGGCACCGTGAGCACCTTGGCCACGCTGGTCGGCAGCCCGACCGCGACACGGCCCGCCAGCGCGCCGCGTGCCTGGGCCAGCTCTTCCTGCGCGCGCTGCACCTGGTGCAGGATGCCGCGGCCATGCGCGAGCAACAGCTGTCCGGCCTCGGTCGGCACCGCGCCGCGGCCATTGCGGGTCAGCAGACTCTGACGCAGCTCGACTTCGAGCAGCCGCACCTGGCGCGACAGCGCGGGCTGCGCGACGTCGAGCGCGAGCGCGGCCCGCGTGAAGCTGCCGAGTTCGGCCACGCGCACGAAATATTCGAGTTGCTTGAGATCCATCCGGAAGCGGTGCGGCCGCCGGAGCGGACAGCCCAGTTATTGCAACAGCTTATAGCTGCTAGCCGCGCAACCCGCTGTCGCGCCGCCGCGTACGTTCGCACAATCGTGCGAGCGTCAGAATATGTCCGCCGATGCGCAGTCGGGGCCGCCGCGGCGGTTCGGCGCGCTGCGCAGCGGCGAACCACGCCAGCCCATTTCAGGAGACTCGAAGATGACCATGCACCGCACCCAGGTCGCCATCATCGGCGCGGGTCCCGCGGGACTGTTGCTCGGGCAGCTTCTCGGCCGCGCGGGCATCGACAACATCGTGCTCGAGCGCCAGAGCGGCGACTACGTGCTGGGCCGCATCCGCGCCGGCGTGCTGGAGCAGACCACCTGCGACCTGCTGGAGGAGGCCGGGGTCGGCGCACGCATGCAGGCCGAGGGCATGCCACACGAAGGCTTTGAGCTGTGCTTCGACGGCGCGCGGCACCGCATCGACATGCACGGGTTGACCGGCGGCAAGCAGGTCGTGGTGTACGGTCAGACCGAAGTCACGCGTGACTTGATGGACGCGCGGCAAGACGGCGCGGCGATGACGGTGTACCTGGCGGGCGACGTGGCGCTGCACGACTTCGATGCCGGTACATCACCGCGCGTGACCTACACCGCGCAGGACGGCACGCCGCACGAGATCCGCTGCGACTTCATCGCGGGCTGCGACGGCTACCACGGGGTCAGCCGCGCGAGCGTGCCGCCGAGCGCGTTGTCGGTCTATGAGAAGGTCTACCCGTTCGGCTGGCTCGGCGTGCTGGCCGACACGCCGCCGGTCTCGCACGAACTGATCTATTCGAACCACGCACGCGGCTTCGCGCTGTGCTCGATGCGCTCGCCCACGCGCACGCGCTACTACGTGCAATGTTCGCTGAAGGACCGGATCGAAGATTGGAGCGACGGCAGGTTCTGGGACGAGTTGCGCCGCCGTCTCGACCCGGCGGCCGCGGAACAACTCGTGACCGGCCCGTCGATCGAAAAAAGCATCGCCCCGCTGCGCAGCTTCGTCGCCGAGCCGATGCGCTTCGGCCGGCTTTTTCTGGCCGGCGACGCCGCGCACATCGTGCCGCCGACGGGCGCCAAGGGGCTGAACCTGGCGGCGTCCGATGTGCGCTTCCTGTCGCACGCGCTGATCGAGCACTATCGGGAGCAGAGTGATCAGGGCATCGACCGCTACTCGGAGCGCTGCCTGAACCGCATCTGGAAGGCCGAGCGGTTTTCCTGGTGGTTCACCGGGCTGATGCACAAGTTTCCGGAAACCGGTGCGATCGGGCAGAAGCTGCAACTCGCCGAGTTGAAATACCTGGTGAATTCGCGCGCAGCGGCGACCACGATCGCAGAGAACTACGTCGGGCTGCCGTTCGATTTCGCGGCCTGACGCGGGCGTTGCATTCGCTTGCGATCAACGCAGCCACCCGACATGCAGACAACACACGAGAACTGAAAGATTTCCATCATGATCATCGACTGTCACGGCCACTACACCACCGCACCGAAAGCGCTCGAGACCTGGCGCAACCGGCAGATCGCGGGCATCCAGGACAAGGCGCAGATGCCGAAAGCGTCCGAGCTCAGGATCAGCGACGACGAACTGCGCGAGTCGATCGAGACGAACCAGTTGCGGCTGATGACGGAGCGCGGCAGCGACCTCACGTTGTTCTCACCGCGTGCGAGCTTCATGGCACACCACATCGGCGGCTTCGAGGTATCAAGCACCTGGGCGGCGATCTGCAACGAGCTGTGCTTTCGGGTGTCCACGCTGTTTCCCGACCACTTCGTGCCGGTCGCGATGCTGCCGCAGTCGCCGGGTGTCGATCCGAGGACCTGCATTCCCGAGATGGAGAAGTGCATCAACGACTACGGCAACGTCGGCATCAACCTGAACCCCGATCCGTCGGGCGGCCACTGGACATCACCACCGTTGTCGGACCGCCATTGGTGGCCGATCTACGAAAAAATGATCGAGCACGACGTGCCTGCGATGGTCCATGTGAGCACCAGCTGCAATCCGGCGTTTCATACGACCGGCGCGCATTACCTGAACGCCGACACGACCGCGTTCATGCAATGCCTGACGTCCGACCTGTTCAAGGATTTTCCGCAGTTGCGCTTCATCATCCCGCACGGCGGCGGCGCGGTGCCCTATCACTGGGGGCGGTTTCGCGGCCTCGCGCAGGAGATGAAAAAGCCGCTGTTGTCCGAGCATCTGCTGAACAACATTTACTTCGACACCTGCGTCTATCACCAGCCCGGCATCGATCTGCTGAACACCGTGATTCCGGTGAAAAACGTGCTGTTCGCGTCCGAGATGATCGGTGCGGTGCGCGGCATCGATCCGGAAACCGGCAACTACTACGACGACACGAAGCGCTACATAGAAAGCAGCAAACTGTTGAGCGCCGACGAGCGCGATCTGATCTATCAAGGCAACGCGCGGCGCGTATTTCCACGGCTGGATGCACAGCTCAAAGACAAGGGGCAATGACCATGTTCGAACTCGGTGTCGTTTATCGCCAGATCCAACGCGCCGACAGCGCAGCCGCTGAGGCGCTCGGCCGGCTCGGCTCGGCCACGGTGCACGAAGCCATGGGTCGGGTCGGCCTCATGAAGACTTACATGCGGCCCGTCTGGTCTGGCGCACAGGCTGGCGGCACCGCGGTCACCGTGCTGCTGCAGCCCGGTGACAACTGGATGCTGCACGTCGCCGCCGAGCAGATCCAGCCCGGCGACATCGTGATTGCCGCCTGCACCGCGGACAACACGGACGGCTTCTTCGGCGACCTGCTGGCCACGTCGTTTCAGGCGCGTGGTGCGCGCGGTCTCGTGATCGACGGTGGCTGCCGCGACGTGAAGACGCTGCAGGAGATGGGCTTTCCGGTCTGGAGCCGCGCGATCAGCTCCAAAGGCACGGTGAAGGCCACGCTCGGCTCGGTCAACATCCCGGTGGTCTGCGCCGGGGCTTTCGTGACGCCGGGGGATGTGGTGGTGGCGGACGACGACGGCGTGGTGGTGGTGCCGATTGCTCTGGTGCAAACAACGCTGGAAGCGGCCAGGGCGCGCGAAGCCAACGAAGCGGACAAACGCGCCCAGCTCGCCGCCGGCGTGCTGGGGCTGGACATGTACAAGATGCGCGAGCCGCTCGAAAAAGCCGGCCTTCGCTATATCGACTGAAGGGGCAGCGTTCATGACCGAGTTCGTCAAGACCCCCGGCTGGCTCGACTGGTTCGCGGGGCCGGCCAAGCCGACGTTCCAACTGCCGCCCGGCTCAGTCGATGCGCACTGCCATGTGTTCGGCCCCGGCACGCAGTTCCCGTTCGCACCCGAACGCAAATACACCCCTTGCGACGCGAGCAGGCAACAGTTGTTTGCGCTGCGCGACCACCTCGGCTTCGACAAGAACGTGATCGTCCAGGCCACCTGCCACGGTGCGGACAACGCCGCGATGGTCGATGCGTGCCGGGCCGCGCAAGGCAAGGCGCGTGGGGTTGCGACCGTGCGGCGGTCCGTGAGCGATGCCGAGCTGCAGGACATGCACGAAGCGGGCGTGCGCGGCGTGCGCTTCAACTTCGTCCGGCGGCTCGTGGACTTCACGCCGAAGGACGAGCTGATGGAAATCGCGGGCCGCATCAAGCCGCTCGGCTGGCACGTGGTGATCTACTTCGAGGCGGTCGATCTGCCCGAGCTGTGGGGCTTCTTCACGGGTCTGCCGACCACCGTCGTGGTCGATCACATGGGCCGGCCCGACGTGACGAAGCCGGTCGATGGCCCCGAGTTCGAGCTGTTCGTGAAGTTCATGCGCGAGCACGACAACGTCTGGAGCAAGGTCAGCTGCCCGGAGCGCCTGAGCGTTACCGGCCCGAAGGCGCTGAACGGCGAACAAAGCGCCTACCGCGACGTGGTGCCGTTCGCGAAACGCATCGTCGACACGTTTCCGGACCGTGTGCTCTGGGGCACCGACTGGCCGCACCCGAACCTGAAAGACCACATGCCCGATGACGGCCTGCTGGTCGACTTCATCCCTCGAATAGCCACCACGCCCGAACTGCAGCGCAAGCTGCTGGTCGACAACCCCACACGCCTTTACTGGAGTGCATGAGATGGCTCTCGACAAACCTTATCTCGACGTGCCCGGCACGACGATCTTCGATGCCGAGCAATCGCGCCTGGGCTATCACCTGAACCAGTTCTGCATGTCGCTGATGAAGGCCGACAACCGTGCGAAGTTCAAGGCGGACGAGCGGCTTTATCTCGATCGAGTGGGGCATGTCCGAGGACCAGAAACAGGCCGTGCTCGCGCGCGACCTGAACCGCTGCATCGCGCTCGGCGGCAACATCTACTTCCTCGCCAAGATCGGCGCGACCGACGGCAAATCGTTTCAGCAGATGGCCGGCAGCATGACCGGCATGAGCGAGGACGAGTACCGCGCGATGATGGTCGGCGGCGGCCGCTCGGTTGAAGGCAACCGCGTGGTGGGCGAAGACGGCGACGCTCAGGCGCACCGGCAGCCGCAGGGCGGCACTGCGAAAAACAAAGGAGCAGCCTGACATGGCCCGCATCACCGCATCGGTCTACACCTCGCACGTGCCCGCGATCGGCGCGACGATGGACCTGGGCAAGACCGCCGAGCCGTATTGGCAGCCGCTGTTCGACGGCTACGAATTCTCCCGGCAGTGGCTCAAGAGCCATCGCCCGGACGCGATCATCCTGGTCTACAACGACCACGCGAGCGCGTTCAGCCTCGACATGATCCCGACCTTTGCGATCGGTTGCGCGGACCGCTATGCGCCGGCCGACGAAGGCTGGGGGCCGCGCCCGGTGCCCGACGTGATCGGCCAGCCCGAACTCGCCGCGCACATCGCGCAGTCGGTGATCCAGGACGACTTCGACCTGACCATCGTGAACAAGATGGACGTCGATCACGGCCTGACGGTGCCGTTGTCGCTGCTGTGCGGCCAGCCCGATGCGTGGCCGGCGCCGGTGATCCCGATCGTCGTCAACGTGGTGCAGTACCCGGTGCCGTCGGGCAACCGGTGCTTCCAGCTCGGCAAGGCGATCCGCAAGGCGGTCGAATCGTTCGATCAGGACCTGAACGTCCAGATCTGGGGCACCGGCGGCATGAGCCATCAGTTGCAGGGCGCGCGCGCAGGCCTCATCAACAGGGAATTCGACAACGCCTTTCTCGACAAACTGATCGAAGACCCGGCCGCGCAGGCTGCGATGCCGCATATCGACTACGTGCGTGAAGCCGGGTCCGAAGGCATCGAGCTCGTGATGTGGCTGATCGCACGCGGCGCCATGGCCGACGTGGCGGGCGGCGCAGCGCCGAACGTCGCGCACCGCTTCTATCACGTGCCTGCGTCGAACACGGCGGTGGGCCATCTGATTCTGGAAAACGCTGAAATGAGCAGCAGCAAGAACCTCAAGGTCGCCCTGGCCGGAGCGGGCGCGTTCGGCGTCAAGCACCTGGAGGGCATCCGGCATATCGACGGCGTCGAGGTCGTCTCGCTGGTCGGCCGCGAGCTGGACAAGACCCGGGAGGTGGCGGCCCGGTTCGGCGTCGAGCACGTCACGACCGAGCTCGCCGACAGCCTGGCGATGCGCGAGCTCGATGCGGTGATCCTGTGCACGCCCACGCAGATGCACGCGGCACAAGCGATTGCGTGCCTGCGAGCCGGCAAGCACGTGCAGGTGGAGATCCCGCTGGCCGACAGCCTGGCCGATGCGCAAAGCGTGCTGGCCGCGCAGCAGCAGGCAGGCAAGGTCGCAATGGTCGGCCACACGCGCCGCTTCAACCCGAGCCATCAGTACGTGCACGGCCAGATCGCGGCCGGCGCGTTCAGCGTGCTGCAGATGGACGTGCAGACCTACTTCTTTCGGCGCAGCAACACGAACGCCCTGGGCCAGCCGCGCAGCTGGACCGATCACCTGCTGTGGCACCACGCGGCGCACACGGTGGACCTGTTTGCGTATCAGACGGGCGGCGAGATCGTGCAGGCGAACGTCGTGCAGGGGCCGATCCACCCGGGCCTGGGCATTGCGATGGACATGTCGATCCAGGCCAGGAGCAGCACCGGAGCCGATGCTGAGCTTGTCGCTGTCGTTCAACAACGACGGGCCGCTGGGCACGTACTTCCGCTACATCGGCGACAGCGCGACGTATCTGGCGCGCTACGACGAGCTGTACACGGGCAAGGAAGAGCAGATCGACGTGAGCAGGGTGGCGGTCTCGATGAACGGCATCGAGCTGCAGGACCGCGAGTTCTTCGCTGCGATCCGCGAAGGCGCGCGAGCCCAACGCCAGCGTCGCGCAGGTGCTGCCGTGCTACCGCACGCTCGACCGGCTCGAGCGGCAATTGCAGCAGCAGCGCGTGGAACCCTAGATCACCGCCCGGCGGCCATGGGTCAATGCTGCGCCGGGCTGCGCAATCCCAGCCGCTCGAACACCAGGTGCTCGATCCCGTCCGGCCGACCGGCCAGGGCCCGGGAGCCAGCGATCCAGCTCGCATAGAGCACCACGCCGAGGACGACGCCCTGGATCACACCGAGCGTCCAGGCCGAATCGCTGAAGTCCCGGCTTGCATTCGGCTCGCGCAGCAGGGCGGTATTGACGCCGAAGTCGATCAGCACCTCGGCCAGACCCACGACCAGCATCGCCATCGCCACCACGCCGTAGTCGCGGGGCCTGAGGATGCGGGCCAGCATCGGCATGCTGATCAGCCCCAACCCCTTGTTGGTCCACCGCATGGCAACCCCGACCACAACGTACCGACCACCATGGCGCGGCGCGGGTCGGCGGGCTGTGGTACGGCTGGGTTCGGCTCCGGCATCAACTTGTCACCACGGACGGGCATCCGGTGGGTCGGCGGCGCGTCGATCGGCCCGGCAGCGATGTTGAGTTGTGGAGAAACAAGATGCCGGACTCGCGCGAAAAAGGGGCCGTGGCCTTCCCGGAATGCCGCAAGCGCTGGCGGCAGTTCCCGTTTTGCTGATCGAAAGGTGAAACGCGCCACCTGCCGGTTCGACTGTAGGATGCGTCCTCGGCACTGGGGTGCAAGACCCAGCGCCGAACCGCGTGGCGCAGCAAGCCGTCTCTGAGCGACAGTGTCCCGTGACGAAGCCGGTTTTCACGGATTCCTCACCATCTCCTGCAACCCAAGCGATTCCGACGATGAAATTAGGCAACAACGACAAACGCAAGGTCGGCCCATTCGAGGTCGGCGCGATCGGCTTCGGCTGCATGAACCTGAGCCACGCATACGGCGCGCCGCCGCCGCCCGAGCAAGGCCAGCGCCTGCTGCTGCAGGCGCTCGATGCGGGTGTGGATTTCTTCGACACCGCCGCGCTCTACGGCTTTGGCGCGAGCGAGACGCTGGTGGGTCAGGCGCTGTCCAGAGCACCGACAGCAATTCGTGCTGGCCAGCAAATGCGGCATGCAGGGCGTCGACGTGGACGGCAAGATGACGCGCGTGATCGACGGCCGGCCGAAGACGATCCGCGCAACCTGCGAAGACAGCCTGCGGCGCCTGAAGACCGACGTGATCGACCTCTACTATCTGCACCGCTGGGACAAGCTGCGCGGCGTGCCGATCGAAGACAGCGTGGGCGCCCTGAGCGATCTGCTGCGCGCGGGCAAGATCCGCAGCATCGGGCTGTCCGAGGTGTCGGCCGACACGTTGCGCAAGGCGCAGGCGGTGCACCCGATCGCTGCGGTGCAGACCGAATATTCGCTGTGGACGCGCAATCCCGAGATCGCGGTGCTGGACGCGTGCAGCGAACTCGGCGCCGCGTTCGTCGCGTTCAGCCCGTTGGCGCGCGGCTTCCTGACCGGGCGGCTGCAGGACGTGACGCAACTCGGCGAGCGCGACATCCGGCGCGGCATGCCGCGCTTCGACCCGGAGAACTACGCGAAAAACCTCAAACTGCTGCCACCGTACCTCGAGGTGGCGCAGGAAGTCGGCTGCACGCCAGGGCAGCTCGCATTGGCCTGGACGCTGCACAAGGCGCCACACGTCATCGCGATCCCCGGCACCACGCGGCTCGACCACCTCGAAGAGAACCTCGGTGCCGCGCAGGTCAGGCTGGATGCGAAAACCATGGCGCAGCTCGACGCGCTGATCAATCAGGACAACGTGGTGCGGCGCGCGCTACAACGCGCAGTCGCAGTCGGAAGTCGACACCGAAATGTTTTCGTGACGCACGGGCAAAGGTAGAGTCGCCTCAGATGTCATCGATCGAGCTGTCGAACGTCGGCAAGTCCTGGGGTGAGGCCGTCGCGCTGCACCGGATCGACCTGGCGATCGAGGCCGGCACGTTCTGCGTGCTGCTGGGGCCATCGGGCTGCGGCAAATCGACCACGCTGCGCATCATCGCCGGGCTCGAAGGCGCGAGCAGCGGCCAGGTGCGGATCGACGGACGCGACGTGACCGCGCTGCCGCCCGCGCAGCGCGGCATCGCGATGGTGTTCCAGAACTACGCGCTGTTTCCGCATCTGAGCGTGGCCGACAACATCACCTTCGGCCTCTCGGTGCGCAAGACGCCGGCGGCGGAAACCGCCAGGCGGCTGCAGGAGACCGCGGGGCTGCTGGGGCTGGACACGCTGCTGGATCGCCGCCCCGGCCAGCTATCGGGCGGCCAGCAGCAACGCGTCGCGCTCGGCCGCGCGCTGGTCGCGCAGGCCAAGGTCTGCCTGATGGACGAACCGCTGTCGAACCTCGACGCGCAACTGCGCCAGGAGATGCGGCTCGAGCTGCGCGAGCTGCAGCGCAAGCTGGGCCTGACGGTGGTCTACGTCACGCACGACCAGACCGAGGCGATGAGCATGGCCGACCAGGTCGTGCTGCTGAACCGCGGCCGCGTCGAGCAGGCCGGCGCGCCGCGCGACGCTCTACGCGCAGCCGGCCACGACGTTCGCCGCGCGCTTCATCGGCACGCCGCCGATGAATCTGGTGGCGCTGGATGGCGGCTGCATTGCGGGGAGCGACGTCGCGGTCGGCATGCCCGCGGCCACGCTGGGCGTGCGGCCGGAATCGATCGAGCTTGCAACCGGCGGCGACGGCATCCCGGCCGTGGTGCGCAGTGTCGAATATCTGGGGGCCGACTGGTGCTGCGTTGCGCGGTCGGGTCCGAAACCCTGCTGGTGCGCGCCGCCGGCCAACACATCGCGCAACCGGGTGATGCGGTGGGGCTGCGGTGGCAGCCGCACGATGCCCACGGCTTCGATGCCGCAGGTGTGCGGATTTCCTGAATTTTTAAAGTCGAAGAAAGGTGGAGACAACCATGACGATGATGAAGAAAAGAACGTTCCTGCGCACCATGTCGCTGCCGCTGGCAGCCGGTGCCGCCTTGTTGGCCGGCCCGCTGCACGCGCAGACGCCGGTCGAAGTCGACTTCTACTATCCGGTGGCCGTCGGCGGCGCGATCGCCAAAACCATCGACGGCTTCGCGCAAGGCTTCATGGCCGAGAACCCCGGCGTCAAGGTCACGCCGATCTATGCGGGCACGTATCAGGAGACGATCGTCAAGGCGCTGACCGCGCACAAGTCCGGCACGCCGCCGGTGACGTCCGTGGTGCTGTCGACCGACATGTTCACGCTGATCGATGAGGACGCGATCATCCCGTTCGACGATTTCGCAAAGACGCCGGAGGACAAGGCCTGGCTCAAGAGCTTCTTCCCGGCGTTCATGCTCAACAGCCAGACCGACGGCAAGACCTGGGGCATTCCGTTCCAGCGCTCGACCGTCGTGATGTACTGGAACAAGGAAGCGTTCAAGGAAGCCGGCCTGGACCCGAACAAGCCGCCCGCCACCTGGGCCGAGCTGAAGGATGCGGCGACCAAGCTGACCAAGAAGGATGCAAGCGGCAACGTCTCGCAGTGGGGCGTGCAGATCCCGTCGAGCGGCTTTCCGTACTGGCTGTTCCAGACGCTGTCCACCACGAACGGCGCGATCCTGGCCAACGAGACCGGCACGCAGGTCAAGTTCGACGACCCGAAGGTGATCGAGGCGCTGCAGTACTGGGTCGACCTCGGCAAGGCCGGCATCCACCCGCCGGGCGTGGTCGAGTGGGGCACCACGCCGAAGGACTTCTTCGAGAAGAAGGCGGCGATCATCTTCACCACCACCGGCAACCTGACCAACGTGAAGAACAACGCCAAGTTCGACTTCGGCGTCGGCATGATCCCGGGCAACAAGCGCAAGGGCTCGCCCACCGGCGGCGGCAACTTCTACATCTTCAAGAAGCCGACGCCGGCGCAGCAGGAGGCCGCGTTCAAGTTCATCAAGTGGGTCACGCAGCCCGAGCGCGCCGCCAGCTGGAGCATGGAGACCGGCTATGTCGCCACATCGCCGGCGGCCTACGATACGCCGGCGTTGAAGAAATACGGCGGCCGACTTCCCGCCCGCCGTGGTGGCGCGCGACCAGTTGCCGTTCTCGGTGGCCGAGTTCTCCACGCACGACAACCAGCGCGTGACCAAGGCGCTCAACGACGGCCTGCAGGCCGCGCTGACCGGCAGCAAGACCCCGGC